>NZ_JABMCI010000053.1 GCF_013359775.1 Cellulomonas humilata | reverse complement strand
GTGTATAGGAGTCGGGCTCCCGCCGCGGTGCCCGCCCCGCAGCCTCCGGCCGCCGCGGCGCCTGCCTCGCAGCCTCCGGCCGCCGCCCGGGCTCCGCGTCCTGAACCCGCGCCCGAGGTGGTGCCCGCGCAGCGTCCGGCCCCGGTCGCAGCGGCCGCCACGTCCGACGAGCGGGCGCCGGTCGACACGCAGCCGACGGGTGCCGCCGCCGAGCCGCCCGCGGCGCCTCCAGAGCCGACGCCGGTCGAGCTCGCGCCGGCCGCCGCCGCGGACGACAGCCCGCCGTGGGACCCCGCGCCGACGCCTACCGCCGTCGAAGCAGTCGAACCTGTCGCAGCCGTCGAACCCGAGAAGGCGGCGATCCCCGAGCCGGCCCCTGCCCCGACCCCCGCCCGCGCGTCCTCCGGCGGCCCCGACACCGAGGTCCTCCGTCGTCGCTGGCCGGAGGTCCTGGAGACGGTGAAGGGCCTGCGCCGGGTGACGTGGGCGCTCATCGACCCTCGGAACGCCCAGGTCGCCGAGCTGGACGCGACCACGCTGCGGGTCGCCTTCGACAACCCGGCACTGGCCACCACGTTCCGCAACGGAGCCCACGCGGACGTCGTCGCGCGGGCCGTGCGGGAGACGCTCGGGTTCGACGTGCGGGTCGAGGGCATCCTCGCGGAGCAGGTCGGCGCGGCCCCGGTCGCAACGGCGGCGGCCCGGCCCGCACCCGACGACCGCGCCAACCCGCGTGCGGTCACGCCGGCCGAGGCGGCCGCGTCGTGGGACGACGAGCCTCCGATGCCCGAGCCCCCGGACGACGAGCCCGGCGAGCCCGCCACCCCGGACGCCCCGCCGCAGGACCTCGCCCCGCCGCCGTCCGGTACCGCGCGCGAGCGCGGGATGGCCGCGGCGCGCGAGTCTGCGTCGCGGTCGGTGCCCGGGGTGCCGGACGACCCGTCGCCGGACGACCCGGACATCACCACGTCGAGCCTGATGGGCGCCCCGCTGGTCGCCCAGATGCTCGGCGGCACCGTCATCGACGAGCAGCTGGACGACGGCTCGTCGTGACCGAGCGGCCGTCGGGCAGCCTGCACCACCTCGAGGTCTGGGTCGGTGACCTGGCTGCGGCGGAGCGGAGCTGGGGCTGGCTGCTGACGCGGCTGGGCTACGCGGTGCGCGACCGGTGGCCCGACGGTGTCAGCTGGGGGCACGGCTCGGGGCCGTACGTGGTGCTCGAGTCGGGCCCGGACGTGGCGTCGGCTCCGCACGACCGGCTGCGACCCGGCCTGAACCACCTGCCCTCTGGGGCGGCTCGCGCGCGGACGTGGACGCGCTGGTCAGGGACGCCCCCGCGCACGGCTGGTCGCTGCTGTTCGCGGACCGGCACCCGTACGCGGGCGGCCGGGAGCACTACGCGGCCTACCTCGAGGACGCCCAGGGCTTCGAGGTGGAGCTGGTGGCGTCCGACGGCGGGACCCCACCGACCCCGTAGGCTGGCAGGCGTGTACGAAGGCGCGGTCCAGGACCTGATCGACGAGCTCGGGCGACTGCCCGGGGTCGGTCCCAAGAGCGCCCAGCGCATCGCGTTCCACATCCTCTCCGCGGACCCGGCGGACGTCCGCCGGCTGTCCGACGCGCTCACCGAGGTGAAGCTGCGGGTCCGGTTCTGCGAGATCTGCGGCAACGTCGCGCAGGAGCCGCAGTGCCGCATCTGCCGCGACCCGCGCCGCTCCCCGCTGACCATCTGCGTCGTCGAGGAGCCCAAGGACGTCGTCGCCATCGAGCGCACGCGGGAGTTCCGCGGCAAGTACCACGTGCTCGGCGGGGCCATCAACCCGATCGCCGGAGTCGGCCCGGACGACCTGCGGATCGCCGGCCTGATGACGCGGCTGGCGGACGGCACGGTCACCGAGGTCATCCTGGCCACCGACCCGAACGTCGAGGGCGAGGCCACGGCCACGTACCTGGCGCGGCTGCTGGTCCCGATGGGCCTGACGGTCAGCCGGCTGGCGTCCGGCCTGCCGGTGGGCGGGGACCTGGAGTACGCCGACGAGGTCACGCTCGGCCGCGCGTTCGAGGGTCGTCGACGGATCAGCGCATAGGGGAGCGGGCACCATGAGCACCACAGCAGACGCGGATCTTCGCGAGATCGCCCAGGCGGTCGCGTCCGAGGCCCGCAGCTATCTGACCACCGTCACGGAGGTCGCGTCGGGGTCCAACCCGGACGCGTCGCTGCCGTTGCTGCTGCTGGCCGTGAGCGACGTGCTCGCCGCCGGCGCCCGGCTGGGGGCGACGACCGACGTGGTCCCCTCGGAGCGCTTCGAGCCCGATCTGGGTCCCGACCCGGACGTCGAACCGCTGCGGGCCAACCTGGCCAACGTGTTCGAGGGCATCGACGAGTACGCCGAGGTGGTCGACCCCCTGCTGGGCGTGGA
This sequence comes from Cellulomonas humilata, assembly GCF_013359775.1. Classification (GTDB taxonomy): domain Bacteria; phylum Actinomycetota; class Actinomycetes; order Actinomycetales; family Cellulomonadaceae; genus Cellulomonas; species Cellulomonas humilata. Next base: position 100,961 of record NZ_JABMCI010000053.1, on the reverse strand, counting down.
GGTCCAGCCCGCGACCGTGTCCGGCGACCTCGTCGCGATCGCCGGCGCGCTGGCCCAGGGCCTGCGGCACTACGAGACCGGCGGCGTGCTCGAGGCCCTCTGGTGGTGGCAGTTCTCGTACCTGTCCGACTGGGGCGAGCGCGCGTCGAGCGTGCTGCGCACCCTGCAGACGATGCTGGCGCACCTGCGGCTGGACGTGGAGGACGACGTCGCGGCCGAGGCGGAGTACGACGCCCTGCAGCCCTGACCTACCGGGTGCAAAGGCGTTGTCCACGGGCGGCCCGTCGAGCAAGGTAAACCTCGTGATGACTGCTGAGGACAGGGCCCACCTGCGCCGTGCCACCACCGACGACGCGGGCATCATCGCTGCCCTCAACGAGCACGTGCAGCGTCTGCACGTCGACGCCTTACCCGCCCAGTTCGTGACCGTCGACCGCGCTGCGGCGGAGACCTTCTTCTCTGCACAGCTGGCTGACGAGGGCAACATCGTCTGGATCGCCGAGGTGGGCGGACAGCCAGTCGGGTACCTCTACGCGGTCGAAGCGCACCGGGGCGTCAACCCCTTCACCACCGAGCAGCACACCCTCTACATCCACCACCTTGCCGTCGACCCTGCCGTCCGTCGGCGCGGCGTGGGCTCAGCGATGGTCGCGGCTGCGGAGACCTACGCCCGAGCTCACGGGCTGAGCGGCCTGCGGCTGGACAGCTGGCTCTTCAATGCGGAGGCGCACGCTTTCTTCCGCGGTCTGGGCTTCGATCCCGTCATCACGCGCTTCGCCCGCGACCTGTAAGCCTGTCCGGGGCGGCCACATCGAGCGTCAGGCGACGCGCGTCCCCCGGGCGAGCGTGCGGGTGGGCACGTGGAGCCGGCGCACCGCGACCACGAACCCGCCGGCGCCCAGCAGCACGGTCACGGCCAGCCCCCACGGCCACACAGGGGTGCGCGACGCGGCCTCGATCCTGTCGTCGACCGAGGTCTGGTCGGTCCAGCACTCGTCGAGCGGGATCGCGGGGCCCGCCCGCAGCTCACGGACGCCGTCCCGGATGGCACCGAGCGGGTCGTTGTCGTTCCCCGAGAACCTCGTGTACTCGGTCGTGCCGGCGCCGTCCGCCAGCACGACGAACGGGTTGAGGCCCAGCAGCCACCACGTGCGCTCCGTGTGGGCGACGGTCCGCTGCTGGACGCTCACCTCGCACTCGACGTCCACCTCGCCGGTCCAGTCCTGCGGGACGGTCGACACCTCGACGGTCTGCGTGCGCGAGATCGACGGGTACGTGAGCCCGAACAGGATCGGGGTCAGCAGGGTCAGTGCGGCGACCGTGAGGAACGTGAGGACGGTCGAGCCGGCCGTGCGTGCCGTGAGCGCGGAGAACCCCAGGCCGATCCCGCACACCGCGGCCAGCAGGACCGCGATCAGGATGATGACGCGGAGCAGGGCCGTGCCGGGGGTTCCGCCGAGCGCCAGCGCAATCCCGAGGAACGGCAGGCTCGCCACCAGGAACGCGCAGGCGGCGGCCCAGGCGGCGAGCAGCTTGCCGGCGGCGATCTCGGCGGGGGTCAGCAGCGTGACCTGCAGTGTCGCGAGCGTGCCCGCGTTGCGGTCTCCGTTGATCCCGGTCGACGCGAGCGTCGGCGTGACCAGCAGCCCGAGGCCGAGCACGAGGAACGTCACGGCGCCGAACAGGAGCGGTCCGTTCGACGGACGTGCGCCGAACGCCTCGCCGGACGAGAGGGCGGAGATGGCCCCGGAGGTCAGCAGCGTGATCCCACCGACGACCACGAACCAGACGATCAGCGCGACGATCCACCGGGTCGAGCGCACGCGCTGGCGCAGCTCGAGCACCGCGACGGTCCGGACTCCGTGCCACGTCAGACCCCACGTGGCGGAGCGCGGGGCCTTCGGCGGCGTCGTCGACGGCTCGTGCTCGAGCTCGACCTCGGACATCGTCATCGCCGGTCCTCCTCGAGGGTCAGGTAGGCTTGTTCGAGCGCGCCGGCGGCCGGCACCACCGACACGAGCGCGACCCCGGCGGTCACGGCGTCGCGGATGAGCCGCGCGGCGCCCTCGTCACCGTCGAGCTCGAGCAGCACGCCGCCGGAGCCGGTAGGGGTGTCGGGTGCCTCGTCGGGCCGCCACGCCACGCCGGTGCTGGTCAGCCAGGCGGTGAGCGCCTCGACGGACAGTGCGCGGACGTGCCAGGAGCGGCCGCCGCCGGGGCCGGCGTCGGGCACCACGGTGCGGCCGCGGGAGAGGAAGACCGCGTCGTCGGCCATCTCGTCGAGCTCGGAGAGCACGTGGCTCGAGACGAGCACGGTGCGGCCCTCGTCGGCGAGGCGGCGCAGCAGGATCCGCAGGTCGACGCGGGAGCGCGGGTCGAGGCCGCTGGCCGGCTCGTCGAGGAGCAGCACCGCCGGGTCGTGCACGAGGGCGCGCGCCAGGCCGAGCCGCTGCTTCTGGCCGCGCGACAGGACGCTCGCGGGCCGGTCGGCAAGCTCGGTGAGGTGGACGGTGGCCAGCAGGTCGGTGACCCGTGCCCGTGCGACAGCCTCCGACAGCCGGTACGCGGCGGCGAAGGTCAGCAGCACCTCGCGCGCGGTCAGGGAGTCCCAGGTGCCGAACGTGTCGGGCATCCAGCCGGTCCTCGCACGGGCGGCCGGTCCCTGGGCGATCGGGTCGTGCCCCGCGACCCTCACCGAACCGGCGTCCGGGACCAGCAGCCCGGCGAGCACCAGGAGCAGCGTGGTCTTGCCGGAGCCGTTGGGGCCGACGAGCGCGGTGACCGCCCCGGTGCGCGCGGTCAGGTCGACGCCGTCGAGGGCCTTGACCTGCCCGAACGCGCGGTGCAGACCGCGCACCGAGATGCCGTCGCCCGGCGCGGGAGAGGGGGGTGGTGGCGCGGCCGCGGTGTCGTCATCGACGGTGCTCGACATGGCGCCAACCTAGGCCTCGACCGGTCGGGCCGGGCAGGGTTCGGCCTCCGCGTCTGTGCAGGTGCTGTGGAGGGCGAGCCACCGTGATCCGCCATCTGAAACTCGCTGCCCACCAGGTGGGCACGGCCGTACACTCGCCCGGTCCTGTCCGAGCCCGCGAAAGAGCTCCCCCGTGGCCTTGATCGTGCAGAAGTACGGCGGTTCCTCCGTCGCCGACGCCGCCAGCATCAAGCGCGTCGCGAAGCGGGTGGCCGAGGCCAAGCGCGCCGGTCACGACGTCGTCGTGGTGGTCAGCGCCATGGGCGACACCACGGACGAGCTCATCGACCTGGCGCAGCAGATCACCCCGATGCCGCCGCAGCGCGAGATGGACATCCTCCTGACCGCCGGCGAGCGCATCTCGATGTCCCTGCTGGCCATGGCCATCCACAACCTGGGCGTCGACGCCAAGTCGTTCACGGGCCAGCAGGCCGGGGTGATCACCGACGAGTCGTACGGCAAGGCGCGGATCATCGACGTCACGCCCAGCCGCATCCGGCAGACGCTCGCGCAGGGGTCGGTGGCCATCGTCGCCGGGTTCCAGGGCGTCAACCCGACCACCAACGACGTGACCACGCTGGGCCGCGGCGGCTCGGACACCACCGCGGTCGCGCTCGCGGCCTCGCTCAAGGCCGACGTCTGCGAGATCTACACCGACGTCGACGGCGTGTTCACCGCGGACCCGCGCATCGTGCCGAACGCCCGCAAGCTCGACCGGGTCAGCTACGACGAGATGCTCGAGCTCGCGGCCAGCGGCGCCAAGGTGCTGGTCCTGCGCTGCGTCGAGTACGCCCGCCGGTACGGGGTACCGATCCACGTGCGCTCGTCGTTCACCACTCATACGGGCACCCTGGTGACGGACCAGCCCGCTGCCGAAGGAGAGATTGTGGAACAGCCGATCATCGCCGGCGTCGCGCACGACCGCAGCGAGGCCAAGATCACGGTCGTCGGCGTCCCGGACGTGCCGGGCAAGGCCGCCCGCATCTTCCAGGTGGTCGCGGGCGCCGGGGTGAACATCGACATGATCGTGCAGAACGTGTCGGTCGCCGCCACGGGCCTGACGGACATCTCCTTCACGCTGCCCGCCACGGACGGCGCCGCAGCGACGGCCGCGCTGACCGAGCACCAGCCCGACATCGGCTTCGCGTCGCTCCAGTACGACGACACGATCGGCAAGCTCTCGCTCATCGGCGCGGGCATGAAGTCGCACCCCGGCGTCTCCGCGCGGTTCTTCGCCGCGCTGTCGGAGGCCGGCATCAACATCGAGATGATCTCCACGTCGGAGATCCGGATCTCCGTGGTCACGCGGGCCGACTCGCTCGACGACGCGGTCCGCGCGGTGCACACCGCGTTCGACCTGGACTCCACGGAAGACGAGGCCGTCGTGTACGGCGGGACGGGACGGTAGGGCCATGGGACTGAACATCGCGGTGGTCGGCGCCACCGGACAGGTCGGCGCGGTCATGCGGCGGCTGCTCGACGAGCGCAACTTCCCGGTCGACTCGATCCGCTACTTCGCGTCCGCGCGCTCGGCCGGCACGACGCTGCCGTGGAAGGGCACCGACGTCGTGGTGGAGGACGTCGAGACGCAGGACCTGTCCGGCATCGACGTCGCCCTGTTCTCGGCCGGCGGTGCCGCGTCGAAGATCCACGCCCCGCGGTTCGCCGCGGCCGGCGCGCTGGTCATCGACAACTCGTCGGCGTGGCGTCGCGACCCCGAGGTCCCGCTCATCGTCTCCGAGGTGAACCCGGGCGCGCTGGCGGGAGCCGTCAAGGGCATCATCGCCAACCCGAACTGCACCACGATGGCCGCGATGCCGGCGCTCAAGGTCCTGCACGACGAGGCCGGGCTGCGCAGGCTCGTCGTGTCGACCTACCAGGCGGTCTCCGGCTCGGGCCTCGCGGGGGCCGCGGAGCTGGACAGCCAGATCCGCGCCGCGGTCACCCAGGACACGCTCGCGCTGGTGCACGACGGGTCTGCCGTGACCATGCCCGCGCCGGTGAAGTACGTCGCGCCGATCGCGTTCGACGTCATCCCGCTGGCCGGGAACCTGGTCGACGACGGCTCGTTCGAGACCGACGAGGAGCAGAAGCTGCGGCACGAGTCGCGCAAGATCCTCGACCTGCCCGGCCTGCTGGTGTCCGGTACCTGCGTGCGCGTGCCGGTGTTCACGGGCCACTCGCTGTCGATCAACGCCGAGTTCGACCGCGCGATCACCCCCGAGCGCGCCGCCGAGCTGCTGTCGACCGCACCCGGCGTGCAGCTGACCGACGTGCCGACGCCGCTGGTCGCCGCCGGTCAGGACCCGTCGTTCGTCGGCCGCCTGCGCCAGGACGAGGGCGTCGAGGGCGGCCGCGGTCTGGCGCTGTTCATCAGCAACGACAACCTCCGCAAGGGCGCCGCGCTGAACGCGGTGCAGATCGCCGAGCTGGTCGCGGCCCAGCGCCTCACCGCCGTCTGACGCACCACCCGCAACGTCCGCACTCGTCGGGGCTGGAGCCCTCACGAGTGCGGACGTTGCTGTGTGTTCGGGTCTTGCGGCGCGATCGGTTCTGTGGTTAGTTGGTCATGTAACGAACCACTGAACAGGACAGGAGGTGCACCGTGTTCGACGGTCGAGACCCCCTGTACGTGCAGATCGCGGACCAGATCCGCGCCGACGTCCTGTCGGGAGCCCTCGCAGCGGAGGAGCAGGTCATGTCCACCACGCAGTACGCGACGACGTTCCGGATCAACCCCGCGACGGCCGCCAAGGCGTTCACGGAGCTGGTCGACGAGGGCGTCCTCTACAAGCGCCGCGGCATCGGCATGTTCGTCGCGGAGGGTGCCCGGGAGCGTCTGCTGGAGCAGCGCCGGGCGACGTTCTTCACGGACGTCGTCGAGCCGATGCTCGAGCAGGCGCGGGTGCTGGGCATCACCACGGACGAGATCGTCGCGCGGCTGACGACGGGGGAGCAGCGATGACCGGGTTCGGCGTCGAGGTCCGGGACCTCACCGCCCGCTACGGCACGACGACCGCGCTCGACGCGGTGTCGTTCACCCTCCGACCCGGCGTCATCACGGGGCTGCTCGGCCGCAACGGCTCGGGCAAGACGACCGCGCTGTCGATCCTCGCGGCGTTCCGCCGACGGACATCGGGCACGGTCCTCGTCGACGGGGAGGACCCCTGGGAGAACGAGCGGGTGCTGGCCGGGACGTGCCTGGTGCGGGAGAGCGGCGACGTCGCCAACGACCAGAAGCTCAAGGAGACGCTCGAGTTCCTCGGGGACCGTCGCCCGCTGTTCTCCCGGGAGCTGGCGGACACGCTGATGGACCGCTTCGAGCTGGACCCCCTCAGTCGGCCCGACCGCCTCTCGCGCGGAAAGCGGTCGGCGTTCGGGGTGGTGGTCGGGCTGGCCAGCCGCACCCCGCTGACCCTGCTCGACGAGGTCCACCTCGGCATGGACGCCCCGTCGCGGTACGCGTTCTACGACGCCCTGCTGGCCGACTGGGTGGAGCACCCGCGCACGATCGTGCTGTCCAGCCACCTGATCGGCGAGATCGAGCGGCTGCTGGAGGACGTCGTGGTGCTGGACCGCGGGACCGTGCTGACGATGTCGGACGCGGAGACGCTCCGCTCCGGCGGGATCACCGTCACCGGTCCGGCCGAAGCGGTCGAGGCCTTCGTCGCCGGCCGCGACGTCGTCGCCCGCCAGCGGCTGGGGCGCACCGCGCAGGCGACGCTCGTCGGCACACGTGCCGACGACGCCAGCCGGGCCCGGCAGACCGGGCTCGAGCTCGGCCCCGTCGCACTGCAGGACCTGTTCGTCCACCTGACCGACCGCCCCGCCGGCGCCACCACGGAGGAGTCCCGATGAGCATCGACACGGCACGTCTCCCGAGCCGCAGCTCCGTGCGCGGCACCGCGACCTGGCTGCTCTGGATGAACCTGTACCTGGCCGCGTGGGCGTGGGGCATGGCGATCGTCGTCGTGACCGGCGCGCTCGTGGTGATCAACCAGGTGGGTGAGGTCAACAACAGCGTCATGGCGTTCGCGCGGCAGGGCGCGATCTGGTTCCCGTTCTCGGTGCTCATCGCGATCACCGCGGCCTACCTGCCGGTGCACATCGCGGCCGGGCTGACCCGGCGCAGCCTCGCGCTCGGGTCGCTGCTCGCCGCCGGCGGCCTGGCCCTCGTCTACGGGGTCGTGTTCGCCCTGCTGCTGGTCGTCGAGCGCGCGGTGTTCGACGCGTTCGGGTGGCAGTGGCGGATCGTCGAGGGGCTCTCGCCCGACAGTGCCGACGTCGCGACGCTCTTCGTCAGCTCGACGCTGCTGTTTCTGGTGGCCTACGTGTCCGGGCTGCTGGTCGGCATGTCCTACCAGCGGCTCGGTGGCTGGTGGGGGACCCTCGCGCTGCCGCTGACCGCCGGCCCGATCCTCCTGGTCTCGGCCCTGCTCGCGCAGGACGCCGGTCCCTTCTCCACCTCCGTGTGGTTCGGCGGCGACCAGCCGCTCCTGGTCGGCTCCGCGGTGACCCTGCTGATCGCCGGCCTCATGGCGGTCGCGTTCGACCGCCTGACGCGCGGTGCGTCGGTGCCCAACCGCACCTCCTGACTCGACCCGTCACTCACGGGACCGGCCGTCGGCCGCTCCCGCGGCACCCCACACCCGAAGGAGCCCGCCATGCCCGTCATCCAGGTCGAGAACCTGCACAAGCGCTACGGCGGCACGGTCGCCGTCGACGACGTCAGCCTCGAGGTGCACCGCGGCGAGATCTTCGGCGTGCTGGGCCGCAACGGGGCCGGCAAGACCACCACCGTCGAGATCGTCGGCGGGCTGCGCGAGGCCGACTCCGGCACGGTCCGGGTGCTCGGCCTGGACCCGGTCCGCGACCGCAGCCGGCTCCGGGAGGTCGTCGGCCTCCAGCTCCAGGAGAGCCAGCTGCAGCCGAAGCTGGTGGTCCGCGAGGCCCTCGACCTGTACGCGTCGTTCTACCCGGACCCGGCCGACCCGACGCAGCTCCTCGACGAGCTGGGCCTGACCGACCGGGCGGGTGCGCGGTTCGAGCAGCTGTCGGGCGGCCAGAAGCAGCGGCTGTCGGTGGCGCTGGCCCTCGTCGGCAACCCGCAGGTCGCCATCCTCGACGAGCTCACCACCGGGCTCGACCCGCACGCGCGCCGCGACACGTGGGAGGTCGTGGAGCGCATCCGCGACCGCGGCGTGACGATCGTGCTGGTCACGCACTTCATGGAGGAGGCCGAGCGGCTCTGCGACCGGATCGCGCTCATCGACGCGGGCCGGGTCGTCGCGACCGGCACCCCGGCGGAGCTGGTCGCCCGGGCGACCGCCGAGCAGGTGCTGCGGTTCCGCCCGTCCGCCCCCGTCCCGGTCGGGCTGCTGGAGCACCTCGCCCGCGTCACGCACTCCGACGACGGCACCATCGAGGCCCGCGGCCGCGACAACGTCGTCCAGGACGTCCTCGTCGCGCTGGCCCAGCACGGCATCCGCCCCGAGAACCTGCGCCTCGAGCAGAGCTCGCTCGAGGACGCGTTCGTCGCACTCACGACATCCGTGGAGGTCTGACCATGTCCAGCACGAGCGTCACCGCGTCCCTCACGGGCGCCCAGGCCCGCCTGACCACCGTCGAGGCCCGGCTCTTCCTGCGGGAACCGTCCGGAGCGTTCTTCGCGGTCCTCTTCCCCGCCGTCCTGCTCACCGTGCTCGGCCTGGTGATGCCGTGGGCGGACGTGCCGTTCGACGACCAGGACCCGATCCTGTCGCAGATCAACGGCATCACCGGCTACGCGCCGACCGTCCTGGCGCTCGCCGTGGCCACGGTCGGCCTCTCCTCCTACCCCCAGACCGTTGCGGGGTACCGCGGCCGTGGGGTGCTCAAGCGGCTGTCGACCACGCCCGTGCCGCCGTCGCGCATCCTGGTCGCGCAGGTGCTGGTGAACCTGGCCGCCCTGCTGGTGGCGGCGGTGCTCATGTACGTGCTCGGCGTGACCGTGGTCGACGTGGCCGCGCCGGCCGAGCCACTCGTCCTGCTGCTCGCGTTCCTGCTCACCGTCCTCGCGACCTTCGCGGTGGGATCCGTGATCGCCGCGCTGGCCCCGAACGCGCCGGCCGCGACCGCGTGGGGGATGACCGTCTACTTCGTCTCGCTGTTCTTCGCGGGCGTCTGGCTGCCCCTGCCGCTGATGCCCGACGCCATCCAGACGATCGCGGGCTGGACGCCCCTCGGGGCGGGCAGCGAGGCGCTGGCCGCGGCCTGGTACGGGCAGCCGTTCCCGACCGGGTCGCTGCTGGTCCTGGCAGCGTGGACGGCCGTCGGGGTGCCGGTGGCGGCGCGCTTCTTCCGGTGGTCGTGACGACCATGTGGTCGCGCTCCCACTCGAATCGTTTAGGAGTCTGGACGCCGGCTGTGCGCCGCCGGAAAGTGGGCGCCGACCCGGCCTCCGTCTGCCCGGACACCCGCACCGTTGCGGGGTACCCGGCACCGTCGGCCAGTTCCTTCGTGCACCTCCGTCACCGCCCGCACGCGCTTGCGTGCGGGCGCGGGGCGTACCCGCGACGTCGCGGGGGCGCGCCCGACAGCCAGAAAGGTACGAGTAGATGTCCTCATCGACCCGACGGCGAGCTGCCTGGGTGGCCACGGCCACCCTGAGCGCAGCATCGCTGCTGGCCATCTGCGGGATCCAGCCCGCCATGGCCGCCGGCCCGGCCACCGTCTCGGTGCCGGCCGCTGCACCCGTCAAGGCCGCCGTGGCCGACGGCGAGTACACCCAGCGGTTCCTCACCATGTACGACAAGCTCAAGGACCCGGCGAACGGGTACTTCAGCGCGCAGGGCATCCCCTACCACTCCGTCGAGACCCTCATCGTCGAGGCGCCCGACTACGGCCACGAGACGACGTCGGAGGCGTACTCCTACTGGGTCTGGCTCGAGGCGCTGTACGGCCAGGTCACCGAGGACTGGGCCCCGTTCAACCACTCGTGGGACACGCTCGAGAAGTACATGATCCCGACGAGCGCGGACCAGCCCACCAACTCGTTCTACAACCCGAACAGCCCGGCGACGTACGCCTCGGAGTTCAACCACCCGAGCAGCTACCCGTCGCAGCTGAACAGCGGCGTGACGTCGGGCAAGGACCCGATCGGCGCGGAGCTGAAGGCCACCTACGGCAACTCCGACGTGTACGGCATGCACTGGCTCGCCGACGTCGACAACAAGTACGGGTTCGGCGCCACCCCGGGAGCGGGCTGCGAGCTCGGCCCGACAGCCACCGGCACGTCCTACATCAACACCTTCCAGCGCGGCCCGCAGGAGTCGGTCTGGGAGACCGTCCCGCAGCCGTCGTGCGAGGAGTTCAAGTACGGCGGCACCAACGGCTACCTGGACCTGTTCACCAAGGACGCCTCGTACGCCAAGCAGTGGAAGTACACCAACGCCCCCGACGCCGACGCGCGTGCGGTCGAGGCCGTCTACTGGGCCAACCAGTGGGCGACCGCGCAGGGCAAGCAGGCGCAGATCGCCGGCACGGTGGCCAAGGCCGCCAAGATGGGCGACTACCTGCGCTACGCGCTGTTCGACAAGTACTTCAAGGCGGTCGGCTGCACCTCGCCGTCCTGCCCCGCCGGCTCCGGCAAGGAGAGCGCGCACGGCCTGCTCTCCTGGTACTACGCGTGGGGTGGGGCGCTCGACTCGTCGGCCGGCTGGGCCTGGCGCATCGGGTCGTCGCACGCGCACTTCGGCTACCAGAACCCGCTCGCGGCCTGGGTGCTGTCCACCGACCCGGCCCTCACGCCGAAGTCGCCGACCGCCAAGTCGGACTGGGCCAGCTCGCTGACCCGCCAGCTCGAGTTCTACAAGTGGCTGCAGGCCCCTGAGGGCGGCATCGCCGGTGGCGCGACCAACAGCTGGGACGGCGCGTATGCCACGCCCCCGGCCGGCACGCCGACCTTCTACGGCATGGGCTACACCGAGGCACCGGTCTACAACGACCCGCCGTCGAACCAGTGGTTCGGCATGCAGGCGTGGGGCATGCAGCGCGTCGCGGAGCTCTACTACGCCTCGGGCAACCTGCAGGCCAAGGCCATCCTCGACAAGTGGGCACCGTGGGCCGCGGCCAACATCACGGTCTCGGGCTCCACGTGGTCCGTCCCCTCGGAGCTGACCTGGACCGGCAAGCCGGACACCTGGAACGCCGCGAGCCCGGGCTCCAACTCGGGTCTCAAGGTCGTCGTCAAGAGCAGCGGCCAGGACGTCGGCGTCGCCGGCGACACCGCCCGCACGCTCCTGTTCTACGCCGCCAAGTCGGGCAACACGGCCATCCAGGCCAAGACCAAGGCCCTGCTCGACGCCATCTGGGCCTCCAACCAGGACTCGCTGGGCGTCTCGGCGCCGGAGACCCGCACGGACTTCGGCCGGTTCGACGACACCTACGTCGCGGGCGGCAACGGGGTCTACATCCCTGCCGGCTGGACCGGCACGATGCCCAACGGCGACGTCATCAAGCCGGGCGTCTCGTTCCTGGACATCCGCTCCTGGTACAAGCAGGACCCCCAGTGGTCCAAGGTCCAGGCGTACCTGAACGGCGGCGCCGCGCCGACGTTCAACTTCCACCGGTTCTGGGCCCAGACGGCCGTCGCCGGTGCCATGGCCGACTACGACCGGCTGTTCTCGACGCCCGCCCCGACCGACACGGTCGCTCCGAGCGTCCCGACAGGTCTGCTCGTCGGCACCACCACCGCGACGTCGGCCACGATCTCGTGGACGGCCTCGACGGACAACACGGGTGGCTCCGGCGTCGCCGGGTACGACGTGTACCGGGGCGGTGCGCTGGTCGGTTCCTCGACCACCACGTCGTACACCGACACCGGCCTGACCGCGTCGACGGCGTACTCGTACACCGTCCGGGCCAAGGACGTGGCGGGCAACGTGTCCGCCGCCTCGTCGGCCCTCGCAGTCACCACCAGGGCCACGCCGACCGACACGGTCGCGCCGAGCGTCCCCACGGGCCTCGCCGCGAGCGCGGTCACCCAGAACAGCCTCACGCTGTCCTGGGCGGCGTCGACCGACAACTCGGGCGGCTCCGGCCTGGCCGGGTACGACGTCTACCGGGGCACGACGAAGGTCGGCTCCACCACGACGACGTCGTACTCCGACACCGGCCTCACGGCGGCGACGGCGTACTCGTACACGGTGCGCTCGCGTGACGTGGCGGGGAACATCTCCGCGGCGTCGAGCGCGCTGTCGGTGACCACGCTGCCGGCCACCACGGTGGACACGATCGCCCCGTCGGTGCCTGCGGGCCTCGTCGCGACGACCGTCACGGAGACCAGCGTCGCCCTCACGTGGACCGCGTCCACGGACACGGGTGGCTCCGGCCTGGCCGGGTACGACGTCTACCGGGGGACCACCAAGGTCGGCACGCCGACCACGGCGTCCTACACGGACAGCGGCCTCACGGCGGCGACGGCGTACCAGTACACCGTGCGGGCACGGGACAACGCGGGCAACATCTCCGCCGCGTCCTCGGCCCTCTCGGTGACCACGAAGTCCCCGACCACGACCGGCTCCTGCAAGGTGTCCTACACCGCCAGCAGCTGGAACACGGGCTTCACGGCCTCCGTCAAGGTGACCAACACCGGCACCACGGCCCTCAACGGCTGGACCCTCGGGTTCACGTTCGCCAACGGCCAGAAGGTCACGCAGGGCTGGAGCGCCGACTGGTCGCAGTCCGGCACGGCGGTCAGCGCCAAGAACGCGGCGTGGAACGGCACCCTCGGTGCCGGCCAGAGCACCGACATCGGGTTCAACGGCTCCCACACGGGCACCAACACCAACCCGACGGCGTTCACCCTGAACGGCGCCACCTGCACCATCGGCTAGTCGCACGACGGACGGGCCGGTCCTCCCTCGGAGGGCCGGCCCGTCCTGCGCGGGGGTAGGGAGAACCCACCGCGCGCTCGTGGGTGGTCAGGCTGTCTGCCGGTCGCCCCGGAGCCCTAGCGTCACTGTCATGACCTCACCGACGTCCCCGAGCAGCGTGTCCGACGACCTGCGCGTCGTCGCCCCCGCGTTCACCGACCTGCGCGCCCTCGCGGCCGCCCCCGTGTCGGTGGCGACCTGGCGGGGGATCTCCCAGACGGTCGTCGGCTCGTTCGTCGTCCTCGTCGCCTTCATCGGCCTGGCCGTGGCCGTCTCCCTGTCGGTCTCCCTGATCCCTCTGCTGGTCGGCATCCCCATGCTGGTCGCCACGCTGTGGGCGGGCCGGCCGTTCGCGCAGCTCGAGCGGGCGCGGCTCGAGGCGCAGCTCGCGGTCGAGATCGCGGCGCCGACCTACCCGCGCCGCGACGGGTGGTGGGCGTCGTGGTGGGCGATCCTGTCCGACAGCCGCACGTGGGGCCACAGTGCCTACGTCCTCGTCGCCGGCGCGATCCTCACGGTGCAGAGCGTCGTCGTCACCGTCGCCGGCGGGTTCGCGCTCGGCGGGCTCGTCTACCCGGTGATCGCCGCCACGAACGGCCTCAGCCACCCGCCCTTCCCGCTGGTCCTCATGGTGCCGGGAGCCCTCGTCTGCGCCTGGGTCGCCGCGCTGGCCTCCCAGGCCGGCTCGCTGGCGATCGTCCGCTCCGGGCGGTCCCTGCTGGGCGCCTCCGCCCGTGCCGAGGCGCTCGAGGCCGCACGGCAGGCGCAGGCCAGGGCCGCGCAGGCCGAGGGGCGCGCCGTCCAGCTGACCGAGACCCGCACCGCCGCCGTGGGGGCCGCCGACGAGGAGCGCCGCCGCATCGAGCGCGACCTGCACGACGGCGCCCAGCAGCGACTCGTGGCGCTCGGCGTCGAGCTGGGCGCCGCCAAGCGCAAGGTCTCCAGCGACCCGGAGGCCGCTGCGGCCCTCGACCACGCCCACCGCGAGGTCAAGGAGACGCTGGCGGAGCTGCGCGACCTGGTCCGCGGCATCCACCCGGCGGTCCTCACCGACCGCGGGCTCGACGCCGCCCTGTCCGCGCTCGCCGCGCGCAGCCCGGTCCCGGTCCGGGTCGACGTGCCCGACCCACCGGCCCTCAACTGCGCCAGCACCTCCGCGCAGGCCGCCGCCTACTTCGTCGCCGCCGAGGCGCTCACCAACGCCGCCAAGCACGCCGAGGCCCAGCAGGTCACGGTCACCGCCACGGTGAGCCCGGGCGGCCGCCTGCGCCTCGTCGTCGCCGACGACGGCCGCGGGGGAGCGACCGCCGCGCCCGGCAGCGGGCTCGACGGACTGCGCAGCCGTGTCGCCGCCCTCGACGGCACGTTCGACCTGGACAGCCCGGCCGGAGCCGGCACCCGACTCACCGTGGAGGTGCCGTGCGCATCGTGATCGCCGAGGACTCGGTCCTGCTGCTCGACGGCCTGACCAGGCTGCTCGTCGCGGAGGGGCACGAGGTCGTCGGCTACACCACCGCCGACGAGGTCGTCGCCGCCCTCGGGCCCGACGACGACCTCCCCGACCTGCTGGTCACCGACGTCCGGATGCCCCCGTCGCACACCGACGAGGGTCTGCGGGCCGCCGTGCACCTGCGCAGCCTGCACAAGCGCCTCCCGGTGCTGGTCCTGTCGCAGTACGTGGAGCAGCGGTACGCCCGCGAGCTCTTCGCCGGGGACGTGCGCGGCCTCGGGTACGTGCTCAAGGACCGGGTGGCGGACGTGGACGAGTTCCTCGACGCCCTCGGCCGCGTGGCCGCCGGCGGCACGGTGATCGACCCCGAGGTCGTCGCCCAGATCCTTGCCCGGACCCGCCGTTCGGGCCTCGAGACCCTCACCCCGCGCGAGCGGGACGTGCTCGGTCTCATGGCGGAGGGCCGCTCCAACGCGGCCATCGCCGACCGCCTCGTCGTCGGGTTGCCGGCGGTCGAGAAGCACGTGACGTCCATCCTCACCAAGCTCGACCTCCCGCAGGCCGCCGACGACCACCGCCGCGTGCTCGCCGTCCTGCGCTGGTTGGAGCACGAACCCACGATCGGAGAACGACCATGACCACCACCCTGGAGCGGCCGGCGCCCGCCGCGGGTCCGACCCCGCGCAGCCCCGGTGCGCGCGCCCTGACCTGGACAGGAGCCGTCGTCGGCGGCGTCCTGCTGGTCTCCGCCTCCTTCAGCGCCGTCGACCTGCTCGTCCTGGGCTCCGACGACGCCACGACCCGCACCGACAGTGCCAGCTACGCGGCCGCGCCGGTGGTCGAGCTGGTGGCCGACGGGCACATCACCGTGACCACCGGCGGCGACCGCGTCGAGGTCGAGCGCACCGCGACCACCGCCCTCACCCGCGCGCACTACTCGGTCGACGAGCTGGCCGACGAGCTGCGGGTGCGGTACGTCTGCGACTGGTGGCGGCCCGGCTTCTGCACCGCGTCCCTGGACGTCACGGTCCCGGACGGCACGTCGGTGATCGTCCGCGCCCGCGACGGCTCCGTCACCGCGACCGCCCTGCAGGGTCCGCTCGAGGTGCACGCCAGCGACGGCGACACCGACGTGTCCGACATCGACGGGGACGTGACCGTCCGTACCGCCGACGGCCGGACCGACGTCAGCGACGTCCGCGGCTCGGTGTCCGTGTCCTCCGCCGACGGCGCGATCACCGTCTCCGACGTGTCCGGCTCGGCCACCACCCGCTCCAGCGACGGCCGCACCGAGATCTCCGGCGTCCGGGGTGACGTGGACGCCCACGCGAGCGACGGCGACGTCACCGTGTACGGGACGGGCAAGCCCGTGGCGCTCGACATCTCCACCGCCGACGGCGGCCAGACCGTGGAGGGGCCGGTCGACCCGACCTCGTCCACCCACGTCCGGATCCGCGTCGCCGACGGCCACGCCGCCTACCTGCAACCGCGGGGCTGACCACGCGAGAAGGGCCCCTGATCAGCAGATCTGCTGATCAGGGGCCCTTCTCGTCTGTCGGGGTGGCGGGATTCGAACCCACGACCTCTTCGTCCCGAACGAAGCGCGCTACCAAGCTGCGCCACACCCCGTGGAGCCTGGTAAGGATAGCCGACGACCACCCGTGCGACGAAACCGGAAACAGCCGACCTACGCCGCGACGAGAGTGAGGAGCGTCGCTTCCGGCCGGCACGCGAACCGCACGGGTGCGTACGGCGACGTGCCGAGGCCCGCGGACACGTGCATCCACGTGGAGCCCGCGCCGCCGGGCTGGTCCGGACGCGGACCGGGCCAGCCGTGCAGACCCTTGGCGCGGCGGGTGTCCAGGTCGCAGTTGGTCACCAGGGCGCCCCAGAACGGCAGGGCGAGCTGGCCGCCGTGCGTGTGCCCGGCGATCGTCAGGTCCACGTCGTCCGCGTGCATCTGGTCGAGCACGCGGCGGTAGGGCGCGTGCGTGACGCCCAGGTGGAGGTCCACCGGCGTCGAGCCCGTGCGGGCGTCGTCGTCGCCCCGCGCAGCCGGGAACGCGTCGCGGTCGAGGTGCGCGTCGTCCGTGCCGACGAGCGAGAGCACGCGGCCGTCGACCTTGAGCACGTCCCGGCGGTTGGTGAGGTCGATCCAGCCCGCCGACCGGAACCGTGCGGTGAGCTCACGCCACGGCAGCTCGGCCGGTCGCATCGGCTTCTTGAACCGGGCGTCGGGCAGCAGGTACCGCGCCGGGTTCTTGGGCATGGGTGCGACGTAGTCGTTGGAGCCGAGCACGAACGCACCGGGCACCGCCAGGTGCGGCTCCAGGGCCTCGAGCAGCGAGGGCATCGCGTCCAGGTGGGCCCAGTTGTCGCCCGTGTCGATCACCAGGTGCGGGTCCAGGGAGGCCAGGTCCCGCACCCAGTCGATCTTCCTGCGCTGGCCCGGGGTCAGGTGCAGGTCGGAGAGGTGCAGGATGCGCAGCGGGTCCTGGCCGGCGGGGAGCACCGGGACGGTGACCTCACGCAGCGTGTACCAGCGGACCTCGACCAGCGAGGCGTACGCGAGCGCACCCGCACCGGCCAGCGCGAGGCCCCCGGCGGTGCGGGCGAGCGTGCGGCCGGGGCCGTCGATCACGGTCTCGGGTTCCCGCCGCCGCCGCCGCCGCCGTTGCCGTTGCCGTTGTTGCCGCCGCCGGGACCGCCCGGCTGGTTCGGGTCGACCGGAGCCGCGGGCGGCTGGCCGTTGGACAGGGTCAGCTGCACGTACGAGCCGCGCACCGCGGTGCCGGACGGGCTCTGCGACGCGACCGTCCCGGCCGGGAGCGCGGAGGGCACCTGGGCGGGAGCGACCGACGCCCGGAACCCGGCTGCGGAGAGCCGGTTGCGCGCGTCCGCCTCGCTGAGGCCGACCACGGACGGCACGGCCACCTTCTCGCCGAACACCTCCTTGTCCCCGGGTGCTGGGAAGTCGGTGTTGGGCGCTCCGGCGAGAGTCTGCGTCATGAACCGGCTCCACGTGGGACCGGCGATCGTCGCGCCGTAGGCGTTCGGGACGAACTTGCCGTTGATGGTCATGTCCTGCACGGGCCGCATCCCGTCGGAGAAGCCGACCCACACCGCGGCGGCGCGCAGCGGGGAGTACCCGACGAACCAGGTGTACTCGTTCTCGCTGGTGGTGCCCGTCTTGCCGGCGGTCGGGAACGGCGGGGGCGTGACCTTGTCCGCCGTGCCCTGCCAGACGTTGCGCAGCGCGAAGGTCAGGGCGCTCGTGTACTTGGGGTCGATCACCGGGCTGCACTCGGCGCTCGGGACCGGGAGCTCGACACCGTCGGCGTTGACCACGCTGGTGATCGCGATGGGCTTGCAGTAGGTGCCGTTGGCGGCGAACGCGGCGAACGCGGCGGCCATCGACAGCGGGGCGATCGAGTTGCTCCCGATCACGTTGGCCGGGAACGCGTCGGCGTTGCCCTCACCGGCGTTGCCGCCGGCCTTGTGGATCCCGATCTGCGCGGCGCCGTCCATGATGCTGCACAGGTCGAGCTGCATGGCCATCGTCAGGTAGGCCAGGTTGACCGAGTTCTTGGTGGCGTCCATCACGGACATGGTCCGACCGTTGCCCTCGGCGTTGCCGGGGGTCCACTTCTTGTTCTTCCCCTTGGCTCCGCACGCCGTGAACATGTTCTCGTTCAGCGGCCGGACGCTGCCGTCGACGGTCTCGTTCAGGCTGTGGCCCTGCTTGAGCCACTCGAGGAGCGTGAACGGCTTGAACGTCGAGCCGGGCGCGAAGCCGGACGCGCCGCCGTAGGCGTTGTCGGTGTTGAAGTTGACGGGCGTCTCGCGGTCCCCGTGCTCGGCGACCGCGGTGTAGTTGCGGTTCTGCGCCATCGCGGTGATCTTCCCGGTGCCGGGCTCGACGACGACGATGGAGCTGGCCACGCCCGAGGGGTCCTCGACGGGGACGCCGGCCTTGACCTCGGTGTCGGCGATCGCCTGCTCACCCGGGATCAGCGTCGTGGTGATGGTCAGGCCACCGCGGTAGAGGAGCTTGATGCGGTCGTTCTTGGTCGGACCGAACGCCGGGTCGTTGCCGATCACCTTGGTGACGTAGTCGCAGAAGTAGCCGGCGCCGGGCACCAGGTCGCCCGCCGTCATGCACCCCTGCTTGAGGGGCGACGGAACGAGGGTTGCCGCCAGCGGTGTGGCGCGGCCGGCCTCGTACTCCGCCTCGGTGATGAACTTCTGCTCGAACATGAGCTTGAGCACGCGGTTGCGGCGCTCCTGCGAGGCCTCGGGGTTGAGCACCGGGTCCCACTTGGTGGGGCTCTGCGTGACGCCGGCGATCGTGGCGGCCTCGAGGTAGTTCAGGTCCTTCGCGGACTTGGTGAAGTAGTACTGCGCGGCCGACTCGGCGCCGTAGACCGAGGCACCGAACGGCGCGATGTTCAGGTACTTCTCGAGGATCTGGTCCTTCGTCAGCCGCTTCTCCAGCGCGATGGCCAGCTTGGCCTCCCGCAGCTTGCGCGCGTAGCCCTCGGTGCCGTCGGCCTCCCGCGCCTGCTGGATGGCCTCGAGCTGCTCGGCCTTGGTGTCCTTGGCCAGGGCGGCGTCGATGAGGACGTTCTTGATGTACTGCTGGGTGAGCGTCGAGGCGCCCTGCTGGCCGCCGTCGCTCGCCTGGTTCTGCACGAACGCACGGAGCATGCCCGTGGGGTCGACGCCCGCGTGCTGGTAGAACCGCTTGTCCTCGGTGGCGATCACGGCGTGCTGGAGCATCGGCGAGATCTCGGTCAGCGGGACCACGACACGGTTCTGCGTGTAGAACGTGGCCAGCAGCGTGCCGTCTGCGGCCTTGATGACCGACTTCTCCGGCAGGGTGCCCTCGTCGAGCTCCGTCGGCAGGTCGTCGAACGCGGTGACCGTCAGGTCCGTCACGCCGTTGGCGACCGCGACTCCGGGCAGGACGAGACCGGCGGCGAGCACACCGCCCACGCCCGCGACCAGCGCGAAGGTGAGCAGGAGGGCCAACGCCTGGAAGACGTTGACCTGTCGGCCGCGCTGGCGCGCAGGGTTCGGCATGCCGTCAGGGTAGTAGGCGCCCCTGGCAGGGCCGCCACGGATCGGGCCCGACGCCCCGACCTGCACGGGACCTGCACATGCGTGACTGCACCCGCTCCGACCCGGTCAAGCGTCCATCTGACGGAACAACCCGAACGGAGTCTCGCCAGAGTGGTGCTCGGAGCGCTAGTTTCCCGGCAGGACTCGGGTGCGGCTGCCACGGCACGCCCCGTCGGCGTGCTCGGGAGGATGCGTGACCACACTCGTGCAGGACACGCACTGGACCGCGCTCGCGGCGTGCGGGAAGGGCAAGCTCGCGCCCGACGCGCTGTTCGTCGAGGGTGCCGCCCAGCGCGAGGCGCGCGCGGTGTGCACCAGCTGCCCGGTGCGACTGGCCTGCCTGGCGGACGCGCTCGACAACCGCATGGACTTCGGGGTCTGGGGTGGCATGACGGAGCGCGAGCGCCGGGCCCTGCTCCGCCGCCGCCCCGAGGTGCGGTCCTGGCGGACCGAGCTGGTGGGGTCGGACGCCGTCGAAGGCGTGTGAGAGCGCTCCGACACCCCGCCGGTGGCCCTAGGGTGAGCCGCATGGCTACGCAGTGGGAGTACGCGACGATTCCGCTCATCATTCACGCCACCAAGGCGATCCTGGACCAGTGGGGCGCCGACGGCTGGGAGCTCGTCCAGGTGATCCAGGGGCCCGACGCCGGGCTCGTGGCCTACCTCAAGCGGCCCAAGGAGTCCTGATGGGCGCCGCCGCGCGCCTCGCCGAGCTCGGGCTCGAGCTCCCCGAGGTGGCGCTGCCGCTCGCGGCGTACGTGCCGGCCCTGCGGTCGGGGTCGTACGTGTACACCAGCGGGCAGCTGCCGTTCGTGGCGGGCGCCCTGCCCGCGACCGGCAAGGTCGGCGTCGGTGCCGGGCTGATCAGCCCGGAGGAGGCCGCCGGCTACGCGCAGACGTCCGCGCTCAACGCGCTGGCAGCCGTCGCCGCGGTGGTCGCGGCCGACGGTGGGCCGCAGGGGGCCGACGCCCTCGACCGCATCGCGCACGTGGTCAAGGTGGTCGGCTTCGTGGCCAGCGATCCCGCGTTCACCGGGCAGCCGGCGGTGGTCAACGGCGCGAGCCTGCTGCTGCACGCCGTGCTCGGCGACGCCGGGGTGCACGCGCGCTCCGCCGTGGGCGTGGCCGTGCTGCCGATGGACTCGCCCGTCGAGGTGGAGATCGTCGTCGAGCTGGCCTGACCCGCTCAGCGGGCGCGTCGCTCCAGCCGCTCCACGTCGAGCAGGACGACCGCCCGGCCCTCGCGGCGCACCCAGCCGCGGGCGGCGAAGTCGGCGAGCGCCTTGTTCACGGTCTCCCGCGAGGCACCCACGAGCTGCGCGAGCTCCTCCTGCGTCAGGTCGTGCGCCACGCGGATGCCCTCGTCCACCTTCTCGCCGAAGCGGGTGGACAGGTCGAGCAGCGCCTTGGCGACGCGACCGGGGACGTCCGAGAACACCAGGTCGGCCAGCGCCTCGTTGGTCCGCCGCAGCCGGCGCGCGAGCGCCTGGAGCAGGTGCGGCGCGACGGTGGGCTTGTCCTGGAGCCAGCGGATCAGGTCGGCGTGCCCGAGCTCGAGCACCACGGCGTCGGCGACGACGGTCGCGGTGGCGGTGCGGGGGCCGGGATCGAACAGGCTGAGCTCGCCGAACATCTCACCCGGGCCGAGGACCGCGAGCAGGTTCTCGCGGCCGTCGTTGGAGCGCCGGCCGAGCTTGATCTTGCCCTCGCGCACGACGTAGAGCCGGTCGCCCGGCTCCCCCTCGTGGAACAGGGCGTCGCCGCGGGCGATGTCGATCGGCTTCATCGACGCGACGAGCGCCTCCGACGACTCCTGGTCGAGCCCGGCGAACAGCGGCGCCGACAGCACGATGTCGTCCTCCACGGGGACCTCACCTCTCTGGCCGACTCCCGGATCGTCCCGGTGGCGGCATCGTTCACATCTGGGTCCAGACGCACCGACTGCTGGTCAGCGGCCTGCGCGGCTCTCAGTCTGCCCCATGGTGGGCGTCATCCGCGGCCCAGAGGCTCCCGCAGACCCGCGACGACCACGCTGGGGTCCACGGCGAGCCGGACGATCAGGCGGTCGGTGGCACGGGTGAGGGCGGCCTCGACGCCCGCGGCGTAGGCGGAGAGCTGCTCGTCCAGGGCGCGCAGCTCGTGCAGCCGGCCGACGTCCGTCGCGGGGTCCGCGCCGGCGAGCACCGCGGCCAGCGCGGCGGGGCGCGGCACGTCGAGGCCGACCTCGAGCGGGAGCTGGAACGCGACGTCCTCGCCGAGCGTCTGCGGGCGGGCCGCCTGGGCGACGGCCAGGTCGAGGCGGGCCCGCACCAGCCGGCGCCACCAGGCCACCCGGGCACGCTCGGCCCGTAGCGCGCGCCGGTCGAGGCGGAGATCACTGACCCGTTGCTCGACGGGGGGCGTCATGCGGGCAGGTCCTCCTCTGACGGGCATCACGGGCGGGCTCGTTGTCTCGTTTCGGCCCGATACGCGGCCACCTTGAGCGTCGGTACCTGTGTGCGCCACGGAATCACTCCATAGGAGCAAGCGCTGCACAGAAGGCCACGGTGCGCCAGGGTCTCCGCTGCCACGAATGGGTGTCGGTGCCAGGTCGTACGCTGCCGAGGTGATCGGAGCAGACTTCGAGTCGCCCCTTGCCCGTACCCGCCGTGCACGCCGTGTCGACCGTGCCCTGACCGTGCGCTACCCGGACGCGCGCTGCGAGCTGGACTTCACGTCGCCGTTCGAGCTGCTCGTCGCCACGGTGCTCTCTGCGCAGACCACCGACGTCCGCGTGAACCTCACCACGCCGATCCTGTTCGCCCGGTACCCCGACGCCGCGGCGCTGGCTGCCGCGAACCCGGAGGAGCTGGAGGAGATCCTGCGGCCCACGGGGTTCTTCCGCGCCAAGGCGAAGTCGGTCATGGGCCTGTCCCGGGACCTGGTCGAGCGGTTCGGCGGGGAGGTCCCTCCTCGGCTGAAGGACCTGGTCACGCTGCCCGGCGTCGGGCGCAAGACGGCCAACGTGGTGCTCGGCAACGCGTTCGGGATCCCCGGGATCACCACGGACACGCACGTCATGCGCCTGTCGCAGCGGCTCGGCTACACCACGAGCAAGGACCCGCTGGTGGTCGAGCAGGACCTCGGGGCGCTCCTGCCGCGCAGGGACTGGACCATGGCCTCGCACCGGCTGATCTTCCACGGCAGGCGCACGTGCTTCGCGCGCAGGCCGGCGTGCGGGGCGTGCCCGGTCGCGGCCATGTGCCCGTCGGCCGGCATCGGGGAGGTCGACCCGGTGAAGGCGTCGGCGATGGTCAAGCCGTGACGACCGGCACGGACTCCCGCAGCCACGCCAGCAGCAGGTCGGTCACGCGCTCGGGGGCCTCCTCGGCGGGGTAGTGCCCCACCTGCGGCAGCAGCTCGTACTGGTAGCGGGAGGCGACGAGCGCGGCGGTCTCCTTGGACAGGGCCGCGCCGGCTGCCGGACGGAGCCCGTCCCGGCCGCCGTGCAGCTGGAGCACCGGCAGGGGGCGCGTGCTCTCCTCGAGGTCAGCGTGGTACCGGCGACCGTCGGGCCGCGGCATCGAGCGGACGAGCCAGCGCAGCTGCTCCATCTGGCTGTGCGCCGCGAACGGCACCCGGGCGGCGGACCGGTAGGTCGCCTCGGCGCGGGCGTCCAGCCATCCCGGGGCGCCACCCCACTCGTGCAGGAGGCGGGCCACCAGGTCCCCCTCCATGAGGGCGCGCTCGGGCAGCGACGGGAGCTGGACGAACGCGAGCCGCCGCAGGGCCGACGGCCGGACCGCGGCGCGGAGGTGACCCCGGGTGTCCAGCGGGTGGGGTGCGGCCAGGGCGCCCACCGCGCGGACGCGGTCGCGGTGCAGGCCGGCCATGGCCCAGGCGATCTCGCCGCCCGAGCCGCTGCCGACCACCACCGCGTCCGCGGCGCCCAACGACTGGATGACGCCGGCCACGTCGGCCGCGAGGGTCGGGACGTCGTAGCCCTGCGGCGGCTTGTCCGAGCCGCCGGTGCCGCGGACGTCCATGGCCGCCACGCGATAGCCCGCGGCTGCCAGGGCGGGGAGCTGGTGCCGCCAGGCCCACCAGAACTGCGGGATGCCGTGCAGGAGCACGACGAGCGGCGCGTCGCGGTCGTCGGGACCGGCGACGGCCACGTGGAACCGTGCGCCGTTCGCGGCCACGAACCGGTGCTCCCAGGGGCCGTCGATGAGGAGCGAGGCGGAGTCGACGGTGCTCATCGGTGCGAACCTACCGGTTCTCGCGGTCCGGGCGGGAGGCCGCCGCCGCCGCGCGGGCGTGATGCCGGTCGCGCTGCGCCAGCGCGCCACCGCCGAGCAGGGCGGCGACGAGCGACCCGGCGAGCACCGCGACGACCACGTGCTCGTCGTGCGGGCTGCCGGCACCGAACGCCAGCTCGCCCACCAGCAGGGACACGGTGAACCCGATCCCGCCGAGCAGGCCGACCGCGGCGACGTCCGCCCAGCCGAGCCCGGGCGCCAGCGCGGCACGCGTGAAGCGGGCGACGAGGTAGGTGGCACCGAGGATGCCGATCGGCTTGCCCAGCACCAGCCCGAGGGCCACGCCCTGGGCCACCGGGTCCGCGAACGTCGTCTGCAGCGCGTCCGCGGAGAGGGTGACCCCCGCGGCGAACAGGGCGAACACGGGAACGGCGATGCCCGCGGACAGCGGCCGCCACACGTGCTCCCACCGCTCGGCGAGCGACTCCTCGGGCAGCTCCGTCAGGCGCAGGGCCCGGCGGGTGGCCTCCTGGGTGCCCGGCACCACGAGGCCCAGCGCCACCCCGGCGATCGTCGCGTGCACCCCCGACGCGTGCACGGCGGCCCAGGCGACCACGCCGAGCGGCACCAGCAGCCACCCGCTGACCCACCCGCGTCGGATGACGAGCGCGAACACCACGACGGTCGCCGCCCCTACGCCGAGCCAGAGCGCCGAGACCGACTCGGTGTAGACGGCGCCGATGACGATGATCGCGAGCAGGTCGTCCACGACGGCGAGCGTGAGCAGGAAGGCGCGCAACGCGTTCGGCAGGCTGCGGCCGACGATCGCGAGGACGGAGACCGCGAACGCGATGTCCGTCGCCGTCGGGACCGCCCACCCGCGCGCGTTGCCGTCCGGCGAGGTCAGGTTGACGGCGAGGTACAAGGCGGCGGGGACGAGCATGCCGCCGACCGCGGCGACGATGGGCACGACCGCCGTGCGGGGGTTGCGCAGCTCGCCGGCGACGATCTCGCGCTTGAGCTCGAGCCCGACGACGAAGAAGAACACCGCGAGGAGGCCGTCGGTGGCCCAGGTGGCCAGCGTGAGGTCGAGGTGCAGCGCCGCGGGTCCGACGACGGTGTCGGACACGGCCGTGTACGACGACGGCGCGAGGTTGGCCCAGAGCAGCGCCACGACCGTGCCGGCCAGCAGCAGTGCGCCGCCGACGCGTTCCTCGCGCAGGGTGTCGAGCAGGTTGCGCTCGGACCCGGGGGAGAGGGCGTCGAACAGGCGGCGGGCTGGTGTGGGCACTGGACCTCCGGGCAGGCGGACGGGACTGCCGACCAGGCTTCCCGGCACACCAGGAGTCAGGCTAGCGGGCTACGCCTCAGCCGGCTCCGGCAGCTCGGAGCGCCCGTCGACGCCCCGGCGGTCCTTCGGCGGATCGAACCGGTAGCCGACGTTGCGGACGGTGCCGATGAGCTGCTCGTGCTCGGGCCCGAGCTTGGCGCGCAGGCGTCGGACGTGCACGTCGACCGTCCGGGTGCCTCCGTAGTAGTCGTAGCCCCAGACCTCCTGGAGCAGCTGGGCGCGGGTGAACACGCGGCCCGGGTGCTGCACCAGGTACTTGAGGAGCTCGAACTCCTTGTAGGTGAGGTCGAGGGGCCGCCCGCGCAGGCGAGCCGTGTAGCCGCCGGCGTCGATGGTGAGCTCGCCCGAGGAGATCTCCTGCGGCGAGTCGTCGTACCGGGTGGTCGCAGCGCGCTCCATGACGAGCCGGAACCGCGTCTCCACCTCGGCCGGGTTGGCCGTCTCCAGGATGATGTCGTCCGCGCCCCACTCGGCGGTGACCACGGTCAGGCCGCCCTCGGTGAGCACGAGGATGAGCGGGACGGTCAGGCCGGTGGCGCGCAGCAGCCGGCAGGTGGTCCGGGCGGTGACCAGGTCCCGGCGCGCGTCGAGCACGACGATGTCCGCATCCGGTGCATCCACGAGAGCCGACGGTTCGACGGGGAGCACACGGACACGGTGGGACAGCAGACCGAGGGCCGGGAGCACCTGGGCGGAGCCTCCGGACGCTGGAGTGAGCAGCAGCAGATCTGCCACCTGGAACCTCCCCGCGTGCGAGTGGGGGCCACGGTACCGCGCGCTACGGGCAGGTTGCGCGCCGGTGTCGAGGGCTGGCGTGGCATCCCCCACACGGATGACCTGTAACGCCGGTGAAACGGTGACGAGATGCGACAATCGGCGGCGTGCTCCTCCCCTCCCTGTCGACCGGTCGCCTGCGCGCGCTCTCGCCGGCGGCGACCGTGACGCCCGCGGGACGGTAGGAGACCTCATGCAGCTCGCCACCCGGGCGGTCGTCACCGCCGTGCTCGCCGCCGCCGTCGCGGTCGCCGGCTACCTCGGCGGCCTCCCGCTGAGCGTCACCGCCGCGGTGCTCGCCCTCGTGTTCGCGCTCGGCTGGCCGTCGCTCGCGGGGCTCCCGTTCGCCCCGGGCTCCGCCGCGGTGGTCGCGCTCGGTGGGGTCGGCGCCGTCGCCGTCGTCCACCTGACCACCACGCAGCCCTATCTCCGGGACCTGCCCGTGGTGTTCGCGGCCGCGATCCTGCTGGCGTTCATCAACGAGCTCCTGCGTCGCGACGGCCGCACCCGGTTGGTGGAATCGGTGTCCGGGACGGTCGCCGGGACGCTGGTCGCGGTCGCGGTGTCCGGGTGGGTGGCGATCGGCCGGACGCCCGGAGGCGAGCCGATCGTGGTCGTCGGTGCGCTGGCGCTGGCGGTGGGCTCCGCCGTCGTGGCGCTCCACCTGGCGCCGTGGGTCGGCGCGCTGGTCACCGCCGGTGCGGCCGCCGCCGCCGGGACCCTGGGCGCGCTGCTGCTCCCCGGGATCGACCCGCTCGCCGGGGCCCTGCTCGGCCTCGCGGTCGGTGTCCTCGTGGCCACCCTGCACGCGCTGTTCGACCAGCTGCCCTCGCTCCAGCGCCGGCTGCCGTCGCTCGCCGCGGTGACCCTGCCCGTGACCGTGACCGGGATCCTCGTGTACGTCGTCGGCCGGGTCCTGGTGGGCTGACCGTGCAGGGCACCGTGCTCCGCCTCGTGCTCGTCGTCGCCCTGCTGGCCGTGGCCACCGCGCTCGGCCTGTGGTGGCGCGCGCGCAACGGCCGGTACACCGCGGTCGACCCGGCGCTGCTCGCCTCGGCGCCTGCGGACGTCGCCGACGACTCGCGCCTGACCGCCGCCGAGCTGGGTGCCCCGTTCGGCGCCCGGGCGACGTTCGTGCAGTTCTCCAGCGAGGTCTGCGCACCCTGCCGGCGCACCCACGCGGTGCTCGCGCAGGTGGTGTCCGAGCACGAGGGCCTCTCACACGTCGAGATGGACGTGGTCGAGCACCTCGATCTCGTGCGACGCTTCGGCATCATGCGCACCCCGACCACGCTCCTGCTCGACGCCCACGGCGTCGTGGTCGGCCGCATGTCCGGTGCCACGGACCGTCGCCACGCGCTCGCCGCGCTCGAGGCCTCGTGTCCGGGCGGGGTCCCGGCCGCCTGACGCTGCGCCCTGCGGGGTGAGCCGCCGGGTGCCGCGGCCCCGGCCGATGGACCCCACCCCCTCGCACGGTCCCCAGGAGCTGCCATGTCCACGCCCGTCACCACCCGCACGTCCGCCCCCGCCGGCATCGACCCCCGCGGCCCGCGCTTCGGCGCCGCCGTCACGCTCGTCCTGCTCGTCGCCGTGCTGCTGCTGGGCACCACGCCCGCGGCCTACGCCGTCCTCGCGGTGATCGTCGCCAGCTTCGCGCTCGGCGCGTTCGGCGGCATCGGCCGCACCTGGCAGGGCCGGGTGTTCACGAAGGTCGTGCGCCCGCGCCTGTCACCGCCGGCCGAGCTCGAGGACCCGCGCCCGCCCACGTTCGCGCAGCTGGTCGGCCTGATCATCACCGGCGTCGGCCTCGTGCTCGGGCTGGCTGGGGTGAGCGTCGCCGTCCCGGTCGCCGCCGCGTTCGCGCTCGTCGCGGCCTTCCTCAACGCGGTCTTCGGTCTGTGCCTCGGCTGCGAGCTGTACCTGCTGGGGCTGCGGCTGCGCGCGGGCCGCACCGCCTAGTAGACGAGCGCCTGCGCGCGCTCGGCCAGCGACTCCTCGACGAACACCACGGCGCCCGCGATCCGGACGCCGGGCAGCACGTCCTGCGGACCGATGCCCCGGCGCGCGGCGCACTGCGTGCACACGGTCACGCGGCCGCCCTCGAGCACCAGCTCCAGCAGCTCGGCCAGCGGGGTCGCGTGCTCGAGCACCAGGTCGGCCGCGCGCCCCGGCAGGGCGAACCACGCCGACTCTCCGGTGAGCCAGAGGCTGACGTCGGCACCGGCCGCGACCGCTGCGGCGGCCACCGTGAAGGCCTGGTTGGTGGCCTCCGGGCGCTCGGTGCCGGACGTGGTCTTGATCACCAGGGGGCGTGGCGTAGCACTCATCGGAACAGGTTAGGGGTGCGCTCTCGTTAGGATCGTCGACATGACTGCGCTCGAGGGAGTCTTCATCGGCCTGCTGGTCGCCGCCACGCTGGTGATCGGCTGGTTCGCCTGCTTCGTCGTCTACCGGCTCTACAAGGGCCAGCGCTGACGTCGCCGTGATCGACCGGGAGGACCGCTGTGCCGTTCGTGCTGCCCGACCCCGAGGGCCTCGCTCCTGAGGTCTACCCGCTGGCCTGGCTGCTCGGCACCTGGCGCGGTGAGGGGGTCGTCGACTATCCCGGCATCGACGAGGCGACGTTCACGCAGGAGATCGTCATCGCCAGCGACGGCGGACCGTACCTGTCGTACACGTCGACCATCCGGCTGGTCGTCGCGCCATCCGATCCCGCCGCGCTCGCCGGAGATGTGCCAGACGAGCCGCCCGCCCCCGTCTGGCAGACCGAGTCGGGCTACTGGCGCATCCCGCCCGAGCGGCCCACGGACTGGGGCCTCACCGCAGACCAGCACCCGGTCGAGCTGCTGGTCGCGGACCCGTCGGGCCACGTCGCCCTGTACATCGGGGCGGTCGGCAAGGGTCGGATCGACCTGGTCAGCGACGCGATCGTCCGCGCGGCCAGCGGCGCCGAGGTCAGCGCCGGCAAGCGCCTCTACGGCCTGGTGAACGGCGAGCTCATGTGGGCGCACGACCTCGCCGCGTTCGGGCATCCCATGCAGTCCTACGCCTCGGGCCGCCTCGCGCGCGTCGAGGCCTTCACCGACGACGAGGCCTGATGACCACCGACGCACCCGTAGAGACCCCGGCATCGCACGGCGAGCCCCCGCGGCACAGCAGCCCCCTGCTGGCCCGGCGGGGTGCGGTCCGGGCCGCGGGTCCCGACGACGGCGTGGCGTGGCACTACGGCGACCCGACGGCCGAGCAGCGCGCCCTGTCCCGCGGCGGCGCGGTGGTCGACCAGTCGTACCTGGGCGTCGTCACCGTCACCGGCCCGGACCGGCTGACCTGGCTGAACTCGATCACGTCGCAGGAGCTGACCGCGCTGGCCCCCCGCACGTCGACGGAGCTGCTGGTGCTCAGCCCGCAGGGGCACGTCGAGCACGCGGCGGGCGTCGTCGACGACGGCGTGACCACCTGGCTGCTCACCGAGACGCCGATCGCGCTGGCTGCCTGGCTGAACCGGATGAAGTTCATGCTCCGGGTCGAGATCGCGGACGTCACCGACGACTGGGCGGCCATCGGCGAGCCCGTCGACGCGGAGGGCACCGCGGACGAGCCGATCACCTGGCGCGACCCGTGGCCGACCACCGGCGTCGGCGGCACGCGGTACGGGCCGGCTGACGACGAGCACCCCGGCGCGGACCGCGACTGGCGGCTCGTGCTGGTGCCGCGCGACCGGCTGGTCGAGGAGGTGCGCGCCCGGGAGGCCGCCGGCTGGCCGCTCGTCGGCACGTGGGCCAGCGAGGCTGCCCGTGTCGAGGCGTGGCGCCCGCGCGCGTCCCACGAGGTCGACCACCGGACCATCCCGCACGAGCTCGACTGGCTGCGCACCGCCGTGCACCTGACCAAGGGCTGCTACCGCGGGCAGGAGACGGTCGCGCGCGTGCACAACCTCGGCCGGCCGCCGCGCCGCCTGGTGATGCTGCACCTCGACGGGTCCGGGCACCTGCTGCCCGAGCCCGGTGCCGCGGTGCACGACGTGGTGAAGACGGACAGCTCGCAGGAGCCCGGACGGGTGGTCGGTCAGGTGACCACCGTCGCGCGGCACCACGAGCTCGGTCCGGTCGCGCTGGCCGTGGTCAAGCGGTCGGTGCCGTCGGACACCGAGCTGGTGGTCGACAGCGAGGCCGGCGCGGTCGCCGCAGGGCAGGAGCAGATCGTGCCCGGCGACGGGGTCTCCGTGGACCGGCCGGCCGCCCGCGGACCCCTGACCCGCGGCCTGGGGCAGCACCCGATGCTGTGAGGGCCTGGTGACGGGCACCGACTCGCGAGCCCGGGTGGTCGTCCGGGCGCGGGTCCGGCAGGGGTCGTCCCGCGTCCGCGCGGCCTGGTTCCCGATCCTCCAGGCGTCGGTGGCCGCGGCGATCTCGTTCGCGATCGCCAAGTACGCCGTGGGCCACCCGTACCCGTTCTTCGCACCGGTCAGCGCCTGGATCGCGCTCGGGTTCACCACCGACCGGTCCGTGCGACGGGTGGCGGAGCTGGCGGTCGGGGTGGCGATCGGCGTCGGCCTCGGGGACCTGCTGGTGCATCTCATCGGCAACGGTCCGTGGCAGGTCGCGGTGGTGCTCTTCGTCGCGGCGATCCTGGCCCGGTTCCTCGACCGTGGCGGGATGCTCACCACGCAGGCGGGCGTGCAGGCGCTGGTCATCGTCGGCCTGCCGGCGATCGGCGCGACCGGTGGACCCCTCGGCCGGTGGATCGACGCGGCGATCGGGGGTGCGGTCGCGCTCGCGGTCGCGCTGCTCACCCCGCGCGACCCGCGGCGGCACCTCAGGGTGCTGGCCCGCGCCGCGGTGGAGGACCTGGCCGCCGTGCTCCGCCTCCTGGCCAGCGGGCTGCGGACCGGGTCGACGGCCGACGTCCAGGACGCGCTGGTGCGCGGGCGGGCGTCGCAGCCGGCCCTCGACGAGTGGTCCGAGACCGCCACCAGCGCGGGCGAGCTGGCCCGGGTGTCCCCGACCCTCCGCAAGTACCGCGCGGAGCTGGCCGGCCTCGGCGGCAACGCCGTGCTCATCGACCGCGCCATGCGCAACGCCCGCGTCCTGGCCCGCCGGTCGCGGTCGACGGTGGACGCGCAGAGCCACGACCTGACGACGATCGCCGCGCAGGTGGAGGACACCGCGCGCGCCACGGACGAGCTCGCCGCGGCACTCGGGTCCGGCCGGGACCCGGAGCGGGCGCGAGCGCAGCTGCTCGCGGTCTCCCGTTCGCTCGACCCGTTCCGGCTGGCCGCCAGCGACTGGCAGGTGCAGAGCCTCGTCCTGCTGCACCGCTCGTTGGTGGTCGACCTGCTGGAGGCGGCCGGTGTCGATCCGCAGGCCGCCCGAGACTCCCTCCCGGAGATGTGACCGACCGACGTCCCGGTTCGGTACGGTCGCTGCGTGGACGTCCCGGTCAGCGCGCTGCGCGCAGAGCTCAGGCAGTGGATCGAGGCCGCGCGCGCCGGGGAGGACGTGGTGATCACCGAGCGCGGGATCCCCGTGGCCCGGCTCAGCGGCATCGAGTCGGCGGACCTGCTGAGCCGGCTCGAGCGCGACGGCCTGCTGACCGCACCGGCGTCGACGCCGCGGCCCGCCGCCCGCGCCGGTGACCGGTCCGCCGCCAAGGGCGGGGTCTCGGACCTGGTCCGCCGGCTGCGCCGCTGAGATGGCGATCGTCTACCTGGACACCAGCGCGCTGGTGAAGCTCTGCGTCGCCGAGCCCGGGTCCGCCCTCGTCGCGGCGCTGTGGGACGGCGCCGACCTGGTGGTCACGTCCCGGCTGGCGGACGCCGAGGTGCGGGCGGTGCTCGCGGGCGGGCGGCGCGCCGGACGCCTGGACGGCGAGGCCGCCGCGCACGCGCTGGCCGCGTGGGAGCGGCTGTGGCCCGCGCTGCACGTGCTCGAGCTGCGGGACGTCGTGACCGCGACGGCCGCCGCGCTGGTCGGCCGGCACCCGTTGCGTGCCGCCGACGCCCTGCACCTCGCCTCGGCGCTCGAGCTGCGGTCGCCGGACCTGGTGGTCGCGGCCTGGGACGAGCACCTCGCCGCGGCGGCGCGGGCCGAGGGGCTGCTCGTCGTGCCGTGACGTCTCGTAGGCTCACCCCGTGATCGCCAGCGCGCAGGTCGTCATCTTCGTCGTCTTCTACATCGCCATCTTCGGGCTGAGCCTGTGGGCGCTCGTCGACCTGCTCGGGCGGCCCGCGAGCGCGTTCCCGCAGGCGGGCAAGCGGACCAAGGGGTTCTGGGGCGCGATCGTCGGCGTCGCCACGGCCGTGTCGTTCAGCGTGATCCCGATCCCCGGCGTGCCGCACCTGCCGTCGTTCCTGGCCCTGCTCGCCGCGGTGGGCGCCATCGTCTACCTCGTGGACGTCAAGCCCGCCGTGCAGCCGTACTCGCGCCGCCGTGGGCCCCGAGGCCCGAGCGGTCCGTCCGGCGGCTGGTGAGCGTGCCCGACATCGGCACGGACGCGGTCCCGCTGGCGCGGGTGCTGCGCGGGGGACTCGTCGAGTCCGTGCATGCCGGGCACGTGCTGGTGCTCGCGCCCGACGGGTCCGAGCGCCTGGTGCTCGGCGACCCCGACGCGACCCTCTGGGCCCGGTCGTCGCTCAAGCCGCTCCAGGCGGTCGCGATGCTCCGCGC
Organism: Cellulomonas humilata; assembly: GCF_013359775.1. GTDB lineage: Bacteria > Actinomycetota > Actinomycetes > Actinomycetales > Cellulomonadaceae > Cellulomonas > Cellulomonas humilata. The sequence continues at coordinate 68,477 of NZ_JABMCI010000053.1, read as the reverse complement.
GGGCCTGGACGTCGACGGCACCGCGCTCGCGCTCGTGTGCGCCAGCCACAACGCCGAGCGGGGGCACCTGGACGTCGTGCGGGAGCTGCTCGCCGGCGCCGGCCTGGGGCCTGACGACCTGCGGAACACCCCCGACTGGCCGCTCGACGCCGACTCCGCGTGGCAGTGGCGCGCGGACGGGCACGGCACCGAGCCGCTCACGCAGAACTGCTCGGGCAAGCACGCCGGGATGCTGGCCACCTGCGTCGCGGCCGGCTGGTCCACGGAGGACTACCTCGACCCCGAGCACCCACTCCAGCGAGTCACCCGGGACGTGATCGGGGAGCTGACCGGGGTACCCGTCGAGCGGGTGACGGTCGACGGCTGCGGCGCCCCGCTGTTCTCCACCACGCTGCGCGGGCTGGCCCGGTCGTTCGGACGGCTGGCGTCGGGCGACGGGCTCGAGGCACGCGTGGGCAGGGCGATGTCCGGGCACCCCTGGCACGTCGCCGGGACCGGCAGGGACGCCACCCGGTTCATGGAGGCCGTCCCCGGGCTGGTGGCCAAGGACGGGGCCGACGGCGTGTACGCGGCGGGCTTGCCGGACGGCGGGGCCGTGGCGGTGAAGATCGTCGACGGATCCTCGCGGCCGCGGCCCGCGGTCCTGGCGGCGGCGCTCGTCGTGGCCGGGGTGGACCCCGGGCTCGTCGAGCCGGTCGGGCTGACCCCCGTGCTCGGGCACGGAGCACCCGTGGGTGAGGTCGTCGTGACCTTCGGCGCATGAGGGCGGTCGTCCAGCGCGTCGCGCGCGCGTCGGTGACCGTCGACGGGAGCGTCGTCGGGGCGATCGACCGGCCCGGGCTGGTGGCGCTGGTGGGGGTCACGCCCGGCGACGGCCCGGCGCAGGTGGAGCTGATCGCGCGCAAGATCGCCGAGCTGCGCATCCTGCGCGACGAGCAGTGCGCGGTCGACGTGGGCGCCCCGGTGCTCGTCGTCAGCCAGTTCACGCTCTACGCCGACACCCGCAAGGGCCGTCGCCCCACCTGGAACGCGGCCGCACCCGGGCCGGTGGCGCAGCCGCTGGTCGAGGCCGTCGTCGACGCGCTGCGCGCCCGCGGGCTCGAGGTGGCCACCGGGGTGTTCGGCGCGGACATGGCGGTCGAGCTGGTCAACGACGGACCGGTGACGATCCTGCTGGAGTCCGTGCCCGACGCCTGACGCGCTAGATGTGCCCGCAGTCGGTGATCACGATGCTCAGCAGCTCGAGGCCGGTCGGCGCCGCGGGCGGGTCGACGACCGCGCTGTCGGCGCCGTCGACGAACGCCACCCCGAAGCCGTCGCGGCAGAACCCGCCCGCGTTCTCCGCGCGCCACCCGTCCGCCACGAGGCCCACGCCCACCTCCGCCTGGGCCGCACCGGGGTCCGGCACGGCGTACAGGTGGACCACGCGCGAGCACTCCTGCATGCACAGCGCGTTCTCGACGCTCGACGTGGTCATCAGCTGCGCACCGGTCGCCACCGGGAGGGATGCCCCGACGCTCGTCATGCGGGCCAGGCTCGGACCGCCGAGCGTGCCGAGCGCCAGCCCGAGGGCGAGCAGGACTACGGCCGAACCCGCCATGAGCGTCCACCGTCGGCGCGCCGCCCGGACGACGAGCCACGTCGGGGCGAGCGCGCTCAGCATCGCGACGACGGCCACCACCCAGTCGGACGGCTTGCCCGCCGTCCCGGTGAGCAGCAGCACGGCGGCGATCGCGAAGGTCCACACAGCCCACAGCACGAGCAGCCCGATGCAGCGGGCGACCCACCGGGGGTTCGAGTGCTGGTCCGGCGGGAACAGGTCGGCAGAGGTGGTCGTCACGGCATGCCCTCCTGGCCGCAGCGCCGCGGCCGTCGCGATCTCGACTCGCCACCGACCCTCGCGTGCGGTCCGGCGGTCCACACCGAACCAGGATCGGGCTCGGTGCGCTGGGTCTGCGACCGCACTCCACTCGAACGAGGGAGGTTCGAGGGCGGCCGGCACCACGAACGGTCGGTCGTGTCACACGGAGAGGGCCCCTCGGAGTAAGCGTCCGAGGGGCCCTACCGTGTTCGCAGGTCTTCCGTCCCCGGCGGACCGGGAACCGACGCCGCGCTGACGGTGCGGCTACGTCCCGACGCCCGGTTCGCCACCGGTGTGGTCACCCCGGGGGGCTCCGACACCAGCGGCCCGCCGTGAGCGGGACGACTGCGAGCAACCAACCGGCGCCTTGACGACCCCCGCGTCGCCATCCGCGGGTCGTCGTGTTGCCACGACGATGTGGTCGTCCGTTCTCCGGTCGGCCCGACATCCACAGCCTGTCCTCGCCGGCGCCACCTCCCCGAAGGGCGTTCTGCGTCGCCTGCGCGAAGCCCCGAGAGGCCCCGTGCGTCGAGGTTCGTCTCTCTCCTGAGCATCCGTCCACCCGGTCCACGTGAGCTCCGAAGAGTCCACCTGACCTGCGGTTTCAGTCTCCCCTGGAGGGATCCTTCACCTGCGGTTCTCGATCTGTCGATCTCGATGTGAGATTTCTAGTCCTCTTCGGGAAGGGGCCACAAGGGCTTCCGGGACCCTATTTTGTCCACCGACTTACCCACAGCCTTGTCCACAGGTTCACCTGCGGAAACATCCGGTTAACACAGGGCTGTGGACAGAATTTGTGGACGAGTCGCGTGTCGTTCACCCGTCCGCGCGCGGGTGGCTTGTAGCCTGAGCACCGGTCAAGGCCCCTCGGAGTAAGCGTCCGAGGGGCCTTACCCGTGTCCGCGGGCCATGATGGCCGGGTGCTGGTCGAGGCGGTCCGGGGTGACATCACGACGCAGGACGTCGATGTCGTCGTCAACGCGGCGAACTCGTCCCTGCTCGGCGGCGGGGGCGTCGACGGCGCGATCCACGCCGCCGCCGGTCCGGAGCTGCTGGCGGCCTGCCGTGAGCTGCGTCGGACCACGCTGCCCGACGGTCTGCCCGTGGGGGATGCCGTGGCCACGCCCGGGTTCCGGCTCCCCGCCCGCTGGGTGGTGCACACCGTCGGGCCCAACCGGCACGCCGGGCAGACCGACCCCGACCTGCTCGCGTCGTGCTTCTCGCGGCCGCTGGAGCTGATGCGCGAGCTCGGTGCGAGCACCGTCGCGTTCCCCGCCGTGAGCGCCGGCGTCTACGGCTGGGCGGTCGAGGAGGTCGCGGAGGTCGCCGTCCGGGCGGTCCGCGGCCACGGGCAGGCTCCCGGCGTCGCGCTCGTGCGGTTCGTCCTCTTCTCCCCGCAGGCGCTCGGGGCCTTCCGGGCGGCGCTCGACGCCCGCTAGCGTCGGGAGCATGCCCGAGCTGCTGCCGGCGCTGCCGGACACCGCGTTCCAGCGCGTCCTGTGCGTCGTCGCGCACCCCGACGACGTCGAGTACGGCACGTCCTCCGCGGTGGCCGTCTGGACGGCACGCGGGGTCGAGGTCGCCTACCTGGTGCTCACCCGCGGGGAGGCCGGCATGGACGCGTCCCCGCCGGACCGCACCCGCGAGGTCCGCACCCGCGAGCAGGTCACCGGGTCCGCCGCGGTGGGCGTGACGGACGTGCGGTTCCTGGAGCACCCCGACGGCGTGCTCGAGTACGGGCTGCCCCTGCGGCGGGACATCGCCCGGCGCATCCGGGAGTGCCGGCCCGACGTGGTGCTCACCGGGTCGTGGGAGGTCGAGTTCGTGGCCGGGCTCAACATGGCCGACCACCGGGTCGCCGGCCTGGCCACGCTCGACGCGGTGCGCGACGCGGGCAACCGGTGGGTGTTCACCGAGCTGCTGGACGACGACGGCCTCGAGCCCTGGCAGGTGCGCTGGCTGCTGGTGGGCGGCGACTCCCGGCCGACGCACGGCGTGGACGTCACCGGAGAAGCGCTGCAGGCCGGGATCGCGTCGCTGGAGGCGCACGCGGAATACCTCGCCGGGCTGCCCGGCCATCCCGCACCCCGGGACATGCTCCCGATGATCGCGGGCATGCAGGGACGCGCGATGGGGGTCGAGCACGCGGTGCTGTTCCGCGCCTACGACCTGCAGGCGCCGCCACCGATGGTCGGCGAGTAGTCAGCGGGTGATGTCGCGGCCGTGCGCGGTGAGCGCCCAGATCACGAGCACGTTCAGCGTGATGATGATGACGCTCCACACGGGGTAGTACGGCAGCCACAGGAAGTTCAGCAGCGCGCCCAGGCCGGCCAGGAACACCCCGACGCTGCGGGCCCACACCGAGCCCGTGAGCACGAAGTACCCGGCGGCGGCGATGACGATCCCGGTGATCAGGTGGATCCAGCCCCACGTCGTGACGTCGAACGAGAAGGTCCACTCCTGACCGACGACGAAGAGCGTGTCGCCGAGCAGCGCGACCAGGCCCTCGACAGCCTGGAACATCCCCACCAGCAGCATGAGCACCGCGGCGAAGACGGTCAGTCCTACCGCGAACGAGTTGCGGGTCTCAGTCATCTCTGTCCTTTCGAGAGGTGGGCGAGCTGTGTCATCCCCAGACCGCGGCCTCGACGGGTGCGGCCGGGGGCGCGTAGGGGAGCCTGCCCGTGCGGAACGAGACCAGCAGGCCGCCGAGCGCGGCGACCAGCGGGACGAGCATGGCGATCTGCAGGGCGAGCGGCCGGGCCTCGGTGTTGATCCGGATGATCTCGTCCTGCGTGTCCTGCGGCTGGCCGGCGAGGAGCTCCTCGAGCTCGGTGGTGCTCACCACCTGCGCGTCGTGCTCCAGCACCTCCGCCACCTGCGTCTGCTCCGCGGCGTCCAGCACGGTGCTGTCGGACGCCATCGACGTGAAGATCGTCGAGAGCGCGGCCAGCAGGATCGCGCCGGCGAACGCGAGACCGAACGAGAGCCCGAACGAGCCGGCCGCGGAGTTGATCCCGGCTGCCTCGCTCACGCGCTCCTCGGAGATCGGTGCGAGCGTGTAGTTGTTCAGCTGCGAGACCAGCAGGCCCAGCCCGGAGCCGGCGACGAGCAGCGGGACCACCAGCCACCACCCCGAGTCCGCCCGCGGCACGACGAGGATCACGGTCGCGATGCCGACGAGCAGGAGCGCGAACCCCCACCGGATGATGCCGCTCGGGTTGCGGGTGCCGGCCTTCTTGCCGGCGACGAGCGCGACCGCGAACATGCTCAGCGACAGCGGTGCGATGGACAGGCCGGCCCCCATCGCGCTGTACTCCAGCACCACCTGGAGGTAGATCGGCAGCGCGATCATGGTCCCGCCGAGGGCGATCTGCTGGAGCGACTGCTCGGTGATCCCGAACCGGAACACCTTGGAGGCGAACAGGTCGGGGTCGATCAGCGTCGGCTGCGCCAGCCGTCTGCGCCGGCGGAGCCAGACGACCAGCGAGCCGAGCGCCACCACGCCGACGGCCAGGATCGCGACCACCGACTCGCCACCCTCCTGCCAGACGAGGATGCCGAGGACGACACCGCCCATGCCGAGCACCGAGAGCACGGCCCCGACCCCGTCGATGTGGCGGGATCCGGTGTACGGGACGTCCTTGACCAGGCGGATCCCCGAGAGCACGACGGCGATGATCACGACCTCGAGCAGGAACGCGAGCCGCCACGACAGGTACGTGGTGATGAACCCGCCGAGCAGGGGGCCGACCGCCGCAGCGATCGCCGCGGCCGCGCCGACCAGGGCGAACGCCTTGCGTTGGGCGGCGCCGGCGAAGTTCCCGTGGATGAGCGACTGCATCGCCGGCAGGAGCAGGGAGGCGCCGAGCCCGCCGATGATCGCCCAGAACACGATGATGGCCGTCAGGCTCTGCGCGAGGGTCATCGCCAGGGCGCCGACGGCGTAGGCCAGCAGGCCGACCACGTACGCCCGCTTGCGGCCGAACAGGTCGCCGATCTTGCTGCCGATGAGGATGAACGCGGCCGAGACCAGCGCCTCGAGGGCGATCGCGGACTGCACCCCGCTGACGGTCGTGTCGAGGTCGCGGACCACGGCCGAGATCGAGACGTTCATCAGCGACGTGTCCACCACGAGGACGAACATCGCCATCGCCAGCAGGATGGCGAGACGCGGGTTCCCCGCGGACGGTGTGGCGTCGTCCCCCGGCGTGGCGCTCATGGCTCACACCCGGGCGCGCGCCGGGCTCACCGCCTCCGGGGGAGCGAGCACGGGCTGGGTGGCCCTGCGGCGCATGAGCACCTTGTCGACCTCCGCGACGACGGGCAGCAGCAGGGCGAGCCCCAGGCAGGCGAGCCACTGGGACCCGGTGAGCGGCTGCGTGGTGAGCCAGCGCTGCAGGAAGTCCAGCTCGGTGGCCAGCACCACGAGGATCACCGGCACCGAGAGCACCTTGATCGCGGTCAGCAGCGGAGCGGCCAGCCCGGACTCGGGTTCGCGGCGCAGGACCAGGCCGGAGAGGACCGAGCCGAGCCCCATGACGACGAACGCCATCGTCATCGACGCCGTCGGGTGGTCGGCGGCCGGGGTGTCGGGACCGAGCACCAGCGGGATCGCCGAGGCGATGCACAGGATCGCGCCGTTGATGATCCAGCGGCGCACGGCGGGGCCGTTGGTGATCCCGACGTCCGGGTCGCGCGGCGCCCGGTCCATGATCCCGGGTCCCACCGGGTCGAGCATGATGGCGATCACGGGGAACACGCAGACGAAGAAGTTGAGGAACAGCACCATCATCGGGGTCATCGCGACACCGTCGGCGATGTCGAAGACGCTGGCCGCCAGGAACAGGACCACCAGACCGATGAGCTGGCTCATCTGGAAGCGGATGTACGCGGTGATCTTCTGGTAGATGCTGCGGCCCAGCTCGACGGCGTGCACCAGGGTGCTGAAGTTGTCGTCGGTGAGCACCAGGCGAGCCGCCTGCTTGGTGACCTCGCTGCCGGAGCCCATCGCGACGCCGATGTCGGCCTGCTTGATCGCGGCGGCGTCGTTGACCGCGTCGCCCGTCATGGCGACCACCAGGCCCTGCTTCTGCATGAGCTGGACCAGCCGGAGCTTGTCCTCGGGGGTGACGCGGCCGAACACGTGCAGGTTCGGCAGCCGCTCGAGCAGCTCCTCGTCGGTGAGGGCAGCCAGCTCGGGTCCGCTGATCGCTCCCGGGCCGAGTCCGAGCTGCTTGCCGATCGCGCTCGCGGTCACCGCGTGGTCGCCGGTGATCATGCGGACCTCGATGCCGGCCTTCAGGGCGATGTCGACGGCCACCTTGGCGGTCGGGCGCAACGGGTCGACGATGCCGACCAGCCCGACGAACACGAGCTCCTCGACGTAGGACATCGGGTCCGCGACCAGGGCGGCCTCGTCGGCCGGCGTGAGGAACCGCGTCGCGAAGGCGAGCGTGCGCAGACCCTGCTCGGCGAGCCGCTCCATCTCCGCCTCGATGTCGGCGCGCATGGCCTCCAGCGGGACGGTCTGGCCGGGACCGGCGAGGGCGTGCGTGCAGCGCTGCAGCACGACGTCCGGCCCGCCCTTGACCACCTCGACGAGCGACCGCTCGCCCCGCCAGGGCAGCCAGTGGGCGGTCGCCATGAACTTGTACGCCGAGTCGAACGGCACCTCCGCGACGCGGGGGTACGTGCGGCGGCTCTCCTCCGCGTCGATGCCCAGCTTGGCGGCGAGCACCACGAGTGCCGCCTCGGTCGGGTCGCCGATGACGCCGCCGGAGTCGGACACGGTCGCGTCGCTGGCCAGGCAGAGGCCGTAGGCCAGCGGGGTCAGGTCGGGGACCTCCGCACCGGCTGCCTGCAGGATCTGGCCGGTCTTGGCGTACCCGTTGCCCTCGACCGTGAAGTGCTGGCCCACGGTGTAGAGCGCGGTCACCGTCATCTCGTTGAGGGTGAGCGTCCCCGTCTTGTCGGAGTTGATCGAGCTGGTCGCCCCGAGCGTCTCGACGTCGTTGAGGTTGGCGACGACGGCCTTGGCGTCGGCCAGCTGGCGGGCTCCGTACGCGAGCATGGCCTGCACGAAGGTGGGCAGACCCGTCGGGATGGCCGAGATGGCGACCGCGGTCGCGAGGAACAGCAGGTCGCTCGGCGACTGGCCGCGCAGGACCCCGATGAGCACGATCACCGCGACCGCGCTCCACGCGATGACCCCGAGCACCTTGGTCAGCTTGTCGAGCTCGCGCTGCAGCGGCGACTTCGTCTTCTCCACGGACGAGAGCAGGGTGGCGATGTTGCCGATCTGCGTCGTCATGCCGGTCGCGGTGACGAGCATCGTGCCGGTGCCGCGGGTGACCGAGGTGTTCTGGAACGCCATGTTGGCGCGGTCACCGAGCGGGACGTCCTCGTCGGCGAGCGTGATCACGTCCTTGCCGATCGGGGTGCTCTCGCCGGTCAGCGCCGCTTCCTGCGTCTCCATGGTCGCGGTCCGCAGCAGCCGGCCGTCGGCGGGCACGATGTCGCCGGCCTCGAGCTCGACGATGTCGCCGGGCACCAGCTCGTTGGCGGGGATCTGCACCAGGGCGCCGTCCCGCCGCACGCGCGACTGCGGCTCCTGCATGGTGGCGAGCGCGTCGACGCTCTTGCGGGCGAGCATCTCCTGCCGGGCGCCGATGACCACGTTCACCACGACGAGGAACCCGACGATGAGCGCGGTCGAGCCCTGCCCGATCGCCGCGCTCACCGCCGCGACGGCGACGAGCATGATGTTCATCGGGTCGCGCAGCTGCGCGAGCACCACCGACCACACCGACGGTGCGGCCTGCGCGGTGAGCGTGTTCGGTCCGTAGCGCTCCCGGCGGGCAGTCACCTCCGCCGTGGTCAGGCCGGCCGCGAGGTCCGTGCTGAGCTGCGCGCTCGCGGCCTCGGGGTCGAGCGCCCACCAGCGGGTGGGGGCTGCGGTGCTGCTGAGAGTGTCGGTCACCGAAGGCTCCCTAGGCCGCGACGAGTGGTGCACGCTCGTGCGGCCACGCTAGCGCGAGATGCCCGGATCGCGGAGGATCCGGGCATCTCGGGTCAGCGGGTCAGGAGACGGGGACCGCGACGGGCTGCTCCGCGGGCTCGGGCTCCTTCTGCTTGCTGAGCGCGCTCGGCCACCACATGGCCTTCCCGATGTCGAGGTTCAGGGCCGTGACCAGCACCGACCGGACGATGAGGGTGTCCAGCAGCACGCCGAACGCCACGGCGAACCCGATCTCCGCGAACGCCACCAGCGGCAGCGTGCCGAGCACCGCGAACGTCCCCGCCAGGACCAGTCCGGCCGACGTGATCACCCCGCCGGTGGCCGCCAGGCCGACCAGCGAGCCGCGGTGGTGCCCGATCCGCAGCGCCTCCTCGCGCACCCGGGTCATGAGGAAGATGTTGTAGTCGATCCCCAGGGCCACCAGGAACACGAACACGAACAGCGGGAACGACGTGTCCGCCCCGGCGTAGCCGAAGACGTACTTGAACACGAGCGCGCTGATGCCGATGGCCGCGCCGAACGAGAGCACGACGGTGCCGATGAGCACCAGCGGGGCCACGATCGCCCGCAGCAGGACCATGAGGATGACGAACACGACGAGCAGGATGATCGGGATGATCAGCCGGTTGTCGTCGGCCGAGGCCCGCTGCACGTCGAGGTTGACCGCCGTCGTGCCACCGACCAGCGCCTCGGCGTCGGGCACCGCGTGCACCGCCTCGCGCACCCGGTCGACCGTGTCGTAGGCCTCGTCGGCGTCGGGCGCGGACGTCAGGGTGCCCTCGATGTAGGCGAGGTCGCCCAGCACGACGGGCTCGGCGACGCTCGCCGGGTCGATGCCCTCGACGTCCGCGAGGACAGCGGCGACGTCGTCGGCCTGGCCGGCGTTCGCGATGACGACGACGGGGGAGCCGGCGCCGCCGGGGAAGTGCGCGGAGAGCACCTTCTCGCCCACGATCGACGGCTGCTCGCCGCGGAACGACTCCTCGGTGGTCAGCCCGGTCGCGTTGAGCGCCACGATGCCGACGCACGCGACCAGGAGGGCCGCGGACGTGCCGATCCACGTCGCCCGGGGCCGACGCTCGATCCGACCGCCGACGCGTGCCCAGAAGCCGTGCTCGGACGGCTCGCTGTCACCCAGCTTGGGGGTGCGCGGCCAGAAGATCCACCGGCCGCAGGTGACCAGGAGCGCCGGCAGGAGGGTGAGCATGACGAGCAGGGCCACGCCGATGCCGATGGCGGCGACCGGGCCGAGTCCGGCCGTGGAGTTCATCGTCGCGAACAGCAGGGCGAGCATGCCGATGGCCACCGTGGCGCCGCTGGCGATGATCGCCGGGCTGGCCCGGTGCAGGGCCAGCGCCATCGCCTCGTGCCGGTCGCCGTGCTTGCGCAGCTCCTCGCGGTAGCGGGCGACCAGGAGCAGGGCGTAGTCCGTCCCCGCGCCGAACACGAGGACCGTGAGGATGCCGGCGCTCTGCGCGTTGACGGTCAGGTCGTAGTTGTCCGCGAGCAGGTAGATCAGGGCCTGGGAGACCGTGAGCGCGACGCCCGCGGAGATGACCGGCAGGATCCACAGGATCGGGCTGCGGTAGGTGATGAGCAGGATGACGATGACGACGGCGACGGCCGCGTACAGCAGCGTGCCGTCGATGCCCTCGAACGCCTCGGACGAGTCCGCGGCGGAGCCGGCCGGTCCGGTCACGTAGACGTCGAGACCGTCTGGCCCGTCCTCCGCGGTGGCCCGCAGGTCGACGACGGCGTCGGCGGCGAGGTTCCAGCCGTCGGAGCCGAGATCGAGCGGGACGATGATCTGCGCGGCCTGGCCGTCCTCGGACGGGATCGGGCCGACGACCTCGCCGTCCAGCGTGTCGAGCGTGCCGAACTCCGCTGCGTCGGCCGCGATCGCAGCGAGGTCGTCGGGCGTGAGACCGGACGAGCGCTCGTAGACCATGACCGCGGGGATGGTGTTGGCGGACACGAAGCTGCCGGCGGCGTCGAGCACCTCGGTCGACTCGGCGTTGGCGGGCAGCCAAGACTTGGCGTCGTTGTCCTGCGCACCCGTGAGCTTGCCCGCGAGGGGCCCTAGGAGCGCGACCACGACGAGCCAGAAGACGATGACGGCGAACTTGAGGTAGCGATGGGTGATCCATCCGGCGACCTGAGACATGGGTGTTCCTCTGCAGAAGGGGGGTCGACGACGACTCGAAAGGTGCGGTCCGCCCGACGGGAGATACCACGTCGGGGTCCGGTCTCGGTGCTGACAGCGATCCTAGGATTTCGGGGTCGGCAGGCCCAGCGATATCAGGGAGACCCCCGAATCGACCCTCAGGTTCCCCTCAGGAGTTGCTCAGGGCAGCCACGGCGCGCGCCACGTCGTCGGCGTCGTTCCAGACGTGGAACGCGAGCCGGACCCCGCCGCCGCGGCCGGCCGCACGGACTCCCTGCGCGGCGAGCCGGGCCCGCCGGGAACCCGCCGCGTCGTCGGGCAGCGCGACGATCGCGCTGCCCCCGGGCTCCAGCCTGAGCCCGGCACGGAAGGCGTCCGCGAGGCCGACCGCGTAGCGATGGACGTCGTCCGCGGGTGCGTCGGCGAAGAGCTCCAGTGCGGGGACCGCGCCCACCCAGCAGAGCCAGGCGGGGGACACGTCGAGCCGACGGGCATCGGTGGCGAGCACCATGTGCGGGCCGTAGACCGACGACCAGATATCCTCGCCCGCGTACCAGCCCGCGCTGGTCGGGCGGAGCCGGTCGAGCACGTCCGGGCGGACCGTGAGGAACGCGGTGCCGCGCGGGGCGGACAGCCACTTGTACGACGCGCAGACGGTGACGTCGAAGGCGGTCGCGTCCACGGGCAGCCAGCCGGCGGCCTGCGTCACGTCGCAGACGGTCACGGCACCGGCTGCGGCGGCAGCCGTGCGGATGGCGTCGACGTCGGCGATCCGCCCGTCGCGCGACTGCACCAGCGAGAACGCGACGGTGTGGGTCGACGTCCGGACCTCGTCGGCCAGCGGCACCTGCCGGACGGTGACGCCGCGGTCGGCGTGCGCGAGGAACGGGAAGACCACCGAGGCGAAGTCGCCGTCGACCACGAGCACCTCGGCGCCGTCCGGCACGCTCGACGCGACCAGGCCGACCAGCGCGGACGTCTGCGATCCGATCGCCACCCACGAGGGGTCGACCCCGACCAGCCGGGCGAAGGCGGCGCGCGAGGCCGCGACCGCCTCGTCGTACACCGCGAGGTCGGCGTCGCCGGCCTGCCAGGTGTCCAGGGCGTCGCGCATCGCGTCCACGGTCGCCCGGGCCGGCAACCCGCACGTGGCCGCGTCGAGGTAGCCGGGCACGGGGGCGAACGCGGAGCGCAGGTGGGTCAGGGCGTCCATGGCGCCGATCATCTCAGCCCGAGGTCGCGCCGAATGGCGCCCGCGTCTGCGCTCCGCTCGCTAGCGTGACGTCTGGCACCGCCGCCGACCGAGGAGTCACCCCCATGCCGCCGTACTGGACCGCGCGCCGCATCCTCTGGACCGGTGTGGTCGTGGCGCTCGGCGCCAGGCTCGTCGTCCTTCCGGCGTTCTACGCCCTCGTGAACGCGGTTCCGTTCGCTGTCGACGTCTACGGCTTCGGGGTGGTCGACGTCTACGGCTGGCTCGAGGCCGTCATCTCGATCGCGGCGTGGGTGGGGGCGTCGATGGTCGCTGCCTCGTTCGTCGTGCGCGTCCTGGAGGAGCGCGGCGTGGTCCCCGAGGTGGTCCAGGGCGCCGACGCCGACCGGTCGAGCGAGCTCTGACAGGTCAGGCGAGCGTCGAGTGAAGACTTCGTCGCTCTGAACGCGACGAAGTCTTCACGCGAGCGTGCTGAGCCAGTCGCGGACCGCGGCGGCCACGGCGGTGTGGCTCGTCGGCTGGTGGGGTCCGGGCAGGAAGACCGTGCTGACCGGGCCCGGGATGACGGACAGGTGGGCGGCGAGCTCGTCGGGGGAGCCGAACGGGTCGGTGGTGCCCGAGACCGCCAGGACCGGGACGCGGAGGTCGGGCAGGTGCGCGGTGCGGAGCTGGTCCGGGCGTCCCGGCGGGTGCAGCGGGTAGGACAGCAGGACCAGGCCGGCGGCGGGCAGTCCCTGCGCGACGGCCATCGAGCACATGCGGCCGCCGAACGAGCGGCCGCCGAGCACCAGGGCCTCGGTGCCGACGCCGAGCGACGACGCGAACGCCTCGGCCTGCGCCCGGACCGCCGCGATCGCCGGAGCCGCGGTCTTCGGGAGGTCGAGCCGCAGCACGGGCAGCGGTGCGACGGCCGCCTCGACCGCGACGAGCGCCGGGCTGTCGCGGTTCCCGCCGAAGCCGGGGGTGAGCAGCAGGCCGGCGACGGTCATCGCAGCCCCAGCACCGAGGTGATCGTCCGGACCACGCCGTTGGCGGTGTTGGCGGGTGCGACGAACCGGGCGTGCGCGCGGACGTCGGGGTGTGCGTTGTCCATGGCGAACGACCAGTACGCCGCGTCGAGCATGCCGATGTCGTTGAAGTAGTCGCCGAACACCATGGTCTGCTCGGCGGTCACCCCGAGCGCGGCCTGGACAGCCCGCAGCGCGTGGCCCTTGTCGGCGGTCGGGCTCATCACGTCCACCCAGTGCTCGCCCGAGACCAGCGGATCGAACGACGACAGCAGCGGGCCGGCGCCGGACGCCGCCGAGCCGAAGTCGTAGACCGCGACCTTCAGCACCTCGTCGTCGACCTCCGTCAGGTCGCCGACCCGCTCGAGCTTCGCGTAGTAGGGCGTCGCATGGTCGAGGAACGCGTCGTCGGTGCGCTCGACGTAGGCCGAGCGCTTGCCGCACAGGACGACGCCCAGGTCGAGGTGACGGGCGGCGCGGACGACCTCGACGGCCTTGCGCGCGGTGCCCAGGTCGAGGCCGTCGGAGCTGATCTCCTCGTCGTGCTGCACCACGTAGGCGCCGTTCTCCGCGATGTAGACCAGCTCGTCGCGACCGAACTGCCGGCGCAGGGTGGCGTACTGCCGACCGCTCGCCGGGCTCAGGCGGATGCCGCGGCGGTCCAGCTGGTCGAGCAGCGGCCAGAAGTCGTCGTGGATCCGCTTCTCGTCGTCGAGCAGGGACCCGTCCAGGTCCACCGCGATGAGCCGGATGTCGGGGACGGGGTCGAAGACGAGGGGTTCCACGGGACGATTCTCTCAGGAGGCCTCGCGGGCCAGGTGCTCGACCGTCGCAGTCAGCGCGCGCAGGCCCGTCTCCACGTCGGCCAGGCTGACGTCCTCGTCGGGGTGGTGGCTGATGCCGTCGGGGTTGCGCAGGAACAGCATGCCGACGCCGGTCACCGCTCCCATGGCCATGGCGTCGTGCCCCGCACGGCTGAACAGGGCCGGGACGTGACGGCGGCCGGTGTCCTCGATCCCCGCGCGGACGACGTCCTGGAGGAGGGTGTCGCACCGGACCGCGGGCGCCTCGTGCAGCTCCCGCGCGGACCAGGTCAGCCCGCGCCGACCGGCGATCTCGTCCATGGCCGACGTGATGCCGCGCCACACGCGGTCGCGGTCGTCGTCGTGCTCGCCACGCAGGTCCACCGTGAGCCGGGCCTCGCCGGGCACCACGTTGACCGCGCCCGGGAACGTCTCCAGCCGGCCGACGGTCCCGATGATGTGGTGCTCGGCGCGGCAGAGGCGCTCGACCGCCAGCGCGACCTCGCTGGCGCCCAGCAGGGCGTCGTGGCGCTTCTCGTACCGCGCGCCTCCGGCGTGCCGGGCCTCGCCGTCGATCTGCACGGCGAACCGCCGGGCGCTCGCGATCGAGGTGACGACGCCGAGGGGAGCGCCGCCGTCGTCGAGCTCCGGTCCCTGCTCGATGTGCGCCTCGAGGTACCCCGCCAGCGAGTCGGGGGTCCGCGCGGCCGCACCGATGCGCCCCGGGTCCAGGCCGAACTCCCCGAACGCCGTGCGCAGCGTGGTGCCGTGCTCGTCGGTCAGGTCCCACCACGCCTCGTTCCAGCGACCGGCAATCGCGGAGGACCCGAGCAGGGCGGTGCCGAACCGGGCGCCCTCCTCGTCCCAGAACGCCACGACGTCGAGCCCGAAGCGCAGCGACGCGGCCTGGGGTCGCAGCGCCCGGACCACCTCGATCGCCATGAGCACGCCGAGGATCCCGTCGTACCGGCCGGCGTCGCGCACGGTGTCCAGGTGCGAGCCGAGCAGGAGCGAGGGTGCCTCGGGGTCCCGACCGGCCAGGTGACCGCACTGGTTGCCGGCCGCGTCCTGCCACGTGTCGAGGCCCACCTCGCGCATCCAGCGGGCCGCCACCCGGTTCACGCGCGCGTGCTCGGGGGACAGGTAGACGCGCTCGATCCCGCCGGTCATCGACGTGTATGCGGCGAGCTCGTCGCAGCGGGCCATGATGCGACGGGCGGCGGTGGGGGCGTCGAGCATCAGAGCTCTGCGTACGCTGCGTCGACGCCGCCGCCCGGCGGGACCTGGGCTCCCGCGCGGCGCAGCACCTGCTCCAGCGCGGCCAGCGTGGTCAGGACCGCGTCGTGCCGTGCGTTCAGACCCATGGTGCCGATCCGCCAGACGCGACCGTGCAGCGGGCCGAACGACGTGCCGATCTCGATGCCGAAGTCCTGGAGCAGCGCCCCGCGGACGGCGTCCCCGTCCACACCGTCCGGGATCTCGACCGCGACCACGTTGTGCATCTTGTGCGCCACGTCCCCGAACACCCCCAGCCCCAGCCCCCGGACCCCCGCGAGCATCGCGCGACCGGCCCGCTCATGCCGGTCGATGACGGCCTGCCGGCCCTCCTCGAGGATGATCCGGGCGCACTCGCGGGCGGCGTACAGCATGCTCGTCGCCTCGGTGTGGTGGTTCAACCGCCGTGGCCCCCAATAGTCGAGGATCATGCCGAGGTCGAAGTAGTTGGAGTGCACGGGTTCGCCGGTGTCCTCGTCGGACTCCTCACGGATCCCCGCCTCGATGCGGCGCCGTCCCCGGATCACGTCGACCGCCTTGTCCGACAGGCTGATCGGCGCGCTCCCTGAGGGGCCGGACAGGCACTTCTGCAGGCCGGCCGTGGCGGCGTCCAGGCCCCACGCGTCCATCTCGAACGCGTTGCCGCCCAGCGACGCGGTGGCGTCGGTGTAGAACAGCACGCCGTGCTTCTGGCAGATCGCCCCGAGCTCGTCGAGCGGCTGGAGCATGGTCGTCGACGTGTCGCCCTGCACGACCGCCAGCAGGTGCGGGCGCACCCGCACGATCGCCTCCTCGATGACGGACGCCGGGAACACCTGCCCCCACGGCACCTCGATGGTGTGCACCTCGGCCTGCGCGCGCAGCGCGATCTCGGCGAGCAGGTGCCCGAACCGCCCGAACACCGGGACCAGGACGCGCTCGCCCGGACGCACCAGAGACACGATCGCCGCCTCGATCCCCGCGCGCGAGGTCCCGTCGACCAGCAGGGTCGCGTCGTTGGTCGTCGCGAAGACCTCGCGGTACAGGGCCATCGTCTCGTTCATGTACCCCGTCATCACCGGGTCGTACTGGCCGACCAGCGGGGTGGACAGCGCGCGCAGCACGCGCGGGTCGGCGTTGACCGGGCCCGGGCCCATGAGCAGGCGGGCGGGCGGGTTCACCGGGGTGGTCATGCGGGTCCTCCGAGGGAGCGGGCGAGGCGGATCAGCGAGAGGTCGCTGCCGCGGGGGCCGACGAAGCAGACGCCGACGGGCGCCGGTCCCACGCGCAACGCGGGGACGGAGAGCGCCGGCAGGCCGCCGATGCCCGCCAGCGCGGTCATCCGCAGGGTGGCCGCGCGGACGTGCTCGAGGTCGTCCGTCCGGGCGGGGGCCGGACCTGGGGTGGTCGGCAGGACGAGGACGGCGTCGTCGACGATCGCGCGGATCACCCCGGAGAGCCGGTCGACCTCGGCCCGGGCGGAGGCCTCGTCCGACGCGGTCACGTCCCGCGCGATCGCGAACCGCTCGCGCACGCCGGGTCCGACGGCGTCCGGGTGCGCGTCGATCCAGGCGCCGTGCGCGCGCCACGCCTCGGCGGCCTGCACCACGCGGAACGCCTCGAACCACGCGTCGAGCGGGCCGACCTCGACCTCCTCGACTGTTCCGGGCGCCCACGACTCGAACGCCTCACGGGTGGCGGGGTCGACCAGACGCAGGACCTCCGAGGGCACGACCAGGCGCGACGGCAGCGGCGGGGCGTCGTCGTCGAGGCACCAGGCGGCGACGAGCTCCAGCGTCGCACCCGTCCGGGTCAGCCAGCCGACCGTGTCGAACGACGGCGCCAGCGGGAGCATGCCCTGCCGCGGCACCAGCCCGTGCGTGGTCCGCAGCCCCCACAGGCCCTGGTAGCTCGCGGGCACGCGGACCGAGCCGGCCGTGTCGCTGGCCAGGCCCACGTCCGCCTGCCCGGTGGCGACCGCGGTCGCGGGCCCGCTGGACGAGCCGCCCGGGAGTGCCCCCGGGACCGCGCCGTTGGCGGGGGTGCCGTAGTGCGGGTTGGCGCCCGCGATCGAGTAGGCGAGCTCGTCGGTGCGGGCCAGGCCACGGACGGACGCCCCGCCCTTGAGCAGGTCGAGCACCGCCGGGGCGTGCTCGCGCTCGCGGGCCGCCTCCCGCAGCCACGTCGGGTTGCCCGCACCGATCCGGTAGCCGCGGACCGCGAACACGTCCTTGACCGCCACGCGCAGACCGAGCAGCGGACCGTCGAACGCGCCCTGGTACAGCGGGTCGCCGACCGTGCGCCACACCGAGGTGTCGAAGCTCCGGGTCCGGCCGGTGACGTGCGCGGCGGTGATCCGCCAGCGGCCCTCGGAGAGCTGCCACACCTGCGTCTGCAACCCGGAGCCGCCGCCCTCGTAGCGGGAGGTCGCGACGATCAGCCAGCAGTCGTCCGCGAGCTGCCGGGACTCCACCCGGTCCAGCACCCGGGGGGCGATCCCGCCGCGCGTGCTGCGGAACGCGCTGATGGCGTCGTGCCCCACCAGCAGGCCGTCGCCGTCGCCGCGCAACGTCCGGGGGCCGGCCGCGAAGGCGTCGTCCAGGGCCGCGACGTCGTCGGTCGCCAGCGCGCGCTCGTACGCGTCGAACGCCTCCTGGAGGTCCGCGGGCAGGCTCATCGGGCGAGCCCGTCGAAGTCGGCGACGCGGATCCGGGCGTGGGCCCCGCAGACCTGGTCGACCACCTGCGAGATGTTGATGTCGGTGGCCGCCGACAGGTACGCGTAGGCGAGGTGCTCGTCGAGCCCCCACCGGGCCTGCAGCAGGGCGAGCGCGGCCCGGACGCACCTGCGCACCGCTTCGTTCAGATCGGGATCCATGCCGGTAGGCACCAGGTACTCGGGGGTCTCGACCAGAGGCCCCTCGAAGGGACCGAACCGGGCGAGCGCCTCCACGGCGGGCACCACGTCGAAGCGCAGCGTGACCCGCAGGGAGGCCTCCAACGCGGTGAGCGCCACCTCGCCGTCGCCCTGCGCGAAGTGCGGGTCGCCCACGTAGGCCAGCGCGCCCGGCACCTGCACCGGCAGGTAGAGCGTGGAGCCCACCTGGAGCAGGTTGATGTCGATGTTCCCCCCGTGCGCACCGGGCGGCACGGAGTGCGGTCGCTCGTCGCCGGCCACCGCGACACCCATGATCCCGAGGAAGGGGGCCAGCGGGAACTCGATCAGGCGCTCGCCGCCCTCGACCGCGGGCAGGTACCCGACGTCTCCGCGGACCGTGGCGAACACGCTGACGTTCTCCGGCCCCCGTGGCAGCTCACCGGCCAGCGCGCCGCGGCCGTGCCGGTTCGAGATGACCCCGTACGGCACCCGCGGGGTGGTCTCGAGCACCGTGATCGCCAGCAGGTCGCCCGATTGCGCGCCCTCGACGTGGATCGGTCCGGTCACCACGTGCGGGCCGTCGGTGGCCTTGCGGGTCAGGGTCCCGACGATCTCGATCGCGTCGGTCAGCACGTCGCCCGGCGCCACCCCGTGGCCGGTGAACCACGCCAGCGGGTCGCTGCCCTGGTCGTCCAGCAGGCCCTCGTGGCTGACCGTGTCGATGGTGACCTCGGTGCCGGGTGCGACGCGCAGCACCGGCTCGTCGGCGCCACAGGGCAGGCGTCCCCACAGGACGGTCTGCGGGGTCGACGGCAGGTACGCCGCCGCCCGGATCGGGCCCGTGCCCGGCTGCAACGTTGCACTCATCGGTCCTGCACCCCCACGATGACGCGGTGAGGACCTGGGACGACGCGCGCCGACACCTGGTGCTCATGCTGGCTCTGACGTTCACGACGGGCATCGTCGATGCCGTCGGCTACCTGGGCCTGGACCGGGTGTTCACCGCGAACATGACCGGCAACGTGGTCATCCTCGGCATGGGTCTCGCGGGTGCCGACGACCTGCCCGTCCTCGGCCCGGCGCTCGCGCTGGTCGGCTTCCTGGCTGGTGCCGCGGTCGGCGGACGCGTGCTGCGGACCGCCCCGGCCGGCTGGTCGCACCGCACGAGCGGCACCTTCGCGGCCACCGGGGTGCTCGCGGTCGTCCTCGGTGTGGGCGCGCTCGTGGCGACCCCGGTCGAGGGGACGTGGTGGGCGTTCGTCGTCACCGCCCTGCTGGCCGTCGCGATGGGGCTCCAGGCCGCGAGCGCCCGCCGACTCGCCGTCAAGGACGTGACCACGGTGGTCGTGACGTCCACGCTCACCGGGCTCGCGGCGGACAGCCGGCTGGCCGGCGGCGCGGGCGACGGGTGGGCGCGGCGCTCGCTGGCGGTGCTGCTGATCCTGCTCGGCGCCGGCGTCGGAGCGCTGCTGCTGAAGGTCGGGGGCGAGCAGGGCGTGGGCGTGGGGATGCTGTTCGCGGGGGTGCTGGCGCTGGTGGCGGCCGCGCTCGGGCACCGGCACCGCGAGGCCTGACGGCTCACGCACGGGCGACCTCCGGCAGGAGCACGCGGCCGGTGCCCGGAGCGGTCACCGCTCCGCCCTGCACGATCGGTGACCCGTGCAGCCACACGGTCCGCACGGCACCGGCGAGCGTGGCGCCGTCGTAGGGCGAGATCGGGTTCCGGTGCTCCAGGGCATGCACGTCGACGACGCGCTCCTGGTCGGGCGCGAACGCGACCAGGTGCGCTGGCGCACCGACGGACAGCCGGCCCAGGTCCAGCCCGGCGACGCGCGCCGGCCCGGTGGTGACCAGCGGAAGCAGGGCCTCGAGCGCGATCCCGCGCCTGCGCGCCTCGGTCCACACCACCGACAGCCCCAGCTGGAGGCCGGCGATGCCGCCCCAGGACAGCCCGAAGTCGGTGTTCTTCAGGTCGGCGGTGGACGGGGAGTGGTCGGAGACGATCGCGTCGATCGTGCCGTCGAGCACGGCCTCCCACAGCAGGTCCTGGTTGCCGGCGTCGCGGATGGGCGGGCAGCACTTGAACTGCGTGGCGGCGGCCGGCACGTCCTCGGCCCGCAGCGCCAGGTAGTGCGGGCAGGTCTCGACGGTCAGCGGCAGGCCCTCGGCCTTGGCGGCGCGCACCAGGTCGAGCGAGCCGGCGTCGGACAGGTGCAGGACGTGGGCGCGGGCGCCGGTGCGGCGCATCGCGTCGATCACCCGGCCGATCGCGTGCCGCTCGCTCACGGCGGGCCGGCTGGCCAGGAAGTCGGCGTACCGCTCTCCCAGCGCGCCGTCGCCGCGCAGGTCCGCGGGGTCCTCCGCGTGCACGATCAGGACGCTGCCGAGGGTGGCCACCTCGGCCAGCGCGGCCTCCAGCTGGGCGGCGTCGAGGTGCCCGAACTCGTCGACGCCCGACGGCGTGAGGAACGCCTTGAACCCCCGGACCCCGGCGGCGTGCAGCGGCGCGAGCGATCCCAGGTTGTCGGGCACGGCCCCGCCCCAGAACGCGACGTCCACCGTGAGCTTGTAGGCGGTCGCGGCTCGTTTGGCGTCCAGCGCCCGGACCGTCGTGGTCGGCGGGACGGAGTTGAGCGGCATGTCGACCAGCGTCGTCACCCCGCCCGCCGCCGCGGCGCGCGTCGCCGACGCGAAACCCTCCCAGTGCGTGCGGCCCGGCTCGTTGACGTGCACGTGGCTGTCGACCAGGCCGGGCAGCAGGACCTCGTCCTCGGCGAGGTCGAGAATGCCGGCGCCGTCGGCCACCGGCCCGTCGAGCGCGCTGATCCGGCCGTCGGTCACCTGCACGACAGCCGGACGGAACGCACCGTCCACCCACGCGCGCGCGGCACGGACGACAAGGTCGGGCACGGTCATGGCGGCTCCCAGGTGGTCGTCTGCTGCGTCAGGCTACGGCCACGGGCAGCACCGCGTCCGCGCGGATCTCGAAACCCGCCAGCAGCCCCGCCATCGGCTTGTCCGGCGGCCGCGCGTACTCCCCGCGCGTGCTCGGCCGGAGCCCCAGCGCGACGAGGGACTGCGCGAGCACCGTCCCCGCCGCGACGCCGTCGACCACGGGCACGCCGATCTCGTCGGCGATCGCGGCGCACCACGCGGCCATGCCGGCGCAGCCCAGCACGACGGCGTCGACCTCGTCCTGCTCGACGGCACGGCGGCACTCCGCGGTGAGCCGGGCCAGGGCGCCGGGGTCCTCCAGCGCGAGCACGGGGACCTCGCACGCGCGCACCGCGACGCACGCCTCCCGGAACCCGTACCGGTCGGCCAGCTCCCGCGCACGGGCCCGCGTCCGGCCGAGCGTGGTGACCACGCTGAACCGCCGGCCGAGCAGCGCGGCGGCGTGCATGGCCGCCTCCGCGATACCGACCACCGGACCGTGCGCCAGCTCGCGGGCGGCGTCGAGACCGGGGTCCCCGAAGCACGCGACCACGTAGGCGTCGACCCCGTCGGCCTCCCCGAGCGCGATCTGCTCGAGCAGCCCGGGGACGGCCAGCGCCTCCTCGTAGTGGCTCTCGATCGACGCCGGCCCCATGGTCGGCTGGACGGCGTCGACGACGGTCCCCGGTGCCGCCACCACCCGGGCGGACCGACCGATGAGGTCGGTCATCGCCCGGGTGGTGTTGGGGTTGATGACCCGGATGTGCATGCTCAGACCGTGACGCCCGCGCCGGTGCGCTCGCTGACGGTTCCGTCCGACACGTGCTCGTCGGACGCGTCCAGCACCGGGATCTGCGGGTTGCGCCGCTCGAGGAACACGAAGATCGCGTACCCGAGCCCGCAGCCGATGAACCAGCTGTAGCTGGCGATCCAGGTGACGTCGAACGCGCCCATGTCCGCGAACGCCTTGGGCAGCACGGCGGCCGCCACGGAGACCAGCCCGGCGGAGATGACCGTGGCCACCGCGTTGCGGTTGTAGCCGCCGGAGTACCAGTACTTGCCGGTGGTGGACATGGTGAACATGTCGTCCACGTGCACCCGCTGCTTGCCGATCACGTAGTAGCCGGCGATGAGGATGCCGAACAGCGGGCCGATGAGGGCGCCCAGCACGCCGAGCGTGTAGTGGATGGCGTTCGCGTTGGAGTACCAGTTCCACGGGGTCAGCAGCACCGACCCGACGGCCGCGATCATGCCGCCCATGCGCCAGCTGATCTTCTGCGGGGACACGTTGGAGAAGTCGAACGCGGGGGAGATGAAGTTCGCGACGATGTTGATGCCGACGGTCGCGGTGACGAACGTGAGGCCGCCGAGCAGGATGGCGAACGGCGTGTCGATCTGCTGGACCGTGTGGATCGGGTCGGTGATCAGCTCGCCGAACACCGGGACCGTGGCGGACGCGCAGATGACGGTGAGCAGCGAGAAGAACAGGAAGTTCAGCGGCAGCCCGAGGAAGTTGCCCTTCTTCACGGCCGTGAAGCTCTTGCCGTACCGGGCGAAGTCGCCGAAGTTCAGCATCGGCCCCGAGAAGTAGGAGACGACCAGCGCGATCGCCCCGAGCATCACCGGGATCGACGCCCAGAAGCCCATGGGCGGGCCGGACGACAGGTTGAGCGAGATGTTGCTCCACCCGGCCTCGGAGACCAGGTAGATCGCCAGCGCGATCATCACCACGTAGACCGCGGGGCCGGCCCAGTCGATGAACTTGCGGATGGTCTCCATGCCGGTCCAGAACAGCGCCGCCTGGGCCACCCAGAGGATCGCGTAGGAGATCCAGCCGAGCGTCGACAGCCCGAGGAAGCTGGTCTCCAGGAGCTCCGCGGAGCTCGGGATGAACTTCAGGAAGATGATGTTCAGCGCCTCGGCGGCGAGGAACGTCTGCACCCCGTACCAGGCCACCGCGATCAGGCCGCGGATGATCGCGGGGATGTTGGCGCCGAGCACGCCGAACACCGCGCGGTTGATCACCGGGTACGGCACGCCGGTCTTCTGGCTCGGCTTGGCGACGAGGTTGCAGAACAGCTGCACGATGACGATGCCGACGATGAGCGCGACGAGCACCTGCCAGCTGGCGATGCCGAGCGCGAACAGGCTGCCGGCCGTGACGTAGCCGCCGACGCTGTGCACGTCGGACATCCAGAACGCGAAGATGTTGTACGACGACCAGGTCTGGTTCTTCAGCGGCGCCAGGTCCTCGTTGGTGAGCCGCGGGTCGTAGCCGGGCTTGATCGTGCCGGCGCCGGGGGGCAGGCCGGCGGCCTCGACGACGTCGTTCGGGAGCTCGTTGAGCGCGGTGGTCTCGGGGTTCATGGTGGTCCTCACGCGGGGTCGTGGTGGGGGTCTGTCCGTGCGTGTCCGTCATCCCGTACGGTGAAGCGATCGCTGAACGCGTGTGAATCTATGACTTCACAACCCGCGATCGGTTACCGGTTTGTGAACTTTGGGGTTCAGTCGTGAGTCCGGACAGAGGAGTGCTGTGACCGCAGTCGACGAGGCCGGCCGGCTCCTCGATGCCTTCGACTCCGAGCAGCTGGGCGCGCGCCTGCGCCAGCTGCGCGAGGACCGCGGGCTGACCCTGCGCGAGGTGGGCCGACGCGTGGGCATCTCCACCAGTGCCGTGTCCCAGATCGAGCGCGGTGTGTTGCGCCCGTCGGTGAACCGCCTCTTCGCGCTCGTCACGGCACTCGACGCCAGCCTGGTCGACGTGTTCGGCGGCCCGTCGCCGAGCGCTCCCCAGCCGGTGCTCGACGGCTACGTGGTGCGCCGCGCGGTCGAGGCCGACGTGGTCCGCCTGGCCGGGGGCGTGGTCTTCCGACGCCTGTCGCCCGGGCCGTCGCGGGACGTCGACTTCTTCGAGTCCACCTACCCACCCGGCTCCACGGGCGCCGAGCAGAACGAGCTGCTCACCCACGTGGGCTACGAGATCGGCACCGTGACGCAGGGGGAGCTGACCATCGACTTCCCCGACGAGCGCGTGGTGGTCCGCACCGGCGACACGATCTCCTACGCGTGCGGCACACCCCACCGGCTGAGCAACCAGTCCGCCGGCGTCACGGTGGCCACGTGGGTGATCGTGCACCCGGTGGGTTGACGAGCCCGCGATCCGCCGCGGACCCGGTGCGCCGACCGCTACCGTGCCTCCGACGAAGGAGGCCCGATGTCGCGACGGACGCCCGCGCCGACGCGCGAGCCCGCGTGATGGAGGTGCAGGACGCGGTCCGGTCGGCGGCGTCCGGTCAGGTCTCCGACGACCGCCTGGTCACCCTCGTCGCGGCACCACCCTTCCTGGCCGCCGCCGGTGTGATCGTGGTGCGGCTGGTCGCCCCGCTCGGCGGCGGGCGGCGGGGGGCGTCGTCCGCGCGCGACGAAGGGCCGGGCAGCTCCGCCCGGCCCCTCGCCCGCGCGATCAGTGGTGGCCGTGCCTCGAGGAGAGGTCGACCGTCCAGACCTCGCCGCCGAGCGTGACCACGTAGGCCGTGCCGCGGATGATCTGGAACGAGACCGGCTGGTCCAGACCGTCGGCGACGACCTGGAGCGAGCCGTGCCGCCCGACCTTGAGCAGCTGCCCGGTGTCCGGAGACGCCGGCGAGCCCTCCGGGCCGCCGAGCGGCCAGATCCCCTGGGCGAGCCCGTACAGCTGGCGTCCGCGGTCCACCGTGACGTCCACCATGAGCGGTCCGCCCGCGGCGACCTCGGTCGCGGTGGTCGAGCGCTTGCCGAAGGTGACGATCTTCCCGTCCGCGGCGAGGTGCGGAAGAGCACCGGCCTGGGCCATGTAGACCCGGGACCCGACGGCGTCGATGCCCGTGGGCACGATGTTGTCGAACGCGATCCGGACGGACACCGAGCCGTCGAGGGCCACCTGGTAGACGCGGTTGTGGTGCCCGTCGGTGACGAGGAAGCCGCCCGCGTACGGCTGGAGGGCGTACGGCACCCCCGTCGCGATGAAGTAGTCGGTGGTCGGCGGGTTCTCCTTGGCGAACGTCCCGATGTCCGCGACCAGCGTGAACGTGCTCGGGCCGTCCATCCGGTAGATGCCGTCCACGTTGCCCGGCGCGCCGCCTGCCTCCGGCGTGATGAAGCCGACGAGCACGTAGGCGGTCCCCCGCACGAACGCGATGTCGTGGGGGCCGCCGTTCGGGGCGGTCGGGAGGCCGGAGGCGAACGTCGTCGTCGCGCCGGTGCGCGGGTCGATCCGGGAGACCTCCCCGGACACGGACTCCGCCACGTACAGGGCGCCGTCGGGACCGACGGTGCTTCCCCACGCGCCGGAGAGGCCGGTCGTGAGCAGCTGCGGCTCGGGCGACGGCGTCGGGTGGTGCGCGGAGGCGGTGGACGGCGCCAGGACGAGCAGCGCAGCGGAGGACAGAGCGAGCAACAGTCGTCGGGGACCCATAGGACCCCTCCCCTCGAGGACAACCAGGAGACGTGCGGGTTCGGGTGGCCGAGGCGTCGTCGCCCCTGCTCGCCCGAGACGCCCTTCGGGCACATCGACGCTAGACCCGGACCTCGTCGGCGATCCATGACCCCGGGCAACCGGGGGCCGTCGTCACGCCTGCGGCGAACAGAGGCAGTTCCGGCCGCACCCCGCCGTTAGCATCGAACAACGCCGCCGCCCGTCGTCCCCCGGTGCGCCAGCCAGGGGAGCCGGCACGCAGCTCGTGAGGAGTGCACATGTTCGAGAGATTCACGGACCGAGCCCGCCGCGTGGTCGTCCTTGCCCAAGAAGAGGCACGGATGCTCAACCACAACTACATCGGGACGGAGCACATCCTCCTGGGCCTGATCCACGAGGGTGAGGGTGTCGCGGCCAAGGCTCTGGAGTCGCTCGGCATCTCGCTCGAGGCCGTCCGCGCCCAGGTGCAGGAGATCATCGGCGAGGGCCAGCAGGCTCCGTCGGGGCACATCCCCTTCACCCCGCGCGCCAAGAAGGTGCTCGAGCTCTCGCTGCGCGAGGCGCTCCAGCTGGGCCACAACTACATCGGGACCGAGCACATCCTGCTCGGCCTCATCCGCGAGGGCGAGGGCGTCGCCGCCCAGGTCCTCAACAAGCTGGGTGCGGACCTGAACCGCGTGCGTCAGCAGGTCATCCAGCTCGTCTCCGGCTACCAGGGCAAGGAGCCCGTCGCCGCCGGCGGTCCGCAGGAGGGGCAGCCCTCGGGCAGCGCCGTCCTCGACCAGTTCGGCCGCAACCTCACGCAGGCTGCGCGCGACGGCAAGCTCGACCCGGTCATCGGTCGCGAGAAGGAGATCGAGCGGGTCATGCAGGTGCTGTCCCGCCGCACCAAGAACAACCCGGTCCTCATCGGGGAGCCCGGCGTCGGCAAGACCGCCGTCGTCGAGGGCCTCGCGCAGGACATCGTGCGCGGCGACGTGCCCGAGACGCTCAAGGACAAGCAGCTCTACACGCTGGACCTGGGCGCGCTCGTGGCGGGTTCCCGTTACCGCGGTGACTTCGAGGAGCGCCTGAAGAAGGTGCTCAAGGAGATCCGAACGCGCGGCGACATCATCCTGTTCATCGACGAGATCCACACCCTCGTCGGGGCGGGTGCCGCCGAGGGCGCCATCGACGCCGCGAGCATCCTCAAGCCGATGCTGGCGCGCGGCGAGCTCCAGACCATCGGAGCCACCACGCTCGACGAGTACCGCAAGTACGTCGAGAAGGACCCGGCCCTGGAGCGTCGCTTCCAGCCGATCCAGGTGGCCGAGCCCAACCTGGCGCACGCGATCGAGATCCTCAAGGGTCTGCGCGACCGGTACGAGGCGCACCACCGCGTGTCCATCACGGACGCCGCGCTGGTCGCCGCAGCCACCCTGGCGGACCGGTACGTCAACGACCGCTACCTGCCGGACAAGGCGATCGACCTGGTCGACGAGGCCGGCGCCCGCCTGCGCATCCGCCGCATGACGGCTCCCCCGGAGCTGCGCGAGCTCGACGAGCAGATCGCCGAGACGCGCCGCGACAAGGAGTCGGCGATCGACGAGCAGGACTTCGAGAAGGCAGCCCGTCTCCGCGACGCCGAGAAGCAGCTCGGTCTCAAGCGCGTGGAGAAGGAGAAGGCCTGGAAGTCCGGCGACCTCGACGCGGTGGCCGAGGTGGACGAGGAGCTCATCGCCGAGGTGCTGGCGATCGCCACGGGCATCCCGGTGTTCAAGCTCACCGAGGAGGAGTCCAGCCGTCTGCTCCACATGGAGGAGAACCTGCACAAGCGGGTCGTCGGCCAGGACGCCGCCATCAAGGCGCTCTCGCAGGCCATCCGTCGGACGCGTGCCGGGCTCAAGGACCCGAAGCGTCCCGGTGGGTCGTTCATCTTCGCCGGGCCCACGGGCGTCGGGAAGACCGAGCTGGCCAAGGCGCTCGCGGAGTTCCTGTTCGGTGACGAGGACGCGCTGATCCAGCTCGACATGTCCGAGTTCTCGGAGAAGCACACGGTCTCGCGGCTGTTCGGCTCGCCCCCCGGCTACGTCGGGTACGACGAGGGCGGTCAGCTCACGGAGAAGGTCCGTCGCAAGCCGTTCTCGGTGGTCCTCTTCGACGAGGTCGAGAAGGCGCACGCGGACATCTTCAACTCGCTCCTCCAGATCCTCGAGGACGGTCGCCTGACCGACTCGCAGGGCCGGGTGGTCGACTTCAAGAACACCGTCATCATCATGACCACGAACCTCGGCACCCGGGACATCGCCAAGGGCCTCATGACCGGCTTCCAGGCCGGCGGGGACCTGTCGACGTCGTACGAGCGCATGAAGTCCAAGGTCAACGACGAGCTCAAGCAGCACTTCCGGCCTGAGTTCCTCAACCGCGTCGACGACGTGGTCGTGTTCCCGCAGCTGTCCCAGCCGGAGATCTTCGCGATCGTCGACCTGATGATCGCCAAGCTGGCCAAGCGCCTGCGGGACAAGGACATGGACATCGAGATCACGCCTGCGGCCAAGACGCTGCTGTCGGAGAAGGGCTACGACCCGGTCCTGGGTGCTCGGCCGCTGCGCCGCGCCATCCAGCGGGACATCGAGGACGCACTGTCCGAGAAGATCCTGTTCGGCGAGCTCAAGGCCGGTCAGCTGGTGATCGTGGACGCCGAGGGCGAGGGTCTGCTCGGGGAGTTCACGTTCCGTGGCGTCCCGCGCGGCGCGTTCACGTCGGAGCCGGTCCCGGTCGGCGCCTCCTACGGCACGCCGGGGTCGGGCACCGACCTGCCCGCGGCGGGCCCGGTCATCAGCGACGGCGGCACGGGCACCCTGCCCCAGGTGGGCTGACCCGCACCGCACGCACGCACGGCGAACGCCCCGGTCCCTCGCGGACCGGGGCGTTCGTCGCGTGTGGGTAGGCGGTGACAGGGTGGGGGCATGCCCGGACGCCGACGCCTGCCCCGATCCACGCCCGAGGAGCAGGGGGTCGACCCGCGGGCGCTGTCGCGGCTGGTCGATGCGCTGGTCGCGTGGCCCGAGCTCCACTCGCTCATGGTGCTGCGCCACGGCGCGGTGGTCGCGGAGGGCTGGGCGGCGCCGTACGCGTCCGACCGCCTGCACGAGCTGTACTCGCTGAGCAAGAGTGTCACGTCGACCGCGGTGGGGTTCGCCGTGGCGGACGGGTTGCTGACGGTCGACGACCTGGTGCTGGACCACTTCCCTGATCAGGCCCCGGCCACGCCCGACGCGAACCTGCGGCGGATGCGGGTCCGGCACCTGCTGACCATGACGACCGGGCACGCGCAGGACCCGACCGACCGGGTCTTCCCGACGGCCGACTGGGTGGCGTCGTTCCTGGCGCAGCCGGTGGAGCACGAGCCCGGCACGTTCTTCGCGTACAACACCGCGGCCACCTTCATGCTCTCGGCCATCGTGCAGAGGCTCACCGGCCAGCGCCTGCTCGACTACCTCGGCCCGCGCCTGCTCGAGCCGCTGGGGATCGAGGGGGCGACGTGGCAGCAGTCGCCGGACGGGATCGACACCGGCGGCTCGGGCCTGTCCGCGACCACGGAGGACGTCGCGGTGTTCGGCCAGGTGTACCTCCAGGGCGGGGTCTGGCAGGGGAGCCAGGTGGTGCCGGCGGACTGGGTCGCCGAGGCGACGCACGCCCAGGTGCCCAACGACGGGGGACCGGACCCCGACTGGACGCAGGGCTACGGCTACCAGTTCTGGCGCGGCCGCCACGGCAGCTACCGCGGGGACGGCGCGTTCGGGCAGTTCTGCGTGGTGCTCCCCGAGCAGGACGTCGTCGTGGTGACCACGTCGGGCGTCGCCGACATGCACCACCAGCTCGAGCTGGTCTGGGAGCACCTGCTGCCGGGGCTGTCGGACGCACCCCTGCCCGCGGACGACGAGGGGCGCGCGCTCCTGGCGGACCGCCTCGGGAGCCTGCGCCTCGACCCGCCCACCGGTGCTCCGACCTCGCCGACCGCCGCGCGGCTGAGCGGCCGGACGATCACGTTCGAACCGCACCCGCTCCAGATCCGCAACGCGGTCCTCGAGGTGGGCCGAGAGCAGGACCGCCTCACGGTGGACCACGGCGAGGACACGGTGATCGTCACGGTCGGGCACGCGCAGCCGGCGCTGACCCGCACCACGCTGCGGCGACGTGAGCCGGAGGACGTGCTGGTCAGCGGCACGTGGACGTCGGTGGACACGTACGTGCTGACCCTGCGGTTCGTCGAGGCCCCGTTCGTGGCCACCGTGACCATGACCGTCTCGGGCGACGACGTGGTGGTGAGGTGCCAGATGAACGCGGCCTTCGGTCCGACGACGGCCCCGCCCCTGGTCGGCACCTTCGTGCAGGCGGTCGACGACGTGTGGGTCGGCTGAGCGTCGAAGCGTTTCACCTGGCTCTGAACCGTTGTAACCGACAGCTGTCGGTCCTAGCGTCCGTCCCCATGCGCACCCCCCGCACCCTGACCTGGGCGGCCTCACTCGTCGCCGCCGTCGCCCTCGCGCTCTCGGTCGGCGTCGCCGCCGCTGGCCCCGCGACCGCCGCGCCCGGCGATCCCGTCACCGTCCAGGCCGGCACCTACGTCCTGCGCTCCGGGGCGTCGGGCAAGTGCCTGGAGGTGCCTGGTGGGTCGACGACCAACGGCACGCTGCTGACGGTCGCCACCTGCGTGACGGGCGCGACGCGCCAGCAGTGGACCGTCACCGCGCAGGGCGCCGGGTTCCGGCTGGCCAACGTCGCCTCGGCGCGGTGCCTCGACGTGCCCGGTGCCTCGACGACTGCCGGCGCCCGGCTGCAGCAGTGGGGCTGCGCCAACCAGACCAACCAGACCTGGACCGCCAAGGCGTCAGCCGGGTCGGGCAAGGCGATGGTCGCCTCGCTCGCCAGCGCGCTCTGCGTCTCCGTCGAGGGCGGGTCCACCGCCTCGGGTGCACCCGCCGTGCAGGACACGTGCGACGACGCGTCGAAGGTGCAGTGGTCGCTGCCCAGCTCGGGGGGCACCTCCACCGGTCCGTGGTCGGACGTCCCCGACGGCTTCGCGCAGGGCACGACCGGCGGCACCGGCGGCACGACCGTGACCGTCACGACCCTCGCGGACCTGCGCAAGTACGCCGCGGCGAGCGGCAAGTACGTGGTGCGGGTGGCGGCGGCGATCACCGTGACGCCCTACGGCGACGAGATCCCGGTGGCCTCCGACAAGACGATCGTGGGCGTCGGCACCAGCGGCCAGATCGTCAACGGTGGCTTGCGCCTCAACGCCGGCACCACCAACGTGATCATCCGGAACCTGACCATCCGCGACACGAAGATGGCCGACGACGACCCCGACGACAAGGTCTACGACTACGACGGCATCCAGATGGACACCGCGTCGAACGTGTGGATCGACCACAACCGCATCCTGCGGATGAACGACGGCCTGATCGACAGCCGCAAGGACACCACCAACCTCACGGTGTCCTGGAACGAGATGGGCGGCAGCAACAAGTCGTTCGGGATCGGGTGGACGGAGAACGTCACGGCCCGGATGACCATCCACCACAACTGGATCCACGACACCAACCAGCGCAACCCGAGCACCGACAACGTGGCGTACGCGCACCTGTACAACAACTACCTGCAGAACATCACCTCGTACGGGAACCTCTCCCGCGGCGCGACGAAGATGGTGCTGGAGAACGGCTACTTCGACAACGTGAAGAACCCGTACGCGCCCCAGGACACCGCGGAGCTGAAGCAGTCCGGCAGCGTCGTGGTGAGCTCCACGGGCAGTCAGACCACGCGCGGCTCCGCGTTCGACCCGAAGAGCTTCTACTCGTACACGCTCGACCAGGCGTCGGCGCTCCCGGCCCTGCTGAAGACAGCGACCGGACCACAGGCGAGCATCGGAGGATCGACGCCGCCGGCCGCGACCCCTGTCGTCGCAGCCGACGGGACCGGCACGTACCGCACCATCCAGGCGGCGATCGACGCCGTGCCCGCGAACAACACCACGCGGCGGACCATCACGATCAAGCCCGGGACGTACCGCGAGATCGTCACGGTCCCGTCGAACAAGCCGTTCGTCACGCTCCAGGGGCTGGGTGGGTCGGCGGCGGACACCGTGCTCGTCAACAACCGCAGCAGCGCCGGTGGGTACGGGACCTCCGGGAGCGCGACCTTCTTCGCCAACGGCGCCGACCTGGTCGCCACCAACCTGACGATCGCCAACGACTACGGCGAGGGCAGCCAGGCGGTCGCCGCCAACCTGAACGCCGACCGGCTCGTGTTCCGCAACGTGCGGTTCACCGGCAACCAGGACACGCTGCTGGTGAACGACGCCGCACGGGCCTACGTCGTCGACAGCTACGTGGACGGCACGGTCGACTTCATCTTCGGCGGCGGGACCGCCGTGTTCGACCGAGCCTCGATCTACCAGCGACGCACCACGGGCGGACCGATCACGGCCGCCCGCACGGACCCCGCCAAGCCGTACGGGTTCCTCTTCTACAAGAGCACGATCACCGGCAGGACGGCGGCCACGACGCAGCTGGGTCGTCCCTGGGGCGCCGCCGCGCAGGTGCTCTACCGCGAGAGCTCGCTGAGCAACACCATCGCCACCGGGCAGCCGTGGACGAACATGTCCTCGAACGTGTGGAGCGCCGCACGGTTCTCCGAGTACAAGAACACCGGGGCCGGCGCCGGGACGGGCACCAACCGGCCGCAGCTCAGCGACGCCCAGGCGCCGAGCTACACGCCGCAGAAGTACCTGGCGGGCACGGACGGCTGGAATCCCCTCAGCTGAGCTCGAGGACCGTCCACCAGTCGTTGACGTCGCGCTCCGGATAGCCGGTGACCTCCTGCTGGCCGGCGGTCAGCCGGGGGTCCGAGGCGCGGTGGGAGTGCAGCGCGGCGCCGGTGGCTACGTGCACGAGGCGGACGCGGGCGCCCGCGGTCCAGGGCCGGTCGTCGATGACCTCGACGCGCCAGTCGGTGGAGGCGTCGGCGGTGTCGACGGCGCTGACCTCCTGCTGGCGCGTCAGCGGGGACGGGACGCCGCGTGCGCTGCGGAGCCATCGGCCCGTCGACACGTGCCTCAGCCGGAGCACGGACCCGTCGCGCAGCGGGGTGCCGGCGGGCGTGCCCGCGGTGCCGACGAGCAGCCACCGGTCGTTGTCGTCGGACCCCCCGAAGCACGTGACCTGCTGGAGGCCGTCGGTGTCGCGATGGGTGTACGGGTGGTCGTGGGAGTGCAGGGTCAGACCGGTCCACACGTGCGAGAGCTTGACGGTGTCCCCGGTGGACACCTGGTCCTTGACGCCGGGTGGGCGCTTGGTCAGGACGCGGGGGCGCCGGGGCGTGTAGTCCTGGAGGAAGAACCCGCGCCAGGTGTGACCGTTGGACGCGGTCCAGTCGGGCTGGTCGCGGTCGGACGTGAGCGTGACGACCTTGCCCACGGAGTTGTTGTCGTAGACCTGGAGGGTGGTCCGGCCCGAGGCGCGGTCCTGCTCGTAGCCGTACGCGATGACCTGGTGGTTCTCCCCGATCGCGGCGAGGGTGCGCGCGACGACGAGCCCGAGGACGACCGGCCGGCCGGCGTCGATGGACCGCATCAGCCGGGGGAGCTCCTCCTCCTTGGTCCAGCGCGTGACGCCCTTGAACACCCAGGTCTCGTCGTCGGAGTGCATGGACCAGGTGACGAACTTGGCGGCCGACCCGGTGAAGAACGAGTCCCGCAGGCGCTGGGTGAACAGCTGCGCGAGCCAGTGCCCGTCGGGCGGGACTCGGCTGGGGGCCCACAGGTCGGCGCGCCAGGCCGGTACGGGCTGCCCGGCGAGGAAGTAGTCGAGCGACGCGTAGGCCATCCCGCCGCACCGCCCGGCCGTGGTGATCTTGGCGCCGTTGGGCAGCGTGAGCACCTCGTTGACGAAGGCGTTGGCGAACGCGAACCCGTGGGTGGCGGGGTCGAACGCGACCGCCCCGCGGAGGAGGACCTGCTCCGGCATCGACATCCCTCTCGTCCCCGTGAGCCGCACCCGACCAGCGGCACCCCCGTGTGATCGAGGGTGCCACGAAGGAGCGCGCGGGGCGGGGTGAGATACGACGACGGCCCCGGCTCGTCGGGAGCCGGGGCCGTCGTCGCTCGGGGTCAGCCGCCGTAGCTGACCAGGTACGCCGGGATGGTGGCCGTGCCCTGCGCCACGCCGCCGGTGTCGTTGATGACGTGCGCGATCACGCCGTTGCCGCCGAGCGACACCGTGAGGATGTTGTGGAACCGCACCCCCGGCTTGACCGGCACCTGGAACCCGCTGTCGACGACGATGCTGGGGTCGACGTTGAAGAAGCTGTACACGCCGCCGCCCCACAGCTCGTGGGTGGTCACGGCGTCGGCCACGCGGTAGCCCGCGTAGCCGCGGCGGGTGCCGTTCTGCCACGCCGCCTGGTTGGGCACGTCGTACGGCAGCTCGTTCTGGTAGAAGATCGTCCGCCCGCGGTCGCCGTTCCAGAGGGTGTTCTCCTTCTGGTAGTGCTCCACGAACAGGCCCAGCCCGAGCACGTCGTTGCCGTTGACCACCAGGCCGTACGCGGACGGGTTCTCGTTCCAGCCCACCCCGGCCCCGTGGTCGCCCCGCCAGGACCAGATGTGGTCGATGAGCGTGTCGTCGGAGTTGACGACGATGGCCGACGTCACCTTGCCGGGGATCCGGCCGCCGACGCGGACGAACACGTCGTGCAGCGAGACCGGGTTGGCGGCGCGGTCGGTGTGGTTGCCGGCCGACCCGACCTCGAGCATCGCCGGGGAGTTGGTGACGCCCGCGTCGAACAGGACGCCGGCGATCCGGACGCCGTTGACGTCGCCGACCTTCATGGCCGTCTGGCCGGCCGTCGGGACGATCGTCGCGTAGCCGAGGCCGAGCACCACGGTGTCCGCTCGGTTGACGTCGATCGTCTTGTCGAGCGTGTAGATCCCGGGGGTGAGCAGCAGGTGCAGGCCCTGCGCCAGCGCGGCGTTGATGCGGTCCGCGCTGTCACCGGGCTTGGCGACGTAGAACTGGCTCAGCGGGATCGACGGGCCCGGAGTGTTCGGCCACGAGACGCCGCGGGCGTTGGTCCGGGCCGACGGGACGAACACCGCGTAGCTGGAGCCGTCGAGGTACAGGTACGGCTTCTCCCGGCTGATCGGCGTCGTGTCGAGCACGGTGTGCGACGGGTTCGGGAAGCTCGGCGCCGGTGACCCGGTCACGCCCGAGAACACCATGTTCCAGACCGAGCCCTCCCAGCGGCCCAGCGCCGAGTCGCGGGTGTACCACTGCTGCTGCGAGGCCGACTTCATCGCGCCGTCGACCTTGGAGTCGGCCGTGAAGCCGCCCGACGCCCAGCCGTACGAGGACGGGAACACCGCGAGGTCGCCCGCGACGTGGATGCGCCGCATGGGCGCCGCCTGCGAGACCGCCCAGCGGTTCTCCCCGGTGAACGGCGTGATCTTGAGGTTCTCCATCGAGCGCCAGAAGTTCTGCGTCGCGTTGCCGTCGAACCACTGCGCGTCGGCCCACACGCCGCCGGTGATGTTGACGTCGTCGGGGTTGCGGCCGAGGCCGTTGATGGACGTGTTGAACCCGATGTGCGCCTGCACGTCGTAGGTGCCGGGGGCGAAGAGGAACTGGTCGCGGCGGGTGCCGAACTGTGCCTCCTCCTGCGCGGTGAACGTCTCGTCGAGCTTCGCCTGGATCGCGGCCTGCCCGGTGGTCGGCGTGAACACGTGGACGTTCGGGCCGAGGTCGCCGCCGCCCGGGATCGGGTCGGTGGGGGTGGTGGTCGTGCCGGTGCTGATCTGGACCTCCCAGAGCGAGTAGCCGTAGCCGGTGCCACGGGCCGTCAGGTCGAGCCGGACGTAGCGCGCGGTCGCGGCGACGTCGAGCGTCTGGACTCCGCCGGTGCCGTTGGTGACCGTAGCCGCCGTCGTCCAGGTGGTGCCGTTGGTCGACGTCTGGACGCCGAACGCCTTGCCGTACGCGCCCTCCCACCGCAGCGTGACCTTGCAGACGCTCTGCGACGAGCCGAGGTCGACCTGCCACCACTGCGCGTCCGCGAACGTGCTGGACCAACGGGTCCCGAGGTTGCCGTCGACCGCCGCGCTCGCAGGCGTGCCGCCGTTCTCGGTGGTCGACGCGGTGGCCGTCTTGCCCTGCGCGACGTTGGCGGTGCCGCACGCGGGCGGCGTGACCGTCCCGGCGGTGCCGAACACCTGGAACTCCCACAGGGAGTAGCCGTAGCCGGTGCCGCGGGCGGTCAGGTTGAGCCGCACGTACCGGGCCGTTCCGGCGACGGCGACGTCCCGCGTGCCGCCGGTGCCGTTGGTGACCGTGGCGGCCGTGGTCCAGGCCGTGCCGTTGGTGGACGTCTGGACGGTGAACGCCTTGCCGTACGCGGCCTCCCACACGAGGGTGACGTGGTCGAGCGTGGCGGTCTGGCCGAGATCGACGGACAGGGTCTGCGGGTCGGCGGGGAGGCTGGCCCACCGGGTGCCGGCGTTGCCGTCGACCGCATAGCGCGCGGGGGTGTAGTCGGCGTTCTCCGTGGAGGACGCCGTGGCGGTCTTGCCTTGCGACAGGTTGACGGGTGCGGCGTTCGCGGCGGTGGCCGCGGTCAGTGCTCCGACGGCGACGACGCCGGCCGCGAGCACCGCGGCGACCCAGGCGCGGGCCCGGGAGTGGACAGGGGTGTGCATGGGGTTCCTCACGGATCGGGTGCCGGCCTCGTTGCCGGACACCGGTGGGAGCACGGCCCGGCCGGGCCTGATGCGGGGACGGCCGGGCCGTGCGTCGAGGGGTGTCGGACTACGGGATGAGGTTGTAGCTGGCGTCCAGGACCGCTCCGGCCCACGGCTTGTACAGGTCGTAGCCGCGCGGGTTGCACTGCAGACCGCCGTTGATGCAGTGCTCGGTCAGGGCCTGGAGCACGGCCGGGTCCCACGCGTTGAAGAAGTCGTAGTGGAACGAGAACCCACGACCGCTGGAGAACCGGACGTCCGACATGTTCCCGTCGGCCGGCCAGGAGAGCTTGAACTCGATCATCGGCACCGCGACCGGGTGGCTCGCGGTGCACTCACCGTTGACCGGGTACGCCATGTGGCTCCTGTGGTTGGCGGAGTCCAGGTTGACGCCGTCCCAGCAGCTGGGTGCCTGGTAGCGGACGTTCAGCTGCGAACCGATGGGGCAGGTCGCAGGGATGTCCCAGTTGAACGAGCTGTTCCCGCACTCGAAGCCCTCGACCGTGCCGGGGGCCGTCCGGAACTCCTCCTGCGTGGCCGTCATGCTGCCGACGAGGTACCGCAGACCCTGCGGGAACGGGACGACCTTCTTGTAGTCGATGATCCCGGCCTTGTAGTAGATGGTCTGCTCGTTGCTGGCGACGACCTTGTTCTCGCCGCGCATGAGCGTCGGGAACCAGTACGCCGACTCGTCCTGCGGGACCGTGCAGCTGGTGCTGTTGGCGGCCAGGAGCGACGCAGTCGTGGTGTTCGCGTTGGTCGAGCGGTTGCCCAGGAACGTGTGGCTGTGCGACGCGCCCGCCTGGCCCGGGTAGACGATCGGGTCGTCGTTGAGCGTGTGCGTCGGGGTGCAGTTGGCCTGGAACTCGTGGTGCGTCACCGACGTGTCGGCGCCCGGCGGGGCCGGAGGCAGCGGCTTCGGCGTGTGCGGGGCCGTCGTCGCGCCCCCCGTGCCGAGCACCGCGAGGTCCCACAGCGAGTAGCCGTAGCCGGTGCCACGGGCGGTGAGATTGAGGCGCAGGTAGCGGCCGGTGCCCGGCGCTGCGACCGTCTGGTTGCCGCCGGTGCCGTTGGTGACCGTGGCGACCGTCGTCCACGTGGTGCCGTTCGGGGAGAGCTGCACCTGGAACGCCTTGGCGTAGGCCGCCTCCCAGCGCAGCTCGACGCGGTCGACCGTGGCGGTGGCGCCCAGATCGACCTGGATCCACTGCGCGTCGGAGAACTGGCTGGCCCAGCGGGTGCCGTTGTTGCCGTCGACCGCCTTGGACGCGGTGAAGTCCGGGCCCTCCGCCGACGAGGACGTGGCGAGCTTGCCCTGCGAGATGTTGACGGGTGCGGCGCTCGCGGCCGTGGCGATCGCGACGCCGAGACCGGTCGCGACGAGCACCGCGGACAGCGTCCCAGCCAGCCAGGCCCGGGCCTTCCGGGAGCGTGGTGCGTGGAGATGGGTGGGCATGAGGTCTCCTTCAGGAGGGATCGGACAGACCCGAAGGAGGTGCGACGATGCACACGAACCTTCGGCGTATCGGCTCTGTGAGGGGTTGGCCGAGGGGTGGTGCCCGGGGCGGGTGGCCGCCCGCCCCGGGCACGCTCTAGTGGCTACGCGTGGCTACGCGTAGATCCCCAGCTCGTACAGCGAGTAGCCGTACGCGGTACCGCGGGCTGTCCCGTGCACCCGCACGTAGCGGGCCGAGCCGGCGGTGTTCAGGGTGTCGACGTTCCCGTCGCCCGCGGTTACCGTGGTCAGGGTCGACCACGTGTTCCCGTCGTTCGACGTCTCGATGCGGTAGCCCTTGCCGAACGCGGACTCCCACACCAGCTGCACCGAGGAGAACGACCGGACCGAGCCCAGGTCGACCTGGATCCACTCGTCGTCGGCCCAGCTGCTGGCCCATCGCGTCGAGTAGCTGCCGTCCGTCGCCTGACCCGGCGTGAAGTTGCCGTTGTACGGGTCGAACGACGACGCGGTGGTGGTGCGGCCCTGGGCGATGTTGGTGCCGCCCACGGCCGGCGGGACGACGCGGAACGACTTCGTCTCGACGCCCACGTTGCCCTTGCCGTCCTCGGCGAACACGTAGACCTTCCAGACGCCCAGCGTCTGCGGGGCCGTCACCGAGAACGTCGTACCGCTGCGCGTGAACGTCGCCGGGGCCAGGCCGCCGGAGTCGTTCACGTACTTGCTGTTCAGCAGCACGTTGTAGGTGATCGGGTCACCGTTGGGGTCGGTCGCGGCCGCGTTGACCGTGAACGTCGAGCCGGCCACCACGTTGCCGCTGTTGGGCACGGTCATCGCGCTGAACGTCGGGGGAGTGTTGGTCCCCGCCGCTCCGGCCGAGCCGCCGTACGCCTTGGCGATCGCGTAGTACGAGAGGCGCTTGTTGTTGCCCGGCTTCACGTTGAACCAGATGCCGCCGAAGTCGCCCTCGTTGCCGTAGTGGAACAGGGTGGCGCCCAGGGCGACCCCGGGGTGCGCCTTGATGCAGTCCCACGCCCGCGTGTAGCCGGCCGCGTTCTGCACGTCGGTCCCCTGGTCGGGCACGCCGTTGGCGTCGTTCGGGACCTCCCACTCGCCGGCCGGACCGCCCTCGGTGATGAGGTACGGCTTGGTGTAGCCGCTGGCGATCCATGTCGCCTTGGCGTCGCACACCGCGTTGTAGGCGTTCAGGCCGTAGAGGTCCAGGTCGGGAGCGCTCGCCTTGTAGTACGGCCACGCGCCGCTCCAGGCGTCGGTCGACGTCACCGGGTGGGTGGGGTCGATCTGGTGGATCCGCTTGGCCGCGTCGTTGACGAACGTCGCGTAGGCGGTGCGCTGGGCCTCGAGCTCGGCACCGGAGTAGCAGTTGCCGAGGCCGAGCAGGGACTCGTTGCCGACGTTCCACATGAGCACGCCGGGGTTGTCCTTGTAGGCGGTGACCCAGGTGACGATGTCGTTCATCGAGGCCGTCTTGTACGCCGTGTCGGTGACGTAGTTCGGGCAGCCGCCCGAGCCGGGGCCGCCACCGGGGGCGAGCCAGAAGCCGGCCACCGTGCGCATGCCCGCGGCCGCGGCCGCGTCGAGCAGCACCTTCGATCCCGCGTCGGTGCCCCACGTGCGGATGGTGTTGACGCCCATCGCCTTGAGGTTGGCGGCGTGCTGCGGGAAGTCGGCCGGGGCCGGCCCCCACGTCATGCCCTTGGTCACCCACGGCTGGCCGTTGACCAGCAGCGCCCAGTTCCCCTGGCTGCCCGCGACGCGGACCTTGCCGTCCGCCGGACCGGTGGGGCCGGTCGGGTCGGGGGTAGGCGTCGTCGTGCCGGTCGTGCGGACGGCGACCTCCCAGAGCGAGAAGCCGTAGCCCGTGGCGCGGGTCTGCAGGTCGAGCCGCAGGTACCGGGCCGTGCCGCTGACCGCGATCGACTGCGTGCCGCCCGTGCCGTTGGTGATCGTCGACAGCGTCGTCCACGTGGTCCCGTCCGCCGACCCCTGGACCCGGAACGCCTTGCCGTACGCGCCCTCCCAGCTGAGCGTGACGTTGCAGACCGCCTGGCTGGCGCCGAGGTCCACCTGCCACCACTGGTTGTCGGCGAACGTGCTCGCCCAGCGCGTGCCGGCGTTGCCGTCGACCGCGAGGCCGGCCGCGGTGCCGGCGCCCTGCTCGGACGACGACGCGGTCGCGGTCTTGCCCTGCGCCACGTTGGCCGTCCCGCAGGTGCCGGTCGGGGGCTGCGTCCCGCCGGGGGTGCCGTAGACCTGCACCTCCCACAGCGAGTAGCCGTAGCCGGTGGCGCGCTTGGTGCCCAGCAGCTGCACGTACCGGCCGCTGCCGGTCACGTTCAGCGTCTCCTTGCCGCCCTTTCCGGTGGTCGTCGTGTAGATGCTCGTCCAGGACGTGCCGTTGTCCGAGGTCCGGAGCTGGTAGCCCGACCCGTAGGCCGCCTCCCAGGTCAGGACGACCTGCTCGACCTGCGCGGTCGCCCCCAGGTCGATGGTCAGCCACTGGGCGTCGGACGCCAGGCTGGCCCAGCGGGTGCCGGCGTTGCCGTCCACTGCGGCGGAGGCCGGCGTGTAGTCGGCGCTCTCCGTGGACGAGGCCGTCACGGTGCGGCCCTGCGAGAGCAGCACGGGCGCTGCCTGCGCGGCGGCGACGGGGATGCCGATGCCGGCGGCGACGAGCGCGGCGGCGGCCAGGACACCCAGCAGTCGCCGACTGCGGCCGGGTGGGGGTGCGGTCCTGGTGGGGCGAGGGGTGGTGGTCGTGAACACAGGTGTCTCCTCCGGGGCCTGCCTGGCCGGGGGACGGGAGGTCGCTCCGCAGTCGATCTCGTCGTCGGTCCGTGTGCCGGGCGTGCAGTTCGTCGTTGAGCTGATGCCGGTGGTGCTGGGAGAGCGCTCTATCGCCGAGACCGAGTCTGGGGCGGCGATATCGCACGTGGTGGGGGTGGGTTGTGCCCGCTTTGACTCCCGGACGGACGGTATACCCCTTCTCACCCGCTCGCATAGCCCAGGCGATGGGAGAACTCCTTGCGGAAACGCCTCGACGAGTCCTCGAATTCGCGAGAGCGCTCTCCGGCACTGGTAGCCTGCGGGCATGGCAGACGACCCCGCCGACGCGCCACCGGCTGCGGCCGCGCGCGTCCACGCGGGGACGCTCGAGGCGACCCCGCCGACGGGCCTCCCCGTGGCCGGCGCCCCCCGCGCGTCCGGCTCGGGTGCACCCACCCTCGAGGACGTCGCCCGCGTGGCCGGCGTCTCACGCGCCACCGTCTCCCGCGTGGTCAACGGGCAGCGCCGG
Source organism: Cellulomonas humilata (assembly GCF_013359775.1). Classification (GTDB taxonomy): domain Bacteria; phylum Actinomycetota; class Actinomycetes; order Actinomycetales; family Cellulomonadaceae; genus Cellulomonas; species Cellulomonas humilata. The sequence continues at coordinate 27,341 of NZ_JABMCI010000053.1, read as the reverse complement.
GTCGCCGCCGAGATCCAGGCGGTCGTCCGGGAGGCCATCGCCACCACGGGCTACGTGCCCAACCTCGCGGCCCGATCCCTGGTCACCCGGCGGACCGGGGCGGTGATCGTCGTGGTGTCCGGCGCGGAGGAGCAGGGGAAGCCGTCGACCATCGACTTCGCCGACCCGTTCTTCGGACGCGTCGTCGGCGGCATGCTGCGCGCCCTGCGACCGCACGCCGTCGACCCGATCCTCATGCTCGCGGAGACGGACGCCGACCGGTCGCGCGTGCTCTCGTCGCTGCGCAACGGCAACGCCGACGGCGCGCTCGTGGTGTCCACCCGGGGTGACGACCCCATGCCGGGGCTGCTCGTCGAGGCCGGGCTGCCGGCAGTCGTGTTCGCCCGGCCCGGCCGGCCGATCCCGCTGAGCTTCGTGGATGTCGCCAACCGTGACGGAGCCCGGCTGGCCGCCGAGCACCTGGTGACGCGGGGGTGCCGGCACGTGGCGGCCATCTCCGGCCCGCTCGACGTGCCGTCCGCCCAGGACCGGCTGTCCGGGTTCCAGGACGCGATGGCCCGGCACGGTCAGGCGTTCGTGCCGACCGCCGGGGGCAACTTCACGTACGAGAGCGGGGTGGCTGCCATGACCGCGCTGCTCGACGGGTACGGGGACCTCGACGGGGTGTTCGCGTCCAACGACCTCATGGCGCTCGGCGCGATCCAGGCACTGCAGACCGCCGGCCGCCGGGTGCCCGAGGACGTGCGCGTCATCGGGTTCGACGACAGCTCGCTCGGCGCCCTGTCCCGTCCCGCGCTCACGTCCGTGCGGCAGCCGATCGAGGAGATGGCCGCGGAGATGGCCCGCATCCTGCTGGACACCATCGCGGACCCGGGCCGCCGGGTGACGTCGACGATCTTCGAGCCGACCCTCCGCATCCGCGCCAGCGCCTGAGCCCCGCCACCCCGCAACGTCCGCACTCCTGCGGGTGGGAACCCACACGAGTGCGGACGCAGCGGCTCTGCATGCAGCAACGTCCGCACTTCTGCGGGTGGGAACCCGCACGAGTGCGGACGCAACCGCCCTGCATGCAGCGACGTCCGCACTCCTGCGGGGTGGGGGCCCCGGGAGTGCGGACGTCGCCGGTGGTGCTGGTGGGTCAGCTGCCGATGGCCGACTCGACCTCGAGGCGGTACTGCTTGGCGGCGTCGGCCGGGGTCATCCGGCCGAACAGGACCTCCTGGTTGATGCGGCGCGTGATCTCGGCGACCTGACCGGCACCGACGGGCGGGACCGCAGGGCCGTCGACGATCTCGCCCTCGAGACCGGCGAGGAACTCGGCGGCTTGCTTGTCGGTGGCGGAGAACTTGTCCTCCACGGCGGCGCGGACGTCGGTGTTCGCCGGCAGACCGCGGTCGGACAGGATGATCTCGCCGGCGATCGGGTCGTTGAGCAGGAAGTCGATCAGCAGCGCGGACTCCTCCGGGTGCTCGGACTTGGCGGAGACGGAGTAGAACATGGCCGGCTTGAAGTACATGCCGGTGCGGTCCTCCTCCGACTCGCCCGGGACGCGGAGCAGCTTGAGCTCCTTGCCGGACGCGTTGGTGATCGCGGTCAGCTGGTTGGTCCAGAACCACGCCATGGCGCCCTTGCCGGTGGCGACGAGCGACAGCTCCGGTCCGCCGGCGTCGACCTCGACCGTGGTGGCGGCGTCGGGCTGGCCGCCACCCTCCTGCAGGTCGAGCGAGTGCTGCCACCACTCGGCGATCGTCTTGTCGTCGTACCCGAGCTTGCCGTCCTCCGTGTACAGCGACTCACCGCGCTGGCGGGCGTAGATCGAGAACCCGGGCTCGTTGAAGCCGTAGTCCTGCGCGCCGTACACGGCCTTGCCGGTCGCCGCGGAGATCTGGTCGGCGATCTCGACGTAGTCGTCCCAGGTCCACGTCTTGTCGTCGGGCAGCTCGACGCCGGCCGCCTCGAACGCGGTCGGGTCGGCGACGATCGCGTACGCGTTGACGCCGGTGGCCACGCCGTAGAGGGCGTCGTCGATGGTGCCGGACTGGAGGACGCCCTCGTCGATCTTCGAGGTGTCGAGGCCCAGCTCGTTGAGGTCGGCGAGCACCCCGCGCGAGGCGTACTCGTTGAGGAACCGCTCCTCCTGCGTGATGACGTCGGGTGCGTCCCCGCCGGCGACCGCGGTGCCCAGCTTGTCGAAGTAGCTGTTCCAGTCGGTGTAGTCCGGGACCACGGTGATGTGCGGGTACTTCTCCGTGAACTTGTCGAGCACCTGCTGGGTCAGCTCGTGGCGGGTGTCGGAGCCCCACCAGGAGAAGCGGATCTCGACGGGCTCCGGCGGGCCGGACGAGGTGGGCGTGGCGGCGGGCTCGTCGGACGAGCCCGCGCAGGCGGTCAGCGCGAGGGCCGCGACGGCAAGCACGGCAGCTGCGCGGAAGGACGGACGGGGTCGCATGGTTCTCCTTGGGTGACGAGGACGACGGTGTGCTGTCTCAAGGCCGGCGGAACTAGGACTGCTACTTGATGCCCGTCGTCGCGATCCCCTTGACCAGGTACTTCTGGCCGAAGAGGAACGCGAGGAAGACGGGGATGAGCGAGACGATCGACATGGCGAACATCGGGCCCCACGAGCTGGCGCCCGTGGAGTCCATGAAGGTGCGCAGTGCTACCGGAGCGGTGTACATGTCCGGCCGGATCAGGAAGATGAGCTGGCTGAAGAAGTCGTTCCACGTCCAGATGAACGTGAAGATCGCCGTGGTGGCCAGGGCGGGCAGCGACAGCGGGAGCATGATCCGCAGGTAGATGCGGCCGTGCCCGCAGCCGTCGAGACGCGCGGCCTCGTCGAGCTCCTTGGGGATCCCGCGGAAGAACTGGACCATGAGGAAGATGAAGAAGGCGTCCGTGGCCAGCAGCTTCGGCACGATGAGCGGCAGGAACGTGTTGATCCAGTCGAGCTTCGAGAACAGCACGTACTGCGGGACGATGATCACGTGGATCGGCAGCATGATCGACATGAGCATCACCGCGAACCACAGCTTGCGTCCCCGGAACTCCAGCCGGGCGAACGCGTAGGCCGCCATCGAGCAGGCCACCAGGTTCCCCAGCAGTGAGCCGAGCACGATGATCGCGGAGTTCATCAGGTACCGCCCGAAGGGGTACTGCAGCGCGTTCCAGCCCACCGAGTAGTTGGTCATGTCGATCTCGCTCGGGATGAGCGACACGTCCCGGAAGATCAGCTCGGTCGGCTTGAACGAGCTGACCAGCAGCCAGATCAGCGGGTAGAGCATCAGGACGCAGAGCGCGATGAGCCCGGCGTGCTTGAGCGCGGAGCGCCGGCGGTCCGGCCACGGGGAGCGGCGGTGCTGCACCGGGGGGACCTCGTCGGCGAGGGCCGACAGCGTGGTGGCAGTGGGCGTGGGGCGCACGTGGACCTCAGTCATCGTAGAAGACCCAGAACTTGGAGGCGAAGAAGTTGATCAGGGTCATCGCCGCGACGATGAGGACGAGCAACCACGCCATGGCGGACGCGTACCCCATGTCGAAGGCCGTGAAGCCCTTCTGGTAGAGGTAGAGCGTGTAGAACATCGTCGAGTCGGCAGGTCCGCCCGTTCCGCCGGAGACGACGAACGCCTGCGTGAAGCTCTGGAACGCCCCGATCACCTGGAGCACCAGGTTGAAGAAGATGATCGGCGTGAGCAGCGGCAGCGTGATCGAGCGGAACCTGCGCACCGCGCCGGCCCCGTCGATCGCGGCGGCCTCGTAGTACATCTCCGGGATCTGCCGCAGGCCGGCCAGGAAGATGATCATCGGAGCGCCGAACGTCCAGATGTGCAGCAGGACGAGGGTCCAGAGCGCGGTCTCCGGGTCGGACACCCAGCCCTTGCCCTGGATGCCGAACAGCGCCAGGAACTGGTTCACCAGACCGTCGATGCCGAACACCTGCCGCCACAGGATGGCGACAGCGACGGAACCGCCGAGCAGCGAGGGCAGATAGAGGACCGACCGGTAGAACGGCAGACCCTTCAGGCCCCGGTCGAGCATCAGCGCGAGCCCCAGAGCCGCGGCGAGCTGCAGCGGCACCGCGGTGAACACGTACGTGAACGTGACGCGCAGCGAGTTGGCGAGCCGGGGGTCCTCGAACAGCCGCGTGTAGTTCTCGAGCCCGATCCAGGTCGGCGGCTGCAGCAGGTCGTAGTCCGTGAAGGACAGGTAGCCCGACGCGACCATCGGGCCGATGGTGATCAGACCGAGGCCGAGGAACCAAGGCAGCAGGAAGAGCGCGGCCGCCTTCCCGTCACCGTTGCGCAGGCTGCGCCGCGAGGGCGTGCCCTTCTCGCCCCGGGCGGACCTGGCGGTCCGGCGTAGCTCCGTCACTACGGACATGTCGTCGACACCTCACTGTGTTCGCCGTGGAGGACCCGAACGAGAAACCGGTTCCTCGGCGGTACCGTAGCACCGCTTTCTGTTGGTTGGGAACCGGTTTCCCGTGGTGTATGTTCGGCGCGGAGCCACCCCCACGTCGGTGGCTCGAGGGTGACCGCGGGAGGCTGCAGTGACGCAGAACGGGTGGACGCGCAGCGCGTCGACCATCGCCGAGGTCGCGCATGCCGCGGGCGTCTCCCGGGCGACCGTGAGCCGGGTGATGAACGGCCGCGCCACGGTGGACCCGGAGCTCGCCGCACGCGTCCGTGACGTGGCCGAGCAGCTGCACTACCGGCCCAGCAACACCGCGCGGAGCCTGTCGCTCGGACGCACCAACACCGTCGCCGTCGTCGTCCCCGACCTGGCCAACCCGATGTTCCAGCAGGTCCTGCGGGGGGTCGCGTCGGCCGCCGCCGAGGAGGGGTACCGGGTGCTCGTGGCCGACACGGCCGAGCACGCCGACGACGAGGAGCGGATCGCGCTCGACGCCCGGCTGCGCTGCGACGCCCTCGTGCTGGTCTCCCCGCGCATGTCCGAGGCGACGCTGCGCGCGCTGCTGCCCGAGATCCGCCCGGTGGTCGTCGTCAACCGTGCCGCCGACGGCACCACCCCCACCCTGGCCATCGACTACGCGGCCGGCATCGACCAGATCGTCGAGCACCTCACGGGCCTGGGCCACCGGCACCTGCTCTACCTGGCAGGCCCGCCGGACAGTGCCTCGCACGGTGCGCGGCTCGACGCCCTGCGCGCCGCGGCCGCCCGCCGCGAGGACGTCCGGCTGAGCGAGCGTCCGGCGGGCTCGTCGGTCGATTCCGGGTATGCGGCCGCGCAGGACGTGCTCGCCTCCCGGGCCACGGCCGTCGTCGCCTACAACGACCTCGTCGCGTTCGGCCTCCTCGCCCGCCTGAACGAGCTCGGCGTCGCGGTGCCCGGCGACGTGTCGATCACGGGGTTCGACGACATCGAGCTCGCGCGGTTCGCGACGCCCTCCCTGACCACCGCGACCGTGCCGCAGGCCGAGCTGGGCCGGCAGGCCTGGGCGCACCTGCGCTCGCTCGTCGGCGGCGACGCCCTGGACCCGACGCCCCCGCTGATCACCCCCGTGCTCGCGATCCGCGCGAGCAGCGGCCCGGTGCCCCCGGCGGCGCGGCTCGGCCGACGCGCGGCGACGGACCCGGTGGGTCCGCAGGTGCCTGACCTCACCGCGGCCGGCTGGGCCGCCGACCTCGGCTCGTTCCTGCTCAGCGGCACGGCCGCGGACGCGTCGACGGTCCCGCTCGCCCGCTACGAGTCGGGGGAGCGGGTGCCCCGCGTGCACGCCCCGCGCCCGTACCTGCACCCGGTGCACTCGGCGGCGGGCACGGCGCTGACCGAGACCAGCCCGGTCGACCACCGCCACCACTACGGCGTCTCCATGGCGGTGCCGGTGGTCAACGGCACCAACTACTGGGGCGGCCGCACGTTCCTGCGCGACGAGGGCCCGACCCTGCTGCCCAACCACGGCCGGCAGGTCAGCGGCGGGGCGCGGCTGGCCGACGCGGGCGCGACGCTGGTCGACGACATCGAGTGGCGCGACGAGCGCGACCGGTCCCTGCTGACGGAGGACCGGCGGCTGAGCGCAGCACCCCTGGCGGACGGTCGCGGGTGGACCCTGCGCTGGTCCAGCGTGCTGCACGCCTCCCACGGGGCGCTGCGGATCGAGAGCCCCGGCACCAACGGCCGGCCGAGCGCCGGGTACGGCGGCATCTTCTGGCGCCTCCCGTCGGCCGACGTCACCACGGTGCTCGGCGAGGGGCTCGTCGGCGAGGAGGCCGTGCACGGCAGCCTGTCGCCGTGGCTCGCGTTCGTGCAGCGCCGCGAGGGGGCGACGACGACCGTCCTGCTGGTCCAGCACCCCGCGGTGCTGCGGCCGTGGTTCGCACGTGTCGCCGAGTACGTGGGTGCCGGGCCGGCCCTGGCGTGGGACCGGGTGGTCGACGTGCCCGACGGCGGCCGGCTCGACATCGGGCTCGCCGCGGTCGTGGTGGACCGCGCGCTCGGCGCCGACGAGGCGGGACTCCTCGCCGCGCAGGCGTGGGGATGACCACGCAGGTGCCCCGCGGGGCGACGCCTGTGAGCGACCCGGCGACGGACCTGCCGACGATCGCGGTGGTGGGCGTGCACGGCCACGGCGCCACGCACGTCCGCAAGGTCGCCGACCTGCAGGAACGCGGCCTGGCCACGCTCTCCGCCCTGGTCGACCCGCGGCCGGTCGACGGCCCCTGGTACCCCGACCTCGACGCCCTCCTGCTCGCCGACCCCCCGGCCGTCGTCGTCATCGCCACGCCGATCCACACCCATCTCCCGCTGGCGTCCGCCGCGCTGCGCGCCGGCTGCGACGTGCTCCTGGAGAAGCCGACCACCGCCTCGCTGGCCGAGCACACGGAGCTGCTGGCCGTGGTCGAGGAGACCGGGCGGCTGTGCCAGGTGGGGTTCCAGACGTTCGGGTCCGGGGCGGTGGACGAGGTCGCGCGGATCGTCGCGACGGGCGAGCTGGGGGAGATCACCGGGGTCGGCGCGGTGGGCACGTGGGTGCGCGGTGCGGGGTACTTCGCGCGCGCCCGCTGGGCCGGCCGGCGCACCCTGGACGGCGTCGAGGTGGTGGACGGCGTGGTCACCAACCCCCTCGCGCACGCCGTCGCGACCGCGCTGCTGGTGGCCGGCGCGCGCACGGTGGACGACGTGACCGACGTGCGCGTGGACCTGCACCGTGCGAACCCGATCGAGGCCGACGACACCTCGGCGGTGATCGTCGAGACGCGCGGCGGTGTGCGGGTGTCGGCGGGGCTGACCCTGTGCGCCCCCGTGCGCTCGCCCGCACGCGTCACCGTCCGCGGCACGCAGGGCACCGCGACCCTGTTCTACGAGACCGACGAGATCGAGGTGACCTCGCCGCGTGGCACGCGCCGGATCCGCTGCGGACGGGTGGACCTGCTCACGCAGCTGCTCATCGCGCGCACCCACCCGGCGGTCACGCTGCGGTGCTCGGTCGCGGACACCGGCGCGTTCCTCCGCGTCCTCGAGGCCGTGCGGACCGCGCCGGACCCGGCGCCCGTGCCGGAGGCGCTCGTCGAGTGGCGCGGCGAGGGCGACGAGCGGCACCCGGTGGTCGCGAACGTGGAGCACTGGTGCGCGCGGGTGGCGGACGAGGGCGCGACGTTCACGGAGCTCGGGGCGCCGTTCGGCGCCTAGGCTCGGTGGTCGTGATCCTGCGTCCCTTCCGCGAGTCCGACGCTGCCGCGACGCTCGAGGTCTTCCTGCGGGCGATCCGCACCACGGCGAGCCGCGACTACTCGCCGGAGCAGGTCGCCGCCTGGGCGTCGGACGAGATCGACGTGGCGGGCTGGTCGGCGCGGCGGGCGGCCCTCCGGACGCAGCTCGCGGAGGTCGACGGGCGGGTGGTCGGGTTCACCGACGTGGACGAGAAGGGGTACGTCGACATGCTCTTCGTCGACCCGGACGTCGGGCGGACCGGGGTGGCGTCGGCCCTGTTCGGGTGGGTGCTGGAGACGGCGCGGGCGCTCGGCGCCACCGAGCTCACCACGCACGCGAGCCTGACCGCGCGGCCGTTCTTCGAGCGGCAGGGGTTCGAGGTCGTGCTGGAGCAGCACCCCGTCTTGCGCGGCGTCGCGCTGACGAACTTCGTGATGCGGCGCGACCTCACTGGAGGCGCATCGCCCCTGATCAGCGGTGATACCGGATCGGCATGACTGCGTAGTCGTCGGGAAACCGCGACGGCGAGCGCTTTCCCCAGTTTCCCCGAAACTCTTGCGCCGCCGGGGACCGGTCTGTAGGAATGTCCCTGCTTGCTCGGGTGAATCGTTCCAAGACGCCCGATCGGGCGCTGCTCTCAACGACGAGACAAAGGGTGATGCCATGCGCTCGACGCGCGCGCACGACGAGGGACGACAGGCACCACGCACGACCCGGGCAATGCTGGCCGGCGCGGCCGTTCTCGCGCTGACCGCGACGGGGGGCCTGCCCGCGCTGGCGGCCGATCCCGTGACCACGTGGAAGTTCGACATGGGCACCGCGACGAGCCCGGTGGCCGACGGCTACCAGCAGGTGACCGACGCGACCCGATACTCCGTCGCGACCGGCTTCGGCATCGTGCCGGCCGAGGGCATCACCCCGATCTCCCGGGACCGTGGCGCCGAGGACCCGGCGGACCGCGACTTCGTGCTCGCGACGGCGTGGACCTTCGTGCTCGACGTGCCCAACGGCACCTATGACGTGACGGTCCGCTCGGGCGACCTGCTCGCGGGGAGCAGCTCCACCAAGACCACGGTGACCCTCGAGGGTGCGGGCGGCGGCTCGCTGAGCACCAAGACCGCGACCGTCTCCGGCACGTGGCCGGCCACGGTCGCCGACGGCCAGCTCACCGTCGGCATCACGGGCAGCGGCGCGGGCGGGTACGTGAGCTCGATCGTCGTCGCGCAGACCGGCACCACACCCGTGGAGCCGGACCCCGGCACCTCGACGATCGCCGCCCCGACGTCGGTGCGCCTGGCGCACGTGACCCCGACCGCCGTGACGCTCCGGTGGAACGAGGTCGCCGGTGCGACCGGGTACGCGGTGTCGCGGTCCGACACCGTGGACGGCGCGTACACCGAGGTCGCCCGGACGGGCGCTCGTGGGGTGCTCGCCACCGACGCGGTCGACACCTCGGCCCTGCGCTACTACCGCGTGCAGGCGATCGACGCGGCCGGCCTGTCCGTGCCGTCGGCCGCTGCGGTGAGCAGCCTGCCGACCGCGCCCACCATCCCCGACGTCCTCGACTTCGACCTGGGCAGCGGAGCCCTCTCGCCCGGTTCCACGAGGCTCGACGCCACCAGCGCGTACAGCGCGACCACCAGGTACGGCTTCGTCGACACCCGCGCGGTCACGGCCACCGACCGTGGCACAGCCGACGCGCTGCGCTCCGACTTCGTGAGCGTGGGCGACACCGAGCTCGTCGTCGACCTGCCCGACGGCGACTACACGGTCAGCCTGATCGCCGGCGACGCCACCGAGGCGACCGACGTCGCGATCACGGCCGAGCAGATGGCCAAGGTGGCTGCGACCGCCAAGGCCGCGGGCCAGTTCCTCGAGATGTCGTTCGACATCGCAGTCGTCGACGGCCAGCTCAACCTCGACTTCTCCGGCACCGCCCCCAAGCTCAACCAGCTCCGGATCGCCGCGCAGAGCCCGCGGGCCCCCGGCAGCGAGCCGACCGTCTGGCTCACGGGCGACTCGACCGTGCAGACCTACACCGCGGACTACGTCCCGCAGGCCGGCTGGGGCCAGATGCTCGGCCGGTTCCTGTCCGACGGGGTCGCGGTGGACAACCGCGCGATCGGCGGGCGCTCGTCGAAGAACTTCATCAGCCAGGGTCGGCTCGACGAGGTGCTGCGCCAGGTCAAGCCGGGCGACTACCTGTTCGTGCAGTTCGGCCACAACGACGCCACCTACGGGGTCGACGACCGGTTCGCCGCCCCCGCCGACTACGCGGAGTACCTGCGGACGTTCGTCGACGGCGCCACCCAGCGCGGCGCGCAGCCGGTGATCGTCACCCCGGTGTCGCGACGCAGCTTCGACGCGGCGACGGGCACGTTCAACGTCTCGTTCCCCGAGTACGTCGCCGCGGCCACGGCGCTGGCCACCGAGACCGGCACGCCGCTGGTCGACCTGTCGGCGTCCAGCCGCGCGTACCTCGACGAGATCGGTCCCGAGGCGTCGACGAGCGTGTTCCTGCACGTCCCGGCCGGGGTGTACCCGAACCGGCCGACGGGCACGGTCGACGACACCCACTTCCAGGAGTACGGGGCGATCCAGCTCGCGCGACTGGTCGCGACGGAGGTCGCGTCCCTGCAGATCCCGCTCGCGGACGAGGTGGTGGATGTCGAGCCGCCCGCCGAGGTGCCCGCCGCCCCGGCCGGGGTCGCGGCCGGCAGCGTCTCCAACGCCGGCGTGCAGCTCACCTGGACGGCGAGCGAGGGCGCGGACATCTACCGCATCTACCGCAAGGCCGCCGCGGACGGGGACGACGCCTACGCGCTCGTCGCCACCTCGACGCTCCCGCAGGCCGCGGTCGGCGGGCTCGTGGAGGGCGCGTCGTACGACCTGCGGGTGGTCGCGGTGAACGGTCGCGGTCCGTCGGCACCCTCGGCCGCCGTGCGCGTCACGACGAAGGCCGCGCTGTACAAGTTCGACGTGCAGCTGGCCGGCAACGTGCTCATGCCGGGGTACACCGAGGTCAACCAGAACTCCCGGTACACGCCCGAGATCGGCTGGGGCTGGCTGGACCCGACGGGTCTGGGCGGTCGAGACCGTGGCATCAACTTCACGCCCCCGCCGAACGCCCTCCAGCGCGACTTCCTGCTGCCGGGCACCCAGCACGTGTTCGCGGTGGACGTGCCGGACGGCAGCTACGCCGTGAAGACGTACAACGGCGACTGGATCGGCACCAGCCGCTCCAACGTGCAGCTCGAGGGCAAGGACTTCGGCGCCTCGAACGCGGGGGCGGGGTCGGTGTCGGAGAAGGTCAGCCAGCCGGTGCTCGTCACCGACGGCCAGCTGAACCTGGTCATGACGGGGACGTCGAGCCGGCTGAACGGCATCGAGATCACGCCACTGCTGCTGGCGCCGTCCGCCCTCACGCTCGACGACCTGAGCATCGACGGGTCGAGCGTGAGCGTCTCGCTCAGCTGGACCGGCACGTCGGACTCCGCCAGCTACCGCGTCTACCGCAAGGCCGCGGGCGCGTCCGCCCCGGTCGCGCTCGGTGACGTCAGCACGACGACGTTCGTCGACACCACGCCCGACGTCGGCCTGGAGTACGAGTACCACGTGGTGGCGCTCGACCCGAGCGGGCTCGAGTCGGTGCCGACGGACACGCTCGACGTGACGACGGTCGACCCGGACGTCCCGACGGCCGCCGTGCCGACGGGCCTGACGCTCGGCGCCGTGCACAAGAACGACGTCACGTTCACGTGGGACGCCGTCGACGGGGCGCTGTTCTACCAGGTGTACCGGCAGGCCAGGGACGGCTCGTTCGTCGTCGTCGGCCGCGCGTCCGGTCCCTCCTACACGGACACCACCGTGCTCACCACGATCGAGTACACGTACCGCGTGGCCTCGGTGAACGCGGGCGGCGTCTCGGCTGCCTCGGAGACGCTCACCACCCCGGCCGTCACCACCCTGGCCCGGCAGGCCGAGCGGCTCGACCGGTCACCGGTGGCCGTGCAGACCGACGGCGGCGTCTACCTCGGCTGGCGTCAGCTGGGCCTGGACCCCGACTCGATCGCGTTCCACGTGTACCGGGACGGCACCCGCATCACGACCAGACCGGTGAAGGCCAGCACCAACCTGCTCGACGCGGGCGGCACGGCGACCTCGGTGTACCGGGTCAGCTCCGTGGTCGACGGGATCGAGCGCTGGGCCACCGCCGAGCTCCGCGTGTGGGACAGCCAGCACCTCGACGTGCCGCTGGACAAGCCCGCGGACGCGTACACCAAGGACGGTCAGCCGTACACGTACCACGCCAACGACGCCTCGGTCGGGGACGTCGACGGCGACGGCCAGTACGAGATCGTCGTGAAGTGGGACCCGTCGAACAGCAAGGACAACTCGCAGGCCGGGTACACGGGCAACGTGTACGTCGACGCCTACGAGCTGGACGGCACGCGGCTGTGGCGGATCGACCTGGGGCACAACATCCGGGCCGGCGCGCACTACACGCAGTTCCAGGTGTTCGACCTGGACGGGGACGGGAAGGCCGAGGTCAGCCTGAAGACCGCGGACGGGACCGTCGACGGCCTCGGCGCCGTGATCGGTGACGCGCGGGCGGACTACCGGAACAGTGGCGGCTACGTGCTCACCGGGCCGGAGTTCCTCACGGTCTTCCACGGTGCCACGGGCGCGGCGGTCGACACGATCGACTACACCCCGCCGCGCGGGGACGTCGGCGCCTGGGGCGACGCCTACGGCAACCGGGTCGACCGGTTCCTCGCCGGAGTCGCCTACCTCGACGGCGAGCACCCGAGCGTGATCTTCAGCCGCGGCTACTACACGCGCACCGTCCTGGTCGCCTACGACTTCGACGGCTCGGCGCTGACGAAGCGCTGGACGTTCGACTCCAACGAGGCCGGGTCGCAGTACACCGGCCAGGGCAACCACAACCTGTCGGTGGCCGACGTCGACGGGGACCAGAAGGACGAGATCGTGTTCGGCTCCATGACCATCGACGACGACGGCACGGTGCTCTACGGCACCGGGCTCGGGCACGGGGACGCGCTGCACGTCAGCGACCTCGACCCCGGCCGGCCCGGCCTCGAGGTGTTCGCGGTGCACGAGGAGGCACCGCACAGCAAGGGGATCGGCGCGACGTTCCGCGACGCCGCCACCGGGGAGGTGCTCTGGTCGATGCCGGCCACGGCCGACACCGGTCGCGGGGCCTCGGACGACATCGACGCGTCGCACCCCGGCGCCGAGTCGTGGGCCGTGGTGGCCGACGGCACGTGGAACTCGCGCGCGGGTCAGCTGCGGGCGGCCGACGGGGAGCTGCTGGGGACCACCATCCCCGCGGCGAACTTCCTCACCTGGTGGGACGGCGACCTGCTGCGGGAGATCACCGACCACGACTGGAGCACGACGACGCTCACGGGGGTCCCGACGATCTCGAAGTGGGATCCGTCGTCGGCCTCGTCGGACGAGATCTACCGGGCCACCGGAACTCTCTCCGACAACGGCACCAAGGGCACCCCCGCCCTGCAGGCCGACCTGTTCGGCGACTGGCGCGAGGAGATCGTCACGCGTCTCGACGACTCCTCCGCCCTGCGGATCGCCACCACGGTGGACCTCACCGACCACCGGCTGCGCACCCTGCAGTCCGACCCGGTGTACCGCCTGGGCGTCGCGTGGCAGAACACCGGCTACAACCAGCCGCCGCACACCGGGTACTTCCTCGGTGACGGCATGGCGATGCCGGCGGCGCCGAGCATCGTCTACACCGGGCCGTCCACCGGTCCCGGTGAGCGGGTGCCCGGTCCGGCCACCGCCAAGCCCGGCAAGGCCGTCCTGTCCAGCGACAACTGGGACAACGACAGCAGCTTCACGGTCGCCTCGACCCTGTGGTGGGGCCAGAACGCCCAGACCGTGACCCTGCTGGAGAACGGCGTGGCGATCGCCACCCGCGACCTCGTCGACGCCACCCCGGCCGCGCAGTCGGCGGCGTTCCAGCTCGCCGGCAAGCCCAACGGGACGTACGTCTACACCGCGGTGCTGACCAACCAGCACGGGTCGACGACGACCGCCCCGCTCACCGTCAAGGTCACCGCGGCCAACCCGGGCACCCCGGCGCTCAGCCACGACAACTGGGACGGCGACGGGTCGTACACGCTCACCACCAACCTGTGGTGGGGCACCAACGCGACGACCTACCGGCTGTACGAGGACGGGGTGCTCATCGACACCCAGTCCCTGACCGCCAACGGCACGAACGCGCAGAAGGCCACCACCACGGTGAACGGCCGCGCGATCGGCACGCACGTCTACCGCGCGGAGCTGTCGAACGCGCTCGGGTCGACCAGCAGCCCGGACGTGAAGGTCAAGGTCACCCGCTAGTCAGTACCGATCAGGCCGGCCCGGGCGCCCCCTCTCGCCCGGGCCGGCCTGTGTCCGCACTCCCGCGGGTTGGAGGCTGCCCGAGTGCGGACGTCCCGCCTGGGCACAGCGCAACGTCCGCACTCGAACGGCTTCCTGGCCGATCCAGTGCGGACGCTGTGCGTGTGGGTCAGGGGAGGCGGACGTGCTGCGGGCCGAGCTCCTTGACCGTGGAGACGCCCAGCAGGGCCATCGTGCGGCGGACCTCGCGCTCCAGGATGTCGACCGCCCGCTCGACGCCCCGCTCGCCGCCGGCCATGAGCCCGTACAGGTACGCGCGCCCGACGAGGGTCGCGTCGGCGCCCAGCGCGAGCGCGGCGACCACGTCGGCGCCGGACATGATCCCGGTGTCCACCCAGACCTGCGTCCGGTCGCCGACGGCCTCCGCGACGTCCGGCAGCAGGCGCAGCGGCACCGGTGCGCGGTCGAGCTGGCGGCCGCCGTGGTTGGACAGGACGACGGCGTCGGCGCCGGCGTCGGTGACCCGTCGGGCGTCCTCGACGGTCTGGATGCCCTTGATGATCAGGGGCCCGTCCCAGGAGGCGCGGATCCACTCGAGGTCCGCGATCGTCATGGTCGGGTCGAACAGCTTGTCCAGCAGGTCCGCCACGGTGCCGGACCAGGTGGACAGGGACGCGAAGGTCAGCGGCTCGGTGGTCAGCAGGTTCAGCCACCAGGCGGGGTGCGTCGCGGCGTCCAGGACGGTCTTGACGGTCAGCGCTGGGGGGATCGAGAAGCCGTTGCGGGCGTCGCGCAGCCGGGCACCGGCCACCGGCACGTCGACCGTGAGCATGAGCGCCTCGTAGCCGGCGGCCTTGGCGCGGGCCATGAGGTCCTCGCCGGCGGAGCGGTCCTTCCACACGTACAGCTGGAACCACTTGCGCGCGTCGGGGCCGGCCTTGGCGACCTCCTCGATCGACGTGGTGCCCATCGTGGACAGGGCGTACGGGATGCCGCGGCGCTGGGCCACCCGGACGACGGCGCGCTCGCCCTCGTGGTTCATCATCCGCGTGAAGCCGGTGGGGGCGAACGCGAACGGCAGGGCCGACGGGGTGCCGATCATGTCCGTGGTCGGGTCGACGTGGGAGACGTCGTGCAGGATCGACGGCTGGAACTCCAGCTCGCGGAACAGGTGGCGTGCCCGGCGCAGGCTGATCTCCGCCTCGGCGGCGCCGTCGGTGTAGTCGAACACCGAGCGGGGGGTGCGCCTGCGCGCGGCGGTCCGCAGGTCGGCGATCGTCAGCGCGTCGGACAGGCGTCGCTCGGTGGCGTTCAGGACCAGAGGCTTGGGGCGCAGCAGCGGCTTGAGCTCGGACCACGAGGGGATCTGACGGTCGGTCACCGGGGGCTCCAAAGTGTGTGGCGCGTCGTCGGGCAGCACAGGAGATTGAAACGATACAACACCGCGACCTCGGGCTCTAGGCCGCGCGGGACGCCGTATCCCCGACCGTACCGACCCGGCCCGCGCTCGACACCTTCGCGGGACGCGCGCCCGCCTCTGCGAGCCGACCGGAACGGTGGCACCGTAAAGCAGGACCACCTGGGTTTGTAACGATTCAGTGCCAGCCGTTGACAGTCCGGCAAGCGCTCGCCTAACGTCCGGAATGCGCTTTCACCCCCCGAGCAAGGAGGCTCAACGACGATGAAGCGAACCCTATGGAAGACGGCTGCAGTTGTTGCCGTCGCCGCCCTCGCCCTGACCGCCTGCTCCTCTGGCGACTCCGGCGAGGCCGAGCCCACGGCCAGCACCACCGGCCCTGACACGTCCCCCGTCACCCTCAACTTCACGTGGTGGGGCAACGACGACCGAGCAGCCCGGTACAACGAAGCACTGGCGCTGTTCAAGGAGAAGTACCCCTACATCACGGTCCAGACCAGCTTCGCCGGGTTCCCGGACTACTGGACGGCGCGGTCCACCGAGGCCGCCGGCCGCTCGCTGCCGGACGTCATGCAGTTCGACCTGTCGTACCTGCGTGAGTTCAACCAGAACGGTCAGCTGCTCGACCTGCAGGAGTGGGTCGACAACGGCACGATCGACCTCGCCGGGTTCGACGAGACGCTCACCACGGCGGGCGTCCTCGAGGACAAGATGATCGGCATCCCGACGTCGACCAACACGTTCGCGATGTTCCAGAACCCCAACGTGATCGAGGCGACCGGGGCCACGTTCCCCGACGAGGCCGAGTACACGTGGGAGGACTACAACGAGTTCATCGCCGACGTCTCCAGCGCCGGCACGACGACGGCCGACGGCTACGCCCTCTACGGCGCCGTCGACTACACGGCCACGTTCTGGTTCTTCATCCAGTGGCTGCTCCAGAAGGGCAACACGCCCTTCGAGGACGACGGCACGTTCGGCTTCGACGAGGCCGACGTGGTCGAGTTCCTCGAGCTCACGGCCGACCTGCGGGCGGACAAGCAGGTCTACCCGGTCGACCGCAACCTCGCGCTCGCACCCAAGGGCGGCTTCACGGTCAACGAGACCGCGTCGGAGATGAGCTGGGACAACTTCCTGGCCGCCTACGTCGCCGACTCGGGCACCCAGAACCTGTCCATGGCGCAGATCCCGTCGATCGAACCGGGCGAGAAGGCCCTGTTCTTCAAGCCGTCGATGCTCCTGTCCTCGGGCGCCAACACGAAGTACCCGGAGCAGGCCGCCACCCTGATCAACTTCCTGCTCACGGACCCCGAGGTCGGCACGATCTTCGGGACGTCGAAGGGTGTGCCGGCCGACGCCGACCAGCGCGCCGCCGTCGACACCACCGAGGGCAGCGTCGACGCCCAGGTGATCGCGTACGAGGAGAAGGTCGCCGAGCAGGTGACCGAGTCCACGCCGATCCCCGTCAAGGGCTTCGGCACGATCGAGGCCAAGTGGCGGACCCTCGCCGAGGAGCTCGCCTACGGCACGCTCTCGCCGGACGAGTTCGCCGAGCAGTGGTTCGCTGAGGCCGAGTTCTCGACCCAGTGACACGGGGTGGGCCGCCCGGTGATCTCACCGGGCGGCCCACCACCCGCACCTGCACCACCTAGAAACCGACGAACGGATCACGCTCGTGACCCTCACTGCCGAGGCTCCGACGACAGGCCCCTCGACCGCCGCGCACTCCGCAGCCCGGAAGCGCCGCAAGCGGTCCGAGTCCCTGGCCGGGTACGCCTTCCTGAGCCCGTGGCTGCTCGGGTTCGTCCTGCTCACCGCAGGCCCGATGCTGGCCTCCTTGTACCTGGCGTTCACGAACTACAACCTGTTCGCGCCCCCCGAGTGGATCGGGGTGGAGAACTTCCAGCGGCTGGCCCAGGACCCGAACTACCTGCAGGCCTGGAAGGTCACGCTCACCTACGTGCTGCTGGGCACCCCGGTCAAGCTGCTCGCCGCCCTGGCGGTGGCGATGCTGCTGAACAACGCGTTCAGCGGCAAGGGCTTCTACCGGTCCTCGTTCTACGCACCCTCGCTGATCGGGGCCTCGGTCTCCATCGCGATCGTGTGGAAGGCGATGTTCATCGACAACGGCATCGTGGACCAGGTCCAGCAGTTCTTCGGCTTCGAGGCCGGCGGCTGGGTCGGTGACCCGTCGCGCACCATGCCGATGCTCATCCTGTTGACCGTCTGGCAGTTCGGTGCGCCGATGGTCATCTTCCTGGCGGGGCTCAAGCAGGTCCCGACCGAGCTGTACGAGGCCGCCGCGGTCGACGGCGCCGGGCCCTGGCGCAAGTTCGTGAAGATCACGCTGCCGATGCTCTCGCCGGTCATCTTCTTCAACCTGCTGCTCGAGATGATCCACGCGTTCCAGATCTTCGCCTCGGCGTTCATCATCTCCAACGGCACGGGTGGTCCCGCCCGGTCGACGCTCTTCTACACGCTCTACCTCTACTTCCGCGGCTTCCAGGACTTCCAGATGGGCTACGCCTCGGCGATGGCCTGGATCCTGGTGATCGTCGTCGGCGCACTCGCGGCCGTCTTCTTCAAGACCTCGAAGTCCTGGGTCCACTACTCGGGGGAGGGCAAGTGATGAGCACCGTCACCTCCGCTGCCGACCACCTCGTCAGCGCGCACGACAGCGCAGAGCTGCGCAAGTCCACCAAGAACCGCAAGCGCGGCCGGGCCCTGGTCTTCCACCTGTGCTCCCTGGCACTGGTCGCGATCGTGCTCTACCCCGCGGTGTGGATGCTGATGTCCTCGTTCAAGCCGTCCAGCCAGATCGTCGGCAACGTCAGCCTCATCCCCACCGACGCCAGCCTGGCCAACTTCACCAAGGCCCTCGAGGGCATCGGCGGGGTCTCGTTCTGGACGTTCTTCACCAACTCGGTGATCCTGGCCGTCGGCTCCGTCATCGGGATCACGATCTCGTGCTCGATCAGCGCCTACGCCTTCGCGCGCATCGAGTTCCCCGGCCGGAACGTCTTCTTCGCCCTCATGATCGGCACGCTCCTGCTGCCGTTCCACGTGGTGATCATCCCGCAGTACATCGTGTTCAACCGGCTCGGCCTGGTCGACACGTTCGTGCCGCTGCTGATCGGCAAGTTCCTGGCCGCCGAGGCGTTCTTCGTCTTCCTCATGGTCCAGTTCATGCGCAACCTGCCGCGTGAGCTCGACGAGGCCGCGCGCATCGACGGAGCCGGGCACGTGCGGATCTTCCGCTCGATCATGCTGCCGCTGATGAAGCCCGCCCTGGTCACCAGCTCGATCTTCGCGTTCATCTGGTCCTGGAACGACTTCTTCGGGCCCCTGCTCTACCTGAAGAAGCCCGACCTGTACTCGCTGCCGATCGCGCTGCGACTCTTCGTCGACCAGACCACGACCTCCGACTACGGCGCGCAGATGGCCATGGCCGTCCTCGCCCTCGTCCCCGTGATGCTCTTCTTCCTGATCTTCCAGCGCTACCTGGTCGAAGGCGTCGCCACGCAGGGCCTCAAGGGCTGATGGGGGTTTCCGCAGGGCGGGCCGAGCGTGTGAGGCTGGATGCCATGAGCACCCCGCTTCCCGACGACGACGCCGGCCGCCCCGCGGACGCCACCCCCGGCCCCGACCAGAAGCCGCTCCTCGGCGGCGGCCGGTTCGGGCTGTTCAGCGAGGCGCTGCTGGTCGGTCTCGGCGTCTCGGTGCTCAGCCTCCCGATCGTCACCGCGGTTCCCGCGCTCGCCGCCGGGGTGTCCCACGTCCGACGCCACCTCGACGGCCGCCCCGACACCGTCGCGGCCCTGTGGGAGGACTTCCGCGCGGCCTGCCGCGGGGTCTGGCTGGTGTCGATCGGCATGCCGGTCCTGCTGCTGGTCCTGCTGTTCAACCTCCAGCTCATCGGCCAGGGCGAGATGCCGGGCGGCGCGGGGGTGCGGATCGCCACCGTGTTCCTGGTCGCCATCCTGCTGGTCGTCGTGCTGCGCGCGGCAGCCGGCTGGTCACCCGGCGCGCGGTGGGGGACCGTCGTGCAGACCGCCGCCAAGCGCGCCGGCGACGACCTGGCCGGCACGTTCCTGCTCGTCGTGGCGATCGGGCTGTGCGCGGTGATGGTGTGGATGCTCGCGCCACTGGCCGTGATCGTGCCGGGCCTGCTGTCGCTCGCGGTGGTCGCGGTGGAGCACCGCGCGGCGGTCCGGGGCGCCTGAGCCTCAGTCCAGCCCTTCCACGAACTCCTGCATCGTCGCCAGCGCCAGCTGGCCCGCGTCGGTGTAGACGTGGAACTGGTACTCGTGCCCGAGCGGCGGCTCGTGGTCGGGCTCGAAGAGCAGGGTCTCGTGCGGCACCCCGAGGGCCTCGAGCGTGGTGAGCAGCGACTGGGAGTGGCCGATCAGCGGGTCGGCGTTGCCGCAGGACACCAGCGTCGGGGGGAACGCGGCGGTCAGGTGGTTGACCACCGAGATGCCCGCGAAGCGGGGGTCGTCGAGGTAGTCCGCGCTGCCGGTGAACGAGCGCATCACGGAGTCGACGAACCACCGGGGGCGGCCTCGGAGCCCACGCGCGAGGGACATGTCGAAGACGCCGCAGAACAGCACGGCGCCCGCGATCTGGTCCCGGGTGACGCGCGGGTGGGCACCGATCGAGGCCGCGTACCCCGGGTCGATCACCACGCCGATCACCTGCGCCGCGATCTGCGCGCCCGCGGAGTCGCCGGCGAGCACCAGCCGGTCCGCGTCGACTCCCAGCTCGTCGGCGTGCTCGGTGAGGAAGGCGAGCGCGTCGAGGACCTGGAGCACGGGTGTCGGGTAGGTGGCGCGCGGGGCGATCGAGTAGTCGACGCCCACCACCGTGCACCCCTCGCCGGCGACCACCCGCAGGTAGTTGGCGATCAGGTCCTTGCTCCCCGACAGCCACGCGCCGCCGTGCACCCACACGATCGTCGGCAGCGTGCCGTCGGACCCCGTCGACCGGTGCACGTCGAGGCGGGCGTCGCGGTCGCCGGGGCGGTACGGGATGTCGATCTCGGACACCACGTGCGCGGGGACGAAGGGCGCGGTCGCCACGAACCGCGCGGAACCGTGGCGGTCCATGTTCCGGCGCAGCACCACCGACGCCGGCCGGGGGCTGATCGTGGCGGCGATGCCGACGCCGACGAGGCCCGCGACGAGCGCGCCGAGCAGCCATCCGAACCCGAGCGCGATGCGCCTCATCCCTCGATCGTGCCACCGGCTGCTCGATCGGTGACCCTCAGGTGCGGGTGAGGACTCCCGGCAGGGCTGTCCAGGACTCGGGCGGGAGGGTGACGAGCGTGCTGCCGGTCGAGGCGTCGGGGCCGTCGACCTCCGACACGTGACGCTCGGCGACGGCGGCCGCGTGCTCGGGCCCCTCCACCGCGGGCTCCTCGTCGGCCGTCACCTGCACGCCTCGACCCAGCGCGAGCGTGACGCCGGGGTGCGAGAGCTCGACCTCCACGGGCTCGGCGGACCGGTTGACCAGGAACACCGCGACGTCGTCGCCGTCGAGGGTCGCCGCCGCGGTGACCACCGGGACGTCGCCGTGGGCACTCGTCGCGAGCGAGGGGCCGGACACCCGCAGGTCGAGGGCGGTGCCGCGGGCGAGCCGGGCCGTCGTCGCGAAGGGGTGGAACGTGGGCTGGCGCCAGGCCGGTCCGCCGGGCTCGGTCATGATCGGCGCGATCACGTTCACCAGCTGGGCCAGGCACGCGACCGGCACGCGGTCGGCGTGGTTGAGCAGGGTGACCAGCAGGTCGCCGACGACGACGGCGTCGAGCGCCGAGTAGACGTCCTCGATGATGCGCGGGGCGTCGCGCTGGAGCGGCAGGTTCTTCTCGCCGGGGAAGCGCGACTGCAGGTACCAGACGTTCCACTCGTCGAACGAGATCGTGACGACCTTGTCGGAGCGGCGGCGCGCGGCGACGGCGTCGGCGGACGCGACGACCCGGCGGATGAACCGGTCCATCGAGGTGCCCGACCCCAGGAACGAGGCGCGGTCGCCGTCGAGCTCCTCGTAGTACGCGTGCATCGAGAGGTGGTCGACCACGTCCCAGGTGTGCTCGAGGACGGTCTGCTCCCACGAGCCGAAGGTGTCCATCATCATCGACGACGACCCGCAGACGACCAGCTCGATCGACTGGTCCACCAGCCGCATCGCCTTGCCGGCCTCGGCGGCGAGCTTGCCGTACTCGTCGGCGTCCTTGTGCCCGATCTGCCACGGGCCGTCCATCTCGTTGCCGAGGCACCAGAGCTTCACCGCGTACGGCTTCTCGCGACCGTTCGCGATCCGCAGGTCCGCCCAGCGCGACCCGGCTTCACCGTTGCAGTACTCGACCAGCGCCGCCGCCGCCGCGACCCCGCGAGTGCCCAGGTTGACGGCCATCATCGGCTCGATGCCCTCGCGCTCGGCCCACTGCAGGAACTCGTCGGTGCCGACCGTGTTGGGCTCGATGGTCCGCCACGCCAGGTCGATGAACGGCAGGCGGTCCTCCACCGGGCCGACCGCGTCCTCCCACACGTAGTTGGAGACGAAGTTGCCGCCGGGGTAGCGCACCATGCTCACGCCGAGCTCGCGGGTCAGGTCGGCGACGTCGCGGCGGAACCCGTGCTCGTCGGCGGTGTCGTGGCCCGGCTCGTAGATGCCCGTGTAGACGGCGCGCCCGAGGTGCTCGACGAACGAGGCGAACAGGCGGCGGTCGACCTCGCCCACGCGGAAGTCGGGGTGGAGCAGGACGGTGGCGCGCATGGTTCTCTCCTGACGGTCGGGCCGCGGTGCTGTGGTGGTCGAGGACCCTCGTTCATGATCCGTCGGCCCTCGGGCCTGTGCGAGACGGGCTCCACGGCTTAGGCTACCTACTGGCGGACAACGCTTTCCGCAACGAGGCGACGATGACACCGAGGACTCCCGTGACCGACCAGAACCCGACCGCTCCCCGTCCCGCATCGAGCAGCAGCACGGCCGCCGGCCCCGGCGTGATCCCCGAGTTCGCCCCTGCGCCCGGCGGTGAGCAGCTGCGGTACGCGGTCGTCGGCACCGGGCACCGCGCCGGGATGTACATCGGCGCGATCACGGGCGAGCACGCCGACGTCGCCACGTTGGTCGCCCTCCTCGACACCAACCCGGGCCGCATGGCGCACTACGAGTCGGTGGTCTCCGAGGAGCTCGGTCGGCCCGCGTCCCTGCCCACCTACGCGCCCGACGGGCTCGAGAAGATGATCGCCGAGCAGTCGGTGGACGTCGTCGTCGTGACCGCTCCGGACCACGCCCACGCGGAGCTCGTCGCGCGGGCGCTCGCCGCGGGGGCGGACGTCGTCGTCGAGAAGCCGCTGACCATCGACCGCCCCGGCTGCCGCCGGATCACGGGCGCGGTCCGCGAGACCGGCCGCGACGTCGTCATGACCTTCAACTACCGGTACGCCCCGCGGAACTCCTCGCTGCGCCAGGTGATCGCGTCCGGACAGATCGGCGAGGTCACGTCGGTGCACTTCGAGTGGGCGCTGGACACCGTGCACGGCGCCGACTACTTCCGCCGCTGGCACCGGGACAAGAGGAACTCCGGCGGCCTCCTGGTGCACAAGTCGAGCCACCACTTCGACCTGGTCAACTGGTGGCTCGGCGACGTCCCGTCCCGCGTGTACGCGCGCGGCGCGCTCCGGTTCTACGGCGACCGCAACGCCGCCGACCGCGGGCTCGGTGCCCGGCCGGCCCGCGGCACCGGGGTCGTCGGCGACCCCTTCACGCTCGACCTCAACGACGACCCCCGCCTGAAGTCCCTCTACCTCGACGCGGAGCAGCACGACGGCTACCTGCGCGACCAGGACGTCTTCGGCCCGGGCATCACCATCGAGGACAACATGGCGCTGCTGGTCGACTACCGGCGCGGCGCCACCCTGACCTACTCGCTGAACGCGCACAGCCCCTGGGAGGGGTACCGCGTCACGGTCAACGGCACCGCCGGCCGCGCGGAGCTCGAGGTGGTCGAGCGCGGTGCGATCGAGCTCGACGAGGACGGCAACGCGCTGCTCGACCCGTCGGCCACCCCCACCTACGTCGGGGACGCGCTGCGCCCCGAGGGGGAGCGGCTGCTCGTGCAGAGGCACTGGGAGCGGGCCACCGAGGTCGCGATCCCCGACGGCATCGGCGGCCACGGCGGCGGGGACGCGATCCTGCTCAAGGACGTGTTCCGACGCCACCTGCGGGTCTCCGCCGACGAGCTGGGCCGCCCCGCGGGGTACCTCGACGGGCTGCGCGCCGTGGCGGTCGGCATCGCGGCGAACCAGTCGCTGGTCACGGGGCTGCCCGTGACGATCGCGGACCTCGACCTGGGCGTCTCGCTCGAGGACGCCCGATGACGCTCTCCGCCCTGCACGGCATCGGCCGCGCGGTCGACGTCGTCGCCGACGGGATCACCCTGGCCCAGTACGTCTACGTCCCCACCGACGTGCAGCTCGAGAGCCCGCGCCCGTACCTGCACCCCGTCCGGACGCGCGGCGGCGACCTGGTCACCGGGTTCCGGCCGCACGACCACGTGTGGCACAAGGGCATCGCCTGGTCGCTGCCCGTGGTCGGCGAGCACAACTTCTGGGGCGGACCCACCTACGTGCACGGGCAGGGGTACGTGCAGCTGGAGAACGACGGGTCGATGGACCACGTCGCGCTCACGTCGCTGTCGGTGGGCGCCGACCGGGTCGACCTCGCGCACACCCTCGCCTGGCACACGCAGGCCGGCGAGCACGTCATCGACGAGACGCGGTCGCTCGGGTTCGTCGTCCCGACGGGTCGCGACGACGCCTGGGTGCTCACGTTCGCGACCACCATGACCAACGTGTCGTCCGCCGACCTGACCATCGGCTCACCGACCACCCGCGGACGCGAGAACGCCGGCTACGGCGGGCTGTTCTGGCGCGGCCCTCGGTCGTTCACCGGCGGCACCCTGCTCGCCCCCGACTTCTCCGGTGGCGAGGAGATCCGCGGAACGCGCGGACCGTGGATGGGGTTCGTCGGCCAGCACGACGAGACCGGGGGAGCATCGACCGTCGTCATCGTCGACGGTGCGGGCAACCCCTCGCACCCGCCGCAGTGGTTCGCCCGCACCGAGCAGTTCGGCTGCCTCAACCCGGCACCGTTCTTCTCGACCGAGGTCCCGTTCGCGCCCGGCGACACCCTCCGGTTCCAGTACGCGGTCGTCATCGCCGACGGCTCAGCCGACCCCGCGTCCGCCGCCTCGCTCGCCACGCTCGGCAGCGGGATCCTGGCCCTATGAGCGGACTTCCCGGGGGCGTCTCGGTCAGCAACCTGCGCGTCTACGACTGGCCCGCGCCCGACGGGGTCGGCCTCGCCGGCAGCGGGTCGCCGCACCTGCACGTCGTGTCGTCGGAGGCGTACGTCGTGCTCGGCGGCTCCGGCTCCGTGCACACCCTCGGGCCCGCCGGGTTCGCCGTGCACCCGCTCCAGCCCGGCGCGATCGTCTCGTTCGGGCCCGGCGTCGTGCACCGCGCTGTGAACGACGGCGACCTCGAGGTTCTCGTCCTCATGTCGAACGCGGGGCTGCCCGAAGCCGGGGACGCCGTCCTGACCTTCCCCGCCTCCGTGCTGGCCGACCCCGCGGCCTACCGCGCAGCCGCCACCCTGCCCGGCGCCGGAGCGTCCGACGACGACATCGCCGCGGCGGCCCGTCGCCGACGGGATCTGGCGCTCGAGGGGTACGCCCAGCTCGGCGAGGCAGTCGATCGGGTCGGCGCGGCCGCAGCCCTGAAGCCTCTCTACGACGCCTCGACACGGATCGTCCGGACCCTGGTGCCGCGGTGGCAGGACGTGTGGACGCGCACCGTCTACGCCGAGACCGAGACCACGGCGGGGGCGCTCGAAGGCCTGATCCGGGGCGTCGGGCAGCACCTCGCCCGGGGATCGGTCTCCGCCAGCCAGGCAGCTCCGATGCCCCGCCGGTACGGCATGTGCGGGCGGCTCCAGACCTGGCCGACGTCCGTCTGAGCCCGCTCGCGCCGAGAGGCTCGTCGGTCGCCGCGGAGGCGCTGGCCCGGTGTCGTCGCGCTGAGCCTGTGCGCCGTGGCGTTGCCGGGTCCGGGTCCGGGTCTGGGTCTGGTTGCGGCGAGCGCGGCGTCGCGGCGTCGTGGCGTTGCCGGGTTCGGCTGTCGACGCGGCGAGCGTGTCGTGCCGTGGCGCCGCTGTTCGGCGGTAGTGGCGACCAGGCTGTTCGGCGGTCGGGGCGACCAGCCGACGGTTCTGCGCCACGATAGGAGCCCACGTCGGGTCGCGGAGGACACATGGACGTCGAGCACCAGAGGTTCACCCGTGTTGACCGATTCATGCGGAACAAGGGTCCGGCGGAGATCCTCTACGGCGCGCTCGTGTCGAGTGTCGTCCTGGCGGCGACGAGCGCAGGCGCCGAGACCGGTGACATCGTCCTGCTCGCCACCGCCCTGGTGTCCGTCACCTATTGGCTCGCGCACGTGTACGCCGACGCGGTCGGTGGACGCTTCGACGACGTCGACCACAGCGCCGGTCACCGTCTGAGGCATGCCCTGCGCAACAACACCGGGGTTCTGCTGGGCAGCCTGCCGGTGCTCGTCGTCTTCGCGATCGGCAGGCTCGTCGGCATGGACGTCTACCGGGCGGCGTTCCTCGCTCTCTGGTTCACGGTGGCGATGCTCGCAGCGGTCGCCGCACTCGCGGCTCATCGCGCCGGCGTCCGAGGGCGTGCTCTGGTCGGTGAGGTTGCGCTCGCGGCGGCGTTCGGTCTGTTGGTGATCGTGCTGAAGTACTGGTTCATGCACTAGCCGCGGGAGCCCGACTGCGTCTTCACTCGCGGAGGAGCCCGGGTGCTGGTGGGGGCGGCGGCCGTTCGTTGGTGGCGATGATCCGTCCGGTGGGGTCGCGGAAGGTGTAGCGGGTGCCCGGTGGTTCGAGCGTGTGCCGGTCGTGGGCTCGCAGGGTGGGGTGTCGGTGGATGGTCAGGTTGTGTTGGTGGACCTGGTGGTGGTGGAACGAGCAGAGCAGGACACCGTTGTCGATCGAGGTGTCTCCGTTGTCGCGGTCCCACCAGGTGATGTGGTGGATCTGGCTCCAGCGGGCGTGCCGGTCGCAGCCGGGGAAGGTGCAGTGTCGGTCGCGGGCGATGATGGCGCGGCGGTGGGCGCCGGTGTAGAGGCGCACGGAGCGGCCGAGGTTGATCGGTTGGTCGGCGGCGTCCATCACGATGCGGGTGATCTCGCAGTCGCACAGGATCTTGGCGACCTCGCTGGCCGTGACCGGGGTGCCGTCCTCCAGGGTGACCGCGGGGACCCCGGCCAGGGCGGAGGTCGGGTCCGCGACGGTGCGGGCGGGGTCGGTGGTGGCCGGGTCCGTGGATGTGGGTCGGCGCCGTGCGGCGTGGGAGCGCAGGGCGGCGAAGGTGTCTTCGGTCATGAGCAGGCTGATCTGGGGTGGCACGGCGGCGCCGGACGCGGTGGTGGGCAGGGCCAGGATGCGCCCGGCGATCACGTCCAGGGCGTCCGCGCGGGCTTGGTCGGCGGTCCGCTCCTCCAGCACCATCCCGTCGCTCCCAGTGCTGGCCTCGCCTGGGCTGTCGGCCGCGTGGGTGGTGGTGCCGGGGCGTTCGCCGGTGGCTTCCAGGGCCAGGCGCAGCCGGTGTCCGGCGACCCGGTCGAGCAGGCCGCGCAGGTGGGTGCCGTCGGCCTGGTCGGACAGGTGCAGGAACCGGCGGGCGCGCTGGTTCTCGTGCGCGCGGTCCCGGGCGGCCGGGTCGAGCTCGGCGACGAGGCGCTGCACGGACCGGGTGAACGTGGGCGCGTCCTGGGTGGTGCCCAGGTGCACGATG
>NZ_JABMCI010000052.1 GCF_013359775.1 Cellulomonas humilata | reverse complement strand
CCACATCCGCTGGTGGGACCGAGACACAGGTGCCACCTCTCTCAGCAACGCCGCGGTGTTGTGCAAGCACCACCACACCGAGGTCCACCGACTCAACCTGAGCATCACCCGCCTGGAGAAACCCCCAGGGTGGACCCGCCGACAGCGCGCCAAGGCGGTACTCCGGGAATCCTCGAGTGCTGGCGTTGCGGCGGGTCCGGGCGTCGACGCGCCCACCACCGGACGGGCACCTCTGCGGTACGTGTTCCGCAACCACCGCGGGCAGACCATCAATGCCCCGACGACCACCCACCCGACCGCTGATAGCGATCGCCCCCGCTCGCCGACACGACGTGGGGCGGGAGGCGCAGTCGAGAAGGGGAGCGGGGAGTTGCAGTCCAGTCGTGCGGAGCTGCCTTGCCGGACAGAACGGCAGGCTGACGCCGGGGCCGGGGCCGGGGCCGGGGCCGGGGCCGGGGCGGGGTCGGGGGCGGGAGCGACGGACCGGATGGACGGGTGCTACCGCTCGCTAGGCGGGCTCGGCTTCCGGGGCGATCTCGTCGACCAGGGAGGGGCCGTTGTTGGCGACCGTGTTGACTGCCGTCGAGACCGGGGTGGCGACGATGTCCGGTGCCGGGGCCTCCAGCAGCTCCATCGCGCCCGCTGCGCCGACTGCCGGGTCGAGCCAGGCCGACCAGGCATCGGGGCGCAGCATGAGGGGCTGCCGGTCGTGGATGTGCGCCAGCTCGTCGGAGGCCGGGCGCGTGATGACCGTGGCACTCACCACCCAGCGCGCCGGGTCGTCGTCGGCCTTGCTGGGGTCCTTCCAGAACTCGTACAGGCCGGCGAGTGCCACGACGTCGCCGTCGGCGGGGTGCAGGAAGTACGGCTGCTTGCGCTTGCTGGTCGCGCCGGGCGCAGGCTTCTTCCACTCGTAGTAGCCGTCGGCCGGCAGGAGTGCCCGGCGCACGGCGAACGCGCGGGCGAACGCCGGCTTGTCCGCGATCGACTCCACGCGTGCGTTGATCATCCGGTTGCCCACGGAGATGTCCTTCGCCCACGACGGCACGAGTCCCCAGCGCGCCACGCGGAGCTGGCGGGTGATCTCCCCGGTCTCCTTGTCGGCGCGCTCGACGACCATGCGCACGCCGTCTGTCGGGGCGACGTTCCAGGACGGGCCGAGCAGCCGGACGTCGTCGGCGACAGTGGCGATGGCGAACTCGTCGGCCAGCGCCTGGTCCTCACGGAAGGAGGCATAGCGACCACACATGGGTACCAGCGTGCCAGGCGTCACCCACGCTCGGATCGAATCGATTCGTTTTCTGTGGGAGAATCGACCCGATGAGCTCGCGCCCCACCACTCCTGCGCTGACCGGCCCCGTGCCGGTCACGGGTGTCGTACCCCCCGGGGTGGTGCCGACCGTCGACTCCCCGCCGGCCCCGCAGTACCGGCCCAACGCCAAGTACGTGCTGCTGCTGGGCCTGATGTGCGCGCTGCCGGCCATCTCCACCGACATCTATCTGCCGTCGCTCCCGGACGTCGCCCGGGACCTGAAGACCTCGGCCACGGCCGCGCAGCTGACCATGACCGCGATGCTCATCGGCGGCGCCGTCGGTCAGCTCGTGATCGGCCCGCTCTCCGACCGGTTCGGCCGCCGCAAGCCGGTGCTGGTCGGGGTGTCGCTGCACGTGGTGACGTCGATCCTGTGCGCCGTCGCGCCGGCGATCGTGCCGCTGATCGCGCTGCGCACCATGCAGGGGTTCTTCAACGCGTCGGCCAGCGTGGTCGCCATGGCGATCATCCGGGACCGGTTCGTGGGCTCGGACGCCTCGCGCCTGATGTCCCGCCTCATGCTCGTCATCGGGGTGGCGCCGCTGTTCGCCCCGTCGATCGGCGGGGTCATCGCCGGGCAGTGGGGCTGGCGCGGCGTGTTCGGGGCGCTGGCGATCTTCGGGGTCGTCCTGTGGGTCGTCGTGTGGCGTCGGCTGCCCGAGACGCTGCCCCCCGAGCGGCGTCGCGAGGGCGGTCTGAAGTCCGCCCTGTCGGGGTACCGGAAGCTGTTCAGGGACCGGCACTTCGTCGCGCTGGCGATCCTGCCCGGCCTCGGGGTCGCGGTGCTCATGAGCTACGTCGTCGCCTCGCCGTTCGTGCTTCGCGAGGGCTACGGCTTGTCCGCGCACCAGTTCTCCCTGCTGTTCGCCGTCAACGGGGTCGGCCTGGTGGCCGGTGCGCAGGTGAACGCCGCCCTGGTGCGCCGCGTCGCCCCGATCCGGATCGTGCGCGTCGTCCTGCCCGTGTCGCTGGGGCTCACCCTCGTCCTGCTGGCGATCGCGATCACCGGCTGGGGCGGGCTCATCGCGCTGCTGGTGGTGCTCTGGCTCATCCTCGCGATGGTCAACTTCGTGCCGCCCAATGCCTCCGCCCTCGCGCTCAGCCGGCACGGCGAGGTCGCCGGTACCGCGGCGGCTGTCATCGGGGCCACGCAGGCGGGCGTCTCCGGCATCGTGAGCCCGCTGTCGGGCCTGCTCGGGGGCGATGCGGTCGCGATGGCCGCGGTCATGGTGGGCGCCTCGGTGGCGGCCCTCCTGGTGCTCGCGCTGGCCACGCCGGCGTACCACCGCGACGGAGCCTGGACCGTCTGATCCACGATCGGGTGACGCCCTGATCAGGCCTTTCGCTCGTCGCCGGACATCTCGGGTGGGTGATATCGCACCTGGACGCCCGTCCGACACGTCCGGCCCTGCCGGACGGTCGTCCAGGTCTCTAGCGTGCGCGTCGACCACAGCCTCGAACTGCTGCGCGCCTGGAGACAACCGGGAGCGCGTGGGGCCGCTGGAAGGACCCGGACCCCATGCTGCGTCGCCTCGCGCTCAGCCTCCTCGTCGCCGTGCTCGCGCTCGGCGGTGCGGCTGCGCCCGCTCTCGCGTCGGGCAGCGGCGACCTGTTCCCGCGCGTCGGGGCGGCCGACGCCCCCTGCGACGCCACGCACCCGTGCCGTGCCGCGCTCGAGTGGCGGACCAACGCGTACGGGCCGGCGGGGGACACGCAGATCCGGCGACGGACGCTCTTCACGGTCTTCGCGCGGGCGGGCGAGCGGATCCTCACGGGCTCGTCGTCGATGGGTACGGGCACCGCCGACATCGCCATCTGGAACCCGGGGCAGATCACCGACACCGAGGCGGCCACCCTGCCGGCCGTGGTGGACGGGACCAACGGGTTCAGCTGCGCGGCGCACCGGCCGGATGCCACGAGCCTCGTCGGCAAGCTGAGCACGCGCGCCCAGGAGCTGGCCGGCGCCCGGTCGGCCGACGGCACGCAGAACACGGCGGGCTACGTGCCCTGCGTCTACACGGCACCCACGACCGGCCTGTACCGCGTGGCGTTCTACGGCGCGGCGGGCTCGGGCAACGCGGCGGACGGCACCCCGGACCGCCACCTCGACCCGGTGGGCGGGTTCCTTGCCGCCGCAGGCTCGGCGATCAACGCGTGGGACCTCACGGTCCGCGACGCGGCCCCGGCGTCGGTCGACGACATCCCCGGCCGCGCCCTGACGTACGTGCTGGCCGGGTTCACGGGTGGCAACCCGCGACCGGTGAGCATGCGCCTGTTCCTCAACACGCTCGACGGCTACCGGTATGCGGTGGACACGCGCGGGTTCGACCCGAACGGCTTCGTCTTCTACGGCAACCGCGAGGGGTTCCTCGACGCCGACGGCACGACACCGCTCAATCACGACGTCGTCGGCACCGGCAGCGGTCCGCAGATGCTCCCGGCCCTCGACGGCGGCGTGCACCTGGCCGCGCCCCAGTACCCGCTGTCGTTCGAGCCGCTGGCCACCGAGACCCTGACCGCGCTGGGCATCCCGGCGACGCCGGTGCCTCCGACCCTCAGCGCGGTCGACTTCACCGGTCTGGCCACCGACCACGGCAGCTACGTGGGCCAGGGCGGCACGTTCGCGCTCGAGGCCGGTTCCGGCGGGACCTACGAGATCGTCATCTCCCGCGACGGGGTCAGCTTCGACCCGGGCCTGCCCGGCAACCGTGCCCTGCGGGGCCTGGTGCCCGCGGGCACGTTCACGGTGACGTGGGACGGCAACGACAACACCGGCGTCGCCCTGCCCGTGAAGACGGGCTACGCCGTGCGGGCCGTGCTGCGCGCCGGGGAGTACCACGCGCCCATGCTCGACGTGGAGAGCTCGACGCAGGGCGGCCCGAGCATCACGCTCCTCAACCCCCCGAACGGCAGGTGCCCCTTCACGGGGGCGCAGAGCGACGGCACCAACTGCACGCGCGTCTTCTTCGACGACCGGACGTACGTCACGAGCGCCGGCACCCGCGTGGGTGACCTCACGTCGGGCACCCTGTGCCCCGCGTTCTCGGGCACGGTGCCCGCGCAGCTGTTCGCGGACCCGGACGGGGGAGTCGACAGCACGGGCACCGCACGCGCGTTCGGCGACGGTGCAGGCCTCAACGCGAACCAGCACTGCCCCGCGACGGGCGGCACGCTGGGCGACGCCAAGGGCCTGGACCTGTGGACCTACTTCCCGTCGCTGCGCACGGCGACCTCGCTCGACGTGCTGCCGGTTCCCGCGGTCCCGGTGGCGGCCGACGACGCCGGGACGACGCCGATCGACACCCCGCTCGTCGTGCCCGCCGCCGGCGTGCTCACCAACGACGCCGGCACGCGCCTGACCGTGCTCAGCTCCACCACCCCGACGCACGGGCTGGTGACGACCAACCCCGACGGGTCGTTCACCTACACCCCGGCGCTCGGCTACACCGGCTCGGACCAGTTCGACTACACGGTCACCGACGACTACGGGCAGACCGACGTCGCGACCGTCCACCTCACGGTCACGCCGCTCGCGGTCGACGACACGTGGACGACGACCGTCAACACCCCCGTCACGGTGGGCGCTCCGGGCGTCCTCGGGAACGACCTCGGCATGGTCCTCACCGCTGGGACACCCTCGCTCCCGACGCACGGCACGGTGGCGCTGGACCCGTCCGGCGCGCTGGTCTACACGCCCGACCTCGACTTCTCCGGGACGGACACGTTCACCTACGTCGCCACGGACGGTCCGCTGTCCGACCAGGCCACGGTGACGATCGTCGTCACCCCTGCCGCCACGGACGACGACCTGGGCACCGTCCCGCCGAACGTCACGAGCACGGGGACGGCGCCCGGGATCCTGGCCAACGACACCGGCTCGGTCCTCACGGTGACCGCCGTCGGGACGCCCGCCCACGGCACGGTCACGGTCGACCCGGACGGCAGCTGGGCGTACACGCCGCCGGCCGGCTGGGGCGGGACGGACACGTTCACCTACACCGCGACCGACGCGGCGGGCCAGACGGTCGGCGCCACGGTCACCGTGCACGTGACGCCGCCCGTCCAGCTGGCCTCGGCGTCCGACGACCACGCCACCGGCGCGCCCGGCACGCCCACCACCCTCCTCGAGCTCACCAACGACGCGCCGGGCGACCACCTGGCCTGGGCCCTGCCCTCCGTGCGGCTGCTCGATCCCGTCGGCGGGCTGCCGGTCAGCTCGGTGACCGTGCCGGGCGAGGGCGTGTGGACCGTCGTGAGCGGGCAGGTCCGGTTCACGCCCGTCCCCGGCTTCCAGGGCGACGCCGACCTGGGCTACCAGGTGACCAACACCCGGGGGCAGACCGTGACGGCCGCGATGACGGTCAGCTACCCCGCGCCGCTGTCGGCCGTCGTGGCGCCCCCGATCCTCCCGGTGGTGTCCGCTCCGGTCACACCGACCCTGGCGACCCCCGCCCGGCCGACCACGCTCACGGTGACCGTGCGGCTCCCCGGCGACCCGTCGCGGTCGGCGGGCCTGGCGACGACCGGTGCCGACCCGGCCGCAGCGGTGCTGCTCGCGTCCTGCCTGGTGGGTGCGGGTGTGGTGGTCATGCGCGCACGACGACGGGTCGCGGCGCGGGGCTGACCGCGGGGACGCTCAGCCGCGGTGCAGCCGGTGCAGGCCGGCGACGGCCTGCGCCAGCACCTCGTCGCGCTTGACGAACGTGAACCGCACCCACGACCGCAGTGCACGGTCGACGTCGGAGCCCGCATGCGTGAAGGCCGACACGGGCACGCCGACCACGCCCGCCAGACCCGGCAGGTCACGGCACAGGGTGGCGCCGTCGTCGTACCCGAGGGGTGCCGCGTCGGCGAGCACGAAGTACGTGCCGTGCGGGCGGACCACCGTGAACCCGGCGTCCTCCAGCCCCGCGCAGAGCTGGTCGCGACGCCGGGACAGCGAACCTGCCAGCTCGACCACCCACGCCGCCACGTCGGGGTCCCGCAGCGCGAACGCGACCGCCGGCTGGAACGGCGCACCGGACACGTAGGTGAGGAACTGCTTGACCGTCCGCACCGCGGTCACCAGGTGCACCGGGCCGGTCACCCAGCCGATCTTCCAGCCGGTGAACGAGAACGTCTTGCCTGCCGACGAGATGGTCAGCGTCCGCTCCGCCATCCCGGGCAGGGTCGCGATCGGCACGTGGGCGGCGGGGGAGCCGTCGAGCACCAGGTGCTCGTACACCTCGTCCGTCACCACCACGGCGTCGTGCGCGACGGCCAGCCGGGCGATCGCCGTCAGCTCGTCGACCGTGAGCACGGTGCCCGTGGGGTTGTGCGGGGTGTTCACCAGCACCAGCCGGGTCCGCGGCGTGAACGCGGCGTCGAGCGCGGCGAGGTCGAGGCGGAAGCCGTCCGGTGTCGCGCGCAGCGGCGCGGTGGTGTGGGTCGCGCCCGCCAGGGCGATCACCGCGGCGTAGGAGTCGTAGAAGGGCTCGAGCGTGAGCACCTCGTCGCCCGGTCCGGCGAGCGCGAGCACCGTCGCGGCGATCGCCTCGGTCGCGCCCGCCGTCACCAGCACCTCGCGGTCCGGGTCGACGGCCAGGGCGTATCGCTGCGACTGGTGCTCGACGATCGCCTCGCGCAGCGCGGGGATGCCCGGACCGGGCGGGTACTGGTTGGCGCCGGCCGCGATCGCGTCCTGCGCGGCGCGAGCCACCGACGCGGGACCGTCGACGTCCGGGAAGCCCTGCCCGAGGTTGACCGCCCCGGTGCGCGCGGCCAGCGCCGACATCTCGGCGAACACGGTGGCCCGGGGGACGCCGTCGTCGCCCATGAGCCCCGTCGCCCGGGCGACGTCCTGCCAGCGCGCTGTCATGCCCAGAAGGGTAGGCGGTGCCTCGTGCGGGACCCGTCGGTGACGGGTCCGGGAGCGGGAGCGCTCAGCTCACCAGTCCGGTCGCGGCGGTCAGGCCCGCGACCACGACGAGTGCGAGGGACGCCCAGGCTGCGACGATCCACCACTCCACGTGGTGTCGCCGCAGAACCCGCTGCGCCTGTCGTTCGGCCATACCTACAAGATCGGCACGGACCGTGCCACGTACAACCGCCCGCGCCGACGAGCGTGGATTTCACCCGCCAGGCACGCAACGAATCGCCGACAGAGGACACGTCTGCGTCGTTCGTCGACGGTGGTCGTGGACGGGGGGAGTGCAACGAATCCCCGCGACGCCACACCGGGCCGTCGATCTCAGCTGCCGGCGGCGGTCTCCAGCTTGTCGCCGAGGGTGGTCAGCTGCTGCGCCAGCTCGTCGAGGGAGTCGGCCGCGGACCCGGCGGCGTTCGCTTTGGCGGCCTCGAGCTCGGCCTGGGCGTCCGCGACCTGTGCCTGGGCGTCGGCCAGTGCCTGCTGCGACGCGGCCGCGCCCTCGGCCTGAGCCTGCTCGAGCGCCGTCTGGGCGTCCTGCACGGCCGCCTGCGCGTCGGCGACCGCGGTGTCGGCCTGGGCCCGGGCCGAGTCGTCGAGCGAGCCGAGCTGCGTCTTGACGTCCTCGATCTTCTGCTGCGCGGCATCGGCCTCCGCCTTGGCGTCGTCCACCTGCGCCTTCAGGTCGTCGATCGCGCTGCGCGCCTCGCTGGCGGCGTCCTTGGCCTGCTGGGCGGCCTCGTCGATGTCCGCGTCGGAGCAGGCCGAGAGCCCGACGGCGAGCAGGACGGCGATCACGGGAGCGCCGACGCGGGCGAGTCGGCGGCGGGTCGGGGTCGTCGAGGTGGGCATCGTGGTCCTCCGGAGGGGCGCAGGCGGGCACAAGGGGCGGGTCCGGTGCCACAGTCTGCCCGTCGAGCCGACGACACGCCCGGTGGAGGACGATCCGAGGACCCCGACATGCCGACGCCCCGCCGGCTGGTGAGCGGGCGGGGCGTCGGGGGCGGGCAGGTCAGACGGCGGGGAGGGGTTCCAGCTCGTCGGTCGCCTGCACGCTGCGGCGGGCACGGACATCCTCCAGGGAGGTGCCGTAGAAGGCCGCGGTCATGAGGTCCTTCATGTCGTCGATCATCGGCATGCGGGGGTTCGCCGGGGCGCACTGGTCCTCGTAGGCACCCATCGCCACCTCGTCGAGCCGCGAGATGAACTCGTGCTCGGACACGCCCTGCGCCTGGAAGGACGCGGGGATGCCGACCTTGGACCGCAGCGACTCGACGGCCAGCGCGTAGGACTCGACGCCCTCCGCGGGGGTGCGCGCCGGGAGCCCGAGCATCGCCGCGAGCTGCTGGAACCGCTCGGGTGCGACGTAGTGCTCGTACTTGGGCCAGCTGGTGAGCTTGGTGGGCACCGTGCCGTTGTAGCGGATCACGTGCGGCAGCAGGGTCGCGTTCGTGCGGCCGTGCACCAGGTGGTGCGTCGAGCCGATGACGTGCGCCATCGCGTGCACGATCCCCAGGAACGAGTTCCCGAAGGCCATGCCGGCGATCGTGCCCGCGTTGTGCATCGACTCCCGGGCGTCCTGCGTGGCCGGGTCGGTCGGGCTGCCGTTCACCGACACCGCGAGGTTCTCGAAGATGAGGCGGACGGCCTGCATGGCCATGCCGTCGGTGAAGTCGTTGGCGTAGACGCTGACGTACGCCTCGGTGGCGTGCGTGAGGGCGTCGAAGCCGGAGTCCGCCGCCAGCGAGGCCGGCATCTTCGAGGTCAGGATCGGGTCGATGATCGCGACCGACGGGGTCAGCGCGTAGTCGGCCAGCGGGTACTTCTTGCCGGCCTCCGGGTCGCTGATGACCGCGAACGGCGTGACCTCGGCGCCCGTGCCCGACGTCGTCGGGATGCAGACCAGCTGCGCGAGCTCGCCCAGCACGGGGAACTTGAAGGCACGCTTGCGGACGTCGAAGAACTTCTGCTTGAGGTCGGAGAACTGGATCTCCGGGTGCTCGTACAGCAGCCACATGACCTTGGCGGCGTCCATCGGCGAGCCGCCACCGAGCGCGATGATCGTGTCGGGCTTGAAGTGACGCATCTGCGCCGCGCCGGCCTGGACCGTCTTCACGGAGGGCTCGGGCTCGACCTGGTCGATGATCTGCAGCGCGACCTTGTTCATCCGTCGGCCGAGCACGTCGATGATCTTGTCGACGAAGCCGAGGGTGGTCATGGTCGCGTCGGTGACGATGGTGACGCGCTCGACGTCGGGCATGTCGGCGAGGTAGCGGATGGCGTTCGGCTCGAAGTAGGTCTTCGCCGGAACCTTGAACCACTGGAGGTTGTTGTTCCGCCGGCCGATCCGCTTGATGTTCACCAGGTTGACCGCCGAGACGTTGTTGGACACGGAGTTGGAGCCGTACGAGCCGCAGCCGAGCGTCAGCGACGGGATGAACGAGTTGTAGATGTCGCCGATGCCGCCCAGCGAGGACGGTGCGTTGGCGATGACCCGGACGGCCTTGACGCGGCTGCCGAACTCCTCGGTCAGGGCGTCGTCCTGGGTGTGGATGGCCGCGGAGTGACCGAGACCGTCGAACTCCACCATCTGCTCGGCCAGCGTGATGCCGTGCTCGGTGGACTCGGCGCGCAGGACCGCCAGCACCGGGGCCAGCTTCTCGCGCGTCAGCGGCTCGTGCGGGCCGACGCCGCTGACCTCGGCCAGGATGATCGAGGTGTCCGCGGGGACGGTGAAGCCGGCCTTCTCGGCGATCCACTGCGGGCTCTGACCGACCACGGACGCGTTCAGCTTCGCGTCGGCGCAGTTCTTGCCGTCCGCCTCGACGCCGAAGATGAAGTTCTCCAGCAGCGCCTTCTCGGCGGCGTTGGCGCGGTACGCGTGCAGGATGGCGAACTCGGCCATCGCGGCGTCGTAGATGACGTCGTCCAGGATCACCGCCTGCTCGGACGCACAGACCATGCCGTTGTCGAACGCCTTGGAGAGCACGACGTCGTTCACGGCCCGCTTCAGCTTCGCGGTCTTCTCGATATATGCGGGAACGTTGCCCGCCCCGACGCCGAGCGCTGGCTTGCCGCACGAGTAGGCCGCGCGGACCATCGCATTGCCGCCCGTCGCGAGGATGAGCGCGACGCCGGGGTGGTTCATGAGGGTGTTGGTCGCGGTGATCGACGGCGACTCCACCCACTGGATGCAGTGCTCGGGCGCGCCCGCGGCTACTGCGGCATCGCGGACCACGCGAGCAGCTGCGACGGAGGACTCCTGCGCGCTCGGGTGGAAGGCGAAGACGATCGGGTTGCGCGTCTTGAGCGCGATGAGGGACTTGAAGATCGTGGTCGAGGTCGGGTTGGTCACGGGCGTGACGCCGCAGATGACTCCGACGGGCTCGGCGATCTCGGTGATGCCGGTGAGCTCGTCGTGGCTGATGACGCCGACCGACTTGAGCGTGGACATCGAGTTGGTGACGTGCTCGCACGCGAAGATGTTCTTCACGGCCTTGTCCTCGAACACGCCCCGCTTGGTCTCCTTGACCGCGAGGAGCGCGAGCTCGCCGTGCTTGTCGAGGGCGGCGACGGACGCCTTCTTCACCAGGTGGTCGACGTCCGCCTGCGTGAAGCGGGCGTACTCCTCGAGGGCTTTGCTGGCGTTCGCCACCAGCTGGTCGATCGCAGTGTCGGGCTTGGTCACGGTCACCGTTCAACTCCTAGTCGAGGCCGGTAGGGCCGCTCTGCGACCCTCTGCCCACGACGCTACGGACCCGACGTGCCCAATGGATGGGCCGAACGTCTCAGGTTCGCCGCACGGGCGTGACCCATGACGACGCGAGGCGACCGCGGCGGCCGCGTCCGGGGGTGCGACGACCGCGCCGAGCACGAGGGCGGCGGCGAACGGCACGGACGGTTCGAGCCACCAGAACGCCAGCGCGACCGCCGCGGCACTGACCAGCACGAGGCCGACCCCGCGGCGCGTGATCAAGTTCAGCGACGACCGGAAGTCGCGGTACGAGCTGGACAGCGCCGCGGAGTACAGGAGCGGGGGGAGGACGAACTCGTGCAGCACGTGCGAGTCGATCTCGAACCGGGGCACGCCCGGCACGATCGACACGACGATCGCGACGGCGACGAGGACGAGGGGTGCCGGCCGGCCCCGCCGACGGCACACGGCCGTGACGGCCACGGCCCTGGCGACCAGGAGGACACCTGCACGTGCTGCACGCGGCGGCCCTCCCTGCACGACGGCTGCCGGTCTCCGCGACCCTCCAAGCGCCCCGACGACCCGGCCGGGCGGCTCAGGGCACGAGCTCCGCGAACGCGACCACGTTGTCCTCGTAGTGCCCCGTGCTCCGGTTGAACTCGCCCCCGCAGGAGATCAGCCGCAGGCCCGCGTGGTCGATGTCCCCGTAGACCAGGGCGGTCGGGAAGGCGTCCTTCGGGTACCGGGTCACCTCGGTCGTCCGGAACACCGCGACCGAGCCGTCCGCACGGCTCACCGAGATCTCGTCGCCCACCGCGAGCTCGGCGAGCCGGAAGAACACCCCGGGACCGGTCACCCAGTCGATGTGGCCGACGATGACGGCCGGGCCGAGCTCGCCCGGGGTCGGCGCACCGGAGAACCAGCCCGCCGGGAACGCGCCCGGGGGCACCTCCAGGGTGCCGTCGTCCTCGAGCCCGAGCTCGATGAGCTCGGAGTCGACGGCGATGGCCGGGGCCTCGACTCGGACGGGCACGGAGGCGGCCATGGCCGTCGGGAGCACGGGGGCGGGTGCCGCGACCGGCGGAGGCGTCGTGCGCACGTGGACCGACGCCGACGCCGAGTCCGAGTCCGTGGGCATCACGGTCGACGTGGGCGACGTGCCGGGGTCGGCGGCCGCGCAGGAGCTGATCGCGAGGGCGAGGAGGAGGGCGACCGGACCGGCGGTGACCGGACGGCGCGCGAACCTCATCCGCGTGCGCGGCGCAGCCGGACCGCGAGCAGGACGACGGCACCGACACCCAGGAGCGTGAGCGCGGCGAGCACCGGGCGGTCGACGGGCGCGGCCGGGAGGCTGCTGCCGTCGCCGGTCGCGACGCCGCCGCGCGGGGTCACCGGCACCTGCGGTCCGGCCGCTGCGGCCGCTGCGGGCGCGGGGGTCGCCGCGGCGACTGCACCGGGGACGGGCGCGCAGGCCGGCAGCGTGATCGTGTTGGTGATCATCGTGACCGTTCCTGTCCGCGCCAGCGCCCGCCCGTCGAGCGTGGCACCCGCCTCGAACGTGATCGAGGTCATGGCGAGGATCGTCCCGGCGAACCGGCTGCCCGCCAGGATGGTCGCCGAGCTGGGCACGCGCCAGTACACGTTGCAGGCGGTGGCGCCGTCGATGAACGTGACCGAGCTGGCGGCACCGGCGAGCAGCTCCGACAGCGACTGGAACACGAACACGGCGTTCGGGTCGCCGTTGCCGTCGAGCGTCAGGTTCCCGTTCAGCTCGATGACGCCGCCGGTGTCGTAGACGCCGGGCTCCAGGGTCAGGCCCGCGAGCTCGACGCCGCCGAGGGGGTCGGGCGACTGGGAGGACGCGGCGTCGTACGCGGTGACGAGGTCGGTCTTCGCCTGCTGGGTCACCGCGTCTCCGCCGTGGTTCACGCCGCTCGCCTGGGTGATCGTCCCCGGCCCGGTGATGCTGGTGGTGGGGAAGGTGCCGATGTCGCCGCCGAGGGTCGTGGCCCCCGTGTTGGTGACCCCCGCCCCGGCGAGCACCACGAACGTCGAGCCCGCGCCGAGCGGCACCGGGGTGCCGAGGGCGGCCTGCGCGGCGGACGGGACGGTCGCGAGGGCTGCGGCGACGACGACGGCGGCGAGGACGGTGAAGGTGCGGGTGCGGGGGCGGCTGGTCTGGGTGCGCACGATCTGTCCTCCGGATGAGGGGATGCGGCGACGGCGACGTCGGGCATCGGGCGGAGGCGCCAGGGTCCTGGCTCCACCTGCGCCAGCGAGGCCGCGGAGGGCGGCGGGGCTACCGGAGGCAGTCGATCGGGTCGATGGCGGGCCGATCACGCGCAGTACCGGAAATGCGTTCACGAGGTATTTCTGTTGCCCGCCCCTGAGAGAAGGGTATGCCTGTTCCACATCAAAGGTGACATCGGGCGAAATGCCTCACGGGGGCGCAATTCCCCGCCGTTCCATGGCGTTTCCTGGCGGTGGCGGCGCTGCCGGACCCAGGACGCGATCGGCCGGCGTCCCGCGCAGTCCTACACACCTGTCGGAACGGCGGGAGCACGGTCGTCGTCCGCAGGGACGCGTGACCGCCGGACGAGCACGATCGTGGTGAGGGCGAGCGGCGCGTTCACCAGGCCGGGCGCTCCCACCCAGAACGAACCCGTGAGCACCGCGTAGACGGCCCACAGCCCGGCATTGGCGAGCAGCAGCGCCTGCGTGGAGATCGAGACGCCACCGAGCCCGCTGCCGTCGTGGCGCAGCCGCCACACGCGCACGGCCTGGGGCCACCAGAGGACGAGCGAGAGGACGGACGCGACGAACCCGACCAGCTCGACGTGCAGCTCCATGCGTCCCCCTCTCCACGGATCGGTCCGTCCGGAGGTCCACGGTGCAGCGCGTGCGGCTCGGTCTGCTTCGGGTGCACCCCCCAGTCCGCCCGCCCGGATCGGGTGGGGAGATCCGGGGCGTCACCGGGGTCGCGGGCGGCGCCGGCCGGGTGCAGGGGAGACGCGTGGGGTGGTCGGGTCACACCCGCGCGAGCCACTCGTCGGCCAGCAGCGCGTACGCGTAGCCGTCCAGCCAGCCCCGCGTGCGGTGCAGCGAGTCCCGGACGCTGTGCTCCTCGCGTCGCATCCCGAGCCGCTCCATGAGGCGCCAGGATGGTTCGTTCTCCACGAAGCAGTAGGCCCGAACGCGACGCAGCCCGAGGTGCTCGAAGCAGATCCGGAGCAGCCCGTCGACCGCCTCCGTCGCGTAGCCGTGCCCGCCCTGCGCCGGGTCGAGCACCCAGCCCAGGGTCGCCTGCTGCGGGCA
Organism: Cellulomonas humilata; assembly: GCF_013359775.1. Taxonomy (GTDB): domain Bacteria; phylum Actinomycetota; class Actinomycetes; order Actinomycetales; family Cellulomonadaceae; genus Cellulomonas; species Cellulomonas humilata. The sequence continues at coordinate 117,431 of NZ_JABMCI010000052.1, read as the reverse complement.
CGGGGCGTCGCCCTGCGCCCAGGAGTCCTCGATCTTCAGCATCAGGTCGCCGATGACATGCCCGTCGAGCTCGATCACCAGGGTGAGGGCGAGGCGTTCGGGGTCGCGGACGCGGGCGACGTAGGAGTCGCGGTCGCCGACGCTGTGGCTCAGCCACTCGTCGACGCCGGGCACACGGCGCACCTGCCAGATGGCGTCGGCGTCGTCGGGCGTCGCCGGGCGAAGGGAGAGGCGCGCGGTGCGCACGGGCCAGGGGACGGTGCTGAGGTCCTGCGGCATGCCGCCATTCTGGCCCCGGCCGCCGACACGCCGCCCGAGGTCAGCGGCGCAGGACCCTGCGGGACAGGCGGTTGCCGATCGCCTGCGCCACCTGGACCAGCAGAATGATCACGAGCACGGTGATCCACACGACGGCGAAGTTCCAGCGCTTGTACCCGTAGTCGAGCGCGAACGCCCCGAGCCCGCCGCCGTCCAGCGTGCCGGCCAGCGCAGACATGTCGACGATGGCGACGAAGACGAAGGTGAACCCGAGGATCAGCGGCCCGAGGGCCTCCGGGACGACGAGCGTGGTGACGATGCGCCACCGGCTGGCGCCCGTCGCGCGCGCCGCCTCGATGACCCCGGGGTCGATGGCGACGAGGTTCTGCTCGACGATCCGCGACACCCCGAACGTCGCAGCGAACGACAGCGGCACGATCATCGCGGTGCTGCCCAGCCGGGTGCCGATCAGGCCGACGGTCACCGGCGCGATGACCATGAGCAGGATGAGGAACGGGATCGGCCGGAAGACGTTGACCAGCAGGTTGGCCACGCCGAACACAGCGCGGTTGGCCAGCAGGCCGCCGCGCCGGGTCGTGTACAGGGCGAGGCCCAGGGCGAGGCCGAGCACGCCGCCGATGAGCAGGGTCGCGGAGACCATGTAGAGGGTCTCGCCGAGCGCCTCGACGAGCTTCGGGCCGTGGAACGACCAGTCGAACTCGTTGGCCGTGGGAAGTACCGCGCGCATCAGGAGGCCTCCTCGATCGTGGTGACCTCGCGCAGCCGTCCGACCACGGTCTCGACGGCGTCGTCGGACCCGTCGAGGGCCAGGGTGAGCGAGCCGAACGACTGGTCCTGGAGGGTGCCGATGCCGCCGTAGACGATCTCGAACGTGACGCCGAGGGCTCCGGCGGACGCAAGGACCGCGCCCAGCCTGCTGCCGTCCGCGATCGTGGCGGTGACGATGCGGCCCTCGTGCGTCTGCCGCAGCCGCTCCAGGTTGGCGCCGCGCGGCCGGTCGTGGACCACGGTCGACACGAACCGCCGCGTGACCTCGGCCTGAGGGTTGGTGAAGATGTCGAACACCGAGCCGTGCTCCGCCACGCGGCCGTTCTCCAGGACGGCGACGCGGTCGGCGATGGCGCGGACCACCTCGAGCTCGTGCGTGATCACGACGATCGTCACCCCCAGCTCGGTGTTGACCTTGCGAAGCAGCCGCAGGACGTCCTGGGTGGTCTGCGGGTCCAGCGCACTGGTGGACTCGTCGGCCAGCAGGATCTTGGGCGACGCCGCGAGCGCCCGGGCGATGCCGACGCGCTGCTTCTGACCACCCGAGAGCTGGTCGGGGTAGGAGTGCGCGCGGTCCAGCAGGCCGACGAAGTCGAGCAGCTCCGCGATCCGGCGGTCGCGGTCAGCCTTGGGCCAGCCGGCAACCTTCAGCGGGAACGCGACGTTGCCGGCGACCGTGCGGGAGGAGAAGAGGTTGAACTGCTGGAAGATCATGCCGATGTCGCGGCGCTTGAGCTCGAGCTGGCGCTCGGTGAGGGTCGCGACGTCGGAGCCGTCCACGACCAGCTGCCCCGACGTGACCCGCTCCAGCCCGTTGATCAGCCGGACCAGCGTGCTCTTCCCCGCACCGGAGTAGCCGATGACACCGAAGACCTCGCCGGCCTCGATGGTCAGGTCGATGCCGTCGACCGCGCGGATGGGGCCCGACGGGGACGGGAAGACCTTGCTGACGTCACGGAACTCGATGATGGGGGACACGCGCAGCCTCTCGGGGCGGGGTGCTCCCGGGCAGGAGACGTCGGGGATGCCCCTGCCCGGGAGCGGTGGGTCAGCCGGCGGCCTTGAGGTTCGCCTGGGTGTCCTTGAGGACCTGCTGCAGCTTCGCTGCGTCGTAGCCCTCCACGATGACAGCCGTGCCGCCCGACGACTCGACGACCGACTCGGTCACCGACGGGTCGTGGTAGAGCTCGACGATCCGCTGGTACACCGGGTTGTCGGCGTCCTCGGGGCGGGCCGCGATGACGTTGATGTACGGCTGGGCGCCGGCCGAGCTCGGGTCGTCCGCGTACACGTAGCCGTCGAGGTCGAACCCGGCGTCCGAGGCGAAGTTGTTGTTCACGATCACGCCGGCGATGTCGGGGTCACCGATCAGGCCCGCGGTCTGCGACGCCTCGACGGGGCGCACGACGACGGTGGACGCAGCGGTGTCGATGTCGTCGGGCGTCGGCGACCTGGGGTCACCCGTGAAGGCGATCAGGCCGGCGCCCTCGAGGACGAACAGTGCGCGCGCCTGGTTGGTGGCGTCGTTGGGGATCGCCACCTGCTCGCCCTTGGTGAACTCGTCGACCGTGGTGTGCTTCTCGGAGTACAGGGGCAGCGGCACGATCAGCGTCGACCCGATGGGCTGCAGGTCGTCGCCCGTGTTGTTGTTGTGGTCGGCCAGATACAGGATGTGCTGGAACGCGTTGAGGTCGATGTCGCCGTCCGTCACCGCCGGGTTGGGCTGCGTGTACTCGGAGAAACCGACGATCTCGAGGTCGATGTTCTCCTCGGCGGCGAGGTCCTTGAGGATCTCCCAGTGCGGCTGCGCCACGTCGGTGGTGCCCAGCTTGACCACCGTCGGCGCGGTCGAGCCGTCCGCGGTCGGTTCGTCGGACGAGCCGCGGGTGGCGAAGTACGCGATCGCACCGACCACCACGAGGGCGACGACGACGATGCCGGCGATGAGGCCGTTGCGACGACCTCCTCCGCTCTTCGGCGGGAGGACGGGGACGGACTCGGACATGGGTTCTCCTCGGGACGGACCGTCACGGCGACGGCCGGTGGCTGTGTGCGGGGACGCGAAGCGCGGGTGATCGCGCGGGCGGGGGAGCTACAGGGGTGCCCGGTGGGCACGCGGGGCTGTCAGCGGGTCAGTGCTGACAACAGGTCGGACAGGCACACCGGCGCGCCGCACACATGACGGCCGGCCCAGTGGGCTCGGCAGTCCGGGTGCGGGTCACGCGCGTGTCCATCGATCGACCTCTCGTCGTGCGCCGGCGGGGAAGCCGACGACCCCCCGTGCCTCGAACGGCCGGGGTGGGGGCGTCAGGACGCCCGGGAGGCAGTGAAACGGACGCACTCCGCGACTGTCAAACGTGTACCAGCGCGGGTGAGATTCAGGTCACACGGATCGGCGCGACGGCCGTCGCGGGACGGCGGGGAGCTCAGATGCCGTGGGCGCGGGCCCAGGCCACGGCGTCGACGCGGGTGGACACGCCCATCTTGCGGTACGCGCTGCGCAGCTGGGACTTCACGGTGTTGCGGGTGACCCACAACCGGTCGGCGATGTCCTGGAGGGTGATGTCCTCGCGCAGGTGCGCCAGGACCACCCGCTCGCGCTTGGTGAGGGCGCTGACGCCCATGGTCGGCGTCGGGACGCAGTACTGACTCGTCACGGTCTTCCTCCTGCGGCGGCGACGGGATCCGCTGGGGGAGCGGTCCGTCTGGCGTCGGTGAGTCTGTGCCCCCACAGGTCCTATCGGCATGGGACCCCCGCCGGGTGAGAAAATCCTGACGATCCGACGGATCCGCAGGTCGGGAGGCCCGGGAAACGGCTCGCGCGGCCGTCGGCGTCGAGAGAGGGTGGACGGGCGTCGCCGACGAGGGGACGGACGGACCTGACGAGGAGCGCGCATGGAGTACCGCCAGCTGGGGAACACCGGCCTGACCGTCTCGGAGATCGGCTACGGCGCGTGGGGCATCGGCGCCTCGGCGTGGATCGGGGCCCGCGAGGACGAGTCGGTGGCCGCGCTGCACCGGGCCATCGAGCTGGGGGTCAACCTCATCGACACGGCGCGGGGCTACGGCGAGAGCGAGCGGATCGTCGGCGGTGTGCTGCGCAACCACCCGGACGTGCTCGTCGCGACGAAGGTCCCGCCGAAGAACGGCGTCTGGCCGGCGCCCGACGGGCTGCACCCGGACGAGACGTTCCCCGGCCACCACATCCGCGCCAGCCTCGAGACCAGTCTCGCCGCGTCCGGGCTGGAGGCGTTCGACCTCCTCCAGTTCCACGTGTGGAGTGACGAGTGGGTGGGCAGAGGCGACTGGCTCGAGACGATCACGGACCTGCGCCAGGAGGGCAAGATCCGGTTCTTCGGCGTCTCGATCAACGACTACCAGCCGGAGAACGCGCTGGAGCTGGTGCGCAGCGGCACGGTGGACACCGTGCAGGTGATCGTCAACGCGTGGCACCAGCAGCCCGAGGAGCACCTGCTGCCCGCGTGCGCCGAGCACGGCGTCGGGGTGATCGTGCGGGTCGCGCTGGACGAGGGCGGGCTGACCGGGCGCATCACGGCGGACTCCACGTTCCCGGAGGGCGACTTCCGGACCAGGTACTTCGGCGGCGACCGCGCGGCGCAGGTCGAGCAGCACGTCGAGGCGCTCGTCGCCGACCTGGGCGTCAGCACCGACGAGCTGCCCGACCTCGCCCTGCGCTACGTCCTGGACCAGCCCGCCGTGTCCACCGTGATCGCCGGGATGCGGACCGTACGCAACGTCGAGCGCAACGCCGCCACGAGCGACGGCCGCCGGCTGACCGACACCCAGCGCGACGTCATCACGCGCCACCGGTGGGAGCGGAACTTCTACCGCGCCCCGGGCGCGTAGCGCGCGCACGCAGGGCCGCCTTCGCGCCCTCCATCACCAGGAAGACCATCGCGGCGATCCCGGCCGTCAGCACCCAGCTGTGCAGGCCGATGGGGGTGGAGTCGAACCAGGCGTTCATGAACGGCGCGTAGGTGAACACGAGCTGGAGGACGAGCAGGGCGCCGGCGGAGACCCACAGGCTGCGGTTGCCGGTGAGCACGCGTCGGGTGAAGGCGGACCCGTTGAGCAGCCGGCAGTTCAGCAGGAAGGCGAGCTGGCCGAGGGCGAGCATCATGACCGCGGACGTCTGCGCGACGGCGTAGTCACCGGTGCGGTCGCGCTCGAGGAGGAAGACGACCAGCGCCGCGGAGCCGATGACCACCGAGGCGACCAGGACCACCGCGATCGCTCGCGAGGAGAGCACCTGCTCGGTCGGCGAGCGCGGCGGTCGCGTCATGATGCCGGGCTCCGCCGGCTCGCCCGCCAGGGTCAGCGAGAGCGTGAGCGCGGTGACGAGGTTGATCCAGAGGATCTGCACCGGGGACAGCGGCAGGGCCAGCCCGGCCAGGACGGCGACCAGGATCACCAGCGACTGCGCGCCGTTGGTGGGCAGCAGGAAGACGACGGCCTTGCGGATGTTGTCGTAGATCCGCCGGCCCTCCTCGACGGCGCGTTCGATGGTCGCGAAGTTGTCGTCGGCCAGGACGATGTCCGCGGCCTCCTTGGTGGCCTCCGTGCCCTTGATGCCCATGGCGAGGCCGACGTCCGCCCGGGTGATCGACGGGGCGTCGTTGACCCCGTCGCCGGTCATGGCCACGACCTCGCCGTGGAACTGGAGGGCCTTGACGATCCGGAGCTTGTGCTCGGGCGACGCGCGGGCGTACACGTCGACGTCGCGCACGACCTCGCGAAGCTCGTCGTCGTCCATGGCCTGCAGGTCCGCGCCGGTCAGGGCGAGGACCGTGCCGTGAGCGGGGGCGATGCCCAGCTCGCGGGCGATCGCGGTCGCGGTGCCGCGGTGGTCGCCGGTGATCATCTTCACGCGGATGCCCGCCGCATGGGCCTGCGCGATCGCGGCCGTGGCCTCCGGGCGCGGCGGGTCGACGATGCCGACGACTCCCAGGAACGTGAAGCCGGCGTCGAGGTCGGCCAGCGCGATGTCGTCGACCCCGTCGGCCGGGCGGACCGCGGCGGCGAGCACGCGCAGGCCGAGGGCGGACAGCGCGTCGATCCGCTCGTCCCACGCTGCCCGGTCCAGCGGCCCGACGCCCCCGTCGGGCCTGAGCTCCGTGCCCGACCGGTCGAGCAGGCGGTCGGGGGCGCCGACCGCGTGCACCACCCGTCGGGCGCGTACGTCGTCGAGGGTCGCCGCGAACTTGTGCGCCGAGTCGAACGGCACCGCGTCCACCCGCACGGTGCCGCCGGTGCTCACGCCCGCCTTCGCCGCCAGCACGTCGAGGGCCCCCTCGGTCGGCTGACCGACCACGCGCCAGCCACCCTCGGTCTGCTCGACGCGGGCGTCGTTGCACAGGGTGACCGCGAGCACGAGCGCGGCGAGGTCCGGGTGCGCGTCCAGGTCCGCCGTCCTGCCGTCGGCGGTGACGACCCGACCGGCGGGGTCGTAGCCGGTGCCCTCCACGTCGTACGCGCTCGCAGTCGTGACCACGGTGCGGGCGGTCATCTCGTTCTGCGTGAGCGTGCCGGTCTTGTCCGAGCAGATGGTCGTCGTCGACCCCAGCGTCTCGACGGCCTCCATCTTCCGCGTGATCGCACGCTGCCGGGCCATCTGCTGCACGCCGAGCGCCAGCGTGATCGTCACCAGGGCCGGCAGACCCTCGGGCACCGCGGCGACGGCGAACCCGATCGCGGCGGAGACCAGGTCCTCCACCCCCAGGCCGTGCACGAACCGCCCGACCAGCAGCATGACGACCGCGAGCACCCCGATCAGGACGGAGAGCTGCGTGCCCAGGTGGGCGAGCTGCCGGGCCAGCGGCGTGTCCGTCGTGCCCTGCTCGGTCACCAGCTGGGAGATCCGGCCGATCTCGGTGTGGGTCCCCGTCGTCACGACCACGCCCTCGCCGGTGCCGGCGGTCACGATCGTGCCGGAGAACAGCATCGACGTCCGGTCGCCGATGCCCGCACCGGCCTCGGTGGCGTCGGCGGACTTCTCCGCGGCCAGCGACTCACCGGTCAGGGCGGACTCGTCCACCTGGAGCTGGGTCGCGGTGAGCAGCCGCACGTCGGCCGGCACCCGGTCACCGCCGCGCACCCGCACGACGTCGCCGACCACGAGGGTCACGGAGTCGACCACGCCCCAGTCGCCGTCGCGGAGCACCTGCGCGCGCAGCGACTGCATGGTGCGCAGCCCCGCCAGCGCCGACGCGGCGCGCCCCTCCTGGATGAACCCGATCAGGCCGGTCGCGACGATCACCACGACGATGACCGCGAAGTCCACCCAGTCCCTGGTGAGCGCCTTCAGGACCGCCGCCGCGATCAGGATGTAGATCAGCACGTCGGCGTACTGGCTGAGCAGGCGCCGCCATGTGGACTGCCTGGGCGGCTCGGGCAGCTCGTTGCGGCCGTCGCGCGCCAGCCGGGCCGCTGCCTCGTCGCCCGTCAACCCGTCGGGTGAGCCGTCGACCGCGCCCAGCACGTCGGCGGCGGGGATCGACCAGGGCGCGTCGGGTGCGGCGATCGTCACGGGGTTCATTCTTCCCGTGGTCCCCGGCTGCGCGGGCGTCATCGGAGCAGGACGTAGACGAAGTCGTTGCCGTCGGTCGTCGTGTCGATCCCGACGAGACGGCCGTTGATGGGCGAGACGTCGCCGACCCCGGCGGGGTACGGCACCCGGAACACCTCCGCCCCGCCGGCCGGGTCGTACGCGACCAGGACCGGCTGACCATCCGTCGACGTCGGCTCCAGGGTGGCGAGCAGGTGGCTGCCGTCGGTGGAGATCGTGCTCGGCGTCACCTCGTCCTCGGCCGTCGTGGCCCACAGCGTCCTGCCGCTGACCCCGTCGAACGCGGCGACGAACCCGGCGGCCAGCACGAAGACGCTACCGCGCATGATCACGACGCCGGATGCGCTGATGACGGTCTCGTTCGACCAGCGTCGCTCGCCCGTGCTCCGGTCCCACGCGTGCAGCTCGCGGTCGTAGGTCAGGAGCAGGTCGGGGACGGAGCCGTCGTCGACGACCGCGTCGACCAGGGCGCCGTCGACGGTGACGTCGTGCGCGGGCTCGGCGTCCTCGGCGAGCAGGGTCGTGCGCTGCCGGCCGTCGACCACGGACGGCAGCGACACGCGGCCGCGCTGGTCCGTGACGAACCCGAAACGGTCACCGATCGTGCCCGGCAGCTCGCGGACCACCGTGCCGTCGGCGTCGATCAGCGTCAGCGGCTGATCGGGCGGGGCGTAGGCGAGCACGGTGCCCACCTGTGACAGGGCGAGACCCGAGAAGGTGTCGGCGGTGCTCCCGTCGCGCGTCGGGCTCGAGCGCGACCAGCGTGCGTCGCCGGTGAGGAGGTCGTGGAGCGTCAAGGTCGTGCCGGTCGTCGCGGTGGACGCGATGGCGACGGCGTCGTCCAGCACCGCGAACACGGTCTCGGCGTCGCCGACGTGCACCGGCCAGGTCGCGGTGATCGTGCCGTCTGCCGCGGACAGGACCCTCACCTGCGTGGTCGTCGCCGGCACACGCACGAGGCTGTCGTTGACGGGGTCGAGGACGTAGCCGCCGTCCGAGACGAGGCAGACGACGGTGCCCGCCGTGCTGGGGGCCGTGCCTGGCGCGTTGTCGGGCGTGCAGTAGCTGCCGGCGACGACGTCGTCGGCGTCGTACTGGGCGAGCACGGGGGAAGGCCCTGTCAGCTGGGTGGTCCAGCCGGAGCCCTCGTCGGCGGTGGGCGCCCACGTGAACGACTGCGACCCGTCCGCGGCACGTTCGAGAGACCAGCCGCCGAAGCCGAACAGCCCCGCGGCATCGTCCGCGGGCACGCGGCGCTCGACGTCGAGGTGCTCGTCGACCGGGGCGAGCACCCCGGGCACGGTGGCCAGCGCGGCGATCGCGGCGCGCTCGCGGGCGGAGACGACCCACTGCACGCCGACCAGGGTGACGACGACCACCAGCGCGGCGGCGATCAGCGCGGTCCGCAACCCCCGCCGCATCGGAGCGGCACCGGGATCGGCGTGGTCATACGCGACCAGGTCACCCTCGTCGAGGAGCTCCACGTCCTGGAGCTCGCCACGTCGCGCCATTCCCGGACCCTACCGAGGGGGCACTGCGTCCTGCGCCGGGTCGGTGGGCTGAGGTCTCCGAGGGGCTCCCCAGCTCGCGAGCATGCGGAGGCTGTCCTCGTCGGCCGAGCCCGCCGGGGTGCTGAACGTGATCAGTGTGAGCCCGGGGTCGGCCGGGAGGTCCAGCACCTCGAAGTCCAGGTGCAGCTCGCCGACGACGGGATGCCGGACGTGCTTGCGTCCGGTGCGGTGCAGGCGGACGTCGTGCGCGGCCCACCGGCTCCGGAACGCCACGCTCTGCGTGCTGAGCTCGCCGACCAGGTCGCTCAGCGCCCGGTCGTAGGGGTCGCGGCCGGCCTCGGTGCGCAGCTGGGAGACCGCGTCGTCGGCGGCGCGGTCCCAGTCGATCCAGAAGTCGCGGGCGCGGTCGTCCAGGAAGGTGAACCGGGCGTGGTTGGCAGGGCTGCCGGCCGGGTGGAGTGTGGCGTACACCGGTGAGAACAGGGCGCGGCCGAGGGTGTTGGCAGCGACCAGGTCGAGGCGGCCGTTGTTGACGATGACCGGCACGGTGTCGCCGATGAGGTCGAGCAGGCGCTGCACCCCAGGGCGGACCTGACCGGGCGCCGGCCTGCGGCGGGACCGGGTCGCCGGACCAGCGGCGCGGGCGAGGTCGGCGAGGTGGGTGCGTTCGGCTTCGTCGAGCTGCAGGGCGCGGGCCAGGGAGTCCAGGACGCTGTCGGAGACCCCGGCGAGATTGCCGCGCTCGAGCTGGGCGTAGTACTCGACGCTGACCCCCGCCAGGTCGGCGACCTCGCTGCGCTTGAGCCCGGGCACCCGCCGGTTGCGGGCGAACGCCGTCAGGCCGGCGTCCGCGGGGCTGAGTCGGGCCCGACGGGTGGTCAGGAAGTCCTTGACCTCGTCGCGGTTGTCCACGCAACCCACCGTACGGTCGGCCCGCCGGTCCTGGGGTGGGCTGTCGGTACACCCTCCAGCAGTGACTTCTTCGGCCCTCCCGTCGCGGGTTGCATGGGCTCGTGCCGCACCACATGGCACACCCGAGACGGATCGAGGCACGAGCATGACCGAGCAGCAGCAGGTGTGGATGGTGACCGGCGCGGGCCGTGGGATGGGCGTGCAGATCGCCCAGGCAGCATTGAGCGCGGGGCACGAGGTGGTGGCCACCGGTCGCGACCCGGAGCGCGTCCAGGACGCGATCGGCGCGCACCGGAACCTGCTGACCGTCGCGCTGGACGTCACCGACCCCGTCGCGGCGGAGGCGGCCGCAGCGGCGGCGGTCGACCGGTTCGGTCGGATCGACGTGCTGGTCAACAACGCCGGCAACTTCTACGCCGGGTACTTCGAGGAGATCAGCCCTGAGCAGCTCCGGGCGCAGATGGAGACCAACTTCTTCGGCCCGCTGAACGTGACCCGCGCGGTCCTCCCGATCATGCGGCGGCAGCGCAGCGGTCACGTCGTCACCATCACCTCGGCCGCCGGGATCATCGGGCAGGAGTTCTGCGCCGCCTACGCGGCCTCGAAGTTCGCTCTCGAAGGCTGGATGGAGTCGCTGAGGTACGACGTCGAGCCCTACGGGATCAGCACGACGATCGTCGAGCCCGGCTTCTTCCGGACCGAGCTCCTGGTCGAGGGCGCGTCGTCCATCTGGCCCGAGCTGTCCATCGACGACTACGCCGAGCGCACCACGCAGACCATCGCGGCGTGGAAGGGCATGAACGGTCAGCAGGGCGGCGACCCCGCCAAGCTGGGCGCGGCCCTCGTCACGCTCGCCGCCCTCGACACCCCTCCGCTGCGGTTCGTCGCCGGGGCCGACGCCCTTGCCGGCGTCGAGCAGAAGGCGCACCTGCTCCTCGAGCAGGTCGACGCCCACCGCGAGCTGTCCTCCGCCATGTCCCTCGACGAGAGCTGAGCCTGTTCCCGGCCTGGGAGGCACTGACAGTGACTCTCACCCGTGGGCCGCTCGTGCCTAACGTGGACGACATGACAGACACCACGATCACCCTCAACAACGGAGTCCAGCTCCCCGCGGTCGGTCTGGGCGTGTTCCAGACCCCGCCGGACGAGACAGCGGCCGCCGTCCAGGACGCCCTGAGCCTGGGCTATCGCCACGTCGATACCGCGGCCGCCTACGGCAACGAGCGGGAGGTCGGCGACGCCCTCCGGGCCTCGGGCCTGGCGCGGGCGGACGTCGTCGTCGAGACCAAGCTGTGGATCAGCGACTACGGGTACGACGCGGCGCTGCACGGGTTCGCCAAGAGCGCCGCGAAGCTCGGCGTCGACCAGATCGACCTGCTGCTCCTGCACCAGCCGCTGCCCAGCCGCTTCGACCTGACCCTCGACGCCTACCGGGCGCTGGAACGGCTGCTCGCCGACGGTCGGGTCCGCGCGATCGGCGTCAGCAACTTCATGCCCGAGCACCTCTCGCGCCTGCTGGCGGAGACCACCGTGGTCCCCGCGGTGAACCAGATCGAGCTGCACCCGTACTTCCAGCAGAAGGCGCTCCAGGCGCTGCACGTCGAGCACGGCATCCTCACCCAGGCGTGGTCGCCGATCGGGGGGATCACGTCCTACCGGGAGTCCGCGAGGCGCAGCTTCGACGACCCGACCCTGATCGAGATCGGCGAGCGGCACGGGAAGACGCCGGCCCAGGTCATGATCGGCTGGCATGTCCAGGAGGGCCGCTCCGCGATCCCGAAGTCCACGAAGAAGGCCCGCATCGCGGAGAACATCGACGTGCTCGACCTCTGGCTGACCGCCGAGGAGGTCGCCGCGATCGACGCCCTCGACACCGGCGTCCGCGGCGGCCCGGAGCCCGACAGCATCACCCTGGAGAACTACGGCCGGCCCATCCCTGAGGCCTGACCGGCGAGTGCCCACCTGAGGTCGTCGATGATCCGGCGGGGAACCGACTGAGCGGCGCCTGCTCGTGCGGCACACTCGCTGACGTGGACGAGAGTCGATGAGCGAGGGACGCCGCAACCGCCGGGCGCCGCGCCGCTTCCGTGTGGCGATCGACGCCCCGGCGGCACCCGTGGTCGGGGGTCCGACGCCGGCCGTGAGCCGATCGCGCAGGGCGTGGAGGTCGCAGCGGGGAGCGGGTGTCACGTGCTTCGTGCTCGCCGTGCTCTTTGCCGTCCTCGCCGTCGGTGCCGCCGACGACGGGTCACACATCGGTCCCGCGAGCCCGACGGCACAGGCGACCGTCGTCGACGTGATCCCGCTGTACCGACGGAGCGAGGTCGCGGTCGAGTTCCGGACGCAGGACGGTCGGGACGTACGGGCCCGGACCGACGAGTACCGCGGGATGCCCGAGGTCGGTGACGTCCTCACCGTCCAGTACGACCCGGCCGACCCGGAGGCCTTCGTCCGTGAGCTCGGAGACGACACCAACCGCGTGTACGTCGTCCTGTTCGCCGGCCTCACCGGCGCGCTCGTCGTCGGCGGCGTGCTGGGCCTGCGAGGCCGCCTCCCGCGCTGGGCGCTGAACCGGTGACGCGGCACCGGACGACGACGTCAGGACCCGGTCGCCGGGGTGTGCCGGCGGTCGACGCTCAGGTCGGGGTGCTCGTGCGCGGTCCTCGGTCGTCGCCCTGACGGTCAGGTGTGGGCGAGACGGGGGGCGAGGTCGTCGACCCTGCGGGCGATCTCCTCGAGGGCGGCGTCGAACGCCGCGTCGTCGGCAGCCCGGACCGGGTCGGGGACGGACCAGTGCAGGTCCGCGACGTCGCCCATCTCCTCGTGCGCGTGGTCGCACACGGTCACGACCAGGTCGCCCTCGCGTCGCACGTCGCTGAACAGGCGGGGCTTGGCGTCGCGCAGGGGAAGGTCGTGCCGGGCGGCCGCGGCCAGTGCCCCTGGTGCCACGGCTGCGGCGGGGTGCGTGCCGGCCGAGGCCGCCGTGATCCTGCTGGTGCGGTGCCACAGGGCGACGGCCAGGTGCGACCGCGCGGAGTTCGCGGTGCAGACGAACAGCACGCGCCGCGGGCGGGGCATGGTCCACCCCGAGGGGACGATCGCCGCGTCGGGGGTGAGGTGCAGGTAGGTGCGACGCCGGTCGCCCTCGGAGCGTCGCCGCGAGACCAGGCCGTGCTCGACGAGCACGCCGACGTGGTGGGCGACGAGGTTGGAGGCCATGCCGAGCTCGGCGGACAGCTCGGAGGGGGAGTGATCGCCCAGCGAGAGCAGCTCGACGACGGCCAGCCGACCGGGATCGGCCAGGACGGCGTGCAGTGCTGCGCGCCGCTCGATCTCTGCATGCCACTCAGTGTTCATTGAGTCAATATTGACTGAGTGATCCTCCCCAGGTCAAGATGCCGCCGTGACCACAGAACCCCTGCCACTGTCCCGACGCCTCGCGGCGGAGTTCCTCGGCACCGCCCTGCTGGTGGCCGTCGTCGTCGGCTCGGGGATCATGGCCAGCGCGCTGAGCGCTGACGTCGGCATCCAGCTGCTGGCGAACTCGACCGCGACCGTGCTCGGGCTGGCGGTGCTGATCGTGGTGCTCGGCCCGGTCTCCGGGGCGCACTTCAACCCGGTCGTGACGGGCGCCGAGTGGGTGCTGTCGCGGGGGAGTGCGGAGCAGCGGCCCTGGGGCGAGGTCGCCGGCTATGTGCTCGCGCAGTGCACGGGCGGCGTCGCGGGGGCGCTGCTCGCCGGCCTGATGTTCGAGGTCGCACCGGCAATGGCTACGACGCAGCGGACCGGCGGCGGGCTCCTGGTCGGCGAGGTCGTCGCGACGGCCGGGCTCGTCCTGGTGATCTTCGCCCTGGTGCGCAGCAGTCGAGCCGCTCTCGTGCCGGCCGCCGTCGCGGCCTGGATCGGGGCCGCGTACTGGTTCACCTCCTCGACCTCGTTCGCCAACCCCGCGGTCACCGTCGGACGGATGTTCTCCGACACCTTCGCGGGCATCGCACCGGGCTCCGTGCCGCCGTTCCTGCTCGCCCAGGTGGTCGGCGCCGTCCTCGGCGTGGTCGCGGTGGTCGTGTTCTCTCCCGCGGGCTCGCCACGGGATCTCTCGGCGGAGCAGGTCCTGCCCGCCGTCGTGCACTGACGAGGAAGGCACGCCATGCACCTGGTCGTGGTCGGTGGCAGTGACGCCGGCATCAGCGCCGCCCTGCGCGCCCGCGAGCTCGACGAGTCGACCGAGGTCACCGTCGTCGTCGCGGACGCCTACCCCAACTACTCGATCTGCGGGATCCCGTACTACGTCTCCGGCGAGGTCACGCACTGGCGCAACCTTGCGCACCGGACCCGCGAGGACCTCGAGGCCACCGGTATGCGACTGCGCCTGGAGACGCTCGCCACCACGATCGACGTCCCCGGCCGGCGCCTGCGCGTCCGCGACCGAGACGGCGAGGCGTGGATCGGGTACGACGCCCTGGTCGTCGGCACCGGAGCGGTACCGGTGCGGCCGCCGATCGACGGGCTCGACGAGCTCGGTCCGCGGGACGGCGTCCACCTGCTGCACACGATGGGGGACACGTTCGACCTCATGGCGACGCTGGATCGTGCCGCACCCCGTCGCGCACTGATCGTCGGCGCCGGCTACGTCGGCCTGGAGATGGCCGAGGGGCTCACCGCGCGCGGGATCCACGTGACGCAGGTCGAGCGACTCCCCGAGGTCCTGCCGACCGTGGATCCGGAGCTCGGCGCCCTCGTGCGTGCCGAGCTGCTGCGCCACGGCGTCGACGTGCACACGGGCACCTCCGTCACCCGGATCGCCCGGCGCGACGGCGGGCTCCGCGTCGACGCGCAGGCCACCGATGGCGACCCGATCGCGTGGGACGTCGACCTGGTCCTGGTCGTGACGGGGGTGCGGCCCGACACCGAGCTGCTCGTCGCCGCCGGCGCTACCACCGGACCGGCGGGGGCCGTCGACGTCGGCTCGGACATGCGCACGAGCCTCGACCACGTGTGGGCGGCGGGCGACTGCGTGATCACCCACCACCGCCTGCTCGGCCGCAGCTACCTCCCGCTCGGCACCACCGCCCACAAGCAGGGCCGCGTCGCCGGCGAGAACGCCCTCGGCGGGAACGCCCGCTACGCCGGCAGCGTCGGCACTCAGGTGGTCAAGGTGTTCGACCTCGTGGCTGCCCGCACGGGGCTGCGCGACCTCGACGCCACCGCGGCCTACCCGGCCGCCACGACGCACTCGAGCCCCGACGACCACAAGCGGTACTACCCGGGCGCCCAGCCGATCTCCATCCGCATCACCGGCGACACCAGCACCGGGCGGCTCCTCGGCGCCCAGCTGGTCGGGGGACTGACCACCCAGACCGCCAAGCGCGTCGACACCCTGGCCACCGCGCTCTTCCACGAGATGACCGTCGAGGCCGTCAGCGAGCTCGACCTGTCCTACACCCCGCCCCTCGGCTCACCGTGGGACGCCGTCCAGCTGGCCACCCAGGACTGGGTCCGCCACCACCGATCCACCCTCACCACGGGAGCACCTGCATGACCACCATCCTGTTCGTCTGCGTGCACAACGCCGGCCGGTCCCAGCTCGCCGCCGGGCTGGCCGCAGCCCGGGCAGGCTCCGACGTCACCATCGTCTCGGCCGGCACCGAGCCCGACGCCGCCGTCAGCCAGACGGTCCTCGCCTCCCTGGCCGAGATCGGCATCGACCGCAGCGACCAGGTCCCCCAGCTCCTGACCGACGAGCTCGCCGCCCGGGCCGACGTGATCGTGGCACTCAAGCCGGGACTCGACCTGCCGGCCCACGACCGTGTCGACGTCTGGCCGCTGCCCGACCCGGCCTCGTGGGACGTCGAGGGCATCCGTCCCCTCCGCGACCACATCGACAGCCTGGTGGCCGACCTCCTCGCCGTGACGAGCCGTACCCGGTAGCGGGCGGTCGCGCGGTCGTGAGGTGTCGTCAGGCCGAACCCGGCGTCGAGGTCCACTCGGCGACCTGGATCCCCAGCGCCGCGGCCAAAGCCTCCAGGTCGCGGCGGGCCTGGCGGTGTGAGGCCCAGACCCGTGTGGTGCCCCGGATGCCGAGCGGCTCGGACTCCGGGTCGGCGGTCAGCACCACCAGGGTTGCTCGTGCACCGCGGGGCACGAGGTGTGCGGAGACTCGGTAGTCGATGCCGTGCCAGCTCCCGGTCCCGCGCGCGGCCTCTCCCGGGGAGGTGGAGTCGAGGGTGACGTCGGCGTGCTCGAGGTGCCATACGGCGGGCGCCTGATCCGTCGCGCGGGCGACCGTCGTCAACGCCCTCCAGGCGAGACGTGGATCGGCCGGGATCTCGATGCTCGCGGCAGTCTGCTTCGGCACTCCCATGCGTCCATCATGCGACCACGCGGAGCATCGATGTCGAGGACGAACGACGTGCCGGAGAGGACCGTTCTCACGCCTGAGTCTCCCTCTCGCCGCCCCGAAGGAGCTCGAGCGCCTCGTGCTCGACGAGGACCGGCACGAAGTCGCGGACGCTCGACCCGTCGAACTGCGCCAGCTGGGCCTCGACGACCTCGCGCACGGTGGCTGCGGGAATGTCGGGGAACCGGGCGGCGAGGCGTTCGACGACCTCGTCGATCGCGCGGCCTTCGTCCTGGAGGGGCATGTCCGACAGGGTCGCTGGCCGGGCACCCGGCGTCAACCGGGAGCACAGCGCGTCATCACGCCGGAACGGGTGGGGCCTGCGACCTGGACGTTCGTCCGGGTGACGGCTGTGCGATACGTCCGTGGTGTCTGATCGTCGACCGTCGGTCGCCTGGTGTTCGTCCTGCGGTCCCGCACAGGTTGCTCACAGATGCAGCCGATCGGCTGGACTGCACCGGGTGCGCCGAGACAGGCGCCACGATGAAAGGACGGGATGCGGACGGTGCCGCCCGTGTTCCAGCTCTACCGGTTCTCCGACGACGACGCCGTGTGGTGGCGGCTGGTGAGCCCGAACGGACGCGGGTTCGCCCGCAGCACCGTGGCGCTGCCGACCAGCGCTGCCGCACGCGAGTCCGTCGAGGCCGTGCGCGCGTCGATCGGGTCGCTCGTGCCGCTCCTCCGGCTCACCGAGACGTACCGCTGGCAGTGGTTCCTCACCGCTGACGACGCCCCGGTGGTGCAGGGGATCGGTGACAAGGACCGGCGCGTGCGGTGCGCGCACGCGTGCCGAGACTTCGTCCTGCTCGCGCCGGTGGCGCAGATCGACCCCGCCGTCGTCACCTACCGCCGGGTCTCGTCTCCCCGGGTCGCGCGACGCCCGGCGCTGTGACCTCGGCGCGAACCCGGCTGGGCTGGGCTGCTGCGGGGGTCGGGGCGACCGCGGTGGTCGTGCTGACGGGCCTCGCGGCCGTGCAGGAGGCTGCTGTGGCGAGCGGAGCGGCCGTGCTCCCGGTTCCGGTCGGCACCGCGCAGGCTGAGAGTCCCGGAGCTCCCCTGGGCACGGTCGAGCTGACGTCGCACGAGGTCGTGGCGCCGGTCGATCGCGCGTCCGGCGCCTGGGTGTCGACAGTCTCGGCGGCGACCGGCGTCGAGACCGTGGCGCTCCAGGCGTACGCCGACTCCACCCTCGCCGTGGCGCGTCTCGGTCCCGGGTGCCACCTCGGGTGGACCACGCTCGCCGCGATCGGGACCGTCGAGTCGGGCAACGGCACCCACGGCGGTGCGCACCTGCTGCCCGACGGCCGACCGAGCGTCCCGATCGTCGGACCAGCGCTCGACGGGTCCGGCGGGACCGCGGCGATCCCGGCGCGGGCCGAGGACACCGCCTGGCACGGCGATGCCGTGTGGTCGCACGCGGTCGGCCCGATGCAGTTCCTGCCGTCGACGTGGAGCCGCTGGGCCTCCGACGGCGACGGCGACGGTGCGCAGGACCCGAACGACATCGACGACGCCGCGCTCGCAGCCGCGCGGTACCTCTGCGCGTCCGGGCGGGACCTCGCGACACCCGAGGGATGGCAGGCGGCCGTGCTGTCCTACAACCACGACGACGCCTACGTGGCGCTCGTCCTCGCGACGGCGAACGGCTTCGCCACCGCAGCCGGACGATGACCGGGCAGCTGCTCGGCGGGAGGTACGCGCTCGGCGGCCTCCTCGGCTCCGGCGGATCGGCCGATGTCTTCGCCGCCGTCGACGTCCGCCTCGGTCGGGACGTGGCCGTCAAGGTCGTGCGCGTCCCCGTGCCGACCGGAGCCGATCCGTGGGCGCAGCTGCGTGGGGGTGCGCGCCTCGACCACCCGAACGTCGTGCACGTGCTCGACGCCGGCACGGACACCCGTGGCCGGGCGTACCTGGTGCTGGACCTAGTGGTGGGACGGACGCTCACCGACCTCCTCGCACGCGGACCGATGCAGCCCCGCGACGCGCTGACCGTGCTGGACGGCCTGCTCGCGGGCCTGGAGCACGCGCACGAACGGGGAGTGCTCCACCTCGACCTGTCGCCGTCGAACGTGATGGTGACCAGTCTGGGCGGGCCCAGCGCGGTGCTGCTCGACGTCGGCGCGACGCCCGAGCCGGACCCGGCCGACCCTCGGGTGACGGTGAGCCCGCACTACGCCGCGCCGGAGGTGGCGACCGGCGCGCGGGGCGACGCCCGCTCGGACGTCTACTCGGCGGGCGCTCTCCTGTTCCACCTGGTCACCGGCCGGCCGCCCTTCGACCACGGCGATCCGCAGACGGTGCTCGCCGCCCAGGTGTCCGAGGTCGCGCCGCTGCCCAGCGCGGTCCGCCCGGGCCTGCCGAGCGACATCGACCGGATCGTGCGGCGCGCGCTGGCCAAGGATCCGGACCGTCGACACGGCGGTGCGGCAGACCTGCGCGCGGAGGTCCGGGTCGCTCTGCTGCTCGCCGGCACGCGTGCGGCGCAGCCGGACCCGCCCCGGGGCGCCGGGTACGTCCGGACCACCAGGGAGCTCCTGCCGGTCCGCCCGGTCGGGCCCGTGCTCGGCGGGCGACCGACCAGCGGGGGAGCCTGGGTGACGGTGGGCATCGCGATCCTCGGCACGGCGTTCGTCCTCTGGCTCGCCCTGGCTCAGCCCTCGACGGCCGAGCCGCCGTCGCAGGCGGTCGCGACGACTCCACCCGTCACCCGAGCAACGCCGACCCGGGGAACCCCCACCGCACGGGTAGAGCCGACGACTCCGCCGCCCGTGCCGACCGAGGTGGCGGTGCCGGCACTCGTCGGTCTCACGCTGGGCGACGCACGGGCCGCGCTGGTGGCGGCCGGGCTCACGCTCGGCGAGCTGGTGCAGGCAGACGCGGCTGCGCCCGCCGAGACCGTGCTCAGCAGCGCCCCGGCCGGCGGTGCTCCGGCACGTCCGAGTGATCCGGTGGCGCTCATCGTGTCCACCGGGCTGGTCGGCGTGCCGGACGTGAGCGGGCGGGAGCTCGCGGACGCTCGCTCCACCCTGGTGGCTGCCGGGTTCGCGGTCGTGGAGCGCGCGGTGCCCGCGTCGACGGCGGGGGTCGTGCAGGGGAGCGAGCCGGAGGCCGGGGCGCGGGTGCCCGCGGGCGGGACGGTCGTCGTGCTCGTCGGCGTCGCACCGTCAGCCTCGCCGACGCCGACGCCGACCCCTGCGACCCTGCCGACCCCCTCGCCCTCGACCGAGCCGTGAGCCGACGCGTCTGCCGGGCTGCGCGCGTTCGTCCCCTGTTCACCGGCGCGGCGTCACTCGGTCATCGGTCCAGGTTTCGATCTGCGGAGGCAGCAGGGGACGAGCAGCGAGGAGCGTGGCGGCAGCGATGAGCACGCAGGTGCGGGTGGACGACCCGCAGGTCGGCTCGGCGCTGCCCCGGCGACTCTCCAGCCGCCTGAGCGGCTCCGACCGCGCCTTCGTGGTCGCGGCCCGGGGCGTCGGTGCGACGGTGCTGCTCATCACCGGCGGCATCGGGGTGTTCCTGGCCGTCCAGGCCTTCCCCACGCTGCGGCACTACGGCTGGTCGTTCTTCACCGAGACGGACTGGCAGCCCGAGGCGGACCGCGTCGGCATCGCCGCCGTGCTCGTCGGCACGGTGACGGTCGCGCTCGTCGCGCTCGTGTTCGCCTTCCCGCTCGGCCTGGCCACCGCGCTGTACATCAGCGAGTACGCGCCGGCGCGGATCCGCGGCGCCCTCGTCTCGGTGGTCGACCTCATGGCCGCGGTGCCCAGCATCATCTACGGGCTCTGGGGGTTCCTGCTGCTGCAGCCCTATGCCAAGGGGATCGCCCGCTGGCTGCACTCCTACCTCGGCTTCCTCCCCTTCTTCCAGGTGGACACCGACCCGGACGCGGCGCTCTGGGAGCAGACCCGGTACACCGCGTCCGCGTTCGTCGCCGGGCTGGCCGTGGCGATGATGGTGCTCCCGATGGCCTCCGCGGTGATGCGCGAGGTGTTCTCGCAGGCTCCGCTCGGCGAGCGCGAGGCCGCCCTCGCGCTGGGATCGACCCGGTGGGGCGTGATCCGCTCCGTGGTGCTCCCGTTCGGCCGCGGCGGCATCATCGGCGGCACGATGCTCGGCCTCGGCCGGGCCCTCGGGGAGACCATCGCGGTCGCGCTGATCATCTCCCCGGCCTTCGACCTGAAGTTCCAGCCGCTGGAGATCGGCACCAACACCGTCTCGGCGCTCATCGCGCTGCGCTTCGGGGAGGCCGACGACGCGCAGCTCTCCGCGCTGCTCACCGCGGGACTGGTCCTCTTCCTCGGCACGCTCGTGGTGAACACCGTCGCGGCGATGGTCGTCGCGCGCAGCCGCTCGGGCGTCGGGACGGACATCTGATGACGGTGCTCGAGGCACGGACGCCGCATGCGGCTCCCCGCACCTGGGTGCGCCCCGCCGACGACCAGGCACCCACCGCGCCCCCACGACGCCGCCGCACCGGCGGGACGAAGGCGGAGGACCGCGCGATCCTCGTCGGGTCCGTGCTCGCCGGCGTCGCGCTGAGCTGGGTGGTCTGCTTCCGGCTGCTGCCCTGGGGCAACCCTCTGGCGTTCGTGCTCACGGCCTTCGCGGTCTTCCTCGCGGTGGTCACCGTCGCCACGGCCGCGACGTCCGACGGGCCGATGGTCACCGACCGGCTCGCGGCCGCGGTGATCAGCGGTGGGGCAGCGGTCGTCGCGATCGCCCTGGTCAGCACCGTGGCGTTCACGTTCGTCCGCGGAGCCGGTGCCCTGACGCACTCGAACATGTTCCTCGACGACATGGCGGGCGTGGGCCCGCGCGACCCGCTGACCAACGGTGGAGTCCTGCACGCGATCCTCGGGTCGCTCATCCAGATCTCGATCGCGGTCGTCGTGACCGTGCCGCTGGGCATCGGAACCGCCGTCTTCATGACCGAGGTCGGCGGTCGCTTCTCCCGCGTCGTCCGGACGGTCGTCGAGGCGATGACGGCCCTGCCGTCGATCGTCGCGGGGCTGTTCATCTACGCCGTGCTGATCCTCACGCTCGGCGTCCCGCGCTCGGGCGTCGCCGCCGCGGCGGCCCTGTCCGTGATGATGCTGCCGATCATCGCGCGCGCCGCCGACGTGGTGCTGCGCGTGGTGCCGGGTGGGCTGCGCGAGGCCAGCCTGGCGCTGGGGTCGTCGCGCTGGCGGACCGTGTGGCACGTGGTGCTCCCGACTGCCCGGGCGGGGCTGGCCACGGCCCTCATCCTCGGCGTCGCGCGCGGCGTGGGGGAGACCTCCCCGGTGCTGCTCACCTCGGGGGCCGCGTCGTTCGTCGTCCTCAACCCGACGGTCGGCGCCATGAACTCGCTGCCGCTGTTCATCTTCTCGGCCATCCGCAGCGGTGAGCCGCTCTACGTCCAGCGCGGCTTCGCCGCCGCGTCGATCCTGCTGCTCCTCGTGCTGGCGCTCTTCGTGCTGGCGCGACGGATCGCCCGACCGCGGACGGGCCGGCGATGACCCGGCTCCCGCGCCCCAGCCCTGGAGGACACGTGCCTGATCCGAGCCGTCGCCGAGCGCGGCGCGCCCTCGCGGCCCTCGGGGCGGTGCTGCTCGTGCTGCTGACCGGTCAGACGCCCGCGTTCGCCGCCTACGGGCAGATCGAGGGCACCGGCTCGACGTGGAGCCAGGTGATCGTCGACCAGTGGATCGCCGACGTGGACGCCAACGGCATCAAGGTCGTCTACACCGGCGGAGGGTCGTCCAAGGGCCGCAAGGACTTCGCGTCCGGCACCACGGACTTCGGCATCTCCGAGATCCCGTACCAGCAGACCGACGAGTACGGGAACGCGGACAACGCCAACGGTCGCCAGTTCGCCTACCTGCCGATCGTCGCGGGCGGCACGGCGTTCACGTACCACCTGGAGTCCGGCGGGCAGCTGGTGCGTGACATCCGGCTGTCCGGCGAGACGATCGCCAAGATCTTCACCAGCCAGATCACCAGCTGGGCCGACCCCGCGATCAAGGCCGACAACAACGGCCGGACGTTCCCGGACCAGCCGATCATCCCGGTGGTCCGCTCGGACGGCTCCGGGACGACCGCGCAGTTCACCACGTGGCTGGACACCGCGCAGCCGTCGATCTGGCGGGCGTACTTCGGGCGGTCGGGGCTGACGTCCTACTACCCGAAGCCCAGCGGCAGCCGGATGATCGGCGCCTCGAGCTCGGACCAGGTGATGAACACGGTCGCGTCGGACGCCGGGAACGGCACGATCGCGTACGTCGAGTACTCCTACCCCATCAACAAGGGGTACCCGGTGGTGAAGGTGCTCAACGCCGCCGGCGTCTACGTGGAGCCCACGCAGTACGCCGTCGCGGTGGCCCTGACCAAGGCGCGGATCAACTCCGACCCCGCGTCGCAGAACTACCTCACGCAGATCCTCGACGACGTCTACGCCAACCCCGACCCGCGGTCCTACCCGCTGTCGTCGTACAGCTACATGCTGCTGCCGACCGGCTCGAGCGACCCCCGGATGACCACCAACAAGCGGCAGAGCCTGGTGGACTTCATGTTCTACTCGCTCTGCGAGGGCCAGGGGAAAGCCGGCGCCTACGGGTACTCACCGCTGCCGCTGAACCTCGTCCAGGCGGGCTTCGAGCAGGTGGCCAAGCTGGGCGCGGCGGACCCGGCGGTCGACGTCAGCAACCGCGACGCCACCAAGTGCAACAACCCGACGTTCGTCGCGGGTGACCTGGCGCGCAACAAGCTGGCGGAGATCGCCCCGGCGCCGGCCGAGTGCGACAAGCAGGGTGCCGGGCCGTGCCTCGGCGCCGGCCAGACCGCCGGGGGCGCCGGGACCGCGGGAGGCGCTGCGTCCGGTGGTGGCGCGGCCGCCGGCGGGGGCGGCGGTGCGGCCGGGGGCGCGGACGCCGCAGGTGCCGGGGGCGAGGTGGTGGCGGGGGTCGACGATGCCGTGACGATCGACCCGGAGACCGGACTTCCCGTCGGGGGCGGTGGGTCGGGCGGGTCCGACGTCGCCAGCGGCTCCGTGTCCACGCAGATAGCCCGCCCCGCGGGTGGCAGCGTGGCGTTCGGTGCGCTCGCGGCCGCCGAGCTGCTCGCGATCGTCCTCGTGCCCGGCCTCCTCGCCGTGCGTGCCCGCCGAGCGGCGGCCCTGTGATGACCGCGTTCTCGCCGCGTCGGCTGGCCGCGCTCGTCGTGGCCGTCGGCACCGTCCTGCTCACCGGTGTCGTCACCGCCGCGCCTGCCGGAGCGGCCGACCCGGTCGACTACCGGCAGACCAAGACCCTCACGCGCGAGCACGTCGCCACCGACGGGACCACGACGACGGTCGACTCGCGCGAGGTGACCGTGCAGGTGGACCGCACGCAGAGCCTGCGCGGCCGCGAGCGGATCCACGTGAGCTGGTCAGGTGCCCGCCCGAGCGCCGGTCGGTCCGCCGACCCGTACGGGTTCAACGGCATGAACCAGGAGTACCCGGTGGTCATCCTGCAGTGCCGCGGCGTCGACGACGCGAGCGCGCCCGAGGCCGAGCAGGTGCGCCCGGAGACGTGCTGGACCTCCACGTACCTGCAGCGCTACGCCGCCGGCGTCGTCTCGGCGGGGGTCTGGCGGCACGACCGCTACGCGTCCGACGAGGACCGCGCGGACCAGGAGACGCTTCCCGGCTGGCCCGCCGAGTGCGGGCTGCTGCCGGGTTCGGTCTTCGCGCAGCACCTGCTGCCCTTCGAGGCCGCGAGCGGCACGGTCTACCCGTCGTGCAGCAACACCACGATCGCCCCCGAGTCCGCGATCGACGCGGCGCTCCCGCCCGCCGACATCGCCGCGTTCACCAACCTGGACGGCACCGGCGACGTGCAGTTCGAGATGCGCACCTCGACGGAGAACGAGTCGCTCGGCTGCTCCTCGGAGGTCCCGTGCACACTCGTCGTCATCCCGATCATGGGCCTGAGCTGCCTGGATGCCGATCCCGCCTGCCTCCAGACGGGGGACTTCGCACCCGGCTCGTCCAACCTGTCCGACGTCGGGGTCGACGACGCCGTGTCGCCGCGGTTCTGGTGGTCGGAGTCGAACTGGCGCAACCGGTTCAGCGTGCCCCTCGACTTCGCGCTCCCGCCGGACGCCTGCGACGTCCTCGACTCGCGGGCGCCCGTGGGGATGTACGGATCGGAGCTGCTGAACCAGGCGTCGCTGCAGTGGGCGCCCGCGTACTGCCTGCGTGCCGACCGGTTCAAGTTCCAGCACAACCGGATGCCGGAGTCCTCCGCGCTACGGCTCCTGGGCACCGGGGACGCGGTCGCCGCGTTCGTGTCCGACGCGGCGCGCAGCTCGACGGTCGACCTGGCCTACGCGCCGACGGCGGTGACCGGTTTCGGGGTCGCCTTCGTCGCCGACCTGCCCGACAACGCCGGGGAGCTGACGCAGCTGCGGATGACTCCACGCCTGCTCGCCAAGCTGCTCACCCAGTCGTACCCGGCCACCAACGACGTCCGCGCGCATGAGGGCCTCGAGAACAACCCGCTGGCGCTCAACACCGACCCCGAGTTCCTCGAGCTCAACCCGGGGCTGTCCACGGTGGCGGCGGAGGCGAAGGCGACGATCCTGTCGCTGTCCGAGGCCTCGGACGTGATGACCGCGGTGACCGGCTACCTCGCGGCGGACCCCGAGGCGATGGCGTTCCTCGGCGGGGAGCCGGACCCGTGGGGGATGCGGGTCAACCCGAGCTACCAGGACATCGACGTGCCGCGCGAGGACTGGCCGATGCTGGACACGTACGTGCGCGAGAGCACCCGCGAGTGCGAGCAGCTCATCCGGTCGCCGTACCTGGGGCTCGTCGCCGCACCGGTGAACAGCCTGCGCAAGATCTCCGAGGCGGTCCTCGACGCGTGGCCCAACGTGCAGACGCAGTGCACCCGCTCGACGACCACCGACCCGTGGAAGTTCGGCCGCATCGCTCGGCAGAACTACGGGGTGCGGTTCATGCTCGGGCTCGTCTCGCTCGGCGACGCGGAGCGGTACGGCCTGCGCACCGCCGAGCTGAGGACCGCCGGGACGGGCCCCGGGGCGACCTTCGTCGCACCGAGCGTGGCGACGATGTCGACCGCAGTTGCGCAGGCGACCCAGACGGCCCCGGGCAAGCCCTTCACGTTCGACCGGACCTCGCTCGACCCGACCGGCTACCCGGGGACGATGGTGGTCAGCACCGCGGCCCGCGTCTCCGGCCTGGACGCGGCCGACGCCGGGCACGTCGCGCAGTTCATCCGCACCGCGACCACCGAAGGCCAGATCAGCGGACCCGGCAACGGGCAGCTGCCGGACGGCTTCGTGCCGATCGCGTCGACCGGGCCGACCGCCGCGCTCTACGCCGCCGCGCAGCAGGCCGCGAGCACCATCGAGGCGCAGAAGGGTCCTGCCGTCGCTCCACCCACCACGCCGGCCACCGTTCCGCTCGGCGCGGCGACCGGCTCCCTGGCGGTCCGGCCACCGGCGCCCCGCTCAGGTGGCGTGCCGGTCGGCGGGACACCGCAGACCGTCGACGGGTTGCCTGCACCGGCGTCGGCGGACGTCGAGGCGGCAGGCCCCTCGGGGACCACGGTGGCGCAGGAGTCGGGGGCCGGCGGCACGGCGGTCAAGGCGACCCTCGGCCTGGCACTCGCGGGCGTGCTCGGGGCACCGCTGCTGCGCAGCCTGGCCACCAGGCGGCGCGCCTCGTGAGCGTCGTCGAGGCGAACCCGTTCGCGCCGCCCGAGCCTGGCCGCGTCCTGCCTCCGCCCGAGCGCCGCGTGCGTGCCCCCCGGCGCCCGCCCCGCCCGGTGCCGCCCCGGCTTCCCCGCCCCACGATGCCCGAGGCCGCCTCGGTGGCCTACACGGCGATGCTCCTGGTCGCGGCGCTCGCGGGGTGGGCCCTGCTCCAGCTCTTCGTCCTCGGCGGCCTGTCTCAGACGCGTGCGCAGCAGGTGCTGCACGCCGAGCTCCGTCAGCAGCTCGCTGCGGAGACGGCGCCGACGGGGGGGAGCATCACGCCGGGCGACCCCGTGGCACTCCTCGTGATCCCGACGCTCGGCGTGCGGCAGGTCGTCGTCGAGGGGACAGCATCCGGAGACCTCACGGCCGGGCCGGGGCACCGCCGCGACACCGCCCTTCCCGGCCAGGCCGGCGTGTCCCTCGTCTACGGCCGCTCCGCCGCGTACGGCGCGCCGTTCCGGTCGGTGGCACTGCTCAGGGCGGGCGACGGCCTGCAGGTCACCACCGGTCAGGGCGAGTTCGTCTACCGCGTGGACGGGGTCCGCCGCGCGGGCGACCCGCTCCCCGCCGCGCTCGACGCGGGCGCCGCCCGGATCACCCTCGTCACGTCCGAGGGCGACGGTCCGCTCGCGTCGATCACGCCCGTCCGGACCGTGTACGTCGACGCGATGCTCGTCGGCGAGGCCGCGACGGGCCCCGGTGGGCGCCCCGCGGGAGTGCCGGACGCCGAGAAGGCACTGGCAGCCGATCGCAGCGTGCTGCCGCAGCTCGCCCTCTGCCTCCAGGGCCTGCTCCTCGCGGTCGCGGCCACGGCGGTCGCGCTGCGTCGCCTCCCCGGCCGCGCCGTCTGGCCAGTCGCCGCGGGGATCGTCGTGGCGCTGGCCTGGGCCTCGACCGACGCGGCCGCCCAGCTGCTGCCCAACCTGCTCTGACCCCGGCCCGGGACGTCCTGCGGTCGAGCCTGCGCTGTCCCTCGTTCACCTGATGACGGGCGGGGGTTCTTCCTCGGTGGGGAGCGTCTGTGGTGGGCCGGGACACCGGCCCACCGACCACAGTCACGAAGGGCTCCCTCCCATGAAGCGATCGAGGGTCTCGATCATTCTTGCCTCCGTCCTGACCGGCGTCGTCGCCGCGTCCATCGCCGCCACGCCGGCCTACGCGGACCCCACCCCGCAGGTCAAGGACATCGTCGGCGTCGGCTCCGACACGACGGAGTTCGCGCTCAACTACATCGCCGACGGCCGTCGCGCCGGGGTGTTCTCCCCGGGCTACAACGCGAGCGCCAGCGCGCGTCTGGTGTCGTTCGACGCGACCGGCAGCTCCACCGTCGTGCTCAAGGCGGGGACCACGGCCATCACGCGGCCGAACGGCTCCGGTGCGGGCAAGGCGCTGCTGTACGGCGCGGGCAACAACACGAACGTGAACTTCGCGCGGTCGTCGTCCTCGCTCAGCTCGGCGGAGGTCGCAGCCGGGCTCTGGCAGGTGCCCTTCGCGGTCGACGGGCTCAAGCTCGCCGTCGCGTCCACGTCGAACGCGCCCGCCAGCATCAGCGCGGCCCAGATGGTGAGCATCTACAACGGCACCTTCACCAACTGGAGCCAGCTGGGTGGCGCGAACGGCGTCATCGTCCCGCAGATCCCGCAGACGGGGTCGGGCACCCGGACGGTCTTCCTCGCCCAGCTCCAGGCCGCGAACGGTGGCACGCCCGTGACCCTCGCGGGCTCGGTGGTCGAGGTCCAGGAGCACGACGCGGCGCCGATCGCGGCCAACCCGAACGCGGTCTCCCCGTTCTCGACGGGTCGGTTCCTCACCGCGACCGGCATCAAGCTCACCGGCGGCTGGACGTTCCAGCGCGCGCTCTACAACGTCGTGCGCACCGCCGACCTGACCAAGCCGTACTTCACGTCGCTGTTCGCCGCTGACGGCTTCATCTGCAGCGGTTCGGCGCAGCCGCTCATCGAGGCGGCCGGCTTCCAGCAGCTCTCCGTGGCCGCGGACGGTGGCGCCTGCGGCGTCCCGACCCAGGCCGCGGTCACCAACTTCACCGTCAACTGATCCACCGACAGCTCAGGAGCAGATCGATGAGACTCAACCGACTGGTGGCCGGCGCGCTGGCCGCGACCGTCGCGACAGGCGCGGTGCTCGTGGCCGTCGCAGGTCCCGCCTCGGCCAACGACGAGGGCCCGCTGATCCCCGGCAGCATCTTCTTCTTCGCGAACACCGGGGGCTTCGACGGGAACACCCCCGCCGACCAGATCACGAGCGGCACCACCGCGGTGCGGCCGTGGCAGTCCCTCACCGTCGACGCGACGTGCCCCGCGGGCACCGGCGTCATCCAGCCCCTGATCCGCATCCCGCAGGCCGGCGTGCCGGTCATCGACTGGGAGCAGGTGCCCTTCGGGCCTGTCTCCACTCTGGTCGACTCCGACGGCCGCCCGTACACGGGTCGCGGCGACTTCATGGGCAAGCCGCAGGCGCTGACCTACCTGGCGTCGCAGCCCGGCAACACCGCGGTGCTGCCGTTCCTGGTGGCGTGCCGCGACGTGGACGGCAACTCGATCGCGTACTTCGAGACCGGTCTGACCATGACCGGCACCTCGACCGCGAACCTCACCTGGTCGATCCCGGCCGCCGCGTTCCCCTCCGAGCCCAGCACCACGGTGCTCGGGGTGTCCGCGACGACCGTCGAGGCCGGCACGTCCGTGGACCTCACGGCGACCGTCGACCCCGCCGCTGCGACCGGTGACGTCGAGTTCTTCGCCGGCACCACGTCTCTCGGCACGGCGACCGTCACCGGCGGCGTCGCGACGCTGTCGACCGCGGGGCTGCCCGTCGGCACCAACGCGGTGACCGCCCGGTACCTCGGCGGCTCGCACGCAACCTCCACGTCCGCGTCCGTCTCGGTCGTGGTCACCGCTGTGGCTGCGCGCACCACGGTCACCACGCTGGGCGTCACCCCGGTCTCCGGCGCGGCCTACTCGGCCGTCACCTTCAGCACCACGGTCGTGGCCTCGTCCGGCGCGGCCAACGGCACCGTCAGCTTCAAGGACGGCACCACGGTGCTCGGCTCGCTCCCGGTCGTCGGTGGCGTCGTCGCCGACTTCACCACCAACGTGCTCGGCGCCGGCGCGCACTCGCTGACCGCCGACTTCGTGGGGACCGCCCCGTACAGCGGCTCGGTCTCGGCGCCCGTCGCCGCGACGTACGAGCTGTCCGGCGCGGTGGACGAGCAGACGGTCACCGTCGACATCCCCGTCGGTGCCATCTCGATCACCACGCCGTACACGCCGTCGAACCCGCTCGCGCTCGGCACCGCCGTGCTCGACCCCGCGGACTCGACGTACTCCGCGTCGGCCGCCTTCGAGGACATCGTCATCACCGACACCCGGGCCGGCAACCTCGGCTTCACGGCGTCGGTCGTCTCCGGGCCGTTCACCTCGGCGGCGGGCTCGTTCTCGGGCCTGCACGCCGGACTGACCGGCCTCGTGGCCGACCAGGTGGCGGGCAACGCGCTCCAGGCCGGAAACGTCACCCTCACCAACCACGCGCCGGCCAGCGACGGCCTGGACGTCCCGAAGGTCTTCGCGACCTACGGCGCCGGCCAGCCCCTCGGCACCGCGCACATCGAGGGTGTCTTCGGCGTGGACCAGGTGCCGACGTCGGTGGCACCCGGTCTCTACACCGCGACGGTCACCTTCACCGCCGTCTGACGGCGGTCCACCCGGCCGTCGCCGGGCGGTGACCAGGGGAGGTGGGGCGCCATGCGCCTCACCTCCCCGCAGGCGTTCCCCGTCCCTCACACCTCTGGAAGGCCCGACCTGATGCTCGACCGCCTCCGTCCCCTCCTCGCGGTGGTCGCGGTGCTCGGCGCCGCCGCGCTCTGCGCGAGCCCCGCTGCGGCCGCACCCGACCCGCTGCCGCCCGCCGCCGCCGACCTCGTCTCGTTCGGCATCAGCCCCGCCGGTCCGGAGCGTCCGGACGACCGGCCGTTCCTCAGCGTGACCGCACCCCCGGGGGCCGTGGTCTACGAGCACGCCGCGCTGCTCAACCAGGACGACACCGCGGTCCAGCTGCAGGTCTACGGCGGAGACGTCGTGATGGCCGACGGCGGGGGTCTGGCGGTCCGCGCACGCGACGACGCCAGCACCGACGCGGGCGCCTGGATCGCGGTCCCCGGGGCGTCCACCGTCGACGTGGCTGCCCAGACCGCGGACGCCGGGTTCGGCTACACCGTCGTCCCGTTCACCGTCTCGATCCCGGCGAACGCCGAGCCCGGAGACCACCTGGGTGCGCTGGTCGCGTCGCTGGAGAGCGTGGGACAGGGAGCCGAGAACGCACCGAGCATCGAGCTCGAGCAGCGGGTCGCCGCGCGCGTCTACATCCGTGTGGACGGTCCGCTGGACCCGGGTCTCCAGGTCACGGACGTCTCCGCCACCTGGCACGCGGCGTCCCTGGTCGGTGCGGGCGAGGTCACCGTGGACTACACGCTCCGGAACACCGGCAACGTCCGGATGGCCGTCGAGCCCGAGGTCGCGGTCGGCGGTGCGTTCGGTCTGCTCCGCGAACGCGTGGACGGCGACCGGGTCGACGAGCTGCTGCCCGGCGGTGAGGTGCGCGGGTCGACGACCGTGCCAGGCGTCTGGCCGCTCGTGCTCGAGACCGTCACGGTCGACGCGACCGCGGTGGCCCCGGCGGCGGGCGACGACCCGGGCGTGGGGACCGTCTCGGGTGCCGTGCGGGTCTGGGCCGTCCCGTGGCCGCTCCTCGCGCTGCTGGTGCTCGTCGCCCTCGGGCTGGTCGTCCGGAGGGTCCGCCGCAGGTCGGCCCCGACGACTGGACCGGCGGTCGAGGCGCCCCGGCTGCAGGCGGTGCGATGACTGCCCCGCACGCCGTCCCGCGGACGCCCTGCGGGGGCCCGGCGTTCACCTCCGGACTCCATCCTCGTCGCGGTGCGACAGCACGTGACGTGAACCCACGCCAGATCGTCCTCGAAAGGACTGCTCGATGAAGCTCAGGAGAGTTGTGGCCGCGCTGGTGGCCGGGACGTGCGCGACGGGCGCGGCGCTCGTCGCCGTGGCGGGCCCCGCAGCCGCCAACGACGAAGGTCCGCTGATCCCCGGCAACATCTACTTCCTCGCGAACGCCGGCGGGTTCGAGGCGAACACCGCGGCCGACGTCCTCACGAGCGGCACGACGGCCACGCGTCCGTGGCAGTCGCTGGCCGTGGACGCCACCTGCCCGGCGGGCTCCGGTGTCATCCAGCCGCTGATCCGGATCCCGCAGGCCGGTGTGCCGGTCATCGACTGGGAGCAGGTGCCGTTCGGCCCGGTCTCGGTGCTGGTCGACTCGTCCGGACGGCCGTACACGGGTCGCGGCGACTTCATGGGCAAGCCGCAGGCGCTGACCTACCTGGCCTCGCAGCCGGGGAACACCGCCACGCTGCCGTTCCTGGTCGCGTGCCGCGACGTCGACGGGAACTCCATCGCGTACTTCGAGACCGGCCTGACCCTGACGGGCACCACGACGGCCAACCTCACCTGGTCCGTGCCGTCGCACACCTACCCGTCCGGCGGGGGCACCCAGGCCGTCGCGACGACGACCACGCTCACCGCCGCTGCCTCGGGCGCCGACCTGGTCCTCACGGCCGCGGTCGCCCCGGCCGGCGCGGCCGGTCAGGTCACGTTCAAGGAGGGCACGACGGTCCTCGGCACCACGCCGGTCGCCGCCGGCTCGGCCGCCTACACGGTGTCGGCGCCCAGCGCCGGGACCCACGCGTACACCGCGGACTTCGCCCCGACCGACACCGCCGCGTACCTCGCCTCGAGCGGGAGCCTCTCGCTCTCGCTCGGGATCGACTCGGCGACGGGGCAGCTGGTGCTCACGGTGCCCGAGGCGCCGGTGGTCGACGGGTCGCTCATCTTCAGCGTCCCGTTCGACACGCCCGTCGCCCTGACCGGCTCGCGCTCGGTGGACAACTCGCGGGTCACCGCGGCAGGCGTCTTCCCGACCGTGACCGTCACGGACACCCGTCGGGACGCGCTCCTGACCGGCTGGGAGGTCAACGCGCAGGCGTCCGACTTCACCGGCACCTCCGCCACGGTCGGCGCCAAGTACCTGGGCTGGACGCCCGGTACGCCGAGCATGACGCCGGACGCCGGCAGCCCGCTCGTCGCGCAGGCCGGTCCGCCCGTCGCCTCGTTCCTGGACGACGCCTCCAGCGCCGGCCTGTCCACCAGCTCGCTCCTGGGCCGGGCGCAGACCCCCGGTCGCGGGGTCTCGACCCTCGCCGCGGGCCTGGCGCTGGCCATCCCGGGCGCGACCTCGGCGGGCTCGTACACGTCGACGGTCACCGTCACGCTCGTCGGCGGCTGACCGAGGCGCCACGGACCGGGGCTCCTCGACGCGCGACGCGTCGAGGAGCCCCGGCCGTGGCACGTCCGACCAGTGCACTCCTCACCACCCCGATCGGAGAACCCATGGCGGCCCACCGCCCCCTGCTCGCCGCCGCCGTCCTCGCGCTGACGGCGTTCCTCACGCTCGGCGCCGCCCCGGCCGCCCTCGCAGACGACACCGCGGCGGCGTGGGCGGTCACGCCCGCGGACTCGGCCGGCGCCGCTGACGGACGGACCCGGTTCGAGCTCGCGGCGGCGGCGGGCGAGACCGTCGAGGAGCACGTGCTCATCACGAACTCCTCGACGGTCGAGCGTGAGTTCGCGGTGTACGGGGCCGACGGGTTCAACACGCCGTCCGGCGGCTACGACCTCTCACCGGCGGCCCAGCTGCCGACCGACCTGGGCGCGTGGGTGACCGTCGCGAGCCCGACGGTCACGATCCCGCCGCTGGCGACCGCGTCCCTCGCCTTCACGGTCGCGGTCCCCGCCGAGGCCTCGCCCGGCGACCACCCCGGCGGGATCGTCGTCTCACCCGTCCAGACGCAGGTCACCAGCGCGGGAGTGCTGATCGACACGCGCGTGGCGGTCCGGCTCAACCTCCGGGTGGCCGGAGAGCTGGCCCCCGCGCTCGAGGTGCGGGAGGTCAGCGGCACGTTCGACGCCTCCCTCGTGCCGTTCGCCTCGGCGCCCATGACTGTCACCTACGAGGTGGTCAACACCGGCAACGTCAAGGTGGTCGGCGTCCCGCGCGTGCGGGTGACCGGACCGTTCGGCCGGACGCTGGCGTCGCTCGACGCCGAGCAGACCCGCGAGGTCCTGCCGGGCGACTCCTTTACCGTCGTCTCGGTCCTCGAGGGCGTCGAGCCGCTCGGGGTGTCCACCGCGGTCGTCGACGTCGACATGGCCGCAGCGCCGGGGCCCGACACCGAGATCCCGCTCGTCTCCAGCACCGCGCGGACCACCGTGCTGAGCGTCTCGTGGACGGGGCTGGCCCTCGTGGTGCTCGTCGCGGCGACCGTCTGGTACCTCGTGCGCCGGACACGCCGCCGGCGCCGGGGGGGTGCCGAGCACTGGGAGCGGATGGTCGCCGAGACGCGCCGCGAGATCGAGACCGCGTCCGCGCAGGGCACCCGTGCCCTCGGTGCAGGACTGGTCGTGCTGGCCGTCCTCGCACTGACGGCCGCGGCCGCGATCACCATCGCCCCGCCGGCCGTCGCGGCGGGGACCGACGACGGCTCGCTCACGCTGACCGTGCCCCCCGGGACGACGCCGACCGTGCCCCCGGGGACGACGCAGAAGCCGTCCTCGGGTCCCCGTCGGGCGGCGGTGTCTCCGTCCGCGGCTCCCGACCTCGCCGCGCCCGGTCCGGCCGGGGGCGCGGAGGTGATCCCGGCCGCGGACGTCGGCGCCGACCCTGGGCCGGCGCCGGACCTCGTGTGGACCGCCGGCGCGCGTCGCTGGACCCCGGTGCAGTGGACCCTGCTCGGCCTCGGCGCTGCCGGGGCCCTCGCTGCGCTGGCGCTCGCCGCCCGCGCCATCGCACGCGCCAACGGCGCGGGAGGAGTCTCGTGAGCAACCACCAGTCCGACTCGACGGTCGTCCTCTCGCCCGTGCCGGCCGGACGTCCCAGCTCGATCGGACTGCTCGCCGCGCCGCCGGTGCACGAGCTGCCCCCGTCCCTGGCGCCGAGCCGCCTCGCGGAGCTGCGCGCCCAGTCGATCTCGGCGTGGTTCGGCAAGCACCAGGTGCTCGACCGGGTGTCCCTGACCATGCCCGCGGGCATCGTCACCGCGCTCATCGGCCCGTCGGGCTGCGGCAAGTCCACCTTCCTGCGGATCCTCAACCGCATGCACGAGCTGGTGCCCTCGGCCGCCCTCGCCGGTGAGGTTCTGCTCGACGGACAGGACATCTACGACCCGTCGCGACGGCTGACCCAGGCGCGTCGGGACATCGGCATGGTGTTCCAGAAGCCGAACCCGTTCCCGGCGATGAGCATCAAGGAGAACGTCCTCGCCGGCCTCAAGCTCACGGGCGTGCGCGCGTCGAGCTCGGACAAGGACCAGCTCGTCGAGGAGTCGCTGACCAAGGCGGGTCTCTGGCGCGAGGTCCGTGACCGTCTCGGGGCACCGGGTGGTGGGCTGTCGGGCGGCCAGCAGCAGCGGCTCTGCATCGCACGATCCCTCGCCGTCCGGCCGCGGGTCCTGCTGATGGACGAGCCGTGCTCGGCGCTCGACCCGACGTCGACCCGCGTCATCGAGGAGACGATGACGGAGCTCGCGCGGGAGGTGACGATCGTGATCGTCACGCACAACATGCAGCAGGCCGCCCGCGTGTCGCAGCAGTGCGCGTTCTTCCTCGCCTCGCAGGGCACTCCCGGAGTCATCGTCGAGCACGGCGACACGCAGGCCATGTTCCAGTCGCCGCAGGACGAGCGCACCGCCGCGTACGTGGGTGGCCGGTTCGGGTGAGTGCAGGCCGGCAGACCGGGGCTCGGGCCTGTCGACGACGGCGCCACAGGAGGGAGGACCGACAAGGTTGCGCCAAGAGTGCGGGCGTGGCCGTCAAGGTTCCGTCAAGACGGGCGTGAGGTCGTCTGCGGCGGCGTAGACCTGCGGTTGCGGTCCCCTCGAGGACCGCCGGGTGGCCCTCGATCGCGGCCCCCGCCCGTCGTCGAAAGCGCTGTGAGACCCATGGCCGATCTGGCCTTCCTCGCGCTGACCGTGGCCTTCTTCGCCACCGTCGCGCTGCTCGCCCGCCGGGCGGACCGATCATGAGCGGCCTCGACATCACCGGCCTGGTCGTGGCCGGCGCGCTCCTGGTGTACCTGGTGGTCCAGCTGCTGCGCTCGGACAAGGTCCGATGAGCGCCACGTGGACCGCGATCGGCCAGATCGGGATCGTCGTCCTGGTCCTCGCCGTCGTGCACCGGCCCCTCGGTGACCACATGTTCCGGGTCCTGACCTCGCCGAGGCACCTCGCCGTGGAGCGGGTCGGGTACCGGGTGATGCGGGTCGACCCGGACGCCGAGCAGCGCTGGAGCACCTACCTGCTGTCCGTGCTCGGCTTCTCGCTGGCCTCCGTCCTGGTCCTCTTCGGCCTCGGCCGGCTGCAGGACAGGCTGCCGCTCGACATCGGGATGGCACCGCTCGACCCGGCCGGCGCGTGGAACACCGCGGTCTCGTTCGTCACCAACACCAACTGGCAGTGGTACTCGGGTGAGGCGGCCGCCGGGCACCTGTTCCAGATGGCCGGGCTCGCGGTGCAGAACTTCGTGTCCGCCGCGGTCGGCATCGCCGTCGTCGCGGCGCTCGCCCGCGGGTTCGCGCGGCACGGGACGGACTCGCGCGTCGGCAACTTCTGGGCGGACCTCGTCCGGGTGACCGTCCGGGTGCTGCTGCCGCTCGCGTTCGTCGCGGCTCTCGTGCTCGTCGCGGGCGGCGTGATCCAGAACCTGAGCGCCCACGCCGAGATCGGCACGCTCGCCGGCGGCACGCAGTCGGTGCTCGGAGGGCCGGTCGCCTCGCAGGAGGCCATCAAGGAGCTCGGCACCAACGGCGGCGGCTTCTTCAACGCCAACTCCGCGCACCCGTTCGAGAACCCGACCCCGTGGACCAACGCCCTCGAGGTCGTCCTGCTGCTGCTCATCCCGTTCAGCCTGCCCCGCACGTTCGGCCGGATGGTCGGGGACCGTCGGCAAGGCTGGGCGATCCTCGCCGCGATGTCGACCCTGTGGGTCGCCGCCGTCGGCCTGCTCACCTGGGCCGAGCTGGCCGGACCCGGACTGGTCCCCGCCGCCGCCGGGGGCGCGATGGAGGGCAAGGAGGTCCGCTTCGGCGAGGCCGCGTCCGCGCTGTTCGCCGCCTCCACGACCATGACGTCGACCGGGGCAGTCAACTCCATGCACGACTCGCTCACGGCACCGGGCGGCGGGGTCGCGCTCGTGGGGATGCTGCTCGGCGAGGTGTCGCCGGGCGGCGTAGGCAGCGGGCTCTACGGGATGGTCGTGCTGATCATCGTGGCGGTGTTCCTCGCCGGACTCATGGTCGGACGGACGCCGGAGTACCTGGGCAAGAAGATCGGTCGGCAGGAGATCACGCTCGTCGCGCTCTACGTGCTGACCATGCCCGCGGTCGTCCTCATCGGCTCCGCGATCGCCATCTCGGTGCCCGCAGGCCTGGCCGGTCAGCTTCAGGGTGGCCCCCACGGCCTCTCGGAGATCGTCTACGCCTTCGCGTCCGCCGGGAACAACAACGGCTCCGCGTTCGGCGGGCTGACCACGGGCACGCCGTTCTACAACACCCTGCTGGGCCTCGCGATGCTCGTCGGCCGGTTCGTGCCGATCGCGCTCGTGCTGGCGCTGGCCGGCCGGCTCGCCAGTCAGCGGAAGGTGCCCGAGGGCGCCGGCACCCTGCCCACCCACACGCCGCTGTTCGTCGGCCTCCTGGTGACCGTGACCCTCGTGGTCGTCGGCCTCACGTTCGTCCCCGTCCTGTCCCTCGGTCCCGTCGTGGAGTCCCTGTCATGAGCACCACCCTTCTCGAGAAGCCGCGCACCGTCGCCGCGGCCCCGACGACCTTGTCCCCGGGGCAGCTCGCCACAGCCCTGCCCGGCGCCCTGCGGGGGCTGGATCCCCGACGGCTCTGGGACTCGCCGGTCATGTTCGTCGTGGAGGTCGGCGCGGCGTTCACCACGGTGCTCGCGGTGGTCGAGCCGAGCGCGTTCGCCTGGTCGATCACCGTCTGGCTGTGGCTCACGGTCCTGTTCGCCACGCTCGCGGAGTCGGTGGCGGAGGGCCGGGGGAAGGCGCAGGCCGCGAGCCTGCGTGCGACGCAGCGGGAGACGACGGCCCGCAAGGTCGTCGGCCCCGACACCGTCGAGGTGGCCTCGTCGTCGCTGCGGGTCGGTGACGTCGTGGTCGTCGTCGCGGGGGAGACCATCCCCGGCGACGGTGACGTGATCGAGGGTGTCGCGAGCGTCGACGAGTCCGCGATCACGGGGGAGTCCGCGCCGGTCATCCGCGAGTCCGGAGGGGATCGGTCGGCGGTCACCGGGGGAACGGTCGTCCTGTCGGACCGGATCGTCGTGCGGATCACGGCACCGGCCGGCCACACCTTCGTCGACCGCATGATCGCGCTGGTCGAGGGTTCGGAGCGGCAGAAGACACCGAACGAGGTCGCGCTCAACGTCCTGCTCACCACGCTCACGATCATCTTCCTGCTCGCCGTGGTCACCCTGCAGCCGTTCGCCGTCTACTCGGGCGCCCGACAGCCACTCATCGTGCTGG
This sequence comes from Cellulomonas humilata, assembly GCF_013359775.1. Taxonomy (GTDB): domain Bacteria; phylum Actinomycetota; class Actinomycetes; order Actinomycetales; family Cellulomonadaceae; genus Cellulomonas; species Cellulomonas humilata. The sequence goes on along the minus strand of NZ_JABMCI010000052.1, from coordinate 79,556 downwards.
TCGCACTCCTGGTCTGTCTGATCCCGACCACCATCGGCGCCCTGCTGTCCGCGATCGGCATCGCGGGCATGGACCGACTGGTACGCCGCAACGTGCTCGCGATGTCCGGCCGTGCGGTCGAGGCCGCGGGCGACGTGGACGTGCTGCTGCTCGACAAGACCGGCACCATCACGCTCGGCAATCGCCAGGCGGCGGACCTGCTCCCGGCTGCGGGGGTGGACCCTGCGCTCCTCGCGGACGCTGCGCAGCTGTCCTCGATGGCCGACGAGACCCCCGAGGGTCGTTCGGTCCTGGTGCTGGTCAAGGAGCGGTTCGGGCTGCGCGAGCGGCACGACCTGGCCGGTGCGGAGCTCGTGCCGTTCGCCGCGCGGACCCGGATGAGCGGCGTCGACCTGCCCGGACGGTCGGTGCGCAAGGGGGCCGCAGCGGCGGTCATCCGCTGGGTCCGGTCCACGGGCGGTCACGCGGGTGACGACGTCGCGGCGACGGTCGACGCGATCTCCGCGTCGGGCGGCACCCCGCTCGTCGTCGCCGAGCAGCTCGACGCCGGTCCGGCGCGCGTCCTCGGGGTCATCCACCTGAAGGACGTCGTGAAGGAGGGCATGCGCGAGCGGTTCGACGCGCTGCGCGCGATGGGCATCCGGACCGTCATGGTCACCGGCGACAACCCGCTGACGGCCCGGGCGATCGGGCTCGAGGCGGGTGTGGACGACGTGCTCGCCGAGGCGACCCCTGAGGACAAGCTCGCCCTCATCCGGCGCGAGCAGGAGGGCGGACGTCTCGTCGCGATGGCCGGCGACGGCACCAACGACGCCCCGGCACTCGCCCAGGCCGACGTCGGCGTCGCGATGAACACCGGGACGACCGCCGCGAAGGAGGCCGGCAACATGGTCGACCTCGACTCGAACCCGACCAAGCTGCTGGAGATCGTCGAGATCGGCAAGCAGCTGCTCATCACGCGCGGGGCCCTGACGACGTTCTCGGTGGCGAACGACGTCGCCAAGTACTTCGCGATCCTGCCGGCGATGTTCGTCGTCGCGTTCCCGCAGCTGGGCGTCCTGAACGTCATGCACCTGACCAGCCCGCAGTCGGCCATCCTCTCGGCCGTCGTCTTCAACGCGCTGGTCATCGTGGCGCTCCTTCCGCTCGCCCTCCGCGGAGTCCGGTACACACCGTCGTCGGCCAGCGCCCTCCTGCGCCGCAACCTCCTGGTCTACGGGCTCGGCGGCGTGATCGCCCCGTTCCTCGGGATCAAGCTCATCGACCTGCTCGTCACTGCCCTGGGGATGTCCTGATGACGACCGCACGCCAGCACTACCCGTCCGGATCCGACACCGTCGCCTTCGCGCGCCAGACCTGGGCTGGGCTGCGCGTGCTGCTCGTGCTCACGGTCCTGCTCGGGTTCGTCTACCCCCTCGCGGTCACGGGCATCGCGCAGGTCGCGTTCCCGTGGCAGGCGAACGGGTCGCTCGTCGCGTCGACGGGGGAGCGCGTGACGACGCGTGACGACGCCGTGGGCTCGCTGCTGATCGGCCAGGCGGTCGACGGCCCGGAGTGGTTCCACCCCCGCCCGTCGGCTGCCGGCGACGGGTACGACACCCTCGCGTCCGCCGGGTCCAACCTGGGCCCCGTCAACGCCGACCTCCTCGCTGCCGTCGAGGAACGACGTACCGCCGTGGCCGACGCGGAGGGCGTCGAACCCGCCGTCGTGCCGGTGGACGCACTGACCGCGTCGGCGTCCGGCCTGGACCCCGACATCTCGCCGGAGTACGCGCGGCTCCAGGTCGCCCGCGTCGCACGGGAGCGAGGTCTGTCGCAGGACGAGGTCCAGGCGCTCGTCGACGATGTCACTGTCGGTCGCGACCTCGGCGTCCTCGGTGAGCCGCGGGTGAACGTGCTCCGCCTGAACCTCGCACTGCAGACAATGGACTCATGAACCCAGCCGACGAGCTCCCCAGGCGCGGTCGGCTCACCGTCTACCTCGGCGCCGCCCCCGGCGTCGGGAAGACGTACGCGATGCTCGACGAGGCCCACCGCCGCCTGTCCCGTGGGACGGACGTGGTGGTGGGTCTCGTCGAGGACCACGGCCGGCTCGCGACGGCGGCGCTGCTCGAGGGGCTCGAGGTCCTGCCGCGACGGGCGATCGAGCACCGCGGCAGCGAGTTCACGGAGCTGGACGTGCCCGCCGTGCTCGCCCGGGCACCGCAGGTGGCGATGATCGACGAGCTCGCGCACACCAACGTGCCCGGCAGCGTGCACGCCAAGCGCTGGCAGGACGTGCACGACCTCCTCGCGGCGGGCATCGACGTGGTGACGACCGTGAACGTGCAGCACCTGGAGTCGCTGAACGACGACGTCGAGGCGATCACGGGCGTCAAGCAGCGCGAGACGGTGCCGGACCACGTGGTGCGCGACGCGGACCAGATCCAGCTCGTCGACCTCGCGCCGGAGGCCCTCCGACGTCGGCTCGCGCACGGCAACGTGTACCGGTCCGAGCAGATCGACGCCTCCCTGGCGCAGTACTTCCGGGTCGGGAACCTGACCGCCCTGCGCGAGCTCGCCTTGTTGTGGCTGGCGGACCGGGTCGACGACGCGCTCACCACCTACCGGCGCGACCACCGGATCGAGTCGCCGTGGCCCGCGCGCGAGCGCGTGGTCGTCGCGGTCACCGGCGGGCCGGAGGGGGACACGCTGCTCCGGCGTGGAGCGCGGATCGCCCAGCGTGCCGCGGGGTCGGAGCTCCAGGCCGTGCACGTGCTTGCCACGGACGGGCTGCCGAGTGCCCCGCCCGCGCGGATCGCGGAACAGCGCGCGCTGGTCGAGTCGCTCGGGGGCACGTTCCACACGGTCGTGGGAGAAAACGTCCCGAGCGCCGTCGTGGACTTCGCGCGCGGGGTGAACGCCACGATGATCGTCGTCGGGGTGTCCCGCCGCAGTCGCTGGCAGGAGGCGGTCCGCGAGAGCAACGGGACCGAGATCGCCCGCCTCGCCGGCATGATCGACGTCCACCTGGTGACCCACGAGCGCGCCCGGGCCGGACGTCGTCGGACCGGCCGCGGCTCCGCGTTGTCCGGACCTCGGCGGACCGCCGGCTGGGTGGTCGCCCTGCTCGGGCCCATCCTGCTCACCCTTCTGCTCTCGGTGATGGGCGACCTCGTCAGCCTGCCCACCGACCTCATGCTCTTCCTCGCGCTCACCGTCCTGGTCGCGCTCGTCGGCGGTCTCTGGCCCGCCATCGTCAGCGCGCTCGTCGGCTTCCTGCTGCTCAACTGGTTCTTCACGCTCCCCACCGGACAGCTCACCGTCGCCGAACCCGAGAACGCGCTCGCGCTCGGGGTGTTCCTGCTGGTGGCGGCGGGGGTCGCCTCCGTGGTGGACCTGGCCGCCCGGCGGACGACCGAGGCGTTCCGGGCGCGAGCCGAGGCCTCGGCTCTGGCCGCCATCTCCCGGTCGGTCCTGTCGGGCGAGGACACCGCCGCCGCGCTGGTCGCCCGGCTGCGGGAGACGTTCACGCTCGAGGCGGTCTCGCTGCTGGCGAGGCGCGGGAGCGGGTGGGACGTCCTGGCGACGGACGGCACCGACCCCGCGCTGAGCCCAGAAGCCGCCCAGGTCGTGCTCGTGGTCGACGACGAGCGGGTGCTCGCGCTCACGGGTCGGGTGCTCCCCGCGAGCGACCGCCGCGTGCTGGAGGCGTTCGCGTCGCAGGTCGGGATCGTGCTGGAGCAGGAGCGGCTGCGTGCCCAGGCCGAGCAGGCGCGGGTCCTCGGCGAGGCTGACGCCACCCGCACCGCTCTGCTGGCCGCCGTCTCGCACGATCTCCGCACCCCGCTGGCGACCATCCGGGCCTCGGTCGACGGGCTGACGTCCACGGACCTCGACCTCGACGACGCCGACCGGGCGGCCCTCGTCGGGACGCTGGAGGAGTCCACCGCGCGCCTGGAGCGGCTCATCGACAACCTGCTCGACCTGTCCCGGCTGCAGACCGGTAGCGTCCGACCCGTGCTGCGGGCGACGAGTCTCGACGAGATCGTGCCCTTCGCGATCGAGGGCTACCCACCGGGCGCGGTGGTGCTGGAGGTGCCGGACGACCTGCCTCTCGTGCACACCGACCCGGGCCTCCTCGAGCGCGTCATCGCCAACCTGGTGTCCAACGCCGTGCGGCACGCGAGGCCCGGGAGCCCCGTCCTGGTCGCATCGGCGGTCGTCGGCAACGACGTCGTCGTCCGGGTGGTCGACGACGGACCCGGCGTCCCGGACCACGTCAAGGAGCACATGTTCGCCGCGTTCCAGCGGCTGGGCGACACCAGCGGCACGGGTCTCGGCCTCGGGCTGGCGGTCGCGGACGGGCTCGCGACCGCCGTCGGCGCCGAGCTCAGCGTCGAGGACACCCCCGGCGGCGGTCTCACGATGCTGGTGACCGTCCCGCTCGCGGAGACGGCAGCCTGATGGCCGGCAACAAGATCCTCGTGGTCGACGACGAGCCCGGCCTCGCACACGCTCTGTCGATCACGCTGCGCGCCACCGGCTGGGACGTGACGACAGCGGCGGACGGGGCGTCGGCGATCTCGGCGGCGGCGTCGCACACCCCCGACGTCGTCCTGCTCGACCTCGGCCTGCCGGACATGAGCGGGCTCGACGTCATCACCGCGATCCGCGGGTGGAGCCATGTGCCGATCGTGGTCCTGTCCGCCCGGCAGCACGGGGAGGACAAGGTCGACGCCCTCGACGCGGGGGCCGACGACTACGTGACCAAGCCCTTCGCCATGAACGAGCTTCTCGCCCGGCTGCGTGCCGCGGTCCGGCGGTCGTCGATCCCGTCCGACACCGAGGACGCGGTCGTCACCGCGGGAGCGCTGACCGTCGACCTGGCCCGCCGGCGCGTCCTCCGGGACGGGGTCGAGGTGCGGCTGAGCCCGACGGAGTGGTCGATGCTCGAGGTCCTGGTCCGCAACCGCGGCCGGCTCGTCGGCCGGGTCCAGCTGCTCCAGGAGGTCTGGGGCCCGGGGTACTCCGACGAGACCCACTACCTGCGCGTGTACTCGGCCCTGCTCCGCCGCAAGCTCGAGGAGGACCCGGCCCACCCGCGGCACATCATCACGCAGCCGGGCATGGGGTACATCTTCGAGCCGTGACCGGCCGGGCCGGGCCCTCGAGGCCTCGAGCGACGAGGAGGATGGCGGCGTGACCACCGATCACGCGTGCTGCGCTCCCGGGGCCGCCCACGACCCGGCACCCCTGACGCTCGGAGCTCCCACGCTCGCGCGGGACGCGGCGGCGTCCCTCCGCGCTTCCGTCGTCGCCGACCTGGTCGACGTCCCCGGCGGCGAGTTCGTCATGGGTCACGACGGGCCTGACGGCTATCCGTCCGACGGCGAGGGTCCGGCGCACGTCGTCACGCTCCGACCGTTCCGGATGATGCGGACGGCGGTGACGAACGCCCAGTTCGCCGGCTTCGTCGAGGCGACGGGGTACCGCACCGAGGCCGAGGTCTTCGGGTGGTCGTTCGTCTTCGCAGGCCTGCTGCCCGACGACTTCCCGCCGACCCGTGCTGCGGTCGGGACGCCGTGGTGGCGTCAGGTCGAGGGTGCGCACTGGCGGCGTCCCGAGGGGCCGCACTCCGACGTCGTCGACCGGGCCGACCATCCCGTCGTCCACGTGAGCTGGTCGGACGCCTCTGCCTTCGCCTCGTGGGCAGGGCTCCGGCTGCCGACCGAGGGCGAGTGGGAGCGCGCGGCGCGGGGCGGTCGTGCCGGTGCGCACTACCCGTGGGGCCACGAGCGGGAGCCCGGTGGCGAGCACCGGATGAACGTGTGGCAGGGGGAGTTCCCGACGCGGAACACCCTCGAGGACGGCTACCTGGGCACGGCACCGGCGGACGCGTTCGCGCCCAACGACCTCGGCCTGCACAACACCACGGGCAACGTGTGGGAGTGGTGCCAGGACTGGTTCGCCCCGGACGCCTACGCGTCGTCGGCCGACGTCGACCCGACGGGTCCGGCCCAGGGCTCGGCGCGGGTCATGCGAGGCGGGTCGTACCTCTGCCACGAGTCGTACTGCTTCCGCTACCGGGTGGACTCGCGCAGCTCGAGCACGCCCGACTCCTCGGCCGGCAACATCGGGTTCCGGTGCGCCGCCGCCGCGGCTTCATGCGATGTTGGTGATGTCGCACCTCCGGCCCGTCCCTAGCGTCGAGGGGACGGGCAGTCTGCCCGGATCCGGACGGAGGACCCGATGCGCCCCGACAGCCACGCACGCACCATGCTGCCGATCCCGGACCGACCGGCGCCGACGCTGACGACGTACGACGCGAAGGACCCGGACACGGCGTTCCCGCCGATCGAGCCCCTCCTCCCTCCGCCGGGCGCTCCGAACGTCGTCGTCGTCCTGCTCGACGACGTGGGCTTCGGCGCGTCGAGCGCGTTCGGCGGCCCGTGCAGCACGCCGACGGCGGAACGCCTGGCGAGCGGTGGCCTGCGCTTCAACCGCTTCCACACGACGGCCCTGTGTGCTCCGACGCGGCAGGCGCTGCTCACCGGCCGCAACCACCACTCGGTGGGCATGGGCAGCATCACCGAGACGGCGACCTCGGCGCCCGGGAACAGCTCCGTGCGCCCGAACACGAAGGCGCCGCTCGCGATGACCCTCAAGCTCAACGGGTACTCGACCGCGCAGTTCGGCAAGTGCCACGAGGTGCCCGTCTGGCAGTCGTCGCCCATGGGGCCGTTCGACGCCTGGCCCTCGGGCGGCGGGGGGTTCGAGACCTTCTACGGCTTCATCGGTGGCGAGAACAACCAGTGGGACCCGGCGCTGTACGAGGGCACGACGCCGGTCGATCCGCCCGCGACGGCCGAGGAGGGCTACCACCTCACCGAGGACCTGGCCGACCGGGCGGTGGGCTGGATCCGGCAGCAGAAGGCCCTCATGCCCGACAAGCCGTTCTTCGTCTACTTCGCACCGGGTGCCACGCACGCCCCGCACCACGTGCCCAAGGAGTGGGCGGACAAGTACGCGGGTGCCTTCGACGACGGGTGGGACGCGCAGCGTGAGCGGACGTTCGCCCGGCAGAAGGAGCTCGGGGTGATCCCGCCGGACGCGGAGCTCACAGCCCGGCACGACGAGATCCCGTCCTGGGACGACATGCCCGACGAGCTCAAGCCCGTGCTGGCCCGCCAGATGGAGGTCTACGCCGGGTTCCTCGAGCACGTCGACCACCACGTCGGCCGGATCGTCGACACCCTGGACGACCTCGGGATCCTCGACGACACGCTCGTCTACTACATCGTCGGCGACAACGGCGCATCGGCGGAGGGGACGCTCAACGGCGCGTTCAACGAGATGGCGAACTTCAACGGCATGGCTGCCCTGGAGACGCCCGAGTTCCTGGCCGGAAAGCTCGACGAGCTGGGGTCGCCGTCCTCGTACAACCACTACGCGGTGGGGTGGGCCTGGGCGATGAGCTCGCCCCTGCAGTGGACCAAGCAGATCGCGTCGCACTGGGGCGGCACCCGCAACGGGACGATCGTGCACTGGCCCGGCGGCATCGCCGAGAAGGGCGGGCTGCGCTCCCAGTTCACGCACGTCATCGACGTGGCCCCGACGGTCCTGGAGGCCGCCGGGCTGCCCGAGCCGGCGATGGTCAACGGCGTGCAGCAGTCGCCCATGGAGGGCACGAGCATGCTGTACACGTTCGACCAGCCCGACAGCCCGGAGCGCCACGACCTGCAGTACTTCGAGATGTTCGGCAACCGTGGGATCTACCACCGCGGGTGGAGCGCGGTCACCAAGCACCGCACGCCCTGGATCATGGTCGGCGGCACGATTCCGGCGTTCGACGACGACGTGTGGGAGCTCTACGACGGCTCGGTCGACTTCAGCCAGGCCCACGACCTGGCCGCCGACCGCCCCGATCTGCTCGCGAAGCTCCAGCGCCTCTGGCTGATCGAGGCGACGAAGTACAACGTGCTGCCCATCGACGACCGCACGTCCGAGCGGCTGGAACCGTCGATGGCCGGGCGGCCGACGCTCCTGCGCGGCACGTCCCAGCTCTTCTTCGCCGGCATGGGCCGGCTCTCGGAGAACAGCGTCGTGAGCATGAAGAACCGCTCCTACTCGATCACGGCCGAGGTCGACCTCCCCGAGTCCGGCGTGCACGGGGTGCTCATCGCGCAGGGTGGGCGGTTCGGCGGCTGGAGCGTGTGGGTCGACCGGGGTCGCCTGACCTACACGTACAACGTCCTGGGGATCCAGGAGTTCACCGTCACCGCTGACGAACCGGTGCCCGCCGGCACGCACCAGCTGCGCATGGAGTTCGCGTACGACGGCGGCGGACTGGCCAAGGGCGGCGACGTGACGCTCTACCACGACGGGAGGGCCGTCGGTTCGGGGCGGGTGGGGGCGACGCAGCCGATGGTCTTCTCCGCCGACGAGACGACCGACATCGGGTACGAGTCCGGCACCTCCGTGAGCTCGGGCTACGACGCCCGGACCAGCCGCTTCACGGGCAAGATCCGCTGGGTCCAGCTGGATGTCGGCACCGACGACCACGACCACTTCATCGACCCCCAGGAACGGCTGCGCATCGCGATGGCTCGGCAGTAGCGCTCTCCGGGCTACGAGCGTGCTGCGCGGCGTCGTCCGCCGCCGACCACCCCGCGCGGGGCGGGCGTCACGCCGGGCACGACGCGGGGGTCGCGGACTCGACGACCGCCCGCGAGGCCCGGACGTCCGCCGGCTCGCTGGCACGCGACCGCGTCGAGACGACCAGCCCGACCGCCGCGACCGCCACGACCAGCGCGGCGGGCACCGGCAGTGCGGCCGGCGTGGACCGCTCGACGACGAGACTGCCGACCGCGGCCCCCACGGCGATCCCGAGGTTGAAGACCACCGGGATGACGCCGCCGGCCGTGCCCCGGTGCTCCGGTCCGGCGACCCGCATGATGAGCGTCTGGGCCAGCGGCGGGAGCGTGCCCGACGTGAGACCCCACGCCACGAGCACCACGAGGCCGGTCACCGGGTGGCCGTCGACGACGGTCAGGGCGAGCAGCGACACCGCCACGAGGATCGTCGCCGCGACGAGCGCCGTCGCGGTCCAGCCGTCCCGCACCCGGCCGACGAGGGCGAGTCCGACGGCCGACGACGCCCCGAACACCAGGAGCGCCCCGCTCACGCCACCGGGCAGCCCAGCGGCGGCGTCGGCCGCGAGCCGCGTGACGAAGGTGAACGCCGCGAAGTGCCCGACGAGCACGAGACCCACCAGACCGGCGACCACGAGCACCGGTCGCAACTGCCCGCCAGGGGCCGCGACGCGCTCGTCGGCGGACCCGGGCACGACTTTGCGCGCCACGACCGCCCGCACCAGCGCCGCCGCCACGCCGCCGAGCACGGCGAGCGTCCCGAACGCCACGCGCCAGTCCCAACCCTGGGCGACGAAGCTCGCGAGCGGGACCCCGATGACGGTGCCGAGGGTCGCCCCGCCGAGCACCACAGAGACACCTGTGGCGAGGGAGTGCGAGGGCACGAGATCGGCGACGTGCGCGTTGACGGTCGCCCAGAGCAGCCCGCACACGGCGGCACCGAGCAGCCGGCTGGCGACCGCCACCTCGTAGGTGGGCGCGACGGCGGTGAGCGCGGACGCGGCGGCGAAGACCGCGAGCGCCCCAGCGACGACCGCGCGTCTGTCCCACCGGCGGGTGAGCCGGACCAGGGGGAACGTCGCGACGACGACGGTCAGGGCCCACAGCGAGACGAGCAGGCCCGTGCGGGCCTGCGTGACGCCGAGGTCGGCGCTCATCTGCGGCAGGACGGCCGTGGGGAGCATCTCGCCGGTGACCATGACGAACGTCGCACCGCCGAGGACGACGAGGCTGGGCCACGGCAGCGTCGTCGAGGTGGTGGTCGGAGGTGGCGACGTCGGTTCGAGGTCCATGTGAGCGACGCTAGACTTTGACATCAGTGTGAAGGTCAAGCGGACCGGAGGACCGTCGTGAAGATCGGTGAGCTCTCCCGCCGCACCGGGGTCTCCACCCGACTGCTGCGGTACTACGAGGAGCAGGGCCTCATCTCGCCGGCCCGCACCACGAACACGTACCGCACCTATGACGATCGGGACGTCGCCCGCGTCGAGCAGGTCGTCGGCCTGGTCCGCGCCGGCGTGCCGACCCGGCTGGCCAGGGTGCTGCTCGACCTCGAGGACACCCGGGCCGACGGGCTCGCCGCGTCGTGCACCCGACAGGTTGCCCAGATGCTCGCCGAGGAGCTCACTGGGCTCGACGAGCGGATCGCCTGCCTGACCAGGAGCCGCCGCACCCTGTGCGAGTACCTCCAGCGGACCGAGCACGCGACCGCCGTTCTGGAGGGCGCCCACGCTCCCGCGCTCAGTTCGGCGCCGCCTCACTGACGGCTGCGGCCAGGCGGGCCACCGCCTCGTCCAGCCGCGCGTCGACCAGGTTGCCGTACCCGACGACGAGCGCCGGGGGGCGGGCCGAGGTCCCGACGCGATAGCGACCTGCCGGAACCACGCGCACGTCGCGTCGCGCAGCCAGCCGGGCCACGCGGTCCTCGTCGACTCCGGGCGGCAGCCCCAGCACGACGTGCAGTCCCGCGGCGAGCCCCGTCACGGGCAGGCCCGGCAGCCATCGCTCGAGCGCGGCGAGCAGAGCCGCCCGTCGGCGCCGGTACCGAGCGCGGGCCGAACGCAGGTGCCGGTCGTAACCCCCGTCGGTGAGCAGTGCCGCGCAGGCGAGCTGGTGCAGCGACGGGGGAGCGCTCGCGTCGACGTCGAGCCCCGCGCGCGCGGCGGGGACGTCGTCAGGAGGGACCAGCCACCCGATGCCGAGCCCCGGGGCGAGCGTCTTGCTCCACGAGCCCACCAGTGCGACGCGGTCGGGCGCGAGCGCGCGCAGGGCCGCCACGGGGCGGCGGTCGTAGCGGAACTCGGCGTCGTAGTCGTCCTCGATGATCACTCCGTCGACGGAGCGGGCCCATCGGACGAGCGCCTCGCGCCGCGCCGGGACGAGCGCGGCGCCGACCGGGAACTGGTGCGAGGGCGTCACCAGCGCGGTACGAGCTCCGGTGCGTTCGGCCGCCTCCACGAGCGCACGGGAGTCCACGCCGCTCTCGTCGACCGGTACCGGCACCGGATGCAGGCCGGCAGCCGCGGCGACGTCGCGCAGCCGCGGCCAGCTCGGGTCCTCGACGAGCACGGAGTCGTGGCCCGCGGCACGCAGCGACCGCGCCAGGCGCGTCATGCCGTCCGCAGCGCCGTGCGTCACGACGACGGCGTCCGCATCGACGAGCACCGCACGCGTCACGGCCAGCCGATCGGCCAGCGCCTGCCGCAGCGAGGGCACGCCGCGAGGGTCCGGCGCGACGAGGTCGCCGGCGGTCGCGGACGCCACGGCCGTGCGCACCGCCGAGACCCAGGCAGCGCGCGGCAGGTGGCGCAGGTCCGGCACACCCGGCCCGAGGTCGAACGCGGGCCGCGGACGGACCGCGCGATCAGGAGCTCGGGTGGGCGTGCGGGTGGGCCACGACGTGGACGCGACCCGGGTGCCCGCGCCCGTGCGGGCGTCCAGCACGCCCTCGGCCACGAGGCTCCCGTACGCCTGCGTCACCACCCAGCGCGAGACGCCCAGGTCGCGGGCCAGTGCTCTGCTCGGCGGCACCGGGTCGCCCGGGCGGAGTCGTCCCTCGCGGACCGCGGCGCGCAGTGCCTGCTCGAGCGCGACGTGCACCGGCTGGCCGCCCTCGATGGTGACGAGCGCGTCGCCGACCCACCGATTGGTCTGGTCGCCTGCCACAGGAATGGACCATAGTCCCGGTCCGCTGCAGGCCTAGCGTCGAACCTGTCACCAGAACGCACGAGGAGATCACCATGCAGCAGCGCACCATCGGCTCCGGCCCCACCTCCACCGACGTCAGCGTCCTGTGCCTCGGCACCATGCGCTTCGGCACGCACACCCCGCGCGAGGTGGCGTTCGACGTCCTCGACCGCTTCGTGGATGCCGGCGGCACGTTCCTCGACACCGCGAACAACTACAACGCCTGGGACGCGGGCGGCCACGGGCACGAGAGCGAGGACGTGATCGGCGCCTGGCTGGCCTCGCGGGGGCTGCGGGACCGCGTCCGCATCGCGACGAAGTGCGGCGCCGCCAAGAAGGACCCGGCGCTGCCGCTCTCGGGCACACCTCCGACGAACTACCAGGGTCTGAGCGCCGAGACCATCCACCGTGAGGCCGCCACGAGCCTGCGCCACCTGGGCGTCGACCGGCTCGACGTCCTCTACGGGCACGTGGACGACCGCGACACCGCGCTGGAGGAGACGGTCGGAGCATTCGGCAAGCTCGTGGCCGACGGGGTGGTCGGCGTGCCGGGCATCTCCAACGTCACGACGTGGCGCGTCGTCGAGGCACGCGAGACCGCCGCCCGCCTGGGCGTCGAGCCGTACGGCCTGGTCCAGCAGCAGGGCGGCTACGTCTACCCGAGCCCGACGCCGTTCCGGTCCAACTGGGTATCGGGCGACCTGCTCGACTACGCCGCGTCCACGGGGGTCGACGGCCGCCCGCCGCTCGCCGTGACCGTGTACTCGCCGCTCCACCAGGGTGCCTTCACGCGCGCCGACAAGCCGCTGTTCGGCGGCGCCGACCACCCGAGCAGCCGGCGTCGGGTCGAGGTGCTGCACGAGGTCGCGCGCGACGTCGGCGCCACGGCGAACCAGGTCGCGCTCGCGTGGCTGCTCGGTGGGTCGACGCCCGTCATCCCGATCGTCGGCGCCCACTCTGTCGCACAGCTCGACGAGTCGTTGGGCGCGCTCGACCTCGTGCTCGACGACGAGCTGCGCACCCGGCTCGACGAGGCCTGACGAGCGCGGCGCGCCCGTCTGCGCGCCGATGACCGTCCTGCTGCTGTGTGGTGCCCGCGAAAGGACTCGAACCTTCGAAGTGGCCTATGAACGGAGATGAACCGAGCGGACCGAATGCGCCTCTGACCTGCACCTTTGCGTACCTTTTGCGGGTGATAACGTGAACCCCGTTGAACCAGATTTCGCCGACTTCTGGCACGTATCTGGCACGCCGGAAAGGTTCAAAAGGTGTCTCGACGTGACTTCGGGTCGGTCCGGAAGCTTCCCAGCGGCCGCTACCAGGCCCGCTATCAGGTGCCCGGAGCCGAGCAGTCGATCACCGCGCCGGACACCTTCGGAACGAAGGCTCAAGCGACGGCGTGGCTCGCCAAGCAGCGCGTCCTCATCGGCGAGGGCAAGGTCAACCCGACCGCCGTCGTGACGACGTTTGGCGAGTTCGGCAGGCGTTGGCTCGAGCAGCGCGACCTCAAGGAGTCGACCCGAACGCTCTACACCCGGCAGTTCGTCAAGGCACTCGAGCCGACGTGGGGTGACGTCCGGTTGGTCGACATCAAGCCGGCGACCGTGAGCGAGTGGTACGGGACGCTCCTGCCCGATCGGCGCACAGAACGCGCTCACGTCTACGCGCTGTTCCGCACCATGCTGAATACCGCCTGGCGTCAGACGCTGATCGAGTCGAGCCCGTGCCGCGTCGAGGGTGCCGGATCAGTCGGCCGGCGTTCGAAGAACATCCGACCTGCCTCGCTGGCGGAGCTCGAGGCGCTCACCAAGGCGGTCGACGCCCAGTTCCAGCCGATGATCCTTCTCGGGGCCTGGTGCGCGCTCCGCTTCGGGGAGGTCACGGAGCTGCGGCGCGCCGACCTCGATCTCGATGCCGGGGTGGTCCGTGTCCGCAGGGGAGTGACCTGGCTGACCGGTGTGCCTGTGGTGGACACCCCGAAGACCGATGCCGGTGCACGCGACGTGGCCATCCCTCCCCATCTGCTGCCGCTTCTCGCGAAGCACATCCGTGAACGCGTCGGAGTACGGCCAGACGCGTTGCTCTTCCCGGATACGCGGAGCGTCAGCCTCCAGCTGTCCCCGCACCGCTTCCGCGGACCATTTGCGAGAGCCAAACTCGCTGCTGGGCGTCCGGATCTGTCGTTCCATGCGCTCAGACATACGGGTGCCGTGCTCGCAGCAGCTTCCGGCGCCACAGTCGCAGAGCTGATGGCGAGGCTCGGGCACACGACGCCAGCCATGGCAATGCGCTACCAGCACGCCGCGGCCGATCGCGACCGTGTTATCGCTTACGCATTGTCCCGCTTGGCTAGCGCCGATTCGTCCGACGATATGGCGCCCGAAACCTAAGTCCCCCACCCAGATGCGAGTCTCGTGTGACGGACGCGAGCCTCCTCGACATGCCTTCCCTTGTGGGCGGCTACTTCTCGGCACCTGCTGACGTACGTGCATGCAGGTCGGCCAAGCAGTCGGGCAGTCAGCAGCAGGCGATCTGGCCCCTACAGCGCAAACCTGCTAACAGTAAACCTGTCGACGGGTCGCGCTGGTCGGCTGCGTGACCCGCACTGACAGGTCGATCGTTGGTGGACCGATGATTCTCGTCCGGCCGGCACGAGGTGTGGACCTACGCGGTACACACCAAGACGCGCTATGGCGAGGTAGCGCTTGGTGCCTCGCGATTTGGCGCGCCAGCAGCGCGTGCAGGCGTCGGTCGCCAGCGACGAAAGGCGATGATTGCGAGCGCCGTAGGAATGGTTGCGAATGCCGCGCCATAGGCGAGTAACTCATACCAAGCCAACCCGTCGCTAGCCGTGAAGCGAAGCAATGTCACGCATGCGCAGACTGAAACGAGTGCTGTCCCGACGCTTGCGCGGACCAGTGCTGGGCGCCGATCTGGATGACCCGGCGCTGGCAGGCGCCGCGCGAGAACTAACACGATCATGCCCAGAATTGCGCCGAGAAGCGCGCCGGGCGGCACCAGGAGCACCATCGACAGCAAGATGACACCCATGGTCGATACCGCGTCGTCAACTCCCATGCTGAAGATCACGACGATGCCGGGTAGGAGGACCATCGCAGCCGGCACGACGGCCCCGGCGACGAGCCAATCGCGAAGTCTGACCATCGTCCCACTCTAGTTTGGAAGCGGAGCTGGACGGCCCGGCGTTGCGCCGGACCGTCCAGCTGAACCTAGATCCCGACGTTGAACCGGGTCGTGCACGCGGGCGCTACGTCCAGAAGGCAAGCGGCCGTGTAGAACGTGCTCGAGTAGGCGTGGTACCACTCGTTCCATCCCTCGACCGTGAACCAGATCTCGTGTCGCGGCATCGAGTCGTGGCTACCCCGGATAGTGGTCCCACCAGGGTTCAAGTGGAAGCCGATGTCCGCGTTGATTGCTGGAGCCGCGGCATGGAGCGGATTGCTGGCAGCGTTCGTGAATGCGAACTTGGCCGACGTGTTGGTGTGTGACGGGGCGCGAAGCGTGAGCTCGGAGGTGGACGCCGTTGCCGTCTGTTGGTGAACACAGTCCGTGCCGTTCGGCCAGCGGCAGGCGTACTTGTGCGACGTCCCCATCCACTCGGTGTAGGAGATGTTGTGAGCTGAACCGAAGTAGACAGTCGCGTCCTGCCGGTATCTGTAACTCCCGTTGGGGTCGAGCGATCGACCGTCACCCCCGAAGTACTGCCAGGGTCGGCCGAGCGATCCCGTGCTTCCGGGGGCCCACAGGATGGTCTCCGGAATAAACGCCTGATAGCGGAAGCGGATGGGTGCCCAATCGTCGCCTGGCGCGAAGGCCCTACCGCTGTCTCCGATGGCCGTGTCGTTCGCCCTGGCTGCGATGGCCTGCTGGACGAGCGAGCGCGACGCCGCACGATCCACATCTGGGGTCGATGCCGCGATCCCGTTAGCGCGCTCGGCACCCAGCATCGGATACTCCGTGGCAGGGAAGGTGACGCCGCCGACGTCGCGCACGACTGCATCACCTGCAGACCCCGGCTGCCCGCACGCCGTCGGGCTCTGGCTGAGAGTGACGAGGTTGTATTGATGTTGCAAAGTCGGGTCCAGGACATCGTCCGTGAACGTAGGCGCACATGTGATCGCCACTTCGGTGGTTGTGTTGTCAGGATCGGGCATCTCGCCGGTGATCGGGATGGCGGTGCGTGTGACAAGTCGCGGGAGGCCCGCGGCGCCGAGGAACACTATGGAGTTGTTGCTCGCCTGCGAGGTGGATGCGATGACTGCAGTCGGCCTGTCGGCCTCTGTGCGGTACTCGTTCACCTTGTACTGAAGTGTTCCGAGGTAGTCAAACGAACTTGATTCGGCGACGATCGCCACCGCGCTAGCAACGCCAGGCACGACGAGTGTTGTGGTGTTCGAAGAGGCCACAGGCTCGCCGTAGCCGTCATACGCGGTGTAGGTAGCTGCGCCCGGAACCGCGGTGTAACTGATCGAGAAGTCGTCTGCGCCCGTAGCGGTGTCGGTCACTCTCCATGCCGGCAAGGCAGGGAACACGCGTTGTGCGTCTTCAACGGCGGCCGCAAGAGTCTCCGTCGCGCCGACACCCGTGCTGCTCACGTCAGTGATCGGTTGTGCGAGTAGTCCGGCATACGTGACGGCAGAGGCTTGGCTCATCGGGACGGCGCCGAACTCCCGGGCAATCCGCGCGGCTGATGCCAGCGAGGCAGTGCTGCGTGACGGGGCGGCAACAATCTTCCGGACGCTAGCGCCCGCCCCGATGATCTGGGCGGCAACGTTGCGCTCGGCGCCGTTCAGGTCAGAGATGGGGATGTTCACCACACGGTTCACGGCTGACTCGCCGAGCGCGTCAGCTGCGGTCAGCGCCCCCTCACCCACGATGGTGACCTGCGTGTTCGCGGTGTCGTCGAGGATGGCAGAGACCTCGGTCCCACCGTCGGTTCCATCGAGAACGAGCAAGGCTGCGCCTGTGGCGACAGCCAGCGTCGTGGCGATCTCCACAGAGCCCGCGATCGTAGTGTTTCCGACGACTACGCGTTCGCGGCGCGAGGGTTCGGTAGCTGCGAGCGTCCAACCCGTCGGGGTCGAGGCGACGAGGTCGTCGTCGACCGTGTATGCCCCCGCGAGTGACTGGAGCAACGAAGGCGAGAAACTAGCGGGTCTGCCAACGAGCCTGATCGTGTCCGGAGCAAAAGGCGCGAGCTGCGCCAAGACAGCGCCTCCATCGCTGCCTGAGCTCGCCACGATCGCGATCGTGTTGGTCTGGGAGGCATTGGCGGCCGCCACGGCGTAGGCAAGCTCGTCCGCCGATGCAGCCAGGAACACCGACGCGGTACTAGCTGAGGGCAGCGCGCTGGCTGTGGCGCCGCTGGCTGCGCTTAACGTCGGTCCCCCAATCACTCGCGCAAGCGCGGGCGTCGAGATTGACGCACTTTGCACCAGCCCCGGGGGAGCCGCACTGGTTGCCTCACTTCCCGTCGCCGCCGAAGCTGCGCTGACAAGCAATGCGACACCCGCCGCGCTACTGCCTGCCCGCATCATCGCGGGCCATCGCTTTGTCCGATTGCTCACGCTTCCACCCTTCACTTGCCCGACCATTCGAGCGTCACGAGGGATGTTACAAGAGTGATTTATACTCAAGACTCCAGCCGAGCAATAGGCGTGTATATCACTCGTTCGGTCTAGTGCGCGCGTGAAGGCGACGTCTTCGCCCATCTGCACCCCAGGCGGAAGGAAAAGGACGCTCAGAGGTCCCCACCAAGAGGGGGAGGGCGCCCGGCCCTTCGTGCAGGTCGGCGTCAGAGGTGCGGGCCGGACAGGCCGAGAGTCGCTGGCCGCCAGGACACCGTCCTCCGTGCCACGCAGTGCAAGATGAGTCGCCGATCACTTCGCTTCCGCGCTCGACCAGGAGTCCTCCGACTAGGTGGCGGCCGCCATGTGATGATGCGCGGGTGTCGGACCTGACCTCGCGCGAAGCGTTTGAAGCGATGCGATGCTTCCTTGCCCAGTTCAACGAGCGCGAGCCTCCCGAGCGGCGCGAGACCATCGAACAGATTCTGTCGTGGACCGAGTTTCAAGCCGATGGTGGAACGTTCGACCCGGCTCAGTGGCACGACTGGGAAGCGGCTGTCGCGTCGGCCATTGGTCGCCTTCGTAGCCCGACCTCTGACTAGAGGACGAGAATGCGTCACCTGCCGGCCCGGGGGTCAGGCGTTGAGGTCGTCCCAAGCGGGCGACGCCTCGAGTGCCTCATAGGTGGGGCTCATCCCTCTCGCCTTCATCACTCGAAGCGACTTCAGCTTCGGGATCGACAGGAGCGGCGAGTAGTCAAGATCGTCGACAACCATGGTGTGAAGCCGCAGGCGCTCCAGCTGCGGCATCGCGGCGAGAAATCCGATCGACTCGACGTGGGCGACCCGCATCGACATCCAGTCGCCGCCCAGCTCCAGGTCCCGTACCGACGCCATCGCCCCGACTGCGTCGAGTACACGAGCGTGGCGGAGGGAGTCGATCTCCAAGGTCTCGACTGAGGTCAACTCTGCTAGTGGGTCGATCGAGCGGACACTCGATGCTCCCCGGAGGTGCAGCTCGAGCAGGTGCGCCATGCCCGTGAGTGCGTGGAGATCCTCGTAGTCGCCCCACTTCAGCGTGAGTCGGCGAAGTTGCGTCTGCCCGGCCAGAGCGTCGAAGAGCCGCTTCGGTGTACGGGTGACGAACTGCAGGTCTTCGATCGACGAGGGCCCGGCCGAGAAGAAGTCCACCCAACCAGCGACGATCCGTTGAGCCTGGGTTCTGGAGAACTCCGGTCCGAGCTGGGTCGCTGCGATCCGCACCTGGGTCTCACCCGTGTACTCGTCGACGGAGGTGATGATCTCCCGGTCATCCACTTGTGCCCCAACGTCTACGTGTGACAGAACTCGGCCGCTCTCGTCGGCGCTTTGCAGCGCTCCCCGGCTAGCGCCTTAGCCGCTGACCGGTACCCAGCCGTCAAGACCATCCCGGGGCGGCTAGCGGAGATCCAATGAGACGCCGTCGTCGGCCTCGGCGCCGCCGAGCCCGTGCACGCGAATGATCTCGACGATCTCGTCGAATAGCGTCGGTCCTTCTCGTCGGTTGGCCATCACAAGGCGTTCGCGAACGTGTTCACGGCTGGTCATGTGGCATGTCGCCAGCACCCCTTCGAGGCGTAGCGCAGTTGCCTCGTAGCCCAGGGCGGTTCGGGAGCGGTCGGCGTTGATCCACCGCAGAGTCCAGTCACCCTCCGGCGTGCCGAAGCCGCCTCGCAGGATGTCGTTGAAGGCATCGAGGCTCCCGCCCCACGAGTAGTTGTCGAGCAACCGCGTGAACTCTCGAGCGAACCCCGCGAAGTCGTCGAAGCGGCTGCCGTCGATCACCAGCGCGGGTCGCTCATCAGCGTTTTCGGTCACCCGCCCATCATCGTTGAGGGTGCGCGATGGAGGAGCGCCATCCCGGTCGGCAACTGCGCGCCTTCCACCTTCTGGTCCAACGTGAGGCGTGCCGGTCGCGGTCGAGTCCTGACGGCATGGGCTCACGCCTGCGTTGCGTGAGCACTGGCGGCATGACGTCGAGCCTGCGTGAACAGCCATATTCCCAGGCCGTTCAGAAGTCATCGAGCGGCAAGGACGCGTGTTGCGCATCTTCTGGCGCACCTGCTTGCAGGAGCACTCGCCGCTCGAGTCGCTCCGGTGGGGGTGGTGGCGCGGTGATGTCGATGCACAAGTTGACGGTGGGCGACGGCTACACGTACCTGACCAGGAACGTTGCAGCCGGCGACGCGGGCCTGTCGGGCACCGACTCGCTCACCGCGTACTACGAGCAGACCGGCAACCCTGCTGGCCGCTGGCTGGGACGTGGCCTCGACGCCCTGGGTGCCAGTGGCCTGCCGGTCGGAAGCGTCGTGACCGAGACGGCCATGGCGCACGTGTTTCGTGATGGCTGCGACCCGATCGGGCGCACGCCCCTCGGCAAGCCCTATCGGCAGATCAGACCTGGAGACGGTCGGCACGCGGTGGCGGGCTACGACCTGACCTTCACCGCGCCCAAGTCGGTGTCAGTCGTGTGGGGTCTGGCGGACGAGTCGACGCGGGGGAAGCTCTACGACGCGCACCGGGCGGCGCTGTCGTCGGCGATGCGCTTCGTGGAGCACTCCGTGATTCGGACCCGGGTTGGCGCGGCCGGCTGCCGGCAGGTTCGAACGCGCGGCATGATCGCGGCCGCGTTCGACCACTGGGACTCGCGCGCTGGCGACCCGAATCTCCACACGCACGTCGTCATCGCCAACAAGGTCCAGGGCCCCGACGGCGCGTGGCGGTCCGTGGATGGTCGGACGATGCATGCCGCCACAGTGACCGTCTCGCAGTTGTACGACGCCCTCCTCGCCGACGAGGTCGCCCGCCGGATGGGTGCGACCTGGTCGTCGCGGGACCGGGGGGAGCGGCGCAACCCGGCGTACGAGCTCGACGGTGTCGGTGAGGATCTGCTGACGGAGTTCTCGACCCGCTCGGAGCAGATCGACTGCGCGGAGCACCGATGGGTTCAGCAGTTCGCCGAGCGGCGCGGTCGCGCACCGTCGCGTGTCGAGACGACCCGGGCGCGGCAGCATCTGACCCGCGAGACCCGGCCGCCCAAGCTCGTCCGGGCGCTGCGGGAGCTGTTGGCGGACTGGGCGAACCGTGCCCGCACGCTCACCGGTGTCGAGCCGGTCGACCTGGCGGCTCGTGCCTTGACCGGGACCTACGGCCGCCCGTTGCGAGCTGCCGATGTCGGACCCGAGGTTCGCGCGGTCATCGTCGCCCAGGTCATCGACGATGTCTCCACCCGCCGCTCGGTGTGGTCGACGTGGAATCTCGGCGCCGCCGCGTTGCGCTCCTCCATGACGTTGCGATTGGCGTCTCCGGAGGACCGGCTTGCATTGACGAACGAGCTCGTGACCCTGGCCGGAACCGCGTGCTTACGCATCGACGACCCTGAGTCGGCACGTCACCGCGTCGGGGAGGAGTCGTTCACCTCGCTTGAGCTCCTCCAGGCCGAGCGCACCCTCTTGGACGCGGCCGAGACCGACATCCCGATCGGCATCCACCCACTCGCCGAGCGCATCGCGGACCGACAACTCGCCGAGCTGAGCGACGACCAGCGCGACGCTGCCAAAGCCGCGCTACTGTCGACGCGATCCCTGGACGTGCTCGTCGGGCCGGCCGGCTCGGGGAAGACCACAACACTGGCGGCGCTGGCCGACGCCTGGCGGCAGATCCGCGGCGACGTCGTCGGACTGGCACCATCCGCCAGTGCGGCTGCGACGCTGTCCGAGGCGCTGGGTGCGCGATGCGAGACCGCCGCCAAGTGGATCTACGAGTCCGTCGGCGACGGCGCCGCGCGACGGGCCGTCGCCTACCAGCGGGCGATGGTCGCCCTCACCGACACCGAAGCGACCTACTGGGACCACAGTGACGCGAACCAGCGGCGCAACGCTCTCGTAGCAACCCAGGACCAGTGGCGATTCCGTCGCGGTGCTCTCGTCATCGTCGACGAAGCTTCCATGGCCGACACCCGCACCCTGGCCGCTCTCGTCGAGCAGGCGGCCGCGGTCGACGCGAAGGTGCTGCTGGTCGGCGACCACCTGCAACGCGGCGCGGTCGACGCCGGCGGGGCTTTCGGGATGCTCGCCCGCCGGGGTCCCACCGCCGAACTGCGCACCCTGTGGCGGTTCAGCCACCCGTGGGAGGCCCGCGCCACTCTCGACCTCCGTCACGGTGACACCGCCGCGCTGGACGCCTACGTCCAGCACGAGCGAGTCAGCGACGGCGCGCACGACGACATGCTCGACGACGCCCTGGCCGCAGCCGCCGAATCTGAGGCGTTGGGGCGGACCGTTCTTCTGGCGGCTGCGGATCGGCGCACGGTCAGCGAGCTCAACGCCCGCACTCGCGCCGAACGCATCCGCGTCGGCACGGTCCGCACCACTGGCATCACGCTGAGCGACGGGTTGACCGGCGGCATCGGGGATCGAATCGTCACCCGCCGCAACAACCGGCGACTACGCACCAGCGACGGGTTCGTCCGCAACGGCGACCTCTGGCAGATCACAGCAGTTCTGCCGGACGGTGGCCTGCGCGTCCAGCCCATCAACGAGCCGGCTGGCGCGACTGTGCGGCTCCCGGCGACGTACGTGGCCGAGGCGGTCGAGCTCGGGTACGCCACCACGACGGCCCGTAGCCAGGGGATGACCGTCGACGAGACCCACACGGTCATCACCGCCGGCATGGGCCGCGAAGACCTCTACGTCGCCCTCAGCCGCGGCCGCCACCTCAACCGGCTCTACGTCGCCACCGACCGCCCCGACGCCGACTGCCTGCCCTCGGGCGACACCGCAACCGCCCGCGAAGTCCTCGACCGGATCCTGGCCACCACCCACGCCGAGACCTCGGCCACCGAGACCTGGGCGACACACCACCCCGAGGCGCCGCAGCCGCCGGTCCCTGCGAGTAGCCGACAACCCGCCATCCCGGCGCTGCGCCCACAGATGGCGCCGCGTCCCTCGATGCCCCCGCCCAGCCCGACCACACAAGGGCCGGTGCTGGACCGGTGGTGACGCTCGAGATGCCTGACCGACCGCGCCGACCGGCGCTCGACGGAGGAGGAACCATGTCCGCACCAACAAGAGGAGATCAGCGACCGGAGTTCGTCTCCGTCGCCGAGATCGCGGCAGAACTGCAGGTCACCGACCGATTCGTGCGCAAGCTCATCGCTGACGGCGAGCTGCAGGCCGTACGGGTTGGCCGCCGGCTCGTGAGGGTTCGTCGCGGAGACCTCGAGGCGATCCTGCGGCCCGTTGCTGGCCCACGGGCGCGTACTCGGTAGCCCCTGTGTGCCAGTTCTTCTGGCACGTATCTGGCACGAGGCCGGGTCTAACGCTCTGACCTGCACTGATGTGTGCCCGCGAAAGGACTCGAACCTTCGACCTTCTGCTCCGGAGGCAGACGCTCTATCCACTGAGCTACGCGGGCCGGGCACCGGACCCGGGGGTCCATGCGGAGCACGACACTACCAGCCGCGGCTCACTCGCCCAGCAGTGCGGACAGGTACCGGGTGGTCTCGTCGGCGGCCCTGCCGTCGTCGCCCGCCACGACGGCCTCGACCAGGGCGTCGTGGGCGTCGTGCCCGTGGGTGTCGGTGACGAAGTTGAACCGGATGTTCTCGCCGATGGCGTCCAGCAGGTTCTCGTACAGGGTCACCAGCACGGGGTTGGCGGCGGCGCGCACGATCGCGCGGTGCAGGTCGAGGTCGGTGGCGACCATCGCCTCGAGATCGCCCGCGTGGTAGGCCGCCGCGCGTTCGTCGCGACGCAGGCGCAAACCGTCAGCGTCCGCGGGGGTCCGCCGCCGGGCGGCGAGGCGGGCGGCCTCGACCTCGAGGGCTCGTCGGACCTCGACGACGTCGCGCTGCCGGGCGTCGCCGATCTGCCGGCCCATGCTGGCCGCGAGCTCGTACCGGGAGACGACGAAGGTGCCGGAGCCCTGGCGCCGCTCGAGGAGCCCGGCGTGCACCAGGGACTGCACCGCCTCGCGCACGGTGTTGCGGCCGACGCCGAGGAGGTCCACCAGGGCGGGCTCGGGCGGGATGCGTGCCCCGACCGGCCACTGCTCCGACTCGATCCGTCCGCGGAGCTCGTCCACCGCGGTGTCGATGAGTCCGGTCCGTCGCACCATCCGGTTAGGCTCCGTTCCCAGGCATGCGGTGCAGTCAACACCGGGGGCTCGGCCGGCGCCATACCTCCAGCGGATGATCTGCGGATCGCGCCTCCGCCTACCGGAGAGTTCCCCGTGCACCCGTCGACGCCCTCGCCCGCGCCCTGGCGCGGTCGGTTCGTCGTCCTGGCGGGCATCGTCCTGGTCGGGCTGAACCTGCGCATCGCCGTGGCGGCCGTGTCGCCGATCGTCGACGTGGTCCGCCAGGACTTCGCTCTGAGTGCTACGCAGGTCGGGCTGCTCGGCACCATCCCGGTCGCGTCGTTCGCGGTGTTCGGCTCGCTGGCCACGCCGGTGGCGCGTCGGCTCGGGCTCGAGCCGACGATGATCCTGGCGCTCCTGCTCTCCGTCGGTGGGGAGGTGGCGCGCGCGCTCGCGGGGAGCGCGCCGGAGTTCCTGGTGTGGTCGGTGCTCGCGCTCGGTGGCCTGGGGATGGGCAACGTGCTCCTGCCGCCGCTGATCAAGCGGTACTTCCCCGACCGGATCGGGGCGGTGACCGCGGCGTACTCGGTGGCGATGTCGCTGAGCGCGGCGGTGCCCCCGCTGGTCGCGCTGCCCGTGGCCCAGGCCGTGGGCTGGCGCTGGTCGGTCGGAATGTGGGCGGTGCTCGGGCTCGCGGCCGTCGTGCCGTGGGTGGTGGTGATCGCGCAGTCGGTGTCGGCCCGCGCGCACCTGCGTGGCCTGCTGCGCCGGGCTCCCCGGCACGAGCGACCCGCGGCTCTGGTCCGGGCCGGAGCGCAGGAGAGCCGGATCGTGTGGCGCTCGCGGCTGGCCTGGGCGCTGGTGCTCACGTTCTTCGCCAACACCACCTGCACCTACGTGCTGTTCGCGTGGCTGCCGGAGATCCTGGCCGACGCCGGCCTGGGCGACGACGTCGGGGGCCGCTGGCTCGCCGTGTTCGCGATCCTCGGCCTGCCGGCGTCGATCGTCACGCCCGTCCTGACCGCCCGGATGCGCAACCCCTACCCGCTGGTCGTCGGGTTCGTCGCGTGCTGGGTGGTCGGGCTCCTGGGGCTGATGCTCGCGCCCGCGCAGGGGACCGCGCTGTGGATGGTGCTGCTCGGCATCGGGCCGGGGGCGTTCCCGATCATGCTCGCGCTCATCGGGCTGCGCTCCCGCACCCCCGCGATCGCCACCGCGCTGTCCGGGATGGTGCAGGGCCTCGGGTACGGGCTCGCGGTCGTCGGCCCCGTGGGCATCGGGGTCCTGCACGACGCCACGGGCTCGTGGGACCAGGCGTTCGTCGTCCTGCTCGGCCTGGTCGGGCTGCTGCTGGTCGCCGGCTGGTTCGCCTGCCGGCCGACGATGCTCGGCGCCGAGCCCGCTGCATAAGGGCTCGGTCCGGCTCGGTACCCTTCTCCGGTGACTCCCGCCCAGCTCTCCGAGGCCCTCCGGGCCGCCCTCGTGCACGCCGTCGACGACGGCACGTTCGCCCTCGACCCCGCCGCGATCCCCGCGACGGTGCACCTCGAGCGACCGCGGCAGCGCGAGCACGGCGACTGGGCCACCAACGTGGCGATGCAGCTGGCCAAGAAGGCCGGCACCAACCCGCGCGCGTTCGCCGAGGAGCTGGCCCGCCGGCTCGCCGACACCGAGGGAGTCTCTGCCGTCGAGGTGGCCGGCCCCGGCTTCCTCAACATCCGGCTCGACGCGGCCGCCGCCGGAGAGCTGGCGCACTCCGTGGTCGAGCAGGGAGCCGAGTACGGGCAGAACGAGGCGCTCGCGGGCGTCGCGCTCAACCTGGAGTTCGTCTCCGCCAACCCCACGGGCCCACTGCACATCGGTGGCGTGCGCTGGGCGGCCGTCGGCGACAGCCTGGCGAGGGTGCTCCAGGCGTCCGGCGCCGTGGTGACGCGCGAGTACTACTTCAACGACCACGGCGCGCAGATCGACCGCTTCTCCCGCTCGCTGCTGGCGCGAGCGCTCGGCCAGGACGCGCCCGAGGACGGCTACGGCGGCGACTACATCACGGAGATCGCCGAGCAGGTGGTGGCCGACGCCCTCGCCGCCGGCGAGCCGGACCCGCGGACGCTGCCGTTCGACGACGCCAATGAGGCCTTCCGGGCGCGCGGGGTCGAGCTGATGTTCGCCGAGATCCGCAAGTCCCTCGAGGACTTCGGAGTCGAGTTCGACGTCTACTTCCACGAGGACTCGCTGCACGAGTCGGGCGCGGTCGACCACGCGATCGCCCGCCTGCGCGAGCTGGGCCACGTGTTCGAGGCCGACGGCGCGACCTGGCTGCGCACCACCACGTTCGGCGACGACCGCGACCGCGTGATCATCCGGTCCAACGGCGAGGCCGCGTACATCGCCGGAGACATCGCCTACTACCTGGACAAGCGGGAGCGCGGCTTCGACCGGGTCGTCATCATGCTCGGCGCCGACCACCACGGGTACATCGGCCGCATGATGGCGATCTGCGCGGCGTTCGGGGACACCCCGGGCGTCAACCTGGAGATCCTCATCGGACAGCTGGTCAACCTGGTCCAGAACGGCGCCCCCGTGCGGATGAGCAAGCGCGCTGGCACCGTGGTCACCATCGACGACCTGGTCGACGCCGTCGGCGTGGATGCGGCCCGGTACGCGCTGGCGCGCTCGTCGGCGGACTCGATGATCGACCTGGACCTCGACCTGCTGACCCGGGCTACCAACGAGAACCCCGTGTTCTACGTCCAGTACGCGCACGCCCGCACGGTCAACGTCGGCCGCAACGCCGCCGAGGCCGGGGTACGCCGGGAGGACGGGTTCGACGCCGCGCTGCTCGACCACGAGAGCGAGTCGGTGCTGCTGGGCAGCATCGCCGAGTTCCCCCGCGTGGTCGCCCAGGCCGCCGAGCTGCGCGAGCCGCACCGCGTCGCGCGCTACCTCGAGGAGCTCGCGGGCAGCTACCACAAGTGGTACGACCAGCGCCGCGTGGCCCCGTTCGGTGACGAGGTCGTCGGTGACGTGCACCGCACCCGCCTGTGGCTCAACGACGCCACCCGCCAGGTGCTCGCCAACGGGCTGGGTCTGCTCGGGGTCACCGCCCCGGAGCGGATGTGACCACCTTCATCCCCGGCGAGCCCTGGTCCACCGGGGTCGCGCGGGCGGCCGACGGCTCGGTGACGGTCGGCGGGGTCGGGGTGCGCACGCTCGCATCGCAGCACGGCACCCCGGCCTACGTGCTCGACGAGGCCGACCTGCGCGCCCGTGCCCGCGGCTACCGGCGCGCGTTCGAGACGGCCTTCGCGGAGATCGGCGCGGGGATCGACGTGTACTACGCGGGCAAGGCGTTCCTGTCCGTGGCGGTCGCGCGCTGGGTGCACGAGGAGGGACTGCGCGTCGACACGGCGACCGGCGGGGAGCTGGCCGTCGCGCTGCGTGCGGGGATCCCCGGCGCGCACCTCGGGCTGCACGGGAACAACAAGTCGGACGCGGAGATCGCTCGGGCGCTGGACGCGGGCGTCGGCCGGATCATCGTCGACTCGCTCGTGGAGGTCGACCGGGTGGCCGACGCGGTCGCGGCCCGCGGCGGAGCACCGGCGCCCGTGATGGTGCGGGTGACCACCGGGGTGCACGCCGGCGGCCACGAGTACATCTCGACCGCGCACGAGGACCAGAAGTTCGGCCTCTCGATCGCGTCGCCCGACGGCGACAGCCCGGCGATGCAGGGGCTCCTGAAGGTCCTGGCGCGCCCGGAGCTGCGTCTGCTCGGCATCCACTCGCACATCGGCTCGCAGATCCTGGACCCGTCGGGGTTCGAGGTGGCGGCGCGTGCCGTTCTCACCCTGCGGGCCCGCCTGGCCGAGCGCACCGGGGTCCAGGTCGAGGAGGTCGACCTCGGCGGCGGCTACGGCATCGCGTACCTGCCCGGGGAGGTCGCCCTCGACCCGGACCGGATCGCCAAGGACATCGCGGGCTCGGTGGAGGCGTCCAACGCCGAGCTGGGCACCGCGCTGCCGCGGTTCTCGATCGAGCCCGGTCGCGCGATCGTCGGCCCCGCGGGACTCACCCTGTACACGGTCGGCACGGTCAAGCCGGTCCGGCTCGACGACGGGCGCACCCGCACCTACGTCTCCGTCGACGGCGGGATGAGCGACAACCTCCGGCCGGCCCTGTACGGCGCCCGGTACCACGCGGAGGTCGTCGGTCGGCGCGCGAGCATGCAGACCGTGCTGGCGCGGGTGGTCGGCAAGCACTGCGAGAGCGGCGACATCGTCGTGCACGAGGTGCAGCTGCCCGCCGACATCCGCGCGGGCGACCTGCTCGCCGTCGCGGCGACCGGTGCGTACGGCCGCTCGATGGCGTCCAACTACAACCACGTCCCGCGCCCGCCGGTGGTCGGCGTCGCGAAGGGGACCAGCCGTGTGCTGGTGCGCCGGGAGACCGAGGACGACCTGCTGGCGCTCGACCTCGGCTGAGCGCGACCACCGCTCGGACCGCGCGTCCTGCCCGTCGGGACGCACCCCTATCCTGGGGGCGCTCTCGCCCCGTCCCACTGGAGGCCGTCCCGTGCCCTCGCCCGTGCCCGCCCATCCGCCCCTGCGCGTCGCCGTCCTCGGGTGCGGTGTCGTCGGCACGGAGGTGGTGCGGCTGCTCACGACGCAGGCGTCGGACCTGGCGTCCCGCGCGGGCGCGCCCCTCGAGCTGGTCGGGATCGCGGTGCGCGACGTCGACGCCGAGCGCGACGCGGTGGTCGACCGCGCCCTGCTGACCGCCGACGCGGAGTCCCTGGTCGAGCGCGCCGACGTGGTGGTCGAGGTGATGGGCGGCATCGAGCCGGCCCGGAGCCTGCTGCTGCGGGCCATCGCCGGCGGCGCGTCCGTCGTCACCGCCAACAAGGCCCTGCTGGCGCAGGATGGCCCCACGCTCTACGGAGCGGCCGACGAGGCCGGCGTGGACCTGTACTACGAGGCCGCCGTCGCCGGTGCCATCCCGATCGTCCGCCCGGTGCGCGAGTCGCTCGCGGGGGACCGCGTGACGCGCGTGCTCGGCATCGTCAACGGCACCACCAACTACGTGCTCGACAAGATGGCCTCGGAGGGCCTCGACCTGGACCAGGCCGTCAAGCAGGCCCAGGCGCTCGGCTACGCGGAGGCCGACCCGACTGCCGACGTGGAGGGCTATGACGCCGCCGCGAAGGCCGCCATCCTGGCCTCGCTCGCGTTCCACACCCGTGTCTCGATCGACGACGTGTCCCGCGAGGGCATCACGTCCCTGACCGCCGACGACGTCCTGTGGGCCGAGCGCACGGGCTACGTGCTCAAGCTCCTGGCGATCGCCGAGCGCGGCACCGCCGACGGTGTCGAGGGAGTGCAGGTGCGGGTGCATCCCGCGCTGGTGCCCGTCAGCCATCCGCTGGCCGGCGTGCGCGGCGCGTACAACGCGGTGTTCGTCGAGGCGGAGGCCGCCGGCGAGCTGATGTTCTACGGCCGCGGCGCGGGTGGCGAGCCCACCGCGTCGGCGGTGCTCGGGGACGTGGTCTCGGTCGCCCGGCACCGGGTGCTCGGCGGCAAGGGGCCGATCGAGTCCCGCTACGCCGAGCTGCCCGTGCTGCCCGCCACCGCCGCCCGCACCCGCTTCCAGGTGCGCCTCGAGGTGGCCGACCGCCCGGGCGTGCTGGCGCAGGTGGCCACCGTCCTGGCGTCGCACGACGTGTCGATCGAGGCCGTCCGGCAGTCGCCGGTCTCGGAGACGCCCGACGCCGACTTCGCGCGCCTGGTGATCACCACGCACGCGGCCCCCGAGCACGCGCTGCGCAGCACGGTCGACGCCATCGCCGGCCTCGACGTCGTGCGTCGTGTCGTGTCCGTCCTGCGAGTCGAGGGAGCCTGATGGCCCACCAGTGGCGTGGCGTGATCGCCGAGTACGCCGACCGTCTGCCCGCGCACGTCCAGGAGCGCATCATCACGCTGGGGGAGGGCGGCACGCCGCTCGTCCCGTCGCCGACGCTCTCGCAGCGCACGGGTGCCGAGGTGTTCATCAAGGTCGAGGGCATGAACCCGACCGGGTCGTTCAAGGACCGCGGCATGACGACCGCGATGTCCGCCGCCGCCGGCCGCGGGGCCAAGGCCGTGGTGTGCGCGTCGACCGGCAACACGTCGGCGTCGGCGGCGGCCTACGCCACCCGCGCGGGCATGGTCTGCGCGGTGCTGGTACCGGACGGCAAGATCGCGATGGGCAAGCTCAGCCAGGCGATCGCCCACGGCGCCACGCTGCTGCAGGTCGACGGCAACTTCGACGACTGCCTGATCGCCGCCCGCAAGCTCGCCGAGGCGTACCCCGTCGAGCTGGTGAACTCGGTCAACCCCGACCGCATCGAGGGGCAGAAGACGGGGGCGTTCGAGATCGTCGACGCGCTCGGCGACGCCCCCGACATCCACGTGCTGCCCGTCGGCAACGCCGGCAACATCACCGCGTACTGGAAGGGCTACCGCGAGTACGCGGGGCTCGACGCCGGCGCCGCGCACCCCGCGGTCGCCACGCACACCCCGGTCATGTGGGGCTTCCAGGCCGCCGGTGCGGCGCCCCTCGTCAAGGGCCACCCGATCGACCACCCCGAGACCATCGCCACGGCCATCCGCATCGGCAATCCCGCGTCCTGGCTCCAGGCCGAGGAGGCGCGGGACGTGTCCGGCGGGCTCATCGAGGCCGTCACCGACGAGCAGATCCTCGCCGCGCACCGCGTGCTCTCCGCGGAGGTCGGGATCTTCGTCGAGCCCGCCTCCGCGTCCGGGGTGGCGGGTCTGCTGATGCTCAGTGACCAGGGGCGCGTGCCCGCCGGCGCCCGCATCGTCATCACCGTCACCGGCCACGGCCTCAAGGACCCGCAGTGGGCGTTGCGCACGCCGGACGGCAGCGACGTCGTCCCCGTACGCATCTCGTCCGACGTGGTGTCCATCGCCACCGCCCTCGGCCTGGACTGAGGCCCCCGGATGCGCCTGGGTGCGGACCACGTCCGCGTCCGCGTCCCCGCCACCAGCGCCAACCTCGGCCCCGGCTTCGACGCGTTCGGCATCGCGCTCGGGCTGTACGACGAGCTCGAGGTGCGTGCGCTCGGCTCGCCGGGCGTCAAGGTCCAGGTCACGGGGGAGGGCGCCGGGCAGGTGCCCGACGACGAGCAGCACCTGGTCGTCAGCTCGCTGCGCGCCGCGCTCGACCTGGTCGGGGCGTCGCAGACGGGGCTGGACCTCGTGTGCCACAACCGCATCCCGCACGGCCGCGGGCTCGGCTCGTCGGCCGGTGCCGTCGTCGCGGGGATCGTCGCCGCCCGCGGGCTCATCGCCGAGCCGGAGGCGCTCTCCGACGACGTGGTGATCGACCTCGCCGCCCAGATCGAGGGGCATCCCGACAACGCGGCTCCCGCGGTGCTCGGCGGCGCGACCCTCGCGTGGCGCGACGACCGGTTCCGCGCGATCGACCTCGCGGTGCACGACGACCTCGCCGTGCTCGCGATCGTGCCGCCCACCCACCTGTCCACCAAGGCCGCCCGGGGTGTCCTGCCCGCGACCGTGCCGCACGGTGACGCCGCGTTCCAGGCCGGTCGCGCGGCGCTGCTGGTCGAGGCGCTCGCCCGGCGCCCGGAGCTCCTGCTCACCGCGACGCAGGACCGGCTCCACCAGGAGTACCGACGTGCCGTCATGCCCGGCTCGCTGGCCCTCGTCGACGTGCTGCGGGCCAGGGGTGTCGCCGCGGTCGTCTCCGGCGCAGGTCCGACCGTGCTGGTGCTCGCACGTCGCACGGGGAGCGCGCCGGACGCCGACGGCGTGGTGGGGACCGACGCGGACGATGCCGTGCGTGCCGCGTTCGGCGGCGCCATGGGGGGCTGGCAGGTCCTGCCGCTCCCGGTGGACCGCACCGGCGCGACCGTCCACCGGGTGACCTGACGGGTGAAGTACACGCCGGTGGTTCACCCGGTCTGGCGGCGGGTTCGACAGTGATAGCATCAAGGCGTTCCCCGGACCTCGCCCTCTGGTTTCCCGCGTCGCACGTGACCGGCCGCCGCAGAATGAGTAGACGACCCGGGAACGATCCAGCCCACCGTGCGCAGACGTCGTCGTACGCAGCGCGTGTGGCTCCAGCACCGTCTCGGTCACCTCGACCGGACGTCGGCCGATCCCCGAACCATCGGGTCCCGGCCACCGACGAGGGGAAGGGTCCTTCGTGACAGACATCATCGAGCCCGCCGTGAGCAGCTCCGGCGGGTCCGCCCGCAGCGCCGGCATCTCGGCGCTCCGCCTGCCCGAGCTGCAGGCCATGGCGTCCCAGCTGGGCGTCAAGGGCACCTCCAAGATGCGCAAGGGCGACCTCGTCCAGGCCATCTCGGAGGCTCGTGGCGGCTCGCGCCCTCAGGCGCTCGAGCCGCGTCGTGACCTCAGCCGTGAGCAGAGCACGGCCGTGACCGAGGCGCCGGCGCGCAGCGCACGTGCACCCCGCGCGGAGGCGCCGCAGCTCGACCTCGGTGGCGACTCCGCCCCGGCGCAGCAGGACCGCGAGAGCAGGGCCCCGCGCGGGGACGCGCTCGCCGGCCTCGAGGCCGCGCTGGACGCCAAGCTCGCGCCCGTCGAGGCGCGGGACGACCGCGCTGCCCGTGCGGCCGACGCCGTCGGCGTCGTGACTGGTGAGCGGCGCTCGCGCCGGGCCGGCCGCGGCGCGGGTGCGCCGCAGGGCGACGACGTCGACCACGCGCCGAGCAACGGTCAGCAGGACCGCCAGCAGCAGGGTGAGCGGCCGCAGAGCGACCGCCAGCAGGCCGGTCAGCAGCGCGAGCCCCGCCAGCAGGAGCCGCGTCAGCAGGAGCCCCGTCAGCAGGGCGGCAACCCGCAGCAGGGCACCCAGCCGCGCCAGCAGGACGACGACGGCCTGGACGAGCGCGGCGGACGCCGTCGGCGCTCCCGCGACCGCTACCGGGACCGCGACCGAGACCGCAAGGGCCGCGGCACCCGTACGCGTCCGGGTCCGGGCGAGCTCGCCGGCCTCGACGACATCGAGGTCAACGACGACGACGTCCTGCTCCCCGTCGCGGGCATCCTCGACCTGATGGACAGCTACGCGTTCGTGCGCACCACCGGCTACCTGCCCAGCGCCAACGACGTGTACGTCTCCCTCAACCAGGTCAAGCGCTACGGCCTGCGCCGCGGTGACGCGGTCACGGGTGCCGTGCGCCAGCCGCGCGAGGGCGAGCAGCCGCAGGCGCAGGGCAACCGGCCCAGCAAGTTCAACGCGCTGGTCCGCCTCGACTCGGTCAACGGCCTGGAGCCCGACGGCGCCCGCGTGCGTCCCGAGTTCAACAAGCTGACCCCGCTCTACCCGCAGGAGCGCCTGCGCCTGGAGAGCGACCAGAACAAGCTGTCGCCGCGGGTGATCGACATCGTCGCGCCCATCGGCAAGGGCCAGCGCGGCCTCATCGTCGCGCCCCCGAAGGCGGGCAAGACGATCATCATGCAGCAGATCGCCAACGCCATCACGACCAACAACCCCGAGGTCCACCTCATGGTCGTGCTCGTCGACGAGCGCCCCGAAGAGGTCACGGACATGGAGCGGACGGTCAAGGGTGAGGTCATCGCCTCGACCTTCGACCGCCCCGCCTCCGACCACACGATCGTCGCCGAGCTCGCCATCGAGCGCGCCAAGCGGCTGGTCGAGCTGGGCCAGGACGTCGTCGTGCTGCTCGACTCGCTCACGCGTCTGTCGCGCGCGTACAACCTGGCCGCCCCGGCGTCCGGGCGCATCCTCTCGGGTGGTGTCGACGCCTCCGCGCTGTACCCGCCCAAGCGGTTCTTCGGCGCGGCCCGCAACATCGAGCACGGCGGCTCGCTGACCATCCTCGCCTCGGCGCTGGTGGAGACCGGCTCCAAGATGGACGAGGTCATCTTCGAGGAGTTCAAGGGCACCGGGAACATGGAGCTCCGGCTCTCCCGAGGCCTGGCGGACAAGCGCATCTTCCCGGCGGTCGACGTCAACGCGTCCGGCACCCGCCGCGAGGAGATCCTCATGCCGCACGACGAGCTGAAGATCATCTACAAGCTCCGCCGCGTGATGGGTGCGCTCGACCAGACTCAGGCCATCGAGCTGCTCATCGGCAAGCTCAAGGAGACCAAGTCGAACGTCGAGTTCCTGCTCCAGGTGCAGAAGACGACGCCCACGTCCGGTGGCCACCGCGACGACTGAAGGCCGCGGCCGGGCCGGTCGAGAAACGGCCCGGCACGCGGACGGGTGTCACGCGGTGTGCTGCGTCCGACGAGGCTCCTCGTACGCGCTGGCTGCCGTCGTCGCAGGCGATGCGACGCGGCGGGGCCAGGTCCAGGCCAGCCGCAGGATGACGGCGAGCAGGATCACTTCCAGCAGGACGGCGCCCCAGTAGTAGTACGTCCAGGACTCGCCCACCGCGTTGAACATCGCGAAGGGGACCTGGACCGATGCCACGACGAGGTTGGTGATCCGGCTCGCGCGGGCCGGCAGCATGGCGGACAGCACCACCATCAGGATCGGGACGGCCATGAGCGCGAGGAGAGCGGTCAACAACGTCTGGGTGATGTCGAACTCGAAGACGACGCCGACCAGGATGTCGTCGATCTTGCCCGGCACGTAGAAGCCCACGATGTCCACGTAGACGTACAGGAACATGAAGCTCGTCCACGCCGCGACGAGCTTGGCCCGCACCGGCAGTCGCGAGTCGTCCAGCGCGGTGGTGTTGTCTCGAAGTGTTCTCATCAGGTGCTCCGTCATCTCGGTGAGGTGTGGCTCCTCCACGTTGGCGGACCCCCGTGCTGGGCACACCGGCCTCCGAGACCGACCTGAGCTGGCCGTTCGCTCAGTGGGCCTCTTGTGCTTTCGGCTGATTCACCGCCAACGGCGCGTCCCTAGGCTGGCCGGATGGTCACCAACGTCCTGCGCGTGCTGTGGGCCGAACCTCGACCGGCGAACCCTCCCGCGCGGAGCTCCCGGGACTGGGCGCTCGTCGCCGTGCTGACGGTCTGGTCCGTGGCCGAAGCGGTGCTCCGTGACGTCCTCGCGCCGCTCCCGCTGGTGCTCCTCGCCGTGCTCGCGGTCGTGGCGCCGCTGCTCTGGCGACGCACCCACCCGCTCGGGGCGGTCGTGGTCTGCTTCGGCACGTTGACGCTGGTCGACGCCGTCAGGATCCTCTCGGGCACGGAGGGCGGGCTGCTGACGAGCATCTCGGCAGCGCTGGTCCTGGCCTACTCCCTGTTCCGGTGGGGAGCCGGTCGCGAGGCGGTGATCGGCTTCGGAGTCATCCTCGTCTGGCTGGCCGTCACCAACGTGGCCGACCCGACCAGCCTGGCGGACGCGGTCGGCGCCTACGCCTTCTTCCTGTTCTCCGCGGCGCTCGGCGCTGCGATCCGCTTCCACGCGAGAGCCCGCATCCGCGACATCGACGAAGCCAAGACCCGCGAGCGCGAGCAGATCGCTCGCGAGCTCCACGACACCGTCGCCCACCACGTCTCTGGCATCGCCATCCAGGCTCAGGCGGGACGTGCCGTCGCAGCCTCGGACCCCGAGCGTGCCGTCGAAGCCCTGGTCACCATCGAGAACGCCGCCACCCAGGCGCTCCTCGAGATGCGTTCCATGGTGGGCGTCCTGCGCGCCTCGCAGGATGCGGAGCTCGCGCCGCAACCCGGAGTCGCCGACCTCGAGCGGCTCACCAGCGGTACCGAGGCGCGTCCGCACGTCCAGGTGACGCTCTCCGGGGAGCTCGAGGACCTCAGCCCGGCCGTCGGGGCCGCGATCTACCGCCTGGCCCAGGAGTCGATCACGAACGCGCGCCGGCACGCCCGCCAGGCGACGCGGGTCACGGTGGTCGTTGCCGGTGACGCCGAGGACGTACGGCTGACCGTCGACGACGACGGTGCGCCCAGCACGGCCGACGGCGGCGTGGGCGGATACGGCCTCGTGGGTATGCAGGAACGCACCACGCTGCTCGGCGGGACGTTCCACGCGGGACCGACCGCCGACCGTGGCTGGCGGGTCCAGGCGACGCTGCCCCGGACCCGGACCGGACGATGAGCATCCGGGTACTGATCGCCGACGACCAGCACATCGTCCGCAGCGGTCTGACGATGCTGCTCGACGCCCAACCCGACATCGAGGTGGTCGGCGCGGCCGCAGACGGCCGCGAGGCAGTGCGCCTGGCGCTGCAGCTCCGCCCGGACGTCGGCCTGTTCGACATCCGGATGCCGCTGATGGACGGCATCCAGGCCACCCGTCACCTTGCCGGACCCGACGTCGGCGACCCCCTTCCGATCGTGGTGATCACCACCTTCGATCTCGACGAGTACGTCCACGGGGCACTCAAGGCCGGCGCCCGCGGGTTCTTGCTCAAGGACGCCGGACCCGCGCTCCTGACCCAGGCGATCCGCGCCGCGGCCGACGGAGATGCGCTCATCGCACCGAGCGTGACCGTCCGCCTCCTCGCAGCGTTCGCGCACTCCCAGGCCGTACCGGCGCGGCAGCCCCTCGAGCCGCTCACGGCCCGTGAGGAGGAGGTCCTCGTCCCGGTGGCGCAGGGCCGCACCAACGACGAGATCGCCTCCGAGCTGTTCATCAGCACGAGCACCGTCAAGGCCCACCTGGCCAGCCTCATGAGGAAGCTCGGCGCCCGCAACCGCGTGGAGCTCGCCATGTGGGCTCACGAGACCCGCCGCGTCTAGGGCTCGACGTCGTTCCTCGCCGTCCGCACGGAGGCGGGGCCGTCGCCGCCCCGCTACCGTGCAGTCGTCCGCACTGGTGCGAGTCCCGGGAGACGTTCGATGGCGAAGTCGTGGAGCACACCACCCCGGGAGGCCCTTCGGGTCCGGGCCGGGTTCGACCTGGCGAAGGCCGACCTGGCCGCGACGCCCGGGTGGGAGCACGGCGAGACGGCGGCCGAGAAGCGGCTCCAGAAGGACGGGGAGCACCTGAGCGAGCTGCAGGAGCGCCTGTACGCCGACGGGCGCTCGGACGGCACGCGCTCGGTCCTGCTGGTCCTGCAGGGGATGGACACGTCGGGCAAGGGGGGGATCGTCCGGCACGTGCTCGGCATGGTGGACCCGCAGGGGGTGCAGCTGCGGTCGTTCGGGGTGCCCACCGAGAAGGAGCGCTCGCAGCACTACCTGCAGCGGATCCGTGAGGCGCTGCCGGCGCCCGGGCGCATCGGGGTGTTCGACCGGTCGCACTACGAGGACGTGCTGGTGGTCCGCGTCAACGAGCTGGTGCCGCAGGAGGTCT
Organism: Cellulomonas humilata; assembly: GCF_013359775.1. GTDB lineage: Bacteria > Actinomycetota > Actinomycetes > Actinomycetales > Cellulomonadaceae > Cellulomonas > Cellulomonas humilata. The sequence goes on along the minus strand of NZ_JABMCI010000052.1, from coordinate 42,752 downwards.
GGGAGCCGCGGTACGACGAGATCAACGCGTTCGAGCGCGAGGTCGTCGACGCCGGCACCACCCTCGTCAAGGTGGCCCTGCTCGTCTCGCCGCAGGAGCAGAAGGCCCGGCTGCGCGAGCGGCTGGAGCGCCCGGACAAGTACTGGAAGTTCAACCCCGGCGACATCGACGAGCGCGCCAAGTGGCCGCTGTACCAGGAGGCGTACCAGGCGGTCCTGGACCGGACCAGCACGGAGCACGCGCCCTGGTACGCGGTGCCGGCGGACAACAAGTGGTACGCGCAGCTGGTGGTCGGGCGGTTGCTGCGGGGTGCGCTGGAGGACCTGCAGCTCGAGTGGCCGGCCGCCGACTTCGACATCGAGGCGGAGAAGGCGCGGCTCGACGCGCAGACGCTCTGAGCGCCTCCTGTGGGACGACTTCGGGACGACTTCGGGATGACTGCGGGATGATTTCGGGCCGCGTCGCTGTTCTGGCACAATGGTTCGCTGGTCTGCGGTTCACCGGCGCCAGTCGCGCGTCCGGACCCGGAGACACCCACCCAAGGAGATAGTTCTGTGAAGGCTGACATCCACCCCGAGTACGTCCTGACCGAGGTCACCTGCACCTGTGGCAGCACCTTCGTCACGCGCTCGACGGTCACCAGCGGCAAGATCCACGCCGACGTCTGCAGCGCCTGCCACCCGTTCTACACGGGCAAGCAGAAGATCCTCGACACCGGCGGCCGCGTGGCCCGGTTCGAGGCGCGGTACGGCAAGAAGGCCGCCAACTAGCAACCCCGCAGCGCCGGTGCCCGGCGCGGACGACCGCCCTCCATGGCGGTGTCCGCGTGGGCACCGGCGCTGTGTCGTTGCCGGAGCCGACGGCTCCCGTTGTCGTGACCGACCCAGCCACCCAGAGGGACACCCGCATGAGCGAGGCATTCGCCGCCGCCGAACCGCTGCTCGCCGAGCACGCGCAGATCGAGGCGCAGCTGGCCGACCCCGCCGTGCACGCCGACGCCGCGAACGCCCGCAAGCTGGGCCGCCGGTACGCCGAGCTGGGGCGGGTCGCGCAGGCCTACACCGCCTGGAGGGCCGCGTCCGACGACGCCGAGGCCGCCGCCGAGCTGGCCGAGGTGGACGAGAGCTTCGCCGCCGAGCTGCCGTCGCTCCAGCAGGCCGCAGACGCCGCCTCCGCCCGGCTGCGCGAGGTGCTCATCCCGCGCGACCCCGACGACGCCCGCGACGTGATCCTCGAGGTCAAGGCGGGGGAGGGCGGCGAGGAGTCGGCGCTGTTCGCCGCCGACCTGCTGCGGATGTACACCCGGTACGCCGAGAAGATGGGCTGGGCGACGCAACTGCTGGGCGCCACCGAGTCGGACCTGGGCGGGTACAAGGACGCGCAGCTCGCCATCAAGGCGCGCGGCACGGTCGCGCCGGAGGACGGCGTCTGGGCGCACCTGAAGTACGAGGGCGGTGTGCACCGCGTGCAGCGGGTGCCCGTCACGGAGTCGCAGGGCCGCATCCACACGTCGGCGGCCGGCGTCCTGGTGTTCCCGGAGGCGGAGGACGAGGCCGAGGTGGCGATCGACGCGAACGACCTGCGCATCGACGTGTACCGGTCGTCGGGCCCCGGCGGCCAGTCGGTCAACACCACCGACTCCGCCGTCCGCATCACGCACCTGCCGACGGGGATCGTCGTGTCCATGCAGAACGAGAAGTCGCAGCTGCAGAACCGCGAGGCCGGCATGCGCGTGCTGCGCGCCCGGATCCTGGCTGCCCGGCAGGAGGAGGCCGCCGCGGCCGCGAGCGTGGCGCGGCGGTCGCAGGTGCGCACGGTCGACCGCTCGGAGCGCATCCGTACGTACAACTACCCCGAGAACCGGATCGCGGACCACCGCACCGGCTACAAGGCGTACAACCTCGACGCCGTGCTCGGCGGTGAGCTGGCTCCGGTCGTGCAGAGCGCGATCGACGCCGACGAGGCCGCGCGGCTCGCGGCGGCGGGGGACGCATGACGGTCCCCGACCTGCGGGCCCTGGTCGAGGGCGCCACGCGGATCCTGGCCGAGGCCGGGGTGCAGTCGCCGCGGCACGACGCCACCGCGCTGGCCGCCCACGTGTTGGGTCTGGACCGGCTCGAGCTGGTCCTCCCGCCGCCCGTGCCGGACGGCTTCGCGGAGCAGTTCGCCGGGCTGGTCGAGCGGCGGCGGAACCGGGAGCCGCTGCAGCACCTGGTCGGCAGCACGGGGTTCCGCTACCTGACGCTCCTGGTCGAGCCCGGCGTGTTCGTCCCTCGGCCCGAGACCGAGGTGGTGGCGCAGGTGGCGATCGACGAGGCGGCACGACTGCCGGAGCCACTCGTCGTGGACCTGTGCTGCGGCGCCGGCGGGATCGCGTTGTCCGTGGCGACCGAGGTCCGCGCCGCCCGCGTGGTGGCCGTCGACCTGTCGCCCGAGGCCGTGGACCTGACGCGGCGCAACGCGGTCGCGGTCGGGGCGGACGTCCGCGTCGAGCACGGCGACGTCGCCGACCCGACCCTGTTGAGCGAGCTCGACGGCACGGTCGACGTGCTCGTCGCCAACCCGCCGTACATCCCGCCCGACGCCGAGCCGGTGGACCCCGAGGTGCGCGACCACGACCCCGACCTCGCCCTGTACGGCGGCGGCCTGGACGGGCTGGACGTGCCCCGGGCGGTCCTGCGCGCGGCCGCCCGCCTGCTCGTCCCGGGCGGGCTGCTGGTGATGGAGCACGCCGAGGTGCAGGACGCTGCCGCGCGCGAGGCCGCCGCGGCCACGGGCGCGTTCGTCGACGTGGAGTCGCGTCCCGACCTGACCGGTCGGCCCCGGATGCTCGTCGCCCGGCGAGCCGCTCAGCCGCACGTGACAGACTCGGCGCCGTGAACGAGCGGATCACCCCCGCGAGCGACCCCACCACCTGGGGACCGGCGCTCGACGAGGCGGTCAACGTCCTGTCCCGTGGGGGCCTCGTCGTGCTGCCCACCGACACGGTCTACGGGATCGCGGCCGACGCGTTCACCCCGCCCGCCGTCCAGGCGCTCCTGGACGCCAAGGGCCGCGGTCGGCAGATGCCGCCGCCCGTGCTGATCCCCGACGTGCGCACCCTCGACGGCCTGGCCACCGACGTGCCCGCCGGCGCCCGCGCGCTGGCCGAGGCGTTCTGGCCCGGCGGCCTCACGCTCATCGTCCGCGCACAGCCGTCGCTGGCCTGGGACCTGGGCGAGACGAGGGGCACGGTCGCGCTCCGGGTGCCCGACCACGAGACCGCGCTGGCGCTGCTGCGCCGCACGGGACCGCTGGCGGTCTCCAGCGCCAACACGACAGGCTCGCCCGCCGCGGTCACCGCACAGGCGGCGTTCGACCAGCTCGGCGAGTCCGTGGCCGTCTACCTCGACGCGGGCGACGCGCCCGGCCAGGTGGCGTCGACCATCGTCGACGCCACGGGGGACACCCTGCGGCTCGTCCGCACGGGCGCCCTGAGCCTGGAGCAGCTGAACGAGGTCACGCCGGTCGAGGGGCCCACCGCGTGAGGGTCTACCTGCTCGCCCTGCTCATCTCCGCCACCGTGGCCTATCTCATGACCCCGCTGGCCCGCTGGTGCGCGCTGCGCTGGGGCGCCATCACCGCGGTCCGGGACCGGGACGTGCACGCGATCCCGACGCCCCGGCTGGGCGGCATGGCGATGTTCGCGGGCATGCTCGTGGCGATCCTCATGGTCAGCTCGCTGCCCTTCCTCGCGGGGGTGTACGACAACATCCGGCCCCTGGTCGGCATCATGGGCGGGGCCGCGATCGTGTGCGCCCTCGGGATCGCCGACGACATCTGGGACCTCGACTGGCTCACCAAGCTCATGGGCCAGGTGCTGGCGGGCGGGTTCCTCGCGTGGCAGGGCGTGCTGCTGTACCAGCTCCCCACCGCAGGCATGCCGATCGTCGGGTCCACCCGGATGGCCACGTTCTTCACCGTGCTCACCGTCGTCATCGCCATGAACGCGGTGAACTTCGTCGACGGGCTCGACGGGCTCGCCGCGGGCGTGCTGGCGATCGGCGGCACCGCGTTCTTCCTGTACGCCTACCTGCTCACCGCGGGCGCCAACCCCGGCGCCTACGCCAACGCCAACCTGGCGGCCCTGGTGCTCGCGGTGCTGGTGGGCGCGTGCATCGGCTTCCTGCCGCACAACGTGTACCCGGCGCGCATCTTCATGGGCGACTCGGGGGCCATGGTGCTCGGCTTCGTGTTCAGCGCCGCGGCCATCATCATCACCGGCCAGATCGACCCGGAGCAGGTGCTGGTGCGCCAGCGGTTCCCGGCGTTCCTGCCGATGCTCCTGCCGTTCGCGGTGCTGCTGCTGCCGCTGCTGGACATGGGCCTCGCGATCGTCCGGCGGGTGGGCGCCGGCAAGTCGCCGTTCCACCCCGACCGCATGCACCTGCACCACCGGATGCTCCAGATCGGCCACTCGCACCGCCGTGCGGTCGCGATCCTGTACGTCTGGACGGCGGTGTTCGCCTTCGGGGTCGCCGCACTGGTCCGCTGGGAGACCACCGCCGTGCTGATCACCTTCGGCGCCGCCGTCCTGGTCGCCACCCTGCTGACGCTCGGACCGCTGCGCGGCCGGGCCGCCGCACCACCGCCCTTGGAGGCCGTTCGATGAGCACCCCGCCCACGGCCGCGGAGGCCGTCTTCCGCCAGTCGCTGCGCGACATGCTCGTGCTGCTCGGGGTCCTCACCGTCGTCGGCGTCGTGGTCGGCTACCTCGTCGACGGCTCCGCAGGCGTCTGGGGGGCGCTGCTCGGCGTCGGCATCGCGCTGATCTTCTCGGGGACCACGGTGATCTCGGTCCTGCGTACCGCACGCTCCGCCCCGACGACCATGATGGCGGTGATCATGGGCGCCTGGCTGGGCAAGCTGATCGTCGTCATCGTGGTTCTGGTGATCCTCAAGCAGTACGACTTCTACAACCCGCAGGTGCTCTTCCTGGTGTCCATCGCGGGCGTCATCGGGTCGGCCGTCCTGGACGCGCGCGCGGTGCAGCGTGGCCGCGTGGGGTACTTCGAGGGGTAGCGGCCGCGGAGCCTCCCGGAGGCCCGCCGCGGGTCAGGACCAAGGCCCTGCATAGGTTAGGCTTTCGCCATCCATGACGGCCCGGCGCCGTGCTCGTGCCCGCATTGATGCGGCACTCGGCGCACACGACCACAGGAGACCGCCCTGTTCAGCCTTGCGACGATCCTGCCGCTCGCCGCGGAAGAAGACAGCGGCGCGGTGTTCCATCCCCCCTCGCTCGCCGACTTCTTCCCGCCGGCCATCTGGTTCGAGGGCACACCGTTCGAGATCAACCGGATCATCCTGGTCCGGCTCATCGCGGTCGTCGCGCTCATGCTCATCTTCATCATCGGCGCCCGCCGCGCCAAGCTGGTCCCCGGCCGGTTCCAGAGCATCCTCGAGATGGGGCTGGACTTCTGCCGCAACTCGATCGCGTACGAGATCCTCGGTGAGAAGGACGGCAAGAAGTACGTCCCGATCATCACGACGATCTTCTTCGCAGTCTTCTTCTTCAACATCACGGGCGTGATCCCGTTCCTCAACATTGCGGGGACGTCGGTGATCGGCCTGCCGATCATCTTCGCCCTGTGGGTCTACTTCCTGTACCTGTGGCAGGGCGTCAAGAAGTTCGGCGTCGGTGGGTACCTCAAGCACAGCCTGTTCCCGCCCGGCGTGCCGTGGCCCATCTACATCCTGCTGACGCCGGTCGAGGCCCTCCAGGTGTTCCTCCTGAGGCCCGCCACGCTGGTCATCCGGCTCCTGGCCAACATGATGGCCGGCCACCTGCTGCTCGCCCTGTGCTTCGCGGCCACCTCGTTCCTGTTCTTCGAGGCGTCGGGCGCTCTGAAGGCGTTCGGTGCCGTCACGTTCGTGGCCGGCTTCGCCTTCTTCCTGCTCGAGGTCTTCGTGGCCGCCCTGCAGGCGTACGTGTTCTCGATCCTCACCGCTGTCTACCTGCAGATGTCGATCTCCGAAGAGCACTGATCGACAGACCCATCGTGGCGGGCTGATCCTCGGACCGTCGCCCCTGACCGGACGCGCCGCGTGGCGCGCAGATGAAAGGAACCACCCCGTGGAAATCACCGGACTCGCCCTCGTCGGATACGGTCTCGCGGCCATCGGCCCCGGCATCGGTCTCGGCATCCTGTTCGGCAAGACGATCGAGGGCATGGCGCGTCAGCCCGAGATGGCCGGCCAGCTGCGCTCCACCATGTTCGTGGGTCTCGCGTTCATCGAGATCCTCGCCCTCCTGGCCATCGCCACCCCGTTCTTCCTGTGATCACCGCGCCGCTCGTCGCTGCCGCGTACAGCGTGGCAGCGGCCGCTGAGGAGGAAGAGGTCAACCCCCTCCTCCCGCACACCTACGACATCGTCTGGTCGTTGGTGATCGTGGTGATCATCGCCGTCGTGTTCATCAAGTACGCCCTGCCGAAGTTCCAGGCCGTCCTCGACGAGCGCACGGAGAAGATCGAGGGCGGGCTCCAGCACGCCGAGGCCGCCCAGGCCGAGGCAGCCGAGCTGCGTGCCGAGTACGAGCAGCAGCTCGCCGACGCCCGCACGGAGGCAGCCCGCATCAAGGAGGCGGCCCGCGCCGAGGGCGGTGCCATCGTCACCGAGCTCAAGGCGAAGGCAGCGGCCGAGGCAGCGCGCACGGTCGAGACGGCGCAGCGCCAGATCGAGGCCGAGCGTCAGCAGGCCGCGGTGTCCCTGCGCAACGACGTGGGTGCACTGGCCACCGAGCTCGCCTCCAAGATCGTCGGCGAGTCCCTCGAGGACTCCGCCCGGCAGTCGCGGGTGGTCGACCGGTTCCTCGAGGAGCTCGAGGCGAACGCGACGGCAACCACGAGCGCCGGCAAGGAGAACTGATGCGCGGCACGAGCCTGGCGTCGCTCGGCGCTACCCAGCTCCGGTTCGAGCCGGTGCTGGCTGCGGCGGGTGCGCAGGCGATCACGCTCGGCGAGCAGCTGTTCGCCGTCGTCGACGCCATGGACTCCTCGGGCTCGCTGCGACGCACGCTGTCCGACCCCGCGATCCGGGGTGACGCCAAGGCGGGGCTGGTCTCGGGCGCGCTCGGCCGGCTCGACCCTCGCGTGGTCGAGGTGGTGTCCGGGCTCGTGCAGCAGCGCTGGTCCTCGGCCGAGGACCTCATCGAGGCCGTGGAGCAGCTGGGCTTCGACGCCGTGCTCGCGTCCGCGCAGGCGGGCAACGAGCTCGAGCGGGTCGAGGACGAGCTGTTCCGCATCACGCGGTCGCTCGTCGGGCAGCGCGAGGTGCGGCAGGCGCTGTTCGACCCGCGGGTCCCCGGCGACAAGCGGGCGGACCTCGCGGCGAACCTGCTGCGCGGCAAGGTCGCCGACGCCACCCTCGCGGTGGCACGGCGTGCGGCATCCTCGCCCCGCGGTCGGCGCTTCGTCGCGACGCTCGGCCTCGTCGGCGATCTCGCCGCCGCACGGCGCGAGCGCCTCGTGGCGGCCGTGACCTCCGGCAGCGAGCTCTCGCAGGCGCAGCTGGACCGCCTCGGCGGGATCCTCCAGCAGGCCTACGGGCAGGAGCTCCAGCTCAACGTGACGGTGGACCCCGAGATCCTCGGGGGACTGCGCATCCAGGTGGGCGCGGACGTGGTCGACTCGACCGTGCTCGCCAGGCTCGCCGACGCACGACGACGACTTGCCAGCTGAGAATCGGCCCCAGGCCGGCCCATTGAACGACGTGAACGAACGTACGACCGCCCGACCGGCGGTCACGACAGGAGAAGAGCAATGGCTGAGCTGACGATCCGGCCCGACGAGATCCGGGCCGCGCTGGACAGCTTCGTGAAGTCCTACGAGCCGTCCGGCGTGGTCTCCGAAGAGGTCGGCCGCGTGACCCTGACGGCCGACGGCATCGCGCAGGTCGAGGGCCTCCCGGGCGCGATGGCGAACGAGCTCCTGCGGTTCGAGGACGGCACGCTCGGCCTCGCGCTGAACCTGGACGTCCGTGAGATCGGCGTCGTGGTGCTGGGCGAGTTCACCGGCATCGAGGAGGGCCAGGAGGTCCGCCGCACGGGCGAGGTGCTCTCCGTCCCGATCGGTGACGGCTACCTCGGTCGCGTCGTCGACCCGCTGGGCCAGCCGATCGACGGACTGGGCGAGCTGAAGACCGAGGGCCGCCGCGCCCTCGAGCTCCAGGCCCCCGGCGTCATGGCCCGCAAGAGCGTGCACGAGCCGCTGCAGACCGGCCTCAAGGCCATCGACGCGATGATCCCGATCGGCCGTGGCCAGCGCCAGCTGATCATCGGTGACCGCCAGACGGGCAAGACGGCGATCGCGATCGACACGATCATCAACCAGAAGGCCAACTGGGAGACCGGCGACCCGAAGCAGCAGGTTCGCTGCATCTACGTCGCCATCGGCCAGAAGGGCTCCACCATCGCCGCGGTCCGCGGTGCCCTGGAGGAGGCCGGCGCGCTCGAGTACACGACGATCGTCGCCGCTCCCGCGTCCGACCCGGCCGGCTTCAAGTACCTGGCGCCGTACACCGGCTCGGCCATCGGCCAGCACTGGATGTACCAGGGCAAGCACGTCCTGATCGTCTTCGACGACCTGTCCAAGCAGGCCGAGGCCTACCGTGCCGTGTCGCTGCTGCTGCGTCGCCCGCCGGGCCGCGAGGCCTACCCCGGTGACGTGTTCTACCTGCACTCCCGTCTGCTCGAGCGTTGCGCCAAGCTGTCGGACGAGCTGGGCGGCGGTTCGATGACGGGCCTGCCGGTCATCGAGACCAAGGCCAACGACGTCTCGGCGTACATCCCGACCAACGTCATCTCCATCACCGACGGGCAGATCTTCCTCCAGTCCGACCTGTTCAACGCGGACCAGCGCCCGGCCGTCGACGTGGGCATCTCGGTGTCCCGCGTGGGTGGTGCCGCGCAGGTCAAGGCGATGAAGTCGGTCTCCGGCACGCTGAAGCTGGACCTCGCGCAGTTCAGGTCGCTCGAGGCGTTCGCGATGTTCGCGTCCGACCTCGACGCCGCCTCGCGCGCCCAGCTGACCCGTGGCGCCCGCCTCATGGAGCTGCTCAAGCAGGCGCAGTACTCGCCGTACCCGGTCGAGGACCAGGTCGCGTCGATCTGGGCCGGCACCAAGGGCAAGCTGGACGACGTCCCGATCGCGGACGTGCGCCGGTTCGAGGCCGAGCTGCTCGACCACCTGCGCCGCAACACGGACGTCCTGTCGACCATTGCGTCGTCGGGCAAGCTCGACGACGACACCGAGAAGGCTCTCGGGGACGCGATCGAGGACTTCCGCAACGGCTTCCTGGTGGGCGACGGCACGACGCTGGTCGGCTCTGCCGACGACGGCGCCGAGGTCGAGATCGAGCAGGAGCAGATCGTCCGGCAGAAGAAGGGCTGACGTGGCAGGTCAGCAGCGCGTCTACCGGCAGCGGATCCGGTCGACAGAGTCGCTGAAGAAGATCTTCCGTGCGATGGAGCTCATCGCTGCGTCGCGGATCGGCAAGGCGCGCGACCGGGTGACGGCGGCGACGCCGTACTCCCGCGCGCTGACCCGTGCGGTGTCGGCCGTGGCCACCCACTCGAACGTGACCCACCCGCTCGTCACCGAGCGGTCGGACACGGACCGGGTCGCGGTCCTGGTCGTCACGTCCGACCGCGGCATGGCCGGCGCCTACTCGGCGAGCGCGATCCGGGAGGCCGAGCGCCTCATCGGTCGGCTCACCGACGCGGGCAAGACGCCGGTCGTGTACGCCACCGGACGCCGGGCCGTCTCCTACTACTCGTTCCGCGGACGCGAGCTCGCGGGGCAGTGGACGGGCAACTCGGACGCGCCGTCGGTCGAGGTCGCCGCCGAGATCGCCGACACGCTGCTCGCGGCGTTCGAGGCCCCGGCGGACCAGGGTGGGGTCGCGGAGCTGCACGTCGTGTTCACGCACTTCCGGAACATGGTGTCGCAGACTCCGCGGGTCATCCGGCTGCTGCCGCTCGAGATCGTCGAGGGCGTCGAGGCGCGCGACGAGAACGAGATCCCGCCGCTGTACGAGTTCGAGCCGTCGCCGGAGGCCGTGCTGGACGCGCTGCTGCCGATGTACGTGCGCAGCCGCATCTACACCTGCCTCCTGCAGGCGGCGGCGTCCGAGCTCGCGGCCCGTCAGCGGGCCATGCACACCGCCACCGAGAACGCGGAGGACCTGGTGCGCATGTACACCCGGCTCGCCAACCAGGCCCGCCAGGCCGAGATCACCCAAGAGATCAGCGAGATCGTGTCGGGCGCCGACGCACTCGCCTCCTGACGACTACGTCCCCACAGACGAACCGGAGAAACACCATGACTGCTACCACTACCGAAGCTGCCGTCGAGCACGCGTCCGGTCCTGGCGTGGGTCGGGTCGCGCGGGTCATCGGCCCCGTCGTCGACATCGAGTTCCCGTCGGACCAGATCCCCGAGATCTACAACGCGCTCAAGGTCGACATCGACCTGTCGGCGCAGGGCGAGGGCGAGTCCGAGGGCGCCACGACGATGACCCTCGAGGTCGCCCAGCACCTCGGAGACTCGCTCATCCGCGCCATCGCGCTCAAGCCGACCGACGGCCTGGTCCGCGGCGCGCTCGTGCGGGACACCGGCGAGGCGATCAGCGTGCCCGTCGGCGACATCACCAAGGGTCACGTCTTCAACGTCATCGGCGAGGTGCTGAACCTCAAGGAGGGCGAGAAGCTCGAGATCACCGAGCGCTGGCCCATCCACCGTCGGCCCCCGGCCTTCGACCAGCTCGAGAGCAAGACCGAGATGTTCGAGACCGGCATCAAGGTCATCGACCTGCTGACGCCGTACGTGCTCGGCGGGAAGATCGGCCTCTTCGGTGGTGCGGGCGTCGGCAAGACGGTCCTCATCCAGGAGATGATCCAGCGCGTCGCGCTCAACCACGGCGGTGTGTCGGTGTTCGCCGGGGTCGGCGAGCGCACCCGTGAGGGCAACGACCTCATCGTCGAGATGGAGGAGGCCGGCGTCTTCGACAAGACGGCGCTCGTCTTCGGCCAGATGGACGAGCCGCCGGGCACGCGCCTGCGCGTGGCCCTGTCGGCGCTGACGATGGCGGAGTACTTCCGCGACGTGCAGAAGCAGGACGTGCTGCTCTTCATCGACAACATCTTCCGGTTCACGCAGGCCGGTTCCGAGGTGTCGACGCTGCTCGGCCGCATGCCGTCCGCGGTCGGCTACCAGCCGAACCTCGCCGACGAGATGGGCCTGCTCCAGGAGCGCATCACCTCGACGCGTGGTCACTCGATCACGTCGCTCCAGGCGATCTACGTGCCTGCCGACGACTACACCGACCCGGCCCCCGCCACGACGTTCGCGCACCTCGACGCGACGACGGCGCTGTCGCGCGAGATCGCGTCCCGCGGTCTGTACCCGGCCGTGGACCCGCTGACGTCGACCAGCCGGATCCTCGACCCCCGCTACGTCGGCCAGGCGCACTACGACGCCGCGACGCGCGTGAAGTCGATCCTCCAGCGCAACAAGGAGCTCCAGGACATCATCGCGATCCTCGGTGTCGACGAGCTGTCGGAGGAGGACAAGACGGTCGTCGCACGTGCCCGTCGCATCCAGCAGTTCCTCTCGCAGAACACGTACATGGCCGAGAAGTTCACCGGTGTCGTCGGCTCGACGGTCCCGCTCACGGAGACGGTCGAGGCCTTCGGCAAGATCGCCGACGGCGAGTTCGACCACATCGCCGAGCAGGCCTTCTTCAACATCGGTGGCCTCGAGGACCTCGAGCGCAACTGGGCCCGCATCCAGAAGGACTACGGCGTCTGACCTGATCAGACCCACGCAGGGGTGCCCGCCAGGGTGCCCCTGCGTGGCCCGTAGTCCCGCACACACATCGAAGGAGGTCCCGTGGCAGACATCGAGGTCGAGCTCGTCGCCACCGCCGGAAAGCTCTGGTCCGGCACCGCCCGCATGGTCTCGGCCAAGGCCGGGGAGGGTGAGATCGGCATCCTGGCCGGTCACGAGCCGGTCCTGTCCGTGCTGCAGCCCGGCGAGGTCCGCGTGTTCCCCGTGGGGGGCGGCGAGCCGAAGCGCTGGCAGGTCGAGGGCGGGTTCCTCTCCTTCGACTCGAACCACCTGACCATCGTCGCCGACAACGTCGTGGAGGGCGCACGCCCCGCGACCTCGCCGGCCACGCACTGAGGGCGCCGGGACGGTGAGCGGACACGGCGTCGCACTCGCGTGTGTCGCTGTCCTCCTGCTGCTCGCCGTCGTCGCGCTCTGGTTCTCCCGGGTGCACACGCTCAACCGGCGCGTGGGGTCGTTCCCCTGCTCGCTCGGCCGCACGGCGCAGGGGCCGTGGTCCTCGGGCGTCGCGCAGTACGGCGCCGACCGGCTGTACTGGTGGCGCTACCGCTCGCTCGCCGCGCGCCCCCGCGAACGCTGGGAGCGGGTCGGCCTCGCGGTCGTCGAGCGCAGCCAGCAGGGCGGCGGCCAGGTCGTCGTGACCTGCCGGCAGGGCCCCGGTGGCCCCACCGTCCACCTGCTGATGAGCGCCGGAGCCTACGCCGGGCTCACGTCATGGATCGAGGCCACGCCGTCGCGCGTGGGCTCGGTCATCTGACCCCGACACCGGAAACGAGCTCATGCGCCTCGTCGTCGCGTCCTGCTCCGCTCGGTACAGCGGTCGCCTGAACGCCCACCTGCCCCTGGCCACGCGCCTCCTGGTCGTGAAGGCCGACGGCAGCGTGCTGCTGCACTCCGACGGCGGCTCGTACAAGCCGCTGAACTGGATGAGCCCACCGTGCACGCTCGCGGTGTCGGAGCCCTCCGACGAGGCCCGGGCCGCCGGGGTCACGGCGGTGTGGACGGTCCAGCACCAGAAGTCGGACGACCGCCTCGAGATCGACCTGTACGCCGTGCAGCACGACTCCGCGCACGAGCTGGGGGTGGACCCCGGCCTGGTCAAGGACGGCGTCGAGGCGCACCTCCAGGAGCTCCTGGCGGCGCAGATCCTGCTGCTCGGCACGGGCCACACCCTGGTCCGTCGCGAGTACCCGACGGCGATCGGGCCGGTCGACATCCTGGCCAAGGACCCGGCGGGCGGCACGGTCGCGGTCGAGATCAAGCGCCGCGGCGACATCGACGGCGTGGAGCAGCTGACCCGGTATCTCGAGCTCCTCAACCGCGACCCGCACCTGGCCCCCGTGCGGGGGGTGTTCGCCGCGCAGGAGATCAAGCCGCAGGCGCGCGTGCTGGCCACCGACCGCGGCATCGGCTGCCTGGTGCTCGACTACGACGCCATGCGCGGCGTCGACGACAGCGGCTCCCGCCTCTTCTAGACCGAGAACGTCACACGACCGCGATCTTGAACATGTTCAGTTGAACATGTTCAACTTGCCGCATGAGCGACGACACCAGATCCCTCGTGCGGTCCACGGCCCTGCGGCTGTTCCGCGAGCGCGGCTACGCGGCCACCACCATGCGAGCGATCGCGCAGGAGGCCGGGGTGGCCACCGGCAACGCGTACTACCACTTCGCGTCCAAGGACCACCTGGTGCAGGAGCTGTACCTGGACGTCAACCGCGAGCAGACGCAGGCCGCGCGGACGGTGCTGGCGCAGGGCGGTGACCTGGCCACCCGGCTGCGCGGGGTGCTGCTGGCCGGCGTCGATGCCTTCGCGGAGTACCACGCGTTCGGTGGCGAGTTCATCACGGTCGCCATCCGGCCCGGCTCGGCGGCGAGCCCGTTCTCCCCGGAGTCGAGCGAGTCGCGCCAGCTGAGCCAGGCGATCTTCCGCGAGCTCGTGGAGGGTGCGTCGCCCGCGGTGCCCAGCGTCCTGCGCGACGAGCTCCCGGAGCTGCTGTGGCTGGCCCAGCTGGGGGTCACCCTGTTCTGGGTCTACGACGGCTCACCCGGCCAGCGGCGGACGCGGACGCTCATCGAGGGGATCGCGCCGCTGATCGGCCGGTTGGTGCGCCTCTCCCGGCTGCCCGTGCTGCGCGGTGCCGCCGACGACGTGCTGGCGCTGGTGCGGGCGGTACGGGCATGAGCGAGCTGTCGCCGGTCGCGGCGGACGCCGTCCGGGTGGTCGTCGGGCTCGGCACGGTCGTCGTCCTGCCCCTCGGCCTGCGTCTCCTGGGCGACCGGGCGGTCCCACGCTCGGCGTCGCTGATCTGGCCGCTGGTGGGGCTGCTCGCGGCTCTGAGCGTCTGGCTGCCGGTGGGTCCCGTGGCCGTCGCGCTCGCCGTTCCCTTCGCCGCGGCATCCGTGGTCCTGGCCGCCTGCGTGCTGCGGGTGCGGCTCCTGTCCACCGCGGTCGCGCTGGCGACCCCGCTCGTCGGCGCGCTGGCCCTCGTCGCGGAGCGGGCCGGCTGGGGGCTGCTCGGGTTCTCCGGCGACTACCTCGCGCTCACCGTGCCGCACATGCTCTTCGCCGGGTTCGGTGCGTGCCTGGTGGTCGGCCTGCTGGCGCACCTCGCTGTCACCCCGCTGACCCGGGCCGCGGCGACGGCGGCACCGGTCGGCGTCCTGCTGGTGCTCGCCGGGTACTTCGTGTCGGACGCGGCCGAGCTCGTGGGTGCGGTGGTGCTCACCGTCGGGCTCTGGTGCGCGGCGCTCGCCGCCGTCCGGCTGCCCGGCACCGGCCGCGCGCTGCTGCGGGTCGGTGCACTGACGGTCGGCGCCTCGATGCTGCTGGCGCTCTGGTGGGCGGTCGGCGAGGCGACCGGGCTGGCGCACCCGAGCCTGTCGTGGATGGCCGCGACGCACGGGGTGGCCAACGCGCTGGGCTTCGTCCTGTGCACCGTGCTCGGTCTGCGGCTCCGGGGGCCGGTCCCGGAGCCGACCGGGTTGACCTACACCGAGGTCGGCGCGACGCAGGGCGCACCGCTCCCGGCGGGGTACCGGCACCTGCGCGTCCGGCACCTGCTGAGTCCGGGCTCTCGACCCGACGACCTGGCCGTGGTGGGTGACGCGCTGCTGCGCTGGCAGGTCCACGCGGCCGCGGGGATCGAGCTGCGGCACGACGCCGACGAGGCCGCTCCGGGCGTGCGGGTGGCCAGCCGCGTCGGCGTCGGGCCGGTCCGGCTGCACGAGCCGTGCGAGGTGGTCTGGGTGGAGCGCACGGCCGACCGCATCGGGTTCGGCTACGGCACGGTGGCCGGGCACGTGTTCCGCGGGGAGGAGTCGTTCACGGTCGAGCGCGACGCGGCCGGCGACCTCTGGTTCGTCGTCACCGCGTACTCGTTCCCCGACCTCTGGTGGGTGCGCGCGGTCGGCCCGCTCACCGTCGTCGTCCAGCGTGCCTACCTGCGGCTGCTCGCCCGCGGCGCGCGCCGGGTGCTCGCCGCGGACGGGCGCGCGGTCGGGAGCGCCGCGTGAGCGTCCGTGGGCCGAAGGCGATCGCGGCGCTGTGCCTGCGCTGCCTGGCCGTCCTGTCCCTGGTGAACGGGGCTGCGGTCACGGTGTTCCTCCTGACCGACGCAGACTCGCCGTGGGCACGTCAGGCGCCGCAGACCCTCTACTACCTGGTCGTGGCCCTGGTCGTGGCCGCGGTGCTGATCGGGCTGGTCGGCTTCCCGGCGGGCGTGCTGATCGCGCGACTGCTCGAGAAGAGCCGCCGGGAGTGGGTGCACGTGGCGGCCTTCGCGCTCGGCGGGGCAGTCCTGTCGGTCACCTTGTTCGCGATGTTCGGCATCCTGCAGAGCGGCGAGGGCTGGTACACGCTGATCGCCGCGGCCGAGGGCGCCCTCGGGGCGGGTGTCGCCCGGTGGCGGACCGGTCGGGTGCACGCCCGGCAGACGCCATGGACGCAGGAGCAGGGTGCGGCGCTCCCATGGGGAAAGATAACCCCGTGAGCATCGAGACCCCCCTGGTCCTGCGCGGTCGGCTCGTCCTGCCCCGGGGGGTCCTCGACGACGGCGTCGTGGTCGTCGACGGCGCGACCATCGTCTGGGTCGGGCCGGCCGAGCGGCTGCCGCGCGGGTGGGTCCTGCCGGCGGTGGGCGACGCCACGATCCTGCCCGGGCTGGTGGACGTGCACTGCCACGGCGGCGGCGGCGCCAGCTTCCCCGACGCGGTCGACGCCGCGGACGCCCAGCGGGCGGTCGACGAGCACCGGCGGCACGGCACCACGAGCCTCGTCGCGTCGCTGGTCACGGCCACCCCTCAGGTCCTGCTGGCGCAGACCGCGCTGCTCGCCGACCTGGCGGACGCCGGCGAGATCGTCGGCATCCACCTCGAGGGCCCGTTCCTGTCGGCCGACCGGTGCGGTGCGCAGAACCCCGACGACATGCTCGACGGCGACCCCGAGCTGGTCCGAGGGATCGCGGAGGCCGCGCGGGGACACCTGGTGACGATGACGGTGGCGCCGGAGGTGCCGGGCGCGGACGCGGTGCTGGAGGCTCTCGTCGACGCCGGCGCCGTGCCGTCGATCGGGCACACCGACGCCTCCGCCGAGCAGGTCGACGAGGCCGTCGACCGCGCGTTCGACCTGCTCGCCGCACGCTCCAACCGCCGCCTGACCGCCACGCACCTCTTCAACGGCATGCGCCCGCTGCACCACCGCGACCCGGGCCCGGTCGCTGCGTGCCTGGCGGCAGCCGCCCGCGGCGAGCTGGTGGTCGAGCTGATCGCCGACGGCACCCACCTGGCCGACGGCACGGTGCGATCGGTGTTCGACCTGGTGGGCGCGGGCTCGATCGCCCTGGTCACCGACGCCATGGCTGCGGCGGGCATGCCTGACGGGGAGTACCGGCTCGGGCCGATGGCCGTCCGGGTGGCCGACGGGGTGGCGCGGATCGCCGACGAGACGGCGGCGATCGCCGGGGGAGTGGCGCATCTTCTCGACATCGTCCGGAACGTCGTCGCCGCCGGGGTCCCGCTGGAGGACGCCGTGCTCGCGGCGGCGACGGTGCCGGCCGACGTCCTGGGCCGCCGCGACCTCGGTGCGCTCGCCGCGGGCCGTCGAGCCGACCTCGTCGTGACCGACGATGACCTCGCGCCTGTCCGCGTCATGCGCGGGGGCGCCTGGGTCTAGGTGCGGCCCACCACCTCGGCCAGCCGCACCGGGCCGACCAGGACCACGCGCAGGTCGACGACGCCGACCGGCTCGACGGGAACCGCGACGGTCGACCAGTCGTACCGCCCGCCGCCGGGAACCGTCGCCGACCCGACCGTCCGCCACGACCGGCCGTCGCGCACCTCGAGGCGCACGGACCCGCCCACCGCGACGCTCAGCTCGAGACGACCCACGCCCGTCAGGTCGGCGTCCCGGAACACCACCCAGCCGGACCGCCGAGCGCGCGTGACCTCCAGCGCGTCGCCGAGCTCCCGGGTGCGCTCCGCGAACGTGATGTCCTGGCGGTCGTCGTGGTCGATCGCCCGCACCGTGGTGCCGAGCAGGGCGCGCGGCGGGACGGGCTCACCGTCGACGACCAGCTCGGCCACGAGCGGCAGGTCGGCCGACGACGGACCCGCGTGCAGCTCGTACCGGCCGGGTTCGACGACGAATCGCCCGCGCGTGACGTCCCACACCGCGAACGCGTCGGCCGGCACGTCGAGCGCGACGACCGTCGCCTGGCCGGGCTCCAACCGGACCCTGCGGTGCGCGACCAGCCGGCGCTGCGGCACTCGCAGCCGGTGCTCGGGCGCGGCGCCGTAGACCTGCACGAGCTCGTCGACGGGCCGGTCACCGGTGTTCCGGACGGTCACCCGGACGGAGCCCGGGGCCGCGTCGATCGCGTCGTAGGCCACCGACGAGTAGCCGAGCCCGTGCCCGAACGCCCACCGGGCCGGCCGCGACGCGTACCAGTGCGTGAGGCCGCCGCCGATGACGTCGTAGTCGAGCAGGTCGCCGGCATCGGCCTCGGCCTCGGGCCACGCCTGCGCCAGCCGGCCGTACGGCTCCGCGACGCCGGTGAGCACGTCGGCCACGCCGTGACCGAGCTCCTGACCGCCGTGGGCCGTCCACACGACCGCCGCGGCGTCGTCGCCGAGCGCGCCGAGCACGTACGGGTAGGACGAGACGACGACGAGGACCGTCGCCGGGTTGGCCTCGATCACCGCGCGCGCCAGCTCGGCCTGCGACTCCGGCAGGCGCAGGTGCGGACGGTCCTCGGTCTCGCGCCCGAGCAGGTGGGGGTCGTTGCCGACGGCCAGCACGACGACGTCGGCGTCGAGCGCGGCGGCGACCGCGCCGGCCGTCCCGGACCGCACCGTGCGCAGCGTGAACCGCTCGGCGGTCGCGGCCGAGGGTGCGTCGGCGACGAGCACGCCGCCGTCGTGCTGCACGACCACCCACCGGCCGGAACCCGCGTGCTGCAACGAGACCGAGCCGTCGTCGTGCCGGTGCGCACGGAAGCTCTCCTGCGCCACCCAGCCGTGCACGCTCGCGGCGTCGGCGCGCAGGATCCAGCCGCCGCCCGTCCACAGCAGGCCGGTGCCGGCGGCGCGGAGCGTGAGGACGCCCTCGCCCCAGTCGGTGACGTCGTGGTGGGCCGCCGTCGGCGCGATGGCGGTGAGGGTGCCGTCGGCGCCCGCGTCGACGTACGCACCCGTGGTGCGGGACCGCAGCGCGACCGTGTCCGCGCCGGTCACCACCGCGGCGGGCGCGAGGGCGTCGGCGATCG
Organism: Cellulomonas humilata; assembly: GCF_013359775.1. Classification (GTDB taxonomy): domain Bacteria; phylum Actinomycetota; class Actinomycetes; order Actinomycetales; family Cellulomonadaceae; genus Cellulomonas; species Cellulomonas humilata. Next base: position 24,103 of record NZ_JABMCI010000052.1, on the reverse strand, counting down.
AGACCGTGTACGGGGGGGTGCCGGAGTACCAGTCGACGAGCACCTGGTCGGCGTGCGGACCGATCACGGCCACCCGGGCGCCCGGTCGCAGCGGGAGCACGCCGTCGTTCTCCAGGACGACGACCGCACGCGTGGCGGCCTCCCGGGCGAGGACGCGGCTCGCGGGCAGGTCGAGGTCGTCCGCGGTGGTCGACGCCCACGGGTCGAGGTCGGGGTCGAGCTCGCCCGTGGCCAGCCGGAGCTCGAGCTGGCGCAGGGCGGCGCGGTCGACGTCGGCCTGGTGGAGCAGCCCGCGCTCGAGCGCGGCGGTGAGGTGCGCGAGGGTGCGCGAGGGGTCCGCGTCGTGGTCGGTGAACGAGTCCACGCCGGCCCGGACGGCGGCGGCGGCGGCCTCGACGTGATCGTCGTAGTAGCGCTCGCCGGTGACGAGGTTGGTGGGTGCGCCCGCGTCGGAGACGACGAGAAGCGAGGCCGGCGTCCACCCGCGGAGCTCGTCGAGGAGCTCGCGGGCGACGTGGTTGGGGCGGCCGTTGACCAGGTTGTACGACGGCATCACCGCGCCGACGACGCCGGCCTCGATGGGGCCGCGGAAGGCCGGCAGCTCGTACTCGTGCAGCACGCGCGGGGACAGCTGCGCGCTGGTGACGCTGCGGTCCGTCTCGTTCCCGTACGCCACCAGGTGCTTGAGGGTCGGCACGGTGCGCCAGTACGTCGGGTGGTCGCCGCGCAGCCCGCGGGAGTACGCGGTGGCGAGGTGCGCGGTCAGGTGCGGGTCTTCGGAGTACCCCTCCTCGTTGCGTCCCCAGCGGGGGTGCCGCAGCGGGTTGACCACCGGCGCCCAGACGTTCAGCGAGACGGTCGGGTCGGCCGCGTGCTTGGCGCGGACCTCGGTGCCGACGACCGCTCCGATGCGCTCCAGCAGGTCCGCGTCCCAGGTGGCCGCCAGGCCGACAGGCTGCGGGAACGTCGTCGCGGTGCCGAGCCAGGCGACCCCGTGCAGGCCCTCCGTCCCGGTGCGGAACGGGCCGAGACCGACGCCGGGCACGGGGGCCGCGTGCTGGTGCAGGAGCGCCAGCCGCTCGGCGGGAGCGAGCTGGTCGAGCAGCTGCTGGGCGCGCGCCGCGAAGGGCCGGGCGGGGGGTGTCGGCTCGGGCACGGGATCCTCGTCGTCGAGTGCGGGCGGGTCTGCGGATCGAATCGTTTAGGCAAGCAGATGTCGAACCGATTCGATGATGGTTCGACGGACGCCGAGCGGGCATCCTGCGGCATTCATGGTGCTTGACGGGCCTGTTTGCCGCAAGTGCCGCGTCCGTGACCAGGGGCCTTGCCACTGTCGGGACATAGCCATAGAGTCTCGCCGTCGAACCGCTTCGACGCGATCTCCACGAGGAAGTGAAGGGACGCAGATGAATGCCACGCCTACTTTCGGCCGGCTGGGCGACCATGCGGTCGACCGCCGCCGGTTCCTGGGCCTGATCGCGACGGGTGCGGCCGTCGTCGGGATCCCCGGGTTGCTGACCTCCTGCACCACCGCCCCGGCGCCGTCGTCCACGGCGAACGCCGCCGCCGCCGGCGACGTGATCCCCAAGTACATCCCGGTCACCTACATCGACCCGGACTACCCCAGCGTCAACGGCTCGGTCCCCGGCTTCGAGTCGATCCCCGCCGAGCTGGTGCAGTCCGTGAAGACCGCCCCGGGCACCGGGCTGACCCTCACCGCGATGACGCCGCTGTGGGGCACCATCCCGCCCACCAAGGGCAACAAGTACTACGAGGCCGTGAACGGGCTGCTCGGGTCGGACATCGAGTTCCAGATCACCGACGGCAACGTCTACGGCGACAAGCTGGCCACGGTGCTGGCGTCGGCCAAGGACGTGCCGGACTGGGTCTGCGTCCCCACCTGGAACCTGCCGCCCCGCTTCGGTTCCGAGATCGTCGAGAACGTCTTCCAGGACCTCACGCCGTTCCTCGCGGGCGACAAGGTGACGCCGTACCCGAACCTGGCCAACATCTCCTCGGACGCGTGGAAGTTCTGCGTGTTCAACGGCAAGCTCTACGGCCTGCCGTTCCCCGGCGAGGTCATCACGGACGCGATCTTCTACCGCCGGGACGTCCTCGAGAGCCTGGGCATCACGCCCGACGTCAAGAACGGCCAGGACCTCATCGACCTGGCCGTGGAGCTCACCGGCGGCAACGTCTGGGGCGCCGAGGACCTCTGGAACACCGCGGCGATCATCCACGCCGCCCCGCCGAAGTGGAAGCTCGACGGCGACAAGCTCGTGCACCGCGTGGAGTCCGACGAGTACCGGGCCGCCCTGGAGTGGAACGCCGCGCTGTTCAAGAGCGGCGCCGTCCACCCCGACGCGGTCGCCGACCAGAACGGCGAGGCCAAGTCACGGTTCCAGTCCGGCAAGTCGCTGATCGCGAACGACGGCGTCGGCGGCTGGCACGAGGCCCTGCGCGACAACCTGGCGGCCAACCCCTCCTACTGGCAGCAGCCGTTCGACCCGTTCGCGGCCGACGGCGGCACCCCGGTGCTCTGGAAGGGCAACCCGGCGAACATCTTCTCGTTCCTGAAGAAGACGGACGACGAGGCCAAGATCACGGAGCTCCTCGCGCTGGCCAACGTGCTCGCGGCGCCCTACGGCACCACCGAGTACGACACGATCAACAACGGCGTCGAGGGCGTGCACTACACGCGTGGCGACGACGGCCTGCCCGTGCCCACCGAGCTGGCGGCCACCGAGCTCCAGCCGACGTACATCTTCCTGGTGGACCCGCCCATCTCGGAGACCCACGTGCAGTACCCGGGCTACGTCAAGGCGGCCTCGGAGTGGAAGGCGAACGCGGCGCAGTACGCGACCGACCCGCTGTTCTACGCCCAGCAGATCGTCGAGCCGCAGCAGTACGCGTCGATCGGGCAGCCGTTCGTCGACCTGGAGAAGGACATCTCCCGCGGCCGCAAGAGCATGGACGACCTCGACGCGGCCATCGAGACGTGGCGGAGCTCCGGTGGCGAGGAGCTGCGGGCGTTCTACCAGGACATCCTGGACAGCCAGAGCTGATGTCCTTGCCCGAGCTGGTCCGGCGCCGCCTTCCGGATTCTCCGAAGAAGGCGGCGCCGCCGGCGCCCGTCCCCACCCGCAAGATCGGCTGGCGGGTGCGCCTCAAGCGCGACCGGTCGCTGCTGCTCATGGTGTCGCCGGCGATCCTGCTGCTCGCGGTGTTCGCGTACGTCCCGATGCTGGGCAACGTCATCGCGTGGCAGAGCTACTCGCCGTACACGGGGTTCCTGCGCAGCCCGTACGTCGGCTGGGTCAACTTCGAGCGCGTGTTCACCAACCCGCTGTTCGTGACCGCGGTCGAGAACACGCTGATCATCACCGCGTTCCAGCTGGTGTTCTTCTTCCCGATCCCGATCCTGCTGGCGCTCCTGCTCAACAGCGTCGTCACCCCGCGGCTGCGCACGACCATCCAGTCGATCGTCTACCTGCCCCACTTCTTCTCGTGGGTGCTCGTGGTGACCTTGTTCCAGCAGATCTTCGGCGGCGCCGGGCTGATCAACCAGACGCTGCGCGACCACGGCCTCGCCGCCGGGTTCGACATGATGACCAACCCCGACACGTTCCTGGTGCTGATCACCATGCAGTCGGTGTGGAAGGACGCGGGCTGGGGGATCATCATCTTCCTGGCCGCCCTGAGCACCGTGCCGCCCGAGCAGTACGAGGCGGCTGCGGTGGACGGGGCCAACCGGTGGCGGCGCATGTGGCACATCTCGTTGCCCGCGCTGCGGCCCGTCATCATCCTGCTGCTCATCCTGCGGCTCGGCGACGCGCTGACCGTCGGGTTCGAGCAGCTGATCCTCCAGCGCGGGGCCGTGGGCGCCGACGTCGCGGAGGTCATCGACACCTACGTCTACTACCAGGGTGTCGTCTACGGGGACTGGAGCTTCGCCGCAGCGGCGGGCCTGGTCAAGGGTGTCGTCAGCCTCGGCCTCGTGCTGGGGGCGAACAAGCTGGCGCACGTGTTCGGCGAGTCGGGGGTGTACAAGCGCGCATGAGTACTCAGACAACACAGACCTCCGTACCGGTGCTGCGGCGTCAGCGCCGATCGAAGCACCGCCCGGCCTGGGAGGGGCGGCCCTCGGTCGGGGGCCAGACCCTCAAGGTCATCGTGCTCGCGTGCGTCGTCCTGGCGGTCATCTTCCCGCTGTACACCGTCATCCTCACCAGCCTGTCGACGCAGGCCGAGACCATCCGCGTCGGTGGCCTGGTCACCGTCCCGGGCGAGCTGACGATCAACGCCTACACGCAGATCCTCAACGGCGGCATCGTCACGCGCGCCGCGCTGGTGAGCACGTTCGTCACCATCGTCGGCACCATCCTGTCCACCACCGTCTCGGTCATGGGCGCGTACGGGCTGTCGCGGCCGGGCTCGTTCGCCCACCGCCCCATCCTGTTCGTCTTCCTCATCACGATGTTCTTCGGCGCGGGGCTCATCCCCACGTACCTGCTGGTGAGCTCGCTCGGGCTCATCGACAGCTACTGGGCGCTGATCCTGCCGGGGGCCGTCTCGGCGTTCAACGTGCTCATCCTGCGCAACTTCTTCATGGGCATCGACATCTCGATCCTCGACGCGGCCCGCATCGACGGGGCCGGTGACTGGCGCATCCTGGGCCGGATCGTCCTGCCGATGTCGCGGGCGGTCGTCGCGGTGGTGGCGCTGTTCTACGGCGTCGGGTACTGGAACGCGTTCTTCAACGCGATCCTCTACATCAACGACAACGCCAAGTGGCCGCTCCAGCTGGTCCTGCGCTCGTACGTGCTCCAGGGCGTCACGCTCCCCGGCAGCGGCGTGGGCCAGGTGGACGTCGCGACCGGTGCGGTCACGGGCCTGCCGATCAAGATGGCGGTGATGGTCCTCGCGATCGTGCCGATCCTCGTCGTGTACCCGTTCGTGCAGCGACACTTCACCAAGGGCGTGATCTTCGGCGCGATCAAGGGGTGACGTGACGTCTTTCGAGGCGCTGACGCGCGAGCGCGGGATCCTCTACGGCGGCGACTACAACCCGGAGCAGTGGGCTCCGCAGGTGTGGCGCGAGGACGTGGCGCTCATGCGCGAGGCCGGCGTGAACCTGGTGACGGTCGGCGTGTTCTCGTGGGCGACGCTCGAGCCGAGCCCGGGCGACTTCCGGTGGGACTGGCTCGACGAGGTGCTCGACCTGCTGCACGCGGGCGGGATCGCCGTCGACCTGGCCACCCCGTCGGCGTCACCCCCGCCGTGGCTGGCCCGGCTGGACCCCACCACGTCCGCGGTCGACGCGGCGGGCGTGCGGATGAGCGTCGGGTCGCGCAACCATTTCTGTCCCGGCTCGGCGGTGTACCGCGAGCGGGTGGCGGCGGTGGTCACCGCCTTGGTCGCGCGGTACGCCGAGCACCCGGCGGTCGCCCTGTGGCACGTGGGCAACGAGTTCGGGCAGGCGTGCTTTTGCGACCTCTGCGCGGACCGGTTCCGCACCTGGCTGGAGGCCCGGCACGGTGACCTCGACGCGCTGAACCGCGCCTGGGGGACCGCGTTCTGGAGCCAGCGGTACGACGACTGGCAGGAGGTCGTGCCGCCGCGGGCTGTGCCGTACGTGCACAACCCGGCGCAGCTGCTCGACTTCCGGCGGTTCACGTCCGACCAGCTCCGGGACGTGTACCGCCTCCAGGCCTCGGTGATCCGCTCGTCCTCGGGCGCCCCCGTGACGACGAACGCGATGGGCTTCTTCCCGCTGGTCGACCAGTTCTCCTGGGCCGACGACCTCGACGTCGTCGCCGACGACCACTACACCGATCCCGGCGACCCGTCGGCGCGGGCCCGTGCCGCTCTCACGCACGACCTCACCCGCGGGGTGGGCGGGGGTCGGCCGTGGGCACTGCTCGAGCAGGCCGCGGGCGCGGTGAGCTGGCGCCCGCACAACCTGCCGAAGCCCGCCGGCGGGATGCTCCGGGACTCGCTGCGCGCGGTGGCGCACGGGGCCGACGCGGTCTGCTACTTCCAGTGGCGCGCCTCGACCTCCGGCTCCGAGCGCTTCCACTCGGCGATGCTCCCGCACGCCGGTGCGGACACGGACCTGCACCGGGACGTCCGCGAGCAGGGCCGGCTGCTCGCGCGCCTTCGCCCGGTGGTCGGCACGACGGTCGACGCCCGGGTGGCGCTCGTCTTCGACTGGCCCTCGCTGTGGGCGGCCGAGTCCGACTCGTTGCCGAGCACCCGGCTGACCGTGCCCGACCAGCTCGCGGCCTATCACGAGCCGTTCTGGCGGGCGGGGATCGCCACCGACATCGTCCCGCCCGGCGCCGACCTGGACCGCTACGACCTGGTGGTCGTCCCGCTGCTGCACCTGGTGTCCGACGCCGACGCGGCCAACCTGGCCCGCGTCGCGGAGCGCGGGGGCGTCCTGCTCGTCGGGCCGTTCAGTGGGATCTCCGACGAGGACCAGCGGGTCCGCTCGGGCCGGTTCCCCGTGCCGTGGGCGCACGTGCTCGGCGTCTCGGGCGAGCAGCACCGACCGCTGCCTCCCGAGGGCGTCGAGGTGCGTTCCGCGCGCTACGGCACGTTCACCGGGACCGTGTGGTCGGAGCACCTGGCGGCCGACGGCGCCGAGGTGCTGGCCACCTACGCGGGGTCGGGCCTGACCGGGAGGCCGGCCGTGCTGCGGAACGGCACCGCCTGGTACGTCTCGACCGTGCCGACCGCGGACGTCCTGCGCGCGATCGTGGCCGACTGCCTCGACGCGGCGGGCGTCGAGCCGCCCCTGGCGACCGTCCCCGACGGCATCGAGGTGGCCCGCCGCGGGGAGCTGCTCTTCGTCCTCAACCACGGCGACACCGCGGCGGTGCTGCCCGGGGACGGCGTGGACCTGCTGACCGGCGCACCGGTGGTCGGAGAGCTGCACCTCCCCGCCGGCGGTGCCGCGGTGCTAGCTGCGCGGGGGAGCGGTGCTGGTCCGGGTGGTCAGGACGGGAGCGAGGAGGCGGGTCTCGGCCGGCTGCTCCCCGGTGAGCCGACCGATCGCCATGTCGACCGCGACGGCGCCGATGGTGTGCGCGGGGATGTCGACCGCGGTCAGGGGCTGGGTCTGGCCGAGGGCCACGTCCTCGGGGCACACGGCCACGACCGAGATGTCTCCGGGGACGTCCTTGCCGTGCGCCCGCAGGGTCTCCAGCACGGCGGGCAGCGCGACCTCGTTGTGCACGATGACCGCGGTCACGTCCGGCAGCGCGGCGAGCACCTGGTCGACGGCCTCGACGGCGCCGGCGTGCGACGACTCGCAGGTCTCGAACACGGCGTCGAGGCCCAGCCGGGTGGCCTCCTGCGTGAAGCCGCGGACCAGGCGTGCCGCGTAGGTGGTGCGCCGGCTGAGCACCGCGCGCGGGGAGCCGATCAGCGCGATCTGCCGGTGACCGAGACCGGCCAGGTGGTCGACGGCCACCCGGCCCACGGCCTCGAAGTCCAGGTCGACGCAGGAGAACCCGGTGGCGTCGCGGGGCAGGCCGATCAGGACCGCGGGCTGCTTCTGTCGGCGCAGGATGGCCAGCCGGGGGTCCTCGGCCTCGACGTCCATCATCAGCACGGCGTCGACCATGGAGCCGGCCGCGACCCGCTCGATGCCCTCGTGGTCGTCCTGGGTGAGCAGCAGGACGTCGTGCTTGTAGGACTGGGCGCGCGTGACGACGCCGGTGACGAACTGCATGATCACGCCGACGTTGACGTCGACGCGCAGCGGCGCCATGAGCGCCAGCACCTGAGTGCGCTGGGAGGCGAGCGCGCGCGCTCCCGCGTGCGGCCGGTAGTCGAGCTCGCGGACGGCCCTCTCCACCCGCGCGCGGGTCTCGGCGGAGATGGGCCGCTTCCCGGAGAACGTGTAGGACACGGTGGAGACGGAGACCCCCGCCATCCGCGCCACGTCGTCGATCGTCGCCACCACGCCATCCCCTCGTCGGCACCTGCCGGGCCCACCCTAGCGAGTCGAACCGCCGTCGAAACAGCGGTCTGTCCCGACCCATTCTGGACACCGTTCCCGCAGCCACCTAACGTAATCTCGGCATCGAAACGCTTCGATGCCGACGACACCCGATCCCTCCACGCGAAGGCGCCACGATGAAGTTCACGGACGGCTACTGGCAGCACCTCCCCGGTGTGACGGTCCTGCGACCGCGCGAGGTGGCGGACGTCGTGGTGGGCGAGGACTCGCTCACCGTGTACGCCTCGACGGTGCCCCTGACGTCGCGCGGCGACACCCTCAACCGGGCGCTGGTCACCGTCTCGTTCCACAGCCCGATGGACGACGTGATCGGCGTGCGGATCGAGCACCACCGCGGGGGAGCCGACCGCGGGCCCTCGTTCGCACTGTCCCGCTCCGCGGCGGACGTCAAGGTGGTCGAGGCGGACGACTCCGCCGACGGCGTCGCGACCTTCCGGTCGGGTGCCCTCACGGCACGGGTCTCGACCCGCGGCGCGTGGAACGTCGAGTTCGAGGCCGACGGCCGGGTCCTCACGTCCTCGACCCCGCGCTCGGTCGGCGTCGTCACCGACGCCCGCGGCGACGCGTACGTGCACGAGCAGCTCAGCCTGGGCGTCCGCGAGCACGTCTACGGCCTGGGCGAGCGGTTCGGCGCGTTCGTGAAGAACGGCCAGTCCGTCGACATCTGGAACGAGGACGGCGGTACGGCCAGCGAGCAGGCGTACAAGAACGTGCCGTTCTACCTGTCCGACGCGGGCTACGGCGTGTTCGTCGACCACCCCGGGCGGGTGTCGTTCGAGGTCGGGTCCGAGGCGGTCTCGCGCACCCAGTTCTCGGTGCCGGGGGAGTCGCTGGAGTACTACGTCATCCACGGGCCGACGCCCAAGGACGTCCTGCGGCGCTACACGGCGCTCACGGGGCGCCCGGCGCAGGTGCCGGCGTGGTCGTACGGCCTGTGGCTGTCCACCTCGTTCACCACGCAGTACGACGAGGCGACCGTGATGTCCTTCGTCGACGGCATGGCCGAGCGCGGGCTCCCGCTGAGCGTCTTCCACTTCGACTGCTTCTGGATGCGGGCGTACCACTGGACCGACTTCACGTGGGACCCGGCGACGTTCCCGGACCCGGAGGGCCTGCTCACCCGCCTGCACGCCAAGGGCCTCAAGGTCTGCGTCTGGATCAACCCGTACATCGCGCAGCGGTCCGCCCTGTTCGACGAGGGCCGCGCCGCGGGCTACCTGGTGACGCGCGCGGACGGCTCGGTCTGGCAGACGGACCAGTGGCAGTCCGGCATGGGGCTCGTCGACTTCACCAACCCGGACGCGGTGGCCTGGTACCAGGGCTACCTGCGCCGGCTGCTGGTGCAGGGGGTCGACGCCTTCAAGACCGACTTCGGCGAGCGCATCCCCACGGACGTGGTCTGGCACGACGGCTCCGACCCGGAGCGTATGCACAACCACTACACGCACCTGTACAACCGCGCGGTGTTCGACGTGCTCGAGGCCGAGCGCGGCGAGGGGGAAGCCGTCCTGTTCGCGCGGTCGGCCACCGCGGGCGGGCAGCAGTTCCCGGTGCACTGGGGTGGCGACAGCGAGTCGACCTTCGTGTCCATGGCGGAGACCCTGCGCGGCGGACTGTCGCTGGCGTCGTCGGGCTTCGGGTTCTGGAGCCACGACATCGGCGGCTTCGAGGGGGTCCCCGACGCGGCGGTGTTCAAGCGCTGGCTGGCGTTCGGGCTGCTCTCGTCGCACAGCCGCCTGCACGGCTCGGACTCCTACCGGGTGCCGTGGGCGTTCGACGAGGAGGCGGTGGACGTCACGCGGCTGTTCACGCGGCTCAAGCTCTCTCTCATGCCGTACCTCGCCCGGCTCGGCCAGGACGCGCACGCCACCGGGGTGCCGATGATGCGGCCGATGGTGCTGGAGTTCCCGGACGACCCGGGCGCGGCGACGGTCGACACCCAGTACATGCTCGGCGAGAACCTGCTGGTGGCGCCGGTGTTCACCGCGGACGGGACCGTGGACGTCTACGTGCCCGAGGGCACCTGGACCTCGCTGCTGTCGGGCGAGCAGGTCGCCGGTCCGCGCTGGGTGCGCGAGCGGCACGACTACTCGTCGATCCCGCTGTACGTGCGGCCGGACTCGGTGCTGCCCGTGGGCGCACGCTCCGACCGGCCGGACTACACCTGGGCCGACGGCGTGACGCTGCACCTGGTGGAGCTGGCGGACGGCCACCGGTCGACGACCACCGTGCCGTCGCCCGACGGCGGGGAGCCGACGCGGTTCGTGGTGCGTCGCGACGGCGACGCCGTCCGCGTCGAGGCGCGAGGTGCGGTCGGGCCGTGGAGCGTGCAGACCGGGTTCGCCGGTGCTGCGGTGACCGCGGAGGGCGCGATCGTCGAGCTGACCCTCTGAGGCGCCCGCTCTCGCCACCCCCCGGACGGGGGTGGCGAGAGCGTTCCCACGGCGTGTATCGTATCGATTCGACAATCTCGTACGAGGCCATGGACCGGTCGGCGCAGTCGCAGGACCAGACGTCCCGGCCCGCCTGCGGAGCAGGCACCAGACCTCCGACCCGTCCGCTCGATCGAAGGACCCGCACATGACGACCTCGCGCCCCTCCGGACGCCAGTTCCCCACCGACTTCCTCTGGGGCTCGGCCACCGCGTCGTACCAGATCGAGGGCGCGTTCGACGAGGACGGCCGCGGCCCGTCCATCTGGGACACCTTCTCCCGCACGCCCGGCAAGGTGCTCGACGGCGACACGGGTGACGTCGCTGCGGACCACTACCACCGGGTCCCCGAGGACGTCGCGATCATGCAGGACCTGGGCCTGGCGGCCTACCGGTTCTCGATCGCGTGGCCCCGCGTCCAGCCCACCGGCTCCGGCGAGTTCAACCAGGCCGGCCTCGACTTCTACGTGGACCTCGCGGACCGCCTGATCGCCGCCGGCATCAAGCCCGTCGCGACGCTCTACCACTGGGACCTGCCGCAGGCGCTCGAGGACGAGGGCGGCTGGGCCAACCGGCAGACGGCCCTCCAGTTCGAGAAGTACGCGCGCAAGCTGGCCGAGGTGCTCGGCGACCGCATCCACCTGTGGACCACCCTGAACGAGCCGTGGTGCTCGTCGTTCCTCGGCTACGCCTCCGGCGTGCACGCCCCCGGCGTGACCGACGACGCCACGGCGCTGGCCGCCGTGCACCACCTGAACCTCGGTCACGGCCTCGCCGGCCGCGCCATCAAGGACGTGCTGGGCCAGGACACCCCGATCTCGGTCACGCTCAACCTGCACGTGACGCGCGCAGCGACCGACGCCCCGGAGGACGTCGAGGCCAAGCGCCGCATCGACACCATCGCCAACGAGGTGTTCCTGGGCCCGATGCTCGACGGCGAGTACCCCAAGGAGGTCTTCGCCGACACCGAGCACATCACCGACTGGTCCTTCGTGCTCGAGGGTGACCTCGACCTCATCCAGGTCCCGCTCGCGCTGCTGGGCATCAACTACTACTCGACCGGTCGCGTGCAGCAGGGCACGCCCGCCGGCGGTGACGGCACGCCCGGCCCGGACGGCCACCGCTCGTCCGAGAACAGCCCGTGGGTCGGCGCCACCAACGTCGAGTTCCTCCCGCAGCCCGGCCCGCACACGGCGATGGGCTGGAACATCGAGCCGCAGGGCCTGGTGGACCTGCTGCTCGAGATCCACGACCGCTACCCCGGCATCCCGATGGCGATCACGGAGAACGGCGCGGCGTTCTACGACGAGGTCAGCGCCGACGGCCGCGTGCACGACGCCGGCCGCGTGGCGTACCTGCACGACCACATCGACGCCGTCGGCGAGGCCATCGAGCGCGGCGCCGACGTGCGCGGCTACTTCGTCTGGTCCCTGATGGACAACTTCGAGTGGTCCTACGGCTACGACCGCCGCTTCGGCGTGGTCCGCGTCGACTACGACACCCTCGAGCGCACGGTGAAGGACTCGGGCCTCTGGTACCGCGAGCTCCTGCGCACGAACACGATCCCGACCGCGGAGTCCGCAGCCCTCTGACCCACCCCGGCCGAGCTCCCCTCCCCGGGGAGCTCGGCCGTCGCCATCCTCCGCAACGTCCGCACTCCAATGGGCTCCAGCACTCACGAGTGCGGACGCTGCGGAGCCTTACCCCCGAGCGTCCGCACTCCGGCGGGTTCCAGCGTGATCGAGTGCGGACGTCACGCGGGTGTGAGGGAGGATGAGGGCGTGGGACGACGAGCGACGAAGCGGCCGTACGGCGCGGAGCACGTCGAGCTCGACCTCGATCGCGCCACGGGCGGCCGGCAGGCGGAGTCCGGGCCCGACGGCGAGTGGGTGGTCCAGCGCGTCCGCGGCTCCGACCGTGAGTACCGGTGCCCCGGCTGCGACCAGCTGGTGAGCGCGGGCACCGCGCACGTGGTCGCGTGGCGGTCCGACGGGCTGTTCGGCGAGGCTCTCGACGACCGTCGGCACTGGCACACCTCGTGCTGGCAGGCGCGCGCCCGACGCGGACCGACGCGTCGATGAGCGGCACACCTACCCGCGCGCCGCGCCTCGTCGCCACGGACCTGGACGGCACCCTGCTGCGCCCCGACGGCACGGTCTCCCCGCGCACGGCCGCCGCGCTGGTCCGGGCAGCCGACGCCGGCGTCGAGGTCGTGTTCGTCACCGCCCGGCCGCCCCGCTGGCTGCGCGAGCTGGCGTCGCACGTGGCCGGTCACGGGGTCGCCATCTGCGCGAACGGCGCCGCGGTGCTCGAGGTCGGCACCGGGCGGCTGCTGGTCGAGCGGGGGATGTCCCCGGAGCTCGTCGGCGGCATCGCCGACCGCGTCCGTGGGGCCTGGGGTGGCCCGGAGGCGGTGCACCTCGCCACGGAGAGCGCCGACGGCTTCGCCTACGAGACCCCGTTCCTGTCCAGCCACCCGGTACCCCCGGGCAGCGCGACGGCCGACCGCATCGAGGACGTCCTGCGCCCGTCCACGTTCAAGCTCCTGGTGCGCTCCACCCGACCGGTCGGCGCGACGTTCGCGGACGAGCTGGCGGCCGTCGTCGGCGAGCTCGGGATCGTCGCCGACTCGGGGGCGGTCGGACTGGGGGAGATCTCCGGACCGGGCATCACCAAGGCGGCCACGCTCGCCGACTGGGCGGCCGCACGCGGCATCGACCCGGCGGACGTCTGGGCCGTCGGCGACGCCCCGAACGACCTGTCCATGCTCGGCTGGGCCGGCACCTCGTTCGCGATGGCCAACGCGCACGCGTCCGTGCTCGATGCGGCGACGCGGCGGTGCGCTTCGAACGCCGACGACGGGGTGGCCGACGTGCTCGAGATCGCGGGTGCGCTGGCCGAGGGCGCCCTAGGCTCGTCGCGATGACGACGAACACGCAGGACCCCGGCCTCATCCGCTCGTTGACGGTCCTGCCCGCCGCGCGCCAGGACGTCGAGCTGCACACCGCCGACGGGCTCACGCTCGTCGGGGAGCTGGCACGCCCGGCCGAGGCGGCGCCGGCCGCGACGCTGGTGACCCTGCACCCGCTGCCGACGCACGGCGGATACATGGACTCGCACGTCCTGCGCAAGGCGGCCTGGCGGCTGCCCGCGCTGGCGGACCTCGCGGTGCTGCGGTTCAACACGCGCGGAACCGTCAGTCCACGGGGGCGCAGCGGGGGAGCGTTCGACGGCGGGGTCGGCGAGCGGTTCGACGTGCACGCCGCGATCGAGTTCGCCGAGTTCCACGACCTGCCGAACCGGTGGCTGGTCGGCTGGTCGTTCGGCACCGAGCTGGCCCTCATGCACGGCCGCGACCCGTCGATCGAGGGCGCGATCCTGCTGTCCCCGCCGCTGCACCGCGCCACGGACGCGGACCTCGACGCGTGGGCGGAGCTCGGCAAGCCGCTCGTGGTGCTGGTCCCGGAGCTCGACGACTACCTGCGCCCGGACGAGGCGCGCCGCCGGTTCGCGCGCGTCCCGCAGGCCGAGGTGATCGGCGTGGACGGCGCCAAGCACCTGTGGGTCGGCGAGGCGGCCGTCCGACGCGTGCTCGACGAGATCGTCGCGCACGTGCTGCCCGACCACGAGATCCCGCTGCCCACCCACTGGGCAGGCCCGAGCACGACGGCGGAGGACGACGCATGAGCCTGCACACCTACCGCGCCGAGGGCGACGGCCTCCCGATCGTGCTGCTGCACGGCTTCCCGCTCGACCACCGCATGTGGGACGACGTGGCCGCGCAGCTGCCGCCCGGTCACCCCGTGCACGCGGTGGACCTGCCCGGCACGCCGGGCCACGCCACGGACCTGCCCGAGCCGTCGCTCGAGGCGTCGGCGGACCTGGTGGCCGAGGTGCTGGGTGCCGCGGGCGTGGACAGCGCCGTGATCGCCGGCCTGTCCATGGGCGGCTACGTGGCGCTCGCGCTGCTCGAGCGGCACCCGGGGCTCGTCGCCGGGCTGGCGCTCGTCGACACCAAGTCCACCGCCGACGCCCCGGACGCGCGCGCCAACCGGCTGCGGATCGCGGACGAGGCGGAGTCGACCGGGTCGGTCGACCCGGTCCGGCCGATGGCGACGTCGCTGCTGGGCGAGACCACCCGCGCCGCGCAGCCCGAGGTGGCCGAGCGGGTCGCCGCCTGGATCGACCAGCAGGAGCCCGCGGGGATCGCCTGGTCGCAGCGGGCGATGGCGGCCCGGCCGGACCGGTCCGACGTGCTGCGCGCGTTCGCCGGCCACGTCGTCGTCGTGGTCGGCGACGAGGACACCGTGACGCCGGTCGCCGCCGCCGAGCACCTGGTGGCCACGGCCGAGGGATCCCGGCTCGTCGTGGTCCCGCAGTCCGGGCATCTGTCGTCGGTCGAGCAGCCCGCGGCCGTCGCGTCGGCGATCGCGGAGCTCGCCCAGGCGGCCGGCTAGATCACGAGGCTGAGCAGCAGGACGAAGATCAGCGCGGTCACCGACAGCACCGTCTCCATGAGCGACCACGTCTTGAACGTCTGGCCGACGGTCATCTTGAAGTACTCCTTGACCAGCCAGAACCCGGCGTCGTTCACGTGGCTGAGGAACACCGACCCGGCACCGATCGCGAGGACCAGCAGGGCCACGTGCGTGGTCGAGAGGTCCGTCGCCAGCGGGGCCATGATGCCGGCCGCGGTGATCGTGGCCACGGTGGCCGAGCCCGTCGCGAGCCGGATGAGCACCGCGACGATCCACCCGGCGAACAGCGGGGGGATCGCGGCGTCGGTGATCCCGCTGGCGATCACGTCGCCGACGCCGGAGTCCACCAGCGTCTGCTTGAACCCACCGCCCGCCGCGACGATGAGCAGGATGCTCGCGATCGGTGCGAAGGACGAGTCCACCAGCTTGCTCACCTGCGCCCGGGTGTTCCCGAGCGACGTCCCGAGGGCGACCATGGCCACCAACGTCGTGATGAGCAGCGCGACCAGGGGCGTCCCCAGGAACACGAACACCTGACCCACCGGGTTCTCGCCCGCCCCGCTCGCCTCGACCACCGTCCGCAGCAGCATGAGCACGACGGGGAGCAGCACGACCATGAGCGCGACACCGAACCTCGGCCGGCGAGCGTCCTCGTCCGTGCGCGCCTCGCCCAGGAACACGTCGGGGGGCGGCAGCACGACCCACCGGGCCAGCGGCTTGGCCAGCAGCGGGCCGGAGATGATCACGGTGGGGATCGCGACGAGGAGGCCGAGGCCGAGGGTCGTGCCCAGGTCGGCGCCCAGCGCGTCGATCGCGATGAGCGGTCCGGGGTGGGGCGGCACCAGCCCGTGCAGCGCGGACAGGCCGGCCAGGGCGGGGATGCCGAGCACGATCATCGAGAGCTTCGACCGCCGGGCGGCGAGCATGACGACCGGGATCAGCAGAACGACGCCGACCTCGAAGAAGAGCGGGATCCCGATGACGAACGCGATGAGCGCCATCGCCCACGGCAGTCGCTGCACGGGCGTCTTGGACAGGATCGCGTCCACGATCTCGTCGGCGCCGCCGCTGTCGATCAGCAGCTTGCCGATGATGGCCCCGAGCGCGATGAGAAGCCCGACGCCGGCGACGGTGGTCCCGACGCCGGCGACGAAGCTGGTGAACGCGTCCGTGTAGCCGATGCCGGCCAGGACCGCGAGCACGCCGGCGCCGAGCGTCAGGGCCAGGAACGGGTGCATCTTGAGGCCGACGATGAGCGCGACGATCACCAGGATGCCGATGATCGCGGCGATGATGAGCTGGGTCTCGCCCACCCCTTCCGCGGCCGCGGTGACGAGCTGCTGGGCGATCATCGGGACTCCTCGGTGAGATGCAGGGCGGCGATCGCCTGGTCGGCCACGACGTCGGGCGATGCCTCGACGGAGACCGTCACGCCGTCCTCGGCGTCCGTCAGCGGTTCCAGGGTGTCCAGCTGGGAGGCCAGCAGGGACGGCGGCATGAAGTGCCCGGCGCGGTGCTCCATGCGGTCCTCGAGCAACGGGGCGGCCGCCACGAGGTGGACGAACCGCACCCGACCCTCGGCCTCGCGCAGCAGGTCCCGGTACGCGACCTTCAGCGCGGAGCACGTGACGACGGCACTCTCGCCGGCGTGCGTCCGGGCGGTCAGCCAGTCCCGGATCGCGCGCAGCCACGGCCACCGGTCCTCGTCGGTCAGGGGGTGGCCGGCGGACATCTTGGCGATGTTCTCCGGCGGGTGGAACTCGTCCGCCTCCGCGTAGGGGAGCCCCAGCCGCTCGGCCAGGATGCGGGCGGTGGTGGTCTTGCCCGACCCGGCGACTCCCATGACGACGACGTGCACGATCTCGGTCATCCTACGAACGCCCCTGTCCGCCGCGGCTCCGCTGCCTGTCGGAGCCTTGCACGGGTGGCCAGGGCGCGCGCGTCGGGCCGGCTCGACGGCGTGCGGCGCGGACACGAGGTCTACCGACGGTCAGCGGCCCAGCACCCGCGCGAGCGCCTCCGACATGTCCAGGGACTCGCCGTCCTTGCCGCCGGCCCCGATGACGAGCGGCGGGGCGGACGGCTCGGGGGTGACGCCCCGGAACCGCGCCGTCAGGCTCGACGGGGTGGTCAGCACGTAGAACTTCCCGTCGGTGTCCACGGCCACGGTCTCGTCGCGGCGCAGGTACCAGCCCGTCAGAGGGGTCCGGTACCGCGCCCGACCGTCGTAGCTGCGCGCCGAGAGCGCCACCGGTGCCGGACCGGACGCCAGGGCCCGCCGCAGGAACGCGTCGATCTGCTCCTGCGCCCGGGCCGACTCGGCACGCTGGCGGTCGGCCAGCAGCTCGCCGTGCGCGGCCGCGGCAGCGCGACGCTCCTCGCGCCAGGTCGCGGCCGCGTCAGCCTTCTCGTCGGTCACGTCGACCCCCCCGCGGGACGTCCCGTCAGTGGGCGGACGCGGCTGCGTCGTCCTTGGCGGGCTGCTCGTCGTGGGCATCGGCAGCCGGGGGAGCGTCCTTGACCTCGGGCGCCTGCTGCGCCGAGTCCTCGGCGGGGGCCGGCTCGTCGGTCGCTGCGTCCGCCGGGGCGTCGTCCGACGTCTCCGCCGGGGCCTCCGGCACGACCGGGATGGCCGCGGACACGGGTGCGGGGCGCGCCTTGGTGGGGCGGGACGCCGGGCGCGCCGGCTTTCCGGCCGGCGCCGCGGGGGCGTCGTCGGGGCCGGCCTGCGACGCACTCGCCGCGGGGGCGTCGTCGGATGCCGTGGCCGACGCCTTCGCGGGCGGGGTGTCGTCGGCACCCGTGCTCGACCGCTTCGCGGGCGGGGCGTCGTCCGCGGCCGTGTTCGACTGCTTCGCCGCGGGCGCTGCCTTCTGCTCCTTCGCGAACGCCGCCTCGGCGCGCGTCGCCCGGTCGAGCGTGGCGCGGTCGGGGTTGTGCCCGAGCAGGTTGCGCAGCTCGTCGAGGTAGGACGTGATCGACTCGCGCTGGCGGTTGAGGTCCTCGACCTGCCGCGTGGCCGACGTCCGCTCGCGCTCCGACTCGATCATCGCGTCGGAGATCTGCTTCTCGGCGTGCTCGCGGGCCTCCGCGACCACCCGGTCAGCGTTCTTGCGCGCGTTGGAGATGAGCTCCTTGGCGTGCTGCTCGGCGTCGGTGCGCACCTTGTCGGCCTGCGCCAGCGCCTTCGCCACCCGCTGCTCGGCCTCGGCGGCGTGCGCCTCGGCGTCGCGGACCAGGTGCTCGGTCTCGGCGCGCGCGGTCTCGTGGCGCTCCGCGTCCTCGCGCTCGGCAGCCTCACGACGCGACGCGATGGACAGCTCCGCGTCCGCCAGCTGCTGCTCGGCGGACCGGACGAGCTCGTCGGCGTGCGTCTTGGCGGACGTCGTCAGCTCCGCGGCCGCGCGACGCGCCTCGGTCAGAGCCCGCTCGACCTCGAGCCGCGTGCGCTCGCGCAGCTCCGCGGTCTCGCGGTCCGCGGCTGACCGCAGCTCGCCCGTCTCGCGCGCCGTGACCTCCTGGAGCTCGGCGGCCTCGCGTGTCGTGACGTCGCGCAGGTGGGCGGTCTCGTGCGTCGCCCGCTCGCGCAGCTCGCCGGTCTCGCGCTCGGCCTGCGTGCGCAGGTCGGTGGCGTACCGCTCGGCGTCGCCGCGCAGGGCGACGACGGTCTGCTCGGCGTCGGCCCGCTGGGCACCGAGCTCGTCGGCCGTCTTCGAGCGCAGCTCGCCGGTCTCCCGTTCGGCCTGTGCGCGGACGAAGGCCGCGTACTGCTCGGCCTCGACCCGCAGCGCGGCCACCTCGGCCGCGACGCGCTGCTGGAGCGCGGCGGCGTCGCGCTCGGCGGCGGCGCGCAGGCCGTCCGCGTACTCCTGGGTCTGCACGCGCAGGGAGGTCACCTCGTCGGCGGCCTGCTGGCGTGCGGCGCCCACCTCGGCGGCGACGTCGCTGCGCTGCTGGGCCACGTACCGGTCGACCTCGACCCGTGCCGCGGCGAGCTCGCCCTCGACCCGCTGGCGCAGCTCGGTGGTGTCGGCGTCGGCGCTCTGGCGCAGGTCCTGCGCGTAGCGGTCGGCCTCCTCGCGCTGTGCGGTGGTCTCGGCCTCGGAGCGGGCGCGGAGCTCGCTCGCGGTGCGCTCGGTGGCGATGCGCAGCTGCGTGGCCTCGTGCTCGACGCTGGCGCGCAGCGTGCCCAGCTCGCGCTCCAGGGAGCTGCGCCGCTCGCTCTCCTCCGTCGTGATCGCGCTCTGGATCCGGGCGGCCTCGCGCTCGGCGGAGCCGACGAGCTCCTCGGCGCGGCGCTGCGCGGCCAGCAGCGTGCTCTCGGCCTCCGCGGCGGCCGTCGTCTTGACCTCGTCGGCCTCACGGCGGGCGGTGGCGACGACCTCGGCGACCTCGTTCTCGGCGCGTGCCCGCAGCTGGCCGGACGACAGCTTGGCGCGGGCCAGGGCGTCGGCGGCCTGGGCGTTGGCCTGCGTGACGACGTCCGAGGACTGCTCCTCCGCGGACCGCAGCAGCTGCTCGATGCGCGAGCCCAGCCCGGAGTACGTGGGGCGTTCCGCCTCGCGGAGCTGACGGTGCGCCTCGGACAGCTCACCCGCCACCTGCATGGCGCGGCCGTCCAGGGACTCCACCTGGGCGCGGGCGTCGGCGAGGGCCTTCTCCAGCCCGGTGATGCGGGCGTCGACGGCTTCGCGTTCGTAGCCGCGGAAGTTCACGACGGGGAAGGGGGTCCGGGCGTCGGGCACGAGCAGTCCTCCTGGGCACGGTGGCTCCGCGCGGAGCAGCCTCGGTCGAGGCGCTCGTCGACATCCGGAGCCCGTCGGTCAGGATACGCGCGTTCACGGTCCCGCGGTCGGGACCAGGCCTGGTACGCATACCGGGGACGATCCGTCCACTCGGTCCCGGTTCGGCCGTGACGTGCCGCTCTGCCTATCCTGGGGTTTCTCTTCCCTGGAGGATCCTGCGTGCTCAAGCGTCTGATCATCGCCGCCGTCGGCGTCGCCGGACTGATCATCATCGGTCTCGGCATCGCGTCCGCGACGGTGTGGCGGGCCGACGACGTCCTCGTGGCCACCACGTCGGGTGGCTCGCACACCCTCGTCACGGACCCCGGTGTGCTGGAGCTCGGCGGCGACCCCGTGACCGTCCGGGTCAGCGTCCCGGACGGCGGGGCGGTCGTGCTCGCGGTCGGCCGTGACACGGACGTGGCCGGCTGGGTGGGGACCGACGCGCACGCCCAGGTGACTGGCCTGTCCGGCTGGCACACGCTGGCCGTCGACGACGTCGCCGCGCCCGAACCCACCCCCACGCCCACCCCGACCGACGCCGCCGCGGCCCCGCCCGCGGACGCCGCCGTGCCGACCCCCGCGCCCACCGAGGGCGAGGCGGCGGCTCCGGTCACGGTCGCCGACCCGACGGGCTCCGACCTGTGGGTCGCGCAGGAGACCGGGACCGGGTCCGCGGAGCTCGTCTGGCCCGCGCAGGAGGGCCGCTGGAGCCTGCTCGCGGTCAGCACCGGCGAGTCCGCGCCGACGCTGTCCCTCGCGTGGCCCCGGGTGGTCACCACCCCGTGGCTGTGGCCGTGCGTGGCCGTCGGCACGCTGCTCGTGCTGCTCGCGGGCTGGCTGCTGCTGCGGGACGTGCGCCGGCACCGCGCCGGACACGACGAGCCGGAGTGGCACGCCGTGCACACGGGCGCGACGCCCGCCGTGGTGATCGGCTCGGCCGACATCGACGCGATCCCCGTGCTCACCCGTCGGCAGCTGCGCGAAGCCACGCAGGCCCGGGCGGCCCGACCGCGCACGGGGTCCGTCCCCGCCGTGCCCGCACCGGTGTCGGAGTCGGCCAGCGGGCCGGCCTCGGCTCCGTCGACGGCGCCTTCGGCACCGGTCGGCTCGAGCCGTCGGGCGCTCCGCACGCCGACCGGCCCGATCCCGGTCGCGCCGTCCGCCCCCGAGCCCGAGCGCGCGGTCCCCGTGGCGGGCTGGACGCCCACACCACCTCCTCGCACGGCCGAGACGTTCCGGTCCGGCGGACAGCCGGCGCCGACGACGTCCCGACCGACCGGTGCGCCCGCGCCGACGCCCGCCCGGACGGCCGGACCCCCGGCACCGACGACGTCCCGCCCGGAGGGTCCGTCGGCACCGATGACTTCCCGCCCGGCAGGTCCGCCCGCTCCGGCGACTTCCCGCCCGGCAGGTCCGCCTGCGCCGACCACCTCGTCGCCGGCGACCCCGCCCAGCCCGAACGGTCCGCCCGGCGAGCGCGCGGCCGCCCCGCACGGCCGCCCGTCCTGGGCGCAGCCGTCGACGTCCCCCCTGCCGCCGCCGGCTGCGGCGCCTCCCGCGTCGACCGCAGGGTCCGGTCCGAGCAACCCCGCCGGGTGGTCAGCCGTGCCGCCACCGCCGGGTGCCCGTCTGCGTCCCGGTTCACCGGCCGGGCCCGACGCCGAGCCCGTGCACACCGGTCGGCCCACGTGGATGCGGACCACCACACCACCGGCGCCCGGTGCCGACGAGTCCGCCACCGCGGGCTCGCGGGCCGACGCCTGGCGCCGGGCGTGGGGACTGCCCCCCACAGAGGCCACCCCGGAGGGCGCCCAGCCCGCCACCGACACGAAGGAGGAGGACCGATGACTCGCACCGCGCGGTCGCGCCGCCTCGTCTCCGCCGTCGGCGGCGTCCTCCTGCTGGGACTCGCCGCGTGCAGCACCCCGCTCCCGCAGGCCCAGCCCGAGCCGGTACCGGCCGTCGCGCCCGCAGTGACCACGGTGCTCCAGTCCCAGGACGTGCTGACCGACCTCGGCGCCGTGCTCACCGCGTCGGACACGGCCCTGGACCCCGCGCAGCTCGCGCCGCGCGTCACGGGTCCCGCCCTGGCGGTGCGGACCGCCGAGTACGTCCGCGCGGCAGCGACCGCCGGTGCCAAGCCGCCGACGCCGCTGCCCACGGACGAGCAGGCACTGATCGTGCCGCAGACCGACGTCTGGCCGCGGACGCAGCTGGTGGTCACCAAGCAGCCGGACGACCTCCAGGCCCCGCGGATCCTCGTGATGCAGCAGGCGGCCCCCCGCGAGCAGTACAAGCTCTGGGGCTGGGGCCGCATGGGCGCGGGCATCCAGATGCCGGCCACCGCGGCACCGGAGACCGGGAGCCCGGTGCTGGCCTCGGACGCCACCGGTCTCGTGATGACCCCGGCGGAGGCGTTCCAGCAGTACGCCGACGTCCTGGCCAACGGGGACGCCTCGGCGTTCGCCGCGAGCTTCCAGCCCGACACCTTCCGCTCGAGCATCGAGGCGGCCCGCGCGGCCACGGCGGCCGGTGTATCTGCCGCCGGCTCCGCGGTCGAGACCTACACCCCCGACCCGACGACGCCGGTGGTCAGCATCCAGACGGTGGACGGCGGAGCGATCGTCGTCGGCCAGCTCACCACCGTCTCCACCGTCACGCTCACCGTGGCCGGTGGGACGATCCCCATCTCCGACCCCTTCTACGCAGCGCTCACCGGCAAGACGAGCGCCGCCAGCAACTTCGTCCGGACGTTCACCGACGTGCTCGTGATGTACGTGCCCCCGGCAGACAGCGGCGTACCCGTGCAGCTGCTCGCCGCCGAGCACGCCGTGACGTCGGCGACGGCCGAGTAGACCCGATCCGCACGCAGCCGAAGGAAGACCGCCGCATGTCCCAGCCGACCGGACCCCGCCCTCCCCTCGACGTGCGCGGAGCGGTGGACCTGTCCACCCTCAACCGCCCGGCCACACCCCCGCCCGGGAGCCCGGGCGGTCTGCCGGCGGCGGGCACCTACGTGGTGGACGTCGACCAGGAGTCGTTCCCGGACCTGGTGCAGAGCTCGACCCGGTACCCGGTGGTCGTCGTCCTCTGGTCGCCCCGGAGCGAGGCCAGCGCCACGGTCGCCGCGGACCTCGCCTCCCTCGCCGACGAGGACGGCGGGCGCTGGCAGCTGGCGCGCATCGACGCCGAGGCCAACCCGCAGGTCGCCCAGGCCTTCCAGGCGCAGAGCGTGCCCACCGTCGTCGCGGTGCTCGCCGGTCAGCCGCTTCCCCTCTTCCAGGGGGCCTACCCGCGCGACCAGGTCCGCGCCGTCCTCGACCAGGTGCTCGCCGCCGCCGAGGCCAACGGGATCACCGGCCGCGCGACGCCGAGCACGGGCGGCCCCGCCCAGGACGAGCCGGAGCCGGAACCCGAGCTCCCGCCCCTGCACCAGGCGGCCTACGACGCGATCGAGCGCGACGACCTCGCCGCGGCCACCGCCGCGTACGAGCAGGCGCTCAAGGAGAACCCGCGCGACTCCCTCGCGCGTGCTGGCCTGGCCCAGGTGGGACTGCTCGACCGGACGCGCGACGCCGACCTCCAGGCAGCGCGTGCCGCGGCGGCAGACGACCCGTCGGACATCGACGCCCAGCTGGCCGTGGCGGACCTCGACATCCTGGGCGGGAAGGTCGAGGACGCGTTCGCGCGGCTCGTCGACGTCCTGCGGACCACCGCCGGCCCGGAGCGCGAGCGCGTGCGCGTGCGCCTGGTCGACCTGTTCGAGGTCATCGGCGGCGAGGACCCCCGGGTGATCGCCGCCCGCCGGGCCATGACCAGCGCGCTGTACTAGCGCGTTTGCGCAGGTCGCAGGCTCAGCAGCCGAGTGACCCGCGTCACCGGCCGCGGATTTGCTCTCTGGCGCTCCGCCTGCGTAATCTTCTCGACGTCGCCCGGCAGGGAGGAACGGACACCGCGGATCGAACCGCAGTGGCTGGTCCCCCGGAGCGACATCCTCGGACTCTTCGACCGGCGGCCAGATCGTCGGTCATCACGAGTGTCCGGACGCGGAACCTCGGTTCTCGCCCCAGTGAATCTCCTCTGACCAGGGGATTTGACGGGGCAGGGCCGCTCCGCTAAGTTAGAGCAGTTGCCTCCGGACAGGTTGAGAAACCGAGATGGATGCGCGTCTGTTCCTTGAGAACTCAACAGTGTGCCAAATAGTCGATGCCATATGGCTCGCTTTCTGATGATGCTCGTGCCCGTTTGGGTGGGGGTGTTCGAGGGTGGTGGGTCTTGGTTGAGATAGGTGCCGTTTTCTTCCACCTCCGTGGTTGGGGCGGTGCCAAAATTCAGCCGAATCTGAACGGTCCTTATCGGGACCATTTCGTGTGTCGGT
>NZ_JABMCI010000002.1 GCF_013359775.1 Cellulomonas humilata | reverse complement strand
CGGGCGCGGGGCGAGGCGGACATCACGCGGAGCGTCATGTCCGCCGAGGGCCGCCGGCTGGACGGCGGCCGCACCGGGCGGTTGTGCAGGACCGCGGAACGACGCGCCGCGATCGGGCGCGACGGGCAGTGCACCTGGAGCGGGTGCGACCAGCACGCGTCTCGATGCGAGGTGCACCACAGCCGCTGGTGGGACAGAGACAAGGGAGGCACGTCGATCGGTAACGCGGCTTTGCTCTGCAAGCACCACCACACCGAGGTACACCGACTCAACCTGAGCATCACCCGCCTGGAGAAACCCCCAGGG
>NZ_JABMCI010000051.1 GCF_013359775.1 Cellulomonas humilata | reverse complement strand
GGACGGGCGGTCGCCCGAGGGACGGCCACCGCCGGAGCGGTCACCGTACGAGGGGCGGTCACCCGAAGGACGCCCTCCAGTTGAGCGGTCACCGTACGAAGGCCGGTCACCCGAAGGGCGCTGGCCGTAGGACGGGCGGTCACCTGAAGGACGACCCCCACCAGAACGATCACCGTAGGACGGCCGGTCACCCGAAGGACGACCACCACCGGAACGGTCACCGTACGAAGGCCGGTCACCCGAAGGGCGCTGGCCATAGGACGGGCCGTCACCTGAAGGACGACCCCCACCAGAACGATCACCGTAGGACGGCCGGTCACCCGAAGGACGACCACCACCGGAACGGTCACCGTACGACGGCCGGTCACCGCCGGGCCGCTGGCCATAGGACGGCCGGTCACCCGAAGGACGACCACCACCGGAACGGTCACCGTAGGACGGCCGGTCGCCACCGGACGGTCGGCTCCCGTACGACGGGCGATCACCGGCGGGCCGCTGGCCGTAGGACGGCCGGTCACCCGAGGGACGGCTGCCACCGGAACGGTCACCGTACGAGGGCCGGTTGCCGGACGGGCGGTCGCCGTAGGAGGGGCGCTCGCCACCTCGACCACGGTCGCCCTGGCCAGACCGATCGCCGTAGGACGGACGATCGCCGCCGCGAGAGTCGCCGGGACGCCCACCGGACGTCGGACGGAATCCACGGTCGTCGCCGGCCGGCCGTCCACCGGAGGACGGACGGTAGCCCCGATCGCCACCGGAGCTGGACGGGGAACGGTCGCCGCCGGAACGGTTCGCGCCGCGCGGCGCACCGCCCGAGGTCGGCCGCCCGCCACCGTAGGAGCCACCGCCGTAGGAACCGCCACCGCGACCGGACGTCCCGCCACGGGGCGCGCCGCTGCTGCCCTGGGATGTGCGCGGGCCTCGTGCCGAGCTGCTGCGTTCGCCGTCGGGTCGACCGCGGTTGGCGCCACCCGACCGACCCCGGTCGTCAGGTGTGCCCTCGGCACGATTCTCGCTGTTCATCTGTGTGCTCTCCTCGTCGCGATCGACCGCCCCATCGTCTCATCCCCTGCTCCGGACGCCGAACGGCGGCCGACTGGGCCGCGCCGAATTGGCGGAGCGGGGACGACAACTGCGGTGAAACATGGTGATCAATACGCCCGACGTCGCGCGCACAGAACCTTCTCCTGAAAACAGAAGAAGCCACCCCCGTAGGGGTGGCTTCTTCTGAATGATGTCCGGCGGCGTCCTACTCTCCCACACCCTGGCGAGTGCAGTACCATCGGCGCTGAAGGGCTTAGCTTCCGGGTTCGGAATGGGACCGGGCGTTTCCCCTTCGCTATGACCGCCGTAACGCTGTCGAGTT
>NZ_JABMCI010000050.1 GCF_013359775.1 Cellulomonas humilata | reverse complement strand
TACTCGACCTTGGCCAGGATCGTCGCCGTCAGGCCGGCGGTCACGGACGTGAGCTGGACGAGCGGGGTGCCGCCGACGAGCTCCGAGATGTGCTTCGCGTACTTCACTGTCCTGCGCTCCCATGGGTGGCGGGTGTCGGGCAGACGCACGTCGGCCCGGGTGCGATCGATCATCGCACCCGGGCCGACGTCAGTCAGTTCTGACCCAGGTCAGTCGCCACGCAGGATCGCGAAGATCCGCAGCAGCTCCAGGTACAGCCAGACCAGCGTCACGACGAGACCGAAGGCAGCCGTCCACGCGAGCTTGGCCGGGACGCCGGC
>NZ_JABMCI010000049.1 GCF_013359775.1 Cellulomonas humilata | reverse complement strand
TACTCGACCTTGGCCAGGATCGTCGCCGTCAGGCCGGCGGTCACGGACGTGAGCTGGACGAGCGGGGTGCCGCCGACGAGCTCCGAGATGTGCTTCGCGTACTTCACTGTCCTGCGCTCCCATGGGTGGCGGGTGTCGGGCCGACGTCAGTCAGTTCTGACCCAGGTCAGTCGCCACGCAGGATCGCGAAGATCCGCAGCAGCTCCAGGTACAGCCAGACCAGCGTCACGACGAGACCGAAGGCAGCCGTCCACGCGAGCTTGGCCGGGACGCCGGC
>NZ_JABMCI010000048.1 GCF_013359775.1 Cellulomonas humilata | reverse complement strand
TGCCGGCCGCGGCGGTGGCGGGCGTCGGCGGGCTCGTCGGGCACGCGGCCCCTGCGCCCGGTGCGGTCGAGGCACGGCTCGGGCTCGCGCACGCCCTTCGTGCTCTGGCGCGCGATCGCGCCGTGGTCCGGATCGACGTCGGCGGGACCGACCTCGTGGGTCGGGTCGATCGCGTCGGCGCCGACCACCTGGACCTCAGCGACGTCGGCGACGCGTCCGGTCGCGTGCCGTGGACCGTGGCGTTCGCAGCGGTGCGGGTCGTGCGGTCGGGCTGAGGCTCAGTCGGACGAGGGCGCGTCGACCACGCTGCCGTCGCTGGAGATGCGGGCGCGGGTCTGCTCGTACATCCGCTGGATGTACTTCTCGAGCTCGGTGGACTCCACCCGCCACTGGAGCCGGCCACCGATCTGGATGGCGGGCAGCTCCCCGGAGCGGACGAGTGCGTAGGCCTGCGGCGCCGAGATGTTCAGCACCTCGGTGACGTCCGCGAGGGTCAGGAACCGCGAAGGCATGACCGCAGTGTGGCACGCGCTGGCGCTCGGACCGGTTTGTCCACAATGCTCCGTTCGCGACGTCCTGGACGCGGGCAGGATGACCGTCCAGCCAGGCGCGACGAACCAGGAGATCCGATGGACACGAGCGTGCTCGACCTGCCCGCACCGGTGGCGGCCCGGCTGCGGCGGCCCGGCTGGCGCGACCCCCGGCTGCTGGCCGGCATCGCGATGGTGGCGGCGTCGGTGCTGCTGGGCTCCTGGGCGGTGCGCACGGCGCAGGCCACGGTGCCCGTGTACGTGACGCGGTCCGCCCTGGTGCCGGGGGACCGGGTGGCCGCGCAGGACCTCGCCGTCGTCGACGTGCGGCTGGGCACGGTCAATCTCGATCACTACCTGCGGGCGGACGAGGCGATCGCGCGCGACGTCGTGGCGGTCCGGGCGGTCGGCCGCGGCGAGCTCGTGCCCGCGTCGGCCGTCGGGTCGGCCGCGGACCTCGACCTGCGGCCGGTGTCGGTGACCCTCGAGCGTGCCCCGTCGCAGGACGTGGTCCCCGGTGCTCTCGTGGACCTGTGGTTCACCCCGCCGGCGCCGGACGACGACGCCGCGCCGGACGACCCGTGGGAGCTGGCCGGAGGGCTCACGGTCGCCGAGGTCACGACGCCGACGGGGGCGTTCCGCGCCTCCGGGGGCAGCGCCGTCCAGGTGCTGGTGCCCAGCGCGCTGCTGCCGGAGGTCCTCACGGCGCTCGCCGCCGAGGGCACGGTCGACGTGGTGCCGGTCCTGGGCTCGGGGGGCTGACGTGGCCGTCGGGGTGCTGTGCGCCGTGCAGG
Organism: Cellulomonas humilata; assembly: GCF_013359775.1. Taxonomy (GTDB): domain Bacteria; phylum Actinomycetota; class Actinomycetes; order Actinomycetales; family Cellulomonadaceae; genus Cellulomonas; species Cellulomonas humilata. Next base: position 81,103 of record NZ_JABMCI010000048.1, on the reverse strand, counting down.
GCGCGGCGGAGGCGATCATCGTCCAGGCGGTCGAGCAGACCGGCGGGCGCCTGAGCGTGACCCGGCGGTGCGCCGACCTCACCGAGCTGCTCGCGGCCGCGGAGGCGGGTCTCGGTCGACTGGCCGTCGTGTCGGGCGACCTCGACCTGCTCGACCGGGAGGCGATCGAGCTGCTGCACCGGGCGGGCGTGCGCGTCATCGGCATCGGCGACGCCGCCCGTCCGTGGCTCGGCGAGCGTCTCGTGGCGCTCGGTGCGGACCTGGTGGCGGCCGCACCGCACGACGAGGCGTCGGCCAACGAGGTGGTCCGGGACGCCTTGGTGGTCCTCGGCACGGCGCCCGACGGCGACAGCCGCGACTCCTCGTGGCCCGACGAGCAGACCGTCCGCCGCCCGGCGCGCGGTCTCGTCGTCGCAGTCTGGGGCCCGACCGGGGCGCCGGGCCGGACGACCGTCGCGGTGAACGTCGCCGCGGAGCTGGCCGCGGCCGGCCGTCGGACGCTGCTCGTGGACGCCGACACGTACGGCGGCTGCGTGGCGCAGGTGGTGGGCATGCTCGACGAGGCGCCGGGCCTCGCGGCGGCGGCGCGTGCCGCAGGGCAGGGGACCCTCGACCTGACGACCCTGGCCAGGATCACCCCGACCATCGCCCCGGACCTGCGCGTGCTGTCGGGGATCTCCCGGGCGGACCGCTGGCCGGAGCTTCCCTCGTCGTCGCTTGACGCCGTCTGGACGGTCGCCCGCGGGCTCGCGGAGTGGACGGTGATCGACTGCGGCTTCTGCCTGGAGCAGGACGAGGTGCTCAGCTACGACACGCGTGCCCCGCGCCGCAACGCCGCCACGCTCAGCGCGCTCGAGGCGGCGGACGTGGTGCTGGCGGTCGGCGCGGGGGACCCCGTCGGCATCCAGCGCCTGGTCCGGGGCCTGGGCGAGCTGACGGACCTGGGTCTGGGCGGCACGCGGATGGTGCTGGTCAACCGCGTGCGGGCGTCGGTGGCCGGGCCGCAGCCGGGGGAGGCCGTGGGGCAGGCGCTCGCACGGTACGCGGGAGTCCCGGACGCGCACCTCGTGCCCGACGACGGCCCGGCGCTCGACACCGCTCTGCTCGAGGCGCGCACCCTGCGCGAGGCGGCACCGGGGTCCCCGGTCAGGCGCGCGATCGCCGGGGTCGCGGCGCGGCTGGACGCCCTGCTCGTCGTGGCGTCGGCGGTGGAGCCTGCGGTCGCCGTGCGCGCCTGATCGTCGCGCCGGGCGTCGGCGCGGCACACTGGCCGGGTGCGCATCTACCTCCCCGCCTCGCTCGACCAGCTCGATCCCGCGGCCGGCCCGCTCGCGGCCCGGCGCGCCCACGCGGTGACGCCGGCGCTGCGGGCGATGTTCCCGGACGAGGACGACGAGGGGCTCGAGTTCGCGGCGCAGCTGGCGGCCGCGGACGACTCGCTCGAGCTCCTGGGCGGGCAGCCGGACGCCCCGCAGCTGCGGCTCGTCGTCTCGGTGGACGTCCCCGACAGCGCCGTCCTGGCGGTGGCCGACGGCGACGACGTGCCCAGTGCCGTCGACCTCACCAGCGCGGTGCCGCAGGACGACGTGATCTGCGTGCACGTCGACGAGCCGGGCGCCGCGCCCGACGTGGTGCTGGCCGCGGCCGGCGACGAGTCTGCCGTCGACCGCCTCGACGAGCGCGACCTGCTCTGGTACGACGCGTCGGAGCTGGCGTCGATCCCGCGCTGAGGCCGGTGTCGGTGGGCTTCGTCACGTCGGGGTGCGCCAGTTGGACCCGGCCCCGGCGCTCGGGTAGTGTTCACCGCCGGTACGACGTCCGGATGCGCGTCGGTCTGCCCCGCCAGGCAACCGATGAGCTCCGGGCGTTTTACCCCCATGGGGTATGGTGTAATTGGCAGCACGACTGATTCTGGTTCAGTTAGTCTAGGTTCGAGTCCTGGTACCCCAGCGGTATGAACTCAGCGCGAGCACCGCTGGTCCGTCCTCCTCGGAGGATCGGGTAGAGTGTTCACTCGCAAGCGAGGCCCTCGGGTCGCGCAGCGTACAGGCCCCCGTTGTGTAGCGGCCTAGCACGCCGCCCTCTCACGGCGGTAGCGCCGGTTCGAATCCGGTCGGGGGTACAGAGGCGACGAGCCCTGATCAGCGCAGGCTGATCGGGGCTCGTGCCATGTCCGGCCCGTCGCCTCGCGCGCGTGCAGCGGCCCGTTCGCGTCAGGCGGAGGAGTCGGCGGCCCGCAGGATGGTGCCGAGGTCCTCCCGCAGCGCGGCGAACCGGTCGGCGCCGAGCAGCTGCTCGACGCGGTGCTCGATCGCCGGAGCCACTTCCTGGGCCACTGCGACGACGTCGGCCCCCTGCTCGGTGGCGAGCACCAGCTTGGCCCGCCGGTCGGCGGGGTCGGGCACGCGGACGACGTACCCGTGCCGCTCGAGGTGCACGACCAGCTCCGCCATCGCCTGCTTGGTCATCTGGGCGCGCTCCGCCAGGACGCTGACGGTCGTGCCGGTGTCGTCGAGGTACTGGAAGACCGCGCTGTGCGCCGGCCGCACGACCGCGTGTCCGCGCTCGGCCAGCGCGACGACGACGACGTCGTTGAGCGCGACGAACGCCTCCCGCAGCAGGACGGCGATGTTGGTCGGTCGCTCGCGGCCGGACGACAGGGGAATACGGCTTGACTTCGACATGTCACCTGTCTAACGTCGCGATATGGACATAGGCATGCTACCTGTCGATCGCGAGGTCTTCAGGATGGGGACCGACGAGATCACGGTCCTGGCCACGAGCGCCCAGAGCGGCGACGCGCTGTTCGCGGTCCAGGTGCGGATGCAGCCGGGAGGCGGACCGCCGGTGATGCACCGGCACGCGCCGGGCGAGGTCTACCACGTGCTGGAGGGCGAGTTCACGATCTACGAGGCCGAGGCCCAGGCCGGCGTCGTCCGGCGGACGACGGCCACCGCGGGCGACGTCGTCGCGCTGGCCGGAGGGACCGCGCACTCGGTGCGCAACGAGTCCGGCGCGGACGCCGTCGCTTTCGTCGTGCACGCGCCGGGGCCGCCGATGGAGGGGTTCTCCCGGGCGGCCGCGGCCCTTGCGGCGCAGGGGAGCCCGAGCATGGAGGACGTCCTGGCGATCGCCGCCGAGCACGGCATCGAGCTGCTGGGTCCCGTTCCCGGGCCTGGCTAGAAGTCCCGCGAGCTCAGTGCTGGCCGGGCGGGCCGTGCGACGACGTGGGCAGGAGCGCGACGACGCCGTAGCCGACGACCGCGACGATCGCGCCGACCAGGATCCCGGTCACCACGGCGTCGCCGGCCCCGCCGCCGCCCAGGAGCGCGAGAACCGCACCGAGGACCAGCCCGACGACGAACCCGACGAGCGCGACCTTGCGGCGCAGCCGGCGACGAGACGCCGCAGCGCCGCGGACGGCCATCAGTCCGCCGTTCGGCGCAGCACCTCGGTCAGCCGGTTGGCCGCCGAGACGACGGCGGCGGCGTGCAGCCGCCCCGGCTGCCGGGACAGGCGCTCGAGTGGTCCGGAGACCGACACGGCGGCGACGATCCGGCCCGACGGCCCGCGCACGGGGGCGGACACCGACGCGACGCCGACCTCGCGCTCGGACACCGACTGGGCCCAGCCGCGTCGGCGCACCCCGGACAGGATCGTCGCGGTGAACTTGGCACCCTGGAGCCCACGGTGCAGGCGGTCGGGCTCCTCCCAGGCGAGCAGGATCTGCGCCGCGGAGCCCGCGTGCATCGTCAGCGTCGCGCCCACCGGGATCGAGTCGCGCAGGCCGATCGGCCGCTCGGCCGCGGCGACGCAGATCCGCTGGTCGCCCTGGCGGCGGTACAGCTGCGCGCTCTCGCCGGTGTGGTCGCGCAGCGCGGCCAGCACGGGGCCGGCCGCGGCGAGCAGGCGGTCCTCGCCGGCCGCCGTCGCCAGCTCCGAGAGGCGGGGTCCGAGCACGAACCGACCCTGCATGTCGCGGGCCACGAGGCGGTGGTGCTCGAGCGCCACGGCCAGTCGGTGAGCCGTCGGGCGCGCAAGATGGGTGGCGGTCACCAGCTGTGCAAGGGTGGCCGGGCCTGCCTCGAGGGCGCTGAGAACGGACGCGGCCTTGTCCAGCACGCCGACTCCGCTAGAGTTGTCCATAGGTCGATATTGGCGTCTCGCAGGCTGAGATGCAAGTACGACAGCAGGTGAGCCGGGAAAACCACACTCCCGGCCGACAGGACGAACGAGAGAACGGACCGAGAAGATGGCCGGCACGTTGGCGGAGAAGGTCTGGGACGCACACGTCGTGCGACGAGGCACCGACGGGGCGCCCGACCTCCTCTACATCGACCTCCACCTCGTGCACGAGGTGACGAGCCCGCAGGCGTTCGAGGGCCTGCGTCTCGCGGGTCGCCCGGTCCGCCGCCCGGACCTCACGCTCGCGACCGAGGACCACAACACCCCGACGCTGGACATCGACCGGCCCATCGCCGACGAGACCAGCCGCACGCAGATCCAGACGCTGCGCAACAACGCCGCGGAGTTCGGCGTGCGGATCCACTCGCTCGGTGACGCCGACCAGGGCATCGTCCACCAGGTCGGGCCGCAGCTGGGCCTGACGCAGCCGGGCCTGACGGTGGTGTGCGGCGACTCGCACACGTCCACGCACGGCGCGTTCGGCGCCCTGGCGTTCGGCATCGGCACCAGCGAGGTCGAGCACGTGCTGGCCACGCAGACGCTGCCGCTGGCGCCGTTCAAGACCATGGCGATCACGGTCGACGGCGAGCTCCCCGTGGGCGCGACGAGCAAGGACATCATCCTGGCGATCATCGCCAAGATCGGCACCGGCGGTGGTCAGGGCTACGTGCTCGAGTACCGCGGCGAGGCCATCCGGGCGCTGTCGATGGAAGCCCGCATGACGGTCTGCAACATGTCGATCGAGGCCGGCGCGCGCGCGGGCATGATCGCGCCCGACCAGACCACGTTCGACTACCTCCAGGGTCGCCCGCACGCGCCCGAGGGTGCCGACTGGGACGCCGCCGTGGCGTACTGGAGCACCCTGAGGACCGACGAGGACGCCGAGTTCGACGTCGAGGTGGTCCTCAAGGCGGAGGACCTCGAACCCTTCGTCACGTGGGGCACCAACCCCGGCCAGGGCCTGCCGCTGTCGGGTTCCGTGCCGGTACCGGAGGAGATCGCCGACGCCGACGAGCGCGGCGCCGCCGAGCGCGCCATCGAGTACATGGGCCTGACGCCGGGGCAGCCGCTGCGCGAGATCAAGGTCGACACGGTCTTCATCGGCTCGTGCACCAACGGGCGCATCGAGGACCTGCGCTCGGTGGCCAAGGTGGTCCGCGGCAAGCACAAGGCCGACGACGTCCGCGTCCTGGTCGTGCCGGCATCGGCCCGCGTGCGCCTGCAGGCGGAGGCCGAGGGGCTCGACAAGATCTTCCTCGACTTCGGTGCCGAGTGGCGCAACGCCGGCTGCTCGATGTGTCTGGGCATGAACCCGGACCAGCTGGCGCCGGGGGAGCGTTCGGCCTCGACGTCGAACCGCAACTTCGAGGGCCGCCAGGGCAAGGGCGGGCGCACGCACCTGGTGTCGCCGCTCGTGGCCGCCGCGACCGCGATCCGCGGCACCCTCTCGTCCTTCGCCGACCTCGACGCCGGAGTACCCGCGCCCGACGGTAGCCCCCTCACCGACCTCCAGACGGTCTGACCCGGAAAGCGAGAGACAGTCATGGAGAAGTTCAACCAGCACACCGGCGTCGGCGTCCCGCTGCGGCGCAGCAACGTGGACACCGACCAGATCATCCCGGCCGTCTACCTCAAGCGCGTGACGCGCACCGGGTTCGAGGACGCGCTGTTCGCCGCCTGGCGCGGCGACCCCGCGTTCATCCTCAACCAGGCGGCCTACTCCTCGGGCTCCGTGCTGGTCGCCGGGCCGGACTTCGGCACCGGGTCGTCGCGCGAGCACGCCGTCTGGGCGCTCAAGGACTACGGGTTCAAGGTGGTCATCTCGAACCGGTTCGCGGACATCTTCCGCGGCAACTCCGGCAAGCAGGGGCTGCTCGCGGCACAGGCGTCGCAGGAGGACATCGAGCTCATCTGGAAGATCCTGGAGACCCGTCCCGGCACCGAGATCACCGTCGACCTCGAGTCGAAGACGATCACGTGCGACGACGTCGTCGTCCCGTTCCACGTCGACGACTACACGCGTTGGCGCCTGCTGGAGGGCCTCGACGACATCGGGCTCACGCTCGAGCACGCCGACGAGATCTCCGCCTTCGAGGCTCGTCGTGAGGCATGGCGGCCGGCCACCCTGCCTGCCAAGCACCTGCCGCCCGTCGAGATCGTCGCGGCCCGGCCGGCGGGCGTGCCCGTCGAGATCGGTCGCGGTCCGCGCTAGGCGCTGACGCCGGCACCGGCGGGTCGCCCCCTCAGGCGACCCGCCGGTCCGCCGCAGTGGCTACCGTGGGGCCGGTGCACGGCGCGGTGCGCGCCGGCCGAGAGGGGACGACCATGACAGGGAAGTCGCAGATCGCCGACCGGATCGCCGCACGCGGTGCCTCCAGGCCCGCCGCCGCAGCCGCCGTCGATGCGGTGCTGGGCGAGATCACCTCCGCGCTCGCCGCGGGGGAGCGCGTGACGCTCACCGGGTTCGGCACGTTCGAGGCGGCCGGCCGCGCTGCTCGCACGGCCCGCAACCCCCGCACGGGAGAGGCGCTCGAGGTCGCGGCGACCACCGTCGCCCGGTTCCATCCCGGCGCCACGCTGCGTGCACGCGTGGCCGGCGAGCCGGGTGCGCCGCTGGAGGCCGTCGTCGACCTCGACTCGCTCCGGGGTCTGGCCGCGCCGGAGCCGACCCACGTCGACGCGCCCACGCCCGCGAAGTCGGCCGGCGTGCCGTCGGTCAAGGCCGCCGCGACCGAGAAGGCCAAGGCGAAGGCGAAGGCGAAGAAGGCCGACGTCAAGAAGCGCGCAGACGCGGCGAAGAAGGCCGACGCCAAGAAGCGGGCGGACGCCAAGAAGGCCGAGGCGAAGAAGGCGCAAGCCAAGAAGAAGACGTCCTCCGGCAAGGGCAAGGGCAAGAAGAAGTGAGCCCCTGCTCCGCCATGTGAAGGTTCCGCACCCGCCCGGCGCGCCGGTGCGGGTGCGGTCGGGAGCACCCCTGCACCTGGGAGACGATGGTTCGATGACCGATCTGCTGTACGTCAACGGTGGTACCCCGCTCTCGGGGGAGATCACCGTCCGCGGGGCCAAGAACTTCGTCTCGAAGGCGATGGTCGCCGCCCTGCTGGGCGAGACCCCGAGCGTCCTGCGCAACGTCCCCCAGATCCGCGACGTGGCCGTGGTCACCGGCCTGCTCGAGCTGCACGGCGTCAAGGTCGACGCCGACGCCGAGGCAGGCGTCCTGCACCTCGACCCCACCGACGTCGAGTCGGCGCACGTGGCGGACATCGACACCCATGCGGGGTCGAGCCGGATCCCGATCCTGTTCTGCGGGCCGCTGCTGCACCGGCTGGGCGAGGCGTTCATCCCGGACCTGGGCGGCTGCCGGATCGGCGACCGCCCGATCAACTACCACCTCGACATCCTGCGGCAGTTCGGCGCGGTCGTGGACAAGACCGACAACGGCATCCACATCCGCGCGCCACGCCGCCTCCAGGGCACCAAGATCGCGCTGCCCTACCCGAGCGTGGGCGCCACCGAGCAGCTGCTGCTCACCGCCGTGCGCGCCGAGGGCATCACCGAGCTGTCGAACGCCGCGATCGAGCCCGAGATCATGGACCTGATCAACGTGCTCCAGAAGATGGGCGCGATCATCTCCGTCGACACGGACCGCGTCATCCGGATCGAGGGGGTCGACCGCCTGATCGGCTTCCGGCACACGGCGCTGTCGGACCGCATCGAGGCCGCGTCCTGGGCGTCGGCCGCCCTGGCCACCGGCGGTGACATCACCGTCCGCGGCGCCACGCAGCCCGAGATGACCACGTTCCTCAACACGTTCCGCAAGGTGGGCGGCGAGTTCGCCATCGACGACGACGGCATCCGGTTCTTCCACCCCGGCGGCGACCTGCGGTCGATCACGCTCGAGACCGACGTGCACCCCGGGTTCATGACGGACTGGCAGCAGCCGCTCGTCGTGGCGCTCACGCAGGCCAAGGGCCTGTCGATCGTGCACGAGACCGTCTACGAGAACCGCTTCGGGTTCACCGACGCCCTCGTCGGCATGGGCGCGACGATCCAGGTCTACAAGGAGTGCCTGGGCGGACGGCCGTGCCGGTTCGGCCAGCGCAACTTCTTCCACTCCGCGGTGATCTCCGGGCCCACGCCGCTGTCCGCCGCCGACATCGAGGTCCCGGACCTGCGTGGCGGCTTCAGCCACCTGATCGCGGCACTGGCCGCGAAGGGCACGTCGTCGGTGCGCGGGATCAGCCTGATCGACCGCGGGTACGAGCGGTTCACCGAGAAGCTCGAGGCGCTCGGCGCCGAGTTCAGCCGCGACTGACAGATAGCATCTGCTCCCGTGCAACCACCGGCCAGATCCAACCGTGCCTACCGCTACGTCGCCCATGTGGTGCGTCCCCTGCTGCGCGCGATGACCCGCCGCGACTGGCGCGGGACCGAGAACTTCCCGCGTGAGCGTGGGTTCATCGTCGCCTCGAACCACATGACGAACATCGACCCGCTGACGTTCGCCCACTTCCTGTGGGACAACGGCGTCGCGCCCAAGATCCTGGCCAAGGCGCCGCTGTTCAAGATCCCGGTGCTGGCGGGCATCCTGCGCGCGACGGGGCAGATCCCCGTCTACCGCAACTCCTCGTCGGCGGGGGAGTCGCTCACCGCGGCCATCACCGCGATCAGCGACGGCGACGTGGTCGCGGTGTTCCCCGAGGGGACCCTGACACGCGATCCCGACCTGTGGCCGATGGTCGGCAAGACGGGCATCGCGCGACTGGCCCTGAGCACCGAGGCGCCGGTCATCCCCGTCGCGCAGTGGGGGCCGCAGCTGCTGCTCGGCCGCTACAAGAAGCTGCTCAAGCCGTTCCCGCGCAAGCTGGTCACCGTAGTCGCCGGCCCCCCGGTCGACCTCAGCGACCTGTACGGCAAGCCGCACGACACCGCGACGCTGCGCGAGGCGACCGAGCGCGTCATGACCGCGATCACCGCGCTGCTCGCCGACATCCGCGGCGAGCAGCCCCCGGCCGTCCGCTACGACATGCGCAGGCCGCAGGCGCAGGGCGAGAAGAGGGTCGGCGGCGACCACGCGACCCACCCCGAGCTGCCGTGACGGCGGACCAGGTCGCGCAGGACCGTCCCGACGTGCCCGGTTCCCCGCGCCTGCGTGCCGCGGTGCTGGGCGCCGGGGCCTGGGGCACCACGTTCGCGGCCGTGATGGCCGACGCAGGCTGCGACGTGACCGTCTGGGGCCGGGACGAGAAGGTGTGCCGACAGATCGCCGACGAGCACCGCAACGAGGCGTACCTGCCCGGTGTCGAGCTCCCCGCGCGCGTCACGGCCTCACCCGACGCGCGTGCTGTGCTCGCCGGCGCCGACGTCGTCGCGGTGGCCATCCCGTCGCAGAGCGCGCGCGCCACGCTCGCCCCGCTGGCCGACGCCGTCGCCGGGCACGCCGTGGCGGTCTCGCTGATGAAGGGCGTCGAGCTGTCGACGGACCGCCGCATGAGCGAGGTCGTCGCCGAGGCGCTGGGGATCCCGGCGGACCGCATCGCGGTGGTCTCCGGGCCGAACCTCGCACTCGAGATCGCCCACCGCCAGCCCACCGCGACGGTCGTCGCGTCCACCAGCGAGGCGACCGCGCAGCTGGTCGCCCGGGCGTGCGCCTCGGCCTACTTCCGCCCGTACACCAACGACGACGTCGTCGGTGTGGAGCTGTGCGGGGCCGTCAAGAACGTCATCGCGCTCGCGGTCGGAATCTCGCAGGGACGTGGCCTCGGGTACAACACCATGGCCACCGTCATCACGCGGGGGCTCGTCGAGATCACCCGGCTCGGGCTGGCCCTCGGCGCGGACGCCGACACGTTCCCGGGCCTGGCCGGCCTCGGGGACCTCATGGCCACCTGCGCCTCGCCCGACTCGCGCAACCACACCCTCGGCGGCCACATCGGGCGCGGCATGACCCTCGACGAGGCGATCTCCGCCACGGGCGGCACCGCGGAGGGCGTCAAGTCGTGCCGGTCGGTGCTGGAGCTCGCCACGACCCTGGGCGTCGAGATGCCGATCACGTCCGCCGTCGTGCGCGTGCTGCACGAGGGGCTGCCGGTGGACCAGCTGGCTCCGCTGCTCCTGGCGCGGCCGCACAAGGCCGAAGGGGCCTAGAGCGAGTCCAGCGCCTGCGCCAGGTCCCGCCAGAGGTCCTCGACGTCCTCGATGCCGACCGACATGCGCAGCAGGTCCTCCGGCACGGTGAGCGACTCGGTGGCGAACCGGCGACGGCGCTCGAGCGTCGACTCCACCCCGCCCAGGCTCGTGGCAGGCACCCAGAGCCGCAACGCGGCGACGAGCGCGTCCGCCGCGTCCGGTCCGCCGTGCGGACGCAGCCCGAGGATCGCCCCGAAGCCGTCCATCAGCCGCGCAGCCCGCTCGTGGCCGGGATCGGCCGGCAGGCTCGGGTGCCGGACCTCCGCGACCGCCGGGTGCTCGGCCAGGCGCCGGGCCAGCTCCGCGGCGTTCGCCTGGGCGCGCTCGACCCGCAGCGCCAGGGTGCGCAGACCGCGCAGCGCGAGCCAGACCTCGAACGGGCCGGCGATCGAGCCGTGCAGCGTCCGGTAGGCGTGCAGGCGGGCGTGCAGGTCGTCGTCGTCCGCCAGGGCTGCCCCGAGCACGACGTCGGTGTGCCCGGCGAGGTACTTGGTGACCGAGTGCACCACCACGTCCGCGCCGTGCTCGAACGGCCGCTGGACCAGGGGGGTGGCGAACGTGTTGTCGACGCCGACGAGGGCTCCGGCGGCGTGCGCGGCCTCGACCAGCACCGGCAGGTCGGCGACCTCGAGCATGGGGTTGGTCGGCGTCTCAATCCAGAGCATCGAGGCGGCCCGCGGCTCGCGCACGGCGGTGACCACGGCGTCCGTGTCGGCGATGTCGACCAGCGTCACGTCGATGCCCAGGCGGTCGCGCAGGTCCTGGGCGTAGCCGAGCGTCACCTGGTAGGCGTGCCGCGGCAGGACGAGCCGACCGCCGGGGGGCACGAGGGACAGCGCGGCGGCGATGGCTGCCATGCCTGACGCGTAGACGAGCGCCGGGTGGACCGAGCCCTCCAGGGTGCCGAGCGTCTCCTCGAACGGGTGCCACGTCGCCGCGTCCATCCGGCCGTAGAGCGGCTCGCCCGCTCCCGGGACGCCCTGCGAGACGAAGGTGGACGAGAGGATCACGGGAGGGTTCACGGGGGCGCCCTGCGTGCGCTCCGGGCGGCCGGCCGCGACCACGAGCGTCGCGGGGGACAGGGCGTCGGCAGCGTGCGGGTGGCTCTGCGAGGTCACCGCCGCAGGGTACCCGCCGCCCGCCTGCGTGGGTCGGCCCACGGATCCTCGGCAGGACGCGGAACGAGCCCGGACCCGGCCTCGTCGCCAGGTAGGGTCGGGCGCGATGGACGCCACCTCCCAGCCCTCGGGCCACGACGACACCTCTGCGCCGACGCCCTCGACGGGCCGCCGCCCGCGCGTGATGGTCCTGTTCGGCGGGCGCTCCGGCGAGCACGCGATCAGCTGCGCGACCGCAGGCGGGGTGCTCCGCGCCATCGACCGGGACCGCTACGACGTGCTCGCCGTCGGGATCACCCCGGCGGGTCGCTGGGTGCTCGCGGACGACGACCCCGACCGCTGGGCGATCGTCGACGGCCACCTGCCGCAGGTGGAGGACACCGCCGCGCACGTGCTGCTCCCGCAGGCCGTCGACGACCGCGACGTGCAGGTGCTCGAGGCCGGCCGCCTGCCCCGGGTGCTCGGCGAGGTCGACGTGGTCTTCCCGCTGCTGCACGGCCCGTTCGGCGAGGACGGCACGCTCCAGGGCCTGCTCGAGCTGGCCGACGTGCGCTACGTGGGAGCGGGCGTGCTCGCCTCCGCGGTCGGCATGGACAAGCACATGATGAAGCTGGTGCTGGCGGGCCACGACCTGCCGGTCGGACCGTTCCGCGTGGTGCTCCCCGGTGAGCTGGACCGCAACCCGGAAGGGGTGACCGCGCGGATCGCGGAGCTCGGGCTCCCGCTGTTCGTCAAGCCCGCGCGCGCCGGGTCCAGCCTCGGCATCTCCCGGGTCACGGACCTGGCGGACCTGCCGGCGGCGATCGCGGCGGCCCAGGTGCACGATCCCAAGGTCATCGTCGAGGCGGCGATCCTCGGCCGCGAGATCGAGTGCGGGGTCCTGGGTGGTCACGACGGCGAGCGGGCCCGAGCCTCCCTGCCGGGCGAGATCGTCGTGACGGACCCGCGGCACGACTTCTACGACTTCGAGGCCAAGTACCTGGACGAGGCCGGCGTCACGCTCGCCTGCCCTGCGGACCTGCCCGTCGGGATCGTCGAGGCGGTCCGGGACGTCGCGGTGCGCACGTTCGAGGCCGTGGGGTGCGAGGGGCTCGCGCGCGTCGACGTGTTCGTCACGCCCGACGGCGGTGTCGTGGTCAACGAGATCAACACGATGCCCGGGTTCACGCCCTACTCGATGTACCCCCGCATGTGGCAGGCGTCCGGGGTGAGCTACGCCGAGCTCGTCGACGAGCTCCTGCGCCTCGCGCTCGCCCGACCCACCGGGCTGCGCTGAGCTGTGAGGCCGACGACAGCCGCGCGGGTTACGCTTCGCCCCATCGTGATGGATCGGTCGGCGACGCCGAGGTCGTGGCCGCCAGTCGTCCCCATCACCGTCGGGACGCCGTGCCGGCGCCCCACCGCACTCCAGACCGCGGGTGCGACGCCAGGCCGACACGCAGTGACGGCTCTCCGCAGATCGGTAGTGACCGTCATGGGTGCCCTCCACGCCGCCACGTCCTCCGTTCCCGGCAGCCCCGCATGAGCGCCGCCGTGTCCCCGCTGCCCGTCGCCCCGGCGCGCGCGGCAGGGAACGCCCAGGACTACACGGCCCTCGCCACCTACGTGCGCGACTCCGGCCTGATGAAGCGCCGCTACGGCTACTACTGGACGCGCCTCGTCGCCGTCGTCCTGGCGTTCGCGGGCATCTGGGTGGCCGTCGTGCTCGTGGGCAACTCCTGGTGGCAGCTGGCCGTCGCCGCCGCCCTCGCCGTCGTCCTCACGCAGGTCGCGTTCCTCGGGCACGACAGCGCGCACCGGCAGATCTTCGAGTCCACCGCCTGGAACGACTGGACCTCGCGCATCCTTGCCGGCGGCTTCGCCGGCCTGAGCCACACCTGGTGGCGCAACAAGCACAACCGGCACCACGCCTCGCCCAACCAGCAGGGCACCGACCCGGACATCGCGCCGGGCGTGGTCGTCTGGACCGCGGACGCGCTGGCCGAGCACTCCGGGTTCCGCGCGTGGTTCGGCCGCAACCAGGGCTGGTTCTTCTTCCCCCTGCTCATGCTCGAGGGCCTGAGCCTGCACGTGTCGAGCGTCCGTCTGCTGCTGGCCAAGGGGACGGTGCCGCACCGCTGGGTCGAGGCCCCGATCGTGATCACCCGGCTGGTCGTGTACGTGGGTGTCCTGTTCTGGCTGCTCCCGCCCGGCAAGGCCGCCGCGTTCATCGGTGTCCAGATGGCCCTCTTCGGCGTCATGCTCGGCGGCTCCTTCGCGCCCAACCACAAGGGCATGCCGATCATCCCCGCCGGCATGAAGGTCGACTTCCTGCGCCGGCAGGTGATCACCTCCCGCAACATCAAGGGCGGCGTCGCAGTCGACTTCGTGATGGGCGGCCTGAACTACCAGGTCGAGCACCACCTGTTCCCGAGCATGCCGCGCCCCAACCTCAAGCGCGTGCAGCCGGTGGTGCGCGACTACTGCGAGCAGCTCGGCGTGAAGTACACCGAGGTCGGCTTCTTCCGGTCCTACCGGATCATCGTCGAGTACCTCAACCGGGTCGGGCTCGCGGACCGTGCGGCGTTCGACTGCCCGGTGGCCGCGCAGTACGGGCGCTGACCGCCTACACGCAGGAGCGGGTCGGCTCCGTCAGGGCGACTGCCGGGCCCAGCTGGTCGACGAACGCGGTCGAGCGCTCGTCGGCGACCTCGGCCGGCACGTGCAGCTCGACAGCGGGCTCGCGGCCGTAGGTGGTGAACGTCCAGCCGCCGTCCTCGCCCTCGACGACGACCCAGTCGACGCGGGGACCGCCGGGCGTCTCGACGCTCTGGCAGTGCTCGGTCGTCGGGCCCAGCGGCTCGACCCCGCACCGCAGGACCACGGGCGCGCTCGCGTCGCCCCAGGCGGTGGTCGCCTGCGCGTTGGTGTCGCGCTGAGGCAGACCGTCGCCGAGCGAGTCGGGCATCGCGAGCACGACGCTCGCGCACTGCGGGTCGGTCGCGTACGGCGCCACGTCCACGGGGACCACGCTCGCGCAGCCCGCCAGAGCGGCGATGCCGGCCACCGAGGCGATCAGGAGCAGTCGTCGGCGGATCCGGGGCACCGGCCCACCGTAGCCCGTGCGACCTGCCGACCCTCTACCGTGTCCGGGTGACCGGCGACATCCCCGCACCCTCCGACGGCCCCCTCGTGTCGGACCTGTCCGAGGACGGGCTCCTGGCCCGCATCTTCCCCCTGCTGCCCCTCGGCGACGACACCGAGCTGGCACCCGGCGACGACGCCGCGGTCGTGTCCGCGCGCGACGGCCGGTTCGTGGTCACCACCGACGTGCTGGTCGAGGACCGGCACTTCCGGCGGGCGTGGTCCTCGGGGGAGGACGTGGGCCGGCGCGCGGCGGTGCAGAACCTGGCGGACGTGGCCGCGATGGGCGCGCGACCCACCAGCCTGGTGGTCGCCCTGGTGATCCCGGGCGACCTCCCGGCGTCGTGGGTCGAGGGCCTCGCGCGCGGGCTCGCCGCCGAGTGCGAGCCGCTCGGCGTGGGCGTCGTGGGCGGTGACCTGTCCGGGGGACCGGTCGTCGTCGTCGCCGTCACCGCGCACGGAGACCTCGGCGGCCGGGCACCGGTGCTGCGCTCGGGTGCGCGTCCGGGCGACGTGGTGGCCCACGCCGGGGTGGCCGGCTGGTCGGCGGCCGGCCTCGCCCTCCTGCATGCCGGTCGCACCGAGCTGGACCGGGAGCTCGTGGGTGCGCACCTGCGGCCCGTGGCCCCGCTGGGTGCCGGTCCTGCCGCCGCGGCCGCCGGCGCGACGGCGATGCTCGACGTGTCCGACGGGATGCTGCGGGACGCGGGCCGCCTCGCGCGGGCCAGCGGCGTCGGGGTCGAGCTGGACTCCGCGGCGTTCACGGGCGACCTGGAGCGGCTGCGGGCCGTCGCGGGTGTGCTCGGGGTCGTGGCCGAGCGCTGGGTGCTGGACGGGGGTGAGGACCACGGCCTGCTGGCCACGTTCCCGGCCGGCTCGGTGCTGCCGGAGCCGTTCCGCGCTGTCGGGCGGGTGGTCGCGGCGGGGGAGGGCACCGTCCGCGTCGACGGCGTACCGGCCCCTGCCCGGTCCGGTTGGGACCACTTCGCCGGCTGAGCCGGTCTGTCAGCCGCGGCGGTAGCGGACCTCGAGCAGGCTCTCGCCGCCGATCTCGTCGTACCGCTCCACGCCGTCGGCCTGGAAGCCGTGCCGGCGGTAGAAGTGCCGGGCGCGCTCGTTGTCCGCCAGCACCCAGAGCGTGATCGTGGTCGTACTCCCGACCTCGCCGATCACGGAGCGCATCAGGTCACGGGCGACGCCGTGGCCCCAGGTGCCCGGGTCGAGGTAGATGGAGAAGATCTCCTGGTCACCGCGCCGGGCGTCCTCGTCGCGGCTGGGCCCGACGGTGACGAACCCGATGATGTGGTCGCCCGAGAGCGCGACCCAGGTGCGGATCTCCTCGCGCGGCCCCTCCCGCAGGTACGTGCGCCACTGCGCGACGCGCGCGTCCGCGTCCAGTGAGGCCAGGTACGCGTCGGGCACGATGCCCGCGTACGCCTCCTGCCACGACCGCACGTGCACCCGAGCGATGTCTGCGGCGTCCCCCTCGGTGGCGATCCGGATCGTCACCTCGTCCAGCTGCTCGACCATGGAGGTCACCATGCCATACGTACCGGGCATGGCGAAGGCCCGTGAGGTGACAACCTCACGGGCCTTCGAGAACGTCTGGTGACGTCAGATGGCGCGCTGCACCTTGCCGGCCTTCAGGCACGACGTGCACACGTTGAGACGCTTGGGCGTCCCCGCGACGACGGCACGCACGCGCTGGATGTTCGGGTTCCAGCGCCGCTTCGTGCGCACGTGCGAGTGCGAGATGCTGTGCCCGAAGCTCGGGCCCTTGGCGCAGACGTCGCAGTTGGCAGCCACGGTCTTCTCCTGTTGCTCTTTGCGGATCATGAGCCGCGTGTGCGGCGAAGTCATGGGTCGGGGCGCACGAGCGACACCGTCTCCGTACCGTTTCCGGTCAAGGATTCGGGGGCCGCCACCGGGCACCACCAGTGCCCAGCGAGGCCGGGCAACCGGTCAAGACTAGCCCATCGGGCACGTCGGCCCAAATGTGGGTGGGATGAGGCAGGGTGGTGCCCCGTCGAGGGAGGCGGGAGCGCCTGCCGGCGTGGTGGGTGATCCGGGACGACGGAGGTGCGGTGGACCAGCTCGAGGCCGTGGCGGTGCGCGACTGGGCGCACGCGGCACGCTCCGCGCTGGACGAGGCACGGGACCGCATCGACGCCGTGAACGTGTTCCCGGTGGCGGACTCCGACACCGGCACGAACGTCCTGCTCACCGTCATCGGCGGGGTGGACGCGGTCGGGCTGGTCCCGCAGGGCGCGACGCCGGCGGAGGTGGCCCGCGCGTTCGGTCGCGGCGCGCTGCTGGCCGCGCGAGGGAACTCCGGCGTCATCGTCAGCCAGTACCTCACCGGGTTCGCGCGCTCGCTGCCCGCACAGGCGGGTGCCCGCGAGGTCGCCCACTGCCTGGCGGTGGCGGGGCGGGCTGCCCGGGAGGCGACCGTCGAGCCGCAGGAGGGCACGGTCCTGACGCTGGCCGACGTCGTGTCCAGCGCCGCAGCCACCGCCGCGGACGCGGGTGCCGACCTCCCGACGATGCTCGCGGAGGCGGTCGCGGAGGCTCTGCGCGCGCTCGGTCGGATCAGCGCCGCACACCCCGTGCTCCGCGCGGCCCACGTCCTGGACGCCGGGGCCTGCGCTCTGCTCGTCGTGCTGGACGCGCTCGCCCGTGCGGTGTCCGACGAGCGGCCGGTGCAGGTCCCGCTCGACTGGCTCCCGACACGCGGCGCGCACCACACGTCCGCGGAGCTGACCGGCGGCGCGTTCGAGGTGATGCTCCTGGTCAGCGACGAGCATCCCGTGACCGACACCGGCGCCGAGCTGCGCCGGCGGATGGGGGACGTCGGGGACTCGGTGGCCGTCGTCGGCGGGGACGGGTGGTGGCACGTCCACGTGCACACGGACGACCCCGCCGCAGCGATCGCCGGTGCCGAGCTCGGGCGTCGGGAGCAGGTCCTGGTCCGGCTCCTCGCCGGGGCGCACGCGGGCGGCTCGGCCCTGACCGGCCGCGCGGACGGGCTCGAGAGGTGGGGTGTCGTGGCGTGCACCGCCGCGCCTGACCTGGCGGCCTGGTACGCGTCGTCCGGGGCGGTCGTCCTGGTCCGGTGCCCGGAGGCGCCCGTGCGGTCGGTCCACCTGGAGCGGGCCGTCACCGACACGGGCGCGACGCACGTCGTCCTGCTGCCGGGCAGCGGGGCGACACCGGACGAGGTCGCCGCGCTGGCCGCCCCGGGTACCGTGATCGAGCGCCTCGGCGCGACCGACGAGCTGCGTGCGGTGGTCGCCTCCTTGGCGCTCGCGGGTGCGGGTCCGACCGCGCAGGGCTGCGCTGCGGCCCGCGCGGCGCTGGCCCGCCTGGACGTGCACGCGGTCGAGGTCGCCTCCACGCGCACCGTGAGCGACGCCGTCGACGCCCTCGTGGGCGCCCCACGACCGGTGCCGGCGGAGAGCCTGACCGTGCTCCTGCAGGGCGCGCCGGGCGACGGGCTCGTGGACGGCCTCGTCGACCATCTCGCCGCGCACCACCCGGGCGTCGAGGCGACGGTGGTCGGTCCGACGGGGCGCGGCCCCGCGCTCGTGCTGGGGCTGGACTGACCGTGGCCGGCCGCGACGGGCTCACGTACCCGGACAGCGTGCACACCCACGTCGACGGGCTCCACCGCCGCGTCGAGGGCAAGCCGGCGGAGCAGAAGAAGTACGCCACGCTCGGCATCGAGACGGTCGGCGACCTGCTCGCGCACTACCCGTGGCGGTACGCGGACTCGCGCGAGGTGACCGACATCGCGAGCCTGGCGGTGGGGCGCAACGTCTCGCTCGTCGCCCAGGTGCGCGGCGCGGAGATCAAGCTGGCGCAGCGGACGGGCAAGCCGCGGGTCGAGGCGAAGGTCACCGACGGCACCCGCACGCTCGACCTGGTGATCTTCATGCCCCACCGCACGATGGCGGAGTTCCACCTCAAGCGGCTGGTCCCGGGTGCGCTGGGACTCTTCTCCGGCCAGATCAACGTGTTCAACGGACGGCTCCAGCTGGCCAACCCCACGTACGCGATCTTCGGGCACGAGGTCGACGAGGCGGTCGCACTCGAGGAGGCCGAGTGGCCGATCCCGATCTACCCGGCGACCGCCGGCCTGGAGTCGGACAAGATCCGCAAGGCCGTCCGCAAGGAGCTCGACCGGCTGACGGAGTCGGACGTCCCGGACCCGGTCCCGGGCACCGTCCGCGCCGAGCGGCACCTCGCGTCGCGCTGGAGCGCTCTGCGCGGCGTCCACGTCCCGCAGACCGAGGAGGACTGGCGCAAGGGGCAGGCCCGGCTGCGCTACGAGGAGGCCTTCGTCCTCCAGGCCGAGCTGGCCCGTCGGCGCGCGCACGCCCAGCGGGAGGAGTCGACGGCCCGCCCGGCGCGGTCCGGGGGCCTCCTGGACGCGTTCGACGCTCGGCTGCCGTTCACCCTGACCGACGGCCAGGTGGTCGCGGGAGACCAGATCGCCGCGGACCTCGCGCGGCCGCACCCCATGCAGCGGCTGCTCCAGGGTGAGGTCGGTTCGGGCAAGACGGTGGTGGCGCTGCGCGCGATGCTCCAGGTGGTCGACGCGGGCGGGCAGGCGGCGATGCTCGCCCCCACGTCGGTGCTCGCGGCGCAGCACGTCCGGACGCTGCGCGCGCTGCTGGGCGACCTGGCGGAGGGCGGGCTGCTGGGCGGCTCGGAGATCGGTACGCGCGTGGCTCTGCTGACCGGCGCCCAGAACGCCGCCGAGCGGCGCAGCAACCTGCTCGAGGCGGCGAGCGGGCAGGCGGGGATCGTCGTCGGCACGCACGCCCTGCTGTCGGACCCCGTGCAGTTCGCCGACCTGGGGCTCGTGGTGATCGACGAGCAGCACAAGTTCGGGGTCGAGCAGCGCGGTCGCCTCCAGGCGAAGGCCGCGAACGCCCCGCACCTGCTGGTGACCACCGCGACCCCGATCCCGCGCACGGTGGCCATGACGGTGTTCGGCGAGCTCGAGATCTCGGAGCTGCGGCACGTGCCGGCCGGACGCAGCGGCGTGACCACGCACGTCGTCCCCGCGGACAACCGGCCGTGGATGGACCGGACGTGGGCCCGGGTGCGCGAGGAGGTGGAGCGCGGCGGGAGGGCCTTCGTGGTGTGTGCACGGATCGACAGCGACGACGACGGTGCCGACGCCGGGCCGCGGGAGACGGACGGCGCCGACCTGATCCTCGACGAGCCGACCACCGTCGGTGAGGCCCAGGCCGCGGAAGGGCGTGCGCCGAAGCGGCCGCTGCGGGCCGTGCTCGAGGTCGTCGAGACCCTGCGGCACGACGCCCGCCTGGACGGGGTGGAGGTCGGTCTCCTGCACGGCCGCATGACGAGCGAGGAGAAGGACCGGGCCATCGCCGACTTCTCGTCCGGTCGCACGCCCGTGCTGGTGTCCACGACGGTCATCGAGGTCGGAGTCGACGTGCCCGCCGCCACGGTGATGGTGATCCTCGACGCCCACGTCTTCGGGCTGTCCCAGCTGCACCAGCTGCGCGGGCGGGTGGGCCGGGGGAGCGCGCCGGGGCTCTGCCTCCTCGTCGCCGACGCGCCCGAGGGCACCGTCGCTGCCCAGCGCCTGGGCGCGCTGGCCGCGACGACCGACGGGTTCGAGCTCGCGCGCGTCGACCTCGAGCTGCGCAAGGAGGGCGACGTCCTCGGGTCGGCGCAGTCCGGCCGCCGGGGGGCCCTGCGGTTCCTGCGCATCGTCAGCGACGGCGCGGTCATCGACCGGGCCCGCGACGACGCCCGCGCGGTGGTGGACGCCGATCCGGAGCTGGCGGCGTGGCCCGCGCTCCGTGCGGCGATCGACCTCCAGCTCGCCGACGGCCGGGAGGACTTCCTCGGTCAGAGCTGAGCGTCGGGAGCCCGGGCGCCCGGCGGATACCCTGACGCCGTGTCGAAGCCCGTCATCCGCGCCCAGGACCTGCTCGTCGGCTACGGCGGGGCGCCCGTGTGCGCACCCGTGACGTTCACGCTGGCGCCCGGCAAGGTCGTCGCCCTCGTCGGCGCCAACGGCTCGGGGAAGTCCACCGTGCTGCGGGCCGTCATCGGGCTGCTCGAGCCCTCGGGCGGGTCGCTCCAGGTGTTCGGTGGGCCCGTGGACGAGCGCGACGTGGGATTCCGCACCAAGGTGGCCAGCGTCCTCGACGACGACGCGTACTTCCCGGCGCTCACCGTCTCCGAGCACCTGTACCTGACCGCCCGCGGGCACGGCGTGCACGGTGCGCAGGACGTGGTGGCCGGGCTGCTCGCCGAGTTCGGCCTGGCCGACCACGCCAGGTCGCTGCCGGTGGCCCTGTCCTCCGGGCAGCGGCGCCGCCTGCTGCTGGCGGCGGGGTTCGTCCGGCCGCGCTCCCTCCTCGTCCTCGACGAGCCCGAGCAGCGGCTGGACCGGGCGATGCGCGACCGGCTCGCCGCCCGCATCGTCGCGGAGAAGAAGTCGGGCGGCGCCGTCCTCCTGGCCACCCACGACCCGGACCTGCTCCGCGCGGTCGCCGACCGGGCCGTGCACGTGGCCGACGACGTGACCCGGGTGCTGCCGACCGACCAGGCGGCGGACCTCATCGCGCGGGAGAACCCGTGACCGACGTCGGCGACGCCCACGAGGACGAGCCGGCCGTCCAGCCGTTCGAGGTCGGCGAGGTGCCGTCCGCGAAGAGCATCCGCCGCTTCACCTCCCAGGCCGCGAACGCCCGCGGCGGCGCGAACGTCGGTGACCTGCTGTCCAGCGTCTACTACGCGGTCATCAGCATCGCGATCAGCGTCGGGCTGGCGCTCGGCTTCGCGCAAGCCATGCGCGCGTCGCTGCCGCCGTCCCCGGACGTCGAGGCGCCGCTCTCGTTGAGCCTGGCCACGCTCGTCGTCGTCATCATCGTGGCGCTCGCCGGCGCCCTGCTGTCGCTCGCCGGCCGGCTGGGCCCGGTCGGGGCCGGGGGAGCGGAGGCCGCCTGGTGGCTCGCGCTGCCCGTCGACCGGCGGGGGCTCCTGCGACCCGCCGCGCGACGGCTGCCGCTGCTCGCCGGGTTCGTCGGCGCGGTGCTCGTCGCGCTCCTGGACGCGGGCCTGCTCGCGGACCCCGGCCTGCGCGTGGTGCGCGTGGCGGCGACCGCCGCACTGGTGGCCGCCGGGATCGTGCTGGTCGCGGCGGTCGGACAGTCGGCGAGCGTCTCGCGGCGCTCGATCGCCCTGGCCGGCGACGTGCTGCTCTTCCTCGCGCCCGTCGCGGCCGTCGTGCTCGCACGGGTGGGCTGGTCGGTGGACGAGGTGCCGGGTGCTCCGTGGTGGCTCGTCGTCGCGCTCGTCCCGGTCGTCGCCGGGCTCGCCGTGTTCGTCGACCGGCGCCTCGGGCGGATGCCTGCGCGGAGCCTGCGCGAGAGCGGCTCGGTGGCCACCCAGGCCGTCGGTGCCGTGGTGTCGATGGACTCCCGCGAGCTGGGCCGCGCGCTGACGGACGGTGCGGCCGCCCCGGTGCGACGGTGGGTCTCCCGGCTGCGCACGGCGCGCGGACCGGTCTCCGCGCTGATCACGGCCGACGTCGTGGTGCTGCGCCGGTCCGCACGGCACGTGGTGCAGCTCGTGGTCGCGGCGCTGGTCCCCGTCCTGGTCAGCACCGTGCCGCAGCTGGCCAGCACCGTCGGGGTCCTGCTCGCCCTGCTCGTGGCGGGCTCGGTGGCGATGAGCGCGACGGGCGAGGGTGCCCGGCGTGCCGAGATGGCGCCCATCCTGGACCGGCTGCTCCCCATCGACGCCAAGACGGTGCGCCGCCTGCGCATGGTCGTCCCCGCCGTGGCGATGGCGCTGTGGTCGGTCGTCGCGTTCGCCGCGGTGGGCCGGTGGGCGTCCGACGTGCCCGGCTGGATCGCGCTCGGGCTCGCCTCGACGCCGGTGTGGGCCGCGGCGGCCGTCCGCGCCTCGTACCGGCCGGCTCCCGACTGGGGAGGCGCCCTGGTGTCCACCCCGATGGGCGCGCTGCCCACGGGCGTCGCCACGGTGCTCGCCCGCGGACCGGACCTGGTCGTGCTCTGCCTGCTGCCGGTCTGGATCGCGGTGCTGCTGCGGACGGTGAACGCGACCCTGCTCTACTCGCAGATCATCCTGTCGATCATCGCGGTGGCGGTCGCCTCGTCGATCCGCACCCGGTCGCTGATGGAGACCCTGATGGACGCCCAGGAGCAGGAGCGGGCGGGAGCCCGCCGGTGACCCGGATCGTCGCGGGGTCGGTCGGCGGCCGCGTGCTCCAGGTGCCGCGCACGGGGACCCGACCGACCAGCGAGCGCGTGCGGGAGGCCCTCTTCTCGCGGCTGGAGCACCTCGACGTCGTCGACGGCGCACGTGTGCTGGACCTGTACGCCGGGTCGGGTGCCCTGGGGATCGAGGCCGCCAGCCGCGGCGCTGCGCACGTGACGCTGGTCGAGGCCGCCCGGGACGCCGCCGACGTGTGCCGCCGCAACGTGACGACGCTCGAGCTGGCGGGAACCGTGCACGTGGTCGCGGAGAAGGCCGAGCGCTTTGTCCTGCGGGCACCGACGGCACCGTGGGACCTGGTGCTCATCGACCCCCCGTACGACCTGGCGGAGCCCGACCTGGGCGGCGTGCTGGCCGGGATCGGACCGGCGCTGCCCGCCCACGGGGTCGTCGTCGTCGAGCGGGCGTCCCGCACCCCGGAGCCCACCTGGCCGCCGACGCTGGCCCGGTTCGACCGCCGCGCGTACGGCGACACGGTCATGTGGTTCGCCGAGCTCGTGGAGAGCGCCCAGTCCTGACCGCGGTGCGGCTGCCGCGCGTTCCCGTGGTCGGGCGCGACTGCTGGCCTACCCTGGCGAGGTGACCACTGCCGTCTGCCCCGGGTCGTTCGACCCCCTCACGCTCGGTCACGTCGACGTGATCCGACGCGCCCGGTCGATGTTCGACGAGGTCGTCGTGGGCGTCGCCCGCAACTCCACCAAGTCCTCGTTGCTGCCCGTCGAGCAGCGGGTCGCCCTCGCGCGCGACGCGTTCTCGGGCGTGGACGGCGTGCGGGTCGAGGCTGTCGACGGGCTGCTGGCCGACTTCGTCCGTACGGTGGGTGCGGTCGCGGTGGTCAAGGGCCTGCGCGGTGGCGCCGACTTCGACGCCGAGCTGCCGATGGCGCTGATGAACCGGCACCTGTCGGGTGTCGAGACGGTGTTCGTCGTCGGCGACCAGGCCCTGGCGCACATCGCGTCGTCGCTGGTCAAGGACGTGGCGCGCTACGGCGGCCCGATCGACGACCTCGTGCCGGGCGCCGTGGCGGACGCCGTGCGGACAGCACTTCGAGGAAGGGACGCAGGATGACCGACGAGGATCCGACCACCCGGCCCGAGGGCCTGACCGGCGTGCTGGACGCGATCGCCTCGGCGGTCGCGAACGCACGGGCGATGCCGATGTCGTCCTCGGTGCTGGTGAACCGCGCCGAGCTGCTCGACCTCGTGGACCAGGCGCGTGACGTGCTGCCCAGCCAGCTCTCGCGCGCCGACGAGGTGCTGGCCGACGCCGACGCCGCCAGGTCGGTCGCGCAGGCGGACGCCGACGCGGTGCTGGCGCAGGCGCGCGCGCAGGCCGCTGCGCTCGTCGACCAGGAGGCCGTCGTGGTCGCGGCGCGGGAGCGCGCGGCGCAGGTGGTCGCCGACGCGGAGGAGACCGCGGAGCGGCTCCAGCGGGAGGCCGACGACTACTGCGACCGCCGTCTGGCGGACTTCGAGATCGACCTGGGCAAGGTGCTGAGCCAGGTGCAGGCGGGCCGGGCCAAGCTGGCAGGACGTCTCGGGGCCGACGAGGGCTGAGGTCGTCGGCACGCGGGGCTCGCAACTGAGACCTGCGCCACTCGCGACGGATTTGGGTCGCCCCTGACCTGTGCCGTAGAGTCATCCGTTGGTTCTGCCGCTCATGGCTGGACCGAGATCAACGAGGGGACCCCGGCTGTGTCGCGCCCTGTTCGCCTCGATCCCCGTTCGCCGCTCGTGCTCGATACCCACGAGCTCGGCCGACGTCCGGGATCGACGAGGACCGTGCAGCGCACCGTGCCGGCCCCCCAGGATCTCGGTACCGACGTGATCGGCATCCCCCTCGGGGCCGACGTCGAGCTGGATCTGCGGCTCGAAGCGGTCATGGAGGGGGTCCTGGTCACCGGATCTGTCCGTGGCCGGGCGGTCGGGGAGTGCGTGCGCTGCCTGAGCGAGGCCGTCGAGGATGTCGACGTCTCGCTCACGGAGCTCTACGTCTACCCCGAGCGCGCGGCGGTCGCGGCCGAGGACGGCGACGACGAAGAAGACGTGCGCGAGCTCGAGGATGACATGATCAACCTCGAACCCGCGTTGAGGGACACGGTGGTACCGGCTCTGCCGTTCCAGCCGCTGTGCCGCCCTGACTGCCCCGGCCTGTGCTCCGAGTGTGGAGCGCGACTGGCGGACGACCCTGACCACTCGCATGAGACGCTTGATCCTCGCTGGGCCGCTCTGGGCGGCCTCGTGGGCTCGAACGACGAGACGAAAGAGAGCTAGCCGTGGCTGTTCCGAAGCGCAAGATGTCGCGCAGCAACACCCGTGCGCGTCGGTCGCAGTGGAAGACCACTGCCACGACGCTCCACACCTGCCCGCAGTGCAAGGCCAACAAGATGCCGCACACGGCGTGCCCGTCGTGCGGTACCTACAAGGACCGTGCCTACGCCGAGGCCGTGCGGACCGAGTTCGAGGTCCGCTGAGGCTCGAGCTCGTGGCTCCTTGAGCCCAGCTCGTCCGCCGTGGAGCATTCGATGACCGGAGGACCGGCGTGAGTGCCGCGGCAGAACTTCTCGAGAAGCTCGGGGTCCATCTGGACCCCGAGCTTCTTGTGCTCGCCCTGACCCACCGCTCGTTCGCGCACGAGGCGGGTGGTCTGCCGACCAACGAGCGTCTCGAGTTCCTTGGGGACTCGGTGCTCGGGCTGGTCGTCACCGAGCGGCTGTACCGCGCGCACCCGGACCTGCCGGAGGGCGCGCTCGCGAAGATGCGGGCCGCCACGGTGTCGCAGCGCGCGCTCGCGGTGGTCGCTCGGGACCTCGACCTGGGCAGCTACGTGCTGCTGGGCAAGGGTGAGCTGTCCACCGGCGGGCCGGACAAGGACTCGATCCTGTCCGACACGCTCGAGGCTGTCTTCGGCGCCGTGTACCTGAGCCACGGAGTGGAGACCGCGCGCACGCTCGTCGAGCGCCTGGTCGGACCCTCGCTGGACGCGGCCGCGGGTCTGGGTGCCGGCCTCGACTGGAAGACGTCGCTCCAGGAGCTGTCCGCGGCGATGGGGCTCGGGGCGCCCAGCTACGAGGTCACGGGCGAGGGCCCGGACCACTCCCGCACGTTCACCGCGCGTGCGGTGGTCGCGGGACAGCCGCGGGGAGTCGGGGTGGGACCCGCCAAGAAGCTCGCCGAGCAGGACGCGGCGGCGGACGCCTACCGGGTGCTCGCCGCGCTCGAGCACTCCTGACGTGCCCGAGCTGCCCGAGGTCGAGACCGTCCGGGACGGGCTCGCCCGGCACGTCCTCGGCCGCACCGTCACGGGGGTCGAGGTGCGCCGCGACTACAGCGTCCGGCGCCACGACGCAGGTCCGCTCGACTTCGCCGGTCGGCTGCGGGGGCGTCGGCTCGACGCGGCGGTCCGGCGAGGCAAGTTCCTGTGGCTCCTGCTGGACCAGGGCGACGACGCCCTCCTGGCGCACCTGGGCATGAGCGGGCAGCTGCTGGTCCGCGAGCCCGGGGCCGCCCGCCCCGAGCACCAGCACCTGCGGGTCCGCCTGGAGCTCGACGACGGCGCCGCCCTCGACTTCGTCGACCAGCGCACGTTCGGCCACCTGAGCGTCCCCGACCTGGTGCCGACGCCCGACGGCGGACCCGGCGGGCTCGGCTCGGCCCTGCCCGTCGTGCCCGAGCCGGTCGCACACATCGCCCGCGACCTGCTGGACCCGGCGCTGGACCACGACGCGCTCGTCGCGGCGCTGCGGCGGCGCAAGACCGGTCTCAAGCGCGCGCTGCTGGACCAGACCCTGGTCTCCGGCGTCGGGAACATCTACGCCGACGAGGGACTGTGGCGCGCGCAGCTGCACTACGCGCGCCCGACCGAGACGTTGCGGCGGAGCGAGGTCCAGCGCGCGCTGGAGGGTGCCGGTGCCGTGATGACCGAGGCGCTGGCCCAGGGCGGGACCAGCTTCGACGCGCTCTACGTCAACGTGAACGGCGCCTCCGGCTACTTCGACCGCTCGCTGGCCGTGTATGGCCAGGAGGGCCGTCCCTGTCCCCGCTGCGGCACCCCCGTGCGCCGCGACGAGTTCATGAACCGCTCGTCCTACAGCTGCCCGCACTGCCAGCCGCGCCCGCGGCGGGGTCGCTTCTAGCGCTCGACCACGTTGCGCAGCTTCCCCCCCGACAGGAAGGCGGAGAGGTTCGCCGTGATCAGCTCGCCGGCTCCGATCGGTCGGCCTCCGGCCGCGTGCGGGCTGATCAGCAGGCGCGGCTCGTCCCACAGCGGCGAGTCGGCGGGCAGGGGCTCGGTGTCGAACACGTCGAGCGCGGCGCCCGCCAGCAGGTCCTCGCGGAGCGCGACGAGCAGGGCGGCCTCGTCGAGCGTGGCGCCGCGGCCGACGTTGACCACCCAGGCGTGCCGGGGGAGCAGGGACAGCACCCCGGCGTCGACCGCGTGCCGCGTCTGGGGTGTGGCGGGCAGCAGCGAGACCAGCACGTCGGTCAGGGGAAGCTCGTCCGGGAGGTCGAACGTCGAGATCACCGGGAAGCCGTGGCGGTCTCCGGCGGTCGTGGCCACGCCGGTGACCTGAGCGCCCAGCGCGGCGAGCAGCGGTGCCAGCCGGGCGGCGATCGACCCGAAGCCCCAGATCAGCACGCGGGCACCGTCGAGCGTCCGGAACGCCTGTCCCGGCCGCGTGTCCTGCATGCCCCCCAGCTCACCGGCCCAGCGGTGCTCGTCCTGCGCCCGCACCAGGTCGGGGAGCCGGCGGGCCGCGGCCAGGATCAGGGCCAGCGTGTGCTCGGCCACCGGTCCGTCGTGGAGCCCGCGGCCCGAGGTCAGGACGACGTCTGGGTCGAAGCCCGCCGCCAGGGCGGCGTCCGGTCCGGCGGCGAGCGTCTGCACCCAGCGCAGCCGGGTCAGCCGCCGCGCGGCGTCCGCGGTCTGCTCGGGCCCGTTGCCCCAGAGCACGAGCGCGTCGGCGTCGAGGGCGTCGTCGGGCACAGGTTCACCCACGTCGTACCGGACAACTCGGACATCGGGCGGAACGGTCGGGTCGTCGTCCAGCGTGGTCGGCAGCAGCAAGGTGGTCACTCTCGTTACGATGCCACCGTGCCCCACATCAGCGCCTCCGCAGGTCCCATCACTGTGATGATCGTCGACGACCACGAGGTGGTCCGGCGTGGGATCGCCGAGGTGGTCGACCGGGCGGACGGCATGTCCGTCGTCGCCGAGGCCGGATCGGTGGCCGACGGCGTGCGCCGGGCGGCCCTGGTGCGTCCGCAGGTGCTCCTCGTGGACCTCCAGCTGCCGGACGGCACGGGCATCGAGCTGCTCAGCGCGCTGCGCGAACAGCTCCCGTCGGCCCGCGCGATCGTGCTCACGTCCTTCGACGACGACGACGCCCTCGCGGCCGCGCTGGACGCCGGTGCGGCGGCCTACCTGCTGAAGTCGGTGCGCGGCGCGGAGATCACCGACGTCATCCGCGCCGTCGCGGCCGGCCGGGTCCTGCTCGACGAGCGGACGGTCACCCGCCGCAAGGCCGGGCACGACGACCCGACGGAGAGCCTCACGCCGAGCGAGCTGCGCGTGATCGACCTCATCGGTGAGGGCCTGTCCAACCGCGAGATCGCGGAGCGGCTCGGCGTGGTGGAGAAGACCGTCAAGAACCACATCACGTCGCTGCTGGCCAAGATGGGGCTGCAGCGACGGACGCAGGTCGCGGCCTGGGTCGCGTCGCGCAAGCACGCCGGGTGGCGGGCCGAGCCCGGTCACTGACGCGCGGGCCGCCGCTCAGCCGAGCGGGGCCTCCCACGTCAGCAGCGTGCCGCGGCCCTCGGGCGGGGCGCCGAGGCTGAAGGTTCCCCGGTGCTGGCGCGCGCGCGAGACGAGGTTGCCGGTGCCTGAGGTCCGTTCGCGGCGTGCGGGCAGGCCCACGCCGTCGTCCTGCACCTCGACCAGCACGACTCCGAGAGGGCCGGTCCCACGCACGGTCACCCGCACGGTGACCGACGAGGCGTGCGCGTGCCGGGCGGCGTTGGCCAGTCCCTCGCGCACCACCGCGACCACGTCGGAGGCAAGCGCCTGACCGACGCGCTCGTCCAGCTGATCCTCCTCGACGCCACCGTCGACGACCACGACGCCGTCCAGGCTGACGATGAACGAGGGCGCGAACCCGAGCCCGGTGCGCGCGAGCGACGCCTCCCGGCGCAGCCGCTCGACCAGCCCGGAGGCCGCGTCCGGGTCGTGGAGCTCGTGCACGATCTGCCGGATCTGGCGCACCGACGCGTCCACGTTGTCGAGGGCGTCGTCGACGATGCCGGTCAGCTCGGTCGCGTCCACGCCGCGCGCGGCTCGTCGTCGCACGGTCTCCAGCTGCATGCCGGTGGCGAACAGCTGCTGGATGGCGAGGTCGTGCAGGTCCCGCGCGATCCGCTCCCGCTCGTCGAGCAGCGAGGCCAGGTCCTGGGCGTGCCGCGCGCCCGCCAGCACGTACGCCAGGGCGGCCTGGGCGGCGAACGACTCGGCCGTCGCCAGGTCGCTCTCGTCGAACGGGGTGGCACCGATCCGGCGCAGGAGGATGAGCACCCCCATGTCCTGCCCGGAGGACCGCAGCGGTGCGTAGAGCGCAGGGCCGAACGCGCGCATGACCGGCACCGCGACCGTGCGGGCCGCCGACAGGGAGGGCGTGAGTAGGCCCTTGCCCTCCGTCATGACGGTCCAGGCGCGTCCGCCCGTGGGCATCCGGGCGCCGAGGATGCGCTCGCTCTCGTACCCGACGGACAGCTCGATGAGCAGCTCCCCGCCGACCCCGGGCAGGGCCAGCGCGGCGGTGTCGGCACCCGCGAGGTCGAGGGCGGTGGCCGCGATGTGGTCGAGCGCCTCCTCCTCGTCGATGCCCTCCAGGAGCATGGTCGTGATGTCCTGGCCCGCGCGCAGCCAGTGCTCGCGCCGCTCGGCCTCGGCGTACAGCTGCGCGTTGGCGACGGCCACCCCCGCGGCCGCGGCCAGCGCGACCACCACGTCCTCGTCGGCCTGGGTGAACCCACCGGCCTTCTCGGACAGGTAGAGCTGGCCGAACACGCGGGCGCCCACGCGGACCGAGGCGCCGAGGAAGGAGCCCATCGGCGGGTGCTCGCGCGGGAAGCCACGGAACGCCGGGTGCTCCCGGAGGTCGTCGAGCCGCAGCACACCCGTCTCCGGGATCTGGCCGAGCACGCCCTGGGCGTGGGGCGCTGTCCGCAGGGCACCGGCGACGGCGGTGGGGACCCCGGTGAAGACGAAGGTGGTCGAGGTGCCGTGCGAGTCGAGGACGTTGAGGGCGCCGTACCGGGCGCCGGTGAGCTCGGCGCTGACCTGCACGAACCGCTCGAGCACCGTCGGCAGCTCCAGCTCGCTGGCGACCGCCAGGATGGCGCCGAGCAAGTCGGTCAGGGCGTCGCCTGTGAGGGGGTGCGCCGAGTCCGGCACCTCGGTGAGGCGGCCCTCCGGGGTCTCATCGCGCACGCTCGGCCTCCCTGTCCTGGTCCGCGCGTTCGCGGTCCAGCGACTCACGGTAGCCGGGCGTCGAGGCGGTCAGCTCCGCGTGCGTACCGCGCGCCCGGATCCTCCCGTCCTCGAGCCAGAGCACCTCGTCGGCGGCGCCGAGAGGGGTGAGCCGGTGCGTGACGACGACGACCCCGCGCGGGTCGGCGAGCAGGTCGGTGACCAGGGCGTCCGCGCGGTCGGGGTCGAGGTGCTCGGCGGGCTCGTCGAGCAGGAGCAGCTCCGCGGGCGACAGCAGCGCGCGGGCGACGAGCAGCCGTCGGCGCTCACCGCCGGACACCGTGCGGGCGTCGGGGCCGAGCAGCGTGTCGAGCCCGTCCGGCAGCCCCGCGAGCCAGCCGTCGAGCCCGACGCGCGCGAGCACCGCCACCGCGTCCGCCTCGGTGACGTCGCCGCGGGCCACCCGGAGGTTCTCGAGCACGGTGGTGCCGAACACGTGCGCGTCCTCGGTGCCGACCACCACGGCGCCCACGACCGTCGTGCGGGAGAGCTGGTCGACGTCGCGGCCGCCGAGGGTGAGCGATCCATCCCGCCGCGGGAGCAGGCCGGCCAGGGTCAGGAGCGTGGTCGTCTTGCCGGTGCCCGACGGACCGACGATCGCGACCGAGCGGCCGGCGTGCAGGTCGAGGTCGAGTCCCTCGACGACGGCAGGCGCGCCGGGCCAGCCGGCCGCGAGGTCGACGGCGACGAGCGGGGGATCGGCGGGACCGCAGTCGGTCGGGGTCGGCGCTGCCGGGGCGTCCAGCAGGGCGAGGATCCGGGCGGCCGCGGCGCGCGAGCGCTGCACCTGGATCGCCGCGGCGGGCAGCATCGCCGTGGCCTCGAACGCGGCGAGGGGGGTCAGGACGACGACGGCGAGCTCGACCGGGGAGAGCAGCCCGGCACCGACCGCCGGCACGCCCGTGACCAGGGCCACCAGCACGGCGATGCCGACGGCGAGCTGGCCGAGCCCTGCGGCCAGCGCGGCGGCACCGGCACCGGCGTCGGTCGCGGCGGCCAGCCGGCGGTCGGCGTCCCGCAGCGCCGCGAGCTCGTCGGTCGCGCGCCCGCCGACCCGCAGCGGCCCGGAGTCGTCCAGCAGGCCGAGGGCGGTCGCCGTCATGTCGGCCCGGCTCGCCAGCGCGAGCCGCTCGGTGGTCCGCGCCGCGCGGGCGGCGACCAGGGGTGCCGCGACGCCGGCCAGCAGGAGGCACCCGGCGAGGGCCAGCCCGGCGGGCAGCCAGAACGCGCACATCGCGAGGACGGTGCCCGCACCGAGCAGGGTGGCGACGCCCGCCGGCAGCAGGCCACGCACGACGACGTCACCCACCGTGTCGACGTCCGCTCCGACGCGAGCGAGCAGGTCGCCGCGGCGCAGCCGGAGAAGCGCCTCGGGCCGGGCCGTCGCGAGCCGCTCGTAGAGCGTGGTGCGCAGCTGGGTCATGCCGCGCAGCGCGACGTCGTGGGACACCAGGCGCTCGAGGTACCGCAGCACCCCGCGGCCGATCCCGAACGCCCGCACGGCGACCGTGGCCACCGACAGCTGGAGCACGGGCGGCATCTGCGAGGCGCGCGCGATGAGCCAGGCGGACACGGCGGCCAGGGCGACGCCGCAGCCGAGCGCGAGCGTCCCGAGCAGGAGCGCGAGCGCGAGGCGTCGCGGATCGATGTCCAGGAGCCGGATCGCGCGCCGCAGCGTCCCGCGCGTCATGCGGGCACCTCCGCGGCCGCGCGCACCCGCACGACGTCGTCGGCGGCCGCGACCAGCGAGGGTCGGTGCGCCACCAGCAGCACGGTCCTGCCCGCGTCCCGCAGCGCCCGCACCGTGTCGAGCACCACCTGCTCGCCTGCGGCGTCCAGGTGGGCGGTCGGCTCGTCGAGGACGACGAGCGGGGTCGGTGACAGCAGGGTGCGAGTCAGGGCGACGCGCTGCCGCTGCCCGAGGCTGAGGCCCTCGCCGCCGCGGCCGAGAGGCGTCGCCCAGCCGAGCGGGAGGTCCGCGAGGACGGCGTCGAGGCCCGTGAGCGCCGCTGCGGTCACCCGGGAGGCCTCGTCGCCCCCGACCAGCTGCGCGATCGTCCCGGGCTCCAGCACAGGCCGCTGGGGGAGCCACGTCACCTGTGCCCACAGCGAGGACGGGTCGACGTCCGCCAGGTCGACGCCCTCGATCGAGGCGCGGCCCGCGTCGGGCCGCAGCAGCCCGAGGACGACCTCGAGCGCGGTCGTCTTGCCGACGCCGCTGGGCCCGGTGAGCGCGACGACGGTGCCCGGTCGCAGCACCAGGTCGAGCTCGTGCGGCGTGCCGGCGACGCTCACGCCGTCGAGCCGGAGCGTCGCGGTGCGCAGGTCCGGGGCGGTCGTCGTCCCCGCCGCCGCGACCGGGGTCTCGAGCACCTCGAACGCCCGACCGGCCGCCGCGACCCCGTCGGCCGCCGCGTGGAACTGGACCCCGACCTGGCGCAGCGGCAGGAACACCTCGGGGGCGAGGACGAGCACCGCGATACCGGTGACCAGGTCCAGGTCGCCCTCGACCAGGCGCAGACCGATGCCCACCGCGACCAGTGCCACGGACAGCGTGGTGAGCAGCTCGAGGACCATGCCGGACAGGAAGGCGATGCGCAGCGTGCCCATCGTGGCCAGGCGGTGCGCGTCGCCGAGCTGCCGCACGCGTGCCCCGGGACCGCGCTCGCGGCCGTGCGCCCGCAGCGTCGGCAGGCCCGCCAGCAGGTCGAGCACCTGGGCGCCGAGCCGCTGCATGCTGGCCAGGCCCTGCTCGGACCGCCCCTGGGTGAGCCGTCCGACGAGCACCATGAAGATCGGGACCAGCGGCAGCACCACGAGGAGGATCGCGGCGGAGACCCAGTCCAGCCCGAGCACCACCAGCAGCACCCCGGGGGTGACGGTCGCGGCCAGCACCAGCTGCGGCAGGTACCGCACGAAGTACGGCTCGAGCGCGTCGAGCCCGCGGGTGGCCAGCGTGACCACCGACGGACCCTCGCCCGAGGCCAGCCAGCGCGGTCCGAGGGCTACCGCGTGCGCGACGACCTGCTCGCGCAGCTCCCCGACCGTCCGCGCGGCCGCCCGGTGCGCGAACCGCTCCTGCACGGCGGTGACCAGCGCCCGGACCAGCACCACGGCCGCGAGCCAGGCGATCCACGGGCCGAGGACGGTCAGCGTCGCGCCGTCCGAGACAGCCGCCCCGAGCGTGTGCGCCAGCAGCAGGGCCTGCGCGACCACCAGCGCCGCGGTGAGCACGCCGAGGGCGGCGGTCAGCGCGACGTACCCGCGGGCGGCACGGGCGTGCCGCAGGAGACGCGGGTCCAGCGGTCTCACTGGTCGGAGGACGACGGCTTGTTCAGGGCGGGGACCTTCTCGAAGGTGAGCCCGGTGTGCGCGGGGATCTGGTGCGACGAGATCCGCTTGCGGAACACCCAGTACGTCCAGCCCTGGTACAGCAGGACGAGCGGGGTGAGGATCGCGGCCACCCACGTCATCACCGTGAGCGTGTAGCTGGTCGAGGACGCGTTGGTGACCGTGAGCGAGTTGGCGGGGTCGAACGCCGGCATCACGTCGGGGTACATCGAGCCGAAGATCAGGACGACCGCGGCGACGATCGCGACGGCCGACGCGGTGAACGCCAGGCCCTCCTTGCGACGCTGCGCGGCGACGACCAGGACGACGAGCGCCCCGGCGGCGGCGACCACCGCGGCCCACGTCCACGGCACCGAGTAGGCGACCTGCGCCCACACGGCCCAGGCGCCGGCGACCACGAGCGTGACCACCGACGACCGGGCGGCGAACGCCCCGGCGCGTGCTCGGATGTCCCCGTCCGACTTCAGCGCGAGGAACACCGCACCGTGCGTGAGGAAGATGAGGGCCGTCGTCGCGCCGCCCAGCAGGGCGAACGGGTTGAGCAGCGCCCAGAAGCCGCCGACGTACTGGTGGTCGGCGTCGAGCTGTACGCCGCGGACCAGGTTGGCGAACGCCACACCCCAGAGCACCGCGGGCACCCACGAGCCGACGATCAGGCTCCGGTCGGCCAGCGAGCGCCACCGGTCGTCGTCGATCTTGCCGCGCCACTCGAACGACACCACGCGCACGATGAGCGCGAGCAGGATGAGCAGGAGCGGCAGGTAGAAGCCCGAGAACATGGTGGCGTACCACTCCGGGAACGCCGCGAACGTGGCACCGCCGGCGGTGAGCAGCCACACCTCGTTGCCGTCCCAGACCGGGCCGATCGTGTTGATCATGACGCGGCGGTCGCGGTCCTTGGCGGCGCGGTCGCCGCGGGACAGCAGGCCCAGCAGCATGCCGACGCCGAAGTCGAACCCCTCGAGCACGAGGTAGCCGGTCCACAGGACCGCGATGAGCAGGAACCAGACGGTCGTGAGCTCCATGGTGGTCGGCTCCGCTCAGTACGCGAACGACAGCGGACGGTCGGCGGCGTCCGGGTCGTTGTCGGGGTTGTCCGGGCTGGGGTCGTGCTCCGTGTCGGCCACGCCCTCGATGGTGTAGCGGTGCATCAGGCGGTACCAGAACACGGCGAGCACCCCGTAGAGCAGCGTGAACGCGATCAGGCTGGTGAGGATCGTCCCGGCGCTGGTCACGGTCGACACTCCGCGCGCGGTGAGCAGCCAGACGCCGTCCACGCCGCTGGGGTTCGGGTTGGGCGCGACGACCCACGGCTGGCGGCCCATCTCCGTGAAGATCCAGCCGAACGAGGACGCGAGGAACGGGGTGAGCAGCGCGACGATGCCGAGCCGGCCGAACCAGACGTTGCCGTTGACGCGGCCCTTGCGGGTGACCCAGAGGGCGACCAGGGCGAGCGCGGCGGACCCGAGGCCGAAGCCGATCATGAGCCGGAACGACCAGTAGGTGACCAGGAGGTTCGGCTGGTAGGAGATCGGGTTGCCCGAGTCGTCCGTGAACCCGTACTTCTCCTCGTACTCCGCCTGCAGGTTCTCGACGCCGGGCAGGGGAGCGTTGAAGTCGCCCGTGGCCATGAAGGACGTGAGACCGGGGATCTCGATGACGTGGTTCACGCCCTCGCAGGAGTTGCTCAGGTCGCCGATGGCCAGGATCGAGAACGGAGCGCCGCCCTCGGTCGTCTGGCACAGCGCCTCGGCCGACGACATCTTCATCGGCTGCTGGTCGAACATCAGCTTGGCCTGCCAGTCACCCGAGAGCGCCACACCCACCCCGGAGACGAGCATGACGACGACGCCGAGGACGACGGCGGGCCGGTACACGTCGCGCGCCTTGTCGGCCTGTCCCGCGCGCACCAGCCGCACCATCCACCAGGCGGCGATGCCCGCGACGAAGGTGCCGGCGGTGAGGAACGCCGCGGCGATCGTGTGCGGGAAGGCGGCGAGCACCGTGGGGTTGGACAGGACGGCGCCGATGTCGACCATCTCCGCGCGGCCCGTGGTCTCGTTGTAGATCGAGCCGACGGGGTGCTGCATCCACGAGTTGGCCGCGAGGATGAAGAAGGCGGAGAGGTTGGTCGCGATCGCCACGGCCCAGATGCACGCGAGGTGGATCTTCTTGGGGAGCTTGTCCCAGCCGAAGATCCACAGGCCGAGGAACGTCGACTCGACGAAGAACGCGGCGAGCGCCTCCATGGCCAGCGGGGCGCCGAACACGTCGCCCACGAACCGGGAGTACTCGCTCCACGCCATCCCGAACTGGAACTCCTGCACGATGCCGGTGGCCACACCGATCGCGAAGTTGATGAGCAGGAGCTTGCCGAAGAACTTGGTCAGCCGCAGCCAGCGCTCGTTGCCCGTGCGTACCCAGGCCGTCTGCATGATCGCGACCAGGGGCGCGAGGCCGATCGTCAGCGGCACGAAGATGAAGTGGTAGACGGTCGTGATGCCGAACTGCCATCGAGCGACGTCGAGCGTGTCCACGGGCCCCTCCGGGGGTGCGAGGCGGTACGGCGGGTCGGGTCCGAGGGTGCCCCACCGGCCCGGGGGTCGACCGGGCCTGACGTGCGGACCTGGGGAAACGCTAGGACCACGACCAGTCTGCCCCTGGGACCAAGGTCCCGGAAGACGGCAGGCCGTCAGAAAGACGGGAGGGCGCGCCGGGTGCCGACGGGACGCCGCGCGAGATGCCCTGTGCGATACTGACCACGGCTCCTTGGACGACCACACCGCCCCGGGACCCTTGAGCTCGCAGCACCAGCATGTCGTGCGCGCCAGCCGCCGCCCTGCCGCCCGCTGGTCCCCGATCGGGACCGACGGCTCCGGCGTCGCAGGCGATGGCGCCGACCGGGTGCAGCAGCCACGACCGCCGACTTTCCGTCGCCGCGCAGCACGCGTGCGACGACCGACCGACCGAGTGCCGCCGCGAGTGTGGGTGGCGTTGCTCGGTACCCAGGAGCACTTCGCGTGACCGACGAGAACACCCCCACCACCGACACGACGACGACCGTCGGGGGTGATGCACCGCCCGCGGCTCCGCGTCGACGCCGCGCCACCCGCGTGACCGCCGCCCCCAGCACCGAGGCTCCGGCAGAGGCCGTCGTCACGATCCCCGCGGTCGCGGCCGAGCAGCCCGCCGCGGCAGCCCCGGCCGACGAGCCGGTGGCCCCCGCCGAGCCGGTCGCCGCAGCACCGGTGAAGAAGTCGCGCCGGGTCACCCGCACGGTCGTCGCGACCCCCGTCGAGGACGCCCCGGCGCCCGTCGTCGAGGAGCCCGAGGCCGCTGCCGAGCCCGAGGCCCCTGTCGAGCCCGCACCCACTGAGCCCGCCCCCAAGGCGGCCCCCCGTCGCCGCCGGTCCGGCACCCGCGCCGCCGCGGCGCCCGAGCCGGCCGCAGAGCCCGAGCCCGCTGAGCCCGAGGAGGAGGACGCCGAGCAGGCGCCGACCCTCGACGTGCTTGCCGAGCTGGCCGCGACCGCGCCGTCGGCCGAGCAGGCCAATGCCACGACCAGCTCGACCTCGACCGGCCGGCGCTTCGCGACGACCGCCCTGCTGTTCCAGGCTCCGGACCCGTCCGCGGCCCGCCCGCGCCGACGCCGCGCGCAGGCCGGCACAGGCTCCCCGGAGGAGATCTCCGACGCCGCCCGCCGCGCCGAGGTCGAGGCTGCCGAGGCCGCTGAGGCTGCCGAGGTCACCGCCCAGCCGGCCGAGACCGAGGTCGAGGCCGCCGAGCAGGCCGGGACGTCGTCGTCGCGAGGCTCACGCCGACGTGGCCGCCGTGGTCGTGGCGCCGACGCGGCACGCACCGAGGACGAGGTCGTCGACGAGGTCCCCGTGACCGACGAGATCGTGGCCGAGGGCGACGCCGTTGACGACACCGAGGCCGACATCGCGGCGGACGTCATCGACGAGGTGGACGAGGACGACGAGTCCGAGACCGCCGAGCCCGGTGCACCGCGCCGCCGTCGCCGTCGCGGTGGCCGCGGACGGCGCAGCCGGCCCGACTCCGCCGGGTCCGCCGATGACTCCGACGACACGGACGAGGACGCCGACGAGGCCGCCACGTCCGACACCGAGCCCGACGCCGACGACGCCACGGACGAGGACGGCGGCTCCAGCCGTCGCCGTCGCCGTCGTCGCCGTGGGTCGTCGCGCGGCGAGTCCGGCGAGCAGAACGAGCCGCGCGCCGCGCGCACCCGCGCGCCCAGCGACGAGGTCACCGCGCTGCGCGGCTCCACCCGGCTCGAGGCCAAGCGCCAGCGCCGTCGGGACGGCCGCGACGCCGGCCGCCGCCGCCAGATCATCACCGAGTCCGAGTTCCTGGCCCGCCGCGAGTCCGTCGACCGCTCGATGATCGTGCGGGAGAAGAACGCCCGCACCCAGATCGCGGTGCTCGAGGACGGCGTGCTCGTCGAGCACTACGTGTCCAACCAGGCGCAGGCCTCGATGGTCGGCAACGTCTACCTCGGCCGCGTCCAGAACGTGCTGCCGAGCATGGAGGCCGCGTTCGTCGACGTCGGCAAGGGCCGTAACGCGGTCCTCTACGCCGGCGAGGTCAACTGGGACGCCGCGGGCCTCGAGGGAGGCTCGGCGCGTCGCATCGAGCAGGCCCTCAAGTCCGGTGACCCGGTGCTCGTGCAGGTCACCAAGGACCCGATCGGGCACAAGGGTGCCCGGCTGACCTCGCAGGTCACGCTCGCGGGCCGCTACCTCGTGTACGTGCCCGGCGGCGGCATGACCGGCATCAGCCGCAAGCTGCCCGACACCGAGCGCAACCGCCTCAAGAAGATCCTGCGCGAGATCGTGCCGGACTCCGCGGGCGTCATCGTCCGCACGGCGGCGGAGGGGGCCAGCGAGGACGAGCTGCGCGCCGACATCGCCCGCCTCCAGGGTCAGTGGGAGGCCATCGAGAAGAAGTCGAAGACCGCATCGGCCCCGGCTCTGCTCCAGGGCGAGCCCGACATGGCCATCCGCGTGGTCCGCGACATCTTCAACGACGACTTCTCCTCCCTCGTGGTCGAGGGCGCCGAGGCCTGGTCGACGATCTCGTCCTACATCGACGAGCTCGCCCCCGACCTCGCGCAGAAGGTCACGCGCTGGGAGTCCGACACCGACGTGTTCGCGGTGCACCGCATCGACGAGCAGCTGGCCAAGGGCATGGACCGCAAGGTCTGGCTGCCCTCGGGCGGTTCGCTGGTCATCGACCGGACCGAGGCCATGACGGTGGTCGACGTCAACACCGGCAAGTTCACCGGTTCGGGCGGCACGCTCGAGGAGACGGTGACGCGGAACAACCTGGAGTCCGCCGAGGAGATCGTCCGCCAGCTCCGGCTGCGTGACATCGGCGGCATCATCGTCATCGACTTCATCGACATGGTGCTCGAGTCCAACCGCGACCTGGTGCTCCGCCGCCTGGTGGAGTGCCTGGGCCGCGACCGCACGAAGCACCAGGTCGCCGAGGTCACCTCGCTCGGCCTGGTGCAGATGACCCGCAAGCGCGTCGGCCAGGGCCTGGTCGAGGCGTTCAGCGAGACGTGCGAGCACTGCCACGGGCGCGGCTTCATCGTGCACGAGGAGCCGATCGAGAAGAACAACCAGCGTCCCGACGCCGGCGTGCAGCAGCAGCCGACGGCCTCGGGCGAGGGTGACGGCAAGCGGTCGCGCCGCAAGCGCGGCGGTTCCACGGAGCAGGTCGCGCACGCGCCGCACGCGGGTGTGCCCGTGCTGCCCGAGGCTCGTGAGGCGGTCAAGGCCACGCTGGCGACGATCGCCGCGGCGGCCGCGCACGCCCACGAGCACGACCACGAGCAGCACGCCGCCGTCGCGGTCGACGAGCCCGAGGCGGTCGACACCGAGACGCCGAGCGCGCCGGGTCTCGACGTGTTCGCCGAGTTCGCCGGGGTGCAGGAGCCGGTGGACGTCAACGACGCACCCGTCGACGAGCTCGAGCTGACGGCGGTTCCCGCCGACCTGTTCGAGTCCGACGACGAGGCCGAGGACGAGGCTTCCGAGCCGGGGGACGGCGACGGTCTCGAAGAGCACTGACCGCGCGGCTCGTGCCGGTCGTTCCGGCACGAGCACCCCGCCGGGACGTGCGTTCGGTCACGTCCCACGCGGGGGGAGCTGTCAGGTTTGACCCTGCGCCGTGCGGTCCGTACCCTAGAACGTCGGCGCGTCGTGCACGCGCTGGTCATGTGTGCCGCCGTCGCGGCGCCGACGCGAACCCCCACGGGAACCGGTGAGAGCCGGTGGCAGCGGGATGTGCGCGGGCGCAGGCAAGGCACCAACAGAACGTATTGACCCAAGTAGTTCGACGAGCAGAGATGAGCAGCAACGTGGTGTACGCGATCGTGAAGGCTGGCGGCCGCCAGGAGAAGGTCGCTGTCGGCGACGTCGTCGTCGTCGACCGCCTCGCCGCGCAGGCCGGGTCGACCATCGAGCTGACCGCCCTGCTGCTCGTCGACGGCGAGAAGGTCACCACCGACGCCAAGGCCCTGGCCAAGGTGAAGGTGACGGCGGAGGTCGTGCGGGACGAGAAGGGTCCCAAGATCGACATCCTCAAGTACAAGAACAAGACCGGGTACCGCGTGCGCCAGGGTCACCGCCAGAAGCTGACCCGTCTCAAGGTCACCGACATCTCCTGATCTCGCGCCGTCGGCCGTACGGCCACAGGCACGCAGCCCCCATTCTCTGAGCACGAAAGCAGGTTCGTCATGGCACACAAGAAGGGCGCGAGCTCCTCGCGCAACGGTCGCGACTCGAACGCCCAGCGCCTGGGCGTCAAGCGCTTCGGTGGCCAGGTCGTCAAGGCCGGCGAGATCATCGTCCGCCAGCGCGGCACGCACTTCCACCCCGGCGTGAACGTGGGCCGTGGCGGCGACGACACGCTCTTCGCCCTCGCCCCCGGCGCCGTGACCTTCGGGACGCGCCGTGGCCGCAAGGTCATCGACATCGTCGTGGCGGCCGAGGTCTGAGCCGTAGTGCAACGGACGGTGCGGGTCGCGGAGCGGCACGCGCCGGAAGTGGAACGAAGGCGATGACCGACCGTGGATCAGCGGTCTGAGCAGGTCATGACGACGCGGCATCGGTCCGCGTCGGGTCATTCGTGGAAGGGGCGCACCGATGCGGTGCGCCCCTTCTGCGTGTGAGTATCGACTAGCAGCAATGGCAAGGGAGGTTCAGCCGTGGTGACATTCGTCGACCGGGTCGTGCTGCATGCGACCGGCGGTGACGGTGGGCACGGTTGTGCATCCATCCACCGGGAGAAGTTCAAGCCGCTCGCCGGCCCCGACGGGGGCAACGGCGGCAACGGCGGCTCGGTGATCATCGAGGTGGACCCCCAGGTCACCACGCTGCTCGACTACCACCACTCGCCGCACCGGCACGCGCCGTCCGGCACGCAGGGCATGGGCGACCACCGCTCCGGCTCGACCGGCGTCGACCTGGTGCTCGGCGTCCCCGACGGCACCGTGGTCAAGTCGCCCGACGGCACGGTCCTCGCGGACCTCGTCGGCGTCGGCGCCCAGTACGTCGCCGCATCGGGTGGCCGGGGTGGCCTGGGCAACGCCGCCCTCGCCTCGCAGCGCCGCAAGGCCCCGGGCTTCGCGCTGCTGGGCGAGCCGGGCACCGAGCAGGACATCGTGCTCGAGCTCAAGACCATCGCGGACGTCGCCCTGGTGGGGTACCCGAGCGCCGGGAAGTCCAGCCTCGTCGCCGCGATCTCCGCGGCGCGTCCCAAGATCGCCGACTACCCGTTCACCACCCTGGTGCCCAACCTCGGCGTGGTGCAGGCCGGTGGCGCGCGGTACACCGTGGCCGACGTCCCCGGTCTGATCCCCGGTGCGTCCGAGGGGCGCGGGCTGGGACTGGAGTTCCTGCGGCACATCGAGCGCTGCGCGGTCCTCGTGCACGTGCTCGACTGCGCGACCCTGGAGCCGGACCGTGACCCCCTGTCGGACCTCGAGGACATCGAGGCCGAGCTGCGGACGTACGCCGGCGACCTGACCATCGAGGGTGGTCGGGTGCCGCTGCTGGACCGCCCCCAGATCGTCGTGCTCAACAAGATCGACGTCCCCGAGGCGCGCGAGCTGGCCGAGCTGGTCAAGCCCGACCTCGAGGCTCGCGGGTTCCGGGTCTTCGAGGTGTCGACCGCCAGCCACGAGGGTCTGCGTCTGCTGACGTACGCCCTCGGGGAGATCGTCGACAAGGCACGTCGTGACGCGCCGGCGACGGAGAACACCCGCGTCGTCCTGCGCCCGAAGGCCGTGGACGACGCCGGGTTCACGGTGACGCGCCGCGAGGTCGAGGGCCAGGGCGTGTACTACTGGGTGCGGGGCGAGAAGCCCGAGCGCTGGGT
Organism: Cellulomonas humilata; assembly: GCF_013359775.1. GTDB lineage: Bacteria > Actinomycetota > Actinomycetes > Actinomycetales > Cellulomonadaceae > Cellulomonas > Cellulomonas humilata. Next base: position 38,915 of record NZ_JABMCI010000048.1, on the reverse strand, counting down.
GCGTCAGACCGACTTCACCAACGACGAGGCCGTCGGGTACCTGGCGGACCGGCTCGCGCGGCTGGGTGTCGAGGAGAAGCTGTTCGCAGCGGGCGCCGTCGCCGGCGACGAGGTGCGCATCGGCCCAGAGCACAACGCGGTCATCTTCGACTGGGAGCCCACCCTCATGACCGGGTCCGAGTTCCTCGGCGGTCCTCGCGGGGTCGACCTGCGCATCGAGGACCGCTCCCGGCCGACGCGTGGCGAGAAGCGCCAGGAGTACAAGGAGCGCATGGACGCCAAGACCGAGGCGCGCGAGGAGCTGTGGACCGAGCGCGAGGCCGGCGTCTGGACGGACGCGGCCAAGGAGTGATGTCCGGGACCCGGATATTCGCGTGACCTGCACCTGGCACGCGGCAGAATGCCGACCGTGACCGTCGACGCCCTGGTGGACCGCCAGCAGCTGGTCTCGGCGTCCCGGGTGGTCGTCAAGATCGGCTCGTCGTCGCTGACCACCCCCGACGGCCGGCTCGCGCCCGAGCGGCTGACCGCGCTGGTCGACGTGCTCGCCGCACGGCGCGCGGCCGGCGGCCAGGTGGTGCTGGTCTCCTCCGGCGCGATCGCCGCCGGACTCGGCCCGCTCGGGTTGGCCGCCCGGCCGCGCGACCTGGCGACGCAGCAGGCGGCGGCCTCCGTCGGCCAGGGCCTGCTGGTGGCGCACTACACCGCCGCGTTCGCCCGGCACGGGCTCCAGGTGGGTCAGGTGCTGCTGACCGCCGACGACACCGTGCGGCGCGTGCACTACCGCAACGCCCACCGGGCGCTCACCCGGCTGCTCGACCTCGGCATCGTGCCCGTCATCAACGAGAACGACGCCGTGGCCACCGACGAGATCCGGTTCGGGGACAACGACCGGCTCGCCGCCCTCGTGTCCCACCTGGTGCACGCGGACGCGCTCGTCCTGCTCAGCGACGTCGACTCGCTCTACACCGGCCCTCCGTCGCGCGACGGGTCCCGGCGTATCGCGTCCGTCGTGCACGCGGAGGACCTCGAGGGCATCGACGTGGCCTCGCGGGGGAGCGCGGTCGGCACCGGCGGGATGGTGACCAAGCTGGAGTCGGTCGCGATCGCCACCCAGTCCGGTGTCCCGGTGGTGCTCACGTCGGCCGCGCAGGCGGCGCAGGCGCTGGCCGGCGAGGACGTCGGGACCTGGTTCACCGCCACCGGTCGCCGCACCTCGATCCGCCGGCTCTGGCTGGCGCACGCGGCGAGCACCCGCGGGCGGCTGGTGCTCGACGCCGGCGCCGTGCGTGCGGTGCTGGAGCGGGGGACGTCGTTGCTGCCCGCCGGTGTGACCGGCGTCGAGGGGACGTTCGAGGCGGGAGACCCGGTGGAGCTGGTCGGACCTGACGGTCAGCTGGTGGCGCGCGGGCTGGTGTCCTACGACGCCGAGGAGGTGCCGCCGCTGCTGGGTCGCTCGACGTCCGAGCTGCGCGCCGCCCTGGGCCCGGGGTACGACCGCGAACTGGTCCACCGCGACGACCTGGTCCTGGTCCGCAAGCGCCGCTGACCCGCCACGCGACGGTCGGCTGCGCAGGGACGTCCGAGGATCCGCGCGCTGGGGCGCTCGTTCCCTCGGACGTCCCGGCTGGTCAGACTGTTGCGCCGACCGAGGACGGGGTGCGGCGGGTCAGGGGGTCGCGCAGGCCCAGGTGGTCGCGGAGCGTGCTGCCGGTGTACTCCGTGCGGTAGGCGCCGCGCTCCTGGAGCTCGGGGACCAGGGTGTCGACGACGTCGTCCAGGCCGCCCGGCACGATCCACGGCGTGATGTTGAACCCGTCGCTCGCCCCGGTGCGCACCCAGCGGATGAGCTCCTCGGCCACCGTCGCGGAGGAGCCGACGAAGCCCCGCTGACGCTCCTGGGCGATGACGAGCTGCCGGATGGACAGGTTCTCCGACTCGGCACGGGCGCGCCAGGCCTGGGCGATCGCGCGCGGGTCGGGGCCGTGGCGGACGGTCCCGCGGGTCTGGCCGATCTCCTTGATGACCGGGTCGTGGCGGGGCACAGGACCGTCGGGGTCGTAGCCCGAGAGGTCCTCGCCCCAGACCTGGCCCAGCAGCGACAGCGCGGTGGCCGGGGTGACCTGCTGCTCCTTGACCCAGCGCGCCTTCTCCCGGGCCTCCTCGTCGGTCGCGGCCAGGACGAACTGCGTCCCGGGCAGGATCTTGAGGTCGTCCTCGGGGCGGCCGGCGGCGACCGTCCGGGCCCGCACGTCGTCGGCGAACGCCAGCGCGTCGTCGTAGTCGGTGCCGTGCGCGGAGAAGATGACCTCGGCGTGCGAGGCGGCGAAGTCCCGGCCGTCGGGTGAGTCGCCCGCCTGGAACAGGACGGGGTGTCCCTGCGGGCTGCGGGGCACGGTCGGCGTCACGGCGATCTCGAGGGTCTGCCCGGAGAACCGGACGAGCTCGCCGGGGGAGCCGTCCCAGATCGCCTGGGCCGCCCGCACGAACTCGGCGGCGCGGACGTACCTGAGGCTGTGGTCCAGCCAGCCGCCGCGACGGAAGTTCTCGCCGGTCCACGCGTTGTCGGTGGTGACGATGTTCCAGGCCGCCCGACCGCCCGAGAGCAGGTCCAGGCTGGCCAGCCGGCGCGCGAGGTCGGCCGGGTCGTTGTAGGTGACGTTCTGCGTGGCCACGAGGCCGATGTGCGTCGTGATCGCCGCCAGCGCCGCGAGCTGGGTGATCGCGTCCGGGCGGCCCACCACGTCGAGGTCGTGCAGCAGGCCGTTCTGTTCCCGCAGGCGCAGGCCCTCGCCGAGGAAGAACGCGTCGAACAGGCCACGCTCGGCGGTCTGCACGATCTGGCGGAACGACTCGACGTCCGTCTGCGAGCCGCTGGCGGGGTCGGACCAGATGGTCGAGTGGTTGACGCCCTGGAAGAACACGCCGAGGTGCACGTGGGCGTGCGGGCGGGGCAGGTCGGTCACGAGGTCTCCTGGAGCGTGGCGTGGCGGTTGGTCGGGCGCGGCAGGCCGAGGGTGTCCCGCAGGGTGGCTCCCGGGCGGGGCGTCGGGGTGACGCGCGCGACGCGCAGGGTGGGCAGCACCCAGCGGACGAGCTCCGGCAGGTCCTCCTCGAGCAGGGCCGGGAGCAGACGGACCCCGTCGACCGCTCCGCGCAGCGACAGCAGGAGCTCGACGAGCCCGTCGGGGGAGCCGGTCCACCGCAGGACGTCCCCGGAGGGCGCGAGGTCCTCCAGCGCGGCGAGCCGGTCGGCGGCCGTCGCCCGAGCGGTGTCGAGCGTGACGTGCAGGTCGAGGAACGTCAGCGGCGCCCCCGAGGCCTGCGGGGTGTCCACCAGCGCGATGTCGACGAGATCGGCGGGCACGGTCCCCGCGCGCGCGACGACGACCGGCTGCCCCTGCGGGCCGCGCGGCACGATGAGCGGACCCTTCACCGTGAACGGCGCGCGTGCACCGTCGGGGGCGTCGCGCAGGTCGGGCCCGGCGAACGGCCCGGTCCCGCCGCTGGTGAAGTCGACGTAGTGCAACCGGTCGCGGTCGATGTACCGACCGGTGGCCGTGTCCCGGATGACCGCGTCGTCCTCCCACGAGTCCCAGAGGTCGCGGACCACACGGACCACGTCGCCGGTCTCGTCGAGCAGGTCCTGACCGTCGGCCACGGGCCGGTCGAGCGCCGCGCGGGCACCCGGGACCGGACCGGAGCCGACGAGCCAGCCCGCGCGGCCGGTCGCGGCATGGTCGAGGGCCGCCACCTGGCTGGCCAGGTGGAACGGCTCGATGACCGCGGGGTGCGCGAGCGGGACGAGCCCGATGCGCGAGGTCAGCGGCGCGACGAACGCGGCACGGGTGAGCGCGTCGACCCGCGCCGGTCCGACCAGGGAGTCGTCGAACGTCACGAGCGTGACGCCCGCGTTCTCGGCGGCGGCCACGGTGCGGCGCAGGTGGTCGGCGGACAGCAGCCGGTCGGCGGGGATCGACGTGGCGAGCGCGGCGCCGGGGTGGGCGCCCGCTCCGTCGACCTCGAGCGCGAGGTGCAGGACCATGTCAGCGCACCGAGTCCACGGCGGAGCCCAGGCGGTCCACGAACTCACGCAGGGTCTCGGGCGTGTGGTTGCCGTAGGCCAGCCGCAGGTGGTCGGCGAACTCGCGGCGGCCGCTGGACGCGAAGAACTCGCCCTGCTGGTAGGTGGCACCCCGCTCGGCGGCTGCGGCGTACAGGGCGACCGGGTCGATCGACGGGTCGGTGATCCGCGGCCAGAGGAAGAACCCGCCCTCGGGGCGCACCGACTCGATCAGCCCGCCGAGACGCTCGTCCAGGGCGTCCACGACGACGTCCGCGCGCTCGCGGTACAGGTCGCGGGCGCGGGTCAGGGTGCGGTCGAACCACTGCGGGTCGTGCGTGAGCAGGTCGATGACGATCCGCTGCTCGAGCGTCGAGGTGTGCGAGTCCTGGCGGTTGCGCAGGGTGACCAGCTGCTTCGCGATCCGCTCGGACGCCACCACCCAGCCGAGCCGCAGGCCCGGGCCGAGCGTCTTGGAGAACGTGTTGACGTGCACCACCTGGTCGGACGTGCTGAACACCCCGGCGTCGACGGCCTCGCCCCGGAACCGCAGCTCGCGGTACGGGTTGTCCGCGAAGATGACGAAGCCGTACCGCTCGGCCAGCTCCACCAGCCGCACCCGGTCCGCGGTCGAGAGCGTGCCCTGCGAGGGGTTGTGGAAGTCGGGCACCGTGTAGAGCGCGGTCGGGCGGGCGCCTGCGCGCAGCTTCTCCTCGAGCTCGTCGACGTCGAGGCCGGCCGGGCCGACGCGCACGGGCAGCGTGCGGCCGTCGGAGAGCTCGAGCGCCCGCAGGAACAGCGGGAAGATCGGGTTGTCGACGGCGACGAGGCCGCCGCGCTCGACCAGCGAGAGCACGGCCAGCGACAGGCCGTGGAACCCGCCGTTCGTGATGATCACGCGCGACGCCGGGACCCCCTCGCGCGCCGCGATCCACGACCGCAGCTCGTCGAGGCCCGCCGACTGGGAGTACTGGAACGCGGCCGGTCCGGAGCGAGTGCCCGTGAGCACCCGCTCGGTGGCGGCCAGCAGCTCGTGCACCGGCAGGGCGGTGTCGTCGGGGATCCCGCCGAGCAGCTCGATGTCGCCCTCTCGTCGGCGTCGCAGGCTCGCGTCGCCGAAGCCCTTGGGCTCGCTGAGCGCGCCGGCCAGGGTGGTGAAGCGTGCCAGGGGTGCCAGGAGGTCTGGTGTCGTCGTCATCGGTTCTGCCTTCCGGGAGGGGCCCGACCGCGGTGCTCGGACCGGCCGGAACGTAGGCAGGGTCCGGGGGACGGTCAACGGTCGTCCCGCGGTGTCTCACGGGTCGGACGCGTCGTCTCGCCCAGTGGTCCAGTCCGCGAGACGAACCCGGGAATCGTTGACTGGATCGGTCGGGATATCTAGGTTCCGACCCGTTCAGCAGTCGGCGCCCGCTCGAGGCGCTCTGCCCGGTCGGCGACGGAGGTGGTCATGGTGAGCAGCGCGCAGCTGGAGATCCGCACGGCCGCCTCGTCGACCGCGCCGCGACGCTGTCCGCGCTGAACCAGCGCCTCCCCGCACGCACCGCCCCGGTCTCTCCAGGGGCGTCCCCCCACGTACCCCCAGGAGCACACCCATGTCCCCCCACCGCCTGCGACGCCGACGGCCCGCCGCGCTCGCCTCCGCCGCACTGCTCGGCCTGCTGCTCTCCGCCTGCTCGGGCGGAGCCGCCGGCCCTGCGACCACGTCGTCCGCCAGCGCCGAGGTCGAGCCCGTGGCGGGGGGCACGTACATCCACGCCCTCGAGGCGGACCCGCTCGGCTGCCTCGACGCGCCGCAGCAGCGGTTCCACGTCGCCCTCAACATCACGCGCCAGCTGGCCGACTCGCTGGTGGACCAGGACCCGGAGACCGGCGAGATCGTCCCGTGGCTCGCCGAGAGCTGGGAGATCAGCGAGGACGCCAAGACGTTCACCTTCCACCTGGTCGAGGGCGCGACGTTCTCCGACGACCTGCCGATCGACGCCGCGGCGGTCAAGGCGAACCTGGACCGCATCGTCGCGCTCGGCCCGAAGGCCATCGGCGCCGGCCCGTGGATCCAGGGGTACGTGGGCACCACCGTCGTGGACCCGCAGACCGTGACGGTCGCGTTCGACCGGCCCAACGTGCAGTTCCTCCAGGCGCTGTCCGGGTCGTGGTTCGGGCTCATCTCGCCCGCTGACACCGGCAAGTCCCCCGAGGAGCTCTGCACCGGCACGTACGCCGGCTCCGGCCCGTTCACCCTGACCAGCTACACCAAGGACCAGGACGCCGTGCTCGCCAAGCGCGTCGGCTACGACTGGCCCTCCAGCCTGGCCGCGCACGACGGGGAGGCCTACCTCGACACCCTGCGGTTCACGTTCGTCCCCGAGGCCAGCGTCCGTTCCGGCTCGGTGACCAGCAACCAGGTGCAGTCGGTGTCGCTGGTCACCTGGCAGGACGAGGCGACGCTCACCGCCGCCGGCAGCACGCTGCTGACCGCGCACCAGCCGGGCCTGACCGAGAGCTGGATCCCGAACCAGCAGTCCTGGCTCGCCGACGACGAGCCCGTCCGGCAGGCGATCAGGTACGCGATCAACAGCCAGGAGATCGTCGACACGGTCTACGGCCCGACGTACGCGAGCCGGACCGCCCCGCTGAACTCCTCCACGCCCGGGTACACGGACCTCAGCGACGAGCTCGCGTTCGACCCGGACAAGGCCCGGCAGCTGATGGAGGACGACGGCTGGAAGGTCGGGGCCGACGGCATCCGCGAGAAGGACGGCACGCGCCTGACGCTCAACGTCATCGCGTCCTACACGGACCTCGAGATCATCCAGCAGCAGCTCAAGGACGTCGGCATCGACTACCCGATCCGCCAGCTCGACGCCGCGGCGTCCAGCAAGGCCGTCGCGGCGGGCGACTACGACATCTACGCGTGGACCATGACCCGGGCCGACCCGACGGTGCTCAACGCGCTGTACTCCTCGACCTGGACGTCGCTGGGCTACGCCAAGGCGAACCCCTCCGAGCTCGACGACCTGCTGGCCACGCAGGAGTCGACGGTCGACGCCACCGAGCGTGCGGCGGCCGCCGCGGCGGTGCAGGAGTACGTCGTGGACAACGCGTGGAACATCCCGATCGCCGACCGCGCGTGGACCTACGGCATCGGCCCGTCGTCGCACGGCCTGCGCCTCGACGGCGAGACCAAGCTGGTGTTCTACGACGCCTGGGTGCAGCAGTGAGCCTGATCGGCTACGCGGCGAGGCGGCTCGGACTGGCGGCCTTCGTCGTCTGGGCCGCCTTCACCACCACGTTCGCCATCCTCTACCTGCTGCCGTCCGACCCCATCCTCACCATGCTCAACCGCGGCGGCGAGGGCGCCAACGTCGATCCGGCCGCGGCGGCGGCACTGCGCGCCGAGTACGGCTTCGACAAGCCGGTGATCGTGCAGTACCTCACCCGGTTGGGTGCGGCGCTGCGCGGTGACCTGGGCCGGTCCATGCAGAACGGGCAGCCGGTGGTCACCACGATCGTCGACGCCCTCCCGCAGACCGCGGTGCTGGCGGCGACCGCGCTGGCCATCGCGGTGGTGGTCAGCTCGCTGCTCGCCTCGGCCGCGGTGCTCACCGGCTCCCGGGGGCTCCGGCACGCGCTGCTGTCGCTGCCCCCGCTGGGCGCGGCGATCCCGAGCTTCTGGCTGGGGCTCGTGCTGCTCCAGGTGTTCTCGTTCCGGCTCGGCTGGTTCCCGGCCACGGGCAACACCGGCTGGCAGTCGCTGGTCCTGCCGGCGGTCACGCTGGCGGTGCCGACCGCGGCGGTCCTCACCCAGGTGCTGGCCAAGAGCCTGGGGTCGACGTGGGAGCAGCCGTTCGTCGAGACCGCGCGGGCCAAGGGGCTGCCGCGCTCGACGGTCCACCTGCGGCACGTGGTCCGCAACGGGGCCATCCCCACGCTCACCATGGTCGCGATCATCATCGGCAACACCCTCGCGGGTGCCGTGGTGACCGAGACCGTCTTCTCGCGTGTCGGCGTCGGGCGCCTGACGCAGTCCGCGGTGATGTCCCAGGACATCCCGCTCGTGCAGGGCGTCGTCGTGCTCTCGGCGATCGTCTTCGTCGTCGTCAACCTCGCCGCCGACCTGGTCTACCCCGTCGTCGACCCCCGCATCGCGCGGGTGCCGGCGACGGTCTGAGGAGCACCCCGTGACCGACCTCGCCCTGCTCGCCCCGGCGGCGACCGAACCCGTCGTCGCCACCGCTCCCGTGCCGCCCCGGCGCCGGAGTCGGCGGCTCGCCCCCGGCCTCGTCCTCGCGCTCGTCGTCCTGGCGCTCGTGCTCGGCTGGGCGGTGCTGCCGTCGGTCTTCGCGCCGGCCGACCCCACGCAGGTCGTCGCGGCGGACCGCCTGCTGGCGCCCGGGCCGGGGCACGTCTTCGGCACCGACCAGCTGGGCCGCGACATCTACACGCGGGTGGTGCACGGCGCGGCGATCTCGTTGTCCGCCACGGCGCTGGCCGTGCTGATCGGTCTGGTGGTCGGGTCGCTGGTCGGCCTGCTGTCCGGGTTCGTGGGCGGACGGTTCGACGACGTGGTGATGCGGCTGGTCGACGTGCTGCTGGCCATCCCCGGGCTGCTCCTGGCCATGGCGATCGTCACGGCGCTCGGCTTCGGCACGCTCAAGGTCGCGCTCGCGGTGGGCATCTCCGCGGTCGCCGCGTTCGCCCGCCTGATCCGGGCCGACGTGGTGCGGGTCCGCGGTTCGGCGTACGTCGAGGCCGCGCGGGTGAGCGGGGTGCGCTGGTGGACCACGCTGCACCGGCACGTGCTGCCCAACTCGCTCGGGCCGGTGCTCGTGCTCGCTGCGCTCGAGCTGGGCAGCGCGGTCCTCGCGGTGTCCGCGCTGAGCTTCCTGGGCTACGGCGCCCCGCCGCCCGCGCCCGAGTGGGGCTCCCTGATCTCCGACGGCCGCAACTTCCTGGCCACCGCCTGGTGGCTCACCACGATGCCCGGCCTGGTGGTGATCGCCGTCGTGCTGGCGGCGAACCGCCTGAGCCGCGCGCTCGACCGCGAGGGGCGGACCCGATGAGCGAACCCGTCCTGCTGGTCGAGGGCCTCCACGTCACCTACCGCACCCGCCGCGACGACGTGCCCGCCGTACGGGGCGTCGACCTGCGCATCGACGCCGGCGAGGTCGTCGCCGTGGTCGGCGAGTCCGGCTCCGGCAAGAGCACGCTGGCGCACGCCGTGATCGGGCTGCTGCCCCGCGGGGGGTCGATCACCGGCGGTCGCGTGCTCCTGGGCGGGCAGGACGTGGCCGGCTGGTCCGAGAAGCAGCTCCAGCGCGTCCGCGGCAGGTCCGTCGGCCTGGTGCCGCAGGACCCGACCGTGTCGCTCAACCCGGTGAAGCGGATCGGCGAGCAGATCGCGGAGGTGCTGCGCCAGCACGGGCTCGCCGACCGGCGGACCGCCGCCGCGCAGGCCGTGCAGATCCTCGCCCGGTCCGGCATCCCCGACCCGGAGCTGCGGGCCCGGCAGTACCCGCACGAGCTGTCCGGCGGCATGCGGCAGCGCGTCCTCATCGGGATCGCGTTCGCGTGCAGCCCGCGCCTGGTGATCGCCGACGAGCCGACGTCGGCCCTCGACGTGACGGTGCAGCGCACCGTGCTGGACCACCTGGCCGAGGTCACGGCCGAGCACGGCACGTCCGTCCTGTTCATCACCCACGACCTCGGGGTGGCCGCCGAGCGCGCGGACCGGATCGTCGTCATGCAGCACGGTCTGGTGGTCGAGGAGGGACCGACCGCCCGGGTCCTCGACGCTCCGACGCACGCGTACACCCGGCAGCTGCTCGAGGCCGCCCCGTCGCTGCACGGCGCGCGTCTGGCGCCGCGCCGACCGGCCGTGGCCCCGTCCGGTCCGGCCGGGGACGTGCTGCGGCTGGAGCACGTGACCAAGGAGTTCCGCGTGGGGCGGGCGCCGTTCCGCGCGCTAGACGACGTCACGCTCGCGCTGCCGCGCGGGAGCACGCTCGGCGTCGTGGGGGAGTCCGGGTCCGGCAAGTCGACCCTCGCCCGCATCGCGCTGCGGCTGGTGGAGCCGACCAGCGGCACCGTGCGGATCGACGGCGAGGACGTCACGCACACCCGCGGGGCCCGACTGCGCGCGCTGCGTCGTCGCGTGCAGCTCGTCTACCAGAACCCCTATGCGTCCCTGGACCCTCGGCTGTCGGTGGAGCGGATCATCACCGAGCCCCTGCACGCGTTCGGCATCGGGGACCGGGCCGAACGGACGCGGCGCGCCCTGGAGCTGCTCGACCAGGTGGCGCTCCCGCGGACGGTCGCCGACCGTGGCGCCGCCGAGCTGTCGGGCGGCCAGCGTCAGCGCGTCGCCATCGCCCGCGCGCTCGCCCTGCGACCGGAGCTGCTGGTGCTGGACGAGCCCGTCTCGGCGCTGGACGTCTCGGTCCAGCGCCAGATCCTCCAGCTCCTGGTGGACCTCCAGGCCGAGCTGGGCCTGAGCTACCTGGTCATCTCGCACGATCTCGCGGTCGTGCGGCAGATCAGCGACACGGTGGCCGTGCTGCACCGGGGGCTGCTGGTGGAGCACGGACCGACCGCCGACCTGTTCGACCACCCGCAGGCCGAGCACACGCGCGCGCTCCTCGACGCGATCCCCGGAGCGCGGGTGGTCTAGCGGTCTACGCGCGCGCCGCCACCGCCCGCGAGCTTGAGCACGTCGGCGGTGGTGACCATCGTGGTGTCGCCGGGGGTGGTCATGGCCAGCGCCCCGTGCGCGGCGCCGTACTCGACGGCGGTCTGCAGCGGCTGCCCGTCGAGCAGGCCGTAGATGAGGCCCGACGCGAAGGAGTCCCCGCCGCCCACCCGGTCGAGGATCTCGAGCCGCTCGCGGTGGGTGGCCTGGACGACGCCCGTGGCGGGGGACCAGGCGAGGGCGCCCCAGTCGTTGACGGACGCCGACCGCACGGTGCGCATCGTCGTGCCGATCACTGCGAAGTTCGGGTACGCCGCTGCCGCGGTGGTGATCATGGCGGCGAACTTGTCCACCTCGAGCTCGGCGAGCGACGCGTCGCCGCCCTCGACCTCGAAGCCGAGCGAGGCGGTGAAGTCCTCCTCGTTGCCGATCATCACGTCGATGTACGGGGCGATCGCGCGGTTGACCTCCTGGGCCTTGGCCAGCCCACCGATCGCCTTCCAGAGGCTCGGCCGGTAGTTGAGGTCGTACGACACGACGGTGCCGTGGCGCTTCGCCGCGGTGACCGCCTCGATCACCGTCTCGGCGGCGCTGTCGGACAGGGCCGCGAAGATGCCGCCGGTGTGCAGCCAGCGCACCCCCAGCTCGCCGAACAGGTGGTCCCAGTCCACGTCGCCGGGCTTCATCTGGGACACCGCGGTGTGCCCGCGGTCGGAGACGCCGACGGCGCCGCGCACCCCGAAGCCGCGCTCGGTGAAGTTCAGGCCGTTGCGGACCTCGCGCCCGATCCCGTCGTACGGCACCCACTGGATGTACGAGGTGTCCAGGCCGCCGGTGAGGACGAGGTCCTCCACCAGGCGCCCGACCTCGTTGTCGGCGAGCGCGGTGACGATCGCGGTCCGCAGGCCGAACGCCCGGCGCAGGCCACGGGCGACGTTGTACTCGCCGCCGCCCTCCCACACCTGGAAGGAGCGCGACGTGCGGATGCGACCCTCACCGGGATCGAGCCGGAGCATGACCTCGCCGAGCGACACCGCGTCGTAGCGGCACTCGGAGGCGGGGCGGATCGTCAGGTCAGGAATGGCTGGTCCCCGTGGTCTGCGCCGCGAGGGCGACCGCGTCGGCGGTGAGCGCGGTGATGGCGGCGACGTCGCGGGCCGCGACGAGGGCGCGCGGGCACATCCACGAGCCACCGACCGCGACGACGCTCGGGAGGGCGAGGTACTCGGCGAGGTTCGCGGGCCCCACGCCGCCGGTCGGCACGACGCCGACGTGGCCGAACGGGGCGGCGAGCGCGGCGATCGCCTTGGCGCCGCCGGAGGTGCCCGCCGGGAAGAACTTGATGGTGGTCAGGCCGAGCTCGAGCGCGGCCTGGATCTCGGTCGCGGTCACGGCTCCGGGGAGCGCGAGCACCCCGAGCTCCTGGCAGCGCTCCACGACCGCGCGGCTCAGTCCGGGCGAGACGACATAGCTGGCACCGGCGGCGACGGCCAGGTCCACCTGGGCGACCGTGAGCACGGTGCCGGCCCCCACGAGGATGTCCCCGCGGCCTGCCATCACCCGGATGGACTCCTCGGCGGCGGCGGTGCGGAAGGTGACCTCGGCGACGGGCAGGCCGCCGGCGACCAGGGCACCGGCGAGCGCGTCGGCGTCGGCCGCGTCGTCGAGCACGACCACCGGCACCAGGCGCGCGGTTCGTAGGGCTGAGAGGACGTCCATGTCGAGACTCATTTCGTCGGTGGTGTGCTGCGGGGGAGTGCGGGTGCTCAGCGGGCCAGCCAGCCGCCGTCGACGGCGAGGACCTGACCGTGCACGTAGGAGGCGGCCGGGGAGGCCAGGAAGACGACGACGTTGCCGATGTCCTCCGGCTGCCCCCAGCGGCCCGCGGGGATACGCGCGGAGAGCTGCTCGAGGCGCGCCGGGTCGGCGAGCAGGGCCGCGTTCATCTCGGTGGCCATGTACCCGGGCGCGACCGCGTTGACGTTGACGCCCTTGCTCGACCACTCGTTGCACAGCGCCTTGGTCAGCTGCGCGACACCGCCCTTGCTCGCGGCGTAGGCGGCCACGGTCAGGCCGCCCTGAAAGCTCAGCAGGGACGCGAGGTTGACGATCTTGCCCTCTCCGCGCTCCAGCATGGGCCGGCCGAACAGCTGGCAGAGCTGGAACACCGCCCGCAGGTTCACGTCGATCACACGGTCCCAGGCGTCGAGCGGGAAGTCGACCGCGGGGTGGCGGTCCTGCGTCCCGGCGTTGTTGACCAGGATGTCCACCCGGTGCTCGGCGAGCACCTGCGCGGCGGTCGCCGCGACGGCGTCCGCGTCGGCCAGGTCGAGGGCGACGAAGTGCAGCTGTCGCCCGAGGGTCGCGGCCAGGTCGACCAGCTCGGCGGGCAGCGCGCTGCGACCGAAGACGATGACGTCGGCGCCCGCCTCCAGCAGGGCGGTCGAGATGCCGAGGCCGAGGCCGCGGCCGCCACCGGTGACGGCGGCCGTCCTGCCGTGCAGATCGAAGGGCGAGCTCATGAGTCGGCCTTTCCGGTCAGAGGGGTGACCAGGACCTTGAGGCAGTCCTGGCCGGTCGTGGCCGCATCGAGCGCGGCGGCGACGTCGTCGAGCGCGAACGCCCGGGTGGGGAAGTGCTCGAGTTCGAGCGCGTCCGTGGCGATGAGCTCGATCGCGCGGGTGACGTCGGCCGACGTGTAGACGCGCACGCCGACGACGGTCTGCTCCTTGAAGCAGATCGCCTGGAGGTCGATCGGGGTGGGCTGCTTGTAGACGCCGACGATCACGACCCGCCCGCGCACGCGGGTCACGGCGGCGACCTCGGCCGCCACGGTCGGGTGGGCGGCGGAGTCGAACGTGACGTCCGCGCCCTCGCCGTCGGTGAGCGGCGCCAGGGTCTCGGCCATCGTCGAGCCGGGGGCGACGACGGTGAAGCCGAGCCCGGCGGCCACGTCGCGACGCCACGCGCTCGGTTCGGTGATGACCACGTGGGCCGCACCGGCGTGCCGCGCGACGAGCGCGGTGAGCACGCCGATCGGGCCGGCACCGTAGACCGCGACGGTGTCGCCGGGTCGCAGGCCGGACAGGTCGACGGCGTGCACCGCGACCGCGAGCGGCTCGGCGAGCGTGGCCGTGCGGGGGTCGACGCCGTCGGGCACGGCGTGCAGGACCTCGGGCGGCAGCGCGACGTACTGCGCCATCGCGCCGGGTGCGTCGATGCCGTACAGGCCGAGCCGTCGGCAGACGTGGCTCAGCCCGTCCCGGCACGCCTTGCACTCGCCGCAGCTGATCAGCGGCTCGACGACGACCAGGGTGCCCGCCGGTGGACCGGTGGCCCCGGCCGTCTCGACCCAGCCGGACATCTCGTGCCCGAGGATCAGCGGCGCGGCCGCCCGCGGGTGCTTCCCGTGCAGGATGGACAGGTCGGTCCCGCACACCCCGTCGTAGGCGACCTTCACGAGTGCCCAGCCTTCGGGCACCTCGGGGACCGGGACCTGGGTGACCTCGACCGTGTCGGTGGCGAGCCAGCGGGCGGCGGCCATCGTGGCGGGGATCATGCGGCAACCCCGGACGTGCTGTTGCGGCCGGGGGCGCCGAGGACCTCGGGGTTGACGATGTCGCGGGGCGCGCGGCCCGCGCAGACGTCGAGCACGTTGGCGATCGTCCGGCGCTTGAGCTCGTCGTACGACTCCTCGGTGTACCAGGCCAGGTGCGGGGTGAGCACCACCGAGTCGAACGTGGTGAGCGGGTGCCCGGGGGGCAGCGGCTCGGTCTCGTGCACGTCGATCGCCGCACCGAGGATCGATCCCGTCCGCAGGGCCTCGACCAGCGCGTCGACGTCGACGACGCCCCCGCGGCTCGTGTTGACCAGGATGGCGTCCGACCGCATCGCGTCGAGCTGCGCCGCACCGATCAGGTGACGGGTGACCTCGGTGAGCGGGGTGTGCAACGAGACCACCTGGGCGCGCTCGAGCAGCTCGTCGAGACCCACCGAGGCGAACCCGTGGAACGACTCCGCGCCCGGGGTGGCCGCGATGTCGTAGCCGATCACCTCGTAGCCCAGACCGGCGGCCTTGCGTGCGGTGGCCGTGCCGATCAGGCCCATCCCGATCACCCCGAACACGCGGCCGCGGGTCTGGAAGAGCGGGCGGACGGCGGCCAGGTCGAACGCGCCGGCACGCAGGCCGCGGTCCAGCCGGGGGATGCCCCGGGCGGCGGCGAGAGCCAGGCCGATCGCGTGGTCGGAGACCGACTCCGTGCCGTAGTCGGGCACGTTGCACACGGCGATCCCGCGGGCGGTGGCTGCGGCGACGTCGACCGAGTCGACGCCGACGCCGTACCGGCCGACGACCCGCAGCCGGGGCAGCGAGTCCATGACCTCGGCGGTGATCTCCGCGTACTGCACGAGGATCGCGTCCGCGTCGGCCGCGTGGGTCACCAGCTCGGCGGACGTCCGCGACTGCCTGAGGACCAGCGCGGCACCCGCCGCGTCGGCGATGTCGTGCTCGGCCGCGAACGAGTCGTGGTCGCACTCCGTGATGACGATGCGGGGGCCGGTGACCGTCATCGGGCCAGCCATCCGCCGTCGACGGGAAGGGTGATGCCGTGGACGTAGTCCGCGGCGTGCGAGCACAGGAACAGCACGGCGCCGGCGATGTCGGCCGCCTCGGCCCAGCGCCCGGCCGGGATGCGGTCGAGGATCGCCTTGCTGCGCTCGGCGTCCGCGCGCAGGTCGGTGGTGTTGGCCGTGGCGACGTACCCGGGGGCGACCGCGTTGACGTTGACGCCCAGCGGCGCCCACTCGTTGGCCAGCGCCTTGGTCAGACCGGCCACCGCCGACTTGGAGGACGTGTACCCGGGCACGTTCACGCCGCCCTGGAAGCTGAGCAGCGAGGCGGTGTTGACGATCTTGCCGCCGCCGCGCGCGATCATCGACCGTCCGACCTCGCGGGACAGGATGAACGCCGAGCGCAGGTTCACGTCGACCACGTAGTCGAAGTCCTCGTCGGTGTGCTCGGCAGCGGGGGCGCGCCGGATGGTGCCGCCGTTGTTGACGAGGATGTCGACGTCCCGGCCGACCAGGTCGGCGGCGAGCGCGGTGACCTCCTCGCGCACCGAGAAGTCAGCACGCAGCGGGGTGAACTGCCGGCCGAGGTCCTCGACGACCGTCCGCGCCGCACTGTCCCCGTCCGGGAGGTCGTAGCTCACCGCGACGATGTCGGCACCGGCTCGCGCCAGCGACTCGACGATCGCGAGCCCGATGCCCTGGCTGCCTCCGGTGACGACCGCGAGCTTCCCCTCGAGGCTGAACAGGCTCTCCGTGTAGCTGGCGATCGTCATAGGGGTCGGGCTCCTTGGTGTGCGGGGATGTGCGGGACGGACTGGTGCCCGAGCGCGGCGGAGATCTTCGCCGCCGCGTCCGTGGCCATCGACGCCATGTCCTCGATCTGCTCGAGCGTGTGCTCGAGCAGCAGGGTCGACACGCTCACGCCGTACGCGACCCGGCCGGTGTGGTCCCGGACCGGTGCAGCGACGCACCCGAGGCCGGGGACGTTCTCCTCGCGGTCGAGGGCGTAGCCGACGCGACGGACGACGTCGATCTCGGCCTGGAGGGCCTCGAGCGTGGTGATCGTGTGCGGGGTGCGGGCGGGCAGGCCGGCCCGGGCGACGAACCGGGCGAGGTCCTCGTTCGACCGGTCGGCGAGCACGACCTTGCCGACGCCCGTCGAGTGCATCGGGACGGACAGGCCGACCCGGGAGGGCATCACGTACGGCTTGTCCGAGTCGGCGCGGATCAGGTAGACGATCTCGTCGCCGTTGACCGCGCCGAGGTGCACGGTGCAGTGCGTGGCGGCCACGAGGTCGTCGACGAACGGGCGGGCGATCGCCGAGATGTCGATGCGCTCGAGCGCCCGGCCGGCGAGCGACAGGATCTTCGGGCCCGGAAGGTAGCTGCCGTCCGGCGCGACGGCGATGAACTGCCGGTCGGTGAGCGTGCTGAGGATCCGGTGCGTCGTCGCCTTGGCCAGCCCGGTGGCGTGCACCACCTCGGTGAACCGCGAGTGGGTCAGAGCCGCCTCCAGCACCAGCAGCGTCTTCTCGCTCGCGCTCGCCGCTACGACGGTGCTGGTCTCGATCGTCGTCGTCACGTTCCTTCTCCTTCGTCGTCGTCGGTCGTCGTGCGTGCGGTCAGCGCAGGTCGGAGATCGCGAAGCCGTCCATGTCGTCGAAGGACTGGTTCTCCCCGGCCATGGCCCAGACGAACGCGTAGCTCGCGCTGCCGACGCCCGAGTGCACGGACCAGCTGGGGGAGATCACGGCCTCGCGGTCGCCCACCACCAGGTGCCGGCTCTCTGTCGGCTCGCCCATGAGGTGGATGACGCGCGCGTCGGCCGGCAGGTCGAAGTACAGGTAGCACTCGGTCCGGCGGTCGTGCGTGTGCGCCGGCATCGTGTTCCACATGGAGCCGGGGTGCAGCCGGGTGACCCCCATGACCACCTGGCAGCTGCGGACGCCCTGCTCGTGGATGTACTGGTTGAGGGTGCGTCGGTTCGAGGTCAGGGCGTCGCCGAGCTCGCGCTGGGTGCCCTGGCCGGCCTCGACGAGCGTGGTCGGGTAGGCGGTGTGGGCGGGCGCCGAGATCAGGTAGAAGCTCGCGGCGCCGTCGTCGCCGTCGGCGTCCGTCGCGGCGAACGACACGACCTGCGCACCTCGGCCGACGTACAGGCACGAGCCCTTGGTGAGCACGTGCTCGACGCCGTCCACCGTGACCGTGCCCGTGCCGCCGACGTTGACGATGCCGGCCTCGCGGTGGTCGAAGAAGTGCTCGCTGCGGATCTCCGGGAACGTGCCGAGCTCGAGCGGGGTGCCGACCGGGCTGATGCCCGCGAGCACGACGCGGTCGTGGTGGGTGTAGACGGCCCGCACCTCGCCGGGAGCGAACAGGTCCTGGACCAGGTACCGCCTGCGGAGCTCGGCGGTGTCCATCCCGGGAACGTTGTCCGGGCTCGTGGCGTATCGCTGGTCCATGGGGGCCTCCTGGGGAGTTCGGGTGGGGGGTGGTGCGCCGCGCCGGGTGCGGGTGGTCGACCTGCACCCGGCGCGGGTGGGGCTACGCGTCCTCTTCGATCAGCAGGTCGCGGTCGACCGTCTCGGGGGCGTACAGGGTGGTGACGAAGGTGATGCCCATGATCACGACCATGTAGACCGCGACGGGCCACCAGGACCCGGTCGCCCACGTGATGAGCGCCGCGCAGATGAACGGGGCGAGGCCGCCGCCGAACACGGAGGAGAACTCGCGCCCGAGGGCGACACCGGCGTAGCGGTAGCGGGAGCCGAAGAGCTCGGGGAAGTACGCGGCCTGGACCCCGACGGTGCCCTGCGAGGCGATCATGAACCCGACGACGATGACCAGGCAGATCAGGACGAGGTTGCCGGTGTTGAGGATGAGGAACGCCGGGACCGCGAAGAGCATGAGGAACCCGGTGACGATCAGGTACATCCGCTTGCGGCCGAACTTGTCGGACAGGATGCCGAACAGGACGGCGGACACGCAGGCGCACAAGGCGCCGATGAGCAGGAACTTCGGGATGAGCTTCGAGTCGACGTCGAGGTAGTTGATCAGGTAGGCGCCGATGAACACCTGGTAGATGTACGAGTGCGAGTTCGCGCCGACGTTCATGAAGAACACGCGGGCGAGGTGCTTCTTGCCGTGCTTCCACACGTCGGCGACGGGCGAGACCTTCGTGGCCTCGATGGCACCCTCGGCCTTGAGCTCCTCGAAGACCGGGGACTCCTTGACCTTGCGACGGATGACCCAGGCCGCGATGGTGACGAAGATCGAGCTGAAGAAGACGAGGCGCCAGCCGTAGGACAGCAGGGCCTCCTCCGGCATCATCTGCACGAGGATCCAGACGACGGCGCCCATGGCGGCACCGGCGGCCGCGCCCACGAAGACGAGCGAGGAGAACCGCCCACGCTTGCCCTTCGGTGCGGTCTCCGTCAGCAGCACGATGCCGCTGGCCTGCTCGGCGCCCGCGCCGAAGCCCTGGAGGAACCGGGCCATCAGCAGCAGGATCGGCGACCAGATGCCGACCATGGCGTAGGTGGGCAGCAGGCCGATGACGAACGTCGCCGTCCCCATGAGGAACAGGGTGGCGACCATGACGAACTTGCGGCCGAGCCGGTCGCCGAACTTGGAGAAGAACATCCCGCCGAGCGGTCGGGCACCGAAGCCGACGAACAGCACGCCGAACGACGCGAGCATGCCGGAGATCGGGTCCATGTCGGAGAAGAAGATCTTGCTGAAGATGATCGCCGACGCGGTGCCGAAGATCGTGAAGTCGAAGTTCTCGAGCGCGGTTCCGATCCCGCCGGCCCACGCTGCCCGTCGCAGGTTCTTGTGGTCGACGGGGGGAAGTGCGCCGCCCGCGAGGGCGGGTGGTGGAAGGACGATGTTTCCGGTCACAGGACACCTGTCTCGTGGGAGCTCGCGTCGCCGTGCCGTCATCGGCCGGGCGGGAGACTCGGGGAACGGGCGGGGTGCCCGCTGTCGCGCAGATCGAGACGGCCTTGTCTCGCCTGGTGCTGGAACTCCTTGTTCGGCTCAGGGGTGAGCAGGGTCCCGGGGGGTCCTCGGTGGAGGCTCGGGCACTGGGTGCTGCGCGGTACCGGACTGCGTTCTGTATGGAACTGAGTTCCGGTACACGGAACAACCTAGGCGGATCCGCCGCCCGCGGCAGGGGACAAAGGTCCCTTCTGCGCGGATCGGACCGCAGCGACCTCAGCGGTCCCGCCAGGTGAGACGCATCGGTTCGCCCATTGACCGCCACCGGAGCCGTCCGTACGTTCCGGCGTGTCTTCAGCGCTGCCGTAAGACTCGGCTGGCAGCGCAGCGGTCCTCGCCCGTCGGCGAGCCGTTCCGAGCAGACCGGGGCCGCACCCGTGTGCCGCCCCGCGCCGTCCCACCCGGAGGTGTGTCATGACGACACCCATCACTGCTCAGGTCGCCCTCGGCCGCACCACCCCGGTGCTGGTCGCCTGCTGTCGCGCCTGACCGCTGATCCTCCGCCGGTCGTCGACCGGCTTCTGCCCCACGCGCAGACCTCTCCGGCCTGATCCGGCCGCCCTCGCCCCGACAGGCATGCCTTCGGGTACCTGTCTCTTTACCCAAGGACCTCGCCATGGCCCTCGCCCATGCCCCCGCACGCCTCCGTCCACCCGACCCGGCCGGTCTCGTCGTCCGGCTGCGCGCCTTCCGGCTGCCCCTCAGCGGCCGGTACGTCGGCGGTCGTGTCCTCACCGGCCTGCTCGCCGTGTGGGGTGCGGTCACCCTCGTCTTCTTCGCGCTCTACTCCACCGGCAACCCCGCTCTGCTGCTCGTCGCGCCCGACGCCCCGCCGGAGGAGGCCGCACGCCTCACCGCGCTCATGGGGTTCGACCAGCCCGTACCCGTGCAGTACCTGAAGTTCCTCCAGGGCCTGCTCACGGGCAGCTTCCCCGACTCGATCCGCTACGGCTCGGACCCGGTCGCGGTCGCGCTGGGTCGGCTCCCCGCCAGCCTCGAGCTCGGCCTCGCCGGCCTGACCGCGGGCGTCCTCGTCGGCGGCACGATCGGGTACCTGTCGGCCACCGGGCGCTCCGCCTGGGTGCGGCGCGTGCCGCTCAGCGCCGCCGTCGGGCTGGACGCCATCCCGACCTTCTTCTTCGGCATCCTCGCCACCCTGGTGTTCGCGGTGTGGCTCGGCTGGTTCCCGGCCACCGGTGGCCGCGGCCTCGCCGGCGTCGTGCTCCCCGCGCTGACCCTCGCCGTGGCGTTCGTGCCGGCGGTCGCCCGCGTGTTCCGCACTGCTCTGGTCGACGTCCTCCAGGCCGACCACGTGCGCACCGCCCGGGCCAAGGGCATCTCGCACGGCGCCGTCGTCCGGCGCCACGTCGTGGGCAACTCGCTGGGCACCACGCTGAACGTGGTGGGCATCCAGGCCGGGGTGCTGCTGGGCGGTGCCGTCGTCACGGAGTCGATCTTCGGCTGGCCCGGCATCGGGCAGCTGTCCATCAACGCGGTGCAGAACCGCGACTACCCCCTGGTCATCGTCTGCGTCCTGGTGATCTCCGTCGGGTTCGTGGTCATCAACCTGCTGGTCGACCTCCTGGCCGCCCTCATCGAACCGAGGCTCCGCTCATGACCGCCGAGATCGCCGGACTCCTCGCCGCGAGCGACGCCGCCCACGACACCCGGCGCGCGCGCCGCACGATCGGCCCGGCCGGTATCGCCGGTGCCGTCGCGCTCGCCGTCGTCGTCCTGGTCACCGCGGCGGCGCCGTGGCTGGTCGGGGACCCGCTCGAGCAGGACTTCCTCGCCATCCTCCAGCCGCCGTCGCCCACCCACTTGTTCGGCACCGACGAGCTCGGCCGGGACATCCTCACGCGCGTCGTCCACGGGGGTCGGTCCGCTCTGGTCATCACCGTGGTCCCGGGACTGGTCGCCTCCGTCGCGGGGCTGGCGCTCGCGGTCCTCGGCGCCCTGCTCGGCGGTGCGGTGGACGCGATCGGCGGTCGGCTCGCGGACGTCCAGCTGGCGGTGCCGACCATCGTGCTCGCGATCGTCATCCTCTCGTTCGTCGGCAACTCGTTCGTGCCACTGGTCGTCGTGCTGGTGCTCGGGTCCTGGGTGCTCACGTTCCGGGTCATCCGGGGCCACGCCCGGGCGGTCGTGCGGCAGCCGTACATCGAGGCCGCGCGTGTCGCGGGCGCGGGCCGCGGCGCCATCGCCTGGCGGCACCTGCTGCCGAGCGTGCTGCCCCTGTTCTTCGTCGCGTTCACCCTGAGCGCGTCGGCCATCCTCCTGCTCGAGTCGAGCCTGGGCTTCCTCGGCTTGGGCATCCAGCCGCCCCAGCCGGACTGGGGCGCCATGGTCGCCGCCGGGCAGGCGCGCCTGTCCACCGCCTGGTGGCTGGCGATCTTCCCCGGTCTCGCACTGATCCTCACGATCGTCGCCCTCCAGCTGCTCGGCGACGGTCTGGCCGAGCGGTTCGGCACTGGCCGCGCCGGAACCAAAGGAGCACCCCGATGAGCCTCAGCCTCGACACCGCACTCCTCGACGCCCCACCCCTGAGCCCGGTCGCGCTCGCGGTCCGCGGGCTCGAGGTCGGGCTCAGGGGCAGGACGGACCTGCTCGTGCACGGCGTCGACCTCGAGGTCCGCGAGGGCGAGACCGTCGGGATCGTGGGGGAGTCGGGCTCCGGGAAGACCCTCACCGCGCTGGCCGTCGCCGGGCTGCTGCCCTGGGGCATCGAGGTGCGCGGCGGCGAGGTGGAGGTGGCCGGCCGGTCGGTCCTCGACCTCCCGGAGAAGCCCGCGCGTCAGCACCTGGCCGACCACCTCGGGGTCGTGTTCCAGAACCCCACCCCGTCGCTCAACCCCCGGCTGCGCATCGCCACGCAGGTGGCCGAGGCGCTGCCGGCGGGCACGGACCGGCGCGAGGTGCGCGAGCGGGCGGCGGACCTGCTGCGGCTGGTCGGGATCGACGACGTGCACAAGACCTTGCACGCGTTCCCGCACGAGCTGTCCGGCGGGCTCAACCAGCGTGTCGTCATCGCGCTGGCGCTCGCCCGGTCGCCGCGGCTGCTCGTGGCCGACGAGCCGACCACCGCGCTCGACGTGTCGGTGCAGGCGCAGGTGCTCGACCTGCTCGACGACCTGCGGGAGAGGCTCGGCCTCGGCGTGCTGCTGGTCAGTCACGACATCGGGGTGATCGCCGACCGTGCCGACCGCGTGCACGTCATGTCGGCAGGCCGCGTCGTCGAGTCCGGGCCGACCACGGACGTGCTGGGCGACCCGCAGCACGAGTACACCCGCCGCCTGCTGGCCGCCGTGCCGAGCCGGCTCGTGCGCGGACGCACCCCGGAGCCGCCGCCGACCGAGGTGCCGCAGGTGAGTGTGCGCGAGCTGCGGCGGGCGTTCGCCGTGCGCGGCGCCCACGGCCGGCGCCGGCACGTGGCGCTCGACGGGGTGGACCTGGAGGTCCGCCGCGGGCAGGCGCTCGGGATCGTGGGGGAGTCGGGGTCGGGCAAGACCACCCTGGCCCGCATCCTCGTCGGGCTGGAGACCGCCGACAGCGGCTCCGTGGAGTTCGAGGGCACGGACCTGCGCCGGTTCGACCGCACGCAGCGCACCCGCTGGCGCCGCGAGGTGCAGTACGTGTTCCAGGACCCGTACTCGTCGCTCGACCCGCGGCTCACGGTCGGCCAGACCCTGCGCGAGCCGCTGGAGCTCAACCACGTCGACATCGCACGGCGGGACGTGTCCCGACGGATCGACTCGCTGCTCGACGAGGTCGAGCTGCCGCGGGACTTCCGCGACCGGCTGCCGAGCGAGCTCTCGGGTGGCCAGCGCCAACGCGTCGGCATCGCGCGCGCCCTGGCCAGCGACCCGTCGCTGGTGGTCGCCGACGAGCCGGTCTCCGCGCTGGACCTGTCCGTGCAGGCCCGGATCCTCCAGCTCCTCGCACGGCTGCGCGCCGAGCGGGGCCTGACCTACCTGTTCATCTCCCACGACCTCGGCGTCGTCCGCTACCTGTGCGACGACGTCGTGGTGCTCAAGGACGGCTCCGTCGTCGAGCGCGGCCGCACCGACGCCGTGCTGGAGCGCCCCCAGCACCCCTACACCCAGGCGCTCGTCGCCGCCGTCCCCGGACGGTCCTTCGCATGACCACCCCTCCCGACCGGCTGCCTGCCGGTCCGACCCGAAAGCAGGATCCTGTGTCCACCCCGTCCCCCCTCCGTCGGCGACGCCTCGTCCCGACCCTCCTCGCCGCCGTCCTCGCGCTCTCGGCGCTCGCGGCCTGCTCCGACGCCGCCGCGCCGGCCGACCCCGCCGCGTCGCAGTCCTCCGACGCCCCGCTGCCCGAGGTCGGCGACACGCTGCGGCTGGTCCTGTCGCGCCAGCTGACCAGCGTGAACCCGCACAAGGGCGGCTCGCCGGACAGCCAGGGCGCCGTGGTCGGCTCCGTGTACGAGGCGCTGACCTCCGTCTCGCCGTCCACCGAGGTGGTCCCGTCTCTGGCCACGTCGTGGGAGCAGCTCTCCGACCTCGAGTGGTCGTTCACCATCCGGACGGACGCCGTGTTCTCCGACGGCACGCCGCTGACCGCCGACACGATCGTCTGGAACTTCCAGCAGCTGCTCGACCCGGCCTACAAGGGAACCACCGGCGCCCCGCTGCGCAAGTTCGTCGGCTCGGTCACGTCGCCGGACCCGACGACCGTGCTCTTCCACCTGACCGCCCCGGCGCTGGACCTGCCCGGACGGTTGTGGAGCTCGTGGATCATCGACCCGACGTTCGCGCAGGGCCACAACATCGACACCGAGTCCCTCGGCAGCGGCCCGTACAAGATCGACTCCCTCGACCTGGAGAACGGCGCCGAGCTCTCGCTCAACCCGTACTACGCGGGCCCGAAGCCGGCGTTCGAGACGGTCAGGTACACGGTGCTGGCGTCGGAAGCCCAGCGCGTCGCGGCCCTCCAGGCCGAGGAGGCGGACATCGCGCTGAACGTGGAGCCGCTCAGCCTCGACCAGTTCGAGGACTCCGACACCTACGACACGATCCTGGGCGTCGGCCCGCAGCCGCTCGTCCTGGCGATCAACGAGGAGAAGGCCGGCACGCCGCTGGCCGACGTGCGCGTCCGGCAGGCGCTGAACTACGCGACCGACAAGAAGACGATCATCACGGGCCTCTTCCACGACGCCGTCGAGCCCCTGCCCGGTCAGGTGACCTTCGAGCCGTACCAGACCGAGGTCGAGGACGTGGAGGCCTACCCGTACGACCCGAAGAAGGCGAAGCAGCTGCTGGTCGACGCGGGCTACGCCGACGGCATCACGCTCGAGGTCGACGTGCCGTCCGGCACCTACGTCTCGGCGGACCTGGCGTCGCAGGCGATCAAGGCCCAGTGGGCCGAGGTCGGCGTGGAGCTGACGATCACGCAGACGCCGTTCCCGGCGTGGCTGGAGCGCCAGTACGGCGACAGCCAGGCGGGGGCGGACCTCGTCTACATCATGTGGGGCGGCCAGTACCGCGACGGGTTCGCGCTGTTCGACCCGTTCACCTCCGACCACATCCAGAGCGACGTGGTGGCCCCCGAGTTCGACGCGCTGGTGCGCCAGCTCCAGGCAGCCACCGACAAGGACGTCCAGGCGGACCTCGTCGCGCAGGCGGTGGAGAGCTACCGAGAGGACGCCCACACGGTCTTCCTCTACCCGTCCCCGTTCACGGCGGCGATCTCCCGCGGAGTCACGTGGGAGCCGCGTCCGTCTCGGTACCTCTACGCCCAGGAAGTCGGCCGGGCGTGACCCTCGACCACTCCGAAAGGACCTCCTCATGACACAGCGACAGCTCTTCCTCGGCGCCTACGTGCTCTTCCCCAGCGGCCACTTCGCCGGGGCGTGGCGCCACCCTTACTCGGCCCAGGACTTCCTCGGCCCTCGCCTGTTCCAGGACATCGGGCGGACCCTGGAGGACGCGAGGTTCGACCTCGCGTTCATCCCGGAGACCGTCAGCCACCGGCCCGGGTTCGCCACGCACGGGCTGAGCAACGCGCTCAAGCACGACCCGGCCCAGCTGGCCGCGCAGATCGCCGCCGTCACGACGCACCTCGGCGTCGGCATCACGCTGTCCACCAGCTTCAACTCGCCGTACAACCTCGCCCGGACGCTGGCCAGCCTCGACCACCTCTCCGGCGGGCGCGTGGCCTGGAACATCATCCAGTCGAGCGGCGCGGCCAACTACGCGAACTTCCCGGAGGTGACCGAGCTCGGGCGCAACGAGCTGTACGACCGGGGTGACGAGTTCGTGGAGTCGGTGGTGGCGCTCTGGGACTCGTGGGGGGAGGGCGCGCTGGTCGCCGACAAGGAGACCGGGCTCTTCGCGGACACCGCGAAGATCGCGACGCCCGACTACAAGGGCGAGTACCTCGCGGTGCAGGGGCCGCTGAACCTGCCCCGGTCGCCGCAGGGCCATCCCGTGCTCATCCAGGCCGGGGACTCGCCGCGCGGCCGGGAGTTCGGCGCCCGCTGGGGTGACGTCATCTTCGCCATCGAGCGCACGCAGGCCGACCTGCGGGCGAAGAAGGACGACCTGCGGGACAAGGCGCGGGCCCTGGGCCGGGACCCGGAGAAGATCAAGCTGTTCGCGGCCGTGCAGCCGATCATCGGCGAGACCACGGCGATCGCGCAGGCGCGGCGGGACTACCTGCGCACGATCATCACGCCGGAGGCCGGCATCGAGTTCTTCGGGCTGTTCTCCCGGCTCGACCTCGGCGACCTCGCCCCCGACACGCCGTACGCGCAGGTCATCGAGGAGCGCGCGACTCCGGAGCAGGCCGCGAGCCGGGCGATCGTCGCGCTCGACGAGCTGCTGGGGTCCCGACGAGGCTCGGCGACGATCGCGGAGGCGGCGATCGAGTTCTCCACCAGCGAGCTGACCCCGCAGATCGTCGGCACCGGCGTCGAGGTGGCCGAGCAGCTGGCCGAGCTGTTCGAGTCCGGGGCGGCCGACGGCTTCCTGGTGACGCCGACGCACTTCCCCGGGTCGTTCGACGAGTTCGGCCGGGCGGTCGTGCCGCACCTCCAGCGGCTGGGGGTGTTCCGCACCGAGTACGCGGGCACCACCCTGCGCGAGAACCTGGGCATCTGATGACCGCGACCCTCGCGCAGGACACGTCGTACCGGCTGCCGACGCCGGACGGTGTGGAGCTGGCGGTGACGTTCCGGCCCTCCGACGGGGACAGCGTCGTCGTCCTCTCGCACGGGTTCCTGTCCGACCGGCACGCGGGCGGCCGGTTCGACCGGTTGGCCGACGAGTACGCGGCGCTCGGTCATGCGGTCCTGCGGTACGACTTCAGCGGGTTCGGGCTGTCGGGGGGAGACGTCGTGGACGGCGACCACCTGCTCGCCGACCTGCGGACCGTGCTCGACCACCTGGACGGCCTCGGGTACACCCACCAGGTGCTGCACGGGCAGAGCCTGGGGTCCGCGGTCTCGCTGCGGGTCGCCCCGGAGCGGTCCGCCGTGGTCACCCTGGTGCTCACGGGCGCGCTGACCGGTGCGGGCGGGGGCGACGCGCCCTACCCGTTCCTCACCCCGGAGCAGGTGGTCGCCTGGTACCGGGACGAGGACGTGCACCTGGAGGGGTCCGGTCGCACGGTCACGGTCAACCGGCTCCGCCCCAAGGTCGGCTCGACCGGCACCCAGGAGGAGCTGCTCACCGCCGTGCGGGTGCCGGTGCTGGTGATCCACGGCGACACCGGGCACAGCGAGCGTGCGCTGCTGGCGATCACCGAGGCCGGGCGGCGCTGGCTACCCGCGGGGTCGGCCGTGGAGGTCGTCGCCGGGTCCGAGCACACGTTCGTCGAGCACCAGGACGAGGTCGCGGCGCTCGCCACGGCCTGGGTACGGCGGCACGTGTAGTCAGCGCTGGGGCCCCGCGGGCGTGCGGGGTCCCAGCGGCAGGCCGAGACGCTCGCGCAGGGTTCCGCCGGTCCGCCCGGGCGGCCGGTGGCGGGCGAGCAGCGGGACGACGTCGCGGGCGAACCGGCGCAGGCCCGACGGCATCACCGCCGGTCCGACAAGGAAGCCGTCGGCGGCACCGTCCTCGAACCAGCCGATCAGCTCGTCGGCCACGTCCTGCGCCGTGCCGACGACCAGCCGGTGTCCGCGGGTGGCCTCCGCGACGCGCGCGAGCTCGCCGACGCTCAGGTTCTCCCGGGTGGCCCGCCGGTGCAGCAGGGCAGCCCGGCTGCGGTGGCCCTCGGTCATCGCCGGGGCGGGTTCGACGGGCGCGTCGAACGGCAGCGCCGACGTGTCCCAACCGAGGATCGCGGACAGCCGGCGTCGGGCGGCGTCGTCGTCGAGGACCTCGGTCAGCCGAGCGTGCACGTCCTGGGCCTGGGCGCGGCTGGAGCCGACCAGCACCATCACGCCCGGCACGACCAGGACGTCGTCCGGGTCCCGTCCGGCGTCGGCCACGCGGGCCTTGAGCTCGGCGTAGTGGGCGCGGGCGTCGGGCAGGTGGTCCTGCGAGGTGAGCACCACGTCGGCGCACCGGGCGGCGAGCGCCAGCCCGTCCTCGGACGCGCCCGCCTGGAACAGCACGGGTCGTCCCTGCGGGGACCGGGACGCCGGCAGCACCCCGCGCTCGTGCTGCACCCGGTGCACCCGTGACGGGTCGACCACCGCTCCGGTGCGCCGGTCGCGCACGAGGGCGTCCGGCTCCCACGCGTCCCACAGCTGCGCGGCAGTGGTCACCACCTCGTGCGCCCGGGCGTAGCGCTCGGCGTGCGGCGGCAGGCCGGGCAGTCCGGGCCGGAACGAGGTGACGATGTTCCAGCCCGCCCGTCCGCCGGAGACGTGGTCGAGGCTGGAGAGCTGGCGCGCCAGGGCGTACGGCTCCTGGAACGTGGTCGAGAAGCTGCCGACGAGCCCGATGCTGCTGGTCGACGCCGCGAGCGCGCCGAGCAGCACGGCGGGTTCGAGCCGCGGGTGGAAGCCGGGGGAGACGGGGTCGCCCTGCTCGCCCAGCACGTCGGTGAGCAGGAGGAAGTCGAGGCCCGCGTCCTGCGCCACCCGAGCCGCGGCCAGGTGCTGCCCGAGCGACTCGGAGTCCGTGGGCTGCGTGCTGATCCGCCACGCGCCCGCGTGCTGGCCTACCACCGTGTGGTGCACGCCGAGGCGCAGGTGTCTGGGCGCCATGGGTCCTCCTGTCCGAGCCGGGAGGGCAGCGTGCGGGACGGGCCGCGCCCACGCGAGCATCTGGGTCGAGGATCCCGCGATGTGAGAAGGCCGTCCCGATCGTTGACATCGCCAGGCGTGGAGCCGACCCTCCTGCGCAGGTCAGGAGCTCCCCTGTATGGCTCGGCAGGGGGAGCAGCACGCAGGTGCTCCCGAGCGCGACCCAGCCCGCCGCAACGGTGGGCACGCGTCCGACACCCCAGGGAACCGCCATGTCCGTCGATCTCCTCCCGTCCGCCGTCGCCGCGCGCTACGGCGGCGCGGCGCCCCTCGACGTCGCCAGCACGGACGTCATCGAGCTCCAGCTGGCTCACCGCTCGGTGCGCCGCTACCTGCCCGACCCCGTCACGGACGCCGAGCTCGCGGCGGTCGTCGCCGCGGCGCAGTCCGCTGCCACCAGCTCCAACCTCCAGCTGTGGAGCGTCGTGGCGGTGCGCGACGACGAGCGCCGGGCGGCCCTGTCGGCGCTCGCGGGCGACCAGGAGCACATCACGGCGGCCCCGCTCCTGCTCGTCTGGCTCGTGGACCTCGGGCGCGCCCACGCCATCGCGGCCGCGCACCAGGCACCGACCGAGGGTGCCGACTTCCTCGAGTCCGCCGTCGTCGGCTTCGTCGACGCCGCCCTGGCCGCGCAGAACGCGGTGCTCGCCGCCGAGTCGCTGGGCCTCGGCACCGTGTACATCGGCGCGCTGCGCAACCGGCCCGCCGAGGTCGCGGCGCTGCTCCACCTGCCCCAGCACGTGTTCGCCGCGTTCGGCCTCGTGGTCGGTCGGCCGGACCTGAGCGAGAACGCCCGCATCAAGCCGCGCCTGCCGCAGTCGGCGGTGCTGCACCACGAGACGTACGACGACGCCGAGCACGCCGACGCGGTCGCCGCCTACGAGGGCCGGATCGGGGACTTCTACGCCGAGGAGGGGTTGTCGCACTCCTGGGTGGAGCGGGTGCTCGCCCGGCTGTCCGGTCCCGCGGCGCTCAACGGCCGGGACCAGCTGCGCTCCGCCCTCCAGGCGCAGGGCTTCGAGCTGCGATGAACGCGGCGACACTCACGCTGACGGCGGTGCCGTGGACGCACCCGCACGCGGGCCGCCTCCGGGACCAGATGGACGCCGAGGTGGGTCCGCGCTACGCCGACCTGGTGGCGGACCGTGGGCCGCGGGTGCCCGTCGACCCCGCCTCCGTCCTGGTCACGTACGTGGCGTACGACGGCGACCGGCCCGTGGGCACCGCGTCCCTGCGCCTCGCCCACGGGGAGCACGAGGTCAAGCGCGTCTTCGTGGCCGGCACGCACCGCCGGCTCGGTCTGGCCGCCCGTCTCCTCGACGCCGTCGGCGGGTGGGCGGCGGATGCGGGCGTGCGCACGATCGTGCTCCAGACGGGCGTCCGCCAGCCGGAGGCGGTCGCGCTGTACCGGCGCGAGGGCTGGCACGCGATCGAGCCGTTCGGCGACTACGTGGGCGACAGGGTGAGCCTCTGCTTCGCCAAGGACCTGGCATGACCCGCACCCCGACAAGGAGAACACCGTGACCACCACCTCTGACACCTCCTCCCGCCCCGGCGCCCCGGCCGAGCACCTGAGCCTCGAGGAGGCCGCCGCGCTCGCGCCCGTCGTCAGCCCCGCGCAGGCCGCCGAGCTCGTCGCCGAGGGCGCGTTCCTCGTGGACGTGCGCAGCGAGGCCGGCCGGTCGCGCACGGGCGCCATCCCCGGCGCGACGGTCGGCGACCGGTACGCGATCGACGAGGAGTTCGACCTGACCGCCGCCACCCGGCACGCGCCCGTCGTGTCGCTGGACACCCCGATCGTCGTCGTCTGCGGCTCGGTGCGCGGGTCCGGCCCGGTCGCGGCTGAGCTGCGCGCCAAGGGGTTCACCCACGTGGTGCACGTCGAGGGCGGCTTCCCGGCGTGGAAGGACGCGGGTCTGCCCGCCGAGGCGCCCGTCGGATGAGCACCCCGTCCACCGCGTTCCTCGACGAGCTCCACGCGCTCACCGAGCGCCGACGGGCGGCGTTCGTGCCGTTGACGTCCGCGTACCCCGGTGCCGACGAGCCGTCGCGCGAGCTCGTCCGGGCGGCGGCCAAGGTCGGCGAGGGGGCCGTGCTCGACCTCGCGCACGCGATCCACGCCCACCCGGAGGAGGCGTTCCGCGAGGTCCGCTCGGTGGCCGCGATCGCGGACCTGCTGCGGGCCCACGGGGTACCCGCCTCCGTGGGGACGCACGGGCTCTCGACGGCGCTGCGCGCCGGCCTGACGGCGCAGGGTCCCGACGACGGCGCCGCGCGCTCCGATGCCGGGCCGACGATCGCGATCCTCGCCGAGTACGACGCGCTGCCCGGGGTGGGCCACGCGTGCGGCCACCACCTCATCGCGGGTGCAGCGACGGGGGCGTTCCTCGCGCTGCACCGCGCGGTCGCGGACGGGCTGGAGCTGCCCGGACGCGTGCTGCTGCTCGGCACGCCCGCGGAGGAAGGGAGCTCCGGCAAGGAGATCCTGGCGCGCAACGGGTTCTTCGCAGGGGTCGACGCCGCGATCATGGTCCACCCGTTCGGGTTCGACGTCGTCGACCACCCGTTCCTGGGCCGTCGCCAGCTTCGCGTGACGTACCACGGGGTCGCGGCGCACGCGTCGGCCAGCCCGTTCATGGGCCGCAACGCGCTCGACGCGGTGGCGCTGAACTACCAGGCCGTCGCCATGCTCCGCCAGCACATCCCGCCGAGCGACCGCGTGCACGGCGTGATCCTGGAGGGCGGTGCGCGGCCGAGCGTGGTGCCCGAGCGGGCGACCGTCGAGTACTACGTCCGGTCCGCCAGCCCGGCGACCCTCAAGGACCTGTCCGAGCGTCTCGCGGACATCGCCCAGGGCGCGGCGCTGGCCACCGACACCACGGCCGAGCTGGTGTGGGACGCTGCGCCGTTCACGCTGCCCGTACGCACCAACTCACCCCTGGCCGAGCGCTGGGCCGTGCACCAGGCGGGTCGGGGCCGGACCGTGCTGGCGGGGGGCGTGGTGCCGGAGATCCTCGCGGCGTCGACCGACTTCGGGAACGTGAGCGTCCGGCTGCCGGGCATCCACCCGATGATCGCGGTGAGCGACCCGGACGTGGCGCTGCACACCCGCGAGTTCGCCGAGGTCGCGGGCGGTCCGCGGGGGGACGCGGCCGCGATCGACGGCGCGGTCGGTCTCGCACTGACCGCGCTCGACTACCTGTCCGATCCGGCGCTGCGCGCAGCCGTCCGGAAGGACTTCGAGGACGCAGGGGGCGTGCTGGACGTCGAGGGCTACTTCTCGTGACACAGCAGCCCGTGGTCTACGCCATCCACGAGAACCCGGACTGGTTCGGGCCCTTCGCCGACGCGCTGGACGCCGAGGGCGTGCCGTACGTCGAGTGGCTGCTGGTCGGCGGTGTGCTGGACCTCGACGAGCAGCCTCCGCCGGGCGTGTTCTGGTCGCGCTTCTCGGCGTCCAGCCACACCCGCGGACACGGGTTGTCCAAGGACCACACCCGTTCGGTCCTGTCGTGGGCCGAGGCCGCGGGCCGGCGGACCGTGAACGGACGGTCCGTCCTCGAGCTCGAGGTGAGCAAGGTGGCGCAGCTGACCGCGCTACGGGCCGCGGGGATCGACGTCCCGCGGACGGTTGCCGTGATCGGCTCCGCCGGGCTCGTGGCCGCAGCACGCCGGTTCGGCGGGCCGTTCGTCACCAAGCACAACCAGGGCGGCAAGGGGCTCGGGGTGCACCGCTTCGACGACGCGGACCAGCTCGCCGAGCACGTGGCGTCTCCGGCGTTCGAGGAGCCCGTGGACGGGATCACCCTGCTGCAGGAGTACGTCCAGCCGGCCGACGGCACGATCACCCGCGTCGAGCTGGTGGGCGGGGAGCTGGTCTACGCGATCCGTGCCGACACCACCGCCGGCGGGTTCCAGCTGTGCCCCGCCGACGCCTGCGCGGTCGGCCCCGACGGTCGGCCGGTCGCGCCGCCCGGGGCGCTGCGCGCGCCCGAGCCCGGTGAGCAGATCTTCTCGCTGCGTGAGGACGTCGACGGCCTGCCGGTCGGCCGCTACGTCGCGTTCCTGGCCGCGCACCGGATCGAGGTGGCGGGCGTCGAGCTCATCGAGGCCGCCGACGGTCGGGTGGTCACCTACGACGTGAACACGAACACCAACTACAACGCGGCGGTCGAGGCGGTGGCGCCCCGGTCCGGTCCGCGGCAGGTGGCGCGGCTGCTGGGGTCGCTGCTCGAGAGGGAGACACCATGAGCGTGCAGGTGCGGACCGCCCGCGACGACGAGCTCGAGGCGGTCGCCGAGCTGACCGAGCGCGGGTTCGGCGCCGGCCCGTACGGTCCGACCACCGACCCGGAGCGCCTGCGCCTGCTGCGCGACACCCCTGGGCGGGCGGCCGCGGGCGACCTGCTCGTGGCGGTCGAGGACGGCCGGCTGCTCGGCACGCTCAGCCTCCTGCGGCCGGGCACCGGTTACACCCGCCAGGCGCGTCACGACGAGGCCGAGGTGCGGCTCCTCACCACCGGCCCGGAGGCGCGCGGCCGCGGCGTCGGCGCCGCGCTCGTGGCCGAGTCGATCGCCCGGGCCCGCGCCTGGGGCGTCCGCGCGCTCGTGCTCGACACCGGCCCGCGCAACGTCGCCTCGCAGCGGCTCTACCACCGGCTCGGGTTCGAGCGCGCGGTCGAGCGCGAGACCGTCGTCGTGCCCCGGGGGATCGGCCGCCTGGCCGTGTTCGTCTACGACCTCGATCGCACCGGGCTGCGCGTGCGGCTGATCGCGCCGCACGAGCTCGACCGCGTCGCGCAGCTGTCGGTCGACGCCTACGGCCACGACTACGACCTGCCCGCCGACTACCGCGCCTCGCTGGCCGACGTCGCCTCTCGTGCCCGCGAGCACGAGGTCTGGGTGGTCGAGGACCTGGCGACCGGCGAGCTGCTCGGCACGGTCGCCACCCCGCGCCCGGGCGAGCACATCTCCGACCTCGGCCGCCCCGGGGAGCTCGACTTCCGCCTGCTCGCGGTCGACCCCGCGGCCCGCCGGCGCGGCATCGGGGTGCTGCTCACCGAGCACGTCCTCGCGCTCGCCCGGCAGCGCGGCCTGGAGCGCGTGGTGATGAACTCCGGCCCGCAGATGACCGGCGCGCACGCTCTCTACCACCGGCTCGGATTCGTCCGCCTGCCCGACCGCGAGACCCGCGTCGTGCACGGCGGCACCCTGCTCGCCTTCGGCTACGACCTCGCACCCCTGACGCAAGGAGCACGCTCGTGAAGTTCCAGGTCCTCGACATCGTCCCGCACGGCCCCCACCCGGTGACCGGCGAGCTGCTCGACCCGTCCACCCGCCTCGAGCGCGTCGTCGAGACCGCCGTGCTCGCCGAGGAGCTCGGGCTCGACGCCTTCGCGGTGGGGGAGCGGCACGCAGGGGACTTCCTGTCCTCGTCGCCGACCGTCCTGCTCGGCGCGCTGGCGCAGGCCACCGACCGGATCCTGCTGAGCACCGGCGTCACGGTGCTCAGCCTGCTCGACCCGGTCCGCGTGGCCGAGGACTACGCCACGATCGACGTGCTGTCCCGCGGGCGGCTGGAGATCGTCATCGGCAAGGGCAACGAGGACAAGCACTTCCCGCTGTTCGGCCTCGAGCTGGCCCACCAGTACGACTACCTCGAGGAGAACTATGGGCTGCTGCGGCGGCTGCTGAGCGAGGAGCACGTGGACTGGGAGGGCCGGTTCCACGCCCCGCTGACCGACGCGACCACGCTGCCGCGCCCGTACGACGGCCCGTTCCGCATCTGGCACGGGTCGGCCACCAGCACGATCGCCGTGGATCTCGCCGCGCGGCACGGCGACCCGATCGTGTCCGCCAACGCGTTGCAGCCGCGGGAGAACTACAAGGTGCTCATCGACCGGTACCGCGAGCAGCTGGAGATCAACGGGTTCGACCCGTCGGTCGGCTACGTCGGCTCCGGCTCGGGCGGGCTGTTCCTGGCCGACACGACCGAGCAGGCCACCGAGGAGTACCGGGCGGTGTACGAGGGGTTCGCCGCGCGGATGGCCGCCAAGCACGTCGGTGAGACGCGGCCGGGCAAGGTGTCGTCGTTCACGCACATCGAGGACGCGGTCGAGCGCGGGCCCGCCCTCGTCGGCTCGTCCGAGCGGGTGGCCGAGAAGATCCTCGACTACCACCGCTCGTACGGGCACGACCTGCAGTCGGTCTCGCTCAACCCCGTGCTCCCGTACGAGCAGCAGCAGGACGTCCTGCGCCGCTTCGCGCAGGAGGTGGTGCCGCTGGTCCGCGCCGAGGTGTCGACCACCCTGTGGGGGCCGCAGGACGCCGGCCGCGCGCGGGGCCTCGACCGGCTCGTGAGCGTCTGACGTGCCCGTCGAGTTCCTCGGCGCCGGCTACGGCAACCCGTCGACGGAGACCACCCCGCTCGTCGGACCCGTGTGGGACCCGGGCTACACGCGGGAGATCGCGCGCGCCCACGAGCAGCACGGCTGGGACCACGTGCTGTTCCCGTACGCCTCCGACGGGCCCGACCCGGCGCAGGCCGCGGCATGGGCGGCCGCGCACACCGACCGGATCCGGCTGCGGGTCGCGCACCGGCCGAACGTGTCGGCGCCGACGTTCGCGGCGAAGACGTTCGCGACGCTCGACACCGCCTCGGGTGGCCGGGTGACCGTGCACCTGATCGCGGGCGGCCTGACCAGCGACCAACGAGCCGAGGGCGACGACCTGGACAAGGACGCGCGCTACGACCGGCTCGGTGAGTACGCGGACGTGCTGCTCCGGTCGTGGACGTCCGACGCGCCCTTCAGCCACGCCGGGCCGTACTACCGGACGGAGGACTTCCTCCTGCGTGCGCGGTCGTCGCACCGCCCGGGCCTCTCGGCCGGCGGGGCGTCGCGACGGGCCCTCGAGGTCGGTGCGCGCGTCGCCGACGTGTTCGCGTTCTTCGGTGAGCCCCTCGCCGCGACGGCCGACCAGGTGGCGTTGCTCTCGTCGCTCGCGACGGCAGCCGGGCGTCCGACCCCACGGCTCCAGATCGCGTTCCGCCCGATCGTGGCGCCGACCGACGACGAGGCCTGGGCCAAGGCGCGCGCGATCCGGGCACGGATCGACGAGCTCGCGGCACCGCGCACCGTCCGGACGCTCACGGAGGCGCCCCGGGAGCCCGGAAGGCTGCCCGAGAACACCGCGAACCTGCGGCTGGCCGAGCTGGCCGCGTCGGGGGAGCGGCACGACCGCGCCCTGTGGACGCCCACGGTCGCCGGGGCGGGTGGGCTGCCGACGAGCGCGACCGCGCTGGTCGGCTCGTACGAGACCGTGGCCGAGGCGCTGCTGGACTACGTCGACCTCGGCTTCGAGATCTTCGGGCTGCGCGGCTACGACCTGATCGCCGACGCGGTCGAGCTCGGGGAGCACGTGATCCCGCTCGTCCACCGTGGCGTCGCCGAGCGGGAGGGCGTGGGCACCGGGACTACCCTGGTTCGATGACCACCTCGCTCGACCAGCCGGTGCAGGACGCCGTCGAGACCTCGGACGTCGTCGCGCAGGTCCGCGCGGTCGCCGAGCGGGCCAAGGTCGCGTCGCGCGCCCTGGCCACCGCCACCCGCGCCACCAAGGACGCCGCGCTGCGCGGCATGGCCGACGCCCTCGTGGCGGCCACGGACGAGATCGTCGCCGCCAACGCCACGGACCTGGAGCGTGGCCGGGCCGACGGCACGTCCGCCGGGCTGCTCGACCGCCTCGCGCTCACGCCCGAGCGCATCGTCGCCATCGCCGACGCCCTGCGCGAGCTGGCCGCCCTGCCCGACCCGGTGGGGGAGGTCGTCCGCGGCTCCACGCTGCCCAACGGCCTGCGGATGCGTCAGGTGCGGGTGCCGATGGGCGTCGTCGGCATGATCTACGAGGCGCGCCCGAACGTCACCGTCGATGCGGCCGGGTTGGCGCTCAAGAGCGGCAACGCGGTGATCCTGCGCGGCGGCTCGGCCGCGGCGGCGAGCAACGAGGTCATCGTCGGCGTCCTGTCCCGGGCGCTCGTCGCGCAACGGCTCCCCGGCGCGCTCGTGCAGTCGATCGACGCGTGGGGCCGGGAGGGTGCGGTCGCGCTGATGCACGCCCGCGGCCTGGTCGACCTGCTGGTGCCCCGCGGGGGAGCGGACCTGATCCAGACGGTCGTGCGCGAGTCCACGGTGCCGGTCGTCGAGACCGGGGTGGGCAACGTGCACGTCTACGTCGACGAGACCGCGGACCTGGCCGTCGCCATCCCGATCCTGCTCAACTCCAAGACGCAGCGCGTCGGGGTCTGCAACGCCGCCGAGACCCTGCTGGTGCACCAGGCGGTCGCCGACGAGTTCCTCCCGGTCGCCCTCGCGATGCTGGCCGACGAGGGCGTGACGATCCACGGCGACGAGACGACGCTCGCGCTCGCCCCCGACGAGGCCGACTGCGTGCCGGCCACGGACGAGGACTGGGCCACCGAGTACCTGTCGCTCGACCTCGCCGTCCGGGTGGTGGACTCGCTCGACGAGGCGCTCGACCACATCCGCACCTGGAGCTCGGGCCACACCGAGGCGATCATCACGCGGGACCTCGCGGCCTCGGAGCGGTTCGTCGCGGAGGTGGACTCGGCGGCGGTCATGGTGAACGCCTCGACGCGGTTCACCGACGGCGGTCAGCTGGGCCTCGGCGCCGAGATCGGCATCTCCACGCAGAAGCTGCACGCACGGGGGCCGATGGGCCTCGGCGAGCTCACGACGACCAAGTGGATCGTGCACGGCGACGGGCACGTCCGACCCTGAGGGCACAGTCCCTCGTGCGACACTGTTGGCTCTCGACCACCCCTGGAGGAACGACGTGCATGCTGCCCTGATCGCCGCTGCTGAGGCCGCCGAGCACGGCAACGAGCTCCCCTTCCCGCCCGTGGTGTTCGGTATCGGCGCGTTCGTCGGCCTCGTCGCGATGCTGCTGATCACGTTCGCCTTCCGCAGCGTCGGGACGCGCCACTGACCGACGACCAGTCAGGGACCGGACCGATGACGGAACCGCCACGCTCGATCCCGCGCCGGGTCGGTGTCATGGGTGGCACGTTCGATCCCATCCACCACGGCCACCTGGTCGCGGCCAGCGAGGCCGCCGCACGGTTCGACCTCGACGAGGTCGTCTTCGTCCCCACCGGCCGCCCGACGTTCAAGCTCCACCAGGACGTCACCATCCCTGAGCACCGGTACCTCATGACCGTCATCGCCACCGCGTCGAACCCGCGGTTCACCGTGAGCCGGGTCGATGTGGACCGCTCGGGTGTGACGTACACCGTGGATACCCTGCGCGACCTCAAGACGGCCCGCCCGGACGCCGAACTCTTCTTCATCACAGGTGCGGATGCCATCGCGCAGATCCTGACGTGGAAGGATGCCGAGGAGCTCTTCTCGATGGCGCAGTTCGTGGCGGTCACCCGTCCCGGGCACGCGTTGTCGGTCGACGGGCTCCCCGGCGATCGCGTCCACGTCCTGGAGGTCCCCGCCCTGGCGATCTCCTCGACCGACGTCCGCGCACGTGAGCACGCCGGGCAGCCGGTCTGGTACCTCGTCCCCGACGGGGTCGTCCAGTACATCGCCAAGCACAGGTTGTATCGAGGTCAGTCATGAGTGAACCGGGAGAGCGGCGTCGTCGCCGCGAGCTCCATCGCAACCCCGAGACGGGCGACGTCTCGGCCGCCGCACCCGACGCAGGGTCTGCGGCAGGTCCGGCGACTCCGGGTGGCGCCGGTACGGCCGGCCAGGTGTCCCGCCGTGCCATGCGCGGCGTGGGGGCCGAGGACACGCCCGCGCGCGGCACCGCTCCCACCGCGCCGCAGCCCACCGACTCCAGCCGTTCCCGCCGGTCCATCCGCGACACCGCCCTCGACCCCACCAGCGCTCGCCCCGGCACGTCGGGCGCGGGCACCCCGACGTGGTCGGCGCCCGCGCCGAGCGCCGCTCCCAGCCGTCCTGCCGCGCCTGCTGCGACCCCGCCGCGTCAGGCGCCGCCCACCGGCGCACCCGCCACCTCACGACCGGCCGCCGCCCAGCGTCCCGCCGCTCCGGCGCCCACCGCGCCGCCCGCCCAGCGTCCCGGCCCCGCCGCTCCGGCATCGCCGGCCGCCTCCCGTCCCGCGGCAGCGACGTCCGGCGGCCCCGCCACCTCACGTCCCGCCCCGGCGTCGACGGCTCCCGCTCAGTGGGGCCAGCGCTCCGCCGAGCCTGCCGGTCCCAGTGCACCGGGCAGTACCGGGGGCTGGGCACCGACGCCCCCTGCCAGCCGCCCGGCCCCGCAGGAGCGGGCGACCCCGACCCCGCAGTCGCCGCCCGCGCCCGCGCCGCGCCGCGACGGGCCCAGCTGGGCCGGTGG
>NZ_JABMCI010000047.1 GCF_013359775.1 Cellulomonas humilata | reverse complement strand
GGTCATGGACTACGCCGCGCAGTACCAGGTGAAGTCCGGGTTCCACGGCCCGACGGACATCTCCCCGGTCGGTCTGGCCGCGCAGATGCATGTGGGCCTGGCCATCCACAACTTCGGCATCCAGGAGTACATGCAGCACGGGGCCAAGACCAACTCGGTGTTCCGGCAGTCGTTCACGTTCACCGACGGCTACCTGCACCCCGGCGACAACCCCGGGCTCGGCGTCGAGCTCGACGTGGACGAGGCCGGCAAGTACCCGTACGAGACCGCCTACCTGCCGTACAACCGGCTGGCCGACGGAACGGTCCACGACTGGTGAGCCACGTCGTCGTGATGGGGGTGTCCGGCTGCGGGAAGTCCACGGTCGGGTCGCTGCTCGCGGACCGGCTCGGCGTCCCGTTCCTCGACGCCGACAGCCTGCACCCGCCCGCCAACCTCGCGAAGATGGCCGGGGGAGTGCCGCTCACCGACGCCGACCGGTGGCCGTGGCTGCGCCTCGTCGGTGCGTCGCTGGCGGCGGCCCCCGACGGCACGGTCGTCGCGTGCTCTGCCCTGCGCCGGGCCTACCGGGACGTCCTGCGCGAGGCTGCCCCGGACGTGCGCTTCGTGCACCTCGTGGGCACCCGCGCGCAGCTGTCGGCTCGCATGAGCGCCCGCGAGGGGCACTTCATGCCGGCGTCCCTGCTCGACACCCAGCTGGCCACGCTCGAGCCGCTCGGACCCGACGAGCAGGGGATCGCCCTCGACTGCACGCTCGACCCTGCCGACCTCGTGCTGAAGGCCACGCCACCCGACCGCTCGGCGCGGCGCAGCACGGGCGTGACCTGGTCGAGGACCCCAGCGGGTCGAACGGGTGGCCCTACGTCCGCTCGAGCCTGAGCACCAGCGTCCCGGTGTTCTCCGCGGTGCCCAGCTCGGTCAGCTCCAGCTCACCGCTGGCGCCGACGTACCTCCCCGTGCCGCCGACGATGGCGAGGGTCTTCACGGGTGCGTTGGACGCCCGACCCTGAGCGACGACCTGACCGTCGCTCAGCTGGTACGACACCTGGCAGCTGAGGTTGATCGGCGGATCGGTCGGCGCGACCGACGTCACCGTGCAGGTACCCCCGCCGGCGCCCACCGGCTCGCCGTTGCGCAGCAGCGTGTCCTCGAACACGATCTGGTCCCCTCGGCTGGGGCTGAGTGCCGGGTCGTCGATGGCGGTGACCTCGCGGACGCCCGTCGCGCTGAAGTCGAGCAGGAAGAACCCGGAGAACTGGACGTCGAACGTGATCACCCGGTCGTGACCTCGCGACCGGTCGCCCGGAACGGGTCCCGCGGACCCGCCGGTGAGAGCGACGACGCCGAGGCCGGCGACGACGGCGGTGGTGAGTGCGGTGCGCATGACGACTCCTGACGTCGAAGGGCACGGTCCGCCGCGTGGGTGCGGCTGACTTCGACGGTCCGCGCCCCCACGGGGGCCGTCAAGGGTGCTGCCAGCACCTGTCGACGGTGGACCCGGCTCGCTACGGTGGAGGATGGCGCTCACCCGGGTAGCCGCCGTCCAGGCGGCCCACGTGCTCATGGACCAGCAGGCGTGCCTCGAGAAGGCGGTGCTGCTGATCAAGCAGGCCGCAGCCGAGGGTGCGCGCATCGTCGTGTTCCCGGAGGCCTTCATCC
The DNA here is from genome assembly GCF_013359775.1 of Cellulomonas humilata. GTDB lineage: Bacteria > Actinomycetota > Actinomycetes > Actinomycetales > Cellulomonadaceae > Cellulomonas > Cellulomonas humilata. Next base: position 9,952 of record NZ_JABMCI010000047.1, on the reverse strand, counting down.
CGGGCACACCGATCTGGATGGACTCGCGACCCATCTGGGACGGCGACGAGGAGTGGTTCGCCATGCTCGTCGACCAGGCCGTCGTGGTGCCCGGCCCGGTCACGGAAGCGCTCGGTGCGGCCGCGCAGGACGCCGGCGTCCACGTGGTCATCAACGTCGAGGAGCGCGAGCCGCACGCCGCCACGATCTACAACACCACGCTCTACCTCGGCCCCGACGGTCGCCTGCTCGGCAAGCACCGCAAGCTCATGCCCACCGGCTCGGAGCGCACGGTCTGGGGGATGGGCGACGGCTCGACACTCCCGGTCGTCGACACCCCCTACGGTCGGCTCAGCGGGCTGACGTGCTGGGAGAACTACATGCCCCTCGCGCGGTTCTACCTCTACGCGCAGGGCGTCGACATCTGGACCGCACCCACCCTGGCCCCCGGCGACGCCTGGATCTCGACCCTGCGTCACCTCGCGCGGGAGGGCCGCTGCTACGTCATCGGGGCCAACCCGTGCACGCACATCGACCAGATCCCGGCCGACTTCCCCCACCGCGACCAGGTCTGGACCGTCAAGGAGGGCGACGGGGGCTGGGTGGAAGAGGGCAACAGCGTGATCATCGGGCCCAACGGCGAGCTTCTCGCCGGGCCCGTCCGTCGCGAGGAGGCCATCCTGACCGCGGAGATCGACCTCGCGCGGGTCCACGCGGCGCGTCGGCTGTTCGACCCGACCGGGCACTACAACCGTCCCGACATCTTCCGCCTGACCGTCGACACCCGTCCGCGACCGGCCTTCACGCTCAGCGAGGAGTAGCCCGGTGTCAGCGTGACACCACTGCGGCTTGACGTGACACCACTGTGGTGTCACGATGGTGCTATGGACCTGGGACAGTACGTCAGCGACCTCCAGCGCCAGCTGGTGGAAGTAGCCGAGCACGGCACGGACGAGACGCGGGCCGTCGCCGAGCGACTGGTCGCGGGCCTCGACGCCGCTGCTCGGCTCGTGCTGCTCGACGCCCTGTCGGCCGCCGTCGGCGAGATCACGCGCGACCTCGCACCCGGATCGGTCGACCTGCGGCTGCGCGGCCGGGAGGTCGAGTTCGTCGTCGCCCAGCCGAGCACCGAGCCCGAGACCGACGACGCCCCTGCGGCACCCGTCGACCTCGACGACGTGAGCACCTCGCGCACGACGCTGCGCCTGCCCGACGCCCTCAAGGCGCGGGTGGACGAGGCGGCGACCGCCGACGGCCTGTCCGTCAACACCTGGCTCGTGCGGGCGGTCGCCTCCGCCCTCGAGCCCCGGCAACGACGATCCGCGCAGCGCGCGCTGCGCACCGGCGACAGCTTCGCCGGCTGGGCCCGCTAGCCCGGCCTGCACAGCTCCACCAGCCCCGCAGACCCGCGGGGCGGGACGAACACACCCCGACACCGGGAGGCGTCAGCATGCCCACGTACACCACCCCGACCCCGATCGACATCGCGATCAACCTTCCGGTCGGTGCGATCGAGATCGTCGCCGGAGACCGCGCCGACACGGTCGTGACCGTGACCGGCACCAACCCGGCCAAGGCCGTCGACCGCCGGGGCGCGGAGGAGACCAAGGTCGACTTCGACGGGCAGCGGCTCACCATCACGGGTCCGAAGCCCCGCCTGAGCTGGATCGGCCCGACCGAGTCGGTCGACGTGCGGGTCGAGCTGCCCGCGGGCTCGCGGCTCACCGCCGAGGGGTCGATGGGAGGCGTCCGGAGCGCCGGACGCCTCGGCGCCACCCGGATCAAGGCCTCGATGGGCCCCGTGGACCTCGACGTCACCGGCGACCTGTGGCTGCGCGCCGGGCACGGCAACGTGACCGTCGGCACCGCCGACGGCTCGGCCGAGATCATCGCCGACCACGGGCAGATCCGGCTCGGCACGGTGACCGGCGACGCGATCCTCAAGGCGTCGCACGGGAGCATCCACGTCGGGGAGTCCGGGGGAGACCTCGAGGCGAAGCTCTCGTACGGCGACCTGGAGGTCGCTGCGGCGCTCGGTTCCGTCACGGCGAAGACCGCGTACGGCGCCATCTCGCTGCACGAGGTATCGACGGGGTCGATCCAGGTCGAGAGCGGCTACGGCCAGGTCACCGTCGGCGTCCGACCCGGCGTCCCCGCGTGGCTCGACCTGTCCTCGCGCGACGGGCACGTGCGCAACCGCCTCGACGGCGACCGCGCCCCCGCCGAGTCCGAGCAGTCCGTCGCGATCCGCGCACGCACGCGGGCCGGCGCCATCACCGTCGAGCACGCCCGCTGAGAGGAGAGACCGACATGACCAGCACCACCACCCCACAACCCGCGATCCGCGTCCAGAACCTGGAGAAGTCCTTCAAGGACCTGCACGTGCTGCGAGGCGTGGACTTCGACGTAGCACCGGGCAGCATCTTCGCCCTGCTCGGCTCGAACGGAGCCGGGAAGACCACCATCGTGCGGATCCTGTCGACGCTGCTGCGGGCGGACGCCGGCGCAGCCACGGTCAACGGGTTCGCCGTCTCCACGGATCCGCTCCGCGTCCGCGAGTCCATCAGCCTCACCGGCCAGTTCGCCGCGGTCGACGAGATCCTCTCCGGTCGGGAGAACCTCGTCCTCGTCGCCCGGTTGCGGCACCTGCCGTCACCCGGTCGGATCGCCGACGACCTGCTCGCCCGGTTCGACCTGACCGAGGCAGGGTCGCGACGGGTGTCCACGTACTCGGGGGGCATGCGCCGGCGCCTCGACATCGCCATGAGCCTGATCGGGCAGCCCGCGGTGGTCTTCCTCGACGAGCCGACGACGGGGCTGGACCCCGAGGCGCGGCTCGACGTGTGGCAGGTCATCAAGGAGCTCTCGGCGCAGGGCACCACCGTCCTGCTCACCACGCAGTACCTCGACGAGGCCGAGCAGCTCGCGGACCGGATCGCGATCCTGCACCAGGGCCGCATCATCGCCAACGGCACGCTCGCCGAGCTCAAGCAGCTCCTGCCGCCCGCGACGGTCGAGTACGTCGAGAAGCAGCCCAGCCTCGAGGACATCTTCCTCGCCCTCGTCGGGAACGACGACGTGCGCGAGACCATCGGGAAGGACAAGTCATGACCACGCACCTGCTCGACGACACGGCCAGCCTGACGGGCCGCTCCCTGCGGCACATCACCCGCAGCGCGGACACGATCATCACCACCGCGGTCACGCCGATCGCCATCATGCTGCTGTTCGTCTACGTGTTCGGCGGCGCCATCGAGACCGGCACCGAGAACTACGTGAACTACCTGCTGCCCGGGATCCTGCTGATCGCCATCGCGTCGGGCATCGCCTACACGGCGGTCCGGCTCTTCACCGACATGCAGAGCGGCATCTTCGAGCGGTTCCACTCCATGCCGATCGCCCGGTCGTCCGTGCTCTGGGCGCACGTGCTGACGTCGCTGGTCTCCAACGCGATCACCGTCGTCATCATCGTGGTGGTGGGTCTCCTGATGGGGTTCCGCACCTCGGCGAGCCTGCTGTCCTGGTTGACCGTGGCCGGGATCCTCGCGCTCTTCACCCTGGCGCTCACCTGGCTGGCCGTCGTCGCGGGCCTGTCGGCGAAGTCGGTGGACGGTGCCGCGGGGTTCTCCTACCCGCTGATCTTCCTGCCGTTCATCAGCTCGGCGTTCGTCCCCACGGACACCATGCCGGCTCCGGTGCGCTTCTTTGCCGAGAACCAGCCGGTCACATCGATCGTCAACACGATCCAGGACCTGTTCGCGGGGGAGCCCGTCGGCAACGACATCTGGATCGCCCTCGGCTGGTGCGTCGGGATCCTCGTCCTGGGGTACGTCCTGGCCATGGCCGCCTACCGGCGCAGGATCAGCTGACGGCCTTCACGCCAGGTCGTCGGGCTCCAGAGCGAGCTCGACGACCTGGTACGGGGCGTGCTCGGGAACCACGTTGTGCATGGTGACCGTGGCGTCCTGAGGTCGGACGTGGATGTGCCATCCCCAGTCCGGTCCGGACTCCGCGGGGTAGGAGCCCCGGAGCCGCAGCTCGCCGTCATCGCCGACGCCGCCGGTGAAGCTCATCCACGTCGGGCCGGTGTGCCAGGAGTCGACCCAGACTGCCTGGCAGCCGTCCGCGGTGGCGTCGCCACCGACCAGCAGGAGTCCGTCCTGCGGTGCGTCGCCGTCGGCCCAGGTGTAGGCGATCGACACGAAGCGGGCCGCGGTCACCCCGATCGTGGCGGTGGCGTCCGAGGCCTGGTAGTCGTCGGTGGGCATCAGCCGCAGGCGGTTCGTGCCCCGCCAGGTGCCGAACAGGGGCGTGAGGTGATCGACGATGCTCATGCCTGACGGTACCGACCGACGGCGCGGGACAGCCTGACCGCGTCGGCGCCGGTGGACCGCGACGCGTGCAACGAGGCCAAGAGGTCGAGCCGGTCCGCGTCGGGGCTGCCCGGCTCGCCGGTGAAGACCAGCAGGACCGGCCCGGGGCTGCCCGGCAGGGGATAGGTGTCCCAGTGCAGGGCCACGTCGCCCACCTCGGGGACACGGAACGTCTTGGTGCCGCTGACCGACTCGCGGACGTCGTGCCTCGCCCACAGCCGTCGGAACTCGGCGCTGCGGATGCTCAGCTCGCCGACGATCGCGGTCGCCCGGGGATGGGTGGGGTCGGTGGCCACGGCGGCGCGCATCATGCCGATGTAGTCGAGGGCCTGCCGCTCCCAGTCCGGGCAGCTCCGGTCGCCTGTGCGCGTGTCGTCGAACATCAGCAGCAGCATGTTGAGGCGGTCGGGTGGTAGTTCCTCCGGGTCGCCGAGCAGCGCTTCGGCCATCGGGTTCCAGGCGAGCAGGTCGAGGTGCCGGCCGAGGACGACTGCCGGGGTGTCCAGCACCCGGAGCAGTCGACGGGTCCCGTCCGGAACCACCTCGGGGAGGCGGTCCACCCGCGCGTCCGGCCGGCGGGCGGCCTGGGCCAGCGTGAACAGGTGCCGTCGTTCCTCGTCGTCGAGGCCGAGCGCGCCCGCGAGGGCGTCGAGCACGTCGTCCGACGGGCGTACCTTCCGGCCCTGCTCCATCCGCTGGTAGTAGTCGGTGCTCAACCCGGCGAGCATCGCCAGCTCCTCGCGCCGTAGACCGGTGACCTTCCGCCGGCCCCCCGGCTCCAGGCCGAGGTCGCGCGGCTGCAGCCGGCCGCGCCGGGCGCGCAGGAAGTCACCGAGCTCGCGCGCGTACGGATCGGTCATGCCGCCAGTGTGCGGCCTTGTCGGGTGCGCAAGGGAGGTCTGGCAGTCCTAGGCAACGGGGGGCGACCGAACTTGCTCGCACTGCTCCTAGCGTCGTCGTTCCACCGCACCGACACCCCTGGGAGCAGCAGATGACCGGATGGACCGCCGACCAGATCCCCGACCAGCGGGGCCGGGTGGCCGTCGTGACGGGCGCGACCTCCGGCCTCGGCCTGGTGACTGCCACCGAGCTGGCCCGGCACGGCGCCCACGTCGTGCTCGCCGTCCGCAACACTGCCGCCGGCGACGAGGTCGCCCGGCGCATCGGCGGTGACGTCGAGGTGCGGGAGCTCGACCTGGCCTCCTTGGGCTCCGTGCGCGAGTTCGCCGCGAAGCTGAGGGCCGACCACACGACGGTCGACCTGCTGGTCAACAATGCCGGCGTGGTGCTGCTCGGCCCCCGCCGCACCTCCGCCGACGGCCTCGAGCTGCAGCTCGCGACGAACATGCTCGGCCACTTCGCTCTGACCGGTCTGCTGCTCGACACCCTGAGCGCCGCGACGAGCGCCCGGGTGGTCAGCCTCAGCTCGATCACGCACAAGCGCGCGCACCTCGACTTCGACGACCTCATGTCCGAGCGTGACTACCGCGCGTCTCCTGCCTACGGCCGGTCCAAGCTCGCCACCACGCTCTTCGGTCTCGAGCTCGACCGCCGACTGCGGGCCACCAGCTCGCCGGTGATCAGCGTCCTCGCCCACCCCGGTCTCACCCGGACGAACCTGACCCCGCGCGCGTGGGAGCACCGGGGGCGGCTCGGGCGCGTGATCGCACGGGGCGGCCTGCTGGTCACGCAGTCGGTGGAGCAGGGCACCCTGCCGCAGCTGCTCGCCGCAACTGGTCCGGACGTGCGTGGCGGCCAGTTCTTCGGCCCGTCCGGGTTGGGGGAGACGCGCGGCAGGGTTGTCGAGGCGCGGCTCGGACCCGAGGCCCGCGATCCCGCTGTCGCACGGCGACTCTGGACGGCGGCGGAGGAGCTGACGGGGGTCCGCTACCTGTGAGCTGTGGGCGCGTCGCCCCGACGACGACCCCGTCCGGCAGCCTGACGACCAGGCTGCCGGACGGGGTCAGTGCGTCAGAGGAACCACTGCTGGTTCGCACCGCCGTGGCAGTCCCACAGGTGCACGCGCTGGCCGTCGTGGACGGGCGTGCCACCGACGGCGTCGAGGCACCGGCCGGACTGCGGGTTCTTCAGCGCCCGCGTGCCGGAGTCGTACGCCCACTTCTGGGCGCCCGTGCCGTTGCAGGTCCACAGCTGCACGACGGTCCCGTTGGCGGTTCCGCTGCCGCTCACGTCGAGGCACTTGCCGAGTGCCCGGACCGTGCCGTCGGAGCCGCGGGTCCACTGCTGGGCGGCGTTGCCGTTGCAGCCGACCACCTGGATGGGGTTGCCGTCGTGCGTCTGGGCCCAGGGCACGTCGAGGCACAGCGTGTTGGCGACGCGGAGGGTTCCGGTGCCCGTGGGGAGGGAGCCGCCGCCTCCGCCGCCCGTGGTCGAGCCGTTGTCGTAGACGCGGACGTAGTCGACCTTCATCTGCTGCGGGAGCTGGGTCGTGCCGTCGGGGTAGCCGGGCCACTGCCCACCGACGGCGACGTTGAGGATGAGGAAGTAGGGCTTGTCGAACACCCACGGGTTGCCGCCGACGCTGGCGGTGGTGACCTGGTGGTAGACGTTGCCGTCGACCGACCACGTGATCGAGCCGGGCTTCCAGTCCACGGCGAACGTGTGGAAGGTGTCGGCGAACGACCAGTTCTGCGGGTGCTGGTACACGCCGGTGATGCCGCTGCCGCCCGAGTACCCGGGACCGTGCACCGTGCCGTAGATGCGGTGCGGCTCCTTGCCGATGTTCTCCATGATGTCGATCTCGCCCGAGGACGGCCAGGACGCCTGGGGGAAGTCGCCGCCGAGCATCCAGAATGCCGGCCAGATGCCCTGGCCGCGCGGGATCTGGATGCGGGCCTCGACGCGGCCGTACTTCAGCTCCACCTTGTTGTTGCTCTGGAGCCGAGCGGACGTGTACGACCCGTCGCCCTCGCGGCGGGCGGTGATGACGAGGTTGCCCTGCCCGTCGAGCGCGGAGTTGTTGCGGGACGTCGTGTAGTTCTGGAGCTCGGCGTTGCCCCAGCCGCCGGCGCCGGTGTCGTAGCTCCAGACGGCTGAGTCGGGGGCGCTGCCGGCGGCGCCGTTGAACTCCTGCGACCAGATGACGTCGCCGATCGCGGCCTCGGCCGGTGCGGCCGTCGAGGCCACCAGCCCGGCGGCGACGAGTGCGGCGGCGCCGAGCACGGCGGCGAGTCCCCGTGCTCGCTGGGTGGTGGCGGTGCGTGGGCGTACGGAATGCATCGTTGCCTCCTGGGACCGGTCGGCGATCAGACGAGCCGTGGTCGGCACCGCCCGGATGACACGTGTCACGTCGTTGCGCACATGTGGGCGATTTGTCCGTCCGGCGCCCGACAGTAACGGTGAGTGTTACTGACTGGCAAGTAACTCTTACCGGTGAACGCTCCGGCCCGGCAGTCCGTGCAGTGCCCGAATTGCCCCTTTGGGCACCCTCGGGGCCGAACCATTGTCCGCTTCCGAACCGGTCCGTACGGTGAGTGCACGAGCATCGCCCATCGCCCGGTCCTCGGGCTCGGGGCGGTGGGTCGTGCTTCCGCTGGGGACGTGGGGGGCTCGTGGCGGCGGCCGAGCGCGCACGCCCATCGTCGGGCGGCGTCGGCCGATCCATGCCGCCTCCTCGGCCGCAGGGCCTCGTCATGACGCCGCTGGCCGCGCCACACATGCACCCAACACTCTGCGCACTCTCTGGGTAGGTAGGTCTCCTGATGCCTGAATATCCGTCAACCCTTCAGCACGGCAGCGGAGCGACGCTCACGCTGGAGCCGGGCCTGGCCGTCGTCACCGTCCGTCCGGAGGTGCCGGGTCCTGCCGCCGACGCCGACACCCGGGACGTCGACGAGCTGCTCTCGTCCATCGGCCTCGAGCCGATCGCCGACGACGCCGCACCGCCGAACGCCGGCGACGCGTCGCCGAACGCGAGCGCGGGACCGCCGACCGCAGGCGGGCCGGGTGCTCGTCTTCCGATGACCCGCATCAACAACTCGGACACCCTGCGTTGGGTGCGCGTGCCGCAGGACCTGCCCACCGCGGCGGCGAGCGTCGCGGACCAGCTGGGGGACCGCGCCGAGTGGCTCGGAGCGGTGTACCGGTTCCCGGGGGTCGAGGGGGAGGCGGGGCTCGTGTGCCCCCTCCCGAACGTCCTGCTCGTCCGACCGGTCGAGGGTGCCGACGAGGGTCTTGCCACGCGGCTCGCCGAGTACGGGCTCACCGAGGACGAGGGCCGGAGCCGGTACACCGAGCCCTACCGGTACTTCGTCCTGACCGACCCGCTGGCCCACACGGCCTACGAGCTGCGTGACGTCCTGCTGGCCGAGGCCGCCGACGTCGTCGCGGACGCTCGGCTGGAGACCATGCCGATGCTGACGCCGACGACGCTCAGCCCCAACGACACCCTGTTCGCCACGCAGTGGGGGGTGCAGCGGATCGATGCGCCGTCCGCGTGGGACATCACGATGGGCGACTCGAGCACGATCGTCGCCGTGCTGGACGAGGGCTGCGACCTGACGCACCCCGACCTGCGGTTCAGCGAGCCGGGCGTCAACCTCGGCACGATGCTGCCCGACGGCAGCCCCACGGGGAACCACGGGACCGCGTGCGCAGGGATCGCGGCGGCCGCCCTCGACAACAACACGGGAGTCGCCGGTGTGGCCGGCGCCAGCCCGGTGCTCCCGCTGGCCTTCCAGAACTGGACCGACGCCGAGTGCGCCGCCGGCCTGCGGTACGCCGCCGACCACGGGGCCTCGGTCGTCAGCATGAGCTTCGGCGTCTACGGTCCGGGCGAGGGAGTCGGGCCGACCGGTTGGGACTTCACCGTCATCGACCCGGCGATCCAGTACGCGCACGACCGGAACGTCGTCCTGTGCGCCGCGACCGGGAACGAGGACATCGACACCTTCAACCGGTACCCCTCACGTCACCCGCTCGTCATCGCGTGCGGGGCGTCCAGCGAGGACGACAACCGCAAGTCGAGCGCCAGCCCGGACGGCGAGAACTGGTGGGGCTCCAACTTCGCCCCGGGCGTCTCGGTCGTCGCACCCGGCGTGCACATCTCGACGACCGATCGTCAAGGCTCCGTGGGGTACACGACCGGCGACTACGTCGAGACCTTCAACGGCACCTCGTCGGCCACCCCGCACGTGGCGGGCGTCGCCGCGCTGCTCCGCTCGTTCGATCCGTCGCTGTCCGCGACGGCCGTGCGCGACCTGATCGAGCGGTCCGCCGACAAGGTCGGCACCGTGCCGTACGGCGACGTCGCGAACTTCCCGAACGGCACGCGCAACGACGAGATGGGCTACGGACGGGTCAACGCCGCCAAGGCGCTCCAGCTCGCCGACTCGTCGCAGGTGGTGCGGGCCAAGGACATCGCCCTGGTGCGGCAGAACGCGGGCTGGTCGTCGATCCCGGTCGCGTTCTCCGTGGGTGACGGGACGTGGCAGGTCACGAACGGGTCGGCGCCGACGTTCATCGGCTCCTGGGCGAACACCGCCGGGGTGAAGGTGGTCACCGGGGACTTCAACGGCAACGGCCTCACGGACATCGCGTTGGTGCGGCAGAACGCGGGGTGGGCGTCGATCCCGGTCGCG
>NZ_JABMCI010000046.1 GCF_013359775.1 Cellulomonas humilata | reverse complement strand
GGTCTGGGTGAGGCGTCCCGGGTGGTGCGGCAGGCCGACGCCCTGGTCTCGATGGGCACGGTCGCGGCCGGGGTGCGGGCGGGGTCGGTGCCGTTGGGGCACCTCGACGAGCTCGCCCGGGTCGCGAGCTCTGCGACCCCGGAGGTGGCGGCGGTGCTGCGCACGGTCGAGGCGCAGGAGCAGGTGGTGGGGATGGCGCGGGTCGCGTCGCGGCCGGACTTCGCCCGGGCGTTGGCTCGCTGGGTCGCCGCACAGGATCCGGGTGCGTTGGAGGCCGAGCATGAGGTGCAGCGTCGGGAGCGGTTCTTCTCGATGTCCGTCCAGCCGGGTGGGGTGTTCTTGAAGGGTCGCCTGGACCGGGTCGCCGGGGAAACCCTGCGGGTCGCGTTGGACGCGATGGGCCAGTACGGCGACCAGACCCGCTCCCCGGGGCAAGCCTCCGCGGACGCGTTGGCGATGCTGGCCG
>NZ_JABMCI010000045.1 GCF_013359775.1 Cellulomonas humilata | reverse complement strand
GCCTTGCCGGGTGCGTACGGTTCGCGTAGAATCGTACACATGTTCGAGACGACGGTTGCGGTGGTGGAGGTGGCGGCGCGGGTGCGCGATGCCACGTCCTCCCTGGCTGTCGTGGCTCGGGATTCGCGGGCGTGGACGGGTGCGGACCGGGCGTCGGTGCTGGCGGTGGTGCGGGCCTCGGAGGCGGCGTTGGCCGAGGCACGGGCGCACCTGCTGGTCGCGGACCGCGATGCGGGGGACAGT
>NZ_JABMCI010000044.1 GCF_013359775.1 Cellulomonas humilata | reverse complement strand
CGGCCAGGTCCACCACGCGCTCACCCGACGGGACCACCGGCGACGCCCCGGGACGAGCACCGCGACCCGAGTCGGACCAGACCATCGCGGGCGAGGTGGGCGAGGTGGGCGAGGTGGGCGAGGTGGGCGAGGTGGGCGAGGTGGGCGAGGTGGGCGAGGTGCGCGACGGAGGCGAGGTGCGCGAGGGAGGCGAAGTGGGCGACGGAGGCAAGGTGGGCGACGAGGACGCGCTGGGCGACGGCGGCGAGGCGGGCGGCGGAGGCAAAGTGGGTGAGCCAGCCGGAGAGGACGAGAACTCCGACCTCGTGGGCAGCGCGGCATGCTTGAAGCGATGGCCGTGAGCCGGCGCGCTCACGGCGAGGTCGTCGACCGCGCAGCTCTCGAGAACCACCCTCACCGCAATCACCTCCTTCGCCGGATGTCCCATTCGAACAAGTGTACGACGACCGGCGGACATCCGCGGCTGACCTGTGGATACACCGCCCCGGCGTCCCGGATCGCGAGCGATCCCTTGTGGCGATAGGTCGTCGCGCGATATATATCCGCCATGGTGTTCCGGATGAGCGAGCAGGCGTACTTCGTCCTGCTCGCGCTCGCCGAGGAGCCGCGCCACGGGTACGGCATCGTGCAGGCGGTCAAGGTGCTCTCGGACGACAGGGTCCGGCTGGGCGCGGGAACGCTCTACGGCATCCTCGACCGCCTGGTCGAGGCGGGGTACGCGGAAGCGTCGGGCGAGGTCGTCGTCGACGGCCGGCTGCGCCGCTACTACCGGCTGACCCCCGACGGCTACGCCACGCTCGCGGCGGAGACCGCCCGGCTGACCGACCTCGCGTCCCTCGCCCGGCGCGTCCTGGCGGCCCGACCGCGCCCCGCCCTCGGGACCGCCTGATGCGCGACCTGGAACGGTCCGCGGCGTTCTGGCTGCGGGCCTACCCAACGAGCTGGCGTGCGGAGCGTGCCACCGAGGTCACCGCCGTCCTGGTCGACCTGGTCGACGACGACGCCCGACGGCTCGACGCCCGGACCGCCCTCGGGCTGCTGCGCGGCGGCCTCGCGACGCGCTGGCGCCAGACCCCGCCCCTCTGGGTGTACCTGCCGTACCGGATGTTCGACCTCCGGCTCCCGGAGCGGTACCGAGGCTGGGTGGTCCGGGACATCTCCTCGCCGGGGCACCTGCGCCGCAGCCTGCTCGGCCGGGCGTGGCTGTTCCTGCTCCCCGTCTACGCCGCGCTCAACGACCTCCGCCCAGGGACTCTCGTGATGTGGGCGGCGATGATCGTCGCCACCGCCGCCACCCTGCTCTGCGTCCGCCCGGACGCGTCCGTGCGCCGGAGGCTGCAGCACCACGCGCGCCCCGGCTGGGGCGAGCCGCGCACGGTGGGCGCATTCGTCTGGGTGCAGACGTCGCGAGCCCGCATCGCCGCCCAGGCCGGATCCAGTGTGCTGGTGCTCCTGCTCGCGGTCGGTGCGGTGGTCTGGTCGGCTGCGGCGCTCGTCGCGCCCGCCCGCCTGGTGCTGGACAGCCTGCCGTGCGACCTCCCCGCCTCCGGTCCGTGCTTCGAGGTCGGCTCGACGGTCGCGGCGCGGGACTTCGCTCCCGGCGTCGCCGCGCTCCTGGCCGTCGCCACGGTCGTCGGGGTGCTCCTGGCTGCCATGGTCGTCGCACGCCGCCTCGACCGTCGGCTGCCCATCCGGCCGGCGCAGCCCGCCCGTCACCTCCTCGGGCTCCGACCGCAGGCCCGCGTGGGTGTCGCACTGTGGGTCGTGCTCGTCGTCGCGGCGGCGCTGGCGGAGGCGACGGGGGCGTGGGTCTTCGCGGTGTCGGCCGTCGCCGGGCCGCTGTGCCTGCTGCTCCTCCCGTCGGCCGTCGTCGTCAGGAGCCGGGCCCGGGCGACGCCCGACGCCGCGTTCGTCGACCTGTGGCGCGTCGCCTGGACCGGCCGCCCGGTCGCGGTCGACCGCCCCGACTCCGAACTCGTCCCCGCGTTCGGCCTGGAGGCCCGGTGACCGTCGATCCCCGCTTCGAGCGGTCCGTCCACCGCTGGCTGCGTGCGTACCCGCGTCGCTGGCGCCGCGAGCGGGCCGCCGAGGTCACCGCGCTGCTCGCGGACCTCGCGGGGCCCGACGCGACCCGCCTGAGCGCCGGGACCGTCGTCGGCCTGGTCCGCGCGGGGTGGGCGACGCGGCTGCGCACGCGCCCTCCGCTGCGGCACGTGCTGGCGTACCGGCTGATCGACCGGCGCGTCCCGGCCCCGTACCGCGGGTGGGTGAGCGACGACATCGAGGGCGAGGGGAGCCCGCTCCGGGTGCTGCTCAACGTGGCCGTGGTGGTGGCCGTCGTCTCGGTGCTCCTCCCGCTCGCCATCGGTGACCGTCCGCACACTCTCTCCGGCGGCAGCCTGTCGGCGGTCTTCGCGATGTCCCTGGGATTCCTCCTGCGGGGCTCCCGCGTGAGGCGCGCGCGCGGTCGCAAGCACCTGGTGCCCGAGGCGGGCGAGGAGCTGACGAGCGAGACGTTGCTGTTCGGCTGGGTCCTGCGGGACCGGCTGACGGCCCGCGGCACCACCGGGCTGCTGATCGTGGGGCTCGCGACCGCAGCGCTCGCCGCGCTGGCGGCGTGCCTCGCAGCGCCCACCGCGCTCGGCGCCGCCTCGTGCGGCCACTCGTGCGTCGCGACGGTCAGTGCGGGCCGCGACGGCGTCCCGGTGCCGCTGACCGTCGCACTCGTCTCGGCCGTCGCCCTGGGCGGTCTGGCCGGGCTCCACGCCCGGGCGACGCTGCGTCGGCTCGTCCCGCTGCGCCCCGTGCAGCACTCGCGGCGGCTGGTCGCGCCGACCCCGCGGCACCGGGCGATCGTCCTCGTCCTGACCGCCGGCGCCGTCGGCATCGCGTGGATCGAGGGGACCGGCCGAGTGGACCTGTTCTTCTCCGTCGCGGTGGCCGTGGCGGTACTGCTCGCCCTCCCGGCGCTGGTGGTCGCCTGGCGCGTCGCGCGGACCGGGCCTGACGACCTGGCCTTCGTGGACGTGTGGAGCATCGTGTCCACGGGCCGTCTCCCGCGGGTCGACGCCGTCGAGGAGGGTCTCGTCCCGGCGCTCCTGGCCACAGACTGAGCACCCGCGCGGGACGCGTCCGCGCACTCGCTAGAATCGCCGCGACCCCCCACCGCCGCGCGAACACCTGGAGCCCTTTCGTGGGACGAGTCGTCGTCGATGTCATGCCGAAGCCCGAGATCCTCGACCCGCAGGGCAAGGCCGTCGCCGGCGCCCTGCCGCGGCTCGGGTTCGGTCAGTTCGCGTCCGTGCGTCAGGGCAAGCGGTTCGAGCTCGAGGTCGACGGGCCGGTGACCGAGGAGATCCTCGCGGCGGCCCGCGAGGCCGGCGAGCACGTGCTGTCCAACCCGGTCATCGAGGACGTGGTCGCGGTCTACGAGGACACCCAGGCATGACGAGGATCGGCGTCGTCACCTTCCCCGGCACCCTCGACGACCGCGACGCCGCCCGCGCGGTCCGCCTCGCCGGTGGCGAGCCCGTGAGCCTGTGGCACGGCGACGCCGACCTGCACGGGGTCGACGCGGTCGTCCTGCCCGGCGGCTTCTCCTACGGCGACTACCTGCGCGCCGGTGCCATCAGCCGGTTCGCGCCGGTCATGGGCGAGATCATCGACGCCGCGAACAAGGGCCTGCCGGTGCTGGGCATCTGCAACGGGTTCCAGGTGCTCACCGAGGCCCACCTGCTGCCCGGCTCGATGATCAAGAACGACCACCTGCACTTCGTGTGCCGCGAGCAGGTGCTCTCGGTGGAGAACGTGGACACCGCCTGGACCCGCGACTACACCGCGGGCGAGCACATCACGATCCCGCTGAAGAACCAGGACGGCCAGTACGTCGCCGACGATCACGTGCTCGACGAGCTCGAGGGTGAGGGCCGCGTGGTGTTCCGCTACGAGGGCTGGAACCCGAACGGGTCGCGCCGCGGCATCGCGGGCATCTCGAACGCGGCGGGCAACGTCGTCGGCCTCATGCCGCACCCCGAGCACGCGGTCGAGCCGGGCTTCGGACCCGACGGCGCGAAGGGCCCCCGCACGGGCACGGACGGGCTGCGGTTCTTCACGTCGGTCCTCACCGCCCTCGTCGGCTGAGCGCGTTGGAGACGACGCTCGTCGACTGGGACGACCCCGACGCGCTCCGGCTGCGCACTGCCCAGCAGGCCGAGCTGCTCGCCCTGTACGGCGAGGAGGACATCGGCCACGAGATGACCGGCGAGAGCATCGTCGCGATGCTCCTGGTCCGTGTCGACGGCGAGGCGGTCGCCTGTGGCGCGATCAGCGCGCGCGGTGACGGGGTCGGCGAGCTGAAGCGCATGTTCGTCGTCCCGGAGCACCGCGGCCGTGGGCTCTCGCGGGCGGTGCTCCGCGAGCTCGAGGCCGTCGCGCAGGACCGGGGCGTCCACCGGCTCGTCCTGGAGACCGGGGTGCTCCAGGCGTCGGCGATCGGGCTGTACCTGAGCGAGGGCTACCGCTCGATCCCGAACTTCGGCGAGTACGCGGAGGAGTCCGAGTCGCGCTGCTTCGCCAAGGACCTCGGCCCGACCCCGCCGCGGGAGCCGCGCACGGGCGAGCGCCCCACGGTCACGCTCACCCACGCCGACTGGACCGACCCCGTGGCCACCGCGCTGCGGCTCGCCATGTGGCGGGACATCGAGGTCCGCTACCCGGAGATCCCCGCGAGCGTGCCGGGCGGCTTCGAGGTCGACGACCCGCAGCAGGGCGTCGGCGCGCTGTCCACGGTGATCGCCTGGCTCGACGGTCGCCCCGTCGGCTGCGCCACCCTGCGGGCTGCCCGGGACGGCTACCCGGCCGGCTCGGGGGAGCTCAAGAAGGTCTGGGTCGACGACGACGCTCGCGGGGCCGGCGCCGCGCGCGCGCTGCTCACCGCCATCGAGGACGACGCCCGCGCTCTCGGGCTGACCAGCGTCGTGCTCCAGACGGGCATCCGGCAGCCTGAGGCGGTCACGCTCTACCTGTCCGCGGGCTACCGCCCGGTCGTCCCCTTCTTCCCGTACGACGGCGACTTCCTGTCGCTCTGGATGGCCAAGGACGTCTGAGCGCGCACGCGGGCGACCTCGGCGAACCGCATCCAGTCGTCCTCCGCCGAGGCCGGCAGCGCCACCCAGTCGTAGAACAGCCGCCCGCTGTCGCCGGGGGACCACACCGCCGCACCGGGCAGGGCCAGTGCTTCCGCGTGATCCGCGCTGTCCCGCCCGAGCTTCACCGCGATCCGGTCGCCGCCGATGTGCGCCGCGAACATGGTCGACCCGACCTTGAGGATCGGGCGGCCCATCATCTGCGCGCGCGTGGCGCCGCGGGCCACCAGGTCGTCGGCGATCGCCTCGTAGTCGGACTCGGACTGGGTCATCGACCGAGCATCACATCGACGCGACCAGGTTGACCAGCAGCGCGATGATCACCGTGCCGAGCGTGGCGCAGCCTCAGGCGTCGAGCGTGCCCAGCGCCTGCGTGAGGTCGTCGATCAGGTCGGCCGGGTCCTCGAGCCCCACGGAGAGCCGGATCGTCGACTCGGCGATCCCGACCGCGGCACGCCCCTCGGGCCCGAGCTTGCGGTGCGTGGTCGTCGCCGGGTGCGTGACCATCGACTTGGCGTCGCCGAGGTTGTTGGAGATGTCCACGATCCGCAGCGCGTCGAGCACGCCGAAGGTGACCTTCTTGGCGACGTCGGGCGTCGACCCCTCGGGCACCGCGAGGTTGAACGTCACGACGGTCCCGCCGCCCGACTGCTGCGCGAGGGCGAGCTCGTGCTGCGGGTGCGAGGGCAGGTACGGGTAGCGGACCAGCGAGACGCCGGGCTGCTGCTCGAGCCACGTGGCCACGCCCAGGGCGGACGCGGTCTGGTGCCGGACGCGCAGCGACAACGTCTCCAGCCCCTTGAGCAGCACCCACGCGTTGAACGCCGACAGCGACGGCCCGGTGTTCCGGATGAGGGTCTGCACCGGACCGTGGATGTACTCGTCGGTGCCCAGGATCGCGCCGCCGAGCACGCGGCCCTGGCCGTCGATGTGCTTGGTCGCGGAGTACACGATCACGTCCGCGCCCAGCTCCAGCGGCCGCGACAGCACGGGGGTGGCGAACACGTTGTCGACGATCACCGTGGCGCCCGCCGCGTGCGCGAGCCGGCTGACCGCCGCGATGTCGACCAGGTCCTGCATCGGGTTGGACGGCGTCTCGAAGAACACCACGTCCGCCGGCGTCGAGAGCGCCTGCTCCCACTGCGCCAGCTCGTGGCCGTCGACGTAGTCGGTGCGCACGCCCCACTTGGCCAGGATCTCCTCGAAGATCACGACGGTGGACCCGAACAGCGCGCGCGCGGAGACGATGCGGGACCCCGACTGCACGATCGCGGCGATCGACGTGAACACCGCCGACATGCCCGACGCGGTGGCGAACGCGGCCTCGGCGCCCTCCAGCAGGCGCAGGCGCTCCTCGAACGTGGACACCGTCGGGTTGCCGTAGCGGGAGTACAGGAACCGGTCGGCCTCGCCGGCGAACGCGGCCTCGGCCTCCGCGGCGGCCGCGTACACGTAGCCCTGCGTCAGGAACAGCGCCTCGGACGTCTCGTTGAACTGCGACCGCACCAGCCCGCCGCGCACGGCGAGGGTGTCGGGGCGCAGGTCGGTGCGCGGTGCGCGGCGGTCGTCCCAGTCGGCCGGGCCGGGGACGCGCCGGTCGCTCACGCCTGCCGCCAGGGCAGCCCCGCAGCGCGCCAGCCGGAGTGGCCGCGGTGGCCGTCGGGACCGACGTCGCCCTCGAACCCCTCCAGCACGTTGTACGCCGGACCGAGGCCCGCGGCGGTGGCGGCCTGCGCGGCGGCCACCGAGCGCACACCCGAGCGGCACAGGAACACGACCGGCCGTCCCGCCGCGACGCCGGCGTCGGCCAGCTGCTTGAGGAACTGCGGGTTCGGCCGTCCCGTCGGATACGACACCCACTCGACCAGGGCGGAGCGCCCGTCGATCGCGGCGGAGTCGGGGATGCCCACGTAGCGCCACTCGGCGTCGGTGCGGACGTCGACGAGCACGGCGCTCTCGTCGGACGTCAGCAGGTCCCAGGCCTGCTGGGGGGTCAGGTCACCGGCGTAGCTCATCGAGGTCCTCGTCTCATCGGTCCTGGCGGTAGCACCCTCGGCCGGGCACAGAGTGCCCGCGGGTTGCTGCGGCGTCGTCGAGCCAGATCTCTCAGCCGCTCTGGATGGTGGCCGTGATGCTACGCGCGGCGGGACACTCCTTCCAAGTGGTGGACAAGGCGTCCCGTCAGGCGAGACGAACTCCGCCGCGCGTTGACAGCCGCAGGGAGGTGCCGGGACCCTCGTTGCAGGTCATGAGCGCCAGCGTCAAGCCCCGGCTCGCTGGCCGGCAACCCTCCTCCGCGGTGGGGTGCCCCGGGTGACGACCTGGCCGCGCCCCGTCCGGGGTTCGGCAAGCGCGGGGTTCCACCTTCTCGACGGGTGTTCCCCCGGAACGTGTCGGAGGACCCACCATGACTGTCACCGCCGAGCGCCTCTCGTGTGCGACCGAGGTGAGCGCCCTGCTCCCCGTGGTCGGCGGCACCACCACCGTCCCGCTCGTGGACGGCACGCACCGCGTCTACGCCAACCTCGACTACGCGGCCAGCGCGCCGGCGCTCGAGGCCGTCGCGGCCCGCGTCACCGAGGTGCTGCCCCTGTACGCGTCTGTGCACCGCGGCGCCGGGTACCTGTCCCAGGTGTCCACCGCGCTGTACGAGTCCGCGCGCCAGGCCATCGCGCGGTTCGTCGACGCCCGTCCCGACGACGTCGCGATCATCACGCGCAACACGACCGACTCGCTCAACCTGCTGGCCGGGGTCGTCCCCGCGGGGGGCCGCGTGCTGGTGCTGGACGTCGAGCACCACGCCAACCTGCTGCCCTGGGTGCAGTCCTCCGAGCGGCACGGCAACCGGACCACCATCCTGCCGATCGCGTCGACCGTGGCCGGGACCCTCGACGCCCTGCGCGACGAGCTCGCCCGCCAGCCGTACGCGCTGGTCACGATCACGGGCGCGTCCAACGTGACGGGGGAGGCGCTGCCGATCGACCAGGTGGTCGCGCTCGCCCACGCCGAGGGCGCCCGGGTGGCAGTCGACGGCGCCCAGCTGGTGCCGCACCGCGGCTTCTCGCTGGCCGCGACCGACGCCGACTACGTCGCGTTCTCCGGCCACAAGACCTACGCGCCGTTCGGTGCGGGTGCCCTGGTCGGCCGCCGCGACTGGCTCGACACGGGCACTCCGTACCTCGCAGGGGGAGGTGCGGTGCGCGACGTGCGGGCGGACCGGACGGTCTGGCAGCCGGCTCCGGCGCGCCACGAGGCGGGATCGCCCAACGTGCTCGGCGCGATCGCGCTCGCGGAGGCGTGCGACCAGCTCGCGGCCCTGCCGGGGGGTGCCCTGGCCGCGCACGAGGAGGTGCTGCGCGAGCGTCTGGTCCAGGGGCTGTCGGCCATCGAGGGTGTGGAGATCGCGCGCATCTGGCCGGACTCCGCCCCTCCGGTCGGCGTCCTCACGTTCACCGTGCCGGACCACGACCCGGGCCTGGTCGCCGCGTACCTGGCCGCCGAGCACGGGATCGGGGTCCGCGACGGCCGCTTCTGCGCGCACCCGCTGCTGGCCCACCTCGGCGCCTCGAACGGCGCCATCCGCGCGTCGGTCGGCGTCGGCACCACCAGCGAGGCGGTCGACCGGCTGATCACGGCGCTGACCGAGTACCTGGCCACCGGCCCGGCGGTCCGGTACGAGGTGGTCGACGGCTGCTGGGCGGTGGTCGACGACACCCGCCCGCTGCTCGCGGTGCACGGCCTGGATCACCTGGCGGCGACGGCCGCAGCCGCCTGCGGACCGGCCCTGGACGACTGACCGCGCTGTCCACGCGGGCGACCCAGCACCGACTTCGGCAGTTCGCGTCGAGTTCGGTAGTTCCAGCTGCCGAAGTCGACTGCTACTGCCGAAGTCACGCTCCTGGCCCCCACGAGACGGGGGATGCATCCGGGCGCGGGGGAACGGACGAAGAGGACACAGGGCGCCCTCCGGGTGCTCGCGCGGCGCGGCGCTCCGGCGTCGGCCGCGACCGTCGTCCGTAGGAGCCACCATGAGGATCCGTCGCACGCTCTCCACCTTCGTCGCCGCCGGGCTGGTCGCCGGAGCCGGGGTCGCCCTGGCGCCCGCCGCGAGCGCCGCGCCCACCGGGACGTCGAGCCTGGCCGCCCTGCTCGCCTCGGACGGGGACACCTTCGACCGGAACTGGTACGACTTCGACATCCTCGACCAGGCCGTCGGTGCGGTGCTCGCCGCCAAGCCGGCCAGCCCGGTCGCCGTCCTTGCCGACGGCACGGTCCCGCTCACCGCGTTCGTCCCCACCGACCGCGCGTTCCAGCTGCTGGCCAAGGATCTGACCCACCGCTGGTACGGCACCGAGGAGAAGGTGCTCACCGCGCTCGCGGGTGCGGTCGGCATCGACGCGATCGAGCAGGTTCTGCTCTACCACGTGGTCGCGGGCGCGACGATCGACTCGGGCACCGCGCTGGCCAGCGACAACGCGGTCCTCGCCACCGCGCAGGGCGGCACATTCACCGTCGACGTGCTCTCGAAGCGCTGGGGAGTGGTGCAGCTGCGGGACCAGGACCGCAACGACCTCAACCCGTTCCTGATCCGCGGCGTGCTCGACCTGAACGCGGGGAACGTGCAGATCGCGCACGCGATCACGTTCGTCCTGCGGCCGGCCGACCTCTGACGAAGCCCCTGGCGGGCCGGGTCGACGACGACCCGGCCCGTCAGGACAGCGGGGTGACCGAGCCCGTCAGGTGCGGCTTGCCGGAGCGGGCGTCCCAGCCGGCGAACGCGAAGGCGTCGCCGTCGTGGGCGATGCGCACGGTGACCGTCCCGGGCAGCAGCACCGGCTTGACGAACTCGACGGACCAGTCGAACGCGTCCCCCCGGGCGGCGCCGACGTCGGCGAGCGCCCGCGAGGCGGTGTACATGCCGTGCGCGATGGCGCGGGGGAACCCGAACGCCTTCGCCGTGAGCGCGGTCAGGTGGATCGGGTTGCGGTCGCCCGAGACGGCGGCGTACCGGCGGCCGGTGTCGCCGGCGAGCTTCCAGCGGCCGGTCGGGGTGGGTGGGACGAAGGGGTCCGAGGTCTCGTCGACCGACCCCGCGAGGAACACCCCCCGCGCCAGGTAGGTGGACACGCCGCGCCACGCGAGCGTGCCGTCGACCGACACCTCGGTGACCAGGTCCACCTGCGTGCCGGACCGGTGCGGGCGCAGGTCGGCTGCGGACGCCCGCACGTCGAGCACGTCGGAGAGCAGGACCGGCCGCAGCTGGGTCACCCGGTTGGCCACGTGCACCAGGCCGACGAGCGCCAGGGGGAAGTCGGACCGGACCATGAGCGCGGTCGCCACGGGGAACGCCAGCACGTGCACGAACCCCGCGGGCAGCCGGTCGCTCGCGGACTCGCCGAGCAGGTGCTGGTACGCCGTGAGATGCGACGCGTCGGCACGCACCCCGCGGACGACGTACTCGACGTCCGGCAGCGTCGTCGGGCCGGATCGGACGCGACGCTGCAACGACAGCCCCGCGCCGCGGGCGAACAGCCCGCCCAGCGCCGGGACGGACGGCAGGACGACGGTCGTCGTCACTGGCCCACCATGTTCTGGCCGCACACCCGCAGCACGCGTCCGACGATCCCGCCCGCGGCGGGGGAGGCCAGGAACGCCACGGTCTCGGCGACGTCCACCGGCTGACCGCCCTGCTGCAGCGAGTTGAGCCGACGGGCCACCTGCCGCGTGACCGCCGGGATGCGCGCGGTCATCTCGGTCTCGATGAACCCGGGGGCGACCGCGTTGGCGGTGCCGCCGAACGCCTCGAGCAGCGGCGCGGTGGCCCGGACCATGCCGATGACGCCGCCCTTGGACGCCGCGTAGTTGGTCTGGCCGCGGTTGCCGGCGATGCCCGACGTGGAGGCCAGCGACACGATGCGCGGGTCGTCGGTGAAGTCACCGGACGTCAGCAGGGCCTCGTTGATCCGCAGCTGCGACGCGATGTTCACGGCCAGGACCGAGTCCCACTTCTCCGGCGTCATGTTGGCCAGCAGCTTGTCGCGCGTGATGCCCGCGTTGTGCACGACGATGTCGAGCCGGCCGTGCCGCTGGAGCGCGTGCTCCAGGATGCGCGCGCCGGCGTCCTCGGCGGTGACGTCGAGCTGGAGAGCAGTCCCGCGCACCCGGTTGGCGACGGCCACCAGCTGCTCGCCGGCAGCGGGGACGTCGACCGCGATCACGGTGGCGCCGTCGCGCGCGAGGGTGTCGGCGATCGAGGCGCCGATGCCACGCGCGGCGCCGGTGACCACGGCGACCCGGCCGGCCAACGGCGCAGCCCAGTCGTCGGGCTGCGCACCGGCGGCCGAGTCGACGGCGAGCAGCTGTCCGTCGACGAACGCCGACTTCGTCGAGAGGAAGAAGCGCAGGGCGCCGACGACCGACGGCGCGGTGACCGGCACGTCGTTGGCGAGCACGACACCGTTGCCGGTGGCGCCGCCGCGCAGCTCCTTGGCCAGCGACCGCAGCAGCCCGTCCACGCCCTGTCGGGCCGCGGCGACCGCGGGGGCGTCGTCCGCGACCGCAGCACGCGAGACCGTGACGACCCGGCCGCCGCGGGGCAGCGACTTCAGCACCGCGCCGATCTCGAGCACCGGCTCTGACAGCTGGTCGGGGTGGGTCAGCTCCGTGAGGGCGAGGACGACTGCGGCGTACCGCGTGCCGGGCGTCGCGTGCCGGTGCACGTCGAGGTCCCAGTCGGACGAGAGGACGCCGGAGATCGCGTCGGACTCGGCGCCGCGCCCGAGCACCAGGACGGCCCCGTCGACCAGCGGCTGGCCGAGGGCGTACCGCGTGAGCGGCGCGGGCTGCGGGAGGCCGAGCTGCTTGGCGACCTTCTTGGTGAAGCCGCTGTTGACCAGGTTCAGGTAGGTGTCGGTCATGGTCAGGCCGCCTCGAGGATCGCGGTGAGGCCCAGCCCGCCGGCTGCGCACACGGACACGAGCGCTCGTACGGGCTTGTCGGAGCCGGACTCCGCCTTCCGCCGGTGCAGCTCCTTGCTGATCGTCGCGATGATGCGCCCACCGGTCGCGGCGAACGGGTGCCCCGCGGCCAGCGACGACCCGTGCACGTTGAGCTTGGTGCGGTCGACGGACCCGAACGCGCCCTCGAGCCCCAGGCGGGTACGCCCGAACTCCTCGGACTCCCACGCGGCCAGCGTCGTCAGCACGGTCGCCGCGAACGCCTCGTGGATCTCGATGTAGTCGAGGTCGGCCAGGGTCAGCCCGTTGCGGGCGAGCAGTCGCGGGACCGCGAACGCGGGGGCCATGAGCAGGCCGTCGTCACCGTGCACGAAGTCGACGGCACCGGCCTCGGCGTCGACCAGCGAGGCGAGCGGGACCAGGTCGTGCGCGTCGGCCCACTCCTGCGAGCCGAGCAGCACCGTCGAGGCGCCGTCGGACAGGGGTGTCGAGTTGCCGGCCGTCATGGTCGCGGGCGTGTCCAGGCCGAGCCCGAACGCGGGCTTGAGCTTCGCCAGCTTCTCCAGGGAGGAGTCGGCGCGCAGGTTGGCGTCGCGCGTCAGGCCGCGGAACGGGGTGACCAGGTCGTCGAAGAACCCGGAGTCGTAGGCCGCGGCGAGCTTCTGGTGGCTGGCGAGGGCGACCTCGTCCTGCGCCTCCTGCGTGATGCCCCACTGCGCGGTGGTCAGCGCCTGGTGCTCGCCCATGGACAGGTGCGTGCGCGGCTCGCCGGTGTTCGGCGCCGACGGCGCGAGGTCCTTCGGGCGGATCTTCGCGACGGCCGCGAGCTTCTGCCCGACGGAGCGCGCGCGCGACAGGTCGAGCAGCGCGCGGCGCAGCCGGTTGCTCACCGCGATCGGTGCGTCCGACGTGGAGTCCACGCCGCCCGCGATGGCCGACTCGAGCTGGCCGAGCCGGATCTTGTTGCTCAGCGAGACGACGGTCTCCAGGCCGGTGGCACAGGCCTGCTGGACGTCGTACGCGGGGGTCTCGGCCGAGAGCGCCGACCCGAGGACGGCCTCGCGGGTGAGGTTGAAGTCCTTGCTGTGCTTGAGCACGGCACCCGCGGCGACCTCGCCGATGCGCTCGCCCTGGAGGCCGTACCGAGCGACCAGCCCATCGATCGCGGCGGTGAGCATGTCCTGGTTGCTGGCGCGGACGTACGGTCCGCCGGCGCGGGCGAACGGGATCCGGTTGCCGCCGAGCACGTACGCCTTGCGGACGCTCGGTGTGACGGCCTGGGTGGGGGTGGGGCGGGCCATGAGGCGCGTTCCTCTCGCTTCGTCGCTGAGCGGGGGACCGAGCGCGGGGCGCTCGAGGATGATGACGTGGTGTCCGAAACCCACAGTACCTGATACCTTCGGTCTCGTGAGCCCTGTCACACCGGGCCCGTCGAAGACGACGGCCCTCACGCTGCTGAAGTCCGAGGCCGGTCGTGCGCGACCGGCCTTGCCGACGCCCCCCAACGCGCGCAAGCCTCCCGAGGATGCCTTCGCGGCCGACGGTCGCTCGACCCGCTGGGCCGACCACCGCGAGGCGCGCCGCGCGGAGCTCGTCCGCATCGCCCGACGGACCGTCCACCACAAGGGTCCGGACGTCTCGATGGAGGAGATCGCCGCCGCGGCGGGCACCTCGAAGTCGATCGTCTACCGGTACTTCGCCGACAAGACCGGACTGCAGATCGCCGTGGCCGAGGCCGTCGTGCTCCAGATCCAGGGCGCCCTCGAAGGCGTCCTGCGGATCGCGCCGACCCCCCGGGACGGCCTGCGCGCCATGGTCGCCGTGTACCTCGAGATGATCGAGTCGTCGCCCAACGTCTACGCGTTCGTCACGCGCAACGGGTCCGTCGAGTCCGGCGGGCCGCTCGGCCACTTCCTCGACTCGGTGACCGCGCTGGTCGCCGCCCCGTTCGCGCGCGGGCTCACCGAGGAGCACGAGGGCCGCCGGACGGCTCGGAGGCCCGAGGCCTCGGAAGCAGACGACACCGCACTCGCCGCCCGCGTCGCGCTGGCCGAGTCCTGGGCAGCCGGCGCCGTCGGCTTCGTCCGCGGCTCCGGCGAGTGGTGGCTGGCCCACCGTGACGAGCCCGCCAGCCCGGACCGCGAGGAGATCACCGCCCAGGTCGCCGCCTGGCTCTGGGCCGGACCCGTCGGGCTGCTCGCCCGTGACCGCAACCGCACGTCCCCCGACCACACGCACGCCCCGGAGGAGTCCCGATGACCACGACCACCCCGCGCCCCACGGTCGACGCACCCGGCGCCGGCGACCCGCGGCTCGACGCGGACGTCCGCAACGTCGACATCGCGCACCTGAGCAAGGTGCTGCTGGGCCACTACCCCGAGCTGCGCCTCGCCGCTCGCAACCTCATGGCCGACGAGCGGTTCCACCGGATCGAGGGCTTGTCGCTGGCCGAGCACCGCGAGCGCGTCATCGGCCAGCTGCGCCTGCTCGTCGCCGAGGGGGACGTGCACCGCTCCTTCCCGGAGCGCTTCGGTGGCGCCGAGGACCACGGCGGCTTCCTGGCGCGGTTCGAGGAGCTGACGCACGCCGACCCGTCGCTGCAGATCAAGTCGGGCGTGCAGTGGGGGCTCTTCGCCTCCGCGATCTACCACCTGGGTACCGAGCGCAACCACGACGAGTTCCTGGCCGACTCCCTCTCGCTCGCGGTCCCGGGCGCCTTCGCGATGACGGAGACCGGCCACGGCTCGGACGTCGCCGCCATCGGCACCACCGCGACGTACGACCCGGCGACGCAGGAGTTCGTCATCCACACGCCGTTCCGCGCGGCGTGGAAGGACTACCTGGGCAACGCCGCCCTGCACGGCACGGCCGCGACCGTGTTCGCGCGGCTGGTCACGGCGGGTGTCGACCACGGCGTGCACGCGTTCTACGTCCCGCTGCGCGACCCGGCCACGATGGAGTTCCTGCCCGGCGTCGGCGGCGAGGACGACGGGCTCAAGGGTGGCCTGAACGGCATCGACAACGGTCGGCTCTGGTTCGACCACGTCCGCATCCCGCGCACCAACCTGCTCAACCGGTACGGCGACGTGGCGCAGGACGGCACCTACTCCTCGCCCATCGCGAGCCCTGGCCGCCGGTTCTTCACCATGCTCGGCACCCTGGTGCAGGGCCGCGTCTCGCTCGACGGTGCCGCGGTCACCGGAGCGCGCCTGGGCCTGACCATCGCGATCACCTACGGCAACCAGCGCCGCCAGTTCAGCGCCGCGTCGCCCACCGAGGAGGTCGTGATCCTCGACTACGCGGAGCACCAGCGCCGCCTCCTCCCGCTGCTCGCGGAGACGTACGCCGCCGGGTTCGCGCACGAGGACCTGCTCGCCGCGTTCGACGACGTGTTCTCGGGACGCAACGACACCCCGGAGACGCGCGAGGACCTGGAGACCCTGGCCGCCGCGCTCAAGCCGGCGTCGACCTGGCACGCGCTGAACACCCTCCAGGTGGCCCGCGAGGCGTGCGGCGGGGCCGGGTTCCTGGCCGAGAACCGGCTGACCAGCCTGCGCGCCGACCTCGACGTGTACGCGACGTTCGAGGGCGACAACACGGTCCTGCTCCAGCTCGTCGGCAAGCGCCTGCTCACCGACTACTCGAAGAGCTTCAAGCACCTGGACGCCACCAAGGTCGCCCGCATGGTGGCCGAGCGCGCGTCCGACGCCGCCCGGTACCGCACCCCGCTGCACCGCGCCGTGCAGACGATCGCGGACGTGGGCGACCCGCGCCGGTCGGCCGGCCAGCTGCGTGAGACGGCCACCCAGCGAGAGCTGCTGGTGGACCGCGTCGAGACGATGGTCGCCGAGATCGCCCAGGCCCTGCGCCCCGCGCAGAAGGCCGACCCGGCGACCGCCGCGGCGCTGTTCAACGCGCACCAGCACGAGCTCGTCGAGGCCGCCCGCGCGCACGCCGAGCTGGTCCAGTGGGAGTCGTTCACCGCCGCGCTCGAGCGGGTCACCGACCCGGGCACCCGGCAGATCCTCACGTGGGTGCGCGACCTGTTCGGGCTCACCGTCATCGAGCGGAACCTCACCTGGTACCTGCTCAACGGCCGCCTGTCCGCCGGGCGTGCCCGCACGGTGACGTCCTACATCGACCGCCTGCTGGCCCGCCTGCGCCCGCACGCCCAGTCCCTGGTGGACGCGTTCGGCTACGAGCAGGCGCACCTGCGTGCCCCGATCGCGTCGGGCGCCGAGCAGGCCCGCCAGGACGAGGCGCGCGCCTACTACCGGACGCAGCGGGCGTCGGGCGACGCGCCGGTCCCGGAGAAGCACACCCGCTGACCCCGGGGTCGGGCGAGTCTCAGGCGCGGTGCGCGGGCTGGCGGGCCTGCGTGCCGACCGGCCTGGCCCGGCGTCGTGCCCGCCCCAGGACCACCAGGGCGGCCACGACGCCGAGCCAGCCGTAGAGCACGCCCCACAGGGCGCTCGTCGGGACGCCGGCCGCCAGGACGTTGAGCACGAGCGCCGGTGACAGCCCGCCCTCGCCGACGCGCGCGGCATACCCGAGCGCGGTGAGTGCGGGGCCCAGCGACCCGCCGAGGACGGCACCGAGCCAGGCCGCGAGGACGAACGCGGTCCGACCGGCTGCGGGGTCGGCCGACCGGGCCGCCACCCAGGTGACCACCCCCGCGACGGACCCGACCACCAGCGCCGCCAGCCCGAACGCGACGGTCACCTGCGGCATGCCGCCGTCCAGGTAGTCGGTCGCGGTGTTGGGCAGCAGGACTGGCACGATCCGGGCCGCCGGGCTCCCGCTGCCGAGGGCGTCGACGATCCCGCGCTGGAGCAGCCCGGTGACCACCCAGCCGAGACCCACGACGACCCCGGCGACGAGGGCCGCGCTGCGCGCCCGCGCCGCCGCCGCGGGGACGAGCGTCACGCCGGAGCGCCCCAGCAGCGCGACCGCGGCCTGTCCGACGGCCCACCCGTACACGACACCCCAGTACGGGCCGGCCCAGAGCGCGGACTGCACGTCGTTGCCGACCGTCAGCCACGCGCTCCCCGGTGCGATCGCGGCGCTGACCAGCTGCCCGAGGCCGGAGCCGAGGACCGCGGCGAACCAGCACGCCAGCAGCACCCCCGCCCGTCCGGGAGGCCGACGGACGACGGCGTAGGTCAGCAGCCCCGTGACGGCGCCGACCGCGAGCGCGCCCGCCAGTCCCGCGAGGACCGACAGGGGAGCCCCGGCGCCCAGCAGGGCACCTCCCGTGCCGGGCACCAGCAGCTCCGCGAGCGAGCCGGACCCGAACGACGAGCCTGCGAGCAGGGCCCGCAGGACCCCGCTGAGCAGCCAGCCGACCGCGGCGATCGCGCCGACCGTCCCGGATGTGCGGATCGTCGGGTCCCGGGGCATGGCCGCGACCGTAGCAGCGGCCCGCGCCGGGCGGGAGGTCAGCTCGGGTTGCAGCGCGACCGGATCATCTCGATCGCGCTCACGTCCGGGCGCCACGGCTCCAGGTTCCAGGTGGCCTTGTCCGGTGCGCCCAGCTCGTGGCACTCCAGCTGCGCCTGCATCCCGGGGCTGTCGGCCTCCGGGGCCTGGGCGACGACCTGCGCCCACAGCCCCTCCTGAGCCGCCAGGCTGCCGGTGCGGGCCCACCCGCTCGGCGTGACCGCGAGCGAGCGCCCGCCCTCGGCCTCGCCCCACACCGCGCTGACCACAGCGGCCGCCGTGAACCAGATGCCTGCCGACCCGGAGTCGTCGGCAGACCCGACGAGCCGGGCCACCTCGGGGCCGACCTGCGTGAGGCGCGCCGCCCACGGTTCGGCGGTGAACCCCGCGACGAAGGTCCCCGTGCCGTCGCGGACCACGCCCGAGCCGTCGGAGAGCACCGTCAGCGACATGCCCGCCGGTGCGGCCACGAGGGCGTCGCCGTGGGCGGTCGCCCGGGCGGACCCGTCGGCCTCGGCCGTCACCTCGAGCGCGGGCGCGGACACCAGGAGCGTCGCGGTGCCGGAGGGGACGGGGATGCCGGTCGCGCGGACCACGGCCGGGTCGGCGGGATCGGCAGCCGCGGTCGGGCTCGGGGAGAGGGTCGGCGTGGGTGTGGCGGTCGCCGGCTGAGGACCGGCATGGCTGGGGGTGCAGCCCGCGAGCACGAGCGCGAGCAGCACGCCCGCCGCTGCCCCCCGTCCGCTCACCCTCGGAAAGGTACCTGCCCGTCGGTCAGCCAGACACACTCCGACGGGGTGACGATCGTCGGATCCTCGCCCGGTCCGCTCCGTGCGACCACGCGGCCGCCGCCGGGCAGGCGCCACGGTCGGGAGGAGGTGTTGAGCACCACGCGCGCGGCGCCGCGTCGGCCGACGAGCACGCCCGGCCGTGCGTCCTCCCAGGTCAGGTCCTCGGTGGTCCACAGCGCCGACCGTGCAGACAGCGCCCGGCGCAGCACCGACCAGGTCGAGGACGGGTCGGCCTCCTGCCGGTCACGGGCGTACGCGGCCCACTCCGCGGGGATCGGCAGCCAGGGCTCGCCCGTGGTGAACCCGAAGGTGTCACCCGACGTCCAGGGCAGCGGCACCCGGGCACCGTCGCGGTTGGGCAGCCGGCCGCCGGACCGCAGGGACTGGGGGTCCTGCCACCGCTCCGGCGGCACCTCGGCGTCGGGCAGGCCCAGCTCGTCGCCGGCGTAGAGGTAGAAGGCGCCCGGCAGCGCCAGCAGGAACAGGTGCAGGGCCAGCGCGCGGTCCGGTCCGAGGCGCGTGGCGGCGCGGGCGATGTCGTGGTTGCCGACCACCCAGGCGGGCAGCGCCCCGACCGCGCGATGGGCGGCCAGCTGCGCGTCGACGGTCCGGCGCAGCGCGGCCGCGGACCAGGCGGTGCGCAGGATGTCGAACGCGAAGGCCTGGCCCAGCTCGTCGGCCCGGGCGAACGCAGCGGTGCGCTCGGGCGGCCCCCACGCCTCGGCGACCGCGAGGACGTCGGGACCGAGCACGCCGCGCCACGACCGGTAGATCTCGTGCACCTCGGTCCGGTCCCAGTGCGGGTGGTCGGCGCCGCTACGCACCTCGGCGTACGACGGCTCCTTGGCCAGCCCGCCCGCCACGTCCACGCGGAAGCCGTCGACGCCGCGGGCCAGCCAGAACCGGAGCGTCTCCAGGAAGTCCTCCTGCACTTCCGGGCGCGCCCAGTTGAGGTCGGGCTGCTCGGGCGCGAACAGGTGCAGGTACCAGTCGCCGTCGGGCATCGCCGACCAGGCGGAGCCGCCGAACATCGAGCGCCAGCCGTTCGGCTGCGACCGGACGTGGAACAGCGCCCGCTCCGGACCGCCCGCCTGGGCCGCGACGAACCACGGGTGCTGGTCGGACACGTGGTTGGGCACCAGGTCCATCACCACCCGCAGGCCGCGGTCGTGCGCTGCCGCCACGAAGGCATCGAAGGCGGCCAGGTCCCCGAACAGCGGGTCGACGTCGCGGTGGTCCGCCACGTCGTACCCGTGGTCGGCCTGCGGGGAGCGGTACACCGGCGTGAGCCAGAGGCCGTCGACACCCAGGCGGGCGACGGCGTCGAGCCCGGCGGTCAGACCCGCCAGGTCACCGACGCCGTCGCCGTCACCGTCCAGGAACGAGCGCACGTACACCTGGTAGACGACGGCACTGCGCCCCCACGAGCTCACACGCGAACCAGCTCGACCAGCACGATCGCCGGGTTGGGCAGGTGGACGTCGATCGAGGAGCCGCCCAGGGGGCGCTCGGTCACGGCCAGCCGGTCGGCCGCGCGCAGGGTCGCCCACTGGTCGTCGGTCGGCCAGTCCGCACCCTCCGACATGGACGACCACAGGGCCGCGATGTTCGAGTGGTCCGCGTCGACCCGCGACTCCCGCACCGTCCAGGAGCCCGGCGGCAGCCCGTCGAGCACCAGGTGCACGGTCCGGTCCAGCGCGGCGGTCCCGTCGACCTTGCCCTGGTCGAGCGTGCCGTTCCAGAGCGCCACGGCGACACGCTCGTCGCCGTCGCGCGACGCCCACGCCTCGACCAGGCTGCCCGCGCCGTCGCCGGTGAGGGTCGCCGCGACCTCGTCGGACCCCAGCTGCTCCAGCAACCACAGTGCCCACCAGCGAGGCTTGCGCAGCTCCCCGACCGTGCGCAGCCCGAACCCGCCGTGCAGCAGGCGCGGCGGCCGTCCGAGCTCCTCGAACTGGTCGGAGACCACCCAGTAGGACAGGGCGTCGATCCGGCCCGCCGCCGACC
The DNA here is from genome assembly GCF_013359775.1 of Cellulomonas humilata. Classification (GTDB taxonomy): domain Bacteria; phylum Actinomycetota; class Actinomycetes; order Actinomycetales; family Cellulomonadaceae; genus Cellulomonas; species Cellulomonas humilata. Next base: position 91,115 of record NZ_JABMCI010000044.1, on the reverse strand, counting down.
GCATGCCGCGGACCAGGAACGCCGCGGAGAACACCCCGTCGTTGGCGTTGCCGAAGTGCGTCGGGCTCACGCCCCACTCGGTCCACCAGATCCCGGCGTCCTCGCGACCGTGCCGCGCGAGCGTCGCCCGCAGGTCCAGCGGCGCGTTGCCGTAGGTGTGCGTCGAGACGAAGTCGACCGGCGAACCGGACCCGGCGACGTGCTCCAGCAGCCCGTCCACCCAGCCCGCGGCCGCCGTCGACGGACCGCCCACCACCAGCCGGTCGTCGACCGTCCGTACGGCCGTCACCGTCACGTCGTACAGGCGCCAGAACTCCTCGCGCGTGCCCGACCAGAACACCTCGAGGTTGGGTTCGTTCCACACCTCGAACGACCAGTTCTCCCGCACCTCGTCCAGCCCGTAGCGCTGCACCAGGTGCCCGACCAGGTCCGTGACCAGAGCACCCCAGCGGTCCCAGTCCTTCGGCGGGGACACGATCGCGGCGTAGTCGAACACCGTCACGTCCGGGTCCGACGCCAGGTCGCGCGGCATGTACGACAGCTCGACGACGGGCCGCAGGCCGAGGGCGAGCAGCGCGTCGTAGGTGGCGTCGACGCCGGTGAAGTCGTGCACCGGCTCCCCGTCGACCTCGCGGTAGACGCCCAGGTCGTCGCACAGGATCGCGTGCGCCCGGACGGTGGCGACACCCAGCTCGTCGTGCGCCGCGCGCAGGGCGCTGGTCAGGTCGGCGGAGATGCTCTGCCCGCCGACCGACTCCTCGCTGAGCAGCAGGCTGAGGTGCTCCGAGCCGATCATCGGCCGCCAGGGCCGGGGCAGCTCCCGGACCACGGTGTCGAGGTCCACGAGCACCTCGACCACCGCAGGATCGCCGACGGGCAGCGACGCGGCGAGAACCTCGTCGCCCCCGGGGCCCGTCACGTCGACGTCGGTCACGGTCGCCACGGTGTACCGGTGCGGGACACCGGGTTCGCCGGTGGTGTCCGCGTAGGGCCCGTGCGGCACCGCCAGGACGTCGCCGCCGTGGTGGTCCAGCGGGACCCCGTCCCGGATCACCTGGTAGCCGACCGCACCCTGCACCGGCTCCCAGTGCAGGGACACATGGCCGACGCCGGGCGCCGCGTACAGGCCGGCCGGCGGGGCCAGGACGGGGATCGCCCCGGCCGCCGCGGTGTCGGAGCGCCGACCGATCCGGTCCTCCCAGTCCGCGCGCGCGTCGGTCACTTGACGACCCCCGCGCCGAACTCCTCCTGGCCGATGAGCGGACGCAGGACCTTCTCCACCTGCCGGGTGCCGAAGGAGTCGTGCAGGATGCCGCCGCCGAGCACGTTGCCCAGCGCGCCCAGGACCATGCCCTGGTCGAGCGAGAGGTAGCGCTTCGCCTGCGTGTTGGTGCGCACCGCGACCGCGTCGTAGAACCCGCCGTCGCCATACGCGCCGAGGACCGTCTCGATCTTGCGGAGGTTGTCGACGGCCTCGCGGGGCGCGTAGGGCAGCGCGAGGAAGGACGCGTGCGGGGTGACGACTCCGTCCTTGAAGGTCGGCGTCGGGTTGGTCGCCGGGCGGCAGCCCTCGTAGCCGGCGTCGACGTTCGTCTTCTCCGCGTCGGACGGGTAGCCCTCGGGGTTCATGCCGATCGCGTCGACCCCGTAGACGTCGTAGTTGGCGAACGGGTCGCTGGCGGGGGAGAAGCCCCAGTAGCCGTAGCCGGCCTCGATCAGGCCGTGCTCGATGTGCGCGCGCACCGCGAGCGGGTGGTTGACGCCCCAGCTCTTCGGGGCCCACTCAGCCTCCGGCACGAACAGGTCGGGCATGAGCTCCTCGAACATGTCGCCGCCCCACGTCGGCACGATGCGCATGCCGCGGTAGGTGAAGGCTCCCTCGAACACCTCGATGCCCTCGTACGTGCGGGTCACGCCGACCGGGCGCTGCTCCAGCCAGGCCCAGTCGCAGCTGGCCGGGAACGTGCGGGCGGTCGCGAAGTAGTGCGCGGGCGGGATCTGACCGCGGGCGATGCCGATGTAGCTGGCGATCCGCGGCTCGGAGTTGGTGATGTCGTAGTGGTTCTTGGTGAAGAACACGGGCGACCCGGCGACGGTCCCGGGGTCGGTCTCCTGGGGCGGCGGGGCAGCCCAGAAGCCGCCGCGCATGAGTCCGGGCTTGGTGCCGCCGAACTGGTTCGCGTCGTAGAACGCCGCGAAGTCCATCGGCTCCAGGAGCGCGTTCGCCTGCCGCCGCAGCGACGGCTCGGCGGTGGCGACCACCATGAGCGCGGCCGCGAACCACCCGTTGTCCACGCTCGACAGGAACGGGTAGATCGTCTCGCCGTTCGGGAACGTCACCAGCTTGGCGCCGGTGGCCTCGTCGTACCAGTTGTAGAACATGCCGCTCGGCTCGTGGCGCTCCATCGTCGCGATCGTCGTCAGCGTCTGCTTCAGCCGCTGCCGCGCCTCGCGCTTGCCGATGATCCCGAGCTCCTCGGCCGAGACGGTCGACCACAGGTACGCACCGATGTTCGTCGGCGAGGTGTAGCCGGACCGCGTCGCGGGGTCGAGCGACGCGTCGATGTTGTCGGCGGGCAGGCCCGTGGTCTCGTCCGTCATGGCGACGAACGAGGCCCACGTGTCGACACCCCACCGGTGCAGGTCCGCGCGGTCGTGGCGGGTCAGGCCGAGGTCGTCGTCGTGGTGGCTTCCGCCGGCGGAGGCGGTCGTGGCACCGGTGAGCAGGAGTGCGGCAGCCGCTGCTGCGGCCGCGAGAGGTCGGAGTCTCATCATCGAGCCCTTCGTGGAGATCATGACTTGAGGCCGGTCGTGGCCAGGCCCTGGACGAAGTGCTTCTGCAGCGCGAAGAACACGATCAGGATCGGGACGACGATGACCATGGCGCCGGCGAGCAGCAGGCCGTAGTCGGTGGAGTTCTGCCCGACGGCGTACAGCCCCAGCGCGACCGGCAGGGTGTACATGTCCTCGGTGCTGGCCACCACCAGCGGCCACAGGAAGCTGTTCCACGACCCGAGGAACGTGAGGATCGCGAGCGTCGCGAGCGCGGGCTTGCACAGCGGCATGACCACCCGCGCGAAGATCCGGAACTCGCCTGCGCCGTCGACGCGCGCGGCGTCGATGAGCTCGTCGGGGACTCCCTGCATGAACTGCCGCATGAGGAACACCCCGAACGGTCCGGCCAGGAACGGCAGGATCAGGCCGAAGTAGGTGTTGACCATGCCCAGGTTGCTGACCAGCACGAACAGCGGGACCAGCGTGACCATCCCGGGGACCATCAGCGTGGCCAGCACCAGGCGGAAGAGCCAGGTGCGCCCCCAGAAGTCGATCTTGGCGAACGCGTACCCGAGCATCGAGCAGAACACGAGGTTGCCCAGGGTCACGGTGACCGCGACGACGATCGAGTTGGTGAAGAACTGCGGGAAGTCGAGCCGCGCGAACAGCTCGCGGAAGTTGTCCAGCGACGGGTTGGCAGGCCACCACGTGGGCGGGTTGGCGCGCAGCTCACCCTCGGTCATGAACGAGCCGAGCAGCATCCAGACGAACGGCGTGACGACGAGCACCAGGCCGATGCCGAGCACGACGTAGAGCCACGGGCGGGCCTGCGGCTCGCCGATGTGCGAGCCCACGGTGCCCCTCGGCTTGGTCGACGGCTCTGCCACAGCTGCCTTGTCGGTGATGGCGGTCATGCGGACACACCTCCCGAACGACGGAACCAACGGCGCTTCGGGCCGGCCGCGTCGTCGCGCTCGCCCAGCACCTTGAACTGCACGACCGTGAGCAGGACGACCGCGGCGAAGAGCACGTAGCTCATGGCGGTGGCGACGCCGTAGTTGCCGAACCCGAACGTGTTGTAGACGAGGTAGGCCACGGAGAGCGTGCTGTTCAGCGGGCCACCCTGCGTCATCACGAACGGCTCCTCGAAGAACTGCAGGAACCCGATGCCGGTGATCACCCCGGCGAACAGCATGGTCGGGCGGATGGTCGGGATCGTGATCCGGCGCAGGCGCTGCCACGCGGTGGCGCCGTCGAGCGCCGCCGCCTCGTGCAGCGCCTTGGGCACCGACTGCAGGCCGGCCAGGAAGATCACGACCAGCGTGCCGAGCGACCGCCACACGGACATGGCGATGAGCGACGGCATCGCCCACGTGGTGCTGCCCAGCCAGTCGGGGCCGGTGATGCCGACCCACCCGAGGACCTCGTTGACCAGGCCGTTCTCGGGCCGCAGGAGGAAGCGCCAGACGACCGCCACGGCCACGATCGAGGTGACGACCGGCATGTAGTAGCCGATCCGGAAGAAGCCGGACAGCTTGGTGATGCCGGTGTTCAGGGCGATCGCGATGGCGAGCGCCACGAGCATGGTCAGCGGGACGCCGACGACCACGAAGTAGAGCGTGTTGAACGCGGCCTGCTGGAACGTCGGGTCCGTGAGCACGGTCGCGAAGTTGTCGAACCCGACGAACTCGACCGCGAACGGGTTCTGCAGGTCTCGGCTCTTGATGTCGGTGACGCTCATGAAGAGCGACGAGACGACCGGCCACGCCACGAAGATGAGGAACAGCACGACGAACGGTGCCGCCATGCCCCACGCGGCGATGCTGCGCCGTCGGTGCATCGGGGAGGAGCGCCGGATCCGGGGGGCGGCCTGGTCGGCCGCCCCCGGGTTCCGCACGCCCGACCCGGAGGTCAGGGTCGTGGACATGGGGTCAGAGCCCCGTGCCGATCGCTTCGGCCTGCTGCTGGATGGCCGTGGCGGCCTCCTGCGGGTCCATGCCGGACTTGCAGACCTTCTCCAGCTCGGTGTCGATGACGTTCGCGATCTGCTCCCACGTCGGGATCGACGGGGGCGCCTGGGCGGTCGCCATCTGCTCGCCGAACACGGCCAGCGTGGTGTCGTCGGCGAGGTCGCCCTCGTCCCACGCGGACTGCACGGCGGGGAGGTCGCTCGTGATCGCGTACCACTGCGCCTGGATCTCGGGCTGGCTGAGCCACTGGACGAACTTCCAGGCGGCGTCGCGGTTCTCCGAGCTCGTGAACACGGCGAGGTTGCTGCCGCCGATGAACGACGCCTGCGTCTCGTCGGCGGGCAGCGGCGCGAGCGTCACGCTGTCGAGGAAGCCCTCGCCGCCGGTGTCGTCGAGGATGCCGATGTGCCACGGGCCGGACTGGAAGGCGCCGATCTTGCCGGCGACGAAGTCGGGTTCGAGCGTGCCCTCGGGGAGCTCCTTCGGGGCGACCCCGTCGGTGAAGAACGACTGGTAGTAGGCGAGCGCCTTGACGAACTCGGGGCTGTCGAACGTGAACTCGGTCTGCTCCTCGTTCATGATCTCCGCGCCTGCCTGCCACGCGAACGGCAGGAACGTCTGCCACGCGCCCGTCTGGCCGGCCTGGAGCGTGATGCCCCACTGGGCGCCCGCCGACTGCATGCCCTTGGACGTCGCCATGAGGTCCTCCCACGTCGCGGGCGTCGGCGAGACGCCGGCCTGCTCCGCCAGCGCGGTGTCGACGTAGAGCACGCGGGTCTCGACGTACCACGGGACCGCGTAGGACGTGCCACCCACCTCGGTGGAGCCCCAGGCGCCGGGGAAGAACGACGACTCGTCGATGAGGTCGGGCGGCGTCGGGTCCAGCCCGCCGCTGGTGGCGAACTCACCCATCCACGTGGTGCCGATCATCGAGACGTCGGGCACCTCGTCGGCCGCGATCGCCGTGGCGATCTTGTCGTGGGCCGCGTCCCAGGGGATGGCCGTGACGTCGATCGTGACGTCCGGGTTCTCCTCCGTGAACGCCGCGGCGAAGTCGCCGAGGGCCTCGCCCTCCGTGCCCATCGCCCAGACGGTGACGGTGCCGCTGACGTCGCCGGTGGCGACCGCCTCGGCCGTGGCGTCCTCCTCAGGGGTGTCGCTCCGGCCGCAGGCGGTCAGGGCGAACGCCGTGACCGCCAGCGCGGCGACGCTGACGCGCGTGGATCTCCTCATGATGGTTCCTCCTCGAACCTGGACAGCCCCTCGTGGGGTCTGTCAGGGGTGCGTGCCGCAGCTGTCGCGGACCACCAGGTCGGTGGCGAGCGACTCGTGCCGCGGCGTCGTGCGGTGTCCTGTGATGCGCTGGTCGAGCACCTCGGCGGCAAGTGCCCCGAGCGTGCGCATCGGCTGGCGGACGGTGGTGAGGGCGGGGCGGGCGTGGCGCGCGGCCATGACGTCGTCCCAGCCGGTGATGGCGACGTCGACGCCGACCCGCAGGCCGACCTCCTCCGCCGCGACGATCGCTCCGAGGGCGATCTCGTCGTTGGCGCAGACCAGGGCGTCGGGACGCTCCGGGCCTGCGAGCAGCGCCGCCGCGACGCGCGTGCCGGACGCCTCGTCGAACAGGCACGGCGTCACGGTGGGCTCGATGCCGTGCTTGCCCAGGCCCTCGCGGACCCCGCGCCACCGCTCGGCGACGTCGGGCGACTCCTCGGGCGAGCCGAGGAACGCGATCCGGCGGAACCCGTGCCCGGCGAGGTGCTCCCCGAGGGCGCGTGCGGCGCTGAGCCCGTCCGCGCGGATGGAGTCGGCGGCGCCGACCTCGGGCCGGGCGACGACCACGACGGGGAGCCCGAACGCGGTGAGCTCCTCGATCACGTGGTCGGGGACCGTGCGGCCGAGCAGGACGAGCCCGTCGACTCGCCGGGCCAGGTCGCGCACGGAGGACTCGGGGTCGTCGCGGCCGTGGGTGGCCAGGACGAGCACGCTGCGGCCGAGCCGCGAGGCGGTCTCCTCGTACCCGAGCAGCACCTCGGCGTAGTACGGCCCGGACAGGTCCGGGAACACGATGCCGTTGGCCGCGTGCGTGCGGGCAGCGAGCGAGGTGCCGGCGTGGCTGGGGCGGAACCCGAGCTCCGCCACGGCGGCGAGCACCTTGGCCCGGGTCGCGTCCGACACGGGAGCGGAGCCCCGCAGGGCGCGGGAGACGGTGGCGATCCCGACGCCGGCACGCGCGGCGACGTCGTAGATCGTCACCGCTGCCGGGTCCGTAGGAAGCGCTTTCATGTGAGGACGGTCACACACCCGGACGAGTCGTGCAACTCGGACGACCCGGACGCAGGCCCGGGCTCCCGTCCACCGCCGGTATCCTGTGCGCGTCTGCCGACGTCGGCCGGGCCTGCTCGCGCCACCGGGCACGCGCGCCGCCGAGCCACGGGTCTCCACCGAGGGAATCGATGACCACCGCACCTGCGCGCGCCCCCCAGACCGACACCGTCGACGTCGCCGCTGCGACCCCGGACCAGGAGCAGCCGTTCGCCGAGCTGGGCCTCAAGCCGGACGAGTACCAGCGGATCCGCGACATCCTCGAGCGCCGCCCCACGGCCGCCGAGCTGGCGATGTACTCGGTGATGTGGTCGGAGCACTGCTCGTACAAGTCGAGCAAGAACCACCTCCGCCAGTTCGGCGACAAGACCACGCCGGCCATGAAGGAGCACCTGCTCGTCGGCATCGGCGAGAACGCGGGCGTCGTCGACATCGGTGACGGCTGGGCGGTCACGTTCAAGGTCGAGTCGCACAACCACCCGTCCTACGTGGAGCCCTACCAGGGCGCGGCCACGGGCGTCGGCGGGATCGTGCGCGACATCATCTCGATGGGCGCGCGCCCGGTCGCGGTCATGGACCAGCTGCGGTTCGGCGCCGTCGACCACCCCGACACGGCCCGCGTGGTGCACGGCGTCGTGGCCGGCGTCGGCGGCTACGGGAACTCCCTCGGCCTGCCGAACATCGGCGGCGAGCTGGTGTTCGACGCCTCCTACCAGGGAAACCCGCTGGTCAACGCGCTGTGCCTGGGCGTCCTGCGGCACGAGGACATCCACCTGGCCAACGCGTCGGGGACGGGAAACAAGATCGTCCTGTTCGGCGCCCGCACGGGTGGCGACGGCATCGGCGGCGCCTCCATCCTGGCGAGCGAGACGTTTGACGACACCAAGCCCTCGAAGCGCCCGTCGGTGCAGGTGGGCGACCCGTTCATGGAGAAGGTGCTCATCGAGTGCTGCCTCGAGCTCTACGCCGCGCGCGTGGTCGAGGGCATCCAGGACCTCGGTGCCGCCGGCATCTCCTGCGCCACCAGCGAGCTGGCGTCCAACGGGGACGGCGGCATGCACGTCGACCTCGAGAACGTGCTGCTGCGCGACCCGTCCCTGACCGCCGGCGAGATCCTCATGTCGGAGTCGCAGGAGCGCATGATGGCCGTCGTCCGGCCCGACCAGCTCGACGAGTTCCTGGCCATCACCGGCAAGTGGGACGTCGAGACGGCCGTGATCGGCGAGGTCACCGGCACGGGCCGCCTGACCATCGACCACCACGGCCTGCGGATCGTCGACGTGGACCCGAAGACCGTCGCCCACGAGGGCCCGGTCTACGACCGCCCGTACGCCCGGCCGGCGTGGCAGGACGCGCTCAACGCGGACACCACCGCCGCCCTGGCGAAGCCGTCGTCGAACGCCGAGATCCGCGCGACCGCCCTCCGGCTGCTGGCCAGCCCCAACCTGGCCTCCAAGGCGTGGGTGACCAACCAGTACGACCGCTTCGTGCAGGGCAACACCGCGCTCGCGCAGCCCGACGACTCCGGCGTCATCCGGGTCGACGAGTCCACCGGGCTCGGCGTCGCGCTCGCCACCGACGCCAACGGCCGGTACGCCAAGCTCGACCCGTACACGGGCGCGCAGCTGGCCCTCGCGGAGGCGTACCGGAACGTGGCGACGACCGGCGCCCGGCCGCTGGCCGTGACCGACTGCCTGAACTTCGGCAGCCCCGAGCACCCCGACTCCATGTGGCAGCTGGTCGAGGCCATCCGCGGCCTGGCCGACGCGTGCCAGGTGCTCGAGGTCCCGGTCACGGGCGGCAACGTGTCGCTGTACAACGGCACGGGGGAGCCCGGCCTGATCGACTCGGCCATCCACCCGACCCCGGTGGTCGGCGTGCTCGGCGTGCTCGACGACGTCGCCGACGCCACCCCGTCCGGCTGGACCGCTCCCGGCCAGGCCGTCTACCTGCTGGGCACCACGCGCCCCGAGCTGGACGGCTCCGCCTGGGCCGACGTCATGCACGGCCACCTCGGCGGACTGCCGCCCGCGGTGGACCTGGACGCCGAGCGCCGGCTCGCCGCGGTCCTCACGCACGCCAGCCGCGACGACCTGGTCGACGCCGCCCACGACCTGTCCGAGGGCGGCCTGATCCAGGCGCTCATCGAGTCGAGCCTGCGCTACGGCGTCGGGGTCCAGGTCGCCCTCGACCCGATCTGCGAGCGCGACGGGGTCACGCCGTTCGAGGCGCTGTTCTCGGAGTCGACCGCCCGCGTGCTCGTCGCGGTGCCGCGCTCGGAGGAGGTCCGCCTGGTCGACCTCTGCACCGCGCGCGGCGTGCCCGCCCTGCGTCTGGGCGAGACCGCCGAGTCGTGCTCGCCGGGCGCCGGCACCCCGGTCGACGAGTCCGACCACGTGCACGGCCCGGCCGTCGAGGTCCAGGGCGTGTTCACGCTGCCCCTGGCGGAGGCCCGCGAGGCCCACGAGGCGACCCTCCCGCACTGGTTCGGCTGACAACCCGCTCCGCGGCCGCGACCGCGTCGGCTCGCGCGAGAACAACCTGGGTGGCGTTCTCGACCCGGAGAACGCCACCCAGGTTGTTCTCGACGCCCTAGGCGGCAGTTGCAGCCGGTATTTCCGTGGTGCGTGGGCCGGGCCGGCTCCTACCGTCGAGGTGTGCCAGCTGATCTGTTCCGCGTGGTCCGTGCCGACAAGGGTGCGGTCCTCGTGCTGCCCGCGGACGGTCTCGACGGCGCGCACGAACCCCGTCGGCTGACGCTGGACCGGGACGGCCTGGTCGCCACGGACGACGGCGACCGGCTGGCCCCGACGGTCGGCGACTGGCTGCTGGTCGACGAGGGTGCCACCGTCCTGCGAGCTCGCACGACCGCCCTGGTCCGGGACACCGCGGGCGCCACGTCCCGCGTGCAGGCGCTCGCGGCGAACATCGACATCGTCCTCGTCGTGGAGCACCTCGACCCGGACCCCCACCTCGGCCGCATCGAGCGGCTGCTCACGCTGGCGTGGCGGTCCGGTGCGCAGCCCGTCGTCGTGCTCACCAAGGCGGACCTGGTCCCCGACCCCGAGGGCATGGCTGCCGAGGTCGCCGCGGTGGCCCTCGCTGTCGACGTGCACACGGTCAGCGTGCCCACCGACCAGGGCCTCGACGCCCTGCGCGCGCTCCTGGCGCCGGGCACCACGCTGGTCGCCGTCGGCCCGTCCGGCGCGGGCAAGTCGACCCTGGTCAACGCGCTGGCCGGCCACGACGTCATGGAGACGGGGGAGCGGCGGTCCGACGGGCGCGGCCGGCACACCACCACGCACCGCGAGCTGGTCCCGCTGGCGGGCGGCGCGATGCTCATCGACACCCCCGGCATCCGCGGGGTCGGTGTGGTCGCGGACGCCGACGCCCTCGACACCACGTTCGCGGACGTCGCCGGGCTGGCGGCGGCGTGCCGGTTCGCCGACTGCCACCACACCGGCGAGCCGGGCTGCGCGATCCAGGAGGCGCTGGACAGCGGGGAGCTGCCGGAGCGCAGGCTCGACAGCTGGCGTCGACTGGCCAAGGAGGCCGCGTACCAGGCCCGCCGGTCGGACGTCCGGCTGCGCGCCGAGGAGCGGGACCGGTGGAAGAAGATCACCAAGGAGTACCAGCGGGGGATGCGCGGGCCCGGTCGGCCCCGCAGCTGAGCCGCTCGCGGAAGCGCATCGACGAGGCCTTTCGGGTACCTAAACGTTTCGAATCGTGCCGTGCGCTCGCCAGAGGGTCTCGTCGTCGGGTTTCCTCGTCGGGACCGGGGTGCGGCGTCGTCGACGAGGACGTGGGCCGGCCCTGACCAGAACTGGCCCGAGCTGTCGTCCCGAGGAGATCCATGCCCACCCGCAGAACCGCCACCGCGCTGCTCGCCGCCGCGGCCGTCGCGGTGGCCGGCCTGACCGCCGTCACCGCCGCCACCGCCGCGCAGGCCGCCACCGGCTGCAAGGTCGAGTACCGGATCACCAACCAGTGGGGCGGAGGATTCGGCGCCGACGTCTCGGTCACCAACCTGGGCGACCCGGTGAGCGCGTGGACCGTGGGCTGGACGTTCACGGCCGGTCAGAAGATCACGCAGCTGTGGAACGGCACGGCGAGCACCAGCGGCTCCGCGGTCTCGGTGGCGAGCCTGCCGTACAACGGCTCGCTGGCCACGGGCGCCAAGACGAGCTTCGGCTTCAACGGCTCGTGGAGCGGCTCCAACCCGGTCCCGGGCGCGTTCACCGTCAACGGCACCGTGTGCACCGGCACGACGCCGACGACGACCCCCACCCCGACCACGACCCCCACACCCACCCCGACCCCGACGGTGACCGTGACACCCACACCGACCCCCACACCGACCCCGACCCCGACGCAGACCCCGCAGCCGACCAGCGGCTTCTACGTCGACCCGACCACGCAGGGCTACCGCGCCTGGCAGTCGGCGAGCGGCACCGACAAGACGCTGCTCGCGAAGATCGCGCTGACGCCCCAGGCCTACTGGGTGGGCAACTGGGCCGACCCTGCGCACGCCAAGGCCGAGGTCGCCGACTACACCGCCCGCGCGGTGGCCGCCGGCAAGACCCCGATGCTCGTCGTCTACGCCATCCCCGGCCGTGACTGCGGCTCGTACTCCGGCGGCGGCGTCGCCGAGAGTGCCTACGCGGCCTGGATCGACACGGTCGCCTCCGGGATCACGGGCAACCCGTACGTGATCCTCGAGCCCGACGCCCTCGCCCAGCTGGGCGACTGCTCCGGCCAGGGTGACCGGATCGGCTTCCTCAAGTACGCCGCCAAGTCGCTGACCCTCAAGGGCGCCCGCGTCTACGTCGACGCCGGCCACTCGTCGTGGCTGCCCGTGAGCACCGCGGTGAGCCGCCTCAACCAGGTGGGCTTCGAGTACGCGGTCGGCTTCGCGCTCAACACGTCGAACTACCAGACCACCGCGGCGTCGAAGACCTACGGCCAGCAGATCTCGCAGCAGCTGGGCGGCAAGAAGTTCGTCATCGACACGTCGCGGAACGGCAACGGCTCCAACGGCGAGTGGTGCAACCCGCGCGGCCGGGCGCTCGGCGAGAAGCCGACGCTGGTCAACGACGGCTCGGGCCTCGACGCCCTGCTCTGGGTCAAGCTGCCCGGCGAGTCCGACGGCACCTGCAACGGCGGCCCGTCCGCCGGTGCGTGGTTCCAGGACATCGCCCTGGAGCTGGCGCGCAACGCGACGTGGTGACCGGCTGACGCGAGGGCCTGCGGGGTTCGTCCCCGCAGGCCCTCGTGCGTCGGCGACCGGGTGACGCGGGACGGGATCGACGCCCTCCCGGCACGGCACCGGGCACCATCGGGGGATGAGACAGCCGATCGCCGTCGCGCTGGTCGCCGCGGTCGCGCTCGTCGCGGGCTGCTCGGGCGAGCCCCCGGATCCCTACGACGACACCGCCGACTGCAACCACCTGTACACGCGCGGCGACCCGGGACTCGGTGCCGGTTACGGGTACTCGGAGGAACCGCACCCCTTCGGCACGCCAGTTCCTGTGGTGGTCTGCCTCGGCGGCCGCGGGGGCACGGTCCAGCTGCTCGCCGAGGGCACGGGCGTGACCGTCACCCCCGAGGTCGGCTCGGTGCCGGAGGAGACGCTCAACGGGCTGCACCAGATCGTCTTCGAGGTCACGGTCGAGCAGGGTGCCTCGGCCGCGCTCGCGGTCGAGTCGGTCGGCGTGTCGTACGGCGGCCCGGCGATCACGAGCGACGACGAGGCCGGGACGTGGCGGCTGAGCGGCTGGGGCGACCGCGAGTTCGGCTGACGTCACGCGTAGACCATCCCCATGAGCTCGCGGACGTCACGGATCGTGGCGTCCGCGAGCTCGTTCGCGTGCGCGTTGCCGGCCGTGAGGATCTCCGCGACCAGCCCGGGCTCGGCGGCGAACAGGGCGCGGCGGGCGCGCAGGGGCGCGAGGTGCTCGACGAGGGCGTCGGCAGTGACCGCCTTGAGGTGGCCGGAGCCACGGGAGCCCACCTCGTCGGCGATCACCTCCGGCGGGACGCCCGTGCACAGCGACGCCAGCAGGAGCAGGTTGGCCACCTCGGGTCGCGACGCTGGGTCGTAGGTGATGTGCCGGTCCGTGTCGGTCTTCGCGGACCGGATCGCGCGGACGGTCTCGTCGGCGGTCGCCCGCAGCGCGATGCCGTTCCCGTTGCTCTTGCTCATCTTGCGGCCGTCGGTGCCCAGCACCGTCGGCGCCTCGGACAGCAGCGCCTCGGGCTCGGTGAAGCAGGCGCCGTACCGGGCGGTGAACCGGCGCGCGATCGTCCGCGTGATCTCCAGGTGCGGCAGCTGGTCCCTGCCCACCGGCACGACGTCCGCGTGGCAGAAGAGGATGTCGGCGGCCTGGTGGACCGGGTACGTCAGCAGCAGCCCGGACAGGGACCTGCCGGAGTCCGCGAGCTCCTGCTTCACGGTCGGGTTCCGCTCCAGTTCCGCCGCGCTGACCAGTGACAGGAACGGGAGCATCAGCTGGTGCAGGGCGGGCACCGCGCTGTGCGTGAAGATCGTGGCCGCGTCCGGGTCGATCCCCGCGGCGAGGTAGTCGAGGACGATCTCGCGCACGTTGCTCGCGATGTCGCCCGGCGACTCCCGGTCGGTGATCACCTGGTAGTCGGCGAGCACCAGGAACGTCTCGACGCCGGACTGCTGGAGCCGGACGCGGTTGGCCACGGTGCCGAACAGGTGGCCGAGGTGCAGCGGGCCGGTGGGGCGCTCGCCGGTGAGCATGCGGGTCATGAGGACTCCTCCAGGGGGGCGTGAGCCGCGCACGTGCCCGGAGACAGCGATGCCCCCGACGCCGCGTGAGCAGCTCGGGGGCAGGACGACCGCGGGCTGCGTCTAGTGCAGCCAGCGCCAGGTCGTCGAGGACATGGACTGGATGCTAGCCGACGGCGATCGGGGCAGTCTGCGACGAGAGCGGCAGCATCAACTGCCGCGCTCGTCGGGAAGTGCTGCGCTCGGGCGGGGCACAATCGCGTCATGCCTCCCCGCCGCCGCACCGACCCCGCCGACGGCCGCGCCGCGCTCGCGGTCTGGCGGGCCGACCCCGATGGCGTCCCGACGCCCGCGCGGCGCGCCGCGGTCCGGTTCACGCTCGAGGAGCTGGCCGAGGTGGCCCCGGGCAACGCGGTCGAGGTGCGGGTCCCCCCGGACGGCGCGGTGCAGGCGGTCGAGGGACCTCGTCACACCCGCGGCACGCCGCCGAACGTCGTGGAGACCGACGCCCAGACGTGGCTGGCGCTCGCCACCGGCGTGCTGACCTGGGACGACGCCGTCGACACCGGCCGGATCCGCGCGTCGGGCGAGCGTGCCGACCTGCGCGAGTGGCTCCCGCTGCAGGCCGCCCGGACCCGCGACTGACCCCGTGCTGACCTACGATCACGGGGTGCCCGACGACCCCCAGCCCGACCCGAACCCCGAGCCCGTCCTCGACGCGCGCGGCGTGCCGATCCCCTCGGAGCAGGAGCTCGCGGCGGTCGCGGAGCCGGCGACGGTCCGCCACGCGCCCAAGTACGGGGCGTTCATCACCGCGGGCGCCCTCGTCGGCGTCGTCGTCGCCCTGGTCCTGGTCGCGATCATCCGGCCCGCGGCGCCGTGGGTGTCCGACGGCTCCGGCTTCATCTCGTTCCTCGACGGCGAGGGTGCGGTGCGCACGGTGATGGCCGTGGCGGGGGCCGTGCTCGGCGGGTTCGTGGGCGGCGCGCTCGCCGTGCTCGCGGACCGCCGCAGCGTCCGCCGGGCGGTCCGCACCGACGTCTGAGGGCTGGGCGCGTTCCGTGCGCGCCTGGTGGCGTGTGCGACCATAGGTGCGTGGCCCCCCGCGCAGACGGACGTCTGAACCACGACCTCCTCCCCAACGAAAAAGGCCCCCAGGACGCTTGTGGCGTCTTCGGTGTGTGGGCCCCCGGTGAGGAGGTCTCCAAGCTCACCTACTTCGGCCTGTACGCGCTGCAGCACCGTGGCCAGGAGTCGGCGGGCATCGCCACCTCCAACGGCCAGCAGCTGCTCGTCTACAAGGACATGGGCCTCGTGTCCCAGGTGTTCGACGAGACCGCGCTGAACGCCCTCCAGGGGCACATCGCCATCGGGCACACGCGCTACTCGACCACCGGTGGCAGCACCTGGGAGAACGCGCAGCCGACGCTCGGCCCCACGGCCGCCGGTACCGTGGCCCTGGGCCACAACGGCAACCTCACCAACACCGCCGAGCTGGTGGACCTCGTCGCCGAGCGCTACGGCAGCCAGCGCCGCGGCGAGCTCGCCCGCGGCAACACCACGGACACCGCGCTGATCACCGCGCTGCTGGCGGGGGACCCGGACCACACCCTCGAGGCCACCGCGCTCGAGGTGCTCCCGCGCCTGCGCGGCGCGTTCAGCCTGGTCTTCATGGACGAGCACACGCTCTACGCCGCACGCGACCCGCAGGGCGTCCGCCCGCTGGTGCTGGGCCGTCTGGAGCGCGGCTGGGTGGTGGCCAGCGAGACGCCCGCGCTGGACATCGTCGGCGCCTCGTTCGTGCGCGAGATCGAGCCCGGCGAGTTCATCGCCATCGACGCCGACGGGCTGCGCAGCAGCCGGTTCGCCAAGGTCGACCGCGCGGGCTGCGTCTTCGAGTACGTCTACCTGGCCCGCCCGGACACCTCGATCGCCGGTCGGTCGGTGCACGCCGCGCGGGTGGCCATGGGCCGACGCCTCGCCGTCGAGCACCCCGTCGAGGCCGACCTGGTCATCCCCGTCCCGGAGTCCGGCACGCCCGCGGCCGTCGGCTATGCGGCCGAGTCCGGCATCACGTTCGGCCAGGGGCTCACCAAGAACGCCTACGTCGGGCGCACGTTCATCCAGCCGTCGCAGACGCTGCGCCAGCTGGGCATCCGGCTCAAGCTCAACCCGCTCAAGGAAGTCATCCGCGGCAAGCGCCTGGTGGTCGTGGACGACTCGATCGTCCGCGGCAACACCCAGCGCGCGCTGATCCGGATGCTCCGGGAGGCCGGCGCGGCCGAGGTGCACGTGCGGATCAGCTCCCCGCCGGTCAAGTGGCCGTGCTTCTACGGGATCGACTTCGCGTCCCGCGCCGAGCTCATCGCCAACGGCCTGGGGGTCGATGAGATCGCCGCGTCGCTGGGCGCCGACTCGCTCGGCTACATCTCCCCGGAGGGGATGATCGCCGCCACCGAGCAGCCCGCGTCGCAGCTGTGCGCCGCGTGCTTCACCGGTCAGTACCCGATCGAGCTGCCGCCCGCGGACCGCCTGGGCAAGTTCCTGCTCGAGCAGAGCGAGCTGCCGCTGGGTGCCCCTGAGGACGGTCTGCTGTCGATCGTGCCGAGCGCCGGTGGCGCGAGCGCGCTGGACCACCCGTGAGCGGCGCGCAGGGCATGCAGGTCACGTATGCCACCGCCGGGGTCGACACGGAGGCCGGCGACAAGGCCGTCGAGCTGATGAAGGACGCCGTCCGCGCGACGCACGGCCCGCAGGTGCTCGGCGGGGTGGGCGGCTTCGCAGGCCTGTTCGACGCCAGCGCCCTGCTGGCCTACCGCAAGCCGCTGCTGGCCACCTCGACCGACGGCGTCGGCACCAAGGTGGCCATCGCCCAGGCGCTCGACATCCACGACACCATCGGGTTCGACCTGGTGGGCATGGTCGTGGACGACATCGTCGTGGTCGGCGCAAAGCCCTTGTTCATGACCGACTACATCGCGTGCGGCCGCGTGGTGCCCGAGCGGATCGCCGGCATCGTGCGCGGCATCGCGGCGGCCTGCTCGGTGGCCGGGACCGCCCTCGTCGGCGGCGAGACAGCCGAGCACCCCGGCCTGCTGGGTCCCGACGAGTACGACGTGGCCGGTGCCGCGACCGGCGTGGTCGAGGCAGACCGGCTGCTGGGCCCCGAGCGGGTGCGTGCCGGCGACGTGCTGCTGGCGCTCGGCTCGAGCGGCCTGCACTCGAACGGCTACTCGCTGGTGCGCAAGGTGGTCTCCGTGGCCGGCTGGACGCTGGACCGCCACGTCGACGAGCTGGGCCGCACGCTGGGCGAGGAGCTCCTGGAGCCCACCCGCGTCTACGCGAGCGACTGCCTGGCGCTCGCCGAGCGCGCAGGCGTCGCCGGCCTGCACGCGTTCAGCCACGTCACCGGCGGCGGCCTCGCGTCCAACGTCGCACGCGTGCTGCCGCAGGGGCTGGTCGCAGACATCGATCGCGGCGGCTGGACGCTGCCGCCCGTGTTCTCGCTGGTGCAGCGCCTGGGTCAGGTGCCGTGGACCGACCTCGAGGGCACGCTCAACCTGGGCGTGGGCATGGTGGCGATCGTCGCGGCCGACGCCGTGGCGGGGGTGCTCGCGCACGCCGCCGAGCTGGCGCTGCCGGCGTGGGAGCTGGGCACCGTCCGGGACGCCGACCCGCACACCGACGTGGTGGGCGCGCCGGGGTTCGTCGCCGGCACCAAGGGCGTGCACGGCGGAGCCGTCCAGCTCACAGGTGCCTACCGGGTCTGACGGCGCACGTGCGCACACGCGCGCACCACCCCGAGGGATGGTGCGGTGCGTGTGCGTGCCTACGCCTCAGCGCAGGTGATGCGAACGGTCAACGATCGTCGTCCGACCAGCGTCGGTACTCGTCGCTGTCGTCGTCAGTGTCCGTCTCCACGACCGCGCGAGGGCGGTTGTCGGTGACGACATCGTTGTGGCCGTGCGACGTGAGCTCCTGCTCGAGAGCTCGGTAGTTGGTATCCGGGCTGAAGTACTTCAGCTCCCGGGCCACCTTCGTCTGCTTAGCCTTCTGACGGCCGCGCCCCATGGCATCGACCCCCTCTTACGTGGATGCGGGGCGGCTCCGTGCTGACACGTGCGGCCCCGGGGTGCTGAATCGTCTCTTCGTGGGGCAACGGTACATGCTCGTTCGGTATTCCGACCACTCGCCCCGGGCGACGCGCGTCACGTCCGATCCGACGACCCACGAGGCGGGAGCAGGACCGGCGTCCAGCGCCCCGTGGACGGTCTGCGCGTCCTGGCGTGTATGACCGATTGGTCGGGTTTAGGCTGCTGGTACGGCAGAAGGCCGCGAAGTATGAGAAGTGCATGAGAGCACCGTGAAAGTTCGTTACGGGACCGTGTCCCGGAACGCGCTGTCTGAGGCTTTCGTTCATGCTAGTGGGGCGATGTCAGGTTTGGGCGCTTCAGCCCGTACCCTTACCAGACGAGAACGTTTCACACCCGCAGGACCCGCACCACTCGCACCTGAACTGGCCTGTTGCCGACTCCGTCGTCACGCAGGCCGCACGCTCGCCAGGAGGCAGCAGATGAACGCACACGCCACAGACTCCGAGTCCCTGCTCACTCCCTCGGAGGTCGCGACGCTGTTCCGGGTTGATCCCAAGACCGTCACCCGTTGGGCGAAGGCCGGGAAGCTGTCCTCGATCCGCACGCTGGGCGGTCACCGCCGGTACCGCGAGTCCGAGGTACGGGACCTGCTCAACGGGATCCCGCAGCAGCGCCCCTCCGAGGGCTGAACCACCGTTCCTGCCCCGCTGGGGCCGTCGACGTCGGTCGGCGCGCCCTGGTAGGTGAGCCAACGCGACGGCGTGGGCCGCGACGAAGCGCCCCACGCCGTCGTCGCGCGCGTCAGCCCTTGCGGCGCCCGGCCACGATGAGCGCCAGCAGCGCGGCGGCGCCGGCTGCGGCCCCGCCGAGCACGGCGAACGCCTTCTTGCGCGCCGCCGGATCGGCGTCGCTGTTCTTGGCGTCGCTCCACAGCTGACGCCCCGACTCCACCGCCCGGCCCGCCTGCGCACGCGGGTCGAGCCGCGCCACCAGCTCGTCGACGTTCGACGCCAGCTGCGCGCGGGTGAGCGCCAGCTCGGCTTCCAACGCCTCCATCTCGGGCGTGGTGAACGGCTTGGGGGCGTCCTTGGGCTTCGACTCGTCACTCATGCGGAGAACCCTGCCTTGACCGTCGCGATGTCTTCGTGGACGCCCTCGATCGCCTTGGCCGGCGTGGGGGGCGAGCCGGCCTTGATCCGGTTGATGCCGACCAGCACCAGGATCGCGATCACGATGGCCAGCAGGACGCAGACGATCAGCGCGGCGAGCCAGAGGTCCACCCAGAGGTCCAGGACGATGACCGTCAGCGCGATCCCGGCGGCGAGCAGGTAGAGCGCGAGCACCCCGCCCACGGCCACGAGAGCGGCACCGAGCCCGAGCTGCTGCGCCCGACCGGTGATCTCTGCCTTGGCGAGGTCGATCTCCGCGCGCACGAGTCGCGCGGCCTGCTCGCTGATCTCGGACACCAACTGCCCGAGCGACTTCTCGTCGCCCGGGGGTCCCGACTGGGTGGTCATGGGCACGGCCTCTCGTCTGCACATCCGTTGAGCACCCAGTCTGGTGGTCAGCGATGCCTGACGCGAGGGGAGAGGCCCTGATCAGCGGGGCAGTCTCAGTCCGCCCAGGGGTGGACCTGCTCCTCGGCGGGGTGCACGGGCTCGTGGATGCGGACGACCGAGACGGCCGGCCCCGGGGGGAGTCGTCGCCTGGCCCAGGCGGCGAGGCCCGCCCCGACGAGCAGCAGGGCGATGCCGACGAGCAGGGCCGCGAGCCAGGGGTCCACCGCGTGCGAGAGGCCCAGCACGGCGGCCGTGATGAGCAGTGCGATTCCGAAGAAGCTGACCAGAGCGGCCGCCGCGAACCCGAACGCTGCGGGCCGCACCTCGACCGCGCGCGCCCGGACGCTGCGCGTGACCGCGTCGATCTCCGTCTGCACGGCCTCGCGGACGTGGTCCTCGACCTGCTCGAACTTCTCGCGGGCGCGGTCCGCCAGAGGCTCCGTGAAGCGGTCGAAGAAGCTGCGGGGTCGGTCGGCGCCAGGCGTGCTGGCCATGAGGTCCTCCTCGGACGGCGTGCGGTGACCCCAGCCTAGGAGCAGAACGCCTGGTGGCAGAGTTGCCGCGCTCACGACGAAGCCCCGCCCCGGATGTACCGGGCGGGGCTCCTGATGTGGCCACTGGCAGGGTCGAACTGCCGACCTTTCGATTTTCAGTCGAACGCTCTACCAACTGAGCTAAGTGGCCGAAACGACGCGGCCCGGTCTCTGCTCATCACAGAACTGCTGACCGGGCGTATCGAGCGACCCCGACGGGACTTGAACCCGCGACCTCCGCCGTGACAGGGCGGCGCGCTAACCAACTGCGCTACGGGGCCTTGAACTGCAAGGCCGTGCTGCTCAACTGCTGATCCTGCTCGTACCCCCAACGGGATTCGAACCCGTGCTACCGCCGTGAAAGGGCGGGGTCCTAGGCCGCTAGACGATGGGGGCTTGTCCAACGCGAACATCCAACCCCCAACGCCGAGGCGCCGGATGACCGGTGATGAGCATACGGGTTCGACGGCCGGAACTCCAAAGCGGTGCGGCAGTGGCGGTCGTCACCCGGTTGCCGGTCCCGATGAGCAGGCAGGATGGTGCCATGGTCGACATGTCGCTCGCCGAGTTCGAGGATGCCGTTCGCGCCGCGCTGGACGAGATCCCCGACGAGCTGGCGGCCATGATGGACAACGTCGTCGTGCTGGTCGAGGACGAGGCACCCGAGGGCGAGGTCGAGCTGCTCGGTCTCTACGAGGGCACCCCGCTGACCGAGCGCGGCGAGTTCTGGGCCGCCGGCGCGCTGCCCGACCGGATCACGATCTTCCGGCTCCCCACGCTCGCCATCTGCGACGACCGCGCGGAGGTGGTGGAGGAGGTGGCCGTGACGGTCGTGCACGAGATCGCGCACCACTTCGGCATCGACGACGACCGCCTGCACGAGCTGGGCTGGGACTGACGCAGTGGGACACGACCACGCCCACGGGACGGCGGCACAGGCGCACCGGGGGCGCTTGCTGGCGGTGCTGGTGCTCACGCTCGTCGTGCTGGTGGTCGAGGTGGTCGGCGGGCTCGTCTCCGGGTCGTTCGCCCTGATCGCCGACGCCGGGCACATGCTCACCGACGCCGCCGGTGTGGGCCTGGCGCTCGGCGCCACCGCGCTCGCCGCCCGGCCCGCCACGGCCGCCCGCACGTTCGGGTGGCAGCGCGCCGAGATCCTGGCGGCGCTGGTGAACGGGTTGGTCATCGCGGCCGTCGGGGTCGGGGTGATCGTCGGCGGGATCGCGCGGATCCTGGCCCCCGGTGAGGTCGAGGCCGGGCTCATGCTCGCCGTGGCGGTCGTCGGGCTCGCTGCCAACGGAGTCGGGCTGGCCCTGCTGCGCCGCGGGCAGGGGGAGTCGCTGACCGTCCGGGGCGCCTACCTCGAGGTGCTGGGGGACCTGCTGGGGTCCGCGGCCGTGGTCGTCGCCGCGATCGTCGTGCTGGCCACCGGCTTCCTGCGGGCCGACGGGATCGTGTCCGTGCTCATCGGCCTGATGATCGTGCCGCGCGCGGTCGCCCTGCTGCGCGAGGTGGGCACGGTGCTGCTCGAGGCCACCCCGCGCGGGGTCGACCTGGACTCGATCCGGTCCCACATCTGCGGCGTCCCGGGCGTCCTCGGCGTGCACGACCTGCACGCGTGGACCATCACGTCCGGCGTGCCCGTGCTGTCCGCGCACGTCGAGGTGCCCGACGAGCTGCTGTCACGCGGCGAGGCCGGACGCGTGCTCGACGACCTGCGGCACTGCCTGGCCGGCCACTTCGACGTCGACCACTGCACGTTCCAGCTGGAACCGCCCTCCACCACGGGCCGCGAGCACCACGCGCACGCATAGGGTCGGCGCATGGTTGCTGTGGGGATCGTGCTGCTGCCGCAGGAGCGGTGGGCGTCGGCTCGGCGGAAGTGGGAGCAGGCCGAGGAGTGGGGCTTCGACCACGCCTGGACGTACGACCACCTGGCGTGGCGCACGCTCGTCGACCAGCCGTGGTTCGCCACCGTGCCGCTGCTGGCCGCCGCCGCGGCGGTCACCGAGCGGATCGCGCTGGGCACCTGGGTGGCGTCGCCGAACTTCCGGCACCCGGTGCCGTTCGCCAAGGACGTCCTGGGTCTCGACGACGTCAGCGGCGGCCGGTTCGTCCTCGGCCTGGGGGCGGGCGGTGAGGGGTTCGACGCCTTGGTCACCGGGGACCCGCCGACCCGCGGCGAGCGGACCCGCCGGTTCGAGGAGTTCGTCGGGCTGCTCGACTCGTTGCTGACGCAGCCCGTGACGTCCCACCAGGGGACGTTCTACCGGGCCGACGAGGCGCGGATGATCCCCGGCACCATCGCGCAGCCGCGCACGCCGTTCGTCGTCGCCGCCAACGGTCCCCGGACGATGACGCTGGCCGCGCGGTACGGGCAGGGGTGGGCCACCTACGGACCGGCGTACGCGACCGAGGACGTGCCGACCGAGCCCTCGGCCGCGCAGGAGCAGTGGTGGGCAGGTCTGGCGACGATGCTCGCGCAGCTGGACGCGATCGAGGCCTCCGCCAGGCCTGCGGGCGAGCCCCCGCTGCGCCGGTACCTCAGCCTGGACGGCGCGCCGATCTTCTCGATGACCTCGCCGGCTGTGGTGACCGAGGGGATCGAGCGCGCCGCGGCGCTGGGGTTCACCGACGTGGTGGTGCACTGGCCCCGCGCCGACGGGATCTACGCCGGCGACGAGTCGGTGCTGGAGGCCCTGGTCGACCAGCTCCCGAGGCTCCAGGCGCTCTAGCTAGTGGGCCTGGCGGGCTTCCCAGGCGCTGGTGACCATGTCGAGGAGGGTGTGGCGCATCTTCCAGTCCAGGTCGCGGGCCGCCAGCTCGCCCGAGGCCACGATGCGGGCCGGGTCACCCGGGCGGCGCGGGGCGGTCTCGGGCTCGAACGGGATGCTGGTGCCCTCGGCCATCGCGGTCATGATCTCCCGCACCGAGACGCCGTCGCCGGAGCCCAGGTTGTAGACGGGCTCCAGGGTGCGGCCGGCGGCGAGCGCTTGGGCCGCGGCGACGTGGGAGTCGGCCAGGTCCGCCACGTGGAGGTAGTCGCGGACGCAGGTGCCGTCGGGCGTCGGGTAGTCCGTGCCGTTGATGCGCGGGGTGCGGCCTTCCACCAGGGCGTCGAGCACCAGCGGGAAGAGGTTGTGCGGGCTGGTGTCGTAGAGCTCCGGGGTGGCCGACCCGACCACGTTGAAGTAGCGCAGCGACGTGTGGCGCAGGCCGACGGCGCGGCCCTGGTCGTGCAGCAGCCACTCGCCGATGAGCTTGGACTCCCCGTAGGGCGACTCGGGGGTGGTCGCCGTGGTCTCGGTGACCAGGGCGACGTCCGGGGTGCCGTAGACGGCCGCGGACGACGAGAACACGATGGCGTCGACGCCCTGCGCGGCCATGGCCTCGAGCAGGTGGGCGGTGCCGGTGACGTTCTGCTCGTACGTGTGCAGCGGGCGGTCCACCGAGACGCCGGCGTACTTGAAACCGGCCAGGTGCACGACGCCGACGATGCCGTGCTGGGAGAGCGTGTCCGCGACCAGGTCGGTGTCGAGGATCGACCCCTCGACCAGCGGCACTCCGTCGGGGACGAACGCCCGGTGCCCGCTGGACAGGTCGTCGAGGACCACCGTCTCCAGCCCGACCTGCCCGAACGCCCGCACCACGTGCGACCCGATGTACCCGGCACCCCCGGTGACCAGCCATGTCATGTCCCCGAGCGTACCGATGTCGGCGGGTCGGAAAGTTCGCCGAAGGTGCATCCGCCGACGGGCCTCGGACCGAAGAGGCTCGACAGGCGTGCGCGGTGGCGGACTCGGTGGCCCTCAGTAGGCTGAGGATCTCCTCCGCAGGTGCTCGCGGATCGGTTCCAGCAGCAGGGACAGGAGGGGCCGATGGCCGGGAAGTCAGGGGTCGCGCCAGTCGTCGCCGCGAGCGAGGACGTGCGCCAGGAGCCTGTGCGCACGGCGGACGCCGCCGACCTCGCCGAGGCGGTCGAGGGCGCGATGGCCGTCACGGCGACCGTCCTCCAGGACTTCGTCGAGGCGCGCGTCCGGCTGGCGGCGAGCCGGTCCGACGTCGCCGCACGCCTGTGGACGGACCTCGCGGGCGCCATCGGCGGCAAGCTCATGCGGCCACGGCTGGCCGTCGCCGCGTACCTCGGGCTCGGCGGGACGGACCCGGCGGCGATCGCGCCGGTGGCCGCCGCCATCGAGGTGCTGCACACCGCGATGCTCGTGCACGACGACCTGCTCGACCACGACGAGGTGCGCCGTGGGCGCCCCAACGTCGCGGGCTCCGCGCGCGGCCGCCTCGCGGGCACCGGCCTGGACGACCGGGCGGTGGACGACCAGGTGCTCGCCGCCGGCCTGCTGGCGGGTGACCTGGCGATCGCCTCGGCGTTCTCCCTGGTGGCGAGTGCGCCCGGGGACCGGGCGGCGCTGCTGCGCGTGGTGGGGCTGCTGGCGGAGGGCATCGAGACGACCGTCGTCGGCGAGCTGCTGGACGTGACCGCCGCCCTCTCCTCGCCGCGGGACGTGGACGCGCTCGCGGTGGCGGAGCTGAAGACCGCCGCGTACTCGGGCAGCCTGCCGCTGGTCGTCGGCGCGATCCTCGCCGGTGCCGACGACGAGCGGATCGAGCACCTCGCCGGCGTGGGGTCGGCGCTCGGGGTCGCGTTCCAGCTGACCGACGACGAGCTGGGCGTGTTCGGTGACCCCGCGGTGACGGGCAAGTCGGTGGTCTCCGACCTGCGCGAGGGCAAGCGCACCGAGCTCCTGCGGCGGGCGTACGCGATGACCGACGCGACCGGGTGCGCGGTGCTCGACGCGCACGTCGGCCGGCCCGACCTGGACGAGGCGGGGGCAGCAGCCGTGCGGGACGTCATGGTGTCGAGCGGAGCGCTGGACGCGGTCCGGGAGCTGACCCGGCGGACCGGGCTGCACGCACGGTCGCTGGCGGTGGGCAGCCTGCCGCAGCCGCTGGGGGGCTACCTTGTGGGCGTCGTCGACGATCTTGTCGGACGGGGTCACTGAGTGCCGGGGGAGCAGATGTCGGACGTGCGATCCGCCCGTGACCGGGCGCTCCGGCTGTACGACGCCACCGCAGCGCGCACCAGCGCCGGGGTGCTCGCCGCCTACTCCACGTCGTTCGGTCTGGGCACCCGGCTGCTCGGGCGCCGCGCGCAGCAGGACATCCGCGCGGTGTACGCGCTGGTCCGGCTGGCCGACGAGGTGGTGGACACCTACCGCGGCGACGACGCGGGTGCCGAGCTGGACGAGCTGGAGGAGCAGACCGCCCGCGCCCTGCGCACCGGGTACTCCACCAACCTGATCGTGCACGCGTTCGCGCGGACGGCCCGGCGCGTGGGGATCACCGCCGCGGAGACGCGGCCGTTCTTCGCGTCGATGCGCGCGGACCTCACGGTGCACGAGCACGACCGGGCCAGCTTCGACGCCTACGTGTACGGGTCGGCCGAGGTGGTCGGACTGATGTGCGTGCGCGCGTTCCTCAACGAGGAACGGCTCCCCGACGAGCCCGTGCGTGAGCCCGACGAGACGCAGGTGGCCGGGGCGCGTGCCCTGGGCGCGGCGTTCCAGAAGATCAACTTCCTGCGCGACCTCGGCGCCGACACGCAGGAGCTGGGTCGCACCTACTTCCCGGGGACCACCCCGGGCCGCCTGGACCAGGCGCAGCTCGACGCGATCCTCGCGGAGATCACCGCGGACGTGGCCGTCGCCCGGGCCGCGGTGCCGACCCTGCCGACGCGGGCGCGCTACGCGGTGGGCGCGACCCTGGCCCTGTACCAGCGCCTGCTCGACGAGATCGCCACCCGGCCGCCCGAGTCGCTGCTCACCGGGCGGGTGCGACTGCCCACTCCGGTCAAGCTGCTCGTCGTCGGCGAGTCCGTGCTGGCCGAGGCGCGCTCGGGTCGCGAGGCCGGCGCATGAGCGCACCCCGTCCGGGGCGGGTCGTCGTCATCGGCGGCGGCATCGCCGGCCTGACCACCGCCGCGCTGCTCGCCCGCGGGGGTGCGCTGGTGACCCTGCTGGAACGGCACGACCAGCTCGGCGGCCGCACCGGGACCGTGTCGATCGACGGGTTCCGGTTCGACACCGGGCCGTCCTGGTACTTCATGCCCGAGGTGTTCGAGCACGCGTTCGCCCTCCTGGGCGAGCGGATCGAAGACCACGTCGACCTCGAGCGGCTGGACCCGGCGTACCGGCTGTTCCCGGAGCCGGCGGACGGCGGGCCAGCGGAGCCGTTCGACGTGGTCGGCGACCCGGAGGCCAACTGGGCGACGTTCGAGGCGCGGGAGCCCGGCGCCGGTGAGGCGATCCGGCGGTACACGGAGGCGTCGACGCAGGCCTACCGGACCGCGCTCGACTCGTTCCTGTACACCACGTTCGCGCGCCCGGACCGGCTGCTGACCGCGCAGATCCTCCGGCAGACCGGCACGCTGGCCGGCCTGCTGACCGGCACGCTGGCGGACAAGGTGGCCGCGACGGTCACCGATCCCGTGCTCCGGCAGGTGCTCGGGTACCACGCGGTGTTCCTCGGGTCGTCGCCGTACCGCGTCCCGGCGCTGTACTCGCTGATGAGCCACCTCGACCTGGTCGACGGCGTACGTTTCCCGCGCGGTGGGATGTACACGGTGATCGAGGCGCTCGAGCGGATCGCCCGCAAGGAGGGTGTCGAGATCCGCACCGAGGCCGACGTGGTCTCGATCGACATCGAGGACGCGCGCCCGTCGCTGGCCCATCCGCGCAGGTCCGGCTCCGCCCGCGGGGTCCGGCTCGCGGACGGCTCGGTGATCCCGGCCGACGTCGTCGTGTCCGCCGCGGATCGGCACCACACCGAGACGGCCCTGCTGGGCGAGCACCGTGACCTGCCCGACCCGTGGTGGGAGGACCGCGGACCGGGCATCTCGGCGCTGCTGATCATGGCCGGCGTGCGTGGTGAGCTGCCCGAGCTGGCGCACCACTCACTGTTCTTCACGCGCGACTGGCCGGGCAACTTCGAGGACATCCTCGGCACCGGCCGCTCGACGCCGGCGGACGGCCTGCGGGTGCCCGAGGCGGCGTCGATGTACGTCTCGCGGACCACCGCGAGCGACCCGACCGCGGCCCCGCCGGGCCACGAGAACCTGTTCGTCCTCGTCCCGTTCCCCGCCGACCCGTCGCTCGGCGGGGAGGCCCTCGAGCGGTACGCGGACCGGTTCCTCGACCAGGTGGGCTCGTGGGCGGGCGTCCCGGACCTGCGCGACCGGGTGGTCACCCGGCGCGTCGTCGGGCCCGCCGACTTCGCCCGCGACTTCTCGGCCTGGCGCGGCAGCGCACTGGGCATGGAGCACACCCTGCGGCAGAGCGCGATGTTCCGGCCGGGCGACGTGTCGTCGCGCGTCCCCAACGTGCTGCACGTCGGAGGTGGCACGATCCCCGGTGTGGGACTGCCGATGTGCCTGATCAGCGCCGAGCTGGTGGTGAAGCGGATGCTCGGGGAGACTTCGTCGCACCCGCTGCCCGCCCCGCTGCGCCCCGGGTTCCTGGCCGCCGCCCGGCCCCGTGGGGTCTGGAGCGAGTCGGTCGGATGAGGTTCGCGTACCTCGGCGCCCTGCTGCTCTCGCTCGGCGGGCTGGCCCTGCTGGACCGCCGGTTCCGGCTCGCGTTCTGGGCGGACGCGCGCCGCGCGGCGCTGACCGTCGGCATCGGCGTCGTCGGGTTCCTGCTCTGGGACGGTCTCGGGCTGGTGCTCGGCATCTTTGCGCGCGGGGACTCGCCGCACATGACCGGGCTGCTGCTGGCCCCCGAGCTTCCGGTGGAGGAGGCGTTCTTCCTCGCGCTGCTCTGCTACACGGCCCTGCTCGCGTGGCGCTGGTTCGACCAGAGCGCCGCGCAGCGCGAGGCCGGGCGGCGAGCCCTCGACGACGAGGCGACGCGATGACGAACATCGTGCTCAACGTCCTCGTCCTCGCGGTGCTCGGTGCGGTCTCGTGGCGGGTGCTGCGCGGGATGCGCGGCTTGCCGCTGGTCTGGACCGTGCTGCACCTGTGCGTGCTCACCGCCGTCTTCGACACGATCATGATCGACGTCGGCCTCTACGTGTTCGACCCCGACAAGATCCTCGGCCGGTACATCTGGGGCGCTCCGCTGGAGGACTTCGCCTACGCGATCGCCGCGGGCGTGGGCATGCCGGTGCTCTGGGTGGCGCTCGGGCGGCGGAAGAGCCGGCAGGAGCGCGCGTGAGGGAGGTCCTCGCGGCATCCCGGCCGTTCTCCTGGATCAACACCGCCTACCCGTTCGCTGCGGGTTACCTGCTGGCCACGGGCGGGCGGATCGACGCGACGTTCGTCATCGGCACCCTGTTCTTCCTGGGCCCGTACAACCTGCTGATGTACGGCATCAACGACGTGTTCGACTACGCCTCCGACCTGCGCAACCCTCGCAAGGGCGGGATCGAGGGCGGCCTCGTGGAGCCGGCCAGGGCGCGCGAGGTGCACCGCCGGATCCTGTGGGCGTGCGTCGTCGCGACCGTGCCGTTCGTCGTGTACCTGCTGGTGGTCGGTGACCTCGCCGCCAACCTCACGCTCGCGCTCGTCCTGTTCCTGGTCGTCGCGTACTCCGCACCCGTGCTCCGGTTCAAGGAGCGTCCGGTGCTCGACTCGCTGACGTCGGCGATGCACTTCGTCGGCCCGCTGCTCTACGCGCTGGTCCTCGTGGATGCCGACCTAGGCGCGAGCACGGTCTGGCCCGTGCTCGTCGCGTTCATCCTGTGGGGGATGGCGTCGCACGCGTTCGGAGCGGTGCAGGACGTCCGCGCCGACCGCGAGGGCGGGATCGCGTCGGTGGCAACCGCCCTCGGGGCGCACCCGACCGTGGTCGCCGCGACGATGCTCTACGTGCTGGCAGCGGCCGTGTTGCTCGCGGTCCCGTGGCCGGGCACCCTCGCCGCGGTGCTGCCGATCCCGTACGCGGTGAGCACGGCGCAGTTCTGGTCCGTGCGCGACGAGGACTGCGAACGCGCCAACGCCGGCTGGCGGCGGTTCCTCTGGCTCAACCTGGTCACGGGCTTCCTGGTGACCATGCTGCTGATCGTCATCGCCCGGACGGGCTGACCGGGACGACGTCCGGTGGACGGTACCGGGTGACCAGCTCGCGCGTCCCGAGGACCGTCAGGACCCAGAGCGCGACCACGAGCGCGGTCTCCGCGGCCGGGATGACCGCCCAGGGGAGCAGGTCCGAGAAGCCCGGCTCCGGCACGCCGCCCGCCAGCATGACGGAGGCTCGGGCGCCCGCGGCCGTCTGCCACCAGACCCAGCTGAGTTCGGCGGCCGGCAGGACGTAGGCCGTCGCGCGGGCGGTGGCCGGTCGCCGAGCCAGGAGCACCGCCATGCCCACGACGAGCACCAGCGCCAGGGACGCCGTCCGCACGACGACGGGCTGGGCGGTGACGAGGTCGCCGGACAGCAGGGCACCGGCGGGAGTGACTCGCGGGCCGGGCGGGAGCCAGAGGGGCGCGGTCAGGGCGATCGCGACGACGGTGAGCACGCGGACCGGGGACTCGTCGCCGACGACGGTGACTGCGCCCGTCACGGTCAGCGCCCAGAGCAGGACGACGAGCGCGGGGAGCAGGGCGTCGGACGCCGGCGCGTCCGTGACCACGACCGTGGAGAGCGGCGCGTACGCGAACCAGCCGAACGAGCTCAGGGGCGGCCACCACCACAGCCAGCCGAGCACGAGCGCCGGGAGGGCGAACCAGACGGCCCGGCTCGCGGCCACGTCGCGCCGTCGGAGGACGAGGACGGTGACGGCGACGACGGTCACGAGGGCCGCGACCATGACGCCGGCCCGGGGCCACGGGAGCGAGGGGTGGGGGTTCAGGACGGTAACCAGGGCTACCAGGACGACCAGGACCACGGCCGCGATCGCGCCCGCGACGACGAGCCTGTTCCGCATGGCGCTCACGCTAGAGCGGCGCGACCCCGGACGTGGTCGGTTCGGCCGAGCGGGTCCGGCGCCGGGCCAGCATCCCGAGGATGGCCAGGGTCCACAGCAGGACGACGAGCACCGCCTGCGCCACCGCGACGGGCATCCACGGGGACGCGAACGCGTGCGGCGGGTCCTGACCCAGCGCACCGACCAGGGCGACCGTGTAGCTGCCACCGCCCTCCGTGCGCCAGCCGACCCAGCTGAGGCTGACCGCGGGCACGACGAACAGCACGGCGAGTCGGCGGGACGCGACCGCGCCGGCCTTCCGACTGACCACGAGGGTCGCGAGGGCGAGGACCACGACGAGCGCGAGCGAGACCACCCGGACGGTGGCGACGCCCTCCGGCACCGCCATGGCGACCATGAACACGCCGTCGGCAGTGGTCACGTGGTCCGGGGGAGCCCACAGCGGGACGGTCGCCAGCACCGCCAGCACACTCAGCACGCGCACCAGGCGCGAGCGAACAGGCTGCTCAGCGGGAGGCATCCGGTCACGCTAGGGGCCGGGCCGGTCCACCCGCAGGCGAACCGGCCAGACGTCACCCGTGCGCGCGCAGGTTCCGCCAGGTCTCGCGACGGGCGGCCTGCTCGACCGGGTCCGGCACGGGGAGCGACGCGAGCAGGCGCTGGGTGTACGGGTGCTTGGGCGCACCGAGCACCTCGTCACCCGTGCCCTCCTCGACCAGCACGCCACGGTGCAGGACCGCGATGCGGTGGGCCAGCAGGTCGACGACGGCCAGGTCGTGGCTGATGAACAGGCACGCGAAGCCCAGCTCGGCCTGGAGCCGCGCGAACAGGTCGAGCACGCGCGCCTGCACGGACACGTCGAGCGCACTCGTCGGCTCGTCGGCGATGAGCAGCTCCGGGCCCAGGATGAGCGCTCGGGCCAGGCTGGCGCGCTGGCGCTGGCCGCCCGAGAGCTCGTGCGGGAACCGGTCGCCGAAGGCCTTCGGCAGCTGGACGGCCTCCATCAGCTCGTCGACCTTCGGCCGGGCCTCCTGCGGGTTCGGCGCCAGACCGTGCACCACCATCGGCTCGGCGACGCACTGCGCGATCGTCAGCAGCGGGTTGAAGCTGGTCGCCGGGTCCTGGAACACGAACCCGATGCGCTTGCGGACCGGGCGGAAGGTCTTCTCCTTGACGCGGAGCATCTCGACGCCGTGGACCTTGAGAGACCCGTCGCTGATCGGTGTGAGGCCGGCGATCGCGCGGCCGATGGTCGTCTTGCCGCTGCCGGACTCGCCCACCAGGCCGAGCACCTCGCCGGGCCGGATGACCAGGTCGACGCCGTCGACCGCGGTGAAGTCGGGCTGCCGCAGCCGACCGGGGTAGACGATGCGTAGGTCCGTCGCCTCGACGACGGGCGTCGCCGACTCGTCGACGACCATGGCCTCGAGCTCGTCGCCCACCCGCACGCGGTCGCGCAGCCGGCGGCCGCCGACTCGCGGCACCGCGTCGAGCAGGCGCCGGGTGTACGGGTGCTGGGGGGCCGAGAACAGGGTGTGGACGTCTGCCTGCTCGACGATCTCGCCGTTGTACATGACCGCGACGCGGTCGGCCAGGTCGGCGACGACGCCCATGTTGTGCGTGATCAGGACGATCGCGGAGCCGAACTCCTGGGGGAGCCGGCGCAGCAGGTCGAGGATCTCCGCCTGCACCGTCACGTCGAGGGCGGTGGTCGGCTCGTCGGCGATGATCAGGCCGGGATCGAGTACCAGGGCCTGCGCGATGACGATGCGCTGCTTCTGGCCGCCGGAGAACTGGTGCGGGTAGTGGTCGACGCGGTGCTCCGGGTCGGGGATGCCGACCAGCCGCAGCACCTCGATGGCGCGGGCCCGTGCGTCCTTGTCGGACAGCTTGCCGTGCGCCCGCAGGCCCTCAGCGATCTGCCAGCCCACCGGGAACACGGGGTTCAGGGCGGTCGACGGCTCCTGGAAGACCATCGCCGCGTCGCGCCCACGCACGTCCCGCAGGCTGGTGCCCCGCAGGGTGACGATGTCGTGCGTGGCCGACCCGTCCTTGCGGGTCAGCAGCACGGCGCCGCTGGTCAGGGCGGTCTCGGGCAGCAGACCGAGGATCGTGCGGGCGGTCACGGTCTTGCCCGAGCCGGACTCGCCGACGATGGCGAGCACCTCTCCGGCCGCGACCTGGAGCGTGACGCCCTCGACCGCGCGGACGGTGCCCGAGTCGGTGGCGAACGAGACGCGCAGGTCCTGGATGTCGACGACGTTGGTCATGAGCGGAGTCCTTCGTCGTCGTCGAACAGGTCGGACGGTCCCTCGAGCTCGTCGATGCTCTCGACGCCGGGGACGCGGTCGGTGGCGACCCCGCCGGGCACGGCGGTGACCGGGCTCAGGGCCGCGGCCTTCGCGGCGCGGCGGGTGCGCAGGCGCGGGTCCGCGAGGTCGTTGAGCGACTCGCCGACCAGCGTCGCGCCGAGCACCGTGAGCACGATCGCGAGGCCGGGCGGCACCGCGGTCCACCAGATGCCGCTGGTCACGTCGGAGAGCGACCGCGACAGGTCGTAGCCCCAGTCGCCCGCCTTCGTCGGCTCGATGCCGAACCCGAGGAAGCCGAGGCCGGCGAGCGTGAGGACGGCCTCGGAGCAGTTGAGGGTGAGGATCAGGGGGAGCGTCCGCGTCGAGTTGCGCAGCACGTGCCGGCCCATGATCCGCACGGGGCCCGAGCCGATCACGCGGGCGGACTCGACGAACGCCTCGGCCTTGACCCGGACCACCTCGGCGCGGACCACCCGGAAGTACTGCGGGATCATCACGACGGACAGCGAGATGGCGGCCGCCATCACCCCACCCCACATCGACGACTGCCCGCCGCTGATGACGATGGCGACCACGATGGCGAGCAGCAGGGACGGGAACGCGAAGAGCGCGTCGGCGACCACCACGAGCACGCGGTCGACCCAGCCGCCGAAGTACCCCGACACGAGGCCGACGATGACGCCGATGAAGATCGAGAGCACGACCGCCGCGACGATGACGAGGAACGCCGGGCGGGCGCCCCAGATGGTGCGGGACAGCACGTCGTAGCCGCCGACCGTGGTGCCGAGCCAGTGCTCGGCGGACGGCGGCTGCTGGGCGCCGAAGTTCACGTCGCCCGAGCTGAGCTGGGCGTAGCCGTAGGGCGCCAGGAGCGGCGCGAAGGCGGCGACGAACAGGAAGACCAGGGTCAGCACGATGCCGACGAGCAGCATGGTGCGCTGGAGGCCGACGCTGGTGCGGACCTGGTGCACCACCGGGAGGCGCTTCCAGAGCGAGGTGTGCTCGGGCGTCGGCGGGGCCGCGTGGGCGACGACGAGGCCGGCCTCGGGAATCTCGCTGGTCATGTCAGTACCTGATCCTCGGGTCGACGAGCGCGGCGATGACGTCGACCACGAAGTTGGTCAGCGCCACCACCACGGCGAGCAGCACGACGATGCCCTGGACGGCCACGAAGTCGCGCGCGAGCAGGTACTGGACCAGCTGGAAGCCGAGGCCCTTCCACTCGAACGTCTTCTCGGTCAGCACGGCGCCGCTGAGCAGCAGCGCGACCTGGAGGCCGATGACGGTGATGATCGGGACCAGCGCGGGGCGCCAGGCGTGCTGACGCAGCAGCCGGCGCTCGTTGACCCCGCGCGACCGGGCCGCCTCGACGTAGCCGGTGTTGAGGGTGCCGATGACGTTGGTGCGGACGAGCCGCAGGAAGATGCCGCCGGTCAGCAGGCCGAGGGCGAGGGCCGGCAGGATCGCGTGCTCCAGCACGTCCAGGACCGCCGCCGGGTTGCCCGTGCTGATCGCGTCGATGAGGTAGATCCCCGTGCCCGCGCCGTTGCGCTGGAGCTCGATCTGCGTGTCGGTGGACGCGCGGCCCGCCACCGGGAGCCAGCCGAGCCAGACCGAGAACACGAGCTTGAGCAGGATGCCGGCGAAGAACACGGGCGTCGCGTAGGCGAGGATCCCGGAGATGCGCAGCGAGGCGTCCACGCCCTTGTCGCGGCGGGACGCGGC
The DNA here is from genome assembly GCF_013359775.1 of Cellulomonas humilata. GTDB lineage: Bacteria > Actinomycetota > Actinomycetes > Actinomycetales > Cellulomonadaceae > Cellulomonas > Cellulomonas humilata. The sequence goes on along the minus strand of NZ_JABMCI010000044.1, from coordinate 57,130 downwards.
GATGCGACCCAGCGGGATGCCGACCGCGAGCGCGACGAGCATCGCGTACACCGCCAGCTCGAGGGTCGCGGCGCCGTACGTGAGGACGATCTCCGTGACCGGGCGGTTGTCGGAGATCGAGGTGCCGAAGTCGCCGCGGAACACGCGGCCCAGGTACTCGAGGTACTGCACGAAGATCGGCCGGTTGTACCCGGCGGCTTCGATGCGCTCCGCCAGCTGGTCCGCGGTGAGGCGGCTTCCCAACGAGGCGGTGATCGGGTCGCCCGTCGACCGCATGAGCACGAAGACGGTGGTCACCAGGATGAAGATCGTCGGGAAGATCAGCAGGAACCTGACCAGCAGATAGCTGCCGAGCTTGCCGCCCGGTCGCTTGCGCTGAGGCGCCCGCGCGTCCGGCGCCGGCGCGACGCCCGACGGGGCGTCGGTGGTGAGGGAGGTCATGGGTTCCTTGCCTGTTGCGGTCGGACGAGCCGGACGGCCCCGCCCCCGAGTCTCCTCGGAGGCGGGACCGTCGGCATGCGGGACTGCTGCGTCAGCTCGTGGCGAGCGCGCCGTAGCGGAACTTGAACGACGCGTCGAGCGTGTCCTCGGTGCCGGTCACGTCCGTGCCCACGACCGCCACCTGGGCGCCCTGAAGATACGGGACGGTGGACAGGTCCTGGGCCACGGCGTCCTGGATGTCCTCGATGAGCGCGGTGCGGGCGTCGGGGTCGATCGTCGTCGCCTGCTCCAGGATCATGTCGTTGACCTCCTGGTTGACGTAGTGGTTGCTCAGGAAGTTCTCCGTGAGGAAGAACGGCGTGAGGTAGTTGTCGGCGTCCGAGTAGTCCGGGAACCAGCCGAGCTGGTACGCGGGGTAGACGTCGGCGGTGCGGTCCTTGGCGTACTGGACCCACTCGGTGGTCTGCAGGTCGACCGTGAAGAGGCCGTCCTTCTCCAGCTGCTCCTTGATGAGGGCGTACTCGTCGGCCGACGACGGGCCGTAGTGGTCGTTCGAGTACTGCAGGCTGAGCGTGACCGGGGTGGTGACGCCGGCGTCCTCGAGGGCTGCCTTGGCCTTGTCGGCGTCGGGGCCGCCGTCGCCGTCGCCGTACAGACCCTTGAGCGACTCGGTGGCACCGGTGAGGCCGTCCGGGACGTAGGAGTACAGGGGGGTGTAGGTGCCCTTGTAGACCTGCTCCGACAGCGGGGCCCGGTCGATCAGGTCCGCCACCGCCTGGCGGACGGCGAGAGCCTTGGCCGGGTCGGCCTCGGGCGTCTTGGCGCCGAACGGCTGCGTGTCGAAGTTGAACGTGATGTAGCGGATCTCCCCGCCCGGGCCGTCGACGACCTTGACGTTGTCGTTGGTCGACAGGTCCTCGATGTCCGTCGCCGAGAGGCTCCGGAACGCCACGTCGATGTTGCCCTCCTGGATGTCCAGCTTGAGGTTCGACGAGTCGGCGTAGTACTTGACGTTGACCTCGGCGGTCTTCGCCGCGGGCAGCACGCCCATGTAGTCCGCGTATGCCTCGTACGAGACGAGCTCGTTGAACGAGTAGCTGGTGATCGTGTACTGACCGGCGAACGCGTTGCCGTCGACGATCTCGTTGTCGGGCGTCAGCGCGTCGGCCGCGAAGACCTCCTCGTCGACGATCGGGCCGGCGGGGCTCGACAGGATCTGCGGGAAGATCTGGTCGTTCTCCGACTTCAGGTGGAAGACCACCGTGGTGTCGTCGACCGCCTCCGTGCTCTCCAGGTTGTAGAGGAGCGAGGACGGGCCGTTCTCGTCGGCGATGGCGACCTGGCGGTCGAACGAGAACTTGACGTCCGAGGACGTCAGGTCGTGGCCGTTGGCCCACTTCAGGTCCGGCTTGAGCACGACCGTGTACTCGGTCGGGGCCGTGAACTCCGCCGAGATGGCGATGTCCGGCTCGACGTCCGGGCTGCCGTACGGGGTGTTCATGAGGAACGGGAACACCTGGTTCATGACCGCGAACGAGCCGTTGTCGTACGAACCGGCGGGGTCGAGCGTGGTGACCTTGTCCGTGGTGCCGATGGTCAGCGCACCCCCGGCGGAGGTGCTCCCGCCGTCGGCGCCGGCGTCGTCGTCACTGCCCGAGCAGGCGGTGAGCACGAGGACGGTTGCCGCGAGACCTGCGGTCGCCGCGAGAGCGCGGCGGCGTGATGGTGCGAGGGAGGTCATGCGCTACCTCTTCTGTCAGAGCCGCGGGCGCGCAGGGGCGCACCCGCCGGCTGGGTTCTCAGTGGGCTATGGGTAGCACACAGATGTGTCAGGCATATCGAGGGTCTTACCGATAAGTAACATCCAGATCTCGGGATGGTCACGATCGCCCTGCGGGCTGTGTGTCTCAGAACCTGTTCCTGGCCCCGGAGAGCCGCGCAGACCCTAGGATCGCGCCAGCGCACGACGCGCTGACCAGGCAAGGAGGCCCACGTGCGCGTGTCCGGAGCGGTTCGCCGAGTGCTCGTCGCGGGGGCCTGCGTGGTCGCCCTCGTCGCCGGGGGGATCGGCCCGGCGACAGCGGCCTCGGGGCCGTCGTCGATCGCCGAGCAGGCGGCTGTCGAGCGCTACGTGATGCGGGTGTACAGCGACCTCTTCGGTCGTCTGCCCGACCCCGAGGGGCTGGCGACGTGGCGGGGGGCGATCCTCAACGGTCGCCCGCGCGTCGAGGTGGCGAACGCGATCACGTCCAGCGTCGAGTACCGCTCCCGCCTGGTGACCGACGCCTACGTGCGGTTCCTGGGTCGTGGTCCCGACGCGGGCGGCCTCCAGTTCTGGGTCGCCGCACTGGCTTCCGGCTGGACCGTGGCACGGATCGACTCGGGCTTCCTCGCCTCCCAGGAGCACTACCTCCAGGCGGGATCGACGGCTGCGGGCTGGGTGACGCGGTTGTACGGCGACGTGCTGAGGCGGTCTCCTGCTCCGGCGGAGGTCGACTTCTGGGTGCGTGAGCTGGCCCGCGGTGCGAGTCGCGCGCAGGTCGCGATGGGCTTCCTGCTCTCGACGGAGCACCTGTCGACCGTCGTGGACGGCTACTACGTCCACCTGCTCGGACGGCACCTCGACCCGACCGGCCAGCAGACGTGGGTCTCCGCGTTGCAGCGGGGCGTGCACGACGAGGAGATCATCGGCGGCATCATCGCGAGCGCCGAGTACTGGGGCACCGCCACGGCCGCCTCCCCGACCTCGATCAAGGTGACGGTCACGCCGTCCCGGGTTGCCGCCGGACAGCCCGTCGCGGTCACCGTCACGTCGTACGACCAGCTGGGGTGGCAGCTCGCCGACGTCAGCACCCAGGCCTGGCTCACGGTCGACGGCTCCAGCAGCTGGTGCGGGCGGGCCACCTGCAGCATCCCCGCCGTGGGTCAGCAGGTGATCACGGCAACCTGGAATGGGATGACCGCGTACGGACTCGTGTACGTCGACCCCGGACCTGCCGCCTCGTTGACGGTCACGCCGTCCACCGCATCCGTGGCGGACGGTGCCTCCGCGCTCTTCGCGGCCGCCGGCCGGGACGCGTTCGGCAACGCGGGCGGGGACCTGACGGCGGACGCCGTCTTCTCGGTCGACGGGGACCCCGCCGCCTGCGTCGGCGCCCGCTGCCGCCCGGTCGGTGCCGGGACGCACCAGGTGACTGCCGCGCTCAAGGGCGCCCCGGGCGTCACCGGGTCGACGACGGTGCAGGTGGCCGCGCCGGGGCCGGTGAAGTTCCGCGCGTTCGAGTGGGGTGGATACCGCAAGGAGCAGCCGGGGTACCAGGACGGCGGGGTGCTCGGAGCGACCGCACAGTGGGCGTCGGTCGCGGCCGGCGACTTGCACACGCTCGGGATCAAGACCGATGGCTCGTTGTGGGCCTGGGGCCACAACCGCATGGGCCAGCTCGGCGACGGCACGCGGGTGGCGCACGACCTCCCCGAGCCGGTCGGGACCCGGACCGACTGGGCGGCCGTCTCGGCGGGCGGGGAGTTCTCGGTCGGGATCACGAAGGACGGGAGCCTCTGGAGGTGGGGTGTCGACGGCGAGCTCGGGCCGGGGGACCCCGGGTACGCGCCGACCTCGCCGCAGCGGATCGGGACGGACGCGGACTGGAGCACGATCGCCGCGGGCCAGACGTTCACCCTGGCGACGAAGCGTGACGGGTCGCTCTGGGCCTGGGGCGACAACCAGTTCGGGCAGCTGGGTGACGGGACCACCACGGGCCGCAGCGTGCCCGCACGGGTCGGGACGGGTACATGGACGTCCGTGGCCGCGGGCTACTTCCAGGCGGTCGCGATCGCGTCGGACGGCTCGTTGTGGAGGTGGGGGGCGAGGAGCTCCACCTGGTGGAGCGACCTCCCCCCTGAGCTGACGCCGACGCGGGTCGGGACGGCGAGCGACTGGCGCGCGGTGGCGGGCGGTTTCGGCGTCGCCGCGGCGATCCGCTCCGACGGCTCGCTGTGGACGTGGGGCGACTACGCGGTCAGCGGCCAGCTCGGCGACGGCACCACCGAGGTGCGGCTCGATCCGGTCCAGGTGGGAGCCGGCACAACGTGGGCGGCAGTGATCTTCGGCCTGGATCACACCGTGGCGCTCGACAGCGCGGGCGGTCTGTGGAGATGGGGCAGGCCGGAGCGCGAACCGACCGGCGACCTCGACGTCCTCGTGCCGGGACGGGTCGGCGTTGAGACCGGCTGGACCTCGGTGGGCGCTGGGTCGGGATACACGATCGCCCTGCGCCCCTGACCGAGCGGGGCGCGTCCGCGGTCTCCCGCGGTCGCGCCCCGCTCCGTCACGGCACGACGATGAGCAACCTCCGGTCGGTCGAGGCCTGGACGGTGGGCGATCCGGCGTACCGGGTGTCGACCACGTACAGCCCGACGGGCAGCCGCGGCAGTCGCAGCGTGGCGGTCGAGACCCGCTGCGGACCGGGCGTCAGAGCCCCGGTGACCTGCGCGACGACTGGTCCGTCGCCGTGCAGCCGCACGCCCCGGACGGTCGTCGTGACGTCACCTGTCGGCGCCGACCCCTTGGCGGCCCGGACCGAGGCGGTCACGGTGGCCTGGGAGGTGCGCCGGACCGGTCGGGGCTCGATCGAGACCGAGGTGCTCGACCGGACGGCGTTCGCGGCGGGCACCGGGGTGCTCGTCGTCGCGCCGACGTTGCCGACGCGGTCGACGGCCCGGTGCTCGACCGTCGTGGCGGCTGCGCCCACCTGCACCGGAGCGGTGTAGGTCGTCCAGGCGCCGGTGCCGATCCGGTACTCGATCCGTTCGACGCCGGAGCCCTCGTCGGCCGCGGTGAGCGTGACCCGGCGCTTGCCGTCGACCGTCGCCGACGACGTCGGTGCGATCGCGTCGAGCGCGAACGTCACCGAGCGGACCTCGGAGACGTTGCCGGCCGCGTCCGTCGCACGGGCGGCGACGGTGTGCTCGCCGTGGCCGCTGACCTGCACGGACGCGGTCGTCGTCCACGAACCCCCGTCGACCGACATCTCGAGCGAGACGCCCGCCCGGTCGTCCGACGCGGTCGCGACGACCGTCGCGGGGGCCGCGCGCCAGTCACCCACCGGGTCGGGGGAGACCAGGAGCGTGTCGACCGTCGGGGCCGTCGTGTCCGCCGGCACCGTGTGCAGGGTCAGGAACGTGACCGAGTACGGCGGCAGGTCGTACGTGAACGACGAGGACAGCCCGTCGATCTCCCGCGTGACCGGCTCGACCGTGCTGGGTGCGGTCTTGGTGTTGGTCGCCCCCGGCGGCGCGACGATCTCCGTCACCGAGCCCGTCGGCGCGATCTCCACGTCGGAGACCTCCACCTGCGTGCGCTGCGTGACCGCGGAGACGTTGACCACCTTGGCCACGATGTCGCCGCTGTCCTCGTCGCGGGTGACCACCTGGAAGACGTCCGCCGCGGGGGCGGGGTCGTCGTAGGACATCTGGAGCACGCCGTCGAGGTACAGCTCGATGTGCCGGTCCTCCACGACGACCTTGACCCGGTAGGTCTGGTCGGTCGCGATGCTGTGGCCCTCGACCGCCTTCACCTCACCGGCACCGCCGCCGTCGGCCTTCTGGAGCGCCTGGCGGGTGTTGTTCCAGCCGCCCAGGTTCCACCAGAAGTAGTCGCTGGGACCGCCCGCGGCGAACCCGACGAGGAAGCCCTCGGCGCCCGCGGTCTTGCGGGCGTCGAGCTCGAGCGTGTAGTTGCTCCAGTCCTGCTCGTAGGCGCCGGTCGGGATGCTGCGGGCGTCGGTGACGGTGGTGCTGGACTGCACGTACTCGCCCTCCACCACCGACCAGTCGCCGGTCTGCGGCGACCAGGCGGACGCGTCGGCGAAGTCCTCCTCGAACAGCACGGCACCGCCGTCGTTCTCGGTCACCCGGACGTTGTCGTACGCGGCCGAGGTGGCCCACGTGGACAGGAACACCCCGCCGTCCAGCGGCTGCGGCTCCACCGACGGGGTGGTCAGGACGCTGGGCACCACCTGGTCGCCGACGTTGTTCGAGAACAGGTGCTGGACCCAGTAGTTGGCGCTGGCCCAGGACTCGTCGTTGTCGAACCAGATGGCGTCCGGCGACCACTGCACGTACGACTCGTTGGCCAGCAGCGGGGCGTAGGACGCCAGCTCCACCAGGTCGCCGTTGCGCTCCAGACCGGTCATGTAGGCGGCCTCGGACAGGCCGTTCCACCAGGTGTTCCCGCGCGAGGCGTACTCGCCCAGGAACACGTGCGGACCCTCGCGGTCGTAGGAGTCGTAGCGCTCCGTGTTGGCCAGGAACCAGCTCGGGTCGTTGTAGTAGTGCTCGTCGACCAGGTCCACGTCCTGCTCACGGGCGAAGTCCCAGAGGGCGTCGAACCGGGCACCCGTGTCGTCCGGACCCGAGTTGGAGATGATCTTCACGTCCGGGTAGGCGGCCGCGATCGCGTCCCGGAACGCGGGGAAGTTGGCCTCGAACGTGGTGGTGTTCTCCTCGTTGCCCAGCCCGATGTAGGGCAGCTCGAACGGCTCGGGGTGACCGAGTGCGGCGCGCTGGGCGCCCCAGGTGGTGGACACGTCGCCGGTCGCGAACTCGATGAGGTCGAGCGTGTCCTGCACCCAGCGGGCGATCTGCGTCGGGTCGGTCATCTCGGGGATGGTGCTCCCGCAGCCGTTGGCGCCGACCGACAGCACGGGCAGCGGGATGGCGCCGAGGTCCTCGGCCAGCTCCATGTACTCCAGGTAGCCGATGCCGTAGGACTGGTTGTAGCCCCAGAAGTTCCAGTTGGTGGCCCGCTCCTCGACCGGCCCGATGGTCTCCTTCCACTGGTACGTGCGGCGCCGGTCGGTGTACCCGGACTCCTCGTACGTGCGGAACGTGCCGACGTTCGTGACGCAGCCGCCGGGGAAGCGCAGGAAGGACGGGTCGAGCGCGGCGATCTTCTCCGCGAGGTCCTTGCGCAGCACGGACGTGCCGTTCACCGGACCGACCCACGTGTCCTGCGGGAACAGGGACACCTGGTCGAGGTGCAGCGTCGAGGCCGCACCGGCGAGGACGACGAACCGCCCCGCGTCGGTGGTGGCGCTCGCGGTCAGCGTGACCTCGTACTTCTTCCAGACGTCGGACCCGTCGACGTCGACGGTGCCGGACGCGACAGTCTCCGTCCCGTTCTCGACGGCCAGGGTCAGCTCCTGCGGTGTGGTGGTGCGGACCCAGACGCTCGCGTCGTAGGACGCGCCGTCCTTGACGGCGACACCCGCGTTGTAGCTCGCGTTGCGGAGGCCGTCGCCCGCCGCGGCCGCGACCAGCACGGCCCGGGTGCGGTTGGTGGCGTTGAGCCGGCCGTCGTCGTCGACCACCGAGACCGTGGTCCCGGTGCCGCTGCGGTCCAGCACGTCCCAGGCGGTCAGGCCGGTGAAGCTCGCGTTGTCCGACGCGTTGAACTCGAACGAGCGGTTGCGCACCAGCTCGGCGTACAGGCCGCCGTCGGCCGCGTAGTTGATGTCCTCGTAGAAGATCCCGTAGAGCCGGTCGGAGATCTCCGCGTCCGTGCCGTCGCCGTCGATCGCGATCGTCGTGCCCTCGGCGACCGCGAACGGCTCGAGGACGAACCCGGCGGCATCGTCGACGTCGCCCAGGACGAGCGTGCCTCGACGATCCCGACGGCCTGCGACCGGTCCGCGGTGGTGACGTGCAGCTTGCCGCCGCCCGCCTCGGTGAGCACCAGGGTGGTCGGGGTGTCGCCCAGCGCCAGGCGCCCGTCGGCGAGCACGGTGACAGCCCTGTCGCCGGCCGCGAGGGTCACCCCGCCGGCGACCGCGGTGGCGTCGAGCACCAGGGTGTCGCCGGGGCGCTGCTGCACCGCGACGATCGCGTCGTCGGCGCCGGTGGTCAGGTGCGGCGCGGTCCCGGGTGCTCGCAGCGTGAACGGTCCGTCGGGCACGACGTCCTCGCCAGGGGACGCCACCAGGGTGACGTCGTCGAACACGGCGGGGAAGGTGGTGCCGTCCTGCGCACCGAGCGCGTACAGGCCCACGTGCTCGATGGGGAACGTCACGTCGACGGAGTTCACGTCGACCCACGCGGTCGTCGCTTCGTCCCAGCGCGCGGTGGTCACGGTGTCGCCCGTGCGGGTCAGCCGGAGGGTCTCGCCCGACGATCCGGGGCGGTCCTCGAAGTGGTCGGCGGCGAAGATGGCCGCGGTCTCGATGTCGTTCTCGATCGCGATCCCCGACGGCGTGATCCCGCCGACGAACGTCAGGCCCGAGCGCACGTAGTTGTCCAGGTCCTGGTACGCGATGAGGCCGGCGCCCTGGAACGTCCTGGTGACCGTCGCCTGCACGTCCACGGAGATCGAGAAGTCGCCGTCCGGGATGTCGAGCGTCATCACGTTGCGGGCGGAGTTGTTGCCCTGCCAGGTGTCGCCGGGCAGCGCGGTGACGGTCAGCGCGCCCGGGTTCGCGGTCAGCGACCGGGCGGTCGGCTCGTCGTTCACCGCTGTCCAGCGCGGGTTGAGCGTCGCCGCGTCGAAGGTGTCGGTCCACGCGCCGTCGGGGACGGGTGGCGCGGCGCTCGCGGGGGCCACGACCGTGGCGCCCAGCGGCACGACGAGGGCGACGGCCAGGGCGGCTCGCAGCCCCAGACGACGGTGCGGACGGGTGTTGCTGCTCGGTCGCGGCAGTGCGACGGGCATGGCTGCCTCCCTGCGCGCACATCGTCGTGCGCCTCGCCCGGAACTCCGTCGCGCCCGATGTGAGCGCTAACATCCCGGTGGATGCGACGACCATAAGGCGAACCGGACGATTGCGGCAAGAGGTTCTACAACGATTACCGACCGGTCAGTGCGCGGGCTCGGCCTTCGTGCGGCGAGGGATCACGTGCATGATCGCGACGACGACGGCGCCGACCACCAGGCCGACCAGGGCGGAGCCGAGCGTGTCGATCAGCCACGCGAGCAGCCCGCCGACGCCGGGGATGTCGTGCACGGCCTCCTCGAGGTGGTGCAGGAGGTCGATCGGGGCGTGCCAGCCCAGGTCGTCGACGCCCGCGAGCAGGATGTGCCCGCCGACCCACAGCATCGCGACGATGCCGACGGTGGACAGGACGGAGAGCACCTTGGGCATCGCCAGCACGAGCCCGCGCCCGATCGCGGCCGCCGCGCCGTTCTTCCGCTCCGCCAGGTGCAGGCCGATGTCGTCCATCTTCACGATGAGCGCGACGACGCCGTACACGAGCACGGTGATCGCGAGCGCGACCACGGCCAGGATGATCGTCCGCGACAGGAACGGCTCGTCCGCCACCTCGTTGAGGGCGATCACCATGATCTCGGCCGAGAGGATGAAGTCGGTGCGGATGGCGCCGCTCACCATCGACTTCTCGGTGCCCTCGCCCTGGGCCGCGACCGGGGTGGTCGTGTGCTCCTTGGCGTGCCCGCTGACGAGCTCCCAGATCTTCTCCGCGCCCTCGTAGGCGAGATAGGTGCCGCCGACCATGAGGATCGGGGTGAGCAGCCACGGGAGGAACTGGCTGAGCAGCAGGGCGGCCGGGAGGATGAACAGCAGCTTGTTGCGCAGTGAGCCCACGGCGATCCGCCGCACGATCGGGAGCTCGCGGTCCGGGGTGAACCCCTGGACGTAGCGAGGGGTCACGGCCGTGTCGTCGATGACGACACCTGCGGCCTTGGCGCTCGCCCGGCCGGCAGCCGCACCGACGTCGTCGACCGACGCTGCCGCGAGCTTCGCCAGTGCGGCGATGTCGTCCAGAAGTGCGGCCAGACCGCCAGCCATGGGTTCTCCCTCGTTCGCAGATGCTCGGGTGATCCTGGCACACGGCTTCGCCGCGGTCAGTTCAGGCTGGCGTCCTCGGCGAACGTCGAGACGATCGCCAGGTCCCCGCCCTGGCGTCGCAGCACGCGTCGCCACAGCCGGGTCGGGTCGGCGGTGAGCACGTCGTCGGCGATGGCGTCGACCACGAACCAGGAGCGCTCGGCCAGCTCGTCCTCCAGCTGGCCCTCGCCCCAGCCGGCGTAGCCCGCGAACACCCGGACCCCGCCCACGTGCGGCGCCACCGACTCCGGCGCGGCGTCCAGGTCGACCAGGCCGAAGCGCCCGGCCATGCGGTCGACCTCGGGGGACAGGTCGGCTCCGTGCGGGATAGTGACGACGCCCATCGCGGTGTCCAGGCCCACCGGTCCGCCGTGGAACAGCAGCGGAGGGTCGCTCACGTGCGCGTGCCACTCCGGCAGGACGACGCTCACGTCCACCGTCGAGGGCCGGTTCAGCACGACGCCGACCGCCCCGCCCTCGCCGTGGTCGAGCAGCAGGATGACGGTCCGGTGGAAGGTGGGTTCGCGCAGGCCCGGGGTGGCGACGAGCAGTCGGCCGCGCAGCGCCGTGTCGTCTGGCATCGGCCCATCATCCCAGCCCGCGGAGCTCCCGACGCATGATCACCCGGGGGCGACCGCCGCTGTGGCCCGTCGTCTCGCCGGCCTGGCTGAACCCGGCGGCCTCGAACAGGCGGCGGGTCCCCACATAGCCCGAGATGAGATCCACGCGGTCCCCGCCCTCGACCGCGATCGGGTACCCCTCGACGACCTCCGCGCCGCACGACCGCGCGTGCGCGACCGCGCCCTCGAGCAGCTCGTGCATCAGCCCCCGGCGCCGGAACGCCGGCCGGACCACGAAGCAGACGATGCTCCACGCGTCGCGGTCGTCGACGAACGGGATGGTCCGCGAGCGCATGAGCCGCCGGTAGGAGCTGCGCGGTGCGACCGAGCACCATCCCGCCGCCTCGCCGTCGACGTACGCGAGCACTCCCGGTCCGGGTTCCTGCGCGCACTCGTCGCGCATGTACTGAGCGCGCTCCTCGTTGGGCACGCGGCTGTCGCGGTACGCCATGCACCAGCACCCGCTGCCGCCCGGCTTCTTGACGCCGACGACCTCGTAGAAGCTGTCGTAGCGCCCGACCGCGGGGAGCACCTCCACCGTCACGACGCCACCACCGCGCGCAGGTCGACGAGAGCGCCCTCGATCGCGGCCGCCAGGCTCGTCGACGGCGCCCCGGACACCCACCGCTCGAAGCCGAGACCGAACACCGCCACCCCGGCCTGCGCGGCCAGCGCGGCGGCGGGATCGGGTACGCCGCGGGCGCGCAGGGCCTCCGTCGCCGCACTGCCCAGTCCGGCCATCTTGAGCAGCTCGCGCTCCTGGAGTGCCGGGTTCGCCGCGATCACGGTGGCGCGTCGCCGCGCGTGGTCGCGGCGCTCCTCGAGCATCGCGCCGGCGTCGGCGAACGCCCGACCGATCACCTCGATCGGGGGCAGGCCGGCGGGCGCGGACGCGATGGCGTCGACGAGGCGGTGCTCCAGGGTGCCCGAGCCGTCGAAGAGCACCTCGCGCTTGTCGGCGAAGTGCCGGAAGAACGTCCGCTCGGTGACGCCGGCGCGCTCGGCGATGTCCTCGACGGTCGTCTGCTCGAACCCGCGCTCGGCGTACAGCTCCAGCGCCACGCGTGCCAGGCGACCGCGCGCGTCCGGCTCCCATCGACCCATGCCACGAGTGTAGTGATGACAGCGACTGACATTGCGCGTAGGGTCCTGATGACAGTTGCTGACATCACCTGAGGGAGCTCATCCATGCACGTCTTCGTCACCGGCGCCTCCGGCTGGATCGGCTCCGCCGTCACCGCGGAGCTCCTCGCCGCCGGCCACGAGGTCACCGGGCTCGCCCGCTCGGCGGAGTCCGCGGCCGCGATCTCGGCCGCCGGCGCCGCCGCGCACCGCGGCAGCCTCGACGACCTCGAGAGCCTCCGCGCGGGGGCCCGGGCCGCCGACGCCGTGATCCACCTCGGCTTCAAGCACGACTTCTCCGACATGCCCGGTGCCTGGCGCACCGAGCGCGCAGTCGTCGAGACGTTCCTCAGTGCGCTGGAGGGGTCGGACCGCCCGTTCCTGCTCGCGTCCGGCGTCGCGGGCCTCACGCCCGGTCGGGCCGTGACCGAGCGCGACGCCAACCCGAGCCACGGCCCGGACGGCATGCGCGGCGGCGCCGAGAACCTCGCGCTCGAGCACGCCGACCGCGGGGTCCGCTCGGTCAGCCTGCGTTTCGCGCCCACCGTGCACGGCGAGGGCGACCGCGGCTTCGTCGCCACCCTTGCCGGTGTCGCCCGCAGCACCGGCGTGGCCGGCTACGTCGGGGACGGCTCCGCCCGCTGGCCCGCCGTGCACAGGCTTGATGCCGCCCACCTGGTGCGCCTCGCGCTGGAGGGGGCACCCGCCGGGACCGTGGTGCACGCGGTCGCCGAGGAGGGCATCGCGACGCGACAGATCGCCGAGGCCCTCGGTCGCGGGCTCGACCTGCCGACGCGGTCGATCGACCCGGCCGACGTCGACGGCCACTTCGGCTGGATCGGCCGGTTCTTCGCGCTCGACATCCCGGCGTCCAGCGCCCTGACGCGCGACCTGCTCGGCTGGGAGCCGACGCACGCAGGGCTGCTGGGGGACCTCGCGGCCGGGTACTACACCGACGCGGAGTAGCTCGGCTCGTCCAGGCGGTGGCGCTCGTCCTGGACCACGGCGCCCGCCGCGACCAGCTTGAGCTCGTGCGCCCGGAAGTGGTGCCCGCAGAACAGCAGCTCCATCCCGTCGGCCGTCGGGAGGGTCGCCCGGACGAACGCCTGCGCGCCGCACCGGTCGCAGCGGTCCTGCCGGGTGAGCTCGGCGGCCGTCACGGTGGTCTCGATGGTGGTGGCGGTCATGTCCGGGTGCCTCGTCTCGCTCGGGTGGCGGAGCTCGCGCTCCGTGGTTCTGCCCATCCGAACGGCCGGCCCCGGGCCACCATTCCGGTGTTCGCCCAACGGGGAACTCGAGGTGACTACTCCGGTCCTGTGACCGACCCGTCGAGCACCGACCCGCGCAGCGACGGGGAGTCGGTCGCCAGCGCGCAGTACGCCGTCGTCGCACCCGCCGACCAGTCGTCCGGGTGCGGGAAGCTGACGTCCGTCCAGACGGTCCACTCGTCGAGCATGCCCGGCGCATCGCGCTCGATCTGCGCCGAGCACTCAGCGAACCCTTGGCTGTACCCCGCGTCCGTCGGGTCCGAGGACGAGTCGACCGGACCCGACAGCGGCAGGACCGCCACGATCTCCATGGCGTGCGCCTCGCCGCAGTCCACCGGCTCGGCCGTGCCGAGGTCCCACGAGTCCGGGTACTCGCGCAGGCAGTCGCCCACGACGAGGTCCGAGCGCAGCGTGTAGTCGGGAATCTCGTCATGGAACGCCAGACCGCTGGCGACGACGGGGTTCGACGACGCCCACACCGCAAGCCACACCCACCCGATGCACACGAGCGTGCTCACCGCACCGACGATCACACCCGCGATCGCCATCCCGCGACCCTTCGTGCCGCGCCGCCGGATCCTGCGCAGGGCACCGATCCCTAGGCCCACACCGACCGGCCCCGGAGCTCCCCCGAGGACCAGCAGACCCGCGATGCTGGTCACGAGCGAGGCGATCGCCAGACCGTCCGTCGGCGGCTCGACGACGCCGCCGTACCCGAAGACCGGGCCTCCGGGCATGCCGTACGCCGGCGGCCCACCGAAGGCTGCGGGGGGCCCGTACGACGGCTGCGGTGCACCGTACGGAGCAGGCGAGCCGTACGCGGGAGGCTGCACGAACGGAGCTGCCTGACCGTACCCGGCGGGGGGCGGGTACATGCCCGGCTGGGCATACATGCCGGCCTGGCCGTGGAGCGGTGCGGGGAGGAACGGCTGGGGTGCAGCGGGCGGGCCGAAGGGCGACGCAGCCCCTGCGCTCGGCGGGGCGTACGGAGACGTTGCATCCGCGGCGGAGCGGGTCTCGTCCACCAGCCGCGGGGCGTCGACCGCCGGGCGAGGTCCGCCCGGCAGGGCGAACGGCGTCCCGCTGGGTTCGTGTCCCGTCTGCTCACTCATCCGGCGCACGGTAGCGGAGGCGGCGGTCGGTGCGCCGGGGTCTCGGCGGCGTTCACCCGGGCGCCGTACCCCGGCGATCCAGGGCCGACGCCGGGCGAAGTCGCGTAGCCTCCAACCGGAGGGGTCGGACTGCTCCGCAGTCGCGACGGTTCTCGTCCCCGTCCCCCGGGCCTCTAGCTCAATCGGCAGAGCAGCGGACTTTTAATCCGCGGGTTGTGGGTTCGATCCCCACGGGGCCCACCCAGGTGTCGTCGCAGTCCAGGGCTGTGCGAGGCCCCGATCGCCGTCGTGTCGAAATCCACCCGACCGGCTGTCGCGTTCGCCTTTGCACGACCACAGCCCGTCCGATGGGAGGGGTAGGGCAGTCGGCGCACCCGCGTGGCGGAGGACCGGCTGTGCGCACGGTCAACGGTGTTCCGGCAATGAGGCCGGCGATGCCATCACCGACGCGAAGAGGGGTACGGCCATGACGGTGAGCACCGGACTCGAGGACGAAGAGCGCCCGACCGGCGAGGTGCCGGCGTTGCCGACGGGGTTCGGGCACCCCGCTGCACACCGCTCGGTCCCCAAGGATCTGAGGTACGAGCTCGTCGCCGCGTGAGATCCCACCGTGGGCATCGTCCCGATCACTACGGTTGCCAGGTGAGGACGTTCCGCGACGACGACCGGGGTGTGGGCACGTGACGGCACGAGTCGGGCCGGCTCGGTGGCGGATCGTGACGCCGTACGGGAAGTTCGTCTACCTGTTCCTCGCGTCGATCGTCGTCGCTGCGGTCACGGTCACCGCGTCGCTGACGATGGGCTCGTGGGCGGGGTCGCTCGCGTCGGTGCCCCTCCAGCTGCTCGTCGTCGGGTTCGCCGCGCGCAACTTCCGGGACGCCGAGATCGAGTCGCTCGAGGCGCCGCGCGCGTGGTGGCGGATGACCGCACGACCCCTGTCCGGCTTCGTGTTCGGCGCGCTCTTCCTCGTGCAAGCGGTGTGGGTCACGCCCTCCGCGTTCCGGAAGCCCGACGCGTGGGCCGTCGTGCTCGGCGTGCTGACGTGCGCGCTCCTCGGAGCCGCCCTGATCCGATCGTCACTGCGTCTCCGAGCGGACGTGAGTGGGCGGTCGGCCGGGCTCAGCCTGAGCTGAGCCCGGGTCGGCTCACCAGCGCGGCGCAGGGCTCGTGAACACCGAGGTGCTCGACCCGAACGGTGCCGACGCCTGGTGACCGTGTGCGCTCCGGCGGCGACGGCCGACGCCGCCCACCTGCACGCCGGGGGAGGCGCCCGCGGGCTGACCGCCGACCCGCAGCCCTGATCGTCACCCTGCGATCACGGCACCACCGTGATCCGGTTCTGCGGCCCGGGGCCCTTCGGTCCGGCGCCCAGGTACGCCGCCAGCGAGTCGACGTCGAAACCGGGTGCGGTCACCCGGTCGGTGGCGACCGTGAGGTTGGTGAACCCGTCACCCCCGTTGGCGAGGAAGTCGTTGGTGGTGACCCGGTAGGTGCCGGCCGGGTCGATCGGCGTGCCGTTCAGCGCCAGGTTGCTGACCCGGCTCCCGAGCGCCGCGGACGACGAGTAGGTGTAGGTGAATCCCTCGGACACCTGCAGGATCTTGGTCGTCGTCTGCCCGGCGTAGCCCGCGAACTGCTGCTCGAGGACCTCCTTGAGCTGGGCGCCGGTGAGCGTCACCGTGGCCACCAGGTTGTTGAACGGCTGCACGGTGAACACCTCGCCGTACGTCACCTGGCCGGGCGCCTCGCCCCCTGGGGAGTTCGTGTAGATGAGGTCCGCGCGGATGCCCCCGGGGTTCATCAGCGCCAGCTGCACCCCGGCCGAGGTGGTGTAGGCGACCATGCCGTCGGCGATGACGTCGCCCAGTGCGCTCTCGCCGGCGGCGTTCCCCGTGCGGGTGATGTCGGCCGTGATCGACCCGACGACCCGGTTGGCGAGCGGTGCTACCGCGGCCCGGTACTTGTCGGCGATCACCTTGGCCTCGGGGTCGACCGTGGCCGGGTTGCGGACGTACACGCCGGGCGCCGACTGCTGCCAGGTCCCGTCCGGGTTCTTGACCCCGTTCTCGACGATGAGGTTGTGAGCGTCGGCGGAGACGATCTTCTTCGTCTTCTTGTCGAGGGTCATGCTGATGTCGGTGAGGATCGTGCCGTTGCTGCCGGCGCTGGTCACGACGGTCGGTGCACCGGACGAGTTGGGCAGCGCGCAGGTGTAGGAGCGGTGCGTGTGGCCGCTGACGACCACGCCGTACGCCGGGTCGAGCTGCGACACGATGTCGGTGACGGCGCCCGAGAAGCCGACGCACCCGCTCGGGTCCTGCGGAGCGGGCCCGGTCTGCTGCCCGCCCTCGTGCAGCAGCAGGACGATCGACTTCACCCCGAGCCACTTGAGCGCGCGGGCGTACTTGTTGGCGGTCGTCGCCTCGTCGAGGAAGTTCACGTTCGTGATGCCGGCGGGGTTGACGATGGCCGGGGTCCCCTCGAGCGTCATCCCGACGAAGGCCACCTTCACGCCGCCGACGTTCTCGATCGTGAACGGCTTGAGGATCGGCAGACCGCTCTTCTTGTAGACGACGTTCGCCGCGAGCATCGGGTAGTCGGCCCCGGCGAACCCGTCACCGTCCAGGCACCCGTCGACCGGGTGGCAGCCGCCCTTCTGGAGGCGGAGGAGCTCGGGCACGCCCTCGTCGAACTCGTGGTTGCCGACGCTCGTCACGTCGAGCCCGAGCGAGTTCATCTCGTCGACGGTCGGCTCGTCGTGGAACGCGGCGCTCACCAGCGGGCTCGCGCCCACGAGGTCACCGGCCGCGACCGTGAAGCTGTAGCGCGACTCCTGCTCCTGCTCGGCCCGCAGCTTCTTGACCGCCGTCGCCAGGTACTCCACGCCGCCGGCCGGGGTGCCGTTGACCAGCCCGCCGCTTCCGGTGGGCGGGTCGATCGCGCCGTGGAAGTCGTTGAAGGAGATGAGGTTGACGGTGACCGTCTTCGGTGACGGGTGCTTCCCACCTGCCTGGGCGGGGATCGCGGTGGTCGAGACGAGAGCCAGGGCTGCTGCGACGGCGGCGGCGACCTGACGGCCACGAAGGATCTGCATGGGGGCTCCTCGAGACGGGCTCGGACACCAGCCACCCTGCCTAGTTTGGACCGGTTTGGGAAGGGGCGGCGGCAAGACCCCACCCGCGCGGTTGCGCAGGGGACGCCTGTGACCTGACTACCGTGAGGTCATGCCGTCCAGCCGCACCCGCCAGGCGCGGTACGCCACGCGTCGCAAGCGGCGCATGGCCGCCGTCCAGCACGACCTCAGCCCCGAGCAGTGGCAGGCGCTCACCGCGGCGTGGGGCGGGTGCGCGTACTGCGGGGCGAGCGACCGGCCACTGCAGCGCGACTGCGTCCTGCCCATCTCGCGCGGCGGGCGCTACACGCTCGACAACATCGCCCCGGCGTGCGGCTCGTGCAACGCCAGCAAGTGCAACGACGAGGTCACCGGCTGGCTGCGGCGCAAGAAGCTCGACGAGCGGGCGTTCCTCGAGCGGCACGTGCGGATCCAGGCGGAGCTCGCCGCGCGGTTCCCACGCGAAGGGCCGGTCAGGACGGGGGAGTGAACTGGCTCCCGCTGAACAGCGCGCCCTGCGGGTCCTGGATCGTGGTCGTGAGGGCCCACGGGGTGTCCTCGCTGTCCAGCACCGTGCCGCCGTGCGCGGTGGCCAGTGCGGCGGTCGCGTCCCGGTCGGCGACGGCGAACGTGACGTGCCAGTGCGGTGCCTCGTTCTCGACCGCGGGTGCGACCCAGCCGATCGCGTCCTCGAACCCGGGGGGCACGGAGACTTCTGCCTGACGTTCGCGGATGTCCGGGTCGGTGGTGGCCGCCAGGTGGTCGCCGTAGCGGGGCATGCGGATCATGGTGCCGAAGCCGAGGTCGGCGAACTCCCACCCGAACACCCGCGTGTAGAACGCGGTGGCCGGCTCGTCGCTGCGCAGGTCGCTGAAGTTCCAGGTGCCGGGCGCGTTGACCAGCTGTGCGCCGAGCCGTCGCTTCGGCTGCCAGAGCCGCAGCGGCACGCCCTGCGGATCGGTGAAGCCGGCCCAGGTGCCGCCCTTGCCCGCGACGGTCGGGCCGGTGGTCACGACCCCGCCCGCGGCGGTGATGCGGTCGAGGACCGACTCGAGGTCGTCGGCCGCCACGTACGTGTGCCAACCAGGATCGTCGGCTCCCTCGCCGACGCCCGCGACGTCGAGCCCCTCCACCTGCGCGATCACGTACCGCGGCGCCCCCGGAGGGCTGGCCTGGTGGAACGTCCAGCCGAGCACGGCGCCGTAGAACTCCAGTGCTCCGTCGACGTCCCGCTGCTCGATGTCCACCCAGGACGTCACGCCCTGCGGGTAGGTCCGCTGCTGCTGCGCCATATGTCCAACTTAGGCGCTACCACCCACACGGAGCGAGGCCTCCAGCAGGGTGCAGGAGAAGTCGGCGAAGTCCACCTGCCCGACGGTCCGGAACCCGTGCGACTCGTAGTACGTGCGCAGGACCGGGTTGGTGGTCCGGCAGTCGAGCCGGAGCAGCTCGACGCCGGCCGCGCGTCCCTGCGCCGCCGCCCAGTCGAGCAGTGCGGGGCCGAGCCGGCGACCGGCGGCGCGGCGGTCGACCATCAGGCCGTGCACGTAGGCCGCGGGGGTGTCGTCGTCGCCCCAGAAGTCGGGGTCCGTCCACAGCAGCCGGACCGTGCCGGCGAGCCCGAGCTCGTCGTCGCGGACGACGTGCCACTCGCCGGCCTCGACCTGGGTGGCGATGCGCTCGCGGGGCAGGGAGCCCCGCGGCCACTGCACGGTGCCGTGCGCTGCCATCCAGTCCTCGAGCGAGCGGCGCAGGGCGTGGATCGCGTCGACGTCGGCGGGGACGGCGGGGACGGGGAGCACGTTCCCGACCGTAGCGGTTGCAACCCAGAGGTTGCTCGTGCAACTCTGAAGTTGCACGCACTCACCGTCGAGAGGATCTCCCATGGCGTCCGTCGACCCGCAGGCGACGATCGACACCGAGCGCTACCAGGTGACGCGCACCGTGCACATCCACGCGACGCCGGAGCGGGTGTGGGACGCCCTGACGCGGGACGACCTGATCGCGCAGTGGTTCGGGAGCACCGCCGACCTGCCGGACCTGCGGGTCGGGGGCGCGGGGACGTTCGGGTTCGAGGGCTACGGCGAGTTCCCGGTCCGCATCGAGGAGTACGACGAGCCCGTGGTGTTCGCCTTCACCTGGGGATCGCCGGGCGAGCCGCTGCGCGCCGACAACTCGACCCTGGTCCGGTTCACGCTCGTCGCCGACGGGGACGCCACGCTGCTGACGGTGGTGGAGTCCGGCTTCGACCTGCTGGCCCGGGACCCGCTGGTGGCGATGGAGAACAACCGCGGCGGCTGGACCGCCGAGCTCGACGAGCTGGTCACCCTGCTCGAAGGCGCGGCATGAGCGGCCCCGCGCTGGCGCCCGTGTTCGCGGCGCTGGCCGACGACACCCGGTGGCAGATCCTGGCCGAGCTGGGGCGCTGCGACCTGTCGGCGTCGGCCCTGGCCGCCCGGCTGCCCGTCACGCGGCAGGCGATCGCCAAGCACCTCGCCCTGCTGGCCGAGGCGGGGCTGGTGGAGCCGGTGCGGGCCGGGCGGGAGATCCGCTACCGCGCGCTCGGCGCCCGGCTGTCCGAGACGGCTCGCGCGCTGGAGGCGATCGGCGCCGAGTGGGACCGCCGGCTCGCGGCGATCAAGCGGCTGGCGGAGGAGCGGTCCTGAGGGACTGACGCCGGCGGCGCCCCGTCGCTAGTGTCCAGAGATGGCTGCGAAGCGTCGCCGCTGGTCCGACCGCGTGCCGATCGTCGGCGTGCTGCGCACGTACGACCGTCGGTGGCTGCGTCCCGACGTGGCCGCGGGTGTCGCGGTCGCGGCGCTGATCGTCCCCAAGAACCTCGGCTACGCGGGGATCGCGGGCATCCCGCTCCAGAACGGCCTGTACGCCGCCGCGGCCGGCGCGATCCTGTACGCGATCTTCGGCACCAGCCGGCAGATCTCCACCGGACCGAGCTCCGGGCTGGCCGCGGTGGCCGCCAGCGCGGTGCTCGCCGCCGGGCTCACGGGCACCGACGTGGCCTCGTTCGTCGCGGGGATCACCCTCGTCTCCGGCATCGTGTTCGTGGTCCTCGCGGTGCTCAAGATGGGCTGGATCGCGCAGTTCCTCTCGCGGGCCGTGGTGACCGGCTTCCTGTTCGGGGCGGCGATCGACGTGGTCATCGGCGAGCTGCCCAAGCTCACGGGGACGAGCGCCTCGGGCTCCACCCCGCCGCAGGAGCTGTGGTCGTGGCTCGGCACCCTCGGTGATGCGCACCCGGCGACGCTCCTGGTCGCCGTCGCCGCGCTGGTCACGGTGTTCGGACTGCGGCGCATCGCCCCGCGCGTGCCCGGCGCGCTCGTCCTGGTGGTCGGCGGGCTGCTGGCCACCTGGCTGCTCGACCTGGGGGAGCGCGGCGTCGCGCTGGTCGGCGACGTCCCGCGCGGGCTCCCGTCGGTCGTCGTGCCCGACCCCGCCCTGCTGCTCGACCACGTCGCGACCGTGGCGCTCGCCTCCGTCGCGCTGGTGATGATCGGGTTCTCCCAGACCGCAGGCGACGCCCGCACGTTCGCCGCCCGGCACCGCTACCGCGTCGACATCGACCAGGAGTCGCTCGCCCAGGGGGCCGCCAACGTGGGTGCCGGCCTGGTGCAGGGCATGCCGGTGTCCACCAGCCTGTCGGCGAGCTCGCTGAACGACCGCACCGGAGCGCGCACCCCCGTCGCGTCGCTCACGTCGGGCGCGATGGTCCTGCTCACCCTGCTGCTGCTGGCGCCCCTGTTCTCCGGGCTGCCCACGGCGGTGCTCGCGGCGATCATCATCGAGGCCGTCGTCATGGGGATGATGGACGTGCCGGCCATGCGCCGGCTGTTCCGGGTGCAGCGGTTCGACTTCTGGATCGCGATGGTGGCGCTGGTGAGCACGCTGGTGGTCGGCGTGCTGGCGGGGGTGCTCGTCGGGATCGGTCTGTCGCTGCTGTGGCTGGTCTCGGTGACCACGCGCCCGTCCCTGCCGGTGATGGTCCGCGAGCCGGGGACGCAGGTGTTCCGTGAGCTCGACGAGCACCCGGAGGACGAGCCGGAGCCGGGCATCGCGGTGCTCCGCATCGACGGCGGTCTGTTCTTCGCCACCGCCGACGCGCTCGAGGACCGGGTGCGCGAGGTCGCCGACGCGGTCCCGGGGCTGACGGCGATCGTGATCGACTGCGGCGCGATCACCTTCGTCGACGCCCAGGGCGCCGCGGTGCTGCACGAGGTGCTGGACCTCGCGGCCGACCGGGAGCTGGCGGTCCGGCTGGCGCGGGTCAAGCCGTCGGTGCGGGCGACGCTCGCGCGCGACGGCGTCGTCGACCGCGTCGGTCCCGACCGGTTCCACGGGAGCGTGCACCGTGCGGTCGAGGCCCATCGGAACGGGTACTGACAGGGCCTCCTAGATCGGGACCGGCAGTCGTACGGTCGATCGCATGGACACACGCACACTCGGAAGCGACCTGGTGGTCTCGGCGATCGGCCTGGGCTGCATGGGCATGAGCCAGAGCTACGGACCCAACCCCGGCGACCGCGACGACATGATCGCCGTGCTGCGCGGCGCGGTGGACCGCGGCGTCACCTTCTTCGACACCGCGGAGGTGTACGGGCCGTTCGTCAACGAGGAGCTGGTGGGCGAAGCGCTCGCGCCCGTCCGGGACCGGGTCGTGATCGCCACCAAGTTCGGCTTCGACATCCAGGACGGGAAGTCCGTCGGCGTGAACAGCCGGCCGGAGCACATCGCCGCGGCGGCCGACGCCTCGCTGCAGCGGCTCGGCATCGACGTGATCGACCTCTACTACCAGCACCGCGTGGACCCGGACGTGCCCATCGAGGAGGTCGCCGGGGCGGTCAAGGAGCTCATCGCCGCGGGCAAGGTCCGGCACTTCGGCCTGTCCGAGGCGGGCGCCGGCACCATCCGCCGCGCCCACGCCGTGCAGCCCGTGACCGCGCTGCAGAGCGAGTACTCGCTGTGGACGCGGGACCCGGAGGCCGAGGTGCTGCCGGTGCTCGAGGAGCTGGGGATCGGCTTCGTCCCGTTCAGCCCGCTGGGCAAGGGGTTCCTCACCGGCACGGTCGACACCGCGACGACGTTCACCGAGAAGGACATCCGCACGACGATCCCGCGGTTCACCGAGGAGAACCGCCAGGCCAACCAGGCTCTCGTCGACCTGGTCACGGCTGTGGCATCGCGCAACGGAGCGACGCCGGCGCAGGTCGCGATCGCGTGGCTGCTGGCCCGCAAGCCGTGGATCGCGCCCATCCCCGGGACGCGCCGCCTGAGCCGGCTCGACGAGAACCTCGGTGCCGCGCGGCTCGCGCTGAGCACCGAGGACCTCGCCGAGCTGACCCAGGCCGCCGACCGGATCGGCGTGCACGGCAACCGCTACAACGACGCCGGGATGGGCATGGTCGGGCTGTAGGGGGTCAGTGCGCGAGCACCGGCTCCGCGTGGGCGGCGGCCGGTGCCGCGTCGGCCAGGCGGGCGGCCCGGTCGGCGCGGGTGCGGAACAGGGCCGCCGTGAGGACCGCGCCGAGCAGGAAGATCCCCGCCGACCACGAGTACGCCACCGAGAAGCTGTGGATGGCTGCGTCGGCCATCACCTGCGGCGTTGCGGGCACGCGGTCCGCGACGTAGGCGGTCGCGGCGGTGGCAGCCAGGGTGTTCAGCACCGCGGTGCCGATCGCCCCGCCCACCTGCTGGCTGGTGGAGACCATCGCCGATGCGGCGCCCGCCTGGCGCGGGGAGATGCCGAGCGTCGCGATCTGGAACGACGCGGGCATGATCGAGCCCATCGCGATGCCCATCGCCACCAGCCCGACGACCACGTGGCCGTAGCTGCTGCCGGCGTCGAGGGACGTGAACCAGACCATGGCCAGCGCGCCGACGGTCATGCCGATCGGCACCAGCAGCTTCGGGCCGAACCGCGGCACCAGGATGTTCGACTGCACCTGCGCGGTGATGATGATGAAGACCACCATCGGCAGGAACGCGGTACCGGTCTGCATGGGCGTGTACCCGAGGGTCAGCTGCAGGTAGTAGGTGAGGAACAGGAATACCCCGAACATCCCGGAGCCCGCGACGAGGATGGCGAGGAACCCGGCGCCACGGTCGCGGTCGAGCACGATCTCCAGGGGCAGCAGCGGGTGCTCGGCAGTGCGCTGGCGACGGACGAAGGCGACCAGCAGGACGACGCTGGCGGCCAGCGAGCCCCAGACCACCGGAGCGTCCCAGCCCTGGGGCTCGGCCTGCGAGAACCCGAACACGAGGGCGAACAGACCGGTGGAGGCCAGGACGACCCCGGGCACGTCGAACCGGCTGCGGTGGGTCTCGTCGGTGCGGGACAGCAGGACCGACCCGGCGACGAACGCGACGATCGCGATGAGGACGTTCACGTAGAGGTTCCAGCGCCAGTTGAAGTTCTCGGTGAGGTAGCCGCCGAGCAGCAGGCCGATGGCACCGCCCATGCCGGCGATCGCGCCGAACACGCCGAACGCGCGGGCGCGCTCGTTGGGCGCGGTGAACGTGGTGGTCAGGACGGAGAGCGCGGCGGGCGCGAGGAGCGCGCCGAACACGCCCTGGAGCGCGCGCGCGGCGATCAGCAGCTCGAAGCTCTGGGCGGCACCGCCGAGGGCGGACGCCAGGGCGAACCCGATGAGCCCGACGAGGAACATGCGGCGGCGGCCGAACATGTCCGCGAGCCGGCCGCCGAGCAGCAGCAGGCTGCCGAAGGCGAGCGCGTAGGCGGTGACGACCCACTGGCGGTCGTTGTCGCTGAACCCGAGGTCCGCCTGGGCGGAGGGCAGCGCGATGTTCACGATGGTCGCGTCGAGCACGACCATCAGCTGGGCAAGGGCGACCGTCGCGAGGACGAGCCAGCGCTGTCGGCTCTCCGGTGCGGTGGTGACTGTGGACATGGGGATGCTCCTGGGACGTCGTGGTCGGTGGAGCGAGAGTAATATGGAACCGGTGAGTTTCGGAACCCCTCAGTCTCGATTTGTGTCAGCGCTACGCTGGCGGCCGAACCAGCAGCAAGGAGAAGGAGCATCGTGGAGGACGGGTCGACGACGATCACGCGCCGCCCGGGCCGACGACGCGACGGGTCGAAGGACGACGCGATCCTCGTCGCGACGCGCGAGCTGCTCGCCGAGCGCGGCTACGACGGCATGACGATGGACGCCGTCGCCGAGCGCGCCGGGGCGGGCAAGGCGACGGTCTACCGCCGCTGGCCGTCCAAGGTGCAGCTCACGGTCGACGCCGTCGTCTGCATGCGGGGCGTCGCGCCGACGGCCGACGAGATCCCCGACACGGGTTCGCTGCGCTCCGACCTGCTCGCCGTCCGCTTCGGGAAGCCGCGCACGGACGACTCCGAGCTCATGTCCGGCCTGTGGTCCGCGGTGCGGGAGAACCCCGAGGTCGCCGCCGTCTTCCACGAGCAGTTCGTCCGCTCCCGGGTCGGTCTGATGCGCGGGCTGCTGGAGCGCGCGCAGGCCCGCGGCGAGCTGCGCCCGGACATCGACCTGGAGATGGTGGCCGCCGTCGCGCCCGCGATGATCGCCTACCGCAAGATGGTCGCGGGCCAGAAGATCGACGACGAGTTCGTGGTGCAGATGATCGACACGGTCATCCTGCCGCTGGCCACGGGCCGCTAGCCCTCCGCGAGGACCCTCGCCTTGGCCGCCGCATACTCCGCGTCGTCCAGGTGGCCGTCGCGGTGCAGCGCGCTCAGCCGCTCCAACCGGGTGGTGACGTCCGGGGCCGGGGCCGGGGCCGCGGGCTCGTCGGTCGGCGTCCCGTGCGCGTGCCGCGTGCGCTGGAACGTCTCGGCGCCCTCCTTGGCGGCGGACGTGGCGCCCTTCACCAGCGCGACGCCGGTCTCGCCGACGACGACGACCGCGGTGGCGCTCTTCGACGTCAGGGACTCCTTGGCGGTCTCGCTCAGCGGCAGCTTGCCGATGCCGGTGGCCATGAGGCGCTGGACGTCGTGCGCGATCCCCAGCCGCTGCAGGCGGTCCTCGAGCGACCCGGTGTCCTCGGTCGACATGTGTGCTCCTCTGCTCGTCGGCGTGCCCTGACCCGCATCCTCTCAGGCCGCCGCCAGCGTGGTCACCGTGCCCGCGGCGCCGCGGTACTTCAACGCGCCGTCGGCGACGAACAGCACCCCGCCGGTCGTGGCCGTCGCCGGGGTGGCGCTGCTGCGCAGGAACAACCCGCCGTCGGTGCCCAGCTGGTTCGGTCCCCGTCGGTACAGGAGCGTGTCGCGCTCCGTCGCGCCGGTGCCCCACCCCAGGGTGCCGTCGACGAGGGCGACGAACCGCCGCTGGGGGTCCCCCGTGACCTCGCCCTGGATCACCCGCGCGGTCGGGTCCGTGCCGGCGACGAGCATCCCCTGTCCACCGGCGGCCAGCGGCGTCACGGTGATCCCCACCCCGCCGCGCTGGGCGACCTTGAGGCCTGCCGAGGTGCCCGCCGCGCCACCGACCGCGACCAGCCCGGTCAGCCGGTCCACGGCCACCGGCGAGTCCTGGTACGCATTGCCCGCCCGGTAGCGACGGAGCTCCAGGTTGGCGTCGTTCTCGGTCGCCCGCAGGATCCAGCGGGGCTGCCGGGCGCCCACCTCGGTGGCGAACACCAGGTCCTTCGGGTGGGAGTCTGTGCCGACGATCCGCAGCTGCTCGTCCGCCGCGCCCACCTGGAGCTCGAAGTCGGCCATGTGGGTGCGGACGGCCGAGCGGTCGGTGCCGATCTTGCCGGTCACCGGGTCGACGAGCTTGATCTCCAGGCGGGTGCGCAGGGCGCCCTTGGCGTCGGGGACCTCGAAGTTGATGTGCCCGTGCCAGAGGTTCTTCTCGAGCGAGCCGGGGTCGTCGTTGTTGAGGAAGTGCGCGCCGATCCACGCGATGGTCACGGGCGTGGTGGGGTGCGTGGACAGCCAGGTGTAGTCGCCGTCCGGGTAGTGCGGCGTCGGCCAGCTCCCCTGGTACGTGAGCATGCCCTTGGCGCGGGCGTCCTTGAGCTGCACGCGGAGCGACTCCCCGTAGGAGCCGAAGTGCGGCTGGTACGTCTCCAGGACGATCCGGCCGGTGGAGTCGTAGATCCCGGGACCGCCGGCGGTCCCGCCCGCCGGAGACGACTTCACCAGCAGGGTGCTCGGGTGGGCGGTGGTACCCACCTGGAGGTCGTCGTCGAAGACGGTCCTGGCGGTGGGGAGGACCACGCCGCCACGCAGGTGCGCGCCCGCGGCCGCCGGCGGTGCGGTGGCCGCGGCTGCGGTGCCGGCGACGAGAGCGGCTGCGCCGGCGCGGAGGGCGTCGCGACGCGTCAGACCGCGAGCGGCGGGAGGCCCGGCGGTCGCGAGCATGAGGCGCAGGTCGGGGCCGGTGCTCGTCGGCAGGTCGAACGTCCGGCGGACCGGCGCCACCCCCGCGAGCTGGACCGTGAGCGTGTAGGTCCAGCCGGTGACCGGCCGGCCCGCCCCGTCGCTGAAGCCCGGTTGGTCCGTGGTCGCCAGGGGGATCGCCGCGGTGCCGTCGCCGCCCAGGGGAACGACGGCAGGTCGGGGGCTGATCACCGCGGCGGTCGCGTCCCAGACCCGCGCGGTCGACGACTCCACGGTGACGGTGCCGGACCAGGGTTCCCCGAGATCGTCGAGGAACGGACCGACGTGCACGGTGGCGGTACGGATGTCGGACGGCAGCATGGCTCCCCCTCGGGCCGGCGACGTGCGTGCCGTCGATCATGCGCGGACGCGGGGCGGGAGACCAGAGAGCGTGCTGTTCGCCGCTAGGCGAAAACGCAGGTCGGCCGCCCGGGCACCGGCTTCGGCGGAGGGCCCCGTGCTAGTGTCCGCTGGAGGACGACTTGACCATTCCATGACCATCGAGGATGCGGGCGATCAGGCCCACTGCGCCGCCCGGACATGAAGGACGACGATGACCGACGCAGCCCCCTTGCAGCCCCCCGCGCCGCAGTCCGTCTTCGCGCTCGAGGCTCCCACTCCGATGGCTCCCGTGGCGGCCACGCAGGCGCCCGCGATGGCCCCGCAGATCCCCGAGTCGGCGCTCCCGGGTCTCGACGCCAAGGTCAACTCCTACGTCGACGGCCTCATGAAGGCCCAGGTGGGATCGCCGGAGCTGGCCAGCAAGGCCGACGACATCCGGCTCATGGGCGACGCCGACATCCGCGCGGCCGCCGACACCTCGAACCGGCTGCTCCAGATGCCCGTCAAGGAGCTCCGCGAGGGCGGCGTCTCCGGCACGTCGCAGGTGAGCAAGTCCCTGCTGGACCTGCGCAAGACGGTCGAGAGCCTGGACCCCAGCGAGGCCACGATCGGCAAGAAGCTGCTCGGGCTCATCCCGTTCGGCGACACGCTCACCGACTACTTCCGCCGGTACGAGAGCTCGCAGAAGCAGATCGACGCCATCGTCCGCGCGCTGTACAACGGCCAGGACGAGCTGCGCAAGGACAACGCGGCGCTCAACCTGGAGAAGCAGCACCTCTGGGACACGATGGCCCGCCTGCACCAGTACATCTACGTCGCGGAGTCGCTGGACACGCGCGTGTCGACGGCCATCGCGGAGCTCGACGCCACCGATCCCGCGCGGGCCAAGGCGCTGCGCGAGGACGTCCTGTTCTACGTGCGCCAGAAGCACCAGGACCTGCTGACCCAGCTGGCCGTCTCGATCCAGGGCTACCTGGCGATCGACATCATCATCAAGAACAACATCGAGCTCATCAAGGGCGTCGACCGCGCCACGACCACCACGGTGGCCGCCCTGCGTACGGCCGTCATCGTCGCGCAGGCGCTGAACAACCAGCGGCTGGTGCTCGACCAGATCACCGCGCTGAACGCCACGACGACCGGGCTGATCGCGTCGACCGCGAAGATGCTCAAGGAGCAGTCGGCCGGCATCCAGGAGCAGGCCGCGCAGGCCACGGTCGGCCTGCCGCAGCTGCAGCAGGCGTTCACCGACATCTACGCGACCATGGA
Organism: Cellulomonas humilata; assembly: GCF_013359775.1. Lineage (GTDB taxonomy): Bacteria > Actinomycetota > Actinomycetes > Actinomycetales > Cellulomonadaceae > Cellulomonas > Cellulomonas humilata. The sequence continues at coordinate 28,623 of NZ_JABMCI010000044.1, read as the reverse complement.
CTCCATCGACACGTTCAAGGTCAAGGCGCTCGACTCGATGGCCACCACGATCGGGGTGCTCGAGACCGAGACGACGAAGGCGCGCACCTACCTCGACCGCGTCAAGCGCGCGGACACCACGGACGTGGCCAGCGGTTCGCTCGATCTCGGCACGTAGGCGCCACAGATGAGCTGGTTCGCACGCCTGAGGGGGCGGCGTCGGGAGCCCGAGCTTCCCCCTGCACCGCCCGCGCCGACGACGGCGGACATCGTCGCGTCCGCGCACCAGGTGGAGCAGCAGATCGCGGGCAAGGTGCCGGCCGCGGTGACTGCGCGCGTGCTGCGGATCACCCGGACGGTCGACGAGATGGCTCCGCGGCTGGACCGGCTGGGCGCCGGCAGCCGGCAGGCCCACACGGTCGTCGCGACCGCCACGAGCTACCTGCCCGAGGCGGTGGGCGGCTACCTGCGCCTGCCGCGGGACTTCGCCGACCGGCGCGTGGTGTCGAAGGGCAAGACCTCGCTCATGGTGCTCTGCGACCAGCTCGACCTGCTGGGCGTCACCCTGGACAAGATCTCCGACGCCGTCTCCCGCGAGGACGCCAACGCGCTCGTGGCGCACGGGCTGTTCTTGGCGGAGAAGTTCGGCGGCACCTCGCTCGCGCTGGCCCCGGAGGCCGGCCTCGACACGCCCCAGGTGGAGCGCCCGTGACCCTGACCGACGCCCTCGACACCCTCGAGACCGTCGGCGCCGCTGCCGGTCTGGAGGGCGCCGCCGCCCGTGACGAGGGCGCGCGCCTCGCGGCCGCCGTCGCCGAGTCGATCCCGGGCGCGGCCGCCGCCTGGCTCACGGCGGTCGGCGCGCACGAGGCGACGTTCGGTGCGTTCTTCGCGGCGGCCTCCAGCGCGCGGCGCTGGCGGTCGTCCCCGACGGACCTGTTGGCCGGGCTCGTCGGGACCCCGCACGCCGCCGCCTACGCCGGCGCGCTGGCCGACGTGGTGTCTGCGGCCTGCGACCTCGGACCCGCTCCGATCGACGTGATCGCGCGTGCCTCGGCCACCGCCGCGGTGCAGCGTGCCGCGGTGGACGGGCGGGGCCCGGTGGCGCCCGAGCTGCCGTCCGCGTTCGACCTGCCCCGCATCGACCCGTCGGCGTTCGACCTGTCCGCCCTCGCGCTGCCGCCGCAGCCGGGCGCCGGGGAGCCGGGGCTGGTCCCGGTCCACGCGACGCCCGTCGCCGGCACGACCTTCGTCCCCGAGGAGAAGCCCGCCAAGACCCTCGAGGAGCTGCTGGCCGAGCTCGACGCCCTCGTCGGCCTGCGCCGCGTCAAGGCCGAGATCCGGCAGCAGACCCAGCTCCTGCGGGTCGAGCGCCTGCGCACCGAGGCCGGCCTCACGGCGCCCACCCTGACCCGGCACCTGGTGTTCCTGGGCAACCCGGGCACGGGCAAGACGACGGTCGCGCGGCTGGTGGCCGGCATCTACCGGGCGCTCGGGCTGCTCACCAAGGGGCACCTGGTCGAGGTGGACCGCTCCGAGCTGGTCGCCGGGTACCTCGGGCAGACAGCCGTGAAGACGTCGGAGGTCGTCGCGACCGCGCTCGGCGGGGTCCTGTTCGTCGACGAGGCGTACGGGCTGGCCGAGGACCAGTACGGCGCGGAGGCGGTGAACACCCTGGTCAAGGACATGGAGGATCACCGCGACGACCTCGTGGTGATCGTTGCCGGCTACCCCGGGCCGATGGCGACGTTCCTGGCCACCAACCCCGGGCTGGAGAGCCGGTTCTCCACGACCGTCGAGTTCGACGACTACACCGACGTCGAGCTGCGGGAGATCTTCGCCCGCGCCGCGACGAAGGCCGACTTCGAGCCAACGCCCGAGTGCCTGGACCGGTTCGAGGAGCTGGCGTCGTTGCAGATCCGCGACGAGGGGTTCGGGAACGGCCGGTACGCGCGCAACGTGCTGGACCAGGCGATCACCAGGCACGCCTGGCGGCTCCGGGACGTTGAGCAGCCGACGGTGGAACAGCTGCGGCTGATCCTCCCGGAGGACCTGGTGCCAGCGGCCGACGAGCCGGTGCCCGACGAGCCGGTGGCCGACGGGCCGGTGGCCGACGAGCCCACCGCAGAGACCGACGCCCACATCGAGGAGTCCGCGTGACGCAGACCATCGCCCTTCAGGCGGCCACCCCGGCCGCGGGGCCACCCGCGCACCGCACCGGGCTGCGCGGCGCCCTGAGCCGCACGCCCGGACGCCTGCGCGTCGCCGGCGTCGTGTCCGTGCTGGCCGCCGCCGCCGTGGGCGTGATCGGCCTCAACGCCGGCCTCGCGCAGTCGCAGGCGCTCTCCGACGCCGACGCCGACACCACCCAGCTGGTCGGCATCCAGGACGTCCGCAACGACCTGGTGGTGGCCGACGCCACCGCCACCAACGCGTTCCTCGTGGGCGGCCTGGAGCCGCCGGAGCAGCGCGCCCGGTACGACGAGGCGATCGTCTCGGCCTCGAACGGGCTCGCGCGGCTGGCCGGCTCCAACGGTGCCGACGCGGACCTGCTCGGGCAGGCGAACGCCGGCCTGACCACGTACACCGGCCTGGTCGAGCAGGCCCGCGCCAACAACCGGCAGGGCTTCCCCGTCGGCGCCGCGTACCTCGACCAGGCGTCGGCCGTCCTGCGCACCGACGTGCTCCCGCACCTGGACGACCTGGTGCAGGCCAACACCGACCGCGTCGACTCCTCGTTCGACTCGGTGGCGTCCGTGCCGTGGCTGCTCGCCCTGGGCATCCTCGCCCTCGCGGTTCTCGTCGTGGTGCAGGTGTGGCTGGCCAAGCGCACGCACCGCCGCCTGAACGCGGGGCTGTTCTGGTCCACGGTCCTCGCGCTCGCCGCGACGATCGGTGGGGCCGTGGTGCTCGGGTCGGCCGCGGCGAAGGCCGGCGACGCGCGCAGTGGCCCCTACGACGCGACGGTCTCGGTGTCGCAGGCGTACTCGCTGGCCAACGACGCGAAGTCCCAGGAGTCGTTCACGCTCATCAAGCGCGGCTCGGGGGCGACGTACGAGGAGCAGTTCGTGCTCAAGACCGACGAGGCGAGCGAGCTCCTCGCCCGGCCCACGGTCGATCCGGCTCTCTCGCCCCTGCTCGACACCTGGGTCGCGTCGCACCAGGAGATCCGGGCGCTCGACGACGGGGGCGACTGGGACGGCGCGGTCGCGCTGGCGATCAGCGAGGAGCCGGGCGCCCCCAACGACCTGTTCGCGCAGTTCTCGACCGCCGCATCCAGCAGCCTGGAGGCCAGCGCCGCGCAGACGCACGACGCCCTGTCCGGCTCCGGCGGGTCGTCGGTCCTGGTCGGCTGGCTGATGCTCGTCGTCGGCCTGCTGGCGGCGGTCCTGTCCTGGCGCGGCATCTCGACCCGAGTGGAGGAGTACCGGTGACCACGACACGTTCGACCCGCCTGGGTCTCGGAGCAGTCCTCGCCTCCCTCGCGCTGGTCGCCGGCTGCGCGGGCGCACCAGCCGCCGAGCCAGCGGGGCAGCAGCAGGCCGTGGCCTCCGTCGCTCTCCCCGCCGCGACGGTCTGCGACGACGCCAACGAGTCCACGACCTCCTACGCGCCGGCACCGGGCGGCGCGACCGTGGACGCCATCCGCACCCGCGGCGCACTGCGGGTCGGGGTCTCGGCCGACACCCTCCTGATGGGCTCGCGCAACCCGCTGTCGGGCCAGATCGAGGGCTTCGACATCGACATGCTGCGCGCCGTCTCGACCGCGATCTTCGGCGACCCGAACCGGCTCCAGTTCCGCGTCATCACGTCCGCGCAGCGGCTGGAGGTGCTGGAGAACCACGAGGTCGACCTGGTGGCCCGCACGTTCACCATCAACTGCGAGCGCTGGGAGACCATCGCGTTCTCCGCCGAGTACCTCACCGCCGGGCAGAAGGTGCTGGTCACGCGGGACTCGGAGGCGCAGAGCATCGAGGACCTCGAAGGCCTCGGCGACCAGCGCGTCTGCGCCCCGGAGGGGACCACCACCCTGGAGCGGCTCGAGGAGACGTACCCCGGGGTCGAGGCCGTGAGCGCCCCGACGCACACCGGGTGCCTGGTCCTGTTCCAGCAGGGCAAGGTCGACGCGATCACCGGGGACGACACGATCCTCGCCGGGTTCGCCGCGCAGGACCCGTACGCCAAGGTGGTCGGCGAGGCGTTCAGCGCCGAGCCGTACGGCATCGGCGTCGCCGCGGACCAGGTCGACCTCGTGCGGTTCGTCAACGGCGTGCTCGACCAGGCCAAGGCCGACGGCACCTGGGCCGCCTCCTACGACCGCTGGCTCGGTGCGCTGGGGACCGCCCCGGCGCCGCCGGTCTCGGTGTACGGGCGGGTCGGTAGCCCGTGAGCGGACCCGAGGCGCCCGAGGCGCCCGGGCGGCTCGGGGAGCCGATCCCCGCACCGGAGCTGCTCCGCTACCTCAGCGGGCTCGAGGCCTGGCTGGCCAACCGTCGCACCGAGCTGGACCGGTTGGACCAGGCTGCGCAGGCGTCGCCCGCGTCCGAGAGCTACACCGACGACGTGCTGCTGGCGCTGACCATGTGGCAGGCGATCCGGTCCCGCACCGACGAGCTGGTGGTGGTGTGGGACTCGGGCCGGGCCGACGCCGTGGCGCGCGAGAAGATGTCGCAGCTGGTCTGGGGCCGGCTGGACTCGGGGCTGGGCGCCGCGCTGGTGTCGCTGGTCGAGGCCGTGACCCTGTGCGACGCGATGATCTCGCAGGTGCGCGCGCGGCTGTCGTTCGACCCGGACACCGCCGACCAGGCGTCGCGGCTGCGTGGTCTGCGGGCGGGCCTCGTCCGCTGCGAGGACCTGGCCGGCGTCGACACCGCTTCGCGCGAGCTGATCGAGACCCTGCGCACGCGGGAGCGGAAGCTCGTCGCGCAGGCGGCCCGCGGCGCGGACATCTCCGGACCGCTGGCGGAGCTCGAGGCGCGCGCCGCCCTGGCCGAGCGCGACCTCATCGTGCAGGTGTCGCAGCGGCGCACGCTCGAGAAGGGTCGCGCCGACGCCCGGGACACGATGGCGGCGCTGGAGACCCGCGAGCCGACGCTGCACCAGCTGGCCGAGCGGTGCCGCCGCGAGATCGCGCACCCGCCCAAGCTGGCCGTGCCGGACGTGTCCCGACTGGGCGCCGTGCCGGACAGCCGCACGGAGCTCGACGCGTTCGTCGACCGGCTCGCCGCCGTCGGCCGCGCGTTCGACGCGGTCGCCGACGCCTACAGCAAGCCCCTGCGCGAGCGGGCCGAGCTGCGCTACCGGCTCGAGGGCGCCCGCGCGGCCGCCGACGCCAACGGCCGCAGCGCGTCGCCCACGGTCCGCTCGGGGTACGACGAGGCCCGCGCCGTCGTCGCCCAGACGCCCTGCGACCTCACCCTGACCCGCTTCCTCGTGGAGCAGTACGAGTACCTCAGCCGCGACCTGCCCACGGTGGGTCAGGAGGGACGACACCGATGATCGCCTGCACCGAGCCCGGCTGCACGGGCACCTACGAGGACGGCTACTGCAACGTCTGCGGGTCACCGCAGACCGCGACAGCCCCGGCGTCCGGCACCCCCGCGTCAGCGACCTCGCTGCTCGGCACGGGGGTCGCCCAGGCGAGCCCTGACCGTGCCGCGGCCGCCGCCGACCCCGACGCCGAGCGGTCCACCCGCACCGGGCGCACCAGCTCGAGCCGGCTGGCCACGGCCGCCCTCGGGTCGGCGCGCACGGCGGCCACGGGAGGCACGCGGCCCACCCGCCGCGTCGGCACCTCCTCGACCCGGCTGCGCGGCGCACGCCTGGGCGCCGGCCTCACGACCGTGCCCCCGGCTCCGGTGCAGGACCCGCTCCAGGCGGTCATGGCCGTGCCCGAGGTGCCCGAGCGCAAGCGCTTCTGCCCGGCGTGCGGCGCCGAGGTCGGCCGGTCGCGCGACGGGGTCCCCGGCCGGACCGCGGGGTTCTGCCCGAAGTGCGGCAACCACTTCGACTTCACGCCGACGCTGAACCCCGGTGACGTGGTCGGCGGGCAGTACGAGGTCGTCGGCTGCCTGGCCCACGGTGGCCTGGGCTGGATCTACCTGGCGCGGGACCGCAACGTCTCGGGCCGGTGGGTGGTGCTCAAGGGCCTGCTCAACTCGGGGGACCCGGACGCGTACGCGGCGGCCATCTCTGAGCGCCAGTTCCTGGCCGAGGTCGAGCACCCGCTGATCGTCGAGATCTACAACTTCGCCATGCACGAGGGCGCCGGCTACACCGTCATGGAGTTCGTCGGCGGCCGGTCGCTCAAGCAGATCCTGCACGACCGTCGCGAGGCCGCGGGAGGCGTCAACACCCCGCTGCCGGTGGACCAGGCGCTCGCGTTCGTGCTCGAGATCCTGCCCGCGTTCGCCTACCTGCACGACGTGGGCCTGCTGTTCTGCGACTTCAAGCCGGACAACGTGATCCAGCAGGGTGACGCGGTCAAGCTCATCGACCTGGGCGGCGTGCGCCGGATCGACGACCTGGACTCGGCGATCTTCGGCACGGTCGGCTACCAGGCGCCGGAGGTGGCCGAGGTGGGGCCGTCCGTGGCGTCGGACATCTACACGATCGGCCGCACGCTGGCCACGCTCGTGCTCGACTTCCGCGGCAACACCAGCACCTACGTGGCGTCGCTGCCGGCGGTCGCGGACACGCCGGTGTTCCAGACGTACGACTCGTTCTACCGACTTCTGGCCAAGGCGTGCGCGCTCGACCCGTCGGACCGGTTCGCCACGGTCGACGAGCTGCGCGCGCAGGTCCTCGGCGTCCTGCGCGAGGTCGTCGCCACCGACCGCGGCCCCGGCAGCCCCGCGCTGCACTCGGCGGCGTCGGTCCTGTTCGAGGCGCCCACGTCCGACGAGGCCGGTCACCCGCTGGCCTGGGACCAGCTGCCCGCGCTCAAGGTCGACGCCAGCGACCCGGCGGCCAGCTGGCTCGCCGGCGTCAACGTGAGCAACCCGGACCAGCGCCTCGCCGCGCTGGCCGATGCCCCGGACGAGACCGTCGAGGTGCGGCTGCGGCGCGCGACCGCGGCGATCGAGGCCGGGCGCCAGGACGTGCTCGACCAGACGCTGTCGCAGATCCTCACCGACGACCCGTGGGAGTGGCGCGCGGCGTGGCTGGGCGGTCTGGCGCAGCTGAGCACCGGTGACCCCGTCGCGGCGCGCGCCTCGTTCAACGCGGTCTACGGGCAGGTGCCCGGAGAGCTGGCGCCCAAGCTCGCGCTGGCCACCGCGTGCGAGCTGAGCGGCGAGCCGGACATCGCCGAGTCGCTCTACATCATCTGCGCGCGCTCGGACGCCAACTACACGGCACCGGCCGCGTTCGGGCTGGCCCGCATCCGCCGGGCGCGGGGCGACCTGCCCGCGTCGCTCGCGGCGCTCGACCTGGTGACGCCCACGCGCAGCTCGTACGTGGACGCCCGGATGCTGCGCGCGCAGCTGCTGGCCACGTCCAGCGGTGACCTGCGCGCGCTGTCCGACGCGCTGGCCAGCGTGCAGTCGGTCTCCATCGAGCCACGGGCGCGGGCCGCCCTGCGGGTCGATGTGCTCGGGTCCGCGCTCGCCGCGGTGCTCAAGGACGGGCCGTCGAAGACGGTGCAGCTGGGCGCGGTGCCGGCGCGGGAGCCCGACCTGCGCGACGCGCTGGAGGGTGCCCTGCGCGAGTACGCCGCCCTGGCCCCGACGCCCGACGAGCGGATCGCCCTGGTGGACCGGGCCAACGACGTGCGTCGGTGGACCACGTGGTGACCTGCCCCAGCTGCGGCACGGTCGCCGCCGACGGCTCGGCGTTCTGCGAGCACTGCGGCACCGCCCTGGGCGCGTCGGCGCCGGCGGCGGTCGCCGTGCTCGAGACGCCTGACGAGCCGGCCACCCCGGTCTGCCGGTCCTGCGGCGGGACGATCGCGCCCGACGGCTACTGCGAGCACTGCGGCGAGCTCGCGGTCAGCGCGCGCGACCACTGGACCGAGCTGCCGTCCCCGCTGGTCGGCGGGGTCTGCGACAAGGGCCGACGCAAGAGCCGGAACGAGGACGCGATGGCGCTGGCCGTGGTCGGCACCACGGCGGTCCTGGTGGTCTGCGACGGCGTGTCCAACATCCCCGACTCCGACGTCGCGAGCCTCGCCGCCTCGCGCGCGGCACGTGACGTGCTGGCCACCGCGGAGCCGCAGACGGTCTCCTCGTGGTCCGCGCTGCTGATCACCGCGGCGGCGGCGGCGGACCAGGCCATCGCCGACGCGGTCGGGGACATGACCGGCCGTGCCGAGCCCCCGTCGTGCACGTTCGTCGCGACCGTCGTCGACGGTCCCACCGTCGTCGCCGGCTGGCTCGGAGACTCCCGCGCGTACTGGATCCCCGACGAGGGCGACTCCCACCAGATCAGCGTCGACGACTCGGCGGCGAACGAGATGATCGCGCGCGGCATCCCGCGGGCGCGCGCCGAGGCCTCTCGCGAGGGGCACGCGATCACGCGCTGGCTCGGGCCCGACGCCGAGACGGTCGTCCCCCAGACCGCCACCACCCGGGCGCAGGGACCGGGCTGGGTGCTGGTCGTCTCGGACGGCCTGTGGAACTACTGCTCCGAGGCCGCCGACGTCGCGGACCTGCTGCACCGCACCGCCGAGAAGGTCGGCCCGTCCCCGGACGCGATCGCCGGCGAGCTGGTCCGCTGGGCCAACGAGCAGGGCGGGCACGACAACATCACCGCCGCGCTGGCCCGCGTCGCCGCACCCTTCGATACTGTCCAGACCGAAGAGACGGTGTCGGCCCAGTCCGCACCGCCCGCAGCCTGAGGAGCCACAGTGGCCGACTTCCGCACCGAGGTGTTCCAGAACGAGTTCCTCTCCGACGGTGCCACGGACGTGCACGCGATCGTGACCGTGACCAGCTCGGGCGCGGGCACCGCGGCGTCGTCCGGCGGGGGCGTCGCCGAGATCGTCATCATCGACACGTCCGGCTCCATGAGCGGACCCAACATCGAGGCCGCCAAGTACGCGGCGCAGGTGGCGGTCGACCAGATCGCCGACGGCACCTGGTTCGCGGTGATCGGCGGCAGCCACGTGGCCAACCGCGCGTTCCCGTACCCGAACGCGCCGGTGGCGATCGTGCAGATGGAGCCCGGTGCCCGCGAGGAGGCCAAGCGCGCCATCTCGTTCATGCGCCCCTCGGGCGGCACCGCGATGAGCACCTGGCTGCGGCTGGCGGACGCGATCTTCGCGATGGTGCCGCAGGCGGCGCAGAAGCACGCGATCCTGCTCACCGACGGCCGCAACGAGTCGGAGCCGCGCGCCGAGCTGTCCAAGGCGATCAGCGACGTCACCGGGCACTTCCAGTGCGACGCACGCGGGGTCGGGTCCAGCTGGGAGGTGGCGGAGCTGCGCGAGATCGCCACGGCGCTGCTGGGCACGGTCGACCTCATCCGGAACCCGGCGGACATCGCCGAGGACTTCAAGGCGCTGGTGAACGAGTCGATGTCCAAGGGCGTCGCGGACGCCGAGCTGCGCGTCTGGGCACCCCAGGGCGCGCAGGTCTTGTTCGTCCGGCGGGTGGCCCCGACCGTGGAGGACATCACGTCGCGGCGCACCGAGGTGAACGCCCTCACGGGCGCGTTCCCGACCGGCGCGTGGGGCGACGAGTCGCGCGACTACCACGTGGCGATCCGGGTGCCGTCCAAGCCGGTGGGCTCCGAGCAGCTGGCCGCGCGCGTGCAGATCGCGGTGGGCGGTGACGTGCTGGCGTCGGGGCTGGTCAAGGCCCGCTGGTCCGACGACAGCTCGCTGACCGCGCGCATCAACCCGGAGGTCGCGCACTACACCGGCCAGGCCGAGCTGGCGTCCGTCATCCAGGAGGGGCTGGCCGCGAAGGCGTCCGGCGACGAGGCCACGGCGACCGTCAAGCTGGGCCGCGCGGTCCAGCTGGCCGCCGAGACGGGCAACGAGGAGGCCACCTCCCGGCTGCGGCGGGTGGTCGAGATCGACGACGAGGAGAAGGGCACCGTGCGCCTCAAGCGCAACGCCGACAAGCTCGACGAGATGGCGCTCGACACCGCGTCCACCAAGACCACGCGGGTCCGCCGGTGAGCACCGTCGTCTGCCCGAACGGCCACACGTCCACGTCCACCGACTACTGCGACGTCTGCGGTGCCCCCATCGAGTCGTCGGCCCCGGTACAGGCTCCCGAGCCCGCCGCGGCGGGGACGGGGACCGCCACCACGTGCCCGCACTGCGGTGCGCCCGCCTCGTCGCTCGCCCTGTTCTGCGAGGTCTGCGGCTACGACTTCACGACGGGCACCGCACCGGCACCGATCGCGCCCCCTGCACCGGTCCCGGCACCCGTGAGCGCGCCGACGCCCGCGGTCGAGGCACCGGCAGCGCTCCCCACCCCCGCCCCCGACGGCGCCGAGTCCTGGGTGGCCGAGGTCTGGGTGGACCCCGACTGGTACGCCGCCCAGCAGCCCGAGGACCCCATGCCGTCCGCGGGCCTGCCCGGTCTGGTGCCCCTGCGCGAGCGCAGCGTGCTCGTCGGCCGCCCGTCCGCGTCCCGCAACATCCACCCCGCGGTCGACTGCGGGACGGACTCCGGGGTGTCGCGACGGCACTGCCAGCTCAACACCGACGGCCAGCGCTGGTGGGTCGAGGACCTGCAGTCGGCCAACGGCACCTACGTGAGCCGCGCGGGCGACCCGCTGCCGACCACCCCGATCCCCGCCGGCCAGCGCAAGGAGATCGAGGACGGCGACCGGCTGTACCTCGGGGCGTGGACGCGCATCGTGATCCGGACCGCGCTGCCCGGGGAGGTCTGACCAGGGCGAAGGTCCCGAGTTCTCCGTCGAGCACGCGTGCTCACTGCCGAAGCACGCCAGGTCCGCGCAACGACGCCGGATCACGCTCGGGGGGTCTCGTGGCTGAGCAGACGGGCGGACGCATCGCTGCACGGGTGCTCGTCGTGGCGATGTTCGGCTTCCTGGTCAACGTCTGGGCGTGGGCGCTCATCAGCCCGCTCGGCAACGCCTACGGCAGGTGCTCGGGCTCACGGGCGTGCAGCAGTCGGTCCTGGTCGCCGTCCCGGTCATCGTGGGGTCGTTGGGCCGCATCCCCGTCGGGGCGCTGACCGACCGGTTCGGCTCGCGCCGCATGTTCCCGACGGTCACCGTGCACCGTGGCGGGCTCGGTGCTCAACCTCAACGGCGAGTACGACCACCGCACCGGCGTCTCCGAGTGGTTCCGCGGCTTCTTCCTGTTCCAGCCGAAGCCCGACCTGATGGCCGAGGCGCCGTTCGGGTTCCAGGCGCACGCGATGGTGGCCATGCTGCTGTTCGCCCTGTGGCCGTTCACCCGGCTGGTGCACGTGCTGAGCGTCCCGATCTTCTACCTGTGGCGGCCCTACGTGGTCTACCGCGGCCGGTCCGACCGGGCCGGCAGCCGGGCGACGAGGCCCGGCTGGGACGCGTCGGACGACAGGGTGCGCCGCTAGCGAGGGGCGTGGAGCTGCTCGGTCGCCTCGGCAAGCACGCGCTCCAGCACGGTGTGCCGGTCCACGGCACGCAGCAGGACGTCGTCGTCGCGGCCGCGGCGGGCCTCGTCGACCTCGTGGTGCGCCCGGCTGGTGGCCGCGGCGAGCTGGAACCAGGTGGCGCCGGCGACCTCGCGCCGGACGCGCGCCTCGACCTGAGGATCGACCCGGTGGTGCTGATCGACGAGCGTCATGTCCCGACTCCTTCGTCCTCGCTCATCTCCATGGTGCGCGCGCCCACTGACACCCGAGCGGCGACACGCGAGCGCCCACCACGAAGGAGTCGGGAGCCACGCGGCACGGACATGGTGCGCGCAGGGCGTAGCACCCAGATTGTTCGATCGCCCGACAGTGCGCAAAGAATGCACCACGCAATGCGCGCGATGCATTGTCCTGCTGCGTGACCACGGGCATTCTCCGGTCCCGACCGAGGCGTCGCAGCCTCGCACGCCGAGCGGACCACCAGGCGCAGTGACACGTTTCCAGCAGGGGCGACGCGGCTCGGTGCCGAGTGAGTCCCGGACATTTCGGACGGACGTCCGCGGGGTGTCAGGACAGCGCATTCCTGTCGTCGTCGGGAAAGAAATGCACGATCGGGTGACCGTCGACGGATGTGGCGTCAGGCGTTGACTTCACCCTGTGACCCCGGTTACCGTCCTTGTGAACCATTAGTACACACTCCTTACATATTCGACGCTCCGACGATGGACAGGGGACCGCACGATGGCTTTCGCCAGACACTCCAGCCAGACACCGATGGGCCGACGACGTCCCGTCCTGATCACCACGGCGCTTGCCGCGGTGATCACGCTGCTCGCCGCACTGGTCGCCTCCCAGCCGGCGTTCGCCGCCGGCTCGATCGGCGCCACGTTCACCTCCGCCGGCGACTGGGGCACGGGCCACCAGGTCAACGTCAAGGTCACCAACTCCGGCACCACGGTGGTGAACGGCTGGACGATCGAGTTCGACCTCCCCGCCGGGGACACCATCAGCAGCTCGTGGGACGCCGACGTCACGCGCAGCGGCAACCACTACACGGCCAAGAACAAGACCTGGGCGCCGACGCTCGCACCCGGCGCCTCCCTGACGTGGGGCTACGTGGCGACGGGGCCGTTCAAGAGCCCCACGACGTGCAGCATCAACGGTGTGGCCTGCACCGGTGGAACGCCTACCAGCACCCCGACGTCCACCCCGACCCCCACCACGACCACGACCCCGACGCCCACCCCGACGCCGACCACCACGACGCCCCCGCCCCCCGGCGGCAAGAAGCTCGTCGGCTACTTCGCCGAGTGGGGCGTCTACGGCCGCAACTACCACGTGAAGAACATCGAGACGAGCGGGTCCGCGTCGAAGCTGACCCACATCCTCTACGCGTTCGGCAACACCACCGGCGGGCAGTGCTCGATCGGTGACTCGTACGCGGCCTACGACAAGGCGTACACGGCAGCGGACTCCGTCGACGGCGTCGCCGACACGTGGGACCAGCCCCTGCGTGGCAACTTCAACCAGCTGAAGAAGCTCAAGGCCATGCACCCGGGCCTGAAGGTCATCTGGTCGTTCGGCGGCTGGACCTGGTCGTCCGGCTTCACGCAGGCGGCGGCCAACCCGACCGCGTTCGCCAACTCCTGCTACAACCTGCTCAACGACTCCCGTTGGGCCGGCCTGTTCGACGGCATCGACATCGACTGGGAGTACCCGAACGCGTGCGGCCTGTCGTGCGACTCGAGCGGACCGGCGGCGTTCAACAACGTCATCACCGCGCTGCGCAACAAGTTCGGCACCGGCAAGCTGATCACGGCGGCCATCACGGCCGACGGCAGCACCGGCGGCAAGATCGACGCCGCCGACTACGCGGGTGGAGCACAGAAGCTCGACTGGATCATGCCGATGTCCTACGACTACTTCGGGGCGTTCAACCCGACGGGTCCGACGGCACCGCACTCGCCCCTGACGTCCTACGCGGGCATCCCGCAGGCGGGCTTCAACACGGAGGCCGCGGTGAACAAGCTCATCGCCAAGGGCATCCCGGCCAACAAGATCCTGCTCGGCGTCGGCTTCTACGGCCGCGGGTGGACCGGGGTCACGCAGACGGCCCCGGGCGGCTCCGCGACGGGTGCGGCACCCGGCACGTACGAGGCGGGCATCGAGGACTACAAGGTGCTCAAGACCAGGTGCCCGGCCACGGGGACCGTCGGCGGGACCGCGTACGCCAAGTGCGGCTCGGAGTGGTGGGGCTACGACACGCCCAGCACGCTGGCCGGCAAGACGTCGTGGGCCAAGGGCAAGGGACTCGGCGGCGCCTTCTTCTGGGAGCTGTCGGGTGACACGTCCAACGGCGAGCTGATCAGCGCGCTGTCCACCGGGCTGAAGTAAGCCCCACGCGCAGCCCGGTCGCCGGATACTCTCCCTCCGGCGGCCGGGCTTCGGCGTGCAGGCTGGGGTCCAGGGAACGAGGAGTGCTGTGGACGGACCTGCGGGGCTCCGAGCCCCGGACGACCTGCCGCGCTCGCCCTCGGGCCGGGTGCCGCAGTGGGTCATCGACGAGGCGTCCGATCGCGGGGAGGCCCCTCAGGTCCGTCCCCGGGCTCGCGCACGGAGGTCTCCCGTGCCTGCGGTCGTCGGGGTGGTGGTGCTGGCCCTGGTGGCCGGTGGCGCCTGGACCGTGCAGTCCGGTCGTCTGCCCCAGCTGTTCGCCTGGGCGGGCGCCCCGGAGCCGACCCCGACGGTGGCCCGCAACCCGAACGCGCCGACCCCGGGCGCGGGCGCCGCGGCGGCGCCGCTGGGGACGCCGGCACCGGTCACCGGGCCGAGCACCTCGTTCTCCTACATGGCGCTCCAGGACGACCGTGCGACGCCGATCGCCTACGACCCGTGCCGGCCGATCCACTACGTCACCCGCCCGGACGCCGCGCCGGAGGGCGGACAGCAGCTCATCACGGACGCCCTGGCCCGGATCTCGCTGGCCACCGGGCTCCAGTTCGTCGACGACGGCACGACCACCGAGGCGCCCTCCCCGATGCGGGAGCCCTACCAGCTCGACCGCTACGGCGACCGGTGGGCGCCCGCGCTGTTCAGCTGGTCGTCGCCGCGGGAGGACGCCACCCTCGCCGGCTTCGTCGCCGGAGCGGCCGGGAGCGCCCCTGTGAGCCTGGGCGACGGCCCGGACGTCTACGTCACGGGGCAGGTGATGCTCGACGCCCCGCAGCTCGCGGAGGCCGCGACGCATCCCGGCGGCGACGTGCTCGCCCGGGCCACCGTGCTCCACGAGGTCGGTCACCTCGTCGGCCTCGGTCACGTCGAGGACGCGACGCAGCTCATGTTCCCGGAGGCGCAGGAGGGGGTCACCGACCTCGGCGCCGGGGACCTGACCGGGCTCGCCGAGCTCGGCCGCGGAGCGTGCGTCCCCGAGCTCTGAGCGAGGCGGTTTCACCCGTATTGCCATGGTCCGTCGGCCGTAAACTGGATGCATCGGGCGTCCATCCGCGAGGCCCGCGCGACGAAGGGGTCGTGCGATGAGGCGTGCATTCCTGTCGGTCGTGCTGCTGGTCAGCGCGTTCCTGTTCGTGCCGGCCTCGCCCGCGACGGCGGCGCCCTACTGCGGCCTCGTGTGGGGATCGCTGGTGAAGTCGGACCCGGCGATGTCGGGGGCGCCGGTGGTCAACGTGCGGACCGGCAGGCACACCTGCTACGACCGGCTCGTGGTCGATGTCGCCGGCGACGTCGGCGGGTACACGGTGTCGTACGTGACCGAGGTGGTGCAGGACGGTTCCGGCGAGCCGATCCCGACCCGCGGCGGCGCCGCGCTCCAGATCACGGTCAACGACCCGGCGTACGACGAGAACGGCAACGCCACGTACTCCCCGGCCAACCGCCTCGAGCTGCGCAACGTCACGGGCTACCGCACGTTCCGGCAGGTCGTGTTCGCGGGGAGCTTCGAGGGGTACACGAGCTTCGGGCTGGGGGTCCGGGCGCGGTTGCCGTTCCGCGTGTTCGTGCTGGACGGTCCCGGCACAGGGTCACGCGTGGTCGTGGACGTCGCGCACCGCTGGTGACCCCAGCGCGTGCCGCCGCCGTCGAGCCGGGTTAGTGTCCGGCCATGTCGCGCGGTGCGATGCAGCACGTCGAGCTGGACGAGCCGGGCGAGGCTGCTGCGCCCGCACCAGCCCCGACCGCACGCCCGCCGCGCCTCTGGCGGTGGGTCGTCGGCGGCGCCGCGGCGCTGGTCGCGGGCCTGGTGGTGACGCAGGTGGTCCTCGACTCCCGCGAGCGGGCGGCGGCGGACCGGCTCGCGGCGACGCCGGGCGTCGTGCGCGCGATCGACCAGGACGTCGGTGTCCTGTGGCGTCCGGACCCGGCGGCGACCGCGGTGCTGCTCCAGGGGATCGACGCCGGGGGTGCGGCGCTGGGCCTGTCGGTCGCGGAGGACGGCTCGCAGGCGTTCGTCGCGCTCGACCAGCGCACGGGGGAGCAGCGGTTCTCCACCCGGCTGCTCGGCGCCGACCCGGATCGCGCGCGGTCGCTGGACCGGTCGGCGGCCGGCACCTGCGTGGCGGTGCCGGCCGACGAGGGGCCGCCCCGGCAGGCCGCCTGCCTGGTGAGCGACGGGTTCGTGCAGTACGGCGACGAGGGTGTCCAGACGCGCAAGCCCGCGACGAGCACCCGCGTGGTCGTCCTGGACACCGCCGACGGGCACGTGGTCGCCGACTGGTCGGCACCCGGCGCCACCACGCTCACAGCGCTGCCCGGGCTGGCGGTCGTGGGTGTCCCCGGGCGGGACGGCGGCAGCGAGGTGACCGGCCGGGACCTGCGCGCGGGCGACGTGCGCTGGCGGTTCACCCCGCCGCTGCCGGGCGCCGACCGCCGCGCGTTCGCCGCTGAGGTACGCCTGTTCGCGGTCGACGGGCTGGTCGGCGTGACGATCCCGGGGTGGACCGCCACGGTGCTCTCGTCGTCGGGGCAGGTGATCCGCGCCAGCCGGCCCGGGAATGCGGACCACGTCGTCGACCCTGTCGCCGGCCGCGCCGTCCTCCTGTACAGCAGCGGCTCGGGTGGGCTGTGGTCCACGCTGGTCGAGCGGGGGCGCGCGGACGTCGAGCTGACCGGTGAGGTTCTGCCGTTCACGGTCGACGACGGGAGCGTGCCGGACCTGGTGCTCACCTCCGGCGGGAACGTGCGCGGCTGGGACCGGTCCACCGGGGCGGCGCGCTGGAAGTCGGACGTCGTCGCGTCGGTGAACGCGCTGGTCCTTCGGGGGCGGGTGTACCTGAGCACGCAGGCCGGGGTCGTCGCGCTCGACGGCAGGACCGGGGACGTGGTCTGGCGGGGCGCCACCGCCGAGGGGAACGTGCCGGGGTTCCTGGTCACGGACGGCAAGCTCCTGGTCGCCGCCGACCAGCCCGTCGGCGGCGGACCCCGCAGCGAGCTCGTCGCCTACGCGCTGGACGACGGGCGGACCGTCTGGCGCGTCCCGCTCCCCGACGGGCTCCGGTCGAGCGTCGCGGTCGGGCACCTGTTCCTGGGCTGGGGCGACGACGGGCGGCTGGTCGTCCTCGGCTGACCGTCCGCGACGAGTAGGGTCCCGCCATGGCGCGGGGTGGCGGGATGCAGGAGGTCGAGCTCCTCGACGGTGACGAGCCCGCCGTGGAGCTGGACGTCGAGCAGTCCGGGACCCCGGTCCGGCGCCGCCGCGGACTGCGGTGGGTCGTGGCGGGAGCGGTGGCCGTGGCGCTCTCGCTGGCCGGGACGCAGTGGGTGGTCGACGCCCGCGAGAACGCCGCGATCGCCCGGCTCTCTGCGGTTCCGGGGGTCCTGCCCGCGTTCGGGGACGAGCTGACCGTGGTGCGCACGCTCACGCGTGCCGACGTCTACGCGCTCTGGGGCGGGATCACGGCCGCGAACGGCGTGAGCGCCAGCCTCGACGTCGCCGCCGACGGGTCGCAGGCGTTCGTCGCGGTCGACCGGGACTCCGGTGAGACGCTCTGGTCCACGCCCCTGCTCGGGCCGAACGCCGCCCGTGCCGCGTCGCTCGAGAACAGCTTCGGCGGCGGCTGTCAGTCGGACGCCGGCCCGGACGAGGTGGCGACGGTCGCGGTGTGCCTGGTGACCGACGGGTTCACGCGCTACGCGACCGCCGAGGACAGTGCAGGGGGCGACGAGCGCGTGCCGGCGACGACCACCCGTGCGGTGGTGCTCGACCCCGAGGACGGGCGGGTGCTGTACGAGCGTGACGTCGACGCCGACGCGCACCTCGCCGTGCTGAACGGGCTCCTGCTGGTGGGCACGCGGGACGCGGTGCGCCTGGAGGTCGTCGCGTACGACCTCAGCACGGGCGACGAGCGGTGGACGTACGACGACCCGCGCGCGGGCATGGACGAGTCTGCCGGGGAGGAGGGCTCGCAGTACTGGGGCTTCCTGCGCGCGGGGGACGTCGTCGTCTACTCCGTCGGGACCAGCCTCGGCCTGCTGTCCGCGTCCGGCGAGTCGGTCCGCGACGACCTGTGGTCGACGTCCGACGGCGGCTACGGCGGGTACGGGACCGACGCCGTGACGGGCAACCTCGTCATCCAGGACTACGCAACCACCGGGGTCCAGTCCACGACGCTGCTCGCGGCGGACGGGGACCCGGACGCCGACGTGCAGCTCGAAGGCGGGCTGATCAGCTTCGTCGTCGACGACGGCAGCGTGCCTGGCCTCGTGGTGACCTCCTCCGACCAGGTGTTCGCGTGGGACCGGCGGACCGGGGATCCCCTGTGGGAGGCCGACTTGCAGGCCACCGGGTCCGTGCTGGTCGTGCGCGGGAGGGTGTACCTCACGACGGGCACCGGGATCGCCGCGCTCGACGGACGCACGGGGGCGGTGGTCTGGACGCAGGATCTCCCCTCGTCCTCGATCGGGGCCCTCGCCACCGACGGGCGCGACCTGCTGCTGTCGTCCGCCTTCACCGGGGGCAGCATCGACGAGCTCGCCGCCGGCGCGACCGCCAGCGGGATGACCGGCTACGACCTGATCACCGGGGACAAGACCCGCTTCATCCCGTACCCCCAGGACGTGTTCGACGTCCAGGTCTACGGCGGGATGATCATCGGCTGGTCGGCCACCTCGGACGACACCTACCTGCTGAAGTGAGCCGGCTCAGCGCAGGGCGTCGATCGCGGCCATCTGCTCACCGGTGAGCTCGAAGCCGAGGATGTCCAGGTTGGCCGCGATCCGCTCCTGCCGGGTCGACTTGGGGATGACGACGACGTCGTGCTGGACGTGCCAGCGCAGCACCACCTGGGCGGGCGTGACCCCGTGCGCCTCGGCGGCGGCCACCAGGGCCGGAGCGTCCAGGCTCGTCCGCTTGAGCGGGCTGTAGCCCTCCACGACGATGCCGCGCTCGCGGTGGGCGGCCAGCAGGTCCGGGTCGTGGTCGCGCGGGCTGTACGGGATCTGGTTGACCGCCGGGGCCTCTCCGGTGGCCGCGATCAGCTCGTCGAGCTGCGCGATCGAGTAGTTGGACACGCCGATGGAGCGGACGAGGCCCTCGTCGCGCGCCTCGCGGAACACCTCCCACGTCTCCGGCGAGGCCTGGCGGTTCGGCGGCCAGTGGATGAGCCAGAGGTCCAGGTGGTCGGTGCCCAGCGCGGCGAGCGACTCGGTGAGCGTGCGGCGGGCGCGGCCGGCGTGGTCCGGGGGCAGCTTGGTGGTGACGAAGACGTCGTCGCGGTCGATGCCGACCGTGGCCAGTGCCCGGCCGACCTCGGCCTCGTTGCCGTAGCCCGTGGCGGTGTCGATGTGCCGGTAGCCCAGCTGGAGCGCCGCGCTGACCGCGCGCTCGGCCTCACCGCCCTCCGACTGCCAGGTGCCGAGTCCGACGACGGGGATCTGCCCGCCGGGCAGGGTCAGGGTGGGGATTGCTGCGTTGATCATGGCACCAGTCTCGCCCGGCCCCTGCCGCAGCGCGCGGCCGGTTCGCTACTGTCCGCGTGTGGTCGTCGCCGACGTCGGCCGGCGTCGCGGCGCGCTCCCGCCCGTCGCCTGGCCCTGGGTGCTTGCCGCCGCGGGCGGTCTTCTCGCGCTGCTCGTCGGTCTCTCGGCCCGCTACGGCCCGCACCGGGACGAGCTCTACTTCGTCGCCGCCGGTCGCCGTCTCGCGTGGGGGTATCCCGACCAGCCGCCGCTGACCCCGCTGATCGCGCGGGCGGCCGACCTGGTCGCGCCGGGCTCGCTCGTCGCCCTGCACCTGCCGAGCGCGCTCGCGGCCGCAGCCGTCGTCGTGCTCGCCGCCCTCACCGCGCGGGAGCTGGGCGGGCGGACCGGTGCGCAGCTGCTCACGGCCGTGGCCACGGGGACAGGCGTGGTCGTCGTGACCCTCGGGCACATCCTGTCGACGACGACGATCGACACGCTCTTCTGGGTCGCGATCGTGTACGTGGTGCTGCGGACGCTCTCCCGGGACGCGCCGCGCGGCTGGTTGCTGGTCGGGCTGCTCACCGGGGTCGGGCTCCTGGACAAGCACCTCGTGGCGTTCCTGCTCGTCGGGATCGTCGCCGGCATCGCGCTCACCCCGCAGGTCCGCCATCACCTGCGCTCGCCGTGGGCCTGGGTGGGCGCCGGGCTCGCGCTCCTGATCTGGCTGCCGAACCTCCTGTGGCAGGCGACGCACGGCTGGCCGCAGCTGGAGCTCGCCGCCGACATCCGCGACGAGTACTCCGGGCTCGGTCCCCGGCTGGAGTTCGTCGGCCTGCTCCTGGTCCAGGTCAGCCCGGTGGCGGCGGCGCTCTGGGTCTACGGCCTGGTCCGGCTGCTGCGCGCGCCGTCGCTGGTGCGGGCGAAGCCGCTGGCCTGGGCGTTCCTGGTGCTGGTGGTCGTGTTCCTGGTGACCGGGGGCAAGGCCTACTACGTGGTCGGTGCGGTCCCGGTGCTCCTCGCGGCCGGGGCGTGCGGGCTGGAGGAGCGCTGGTCGCGACGAGGGCTCGTGGTCGCCGGCGTCGTGCTCGGGCTCGGTGCGTTCGTCGCGTGGCCCGCGGCCCTGCCGCTGCTGCCCGAGCGGACCTTCGGCGCCTCGGTCTACCCGGAGCTCAACGACGACCAGGCGGAGATGATCGGCTGGCCGGCGCTGGTCGCCGCCGTGGACCGGGCGGCCGCGGACAGCGGTGCCCGGCTCGTCGTCACCCGGAACTACGGGGAGGCGGGCGCCCTCGAGTGGTACGGGTCCGACGTGCCGGTGTTCAGCGGCCACAACGGGTACGCGGCGTGGGGACCGCCGCCACCCGACCTCACCGGGCCCGTGGTCCTCGTCGGGTACGAGGGTGCGCCGGCCTGGGCGGTCGGGTGCCGGTCCGTGGGCGTCGTGGACAACGGGGTCGACGTGGGCAACGAGGAGCAGGGCGGGGCCGTGCAGGTCTGCGACGGGGCACGGGGGTCGTGGGTCGACGTGTGGGACGAGGTCAGCCACCTGGACGCCTGACAGCCGGATCTTGCGACGCAATACGTAAGTTCTTGCATCTTCGCATTCAGTCTTGTCCACCCGATTGTCCAGAACGTACGGTGTGTCCCGTCCACGCGGCGCGGTGCCCCCTTGTCACCTCAGCGCCGTCCCGGCTGCGCAAGGAGGCGCTCCGTGAGGAACACAGTCATCCGGCCCGGTACGGCCCTCGCGGTCGCGATCGCCGTCGTCGTCGGCACGGCGGGCGCATCGTCGGCCCACGGTCGTCCGCCCGTGCCGGTGCCCACCCCGGTCACCCGGGCAGCTCTCGACCCGGCGCTGGTCAGCGGCCGGGGCGCCACCGTCCCGTTCCTCGAGCACGAGGCGGAGAAGGCCGTCACCACCGGCACGGTCATCGGCCCGGACCGGACCGCGTACACGCTGCCGGCGGAGGCGTCGGGTCGCTCGGCGGTGCAGCTCCTGCCCGGGCAGCACGTGGAGTTCACGCTCCCGAAGGCCGCGAACGCCCTCACTGTCCGCTACTCGATCCCGGACTCGGCGACGGGCGGGGGCATCACGGCGCCGCTCGACGTCACCGTGAACGGCTCCGGCAAGCGGACCATGACCCTGACCTCGCAGTACTCGTGGCTGTACAACCAGTACCCGTTCACCAACGACCCGAACGCGGGGCTGCTGCACCCCGACTGGTGGATCACCGAGTGCGGCTGCGTGCCCGCGGCGACGACGCCGACCCCGACGATCACCACCCCGTTCCGGCCCATGCACTTCTACGACGAGCAGCGCCTGCTGCTCGGTCGCACCTATCCCGCGGGGGCGAAGGTGCGGCTGACCGCACCGGCGGGCACCAACGCCGCCTGGACCGTCATCGACCTGCTCGACTCCGAGCAGGTGGGCCTGCCGCACGTGCGGCTCAAGGCAGCCAACGTGCTCCTGTTCGGCGCCGACCCGACCGGCCGCAAGGACGCCGCGAACGCGTTCGACAAGGCCATCGCGTTCGCGCAGAAGAAGGACCTGCCGGTCTACGTGCCGCCGGGGGTCTACCAGGTGAACCGGCACATCGTCGTGGACGACGTCACGATCGAGGGCGCCGGCAGCTGGTACACGACCATCCGCGGGAAGGAGGTCGCCCTGTCGACCCCCGCCCCCGACGGCTCCGTGCACACCGGCGTCGGCTTCTACGGCAAGGACGCCTCCGTCGGCGGCTCGTCGAACGTGCACCTGTCCGGGTTCGCCATCCAGGGCGACGTGCGCGAGCGGATCGACACCGACCAGGTCAACGGCATCGGCGGCGCCCTGAGCGACTCGACGATCGACGGGCTGTACATCCAGCACACCAAGGTCGGCGTGTGGGTGGACGGCCCGATGGACAACCTCGTCGTGAAGAACAGCTACTTCGTCGACCAGATCGCCGACGGGCTGAACTTCCACACGGGCGTGACCAACTCGTCGGCGGTGAACAACGTCGTGCGGAACACCGGCGACGACGGGCTGGCCATGTGGGCCGAGCACACGACGAACTCCGGCAACACGTTCGCTCGGAACACGGTGCAGACGCCGACGCTCGCCAACGGGATCGCGATCTACGGCGGTCACGACACGACGGTCGTCGGCAACCTCGTCGCCGACCCGATCCGCGAGGGCAGCGCCATTCAGGTGGGGTCCCGGTTCGGCGCCGAACCGTTCACCGGCAGCCTCTGGATCACCGACAACACGACCGTCCGCGCCGGCACCTACGAGCTCAACTGGAACATCGGGCTCGGCGCGATCTGGTTCTACGCGCTCCAGGGGAACATCGACGCGGACGTCCAGGTGGTCGGCGACCACTTCCTCGACAACACCTACAACGCGATCATGGTGGTCGCCGACTGGCCCGTGAAGGACCTCTACTCGGTCACCAACCTGCACTTCAAGGACATCCGCGTGGACGGCACCGGCACCTCGGTGCTCAGCGCCCGGGCAGCGGGATCGGCGACGTTCGAGAACGTGGACGCGCGCAACGTCGGAGCCGTCGGGATCAACAACTGCGGGACGTTCCACTTCCAGCCCACCGGGTCGGAGTGGTCCTCGGTCGACCTGGGCGGCAACGACGGCGGCGGCACCACCGGCCCGTGGTTCGGGTCGTGGCAGCTGCCCAACACGATCACCTGCGACGACCGTCCGCCGGTGGAGGTGCCTCCCGCGCCGTCCACCTGGTAACAGCCACCGCCGGGGGTGCGGTGAAGGGGAGGGCGGTGCGTCGGCTGGATCCGGCGCACCGCCCTCCTCGGCCTACGGGGCGACGACCGCCCAGCCGTGCGGCGCGACGTCGCCCCTGTCGCGGCTGGCGTCGTCGCAGGCCAGGAGCTCACCGGCCGGTCGGGCGAGCGGCTCGTCGTCGAGGTTGAGCGCGACGAGCAGCGCGTCGTCCCCGTCCCGCACCTCGTACACGAACGTGGTGTTGGTGAGCGCGACCTGGGTGGTGCGGGCGCGGTGCAGCCACGGGTGCCGACGCCGCAGGCCGAGGAGGTCCTGGTGCAGGCGGAGCACCGGGTCCTCGACGAGACCGGGCCCGCCGACCGCGAGCTCCGGACGGACCGCGTCGTCGCCCCCTTCGCGTTCCTCCTTCACGCCGGTGAACCCCAGCTCGTCGCCCGCGTAGACCGTCGGGGTGCCGCCCACCGTGCAGAGCACCACGACCGCGTGCGCCCGGTGGCGAGGGTCCTCGATCGTGCTGGCGATCCGGGTGGTGTCGTGGTTGCCGACGAACGTCTGTGGTGCGAACGACTCGAGGAACTCGTCGTGCCGCGTCAGCGACCAGGCGAGCTCCCACAGGTTGCGGTCGGAGATCGAGCTCCAGATCGCCTTCCACAGCTCGTACTGCGTGACCGAGTCCACGGTCGACTCCTGCACGAACGCGGGGTAGTCGCCGTGGATGACCTCCGCGACGAACCACGCGTCCGGGTGCTCCGCCCGCACGCGGGGGAGGACCTCCGCCCAGAAGGTGGTCGGCACCGCGTAGGCCGCGTCCAGCCGCCAGCCGTCGGCGCCGCGGGCCAGCCAGTGGTTCATCACGCGGACCACGTAGTCGACGACGCTCGGGTGCGCGTGGTCCAGCGTCACCAGGGCGCTGTGGCCCTCGAACCCGACGAACGCGCCGTCGGCGTCCCGCAGCAGCCATACCTCGTCGTCGGACCGGCCCTCGAGCGCGTCCACCGACCGCCGCGCGATCGCGGAGTCCCGTCCGACGTGGTTGAAGACCCCGTCGAGCAGCACCTTGACGCCCCGGCCGTGGGCCTCCGCGACGAGGGTGTCGAAGTCGCCGTCGGCACCGAGCCGGGGGTCGATGCGCAGGTGGTCGACGGTGTCGTAGCCGTGGGTGGTCGACGCGAACACGGGTCCGAGCAGCAGGCCGGACGCGCCGAGGGCCACCACGTGGTCCAGCCACCCGACCAGGCGGCGGAGGCGGTGCTCATCGGGACCCGGCGGTTGTCCGGGGTACGCGCCGACGGCGCCCAGCGGGTAGACGTGCCACCAGATGGCGTGGCGGACCCAGTCGGGCTCGGTCATGTGCTCCCTCGTCCCTCGTCGTCCCCAAGCGAGCGTAGCCGTGCTCAACCCTCGTCCGGCGGGCCGAGGTGCGGGTACCGGCGCCGGAGCACGGGCGGCGCAGCCCACCACCACGACTCCGCGAGGTGCGCCTGCAGCGTCTCGGGATCGACGACCTCGAGTGCGATGAGCACGAGGTTGGTGCCCGCGTGGTGGTCCGTCGTCGAGTACAGCGCCGGCACCTGCTCCACCAGGGCGAGGCGCTCGCCGTCGTCCTCCACGCGGACCGTGAGCCGGTCGGCGTCCCACATCCGCCCGACCAGGTTGCGGTGGAACCAGGCGGGCTGCCCCCAGCTCTCGCGCTCCGTCACCTCGGGCAGCGCGAGCGCCGACCGCCGGGCGTCGTCGATGTCCATTGGCCCATCCTGGCGGCGACCACCGACAACCCCCGCGACCGGTGCGTCCACAGACCGGACACGGGGGTGTCACGTGCCCGCTCCGCTCGGCATGCTCTCGGGCGACAGGGGGTGCACGCGTGGTTCTGCTCATGACGGTCGCCGCCGTGTGCTGCGTCCTGCAGCTCGGCGTCCTCGGCTCCTGGGGTCGGTCGGTCCGGCTGACCACGCTCCTGCTCGCCCTCGGGTTCGGGGTCTACGCGTGCGGGATCGTCGCCGTCGTCCTGCAGATCGCGTGGACGCGGGGGTTGTCGACGGTCACCGGGTGGTCGCTGTTCGACGTCGTCGCCGTCGCGGCCTACACCGTGGACCCCGTGATCGAGGAGGTCGTCAAGGTCGCGCCGCTGGTCGTGCTCGCGTGGCGGTGGCCGCGGACGCACCGGCAGCTCGGCCTGACCGACCACCTGCTCCTGGGCGCCGCGCTCGGCGTCGGCTTCGAGCTGTTCGAGGCCGCCCTGCGCTTCTCGACCCTCGGCGCGCTGGCGATGTCGGTGCCCGGCGGCTACCTGGTCCGGGCCAACCTCGCGGGGAGCATCACGGTGCCCTCACTGTGGACCTCGCTGACCACCTGGCAGCCCGTGCCGGCCGCGTTCCAGGACCTGTTCGCGTTCGGCTCGTCGGCCGGCGGCGACTCCGTGCAGCACCTCGTCTGGACCGCGCTGGCCGCGGTCGGGGTGGGGTGGTTCGTCCGGCGTCGCGACGCCCTGCGCTGGCTCGGCGTCCTCGGGCTCGTGCTCGCCTGCCTGGACCACATGAACTACAACCTGCGGACCGGCTCGGTGCCCGGGTGGATCGAGTGGCTCAGCGACCTCGTCGCGTGGGTCGGGCGACTGCTCCCCGGGGCGCTGGTCCTGCTGCTGGTGCTGGTCGTCGCCTACGACCGCGTGAGGCAGGCCCGGGTGCGTGGCATCGAGCGCGGCGTGCTGCTCCCGGGCGAGCCGCCCACCGGTCTCGATCCCCGGCCGCTGCTCGCTGTGGCCCGCGCCGGTGTGCCGGTGAGCACCTACGTGACCTGGCGTTTCGTCCTCGCGCGGCGGGCTGCGCTCTTCGCGGTCGACGCCGGGGTGGGGGAGCCGCGCCTGGTCGACGCGGTGGTGGACGTCGCCGGACGGCTCGACCGCGCGCGATCGGCTCCGGCGTGGGTGGCCGTCCGCGCGAAGGTGCTGCGCTGGCCGGACCCCCGGGCGCTGGCGTCGTGGCAGTCGGTGCTCTGGGTGCTCGCCGTCGTCCCCGCGCTGGCGTACCTGGTAGCCGGGGGGTTCCCGGCGACACGCGGGATCCAGCAGGCGATGCGGGGGACCACCGGCCTCTGGCTGCTGGTGGGGGCCGGGGTCGCCGCGACGATCCTCCTCGGCCTCCAGCTGCGGCCGCTCGCCCGGGCGACGGGAGCCGTGGCAGACCCGAGCATCCACGAGACCCGTGGTCGGCTGCAGCTGCGGCTCGGCACCGCGTGCGCCGGGCTGGCGGCCGGAGCGGCGACCGTGCTGGTCGGCGTGCTCCAGCGCGACCCCGGGCAGCGGGTGGTGAGCAACCTGCACGCGCTCGACGCGCTCGGCGACGCGCTGCTGATCCTCGGCATCGCCCTGTTCGTCGCCTCGCTGTTCCTCTACCCGCCGGTCGGGCTGATGGTCGTCGCGTCCACCGGCGAGCTGGTCCTGGTGAGCACCGTGACGTCGGCCTTCCTGACCGCCGCGGGCGCGTCCGCCGCGCTCGCGGGAGCCGGCGTGATGCTCAACGAGGCGTCCTCGTCCAGCGGGTCGAACTCGGGCTCCGGCTCCGGCTCCGGCTCCGCCGGCGACGCTGCCGCAGCCCGCGCCCGACGGATCGACGAGCTCGCCGGCGACCCCGCGCACGGCGGAAAGATCACCGACGCCAGCCGGGCGGAGGCCGAGGTCGGCGTCGGGCTCGAGGAGTCAGGAGCGGTCCGCGGCCTGCGACGGTCGGCCAACGAGGCCGAGGAGTTCATCGACGACGCCGGCCGGGCGTGGGACGTCAAGGCGTTCCACAGCGAGCGCGGCCGGTTCAACCTCGACGCGGCGATGCGGAAGATCTCCCAGGAGATGAACTGGTCCAACGAGAACATCATGCTCGACACCAGGAACCTCTCGCCGAGCGACCTGTCCTCCCTCCGAGAGGCAGTCGAGGCCGCGACGGCGCGCGGCGAACTACCGTTGCGGGTGCTGTGGTGGCCGTGACGAGGACGGGAGTGATGGCTCGTGCCTGACTCGACGCTGCCCGACGCCGTGGCGGCCCATGTGCGCTGGCGCGCCACCGACGGCCGGGAAGGCGCACGTCTGGACACCAGTGGCCTGGACCTGGCCGGTGCCGACCTCGCGGGACTCGACCTGGCCGACGCCGTGCTCGTCGGCGCGAACCTGCGCGGGGCCGACCTGCGCGGCACCGACCTGTTCGGCGCGGCGCTGCACGGCGCCGACCTCGAGGACGCCGACCTGACCGGAGCGCAGCTGGGCAAGGCGGACCTGTCCGGCGCCCGGGCGCGGGGTGCGCGACTGCACCGTGCGCGCCTGGTCCGCACCGATCTCGACGGCGCCGACCTCACCGGCGCCGACCTCTCCCGCGCCTACCTGGTCAAGACGGACCTCTCGGGAGCGGACCTCAGCCGCGCGGACCTGACCGAGGCCGACCTGCACCTGGTGTTCGTCGCCGGCTCGACGTGGGACAGCACCTCCGCACGCGACGCGCGAGGGACGCTTGCGGGGCTCGACGTTCCTGTGACACTCGTCGAGTCGGGAGCGCCGACGCAGGTGACAGTCGCAGAGCTCATCGCCGGCCTCGGCGAGCACGGTGCCCTGCTGGTGGCGCACCCAGAGCGGTCGGCAGTCCCGGAGCCGACACGGTGGCGATGGGCCGCTGAACCTGACGACCCCGAAGTCGCGGTCCGGTAGGCGTTCGGGGGCTGACGTCCTGGCAGTAGTGCGATGCCGCCGGGTGGACGCGCGGTCTTGGTCGGGCGGGCGTTCCGGGGCGGGGCCTTCTGGCGGTGGACCGGGGCGCCGCACGGGCGCACCGGCGCAACTGGTCAGCGCGTCCCACGGACCCTCCGCACCGGGGACAACTCGACCTGGGTCAGAAGCGTGGGTCGCCCCAGTCGGAGGGTGGTGGCGGTGGTGGCGCGTGTTCGAGCGCGCTCGGCGCGATCAGGATGGGGATGGGGTGGCGGGCGTAGGTCAGTCCGTGGCGGTCGGTCCAGGTGGAGATGCCGGTGTGCCGGTCGTGGGTGACTCGCCACCAGCCCTTGGTCTTCGCCTGGTGGTGGTGTGTGCAGAGCGAGTGGAGGTTCGCTTCGCAGGTCTGGGGATCGTGCGGCTGGTCGCTCGGCCTGCGGGTGTGGTTGTAGGGGATGCGGTGGTCGATCTCGCACCTGGTCGACGGCTGCCTGCAGCCGGGGAAGGTGCAGGTCACGTCGCGGGCTTGCACGGTGCGGGTCAGGTCGGCGCCGGGGCGGTAGGTCTGGGTGCCGACGGAGCGGGCCTGGCCGGTGGTGGGGTCGGTGAGGATGCGGCGCCAGGTGGCGTCTTGGGCGAGCTCGCGGGCGACCTGGGCGGGGATCGGCCCGTAGGAGCCGAGGGTGGCGGGGTGGTCGTCCAGGCCGGCGAGGGTGGTGGCGGCGACGGTGACCTGCAGGGCGACCCGTTGCCCGTGCCGGGTGGGCAGGGCG
>NZ_JABMCI010000043.1 GCF_013359775.1 Cellulomonas humilata | reverse complement strand
GCAGGATCCGGGTGCGTTGGAGGCCGAGCATGAGGTGCAGCGTCGGGAGCGGTTCTTCTCGTTGTCGGCTCAGCCGGGTGGGGTGTTCTTGAAGGGTCGCCTGGACCGGGTCGCCGGGGAAACCCTGCGGGTCGCGTTGGATGCGATGGGCCAGTACGGCGACCAGACCCGCTCCCCGGGGCAGGCCGCGGCGGACGCGTTGGCGATGCTGGCCGAAGGCGCGTGCGCCGGGGCGCGGCCCACGGCCGCGCGCGGCGGGGTTGGCTCCCCGTCCGGGCTTGCGGCCGACGCGGGCGTACAGCCGGCCGGTGGTGACCGAGGCGGCACCCCCGGGGCTGTGAGTCGCCCGCACCTGTCCCTGCTCGTGCCCGTCGAGACCATCGCGGAGCTGCTCGCCCACCAGCGGGCCGGGGCGGACGTGGCCTGTGCACCGGTCGCGCTGCCCTGGGGGGCGGTGGCACCCGCGACCCTGGAGGACGGCACCCCGGTGGCGATGTCGGAGTTGGCCCGGGTGTTGTGCGAGGCGGACATCACCCGGATGGTCATGTCCGCCGAGAGCCTCCCCTTGGATGTCGGACGGACCAAGCGGTTGTTCACTCCCGCGCAACGGCGGGCCGCGGTGGTGCGGGACGGGCAGTGCACCTGGAACGGGTGTGAGCAGCATGCCTCGCGCTGCGAGGTGCACCACATCCGCTGGTGGGACCGCGATTCCGGTGCCACCTCGTTGAGCAACGCGGCCTTGTTGTGCAAGCACCACCACTCCGAGGTGCACCGACTCAACCTGAGCATCGCCCGCCTGGAGAAACCCCCGGGGTGGACCCGCCGCCAGCGCGCCAAGGCAGAACTCCGTGAATCGACGAGTGCGGTTGGTGCGATGGGTGCGACGGGTGCGACGGTTCTCGCGCCCACCACCGGACGCACACCCCTGCGCTACGTGTTCCGCAACCACCGCGGACACACCGTCAACGCCCCCGATGGACACCCACCCGACCGCTGACAGCGATCGTCGCACCGCAGACTCAATGTCGGGCGGTCCTCAATGTCGGTCGGTCGGTCCTGGAATGGAGCGGGGAGTCGCAGTCCACCCGGGCTCGCGCGGCAGTCCGTGCGGTGGCCCGGAGCGGCGGACCACGGTCGGTGAACTCTGAGCCATCGATGGCTCGCGTTACGACGTGACGGCGGCTGTTGCTCGGTCCGACAGGCGGCGCATCGCGTCGGACAGGTCAGCGGGGCCGATGACGCGGAGCGGCACGCCGAACATGGCGAACCGGGCGGCCACCCCGTC
This sequence comes from Cellulomonas humilata, assembly GCF_013359775.1. Lineage (GTDB taxonomy): Bacteria > Actinomycetota > Actinomycetes > Actinomycetales > Cellulomonadaceae > Cellulomonas > Cellulomonas humilata. The sequence continues at coordinate 76,856 of NZ_JABMCI010000043.1, read as the reverse complement.
CCACGACCAGGCGCTGAGCGCGACGCGGCTGCGGTCGGGTCCGAGCGGTTCCACGAGGGCATCCCGGCCTGCCCACAGGGCGACCTCCGTCGCGGCCATGGCGACCTCCGCCTCGCCGCGGCACGGCCACGGGGTGGAGCCGGCGAACCGCTCGGCGACGAAGGCGGTGACGTCGGCCGCGGGAAGCGCGCGCGGGGCGAACCGGGGTCCGGACCCGGACTTGGGCGTCAGCCGGTCGACCCGGAACGTGCGCCAGTCGGCCCGGTCCAGGTCGTAGCCGACGAGATACCACCGGCCGCCCCAGGTGACCAGGTGATGGGCCTCCGCGCGGCGCGCAGGCCGTGCCCCGGCGTCGGTCCCGCCCTCGTAGTCGAACCGGAGGACCTCACGGGCGCGGACCGCGGCGCCGACGGCCAGGAGCACGTGCTGGTCGACCTCGGGCCGGTCGCCGCGACGGGTGACGGCGGTGACCTGCAGGGCGTCGGCCGCCGTGCGCAGTCGCGCCGGCATGACGTGACGGAGCGTCGCGAGCGCCCGGACTGCCGCCTCGTCGACCCCTGCGACCCCGGTGGACGCGGTCTGGAGGGCGACGACCAGGGCCACGGCCTGCTCGTCGTCCAGCAGGAGCGGCGGCATCTGGGTGCCCGCGTCGAGCCGGTACCCGCCGTCCGGACCCTTGCTGGCGTGCACGGGGTAGCCGAGCTCGCGCAGCCGGTCGACGTCCCGTCGGACGGTCCGCGGGCTCACGCCGAGCCGGTCGGCCAGCACGCCACCGGGCCAGTCCCGTCGCGCCTGGAGCAGCGACAGCAGCGAGAGGAGTCGGGAGGACGGCGTCGACATGTCCCCAGGATGCCATCGGTAGCGGACAGGACCTGGCCGCTTCTGGCGCCATGGTGGTGCGGTACCCATCCAACGGAGGAGAACCCATGATCCACACGAGAGGGCTCACCAAGGACTTCGTGCTGAGCCGCACCGAGACCGTCCACGCCGTGCGCGGCGTCGACCTCGACATCGCGCCCGGCGAGCTCGTCGCGGTGCTCGGGCCCAACGGAGCCGGCAAGACCACGACGATGCGGATGCTCACCACGCTCACCCGTCCGACGTCCGGGACCGCGACCGTGGCGGGCGTCGACGTCACGACCGACCCGGCGACGGTCCGGCGGCACATCGGCTACGTCGGGCAGGGCAACGGCGCGGGCCATCAGCAGCGCGCCGCCGACGAGCTGACCATGCAGGGCCAGGTGTACGGCCTCGACCGGACGGCGGCCCGGCGTCGGACCGGCGAGCTGCTCGAGGCCCTGGACCTCACGACCCTCGCCCGGCGCAAGGTGGGCGACCTGTCCGGGGGCCAGCGGCGTCGTCTCGACGTCGCGCTCGGGCTGGTGCACGCCCCGCAGCTGCTGTTCCTGGACGAGCCGACCACGGGCCTGGACCCGCACAACCGCGCCAACCTCTGGGAGCACATCGCCCGGCTGCGCGCCGAGCACGACATGACGATCGTGCTCACCACCCACTACCTCGACGAGGCCGACACCATGGCCGAGCGCGTCGTGGTGGTCGACCACGGCCAGGTCATCGCCGACGACACCGCGGACGGGCTCAAGCGCACCCTCGCGGGCGACCGCGTGGTGCTCACCGTGGCGGTCGACGGAACGGCCGGTCGGGTCGCGACGATCGTCGGGGCGCTGCCAGGCGCCCGGGACGTGACCGTCGAGGGAGCGCGGATCGAGGCGCGCGTCGCCGATGCCGCGTCCGCGGTGCCCGAGCTGGTGCTGGCGGCATCCGCCGCCGGGGCGCCGCTGCTCGAGGCGCTCGCCGTGCGGCCCACGCTCGACGACGTGTTCCTGGCCCTCACGGGCCGCAGCCTGCGCGACGACGGTCCGCAGACGAGCGACAGCACCGACGACGCCACGCAGGAGGCAGCAGCATGAGCACGATCACCGCCACCCGCCCGAGCACCGCCACGACGACGACCCGCCGGTCCTGGCTCGCGGACGTCTGGCTCGTCATGACCCGCGAGCTGCGCCCGGTGGCCCGCGAGCCGTTCTCCGTGGTCTTCGGGCTGATCCAGCCGCTTGTCTTCCTCGGCCTGTTCGGGCCGCTCCTGGCCGGGTCGGTGGGTGCGTCCGCGGGCTTCGAGGGGGCCGACGTCTGGCAGTGGTTCGTGCCCGCGATCCTGGTGATGACCACGCTGTTCGGCACGTCGACCACGGGATCGAACCTCCAGTTCGAGATGCAGACCGGCGCGCACGAGCGCCTGCTGGTCACGCCGCTGTCCCGGTCGTCGCAGCTGGTCGGCCGCTCCCTGAAGGAGATGGTCCCGCTGGTCGCGCAGGCCGTCATCCTCATCCTCGTGATGCTGCCGTTCGGGTTCCGCGCCGACCCGGTCGGGGGTCCGCTCGGACTGGCCATGCTCGCCGTGCTCGGCGTCGGCCTGGGCTCGCTCAGCTACGCGCTGGCGATCGCGGTGCGCAAGCAGGAGTGGATGTTCTGGGCGGTGCAGCAGACGGTCCTGTTCCCGCTGCTCATCCTGTCCGGCATGCTCCTGCCGCTGGAGACCGGCCCGCAGTGGATGAAGGTCGCCTCCGCGTTCGACCCGCTGCGGTGGGTGGTCGAGGCCGAGCGGGCCCTGTTCGCCGGGGACCTGACCAGCAGCGCCGTGGCGGCCGGTTGGCTCGCGGCGGTCCTGACGGCGGCGGTCGGGCTGGCGGTCGGGGTCCGCACACTGCTGCGCAGTACCGACTGACCGCATGTCACATTTCCCGCCGGTCGCGCGTCTACTCCCTGAGAGCGCGCGACCGGCGGGCGATGTCAGTGGGTGGGGGAATGATGGCGGCCATGACGGTCCAGGACGACGTGACGCGGGACCTCGAGCTACTCGAGGAGGTGCGCGTGGTGCACACGGTCGTGCCCTCGCCCCTGGGGCCGATCACGTTGGTCGCCCACGACGGCGGCCTCTCGGCGCTCCTGCTGCCGGACTCCAAGTACGAGGCCGTGCAGGGCCCGTTCGGCGAGCGGGCGGACGACGAGTTCGAGCAGGTGCAGACCCAGCTCGACGAGTACTTCGCGGGGACGCGCACGCAGTTCGACCTCCCGCTGCACCTGATCGGGACGGCGTTCCAGCGTCGGGTGTGGGAGGGGCTGCTGCGCATCCCGTACGGGCACACCTGGTCGTACGGGGACCTGGCTGCGGAGATCGGGCTGGACCCGCGGACGTCGTCGCGCGCCGTCGGTGCGGCCAACGGGCGCAACCGGATCGCGATCGTCGTGCCCTGCCACCGGGTCATCGGTGCGGACGGGTCCCTCACCGGGTTCGCCGCCGGGCTGGACCGCAAGCGGTTCCTGCTCGGACACGAGGCCAAGGGACGCCCGCGCGAGCACCTGCTGTTCTGACGCAACCCGCCCGGTCTGGGCGTGGTCGCGGCACGTCGGCGGTGGCAGCATGAGGGCCATGGCGCTCGTCCGGTACGTGGCGGCCGCCGCCGAGGCCGCCGGCACCGCCGCCGAGCAGGTGCCCGCCTCGACGGTCGGTGAGCTGCGGGCGCAGGTGCTCACCCGGCACGGCGGCGAGCTGGCACAGCTGATCGGTCGGTGCTCGTTCGTCGTCGACGGTGTCACGTCCGACGACGGCGCGGTGCTGGGGCCGAGCGACGTCGTCGACGTGGTCCCCGGCCTCTGACCCGGGATCCACGATGCGGGCGCGAGCAACTGGTGCGAGCGTGTGCGCATGAGAGTCGTCGTGGTCGGAGCGAGTGGGAACGTCGGCACGGCGCTGCTCCGGCGATTCGCCGACGACCCCACGGTCACGTCGGTGGTCGGGGTTGCCCGGCGCGTTCCCCGGCGCCCGCCGCCGGCGCCCTACGCCGTCGCCTCGTGGGTCGCGTGCGACGTCGCCGCGCCGTCCGCGGTGGACGTCCTGGTCCCGGCGTTCGCCGGTGCCGACGCCGTCGTGCACCTCGCGTGGGCCATCCAGCCCAGCCATGACCGCCGCCGGCTGCACGACGTGAACGTGTCCGGCACCCGCCACGTCCTGGACGCAGCCCGGCGCGCAGGCGTGCCGCACGTGGTCGTCGCGTCGAGCGTCGGCGCGTACTCGCCTGCTCCCGACGATGCCCCGCGCGCCGAGGGCTGGGCGACCGACGGGGTGCGGTCGTCGTCGTACAGCGTGGACAAGGCCGCGGTGGAGCGGACGCTCGACGAGTTCGAGGCGGCGCACCCGGCACTCGCGATCGCCCGCGTGAGGCCGGCGCTCGTGTTCCAGCGCGGGGCCGGGCACGAGATCTCGCGGTACTTCCTCGGACCGTGGGCGCCCAAGCGGGCCGTCGCCGGGCACCTTGCCGTCCTGCCGTGGCCGGCGGGTCTGCGGCTCCAGGCGGTGCACGCGGACGACGTCGCGGCCGCGTACCGGGAGGCGATCGTCCGTCGCGTGAAGGGGCCCTTCAACGTGGCCGCACCGGACGTGCTCCGCGGGCAGGACGTCGCCGACATCGTGTCGCGCGGGCGGCTGCGCGAGGTCGGCGCCCGGGAGGCTCGTGGGCTCCTCGCGGCCGCCTGGCACGCGCGGGCGGTGCCCGTCGGCCCGGGCTGGTTGGACATGGCCCTGTCCGCGCCGCTGCTCGACACGTCGCGCGCCGAGCGGGAGCTCGACTGGCGGCCCGCGTGGTCGGCCCTCGACACCCTCCGGGACATGGTGGCGGGGATCGCCGCCGGGTCGGGGACCGCGAGCCCGCCCCTGCGGTCGCGGCGGCTGTGAGCGCACTGGCATCCTCGACGGCATGACCGACGACATCTCCGAGGACCGTCACGTCTACGGCCGCGCCGACGCCCCGATCACCGTCCTCGAGTTCGGTGACCTCGAGTGCCCGTACTGCCGCGCCGCCGCGCCCGCCCTGCGGCAGCTGGTCGACTCCTCCGACGGACAGGTGCGCCTGGTGTGGCGGCACTTCCCGCTGTTCGAGGTGCACCCGTCTGCCCTCTCGGCAGCGCTGGCGGCGGAGGCGGCGGGTGCCCACGGGAAGTTCTGGGACATGCACGACGAGCTGTTCAGCCACCAGGACCGGCTGGCCGACCAGGACCTGCGGGCTGCCGCCCAGAAGCTCGGGCTCGATCCCGACGAGGTGGCGGGCGACGGTGCTCAGGCCTACGCGCCCGCGATCTCCGCTGACTACTCCGGGGGCATCGAGGCCGGGGTGCGCGGGACGCCGACGGTGTTCGTCGGCGGCACGCGGTTCCACGGCAAGGTGACGCTGGACCGGCTGCGCGAGGCCGTCGAGGCGGCCCGATGAGGACCGCGTTGGTGACGGGCGCCGGCCGCGGCATCGGCCGGGGGATCGCGCTCGGCCTGGCTCGGGCCGGGTACGCGGTCGCGCTGGTCGGCCGGACGCGGGCGCACCTCGACGCGGTCGCCGAGCAGATCGGTGAGGAGACCGGCGGCGACGTCTGCGTGGCCGCCGCGGACCTGATCGACGCCACGGCGGTCCTCGACGCGGTCGCGCGGGTGGAGGAGGAGCTCGGCGGGATCGGGCTGCTGGTGAACAACGCGGGCGTGATCGAGCGGGCCGAGGTGGCGTTCGTCGACGACGACGTCGAGGACTCCTGGCGCGTCATCGAGGCGAACGTGCGCGGTCCGCTGCTGGTCACGCACGCCGTGCTGCCGGGGATGCTCGCGCGCGGCGACGGACGGGTGCTGAACCTGAACTCCGGCGCCGGGCACCGCGCGATGACCAGGTACACCGGCTACGCGATCAGCAAGGGTGCGCTCGCGCGGCTCACCACGCAGCTCGACGCGCAGTACCGCGACCAGGGGATCCGCGTGCTCGATCTCGCCCCCGGGCATGTGGAGACCGCGATGACCACCTCGATGCCGCTGCACGAGGGCCGGACCGAGTGGACGCCGGTCGAGGCCGTCGCGGAGCTGGTCCGGGCGTTCGGCGACGGGGAGCTCGACGCGCTGTCGGGCCGGTTCGTGCGCGCCGGGACGGACACCGTGGACTCGCTGCGCGCGGCGACCCCGCAGATCCTGGCCACCGACGCGCGCACGCTCCGGCTGGGTGCGTACGGCGACGAGGACCCGGTGGCCTGATGGAACCGATCCGCCACCAGCTCGTCGTCCCCTGCACCCCGGTGGAGGCGTTCGACGCCTGGGTCGAGGACATCGGGCAGTGGTGGCACCCGGACTACACGCCCGACCCAGCCGGGTTCCGCGGAGCCGGGATCGAGGCGCGGGTGGGCGGTCGCGTCTACCTGGTCGACGCCACGCTCGGCGAGGTCGAGTGGGGCCGCGTGCTGGCGATCGCTCGCGGCGCGCTCGTCGTGCACAGCTCGACGCTCGGGCAGGATCCCGCGCACCCGAGCCGGGTCTCCGTCCAGTTCGTGCCCCTCGACGAGGGCGGGACGCGCATCGAGTTCGCCCACGAGGGCTGGGACGAGAGCAACGCGCAGTTCCGGCACAAGTTCACCGACTGGCCGTTGATCCTCGCGCGCTACGCACAGTTCGTCGGACCGTGACCGGGCTCGGTGCGGGCGTGTCACCCGACCCGGGGACCACCGGTGTCGAGGTGTCGCCCGCCCCCGGCGAGACGCCGCTCCAGCCGACGCCGACGCCGACCACCACCGACGCACCCGCCACCCCCGTGCCCGAGCCGACGGAGGTCGTCACGCCCACCGAGGCGACGACCACGGAGCCGGTGCCGACCGCGACCGAGGCGCCGTCGCAGGAGCCGGCACCGGTGCCCACCGAGACCGTCGTCGTCGAGGTGCCGTGGACCGTGGATCCCGCGGTCACCAGCTCGACGATCCCGCTCGGGGCGATCATCACTGCCGTGCTGGTCCTCGTCGCCGCGGCGACCGCCGTGGCGCTGCTCTTCCGGCGCAACCGCACGCTCCGGCCGACGGGGGTGGCAGCGTCGGCCGCTCTCGAACCGGCCGCCACGACCACCGAGATCGGTGTGCTGGACGATTCGCACGCCGTCGCGCTCCCGACCGAGCCGTCCGCCGACACCGTGGCGACCGTCCGGTTCCTCATGGTGCTCGGCGAGGCGATGATCGACTCGAGCGCTCCGGTGGTCCAGGTGACCCGGACGCTCGAGCGGGTCGCGGCGATCAACGGCGCACCGGACGTCGAGGTCATCGCGCTGCCGACCGCGCTGCTCGTCTCGGTCCCGGGGCGGACGTCGATGCAGACCGCGGCGTCGTCGGCGGGCTGGCGACAGCTGCGCCTGCACCAGGTCCAGGACGTGCTCGGCGTCGCCGACGAGGCGGAGTCCGGCGGCATCGACCCGGACGACGGTGCGGCCCGGATCCAGGCGGCCGTGTCCGCTCCGCCCCTGTACAGCGGCCCCGTCCGCATCCTGGGGTACGTCGGCGTCTGCGCGGGGCTCGCGATGATCCTCGGCGGCAGCCTGGTGGACGTCCTCGTCGCGTCGGTGCTCGGTGCGGCGATCGCCGGGCTGCAGGTCGCCACGGTGCGCCTGCCCGCGGCGTACCAGGCGCTCGTGGTGCTCAGCTGCGCGTTCGTCGTCGCCGCCGCGGTGTTCCTGATCTCCCGGACGGGGATCGACGTCGGCACGCTCGTGCCGCTGGTGGCGCCCCTGGTCACGTTCCTGCCCGGGGCCCTGCTCACCACCGCGGCGATCGACCTGGCCACCCGGCAGATGATCGCGGGAGCCGCACGCCTCGCCGCCGGGACCATGCAGCTGGTCCTCCTGGCCCTGGGCATCACGGGGGCCGCCGCGCTGGTCGGCGTCCCCGCGTCCGAGCTCGGCTCCGCGGCGTCCCAGCCGCTCGGGTGGGCCGGACCGTGGCTCGGGGTGCTCGTCTTCGGCACGGGCGTGGTGTTCCACCACTGCGCCCGACGCCCCGCGCTCCCGTGGATCCTCCTCGTGCTCGTCGTCGCGTACGCCGGGCAGGTGGTGGGCGGACTGTTCTTCGGCGGCGTGTTCTCCGCGTTCATCGGGGCGGTGCTCATGACGCCGGTCGCGATGTTCGCCGCCACCCGTCCGACCGGCCCGCCCGCGCTGGTCGGGTTCCTGCCCGGCTTCTGGCTGCTGGTGCCCGGAGCGCTCGGGCTCGTCGGGGTGACCTCCATCCTCGGGGAGGACGCCCAGGCGCTGAACACCGTGGTGACAGCCGGGACGACGATGGTCGCGATCTCGCTGGGGGTGCTCGCGGGGATCGCGCTCGGGTCCGCCGTCGGGCGGCGCGTGGGGCTGGCGGTCACCCGGTTCTGACGGGTCCGCTACGCGTGCACGACGGAACCCTCCGCGGTGATCTCGTCGGCGTCGGCGTCGTCGAACCAGCGACCCTGCTCACCGAGGTAGCGGAACCTGATGGTCGAGCCCACCGGGACGGTGACGGACGTGCTCATCGTGCCGTTCGAGCGTCGACGCAGCGGGTGCAGCCCGGGCGTCCAGCCGTTGAACGTGCCGACGACGCTGGTCGCTCCGGCGAGCGCGGTCGTCGGCAGCGAGAACGTGATCGTGCAGGTGGCGGACGCGGTGGGACGGGACTTCTTGAGCACGGGCGGGTCCACTCCTCTTCGGGGCGACTGGGGGACACCGCGCATCGTGGCGTGGTCATGTTCCGGGCGGGCTACGGCACGATGAGCACGACGTGACGAGCCGTCGACCGTGCCGCGTGTCGGCAGGTCAGCCGACCGGAGCCCGCCACGGCAGTGGGGGCAGGGGCGGCGGGGCGTCGCTGAGCGGGGAGCAGAGCGGCAACTTCTCCCCGAGCCAGCGCAGCAGGATCGACCCGAGCACCGCGGCGGTGAGCGACCCGGCGAGGATGCCGATCTTCGCGTTCTCCAGGTGCGCGGCGTCGTCGAACGCGAGCTCGGCGATGAACAGCGAGATCGTGAACCCGATGCCGGCCAGCACCGCGCCGCCGAGCAGGTGGCCCCAGCGCACGCGGCCGGGCAGCTCGCCGAGCCCGAGCCGGATGGCGAGGGTGGCCGCGCCGGTGATGCCGAGGGCGTTGCCGAGCACGAGGGCCACGGCGACCCCGATGGCCAGGCGGGACTGTGCCGCGGCCTGGAGCGACTCCAGGTCCAGCCGGATGCCGGCGTTGGCCAGGCCGAACAGGGGCACCACGACGAACGCGCTCCACGGGTGCAGGATCCGCTGGAGCCGGTCGCTCGTCGGCACGGCGGCGCGTGCGGCCAGCTCGGCGAGGTGCTCGCGCTCGGCGGTGGCGTCGTCGATGAGCTTGCGGCCGTACCCGGCCACCTCGTCGATGGTCTGCTGGTCCGGCGGCCGGGCGGGGACGAGCAGGCCGATGATCACGCCGGCCAGGGTGGCGTGCACGCCTGACGCCTGCACGGCGAACCAGAGCGCGATCCCCGCGAGCACGTAGGGGGCCAGCTGCCACACCTTCAGCCAGCGCAGCATGAGGATCCCGACCACGATCCCGGCGGCGATCGCGAGCGCGGCCATGTCGACCTCGTCGGTGTAGAAGATCGACATCACCGTGATCGCGCCGATGTCGTCGACGATCGCGAGCGTGAGCAGGAAGAGGCGCAGGCGGTCGGGGCACTTGGGGCCGAACAGCGCGAGGATGCCGACGAGGAACGCGGTGTCCGTCGACATCACGACGCCCCACCCGTGCGCGGCGTCGGTGCCGCCGTTGAACGCCAGGTAGATCAGCACCGGGACCAGCAGGCCGCCCAGGGCTCCGAGGGCGGGGACCGCCACGGTCCGCTTGTCGCGCAGCTCGCCGGTGGTGGCCTCGCGGCTGATCTCGAGGCCGACGACCGCGAAGAAGATGGCCATGGCGGCGTCGTTGACCCAGTGGTGCAGATCCAGGTCGATGCCCCAGGTCCCGAGGTGGAATCCGGCGGACGTGTGCCAGAGGGACTCGTACGAGTCGGCGAACGGGGAGTTGACCCAGAGCAGGGCGACGACGGTGGCGGCCAGCAGGTAGACGGCGCTGCCGGCCTCGTTGGTCAGGAAGTCCTTGAGCGACGGCTGCAGGCCGGGCAGGGAGACCCGCAGGGAGGGGCCGGGGGAGGTCGAGGTCGTCGACATGCGGATCAACGTCGCAGGTGATCGGCCCGGACGCAACGGGCGTTCGCCCTCGGCGTCAGATGTACTTCTCGGGGTCTCCGAGCAGCTTGGCCACGTGGTTCGGCACGTACGTGGACAGCTCGCGCGACGGCCGCTCGTACCCGGTCGACGCGGACGGTCGGCCCGGGAGCTTCACCTTGTCGTGCGGGACGTCCTTGTAGGGGATGGTGGAGAGCAGGTGGCTGATCATATTGAGCCTCGCGTGCTTCTTGATGTCCGACTCGACGACGAACCACGGGCTGCCGACCGTGTCGGTGTGCACCATCATCTCGTCCTTGGCCTTGGAGTACGCCTCCCACCGGCTGATCGACTCGAGGTCCATCGGGCTCAGCTTCCACTGCCGCAGCGGGTCGTTCAGCCGTGACCGGAACCGCTTGAGCTGCTCCTTGTCGGACACGGAGAACCAGTACTTGCGCAGCAGGATCCCGTCCTCGATGAGCATCTGCTCGAAGACCGGCGTCTGGCGCATGAACCGGTCGTACTCCTCCGGCGTGCAGAAGCCCATGACCTTCTCCACCCCCGCGCGGTTGTACCAGGAGCGGTCGAACAGGACGACCTCGCCCGCGGTGGGCAGCTGCGCCACGTAGCGCTGGTAGTACCACTGCCCCTTCTCCCGCTCGGTGGGGGTGGGCAGGGCGGCGATGCGCACGATGCGGGGGCTGAGGTACTCCGCGATGCGCTTGATCGTGCCGCCCTTGCCGGCGGCGTCGCGACCCTCGAACACCACGACGATCCGGGCGCCCGTCTCCTTGGCCCACAGCTGCACTCGCACCAGCTCGGCCTGGAGGCGGGACAGCTCCGCCTCGTAGACGTCGTTCGGGACCTTGTCCTGGTGCTTCTTGCCGGACTTCTTCGCCATGCCCGGACGCTACCGGCCGGGATGGACTTCCGCCCGAGTTCCGCATCTGAGGAGTCCGTGCACCTGGACAGGCGCATCTGCGGCACTATCCTGCCTCCGTGAGCGACTACCGGATCAGCGAGGCCGCCCAGCTGCTGGGGGTGAGCGACGACACCGTGCGCCGCTGGGTCGAGTCGGGTGCCCTGGAGGCGCGGACGGACCACGCCGGGCGGAGCGTCGTCGGTGGGGTCGAGCTGGCTGCGCTGGCCGTCGAGCGGGCCCGGACGCCCGAGGACCCGGCCGCCGGCTCGAGCTCCGCGCGCAACCGTCTCACCGGCCTGGTCACCCGGATCCTGTCCGACACCGTGATGTCGCAGGTCGAGCTCCAGGCTGGCCCGTTCCGGCTGGTGTCCCTCATGTCGACCGAGGCGGTGCGCGACCTCGGGCTCGAGGTCGGCTCGCGCGCGACCGCGGTCGTGAAGGCCACGAACGTGCTCGTCGAGACCCCTCGATGAGGGCGCGTGCCCTCGTCGGCGCGGCGGCGGTCCTGCTGGCCCTGACCGCGTGCTCGACAAAGTCACCCGCGTCGCAGGCGCCGACCGGGCTCACCGGGGAGCTCACGGTGTTCGCCGCGGCCTCGCTCCAGGGGGCGTTCGACGAGCTCGCCGCCGAGCTCGCGCAGCAGAACCCCGGGATCACGGTCAACCCGGTCACGTACGACGGGTCCTCCACGCTGGCGACGCAGCTGGTCGGCGGGGCGTCGGCGGACGTCTTCGCGTCTGCCGACGAAGCGACCATGGCCGAGGTCGTCGGCGAGGAGGAGTCCACGGTCTTCGCGACGAACACCGTGGAGATCGTCGTCGCGCCGGGCAACCCGCTGGGGATCTCCTCGCTGGCCGACCTCGCGGCGCTGTCGTCATCGGGCGGCAAGGTCATCCTGTGCGCAGCCGAGGTGCCGTGCGGCTCGGCGTCGCACACGGTCCTGGACGGCACCGGCCTGACCCTCACACCGGTCAGCGAGGAGCAGAACGTCAAGGCCGTGCTCACCAAGGTGCAGACCGGCGACGCCGACGCCGGCCTGGTGTACCGGACGGACGTGCTGGCGGCCGGAGACACGGTCGAGGGCGTCGAGTTCCCGGAGAGCGCGTCGGCGGTGAACGCCTACCCGATCGTGGCCCTCACGCGGACCGACGCGGCGCAGGCGTTCGTCGACCTGGTGCTCTCCGACGAGGGGCAGCGGATCCTGGCGGAGCACGGGTTCACCGCACCGTGACCCGCGAGCGCGCCGTCGGCGTCCCCGGCCTGCTCTGGCTGCCCGCGGCCCTAGCGGCCGGTCTGCTGGTGCTCCCGGTCGTCGCCCTGCTGGTGCGCGCGGACTGGAGGTCGCTGCCCGCCGACATCACCACGCCGTCGGCCCTCGACGCCCTGTGGCTGTCCCTGTCCACGTCCGTCGTCGCGACCGTCGTGTGCCTCGTGCTCGGCGTGCCCCTCGCCGTCGTGCTCGCGCGTGCGCACGGGTGGCCCGCCGACCTGCTCCGCGCCCTGGTCACGCTGCCGCTCGTCCTGCCCCCGACGGTCGGCGGCATCGCGCTGCTCTACCTGCTGGGCCGGCGCGGGCTGGTCGGGCAGACGCTCGACACGTGGTTCGGGATCAGCATCCCGTTCACGACGACGGCCGTGGTGATCGCCCAGGCGTTCGTCGCGATGCCGTTCCTGGTCCTGTCCGTCGAGGGGGCGCTGCGCACGGCGGGCACCCGGTTCGACGTCGTGGCCGCCAGCCTCGGGGCCGGTCGCTGGACCGTGCTGAGCCGGATCACCCTGCCGCTGGTCATGCCGGGGCTGGTCAGCGGGACGGTGCTCAGCTTCGCGCGGGCGCTCGGCGAGTTCGGTGCGACCGCGCTGTTCGCCGGCAACTCCCCGGGCGTCACGCAGACCATGCCGCTGGCCATCTACTCGGCGTTCAACGGTGCCGGGGTGACGCAGGGGACCGCCGTCGCGCTCTCACTGCTGCTCGTGTTCGCGGCGGTCGCGGTCCTGCTCGCGGCGCGGGCGTGGCGTCCGGGGCGTGCCGCATGACGTCGCTGCACGCCGAGGTCGCAGTCCGCCGGGGGGCCTTCGCGCTCGACGTGACGATCGCCGCGCACCCCGGGGAGATCGTCGGCGTGCTCGGCCCCAACGGTGCCGGCAAGTCCACGCTGCTCGCGGTACTGGCGGGGCACCTCGTCCCGTCGGCCGGTGTGGTGCGGGTGGGGGAGCGGACGCTCACCGCGGTCTGGGACCAGCGGGTCGAGTCGGCAGTCCGTCCGGAGCACCGGTCCGTCGGTCTGCTCGGTCAGGACCCGCTGGTGTTCCCGCACCTGAGCGCGCGGGAGAACGTGGCGTTCGGTCCGCGGGCGACGGGGACGTCGGCGGCGCGGGCCCGAGTGGTGGCCGACGAGTGGCTGGCGGCGGTGGGGCTGGCCGGGTTGGCCGACCGGCGTCCCGACGCCCTCTCCGGCGGGCAGCGGCAGCGGGTCGCGCTCGCCCGGGCGCTCGCGGCCGAGCCGGCCGTGCTGCTGCTCGACGAGCCGTTCGCCCAGCTGGACGTGCGGACCGCCGCCGAGCTGCGCGAGCTGGTCCGGGAACAGGTGCGCCGGACCCGGACCGCCACGGTGCTGGTCACGCACGACGTGCTCGACGCCGTGACGCTCGCCGACCGGGTCGTCGTACTGCACGACGGTCAGGTGGTCGAGCAGGGCCGGCCGCTCGACGTGCTCACCGACCCGGTGCACCCGTTCACCGCCGCACTGGCGGGGGTCAACCTCGTCGTCGGGACGCTCGTCGCCCTGCCCGACGGGTCCACGGCGCTCGCCGGCCCGGACGGCGTCGTCGTCCCGTGCGCGTCGCAGCGACCGGGTGGACGTGCCCAGGTGACCTTCTCCCCGTCGGCCGTCACGATCGGTGACGGCTGGTCTGCAACTGTCGTCGACCTCGAGCCCGGGACCACCGGCGTGCGCCTGCGGACCTCGGGTGACGTGCTCGTGGACCTGCCGCCCGCGCAGGTCGCGCAGCTGGGTCTGCACGTCGGTGCGCAGGTGCGTCTGAGCGTCCCCGCCGAGCACGTGCGGGTGCGTCCGCTCACCTGATCTCACAGGCCCCCGCGGCAACCGGTGCGCGAAAAGAACCGTGCGCGCAACCGAGCGGACAGGTCGGTCGAAACATCCGCTGCTTAGCGTCGTCGTCGACCGAGCCCCCCTGACCCTGTCCTCCCGGAGGTCCCCATGGCGACACAGCTCGCGACCGACGCCGGCACCACCCCCGTTCTCGATGCAGCCCCGCTCACCCACCGGTCCGGTCGGTGGATCGACGGCTGGAACCCCGAGGACGGCGGCCAGTGGGCCTCCGTCGGTCGGGCGATCGCCCGCCGCAACCTCGGGTTGTCGATCTTCGCCGAGTTCCTCGGCTTCGCCGTCTGGGCGCTGTGGAGCATCGTCGTCCCGCAGCTCCCCGCCGCCGGCTTCGTCCTCACGGTCGACCAGATGTTCTGGCTCATCGCCCTTCCCAGCCTGGTGGGCGCGACGCTGCGCATCCCCTACACGTTCGCCGTGCCGATCTTCGGCGGCCGTAACTGGACCATCGTGTCCGCCCTGCTGCTGCTCGTGCCGACCATCGCGCTCGCGGTCGCCGTGCAGAACCCGCAGCTCGGCTTCCCCGCCCTGCTCGCGGTCGCGGCGCTCGCCGGCGTCGGCGGCGGCAACTTCGCCTCCTCGATGGCCAACATCTCGTTCTTCTACCCGGAGAAGGAGAAGGGCCGCGCCCTCGGCCTCAACGCCGCGGGTGGCAACCTCGGCACGGCCGCGGTGCAGTTCGCGGTGCCGCTGGTGATCGTCGGCGCCGCCGGCCTCGAGCTCGAGCGGGCCGGCCTGATGTTCGTGCCGCTGGTGCTCGTCGCCGCCCTGCTGGCGTGGCGGTACATGGACAACCTGTCGAACGCCAAGGCGGACCCGCGCAGCTACGGCGTCGCCGCCCGCTCGCGGAACACCTGGATCATCTCGTTCATCTACATCGGCACCTTCGGCTCGTTCATCGGCTTCTCCGGCGCGTTCCCGACGCTGCTGAAGAACCAGTTCCCCGAGGTCACGATGTCGATCGCGTTCGCCGGTGCGCTCGTCGGCTCGATCGCCCGGCCGCTCGGCGGGATGCTCGCCGACAAGCTCGGCGGTGCCCGCGTCACCATCGTCGCGTTCGGCGTGATGGCGACCGGCGTCGTCTGCGCGATCTTCGCCCTCCGTGCCCACGCGTTCGGCCCGTTCCTCGCCTCGTTCCTCGTGCTCTTCGTCGCCACCGGTGCCGGCAACGGCTCGGTCTACCGGATGATCCCCGCGGTCTTCCGGTTCGGTGCCACCGACGACGAGGACAAGGCACGCCGCGTCAAGGCGGCGGCGGGCTGCCTCGGGATCGCGGGTGCGGTGGGCGCGTTCGGCGGCTTCCTCATCCCGCGCGGGTTCGCCGTCTCGACCTCGGCCACCGGCAACATCCAAGCGGCCCTGTGGGTGATCGTCGGGCTGTACCTGGTCATGAGCGTCACCACCTGGGCCGTGTACCAGCGGCGCTCCGGCTCCTTCGGCGCGACGGTCATCTGATGGTCTCGCCCGCGGCGGTGACGGAGGGTGCAGCGACGCACTGCCCCTACTGCGCGCTCCAGTGCGCTCAGACGTTGCACACCTCTGATGAGGGCACCGTCACCGCCGCGGGCCGGGACTTCCCGACGAACAAGGGCGGCATGTGCCAGAAGGGGTGGACGTCGCCCACGCTCCTGCGTCACTCGGACCGGCTCACCACCCCGCTCCTGCACGGGGAGCCGGTCTCCTGGGACACCGCACTGTCGTTCGTCGCCACCCGGCTGGCCGCCCTGCGCGAGTCGCACGGCCCGGCGTCCGTCGCGGTGTTCGGCGGCGGGGGGCTGACCAACGAGAAGGCGTACGCGCTCGGCAAGTTCGCGCGCACCGTGCTGGCCACACCGAACATCGACTACAACGGCCGGTTCTGCATGGCGAGCGCGGCGGCCGGGGCCAACCGCACGCTCGGCCTGGACCGAGGCCTGCCGTTCCCGCTGGCCGACCTGGGCGGCGCGCAGGCCGTGCTGCTGCTCGGGTCGAACCTCGCCGAGACCATGCCGCCGGCCGTCCAGCACCTCGCGGGAGCGCGGGCGGCTGGCGGCCTGGTCGTCGTGGACCCCCGGCGCTCGGCGACCGCGGACCTCACCGCCGACGAGGGCGGCCTGCACGTCCAGCCCGTCCCCGGCACCGACCTCGCGCTGCTGCTCGGGATCGCGCACATCGTGCTCGCGGAGGGCTTCGCGGACCTGGAGTACCTCGCCGAGCGGACCACGGGCCTCGACGACATCCGGCGCTCGCTCGCCCTGTGGTGGCCCGAGCGGACCGAGCAGGTCACGGGCGTCCCCGTCGCGTCGCTCCGCCGGGCGGCGTTCCTGCTGGCCAACGCGTCACCATCGCGCGGCGGCTCCGGCGCGTACATCCTCACCGGCCGCGGGGTCGAGCAGAGCACGCAGGGCACCGACACCGTCACGGCGGCGATCACGCTCGCGCTCCTGCTCGGCCTGCCCGGCCGCGTCGGCTCCGGCTACGGCGCCATCACCGGCCAGGGCAACGGCCAGGGTGGCCGCGAGCACGGTCAGAAGGCCGACCAGCTGCCGGGCTACCGGTCCATCGAGGACGAGGCGGCGCGCGCGCACGTCGCCGGCGTCTGGGGCGTCGACCCTGCCGACCTGCCCCGGACCGGGATGCCCGCGATCGAGCTGCTGCGTTCCCTCGGAACGCCGGGCGGCCCGCGCGCGCTGCTGGTGCACGGCTCGAACGTGCTGGTCAGCGCCCCGGACGCCGACCGCGTCCGCGAGCGGCTCGCGGCCCTCGACCTCCTCGTGGTGTGCGACTTCTTCCCGTCGGAGACCGCCCTGCTCGCCGATGTCGTCCTGCCTGTCACGCAGTGGGCGGAGGAGGAGGGCACGATGACGTCGCTCGAGGGGCGCGTCATCCGTCGCCGACAGGCTCTGCCGCCGCCGCCGGGAGTGCGCAGCGAGCTCGAGATCCTCGCGGAGCTGGCCCTCCGGCTCGGCTCGACCGTCCGGTTCGACACGTCGCCGGCGCTGGTGTTCGACGAGCTCGCCCGGGCGTCCGCGGGCGGCCGCGCCGACTACAGCGGGCTGAGCCACGCGCGTCTGGACGCCGAGCCGGACCTGTTCTGGCCGGTACCCGCCGGGCCGACGCCGCACCCGGGCACCCCGCGGATGTTCCTCGAGCGCTTCCCGACGCCCGACGGCCGCGCTCGGCTCGTGCCAGTGGACCACCGCGGCCCGTCGGACGACCTGCGCCGCGACGCGCCCCTGTTCCTGGTGACCGGCCGGGTGCTCGCGCACTACCAGTCCGGCGCGCAGACCCGTCGGGTGCCGGAGCTGGTGCGCAGCTCCCCGGCGCCCTACGTCGAGATCCACCCGCTGCTCGCCGACCGCCTCGGCATCGCCGAGTCCGACCTGGTCCAGCTCGACACCGCCCGCGGCCGCGGGGTCGTCCGGGCGCGGCTGACCGACGCCGTGCGAACCGACACGGTCTTCCTGCCGTTCCACTGGAGCGGCACCAGCAGCGCCAACCGACTGACCACCGACGCCACCGACCCGATCTCGGGCATGCCCGAGTTCAAGGTCTGCGCGGTGGACGTCCAGCGGTGGGAGGGCCCGGTCGAGGTGCTCGAGGACGAGTCGTTGCTGTTCGCGGGGGGAGTCCGATGAACAACCAGGTCCGGGTGGTCGTGGTCGGTCACGGGATGGTCGGCGCGCGGTTCGTCGACGACCTGCACCAGCGCGATCCGGACGGCCGGTTCCGCACGACGGTGCTCGGCGACGAGGAGTACGAGCCGTACAACCGGGTGCTGCTGTCCGAGGTGGTCGCCGGCAAGCTCGACGTCGCGTCGATCACGCTGCCGCGCAACGCCCACCGGTCCCCCAGCGAGGTGCTCCCCGGCACGCGCGCGGTGACCGTCGACCGGTCTGCCGGCGTCGTGCACGACCACGCGGGCGGGCGTCACCCGTACGACATCCTGGTGCTGGCCACCGGCGCGCGTGCCCGGATCCCGGACCTGTTCGGTCGGCGCGACGACGACAGCCTGCCCGCCGGCGTGCACGCGCTGCGCACCCTCGACGACGCGCGCGAGATCGTTGCCGCCACCGTGAACGCCCACCGCGCGGTCGTCGTCGGCGGCGGGGTGCTCGGGCTCGAGGTCGCGTGCGGGCTCGCCCACCGTGGCGTCCCCGTCACCGTCGTGCACGGCGGCGCCCACCTGATGGACCGGCAGCTCGACGGCCCCGCCGCCGCCGTGACCACCGCGCGGCTGACGTCGCTCGGCATCGCCGTGCGCGTCGGTGCCCGCACCGAGGAGGCCGTGGTCAGCGACGGTCGCGTGACGGGCGTGCGGCTCGAGGGCGGCGAGGTGCTGCCCGCCGACCTCCTGGTGCTCACGGCCGGCACCTACCCGGAGGTCGGGCTCGCGCAGCGGGCCGGGCTGGACGTGGCGCGCGGCATCGTCGTCGGCACCGACCTGGCGTCCCCAGCGGATGCGCGCGTGTTCGCGATCGGCGACTGCGCCGAGCCTCCCGAGGGCGGCAGCGGGCTGATCGCGCAGGGCTGGGACCAGGCACGACGCCTCGCCACGCTGCTCACCGAGCCGTCGGCGGCGCGCGACGACGTCCCTCTGCCGACCGTCGGCACCGACGTGGTGAAGGTCAAGGGCGTCGGGCTCGACGTCGTCGCGATGGGCGTCTGCGGCGCCGGCGCGGTGTCCGAGGGTCGACGGGTGCGGCTCAGCGACCCCGAGGGCGGCCGGCACATCGAGGTCGTCGTCGCCGACGGTCGCGTCATCGGCGCCACGTGCGTCGGCGCCGGACCCGTCGCGGCGGACCTCGTCGCGGCCTACACGCGCGGCACCCCCATCCCGGCCGACCCCGCGCAGCTGCTCATGCGGCCGGTCGCCGGGACGGCCGTCCCCGCCGCCAGCCCGACGCTGATGCCGGACCGCGCGACGGTGTGCCGGTGCAACGGGGTCACCAAGGGCGACATCGTGGGCTGCTGGCGGCACGGTGCGCGCAGCGTCCAGGACGTGGCGGCGGCGACCCGGGCGACCACTGGCTGCGGCGGCTGCGAGGATGCGGTGTGCGGCATCGTCGACTGGCTCCGCCGCTCCGACCCGGACCAGCCCACCCCGGCGGCGGCGTCGACGGACGACGCCCGCGAGCCCACCCCGGCGGCCACGGTCTAGCGACCATCGCAGCGGCTCGCCGCCCGTCGAGAACACCCTGAGTGGCGTTCTGACGGGCCAGAACGCCACTCAGGGTGTTCTCGTCACCACGAGCAGGTCGTGGCGCGCGAGTGCTCGACGACGTCGTGGACGGTCAGGTGACCGTGACGCGGACCGTGTCGTAGCCCGTGGCGCCGTCCGGGATGACTCCCGCCACCGCACCCGTCTGCGGGCCCAACGGGTCGGAGGCGCGGACGAACAGCTGGTACTCGCCGGGCTCGGCGTCGTCCCACGTCCACGACCACTGGCGCCACGAGTCGATCCCGCCGTCGTCGGCGAGCGTCGCGTCGTTCCAGGATCCGTCGTCCACCCGGACCTGCACGCCGGTGACCCCCCGGTGCTGCGCCCACGCGGTGCCCGCCACGACCACGGATCCGGCGGGCACCGAGCTGCTCGGCCGCGGCACCTCGATGCGCGACTGCGTCTTGATCGGTCCCTCGGCGGACCAGCCGCGGTCGGTCCAGTAGGCGGTGGCGTCGGCGAACCTGGTGACGCGTAGCTCGGTCACCCACTTCGTCGCGGACACGTACCCGTACAGCCCGGGGACCACCATGCGCACCGGGAAGCCGTGCTCGACGGGCAGCGGCTCGCCGTCCATCGCGATCGCCAGCAGCGCGTCGCGCCCGTCGGTCAGGGCGGCCAGGGGTGTCGACGCCGTGAACCCGTCGACGCTGCGCGAGAGCACCATGTCGGCGTCGGCGGTCGGCCGCGCCCGGGCCAGCACGTCCGCGAGGGGCAGCCCCAGCCACTTCTGGTTCCCGATGAGGTCGCCGCCCACCGGGTTGGACACGCACGCCAGCGTCACCCAGGCCTCCACCAGGTCGCCCGCCAGCAGCTCGTCCCAGGTGAGCGTGATCTCCTGCTCGACCATCCCGTAGACGCGCAGGGTCCACGTGCTCGGGTCGACCTGCGGCACCACCAGTGCGGTGTCGATCCGGTAGAACTCGTCCGCGGGCGTCTGCCAGGGGCCGACACCATCGACGCCGACGTCCACGCCCGCGGGAACAGGTGCCGCGGTGGTGGCCGGGCGGGGGATCCGGATCGCCGCGCGCGCGGACTGGGCGCCGCGCGCACCGGCACTGATCGCCCGCCCGACGGCCACACCGACCAGGCCGAGCGCTCCCGCGGCTGCCGTGGCCTGCAGGAACGCGCGCCGCCGGATTCCGTCCGGAGCGGGGCGGCCGGGCGCTGCGGGCAGCCGACGGACCAGCGCGCGCAAGGTCAGCAGCCCGGCGACAGCACCGACGATCGCGGGTGCCGCCGCGAGCGTGCCGGCATCCGGCCGGGCCATCGCGGCCAGTCCGGCCGCCGCCCCCAGCGCCACGACGAGCGTCGCGCCCCACGCCCACCGCCGCGCGGCGAGCACCCCGGCCAGCGCAGCGAGCGCCAGCAGCACGACCACCTCACCGATCCCGAGGACCACCTTGTCGGCCGTGCCGAACGTGGAGGCGGCGAAGTCCTTCAGCCACGCGGGTGTCGCATCGACGAACGCGGACCCGACGGCAACCAGCGGGTCGGACGTCGGCCCGGTGAGCAGCGCGACGAGCGACCCCACGCCGATCGTCACGACGCCCGCCGCCACCCCCGCGAGCGCCGCGAACCCCGTGTCCCGACGTCCAGCCATCTGCTGCCTGCTTCCTGTGATCGCCGCTGGTCCGACTCTGCCTCGCGGATGTGCCGTTGTCGTCACCCCTGCTCCGCAAGCACAACACCGCTGGGCGCCGGGGCGATGCCGAGAGTTCGGAGCCGACCGTCCCGGGGGACTGGTCACTCTTCCCGGGACACCGCTGCCGCAGATGCGCAACGTCCGCACATCCGACTGCCGGGACGCTCGATCGTGCGGACGCTGCCGGGGTCAGAGGGCGGGGCTGGTGAGAGTCGCCGGGACGTGGGCGCCGTGGCCCTGCTCGCGCAAGGTGGCGCGGACGCGCTCAGCTGCGGCATCCAGGTCTGCCGCGGGGACGTCGGTGCGCGCGTTGCGGAACGACAGGCTGGCCTCGTCCCACGCCGGCAGCACGTGCAGGTGCAGGTGGGGCACCTCGAAGCCGGCGACGAGCAGCGCCGCGCGCGGTGCGGACCAGGCCTGCTGCTGGGCGGCACCGATCGCCTTCGCCACGCGCATCAGGTGCGCCAGCAGGTCGTCGGACGCCTCCGTCAGCTGCGCGATCTCGTCGCGCGGCACCACGAGCATGTGCCCGTCGGTGATGGGCGCGATGGTGCCGAACGCCACGGCGACGTCGTCGGCCCACACGAACCGGGCGGGGATCTCCCCGGCGATGATCTTGGTGAACAGGGTGGTCATGGCGACCACGCTAGTCACGCGCGCTCGCGGGCGAGCCGCTGCAGGGCGAGCACCGTGTTCCAGTTGCGGGCCGTCCCGGAGCGCCCGGTCGCCTTCTCCAGCACCGGGAGCGTGAGCTTGGAGCGACCGATGCCGTCGGGGTAGTACGCGTACAGCTCGTCCCCGGCGAACGCCACCTTCTCGTTGCCGTACGGCGTCGGGTCGAACGAGGTGACCTTCGGGGTGCCGTCCCAGCAGTAGAGGACCAGGTGCGACGGGTCGGAGGCCACCTCGTCGGTGAACGGCACCCGGGCCACGATGCGGTCCCACTGCGGGAGCGTGCGGGTGAGGACCGGGACGTCGAACCCCAGCTC
This sequence comes from Cellulomonas humilata, assembly GCF_013359775.1. Taxonomy (GTDB): domain Bacteria; phylum Actinomycetota; class Actinomycetes; order Actinomycetales; family Cellulomonadaceae; genus Cellulomonas; species Cellulomonas humilata. The sequence goes on along the minus strand of NZ_JABMCI010000043.1, from coordinate 54,956 downwards.
GGCGGACAGGGCACCGGACAGGTCCGGACCCACGGACGCCGCCGCGCCATGGGGCACCAGGACGAGGTTCCCGCTGTTCACGTAGGTGGTGATCTCGGTGTGGCCGAGACCCTCGGCAGCGGCGCGCAGCTGGGCGGCCTTGATGGTGCGACCGCCCACGTTGGCGGCCCGGAGCAGGGCGATGACGGGACTCATGACGCCACTCTCACACCCAGGACCAACGTCATGTGCGGGAAAGGTTCCTCCGAGGTAACGGCGCGCACCACCCAGGGAAACAACCGGTTCCTACCGTGGGAGTCGCCCCACCCCCCAGCCCGACGGAGCACACCATGAACCAGCACCTGGTCGTCGTCGGCGGCGGCATGGTCGCGCAGCGGCTGGTCGAGGCGTTGCGTGACCGCGACACCGCGGGCGCCTGGCGCATCACCGTCCTGGCGGAGGAGCCGCGGCGTCCCTACGACCGCGTCGCGCTCACCAGCTACTTCTCGGGCCGCGACGCCGACGACCTCGCGCTCGGCGACCCGGAGCTGTGGTCCGACCCGCTGGTGACGCTGGTCCGCGACGACGCGGTGACGCACCTCGACCGCGACGCGAAGACGGTGAGCACGGCCCGCGGCCGCACGGAGCACTACGACCACCTGGTGCTGGCGACGGGCTCGTCGGCCTGGGTCCCCCCGCTCGAAGGCGCGGACCTGCCGGGCGTCTTCGTCTACCGCACCGTCGACGACGTCGCCGCGCTGCGCGGGTACGTCGAGAAGCTCTCCGAGGACCGGGTGGTCAAGGGCGCGGTGCTCGGCGGCGGCCTGCTCGGGCTGGAGGCGGCCGGCGCTCTCCAGGCGCTCGGTGCCCGGACCACGGTCCTCCAGGTGGGCACGCACCTGATGTCCGCGCAGGTGGACCTCGGCGGCGGCGAGGCGCTGCGCCGGCTCATCAACCAGCTGGGTGTCGGTGTCCGCCTCAACGCGATGACCACCAAGATCAAGCCCCACCGCCGCGGCGGCGTCGGTCGCCTGGAGCTGGCCGACGGGGGCCGTGTCGACGCCGACGTCGTCGTGATCGCCGCCGGGGTGCGTCCCCGCGACGAGCTCGGCCGGGCCTCCGGGCTGGCGATCGGCGAGCGCGGCGGCATCGTGGTCGACGACACCTGCCTCAGCAGCGACCCGGACATCTCCGCGGTCGGCGAGGTCGCCTGCATCCAGGGCGCCACCATCGGCCTGGTCGCCCCGGGGTACGCGATGGCGGAGATCACCGCCGACCGCCTGCTCGGGGGCTTCTCGGAGTTCCCCGGCGCGGACACGGCCACCAAGCTCAAGCTCTCCGGTGTCGACGTCGCCAGCTTCGGTGACGCGTTCGGCCAGACCCCCGGGGCCCTCGAGATCGTCTGGGCAGACCCGGTGGGTGGCGTCTACAAGAAGCTCGTCATGTCCGATGACGCCCGCACGCTGCTCGGCGGCGTCCTCGTCGGCGACGCCAGTGCCTACGCCAGCCTGCGCCCGATGCTCGGCCGCGAGCTCCCGGGCGACCCGGGCGCGTACCTGCTGCCCGAGGGCGGCGGGGGAGCGCCCGAGCTGGAGCTGCCCGACGACGCCGCCGTCTGCTCGTGCAACAACGTCTCGGCCGGCACCATCCGCGGTGCGGTCACCGAGCACGGTTGCACCGACCTCGGCGCGGTCAAGGCGTGCACCAAGGCCGGCACCAGCTGCGGGTCCTGCCTCCCGCTGGTCAAGAAGCTGGTCACCACCGAGCTGGCCGCCCAGGGGATCGCCGTCAGCACCGCCCTGTGCGAGCACTTCGCCCTGTCCCGCGCCCAGCTCTACGACGCCGTCCGGGTCAGTGGCGTGTCGTCGTTCACGCAGGTCATCGAGCGGTTCGGCACCCGGGCGGAGGGACGCGGCTGCGACATCTGCCGGCCGACGGTCGCCTCGATCCTGGCCACCACGTCCCCGGCGCACGTGCTCGAGGGCGAGCGGGCCACGCTCCAGGACACCAACGACCACGTCATGGCCAACCTGCAGAAGGACGGCTCCTACTCGGTGGTCCCGCGCATCGCCGGCGGCGAGGTGACGCCGGAGGGTCTGATCGCCATCGGTGAGGTGGCCAAGGACTTCGGGCTCTACACCAAGATCACGGGCGGCCAGCGGATCGACATGTTCGGCGCCCGCATCGACCAGCTGCCCCTCATCTGGCAGCGGCTGATCGACGCAGGCTTCGAGTCCGGGCACGCGTACGGCAAGTCGCTGCGCACCGTGAAGTCCTGCGTCGGCTCCACGTGGTGCCGGTTCGGCGTGCAGGACTCGGTGGCCCTCGCGGTCATGCTCGAGCTCCGCTACCGGGGGCTGCGCTCTCCGCACAAGATCAAGCTCGGCGTCTCCGGCTGCGCCCGTGAGTGCGCGGAGGCCCGCGGCAAGGACGTCGGCGTCATCGCCACCGACAAGGGCTGGAACGTCTATGTCGGCGGCAACGGCGGCTTCACCCCGCGCCACGCGCAGCTGCTCGCCGAGGATCTCGACACCGAGACCCTGATCCGCACCATCGACCGCTTCCTCCTGTACTACGTGCGCACGGCGGACCGCCTCCAGCGCACGGCGCCGTGGATCGAGGACGTCGAGGGCGGCCTGGACGGCGTCCGCGCGGTCGTCATGGAGGACTCGCTGGGCATCGCGGCCGACCTGGACGAGCAGATGGCACTGCACGTCGTCGAGTACGAGGACGAGTGGAAGGCCACGCTGGAGGATCCGGAGAAGCTGCGCCGGTTCGCGTCCTTCGTCAACGCCCCCGACACCCCCGACCCCTCGCTCGCCTACGTGCCGGAGCGTGGACAGTCCCGCCCTGCCACGGCCGACGAGCGCGGCGACGCGCGTCCGACGCCCCACCACGAACCCGTCCTCGTCGCCGGTGCCCGGCTGGAGGTCCGCTCATGACCGCGCTGGAGACCACGCTGGACACCGCTGTGTGGACCACCGTGTGCCGTCTGGACGACCTGGCGCCCGAGCGGGGCGTCGCCGCGCTCCTCGACGGGGAGCAGGTCGCCCTGTTCCGCCTGCTGGACGGCCGCGTGCTGGCGGTCCAGCAGCACGACCCGTTCAGCGACGCGCACGTGATCTCGCGGGGCATCGTCGGATCGCGGTTCGTCGACGAGGTCGAGGTCCCGACGGTCGCCTCCCCGATGTACAAGCAGGTGTTCGACCTCACGACGGGCCGCTGCCTGGACGTCGCCGGCAAGGTCCCCGCGCGCGGGCTCAGCCCTGACCTGCGCACCTGGCACGTCCGGGTGACCGACGGACTCGTCGAGGTCGGACGATGACCACCATGCTCGGGCTCCAGCTGACCGGCCGCCGGGTGCTCGTGGTCGGCGGCGGACCTGTGGCTGCCCGCCGCGTGCAGTCCCTGCTGGCCGACGCCGCGCAGGTGGAGGTGGTCGCGCCGCAGCTGTGCGAGGTGCTCCTGGACCTGCACCGGTGGGGACTGATCGTGTGGCGCCCGCGCGAGGTCGTCGAGCCGGACCTCGACGGCGCCTGGCTGGTGCACACGGCCACGGGCGACCGCGCGACGGACGAGGCTGTCGTCGCGTGGGCTGCCGCGCGGCAGACGTTCTGCGTCGACGCGGGGGACGGCTCCGCGGGGTCGGCCCGCACGCCGGCGACCACCCAGCAGGGTGACGTCCTGGTCGGCGTGGTCTCGACGGGCTCCCCGGACCCGCGACGCACGCTCGCGCTGCGCGAGGCCATCGCGACGCAGCTGCGCGAGGGCCGCGTGGACCTGCGCCGGCGCCGGGCGCACACGGGGCGGGTCGTGCTGGTCGGCGGCGGACCCGGCGACATCGGGCTCCTCACGCTGGCCGGGCGCCGCGCGCTGGCCGAGGCGGACGTCGTGGTGACCGACCGGCTGGGTCCCGTGGCGGTGCTCGACGAGCTGGCTCCCGGGGTGGAGATCATCGACGTCGGCAAGACGCCCGGGCACCACCCGGTGCCGCAGCACGAGATCGGCCGGATCCTGGTCGAGCAGGCCCAGCGCGGTCGCGTCGTCGTCCGGCTCAAGGGCGGCGACCCGTTCGTCTACGGCCGGGGCGGCGAGGAGGTGCTCGCCTGCCGTGAGGCCGACGTCGCGGTGGAGGTCATCCCGGGGGTGAGCAGCGCATTCGCCGCGCCCGCCGCCGCAGGCATCCCGCTCACGCACCGCGGCACGGTCGGCGCCGTGCACGTGATGAACGGCCACGACGGCTGGTCGTCCGCCGCGCTCACCGGCCTGCGGGACGGGTCGTGCACGGTCGTCGTGCTCATGGGCGTGAGTGCCCTGGCGACGCTGGCGACCGAGGCGCTGGACGCCGGGGCCGACCCCGCCACGCCCGTGGCACTCGTGGAGGAGGGCACTCTGCCCGGTCAGCGCGTCACCCGTGCGCGGCTCGACGACGTGGTCGACGTCGCCGCGTCGGCCGGGGTCCGCGCTCCCGCGGTGATCGTCCTGGGCGCCGTCGCGGCGGCCGGTCTGCTCGAGCCCGACCATGGTGACGCGGCTCACACCCCCGCGTCGTCTGACCCCACAGCGCCCGGCACCGTCACAATGGCCCTGTGAGCGAACCCATCGACCAGACCCTCGCGGGCCTCGTCGTGCTCATCACCGCGGACCGCCGGTCCGCCGAGCTCGCCGCCGCCCTGGGTCGCCGCGGAGCCACGCTCCGGCACGCCCCCGCGCTGAGCATGGTGCCCCACATCGACGACGCCGCCCTGCTGGGTGGCACGCGGTCGCTGCTGGCCGACCCGCCCGACACGGTGGTCGTCACCACGGGGATCGGCTTCCGCGGCTGGATCGAGGCCGCGGACGCCCTGGGTCTCGCCGAGCCACTGGTGGACATGCTCCGGGGCACCCGCCTCGTGGCGCGGGGACCCAAGGCCCGCGGAGCGATCCAGGCGGCCGGCCTGACCGCCGACTGGGTGGCCGAGTCGGAGACCAGCGCGGAGATCGCCGAGGTGCTCCTCGACGAGGGCGTCGCCGGCCGCGACATCGCGATCCAGCACCACGGCGCGGGCGCCGACGGGCTCGACGAGGCGTTCGCCGCCGCCGGCGCGCGCGTGCGCAGCCTCGTCGTGTACCGGTGGGGTCCGCCGCCGGACCCCGCAGCGGTGGAGGCATCTGTCCGCGCGGTCGCGGCCGGAGAGATCGACGCCGTGGTCTTCACGTCCGCACCCGGCGCGCACGCCTGGCTGGAGGCCGCGGACGACGCCGGAGTCACCGACCGCATCGTCGCGCTCGCGCGACGCGGCAACGTCGTCATGGCCGCCGTCGGCCCCATCACCGCCAAGCCGCTGCTCGACCGCGGCATCGAGCCGCTCGTCCCGGAACGCGGCCGCCTCGGCTCCCTGGTCCGCGCGCTCGTCGGTCACTACGGCGGCCTCCAGGCCCTCCAGACCGTCGCCGGACCGCTCCAGGTCCATCGCGGCACCGCAGTCCTGGACGGGCACGTGCTGGCGCTCACGCCCACCGGGCTGGAGGTCCTCCGGCTGCTCGCCGCCGCGGGAGGCTCCGTCGTCCCGCGCGACCAGGTGCTGGCCGTGCTCCCGGGCGACTCGCGGGACCCGCACGCCGCGGAGGTGGCGATCGCGCGCCTGCGGGACGCGACCGGGAGCCGCGTGCTCATCCGCACGGTGGTCAAGAGGGGATACCGTCTCCAGCTGGAGGAGGCCGTATGACGAACGCGCTGCACGCCCGCGGTCCCGCGCCCGATCGTCCGCACGACGTGGTCGAGGGGCCCGTCCTGATCGGCTGCTCGCACGGCACCGACGACGTCGCCGGCCGCGCGGCCGTCCGCTCGATCCTGACCGGCGTCGCCTCGGCGCGGCCCGACCTCGACGTGCGCGAGGCGTTCGTGGACGTCCAGGAGCCCGAGGTCGCCGACGTGGTCGAGCACGCCCTGGAGAGCGACGCATCGGGTGCGGTCGTCGTGCCGCTGCTGCTCTCGGTCGGCTTCCACGTGAAGGTCGACATCGCGGCGGCGGTCGACCAGCCGGGTGCCACCGCGGCGTCGCCGCTCGGTCCGGACCCTCGACTGGTGGACATCCTGGTGGACCGCCTGGACGCGGCAGGCCTGGCCCCCGACGACCTCGTCGTGCTGGCTGCGGCCGGCTCGACGGACCCCGCCGCCGCGCTCGCCGTGGAGTCGGTCGCCGCCGGCCTGGCCGACCGGCTGGAGCAGCCCGTGACCATCGGCTACGGGGCCGGGGCTGAGCCGCGCGTGCCGGCGGCCGTCGCCACGGCGCGGGCCGACGTGCCGCCCGGCGGACGCGTGGTGGTCGCCTCGTACCTGCTGGCGCCTGGCTACTTCTACGACCGGGTGCTCGAGGCCGGCGCCGACGTGGTCACCGCTCCGCTGGCGCCCGACGAGCGCCTGGTCGACATCGTGCTCGACCGGTACGACGCCGCGACCTGAGACGCGGGTTGCCCCGAAACCTTCCGTTCCTCTAGGAACGGGGGATGCCCAGAGCCGTGCGCGCCCTGACCTCCGCCGTCGCCGTCCTGACCCTCGCCGCGTGCACGTCGTCCGGTGGGCCCGGCGAGGCCGAGGACGCGGCGACCCCGACGATCGCACCGGTACCCACCGCCATCTCCGCCTCGCTCACCCCGGCCGACACCCCGGCGTGCCTCCCGGCGGGCACCGCGACGGTGACCACCGGCGCCGCGGACGACCCCACGCTCGTGTCCTTCGCCGGGGGCGGCACCCGAGGGGTGCTCCTGGCGCCGCAGGACCGGGGCGACGCGTGCCAGTGGGCGGACGAGCTGGCCCGGCTGGCGGGGGAGGGCTACCTGGTCGCGTCGTTCGGCTGGGCGGACGACGGCAGGGCGTCGTTCCTCGCCGCCGCCGACACGCTGCGCAGCCTCGGCGCGACGGACGTCGCCCTAGTCGGCGCCTCGAAGGGCGGCACGTACTCGGCCGCGCTCGCCGCCGAGGTCGACGCGGTCGCGGTCGTGGCGCTCGGACCGCCGGCCGCCTTCGACGGTCAGGACGCGCAGTCGGCATCGAGCAGCTACGACGGACCACTTCTGGTCATCGCCTCGACCGACGACTCGAGCGTCGGCGTCGACTCGTCGGAGGCGGTCGCACGCGCGGACGACCCGAGCACGTTCGTCGAGCTCAGCGGCAGCGCCCACGGGGTCGCCCTGCTCGAGTCCGAGCATCGCGAGCAGGTGCAGCAGGCGATCGACGACACGCTCGCGACCGGCTTCGACTCCTGACAGCCCGAAGGCGTGCGACCCCGGGGGTGGGTCGCACGCCTTCGGCGTCTGTCGGGGGAGCGGTCAGACGAACCGGCGCCGCGCGAACGTCGCCAGACCGATCCCTGCGGCGAACAGCGCGATCGCCGCGATGAGGCGACCGAGCGAGCTGACCCCGGTCCCGTCCACCCCGGCGATGTCGATCGAGTACGCCGTGAACCCCGCCGCACCGTCCGGTGCGCCGTAGGCCATGCCCTCCGCCGCGGCCCGGTCGGCCTGGGCGCTGAGCACCGCGTACTTCACGCCGAAGTCCTCCGCGGTCCCCTTGCCGCTGACGACCACCTGCGAGGTGCCCTCGTCGGACAACCGCTGCGTGCCGTCGACCAGCTTCGGCGCACCGTCGGCCGCCTTGGCGGCGCCCTCGGACAGCTGGGTCGAGCCGTCGGCTGCGTCCGCGAGGCCGTCTGAGAGCGCCCGCGATCCGGCGGCCGCCTTGGCGATGCCTGCGGAGAGGTCGCTTGCGCCGGTGTTCAGCCGGCTCGCACCGGCGCCGAGCTGGGCCAGGCCGGACGCGAGGGTGTCGCCGCCGGCACTGAGCTGGTCAGTCCCGGCCTGGAGCGAGTGGACGCCCCCGCGGAGAGTGCCGTTCGCCTTCGTGTCGGTCGCGGTTCCGACGCCGCCTTGCACCTTGGCAACGACGCCGTCCACCAGGGCCGTGACACCGGCGTCGACGCCGTCGAAATTGTCGGTCGCCTTCTTAGCCATGAGCCCCTCGAGCAGACCGGGCTGCGAGGCGGGGCACGCGCTCAGGGAGCGGGAGCTGAGTCCGCACTCCACCCTCCCGAGATTGCCGGCAGCACCGGCGAGCCCCGTGGAGAGGGCGGTCGCCCCACCCGCGATCGTCGCCGGGTTGCCGGTGGCGGTCAGCAGGGGGACTGCGCCGGCGAGGCCGTCGATGGCGCTCTGATAGTCGGCGGCGTAGGCGGGGTTCATCGCTGGCTTCATCGCCGCCAGGGCATCCACAGCAGCCTGGATCTTGTTGCCGAGCGTCACCGATCCCGCGGAGAGCGTCGCCGCCTGGCCGGAGGCGCCCGTAATGCCCAGGCGGAGCTGGTCGACGCCCGCAAGGAGCGTGTCCGGTGTGGTGGTCGTGCCGATAGCGTTCCGCAGCCGAGCGATGCCGTCGTGCAGCTGTTGTGCCTGCGTCGGCAGCGCGCCGATGTCGCCGTACAGCTTGGCCAGGCCGGCGTCGACCTGAGCGAGCCCGCCGTCCACCTGGACCAGCCCGTCGATCAGCTGCGGCGCCTTGGCTCGGGCCTGCGCGAGGCCGTCGTCGAGCTGCTTGGCGCCCGCGGCCAGCTGAGCGGCACCAGGGGCGGCGTCCCGGTTCAGGCCGGTGGCCAGCTGGTTGGCTCCGGGGACCGCCGAGTCGTTGAGCCCGTCAGAGAGCTTCGACGCGCCGTCGCGGAGCTGGAGCAGACCGGCGAGCAGCTGGGCCGCGCCGTCGTGCAGCTGGATGACGGAGTCGTCGAGCTTCAGGCCTGCGCCTGTGAGGTCGACGCCCTTCTGCGCACCGGCCTGGTAGCTGGCGGCGCCGCCCTTGAACGAGGGGTAGTCGAGCGGGGAGACCGCCATCGACGTGAGCGTGGCCTTCGGGACGACCGCGTGGCTGACCTGCGCGGTGTAGCCGAACTCGGCGCTGGCGGAGCCGATGGGTGGGAACAGGGTCATCTGGAACTGCATGCGGGTGCCGCCGCGTCCGTCACCGGCGATGCCGGCCTCGTCGGACTGCACGTCGGTGAACGTGGCGGGCAGGACCGTGACCAGCTGGCCGATCATCGGGATGACCGTCTGGGCCGAGGCCGTCGCCTGCGTGCCGGTGCCGTCGTCGTAGGTGACGTCCTGCATCGACCCGGTGACGTTGGTGACCTTGTAGTGCACGCCGAGCGTGCCGGTCTTGCCGACCACCGCGCCCGGCTGCACGGCCTTCCCGTCGAACGTGTAGGTGACCTCGACGGTGAGGGGGAGGTCCTTGTCGTAGGTGCTCACGGACCGCTCGCGGCGCTCGCCGTCGACGCTCAGCGTGGTGACCTGCTTGCCGTCGACCACCTTCTGGCCGCCGAACCCGTCGAGGTTGCGCAGGCCCTTGGTGGAGACCGGGTTCTCGATCGTCGTGGTGCCTGTGCCGCTCAGGGCCAGCTGCTCGTACACGCGCGCGCTCTGGTAGGCGCCGGTCGCGGACAGCCGGGCCTGGACGGTCTCGGTGTTGGTGACGGCGACGTCGCCGGAGTCCGCGGCGAACGCGGGGGATCCGGCGGTGGCGACGAGCAGGGGGATCAGGACGACGGCTGCGGCCGCGGTGGTGGTCGTGCGTCGCACGTCAGGCCTCCGGCTGGGGGTCGAATGGACGGGTGGCGGGCAGGCCGCGGCGCGGGGCGACGCCGGAGTTGGCGTCGACCGCCTCCTCGACGGGGGAGAAGAGCGGTACCTCGGCGGCGCGCTCCTCCTCGCGGTCCTGCTCGACGACGGCGCCGAGCAGCGACGTCGCGAGGTAGCCCGCACCGGCGGCGAGCAGGATCGACGTCGCGGTCGCGGCCGACGAGGTGACGAAGGATGCCGGGTCGGCCGTGTAGGTCGCCTCGTACGCACCCGCCATCGCGGCGGCTCCGAGCAGCGCGGACCACAGCGGGAGCTTCCCGCGGCTGAGCCCGGCGACCGCCAGGCAGAGCGCCAGGACGACGAGGACCGCGACGGCACGGCCGGCTGCGGCGTCGGGCAGGGCCGCGGCGCGCAGGGCGTAGCCGAGCCAGGCTGCGACGAAGCCGACGGCGAACCCGGCCGCGCGCTGCGCGGGGGTCCGGTCGGGCACGAGGCCGAGGGCACCGCCGAGTGCCGCGCCGAGCAGGGCGACGCCCTGGAGCTCGGGACCGGAGATCAGGACGATAACTGTCGTCAGGAGCGCGAGGACGAGCCCCGCCAAGATGTGACGCTTCATGACCACCTCGTCGTGGTGACTGGCGGAGCGGATCCGCTCCAGCAGTGCTGCCGGTAGATGGCCGCCCAAGAGTCCGTTGACCTGCACCGTCACCGTTGACGGGGCAGGTCACCGGGGTTCTCGGGCGGGACCAGCGCACTGTCTACCAGCGCACAAAGCATGTGAGCCACGGGGTACTAGGTAAATCTGCGCCAGTAGCAGGTAACCGTTATGGCCCCGTGACCTAGGTCCCTTGTGGAGGGCTCAGAGGTAGCGCAGCGGGTCGAACTCGTCGAGCGGGATGATCCGCAGGCGGGGGAGCTGGACGTTGAACGCGGCGACGTCGCCCTCGAGGTCGAACGTCTCCAGCCCGCGGCCGACGAGGGCGGACAGCTGGGTGCTCGTGAACTCGCGGAAGGCGAGCAGGCCGACGCGGCGGTCCTCGTCGTCGACGAGCTGCTCGAGCTCGGGCGCGAAGTCGCCGTCGTGGCTGGCCAGGAGCACGTCGCCACCGCGGCCGTGGATGGCCTCGAGCGTGCGCTTGATGCCGATGTCGACGACCTTCTCGTACGACTCGCCCGACAGCGGGATGGGCTGGAACCCGATGGCCAGCAGCGCCTGCACGAACGACATGGGCAGGTTGCCGTTGGAGGCGTTGAGGAAGAACAGGGCCTTGACCGGCTGGTTCCACGTCTGCTGCGCGAAGGTCAGCACGCGTTCCCAGCGGGGCCGCTGCTCGGGGGTGGGCCGCCCGCCGAGGATCGACGAGCCGAGCGTCGCGTCGATGTTCTCGCCGTCCACCAGCAGGTAGGTGGTGCGCGGGGCCGCCTCGGTCGTCATCGCGTCAGCGTATCCGCAGGTGGACCGGCCCGGACCCGACGAGCGGGCCCGGGCCGGACGCGTCATCCGATCGTGCACGCCGTCCCGTTGAGGCTGAACGCGCTCGGTGCGGTGTTGGTGCCGCCGTGCGAGCCGTTGAACCCGAACTGCTGACTGCCGCCCGCGGGGATGGACCCGTTCCAGGCCGCGTTCTTCACGGTCACGGCCGAGCCGGACTGCGTGGTCACCGAGCTCCACGCCTGCGTCACGGCCTGGCCCGCGGGGAAGCTGAACGTGAGAGTCCAGCCGTTGATCGCGGTCGACGACGTGTTCTTCACGACGACGTTCGCGGTGAAGCCGGTGTTCCACTGGTTCACGCCGTAGGTGACCTGGCAGCCCCCGACCGGCGGGGTGGTCGGCGTGACGGGCGGGGTCGTCGGGGTCACCGGCGGGGTGGTCGGCGTGACCGGCGGCGTCGTCGGGGTGATACCGCCGAAGGCCGACGCGATCGCGTCGTACGCGGGCTTCTTGGCGTAGCCGTCGTCCCAGACGAGCGCGGCGCCCTGCCCGGAGAACACGCCCGGAACCCACGAGTACTTGTCGGTGATGCCCCAGATGGTCACGCCCTGGCAGCGGCTGACCGCGAGGCAGATCTGGAAGACCTTCTTGTAGTCGGCGGCCTGGGTGGCCAGCTTGGTGGCGTCCGACGGCGTCTGCATGCGGATGTCGAGCTCGGTGATCCGCACGTCGACCCCCAGGTCGGCGAACCGCTGCAGGTTCTGCTGCATGGTCGAGGGGACCTGCCCGATGATCAGGTGGGACTGGAAGCCGACGCAGTCGATGGGGACGCCGCGCGCCTTGAAGTCCCTGACCAGGTTGTAGATCGCGGTGCTCTTGGAGTTGACGGCGTCCGTGTTGTAGTCGTTGATGCAGAGCTTGGCGTTCGGGTCGGCGGCGCGAGCGGCCCGGAACGCGGTCTCGATGTACCCGTCACCGAGCTTCTGCTGGAACGGGGAGTCGGAGCGGCGCTCGCCGTTCTCCCCGAACGCCTCGTTGACCACGTCCCAGGACGACACCTTTCCCTTGAAGTGCGTCGCCACGTTGGTGACGTGGTTCTTCATCGCCGACTCGAGTGCCGTCCCGGACAGGCTGCTCACCCAGCCCGGCAGCTGCGAGTGCCACACGAGGGTGTGGCCGTACAGCTCCTTGCCGGTGCTGGCGGCGTAGCTGGCCACCTGGTCGCCGGAGCCGTAGCTGAACGAGTTCTGGGACGGCTCGGTGGCGTCCCACTTCATCGCGTTCTCCGCGACGACGAGGTTGAACTCGCTGTCGGCGATCGACTTGTAGGCCGACTCGGAGAGCCGGTTCGGGTCCAGTGCGAAGCCGATGTCCTTGCCGGCCGCGGTGGCCAGGTCCTTCAGGGTCGACGCCGCCTGCGCGGGGATCGCCAGTGCGGCCCCGACGGCGGCGGTCACCGCGAGGGCGACCGCCGCGGTGCGGAGCGCGGAACGGCGGGGTGGATGGACGACAGGCATGGGGTTCCTCCTCGTTGAGCCAGGTGCCGATCGCACAGTGGTGGTCGGTGGTCCCCGCCGCGAGGTACCGAAACATTTCAGACGCCGACGCGCGACACTTTCGATATCACCGGCTCGGAACATCCCCCGAACCGAGGCGGTTGAGACAAGATCGATGCGTATGCATGAAAGGGAGGGCGTGGGTCGATGACGGACGCGGACCGGGAGCTGCCGGGCGCACGGGAGGCCGCGGAGGCGTGGGAGTCGCTGTTCCGCGCCCAGGTGGCGCTCATGCGGCGGTTCCAGCGCGACGACGTCTGGGGCGACCTGACCATCCGCGAGTACGACGTCCTGTTCACCCTCTCCGGCTGCCCGGGGGGCACGGCGCGGCTCAAGGAGCTGGGTGAGGGGAGCCTGCTGACGCAACCGAGCCTGTCCCGGATGGTGGAGCGCCTCGAGCAGGCCGGCCTGGTCGAGCGCGGACCAGTGCAGGGCGACGCGCGGGGCGTGGCGGTCTGCCTGACCCCCGAGGGCCGGCGCGTGCAGCGCGAGATCGGCCGTCGGCACGTGCGCTCGATCCGACGCCTGGTCGGGGGGGCGCTGGACACCGAGGAGCTGGCGACGTTGCGTGCCCTCACCGACAAGCTGCGCGCCGCGCAGGCGCAGATCCCCGACCCGTCGGGGTCAGACGCCTAGGGCTGTGTTCCTCCCCGCTGCGTTCATACCCGCAGGGCCCTCAGCTCGGCGGCCACGACCGCCGGGGTGGGCCGCGCGGCGGGGTCCTCCGCCGTCATCGCCCGCAGCAGCCGCATCCAGTCGCGGCCGAAGCGCTCCGGGACGTCGACCGGGTCCAGCAGGCGGGCGAGCGAGCTGGTCAGGGGGTCGCCGGGATACGCCCGGACGCCCGTCAGGCACTCCAGCAGGACGAGGCCGAGGGAGTAGACGTCGCTCGGGGGCCCTGCAGGGTGGCCGAGTGCCTGCTCCGGGCTCTGGTAGCCGGCGGTACCGGAGGTCCCGCGCGGCGTGAGCGGCGCGCCCGCGGCAGTCACGGCGATGCCGAAGTCGGCGAGGACCACCGGCAACCAGGGCGCGTCACGGGCGCCGCTCTCTGCGCGGTCCGTGGCGACGAGGACGTTGGACGGCTTGACGTCGCGGTGGGCCACGCCGGCGCCGTGCGCGTGGCCGAGCGCGAGCGCCAGCTGCCGTCCGACGTCGGCGGTGAGGGACGGGGCGAGCGGACCGTCCGCGATGGTGTCGCGCAGGGTGCGGCCGTCGACCAGCTCCATGACGAGGAAGGCGACGGGACCGGCGTCCGGGAGCACGTCCGCGCCGACGTCGAGCAGGGCGACAAGGCTGGGGTGCGCGAGCGAGGACAGGATGCGCGCCTCGTGCGCGTACCGGCGGATCTCGTCGGGCGAGGCCGCGCCGATGGAGAACAGCTTGAGCGCCACCGGCCGGTGCAGCCGTGCGTCGGTCGCCCGGAACACCTCGCCGGAACCGCCCCGGCCGAGCTGCTGCTCGAGGTGGTAGCGGCGTCCGAGCGGTGCGGTCGCCGACGGGCGGAACTCGGTCGGTGGCACGGCATACCTGTCGTCGGCGATGTGGGCAGATCTGACGGTAGAAGCCCGTGGCGCGGACCGCACGCCGGGGCCGCGGCGAACGGGTGACGCACGCGTGCGGCGCGCTTGCAAGAGGATGCAAGCCACTTGCAGTCCCGCGCAGTACAGTGACAGCCATGTCCCGGCGACTCGCAGAGGTAGCACGCAAGGTCGGCGTCTCGGAGGCCACGGTCAGCCGCGTGCTCAACGGAAAGCCCGGCGTCTCGGAGTCCACGCGCGAGGCCGTGCTCACGGCCCTCGACGTGCTCGGGTACGAGCGGCCGACGAAGCTCCGCGGTGAGCGCGCCCGCCTGGTGGGCCTGGTGCTCCCCGAGCTCCAGAACCCGATCTTCCCCGCGTTCGCCGAGGTGGTCGGCGGCGCCCTCGCGCAGCAGGGGTTCACCCCCGTCCTGTGCACGCAGACGGCCGGGGGAGTCTCGGAGGCCGACTACGTCGAGCTCCTGCTCGGGCAGCAGGTCTCGGGGATCGTGTTCGCCGGGGGGCACTACGCGCAGCGCGACGCCACCCACGGCCACTACGAGCGGCTCACCGGGCGGAACCTGCCGGTCGTCCTCATCAACGCCTCGATCGAGGAGCTCCCGTTCCCGCGCGTCTCGTGCGACGACGAGGTCGCCATCGAGCAGGCGGTCGGGCACCTGGCCTCCCTCGGGCACACGAAGATCGGCCTCGTGCTGGGTCCGGTGGACCACGTGCCGTCCGAGCGCAAGCTCCGTGCGGCGCAGGCGATCACGCAGCGGCTCGGCCTGGAGCTCGGCGAGAACCAGGTGGTCCGCAGCGCGTACTCCCTCGAGAGCGGCCAGGCGGCGGGCAACCGGCTGCTGCGCGAGGGCGTGACCGGCATCGTCTGCGCCAGCGACCCGTTGGCGCTCGGGGTCATCCGTGCCGCTCGACGGGCCGGCCTGCGCGTCCCGGACGACGTGTCCGTCGTCGGCTACGACGACTCGGCGTTCATGAGCTGCACCGAGCCCCCTCTGACGACGGTGCGCCAGCCGATCGAGCCCATGGGTCGTGCGGCGATCGACCTGCTGGTCAGCCAGATCCACGGCAGCGCGGTGCCCCAGGACGAGCTGCTCTTCGAGCCGGAGCTGGTGGTGCGCGGCTCCACCGGCCCCGCGCCGACGCAGCCGGTGACCGTCCGGGACTGACCTTCCGCCGTTCTCACAGACCCCGTCCCGCCGTCGAGCGGGGCGGGGTCTGCGTCGTCTCATCGAGATCCCCCGGCGTTCCGGTCACACTTCGATAACTGTCCTGTCAGTTTCTTGCGTGGTTCTAGTCGGTTCCTTTAGTGTCTGGAACGCGACAGCGGCGTCTTGCAGGGTCCTCCGGGTCCGTGGCAGACGGTGCGGCCGCGCGAGGAGCAGCGGACGAACGGCCCCGTCGACGTCGACGGAGGCCCACGAGAGACGAGACGCGAGTGGCGCAGGCGCAGCCCGAGACGGACCCGCTGTGGTGGCGCGGCGCCGTGATCTACCAGGTCTACCCGCGCAGCTTCGCCGACGGGAACGGCGACGGCACCGGCGACCTGGCGGGCCTGCGGTCGCGGCTGCCGTACCTGCGGGACCTCGGCGTGGACGCGATCTGGGTGACCCCCTGGTACGTCTCCCCGCTCGCCGACGGCGGCTACGACGTCGCCGACTACCGCGCGATCGACCCGGCCTTCGGCACCCTCGAGGAGGCCGAGCTGCTCATCAGCGAGGCCCTCGGGCTGGGCATCCGCACCATCATCGACGTCGTCCCCAACCACGTCTCGGACCAGCACGTGTGGTTCCAGGCCGCGCTGGCCGCCGGACCGGGCTCGCCGGAGCGTGAGCGGTTCTGGTTCCACCCCGGCAAGGGCGAGCACGGCGAGCAGATCCCCACCGGCTGGGTGTCGGACTTCCAGGGAAACACGTGGACGCGGACCACCGACCCCGACGGGACGCCCGGCGAGTGGTACCTGCACCTGTTCGCGCCGCAGCAGCCCGACGTCAACTGGTCCCACCCGGACGTCGTCGCGGAGTTCGAGGCCGTGCTCCGGTTCTGGTTCGACCGCGGCGTGGCCGGCATCCGCATCGACTCGGCCGCGCTGCTGGTCAAGGACCCGGAGCTGCCCGAGGTCCCCGCCCACCCTGGGCCGGGGGAGCACCCGCACGTGGACCGCGACGAGCTGCACGACGTCTACCGCGGATGGCGCGCGGTCGCCGACTCGTACGCGGGCACCCGGGTCCTCGTCGGCGAGGTCTGGCTCCAGGACAAGGCGCGATTCGCGCAGTACCTGCGCCCGGACGAGATGCACACGGCGTTCAACTTCGACTTCATGGCCCGGCCGTGGGACGCCAAGCAGCTCCGCGAGTCGATCGACATCACGCTCGCCGCGCACGGACCCGTCGGAGCGCCCGCCACCTGGGTGCTCTCCAACCACGACGTCACGCGGCCGGTCACCCGGTACGGCCGCGAGGACACGTCGTTCGCGTTCGCCGCCAAGCGCTTCGGCACCCCGACCGACCTGGCTGTCGGCCTGCGACGGGCCCGGGCGGCCGCGCTGCTCACCGCGGCGCTGCCGGGATCGCTCTACCTCTACCAGGGTGACGAACTGGGCCTGCCCGAGGTCGAGGACCTCCCGCTGGGGCTCCTCCAGGACCCGATGCACTTCCGGTCCGAGGGCGTCGACCCCGGCCGGGACGG
This sequence comes from Cellulomonas humilata, assembly GCF_013359775.1. Lineage (GTDB taxonomy): Bacteria > Actinomycetota > Actinomycetes > Actinomycetales > Cellulomonadaceae > Cellulomonas > Cellulomonas humilata. Next base: position 38,160 of record NZ_JABMCI010000043.1, on the reverse strand, counting down.
CTGCCGCGTCCCGCTGCCCTGGGCGGGCACGTCCGCCCCGTACGGCTTCGGGTCCGGCGGGTCGTGGCTCCCGCAGCCCGCGGGCTGGGCGGCCCTGACCGTCACGGCGCAGGAGGCCGACCCGACGTCGACCCTCCACCTGTACCGCGACCTCCTGGCGATCCGCCGCGCCGAGCCCGCCCTGGGTGACGGACCGATGACGTGGATCGACACCCCCGACGACGTGCTCGCGTTCGCCCGCGGCGACCTCGTGTGCGTCGTCAACCTCGGCGACGAACCCGCCGCCCTGCCCACCCACACCGATCTCCTGCTCTCGAGCGCCCCGCTCGAGGCAGGTCTGCTGCCGCGCGACACCGCCGCGTGGCTGCGCACCCCCGCCTGACCCCGACCGCACCACCCGCACACGCACCACCTCTGACCGCAGCACCAGATCGCGTCCAGGCACCCTGTCCGGCGCGTTCCCTCACGAAGGAGTGACGATGAGGTCCTCACGCAGCACCGCGCTCGCCATGGCCGGTGTGCTCTCGCTCGGCCTGCTGGCCGCGTGCAGCACCGACGACGACCCGTCCGGCGACTCGACGGCCGACGGCGACAAGATCACCATCACGGTCGCCGGCCTCCAGCCCGGCGCCGAGCAGACCGCTGTCGACGCGCTCGACGAGCGGGTCGAGCAGTTCGAGGCCAAGTACCCAGACATCGACATCGAGACCCAGGAGTACAACTGGCTGGCGTCGACCTTCGCGGCCGACCTCGCCGGCGGCACCCTGCCGGACGTGTTCGAGGTGCCGGCCACCGACACCAAGGTGCTCATCCAGAACGGCCAGATCGCCGACATCGACGAGCAGGTCAAGCAGCTGTCCTACGCGGACGACTTCAACCCGGAGGTCCTCGCGGCCGGGCTCAGCGACGACGGCTTGGTCTATGCCGTCCCCGCCAAGTCCATCTACGCCGTGGCGCTGCACTACAACCGGAAGCTCTTCACGGACGCCGGCCTGGACCCGGACAAGCCGCCGACCACGTGGGACGAGGTCCGCGCGGCCGCCAAGACCATCAAGGACGCGACCGGCGTGCCGGGCTACGCCATGATGGCGCTCGACAACGCCGGTGGGTGGCAGCTGACGGCTGCGGCCTACTCGCGCGGCGGTCGCACGCAGGTGCTCGACGGCGACACCTACGAGGCCACGCTCACCGACCCGGCGGTCAAGGAGTCGCTGCAGTTCCTCGGTGACCTCAAGGCGGACGGCTCGCTGCTCGAGAACACGCAGCTGGGCTGGGGTGACGTCAACTCCGGCTTCGCCGCCGGGCAGTTCGCCATGTACACGTCGGGCTCGGACATCTACACCGCGCTGGTGCAGAACAACGGCGTCACGGCGGACAACCTGGACTACGGGCTGACCGCGCTGCCGAACGACGGTGACGACTCCGGCACCCTCGGTGGAGGCACCTACGCCGCCGTGGCTCCGCAGGCGACCGCCGAGGAGAAGGACGCCGCGGTCAAGTGGATCGACTTCTGGTACCTGTCCAAGCTGGTGGACCAGGACCAGGCCGTGGCCGACGCCAAGATCCTCGCGGAGCAGGACCCGCCGCAGGCCGTGGGGACCCCGACGCTCCCGATCTTCAGCAAGGAGCAGTACGAGACCTCGCTGGGCTGGATCCAGGACTACGTCAACGTCCCGCTCGACCACATGGCCGGCTACACGGACGTGATGTTCGAGCAGCCCGTCATCCCCGAGGCTGCCCGCGCGACGCAGGAGACGTACGGCCTGCTGTTCCCGATCGTGCAGGCCGTGATGACCGACCCGGGCGTGGACCTGGACGCGCTGCTCGCCGAGGCGAACACGCAGTCGCAGGCCCTGATCGACCAGGCCGGCTGACGCGCTGACGGTGCCCGGCCCGGGACCCCCGGGCCGGGCACCTCACCTCGTCGCACCGGTACGGCACCCCCGAGAGAAGGACTGCATGACCTCCGACACCCTCGTCGCGACCTCGGCACACCGACGCACCCCTGTGAGCTGGGTGCGCGGCGGCGGCCTGACCACCCTGGTGTTCGCGCTGCCGATGCTGGTGATCTTCGGGGTCTTCTCGTGGGCGCCCATCGTCAAGGCCGTCGTCATGAGCTTCCAGAAGACGAACCTGATCGTGACGGAGTGGGTGGGCCTGGAGAACTTCCAGCGCGTCTTCGCCGACCCGGTGCTGCCGATGGCGGTCCGCAACACCGCGTACTTCGCGCTCCTGGCACTGATCTTCGGGTACCCGGTGCCGCTGATCGCCGCCGTGCTCATGAGCGAGGTGCGCCGCGCGAAGGGCCTGTTCTCGGCCCTGGCCTACCTGCCCGTCGTCGTCCCGCCGGTGGTCGCCGTCCTGCTGTGGAAGTTCTTCTACGACCCGCGCCCCGAGGGCGTGTTCAACACGATCATCGGGTACGTCGGGATACCGCCCCAACCCTGGTTGCAGAGCGCGACGTCGGCGATGCCGTCGCTCGTGCTCGAGGCCACCTGGGCGGCCGCCGGAGGCACGGTGATCATCTACCTCGCGGCGCTGACCAGCGTGCCGACGGAGCTGTACGACGCCGCCGAGGTGGACGGCGCCTCCGTCTGGGGCAAGATCTGGCACGTCACGATGCCGCAGCTGCGCGGCGTCCTGCTCATCACCTTCATCCTCCAGATCATCGGGACCGCGCAGGTGTTCCTCGAGCCCTACCTGTTCACCGGCGGCGGTCCGGCCAACGCCACGATCTCGGTCCTGCTGCTGGTCTACCGGTACGCGTTCCAGAACAGCCTCGGCGGCAACTACGGCATGGCGACGGCCCTGAGCCTCATGCTCGCGGCGTTCCTGGCCGTGATGTCCCTGGTCTACTTCCGACTCACCCGCAGCTGGAGCACCTCGTGACCACCACCACCCCGAAGCTCCCGGAGGCGGTGCTCCCCGACGCCCTCGAGAACCCCCCGACCCGGTCGAGGCGTGCCGCCGGCCCCGACGCGGACCGCACCGCCCTCTCCGTGGCCGACTGGCGTCGACCCCGGGTTCGCGGTACCTGGAACACGCTGCACGTGGTCCTGCTGATCCTGCTGGTGGTCTGGTGCGTGGGTCCGCTGCTGCTGCTCGGCAAGTTCGCGATCACGCCGACCCAGGACATCCTGCGCACCCCGCTGGCGATCTTCCCGAACGGCGTCAAGTGGTCGAACCTGCACGAGGCGTGGTTCGACATCAACATCAGCAAGTACTTCGTCAACACGATCGTGCTCGCGGCCGGGTCGTGGGTGTCCCAGATGCTCGTCGCGACCACCGGCGGGTACGTGCTCTCGGTGCTGCGACCGCGATGGGCGAAGTACGCGCAGGCCCTGGTGCTGGCGACACTCTTCGTGCCGGCGGTGGTGCTCCTGGTGCCGCTCTACCTGATCATCCTGCACCCGCCCCTGGTCGATCACTCGCTGGTCAACTCGTTCTGGGCGGTCTGGCTGCCGGCCGGCGCGAGCGCGTTCAACGTGGTGCTGGTGACGCGGTTCTTCGACAACCTGCCGCGGGAGATCTTCGAGGCGGCCAAGGTGGACGGCGCCGGGCCGTTCCGGCTCTTCTGGTCGATCGTGTTGCCCATGAGCAAGCCGATCCTCGGCGTGGTGTCCGTGTTCGCGGTCATCGCGTCCTGGAAGGACTTCCTGTGGCCGCTGCTGGTCCTGCGCAACCCGGACCTCCAGCCGCTGTCGGTCCGGCTCCCGTCCCTCGAGGCGACGACCGACAAGGGCACGCTCATGGCCGCCTACGCGATCGCGACGATCATCCCGATCCTGATGTTCCTGATCTTCCAGCGCATGTTCCTGCGCGGCGCCGGGCTCGGTGGTGCCGTCAAGGGCTGAGCGGAACGTGCTGACACCGCGTGCGGTCAAGATCACGGTCCGCGGGAGCCTCCCACCGCGAGGCCCGCGGGCGGCCGATGCGATGATCGTCAGGTGGCCCCCGACACCGCCGTGAGCACCCCGACCTCGACCGTGCGCAGCCCCGTCGCCCCGTACGACGCGCTCCTGCTCTTCTCGTTCGGGGGGCCCGACGGACCCGACGACGTGCTGCCGTTCCTGCGCAACGTCACCCGGGGGAAGAACATCCCGGACGAGCGGCTGGCCGTCGTGGCCGAGCACTACCACCACTTCGGCGGTGCCAGCCCGATCAACGGGCAGAACCTCGCGCTGCAGAAGGCGCTCACCGAGGAGCTGGCGCGACGAGGGCTCGACCTGCCCGTGGTGTGGGGCAACCGCAACTGGGAGCCGTACACCCGGGACGCCCTGTCGGCCGCGTACAGCGATGGCGCGCGCCGGATGGTCGCGGTCGTGACCAGCGCGTACTCGTCCTACTCGGGATGCCGGCAGTACCGGGAGAACCTCTGGGCGTCGCTCGACGAGCTCGGCACCGACGTCGGCCTGGGCGAGGGCGAGCACCCTCTGGTCGTCGACAAGGTGCGGTCCTACTTCAACCACCCCGGGTTCGTGCAGGCGAACGTCGACGCGGTGACCGAGGCGTTCGAGTCGATCGGGCGCGATGCCCGCCTGGTCTTCGTCACGCACTCGATCCCGGACACCATGGAGGAGGCCTCCCAGGTCTCCGGCGCGTCGTACAGCGCGCAGCACCTCGACGTCGCCGCCACGGTGGCCGCCGCCGTCGAGGAGCGGATCGGCCGGCCCGTGACCTGGGACCTCGCCTACTGCTCGCGCTCCGGGCCGCCCAGCCAGCCGTGGCTGGAGCCCGACGTGAACGACCACCTCACCGCGATCGCGGCGCAGGGGGTGCAGGCCGTGGTCCTGTCACCGATCGGCTTCGTCTCGGACCACATGGAGGTCGCCTTCGACCTCGACACCGAGGCGCTGGCCACCGCGGCGGAGCTCGGCCTCGTGGCGGTGCGCGCCGACAGCGTCGGGACCCGCGAGCCGTTCGTGCGCGGCCTGGTCGACCTCGTCCTGGAGCGGGCCGCGCTGGCCCGCGACGCGGAGGCGAGCGGACCGCACCCCGTCACGGCCGACGTCGTCGCGGACGCCGCGAGGCCCGTGCCCGAGGCGACGGCCGGCGCGCTGCCGCCCTACCGGTCCGTCTGCCGCCCGGGCTGCTGCCAGATGCGCGCCGGAACCCCGACCGGCATCCCCGCCGCCTGCTCGACCGACCCCTGGTCCTGATCCCACCACCTGGAGCGCACCCGCGATGACGCACGACGCCGAGGCCCTGAACGCCACCGTCCGGTACACGATGTGGACCGTGTTCGCCCTCGAGGAGGTGCTGCCCGAGGACGACGACGAGCGCGCCGAGCTCATCGCCGCCGCGCAGGCCGCGGTCGCCGCGGACGGGCTCGTGGTCCGCGGCTGGTACGACGTGGCCGGGCTGCGTGCCGACGCCGACCTCATGGTCTGGTGGCACGCCGAGACGGTCGAGGAGGTGCAGGGTGCCTACCAGCGGCTGCGCGCCAGCGACCTCGGCCGGCACCTGCTGCCCGTGTGGTCCGTGGTGGGCCTGCACCGGCCCGCGGAGTTCAACCGGACGCACGTCCCCGCGTTCCTGGCGGGGGAGCCGGCCGGCGACTACATGACGGTGTACCCGTTCGTGCGGTCCTACGACTGGTACGTGCTGCCCGAGGACGACCGCCGCCGCATGCTCGTCGAGCACGGCCAGGCCGCCCGCGGGTACGCCGACGTGCGCGCGAACACCGTCTCCGCCTTCGCGCTCGGCGACTACGAGTGGATCCTCGCGTTCGAGGCGCAGGAGCTGCACCGCATCGTCGACCTCATGCGGGACCTGCGCGCCACCGACGCCCGCCTCCACGTGCGCGAGGAGGTGCCGTTCTACACCGGCCCGCGCGTGAGCCTGGAGACCTGGGCAGACCGCCAGCCCCGTGGGTGAGAGCAGCAGTGCGATGATCGAGGGATGGTCGACCTGGCGGGTACCTGGCGGTTCACGGCGCTCGAGGGCGCGCAGGTGGAGGGTCGGCGCCGCGCGACCCCGTGGCTGACGTTCGACGGTGACGGGCAGGTGTTCGGCCTGGCCGGCGTCAACCGCGTGCGCGGCACGTGGGAGCTCGACGGCGACACCCTGACGTTCGGCCCGGTCGTCTCCACACTCATGGCGGGACCTCCGGACGCGATGGCGTGCGAGCAGCAGGTGCTGCGGCTGCTCGGCGAGCCGGTGACCGTGTCGGCTCCCGACGACGACACCCTGGTGCTGGACGGGATCGCCCCTGCCCGGCTGGTCCGGGACCCGCACGCCGCCGACCAGCGGGTCTAGGCAGCGATCGCGACCGCCGGCCAGCGCGCGGCCACCTGCTCGACCGTGTGCACCCGGGTCGCCACGTCGTAGGCGGTCCCCGTGATCATCAGCTCGTCGGCACCGGTGCGCTCCACCAGGGCGGCCAGCGCCTCGCCGGCCCGGTCGGCGGTGGTGGCCACCTGGGTGCCCGGGACGCGGGCGAAGAAGTCCGCGGCCGCGGCCGGGTCCAGCGCCGCAAGCTCCGCGGCCGCGTCCTCGGGGGAGACGATCGGCCCGAGCGGCCGCCCGGTGCGCAGCGACAGGGCCATGACTCGGCTGGGGCCCGCCAGGTAGTGGGCCTCGTCGTCGGAGCCGGCGACCAGCACGGACGCCGAGACCATGAGCCGCGGGGCGTCGAGCACCGGCGACGGCCGGAACGCGCGGCGGTAGGCGTCGGCGGCCTGGAGCGTGTAGCCGGTGTTGAAGTGGTGGGCGTAGCTGAACGGCAGGCCGAGCGACCCGGCCAGCTCGGCGCTGAACGAGCTGGAGCCGAGCAGCCAGACCTGCGGGGTCGAGGTGGCCGACGGGGTCGCGGACAGCCGGGTGGCCCGCAGTGACGGAGCCCGGCCGGGCAGGTGCTGCCCGAGCAGGGCGAGGACGTCGATGACCTCGGCCGGGAAGTCCTCGGCACCCAACCCCTCGACGGTGCGGCGCAGGGCGGCCGCGGTCATCGGGTCGGCGCCGGGCGCGCGGCCGATGCCGAGGTCGATGCGGCCGGGGTGCAGCGCCTCGAGCATCGCGAACTGCTCGGCGACCACCAGCGTCGGGTGGTTGGGCAGCATGACCCCGCCGGACCCCACGCGGATGCGGTCGGTCGCCGCCGCGAGGTGCGCCAGCAGGACACCGGGCGACGTGGACGCGACCGCCGGCATCGCGTGGTGCTCGGCCACCCAGAAGCGCGCGTAGCCGGCGGCGTCGGCGGCACGCGCGAGCGCGGTGGTCGCGGCGAGCGCCTCGCCGGAGGACTGGCCGACGGCGACCGGGGAGGTGTCGAGCACGGACAGGGGCACGGGGTTCGGACGAGTCACCTCGTTCGCAACACCCGTGCCCGCGTCCGTACTCCCGTCAGGGGTACAGACCCCGGATGAGGTGCGCCTCGGCCACGCGCCGGACACCGATGGTCAGCGCCGCGTCGCGCAGCGAGATGCCCTCGGCGCCCGCGACCGCGGCGACCGCCCGGTGCGCCGTGACCATGCGGTGCTCCAGGCGGTCCTCGATCTCCTGCTCGGTCCACCAGTACGCCTGGTTGGCCTGCACCCACTCGAAGTACGACACGACGACACCGCCGGCGTTGGCCAGGATGTCCGGCACGACGACGACGCCTCGCTCGGCGAGCACCCGGTCACCCTCGTGCGTCGTCGGCCCGTTCGCGGCCTCGACCACCCAGCGCGCCTTGACCCGGCCGGCGGCCTCGGCGTCCAGCACCCCCTCGACCGCGGCGGGGATGAGCAGGTCCACGTCGAGCGCGAGGAGCTCGGCGTTGTCGATCGGGGAGCCGCCGTCGAACCCCACGACCGTGCCCGTCTCGGCCACGTGCCGCATCAGGGCCACGATGTCGAGACCGTCGCTGTTCATCACCCCGCCCTGCTCGTCGCTGACCGCGGCCACCCGGGTGCCCGCGTCGTGCAGGAACCGGGCGGCGTGCGAGCCGACCTTGCCGAAGCCCTGGACGGCCGCGCTCACCTCGTGGAGCTTGACCCCGGCGTCGCCGAGAGCGGCGGCCGCGGAGTGCACGACACCGCGGGAGGTTGCGGTCGCGCGTCCGAGCGAACCGCCGACCGCCAGCGGCTTGCCGGTGGTCACGGCGGGGATCGTGTAGCCGAGGTTCACCGAGTAGGTGTCCATGACCCAGGCCATGGTCTGCTCGTTGGTGCCGATGTCGGGGGCCATGATGTCCCGCTCGGGGCCGATGATCGGCATGATCTCGCTGGTGTAGCGCCGGGTCACCCGCTCGAGCTCCGACTGCGAGTACTGCCGCGGGTCGATGGTGACGCCACCCTTGGCGCCGCCGTACGGGACGTCGACGACCGCGCATTTCCAGGTCATCCACATGGCGAGCGCCCGCACCTCGTCGACGTCGACGCCGGCCGAGTAGCGCAGCCCGCCCTTGCCCGGGCCGCGGGAGATGTTGTGCTGCACGCGGTACCCGGTGAAGAGCTCGATCTCGCCGTCGTCCCGCCGGAGGGGGACAGCGACGTTCATCTCGCGCCGGGGTGTGGCGAGCATGCGGTGGAGCCCCTCGGTGTAGCCAAGGATCTCGACGGCGCCGGCGAGCTGGGCCTTGGCGGTGGCGAGGGGCGTGGTCTGCTGCGGGGTCTCCGCTGTGAGGTCCGTCACGCCCCCCACCTTGTCACCGCGTGGCGTCGGCGCACGGCAGGCCCGAGGGGCGAGCCGTGCGTGTCCGCACCGCGGGCACCCGTCAGCAGACCTGCGCGCCGTCGAGCGGCTTGAGCACCGAGCCACCGAGGTGCCTCGAGCTGCGAGCCGGAACAAGCACGCACGTGCCGAACGAGCCGTTGAGGTAGACGCCCTTGACGAAGACGTCGGTGGCGCGGCAGTTGTAGACGCGCACGGTGTAGTAGGTGGGGTGGTTGACGTAGACCCCGGTCAACCACCGGCAGAACTCCTCCTCGTCCTCGATCGTGGCCATGGGCTGCACCAGACCGCCCGTGACCGGCACCGTGCGCAGCGGCGCCGGCTCCAGGGCGTCGCCGGCGGAGGCCGGGGTGGCGGCGACGAGGCCGCCGACCAGCAGCGCGAGGGCGCTCAGGGCGGTGACGAGTGCTCGTCGGGCACGGTGACGATCAGGCATGCGGGTCCCCTGGGAGTCGACGGTGGCGTCGGCGCGACCGCGCAACGGTGCGCGGACGGGTTCACCCTGGCGAGAACCGGCGGGCGGGTCAACCGGCATCCGGGCGATGGACGTCGCACGGACGGTCCTTGACAGCCAGACTGGCCCCAGGCCGGACCCGGCCACCGCACGGCAGACCACGAGAGCCCGGCCGCAACCCGGCCCACGGGCGGAGCGAGGAGCAGCATGTCGACGACGCACGACGTCACGCAGGACGCGATCCGGTTGGCCCGGACCTGGCTGTCCGCGACGGCGGAGGGCCAGACGGCCCGCGAGCGCCGCACCACCGGGCGGCTGGCGGCGCTGGTCTCGGATCCCGCGGGGCTCGAGCTGGCGGTGCGGTTCGTCGACCGGGTCGCCCGCCCGCAGGACGTGCGCGTCGCAGCCCGGGAGCTCGCCGGCCTCTCCGCCGGAGCCGCGTCGGGCTTCCTCGGCCCGCTCGACCGCGCGATGCTCGGTGCCGGGGCGCTCGTCGCACCCGTGCTGCCCGACGTCGTCGTGCCGGCGGCGCGGCAGAGGCTGCGCAGCCTCGTCGGCCACCTGGTCGCCGACGACGGTCCCGGCCTCGCGACGCACCTGGCGGCGACCCGCGCCGAGGGCTTCCGGCTCAACCTCAACCTGCTGGGCGAGGCCGTGCTCGGCGAGCGTGAGGCGGCGGCGCGGCTCGCGCGGGTGCACGCCCTGGTGGAGCGTCCCGACGTCGACTACGTGTCGGTGAAGGTCTCCGCGGTGGCCAGCCAGCTGTCCACGTGGGACACGGAGGGCAGCGTCGCCCGGGTGGTCGAGCGGTTGCGTCCGCTGTACCTGACCGCGGCACGGCACGGCACGTTCCTCAACCTCGACATGGAGGAGTACCGCGACCTGACCCTGACCCTGCGGGTCTTCGAGCGCCTGGTGTCGGACCCCGAGCTGATGGGCGCCGAGGCCGGCATCGTGCTCCAGGCCTACCTGCCCGACGCCGCCGACGCCCTCGAGGAGCTGACGGGCATCGCGACCGAGCGCCGGGAGGCCGGCGGGGCGCGCCTCAAGGTGCGGCTGGTCAAGGGCGCCAACCTGGCGATGGAGCAGGTCGAGGCCGAGCTGCACGGCTGGCCGCAGGCGCCGTACGGGTCCAAGGCGGAGGTCGACGCTGCGTACCTGCGGCTCGTCGACCGGGCCCTCGACCCCGCCCGCACGTCGGCCCTGCGGGTCGGCGTCGCCAGCCACAACCTGTTCCACGTCGCCGCCGCGCACCTGATCGCGCAGCAGCGCGGCGTCTCCGAGGCCCTCGACGTGGAGATGCTCCAGGGCATGGCCCCGGCGCAGGCGCGCGCGGTCCGCGACGCGGTCGGCGCCGTGCTGCTCTACACGCCGGTGGTGGCCCGGCACGACTTCGACGTGGCGATCTCCTACCTCGTGCGCCGGCTGGAGGAGAACTCCGCGAGCCAGAACTTCCTGCACGCCCTGTTCGCCGAGGGTGCGGCGATGGACGCGCAGGAGGACGCCTTCCGCGTGGCGTTCCGCGACCGGCACGTGCCGTCGACCGCTGCCCGCCGCGCGGCCCGACCGTACGCCGACGCACCCGGGCACGAGACCTTCGCCAACACGCCGGACACCGACCCCGCCGTCGGGGTGGCGCGCGCGTGGGCACGGGGGATCGTCGACCGCGAGGTGCCGGTGCCCGACGGAGCGATCCGTGTCGCCACCGTCGACGACGTCGACGCGGCCGTCGCGCGAGCGTCCGCAGCGCTGCCAGAGTGGGCCGCGACACCGCCCGCCGAGCGCGCCCGGGCGCTGCACGCCGTCGCCGTCGCGCTGGAAGACGCCCGCGCCGACCTGGTCGCGACGATGGTGCACGAGACGGGCAAGACCGTGGCCGAGGCCGACCCCGAGGTCAGCGAGGCCGTCGACTTCGCGCGCTACTACGCCGACCGGGCGGCGGACCTCGCCGACGGCGTCGTGCCGGGTGCGGTGCACCGGCCCTCGGGGCTGACCGTGGTCACGCCGCCGTGGAACTTCCCGGTCGCCATCCCCGTCGGGTCGGTGCTCGCCTCGCTCGCCGCGGGCAGTCCGGTGCTGGTCAAGCCCGCTCCCCAGGCGCCGCACTGCGGGCAGGTCGCCATGGCCGCGATCCAGCGCGGGCTCGACGCCGCGGGCGCCCCCGCCGGCATCCTCACCGTCGTGCTCAGCCCCGAGGGCGACGTCGGGCGCCGCCTGGTCACCCACCCCGACGTCGAACGCGTCCTGCTCACCGGATCGATCGACACCGCACGCCTCTTCGCCGGCTGGCGTCCCGACCTCGACGTCCTCGCCGAGACGTCCGGCAAGAACGCGCTGGTCATCACGCCGTCCGCCGACGTGGACCTCGCGGTCGCCGACCTGGTGCGGTCCGCGTTCGGGCACGCCGGGCAGAAGTGCTCGGCCGCCTCGCTCGCCATCCTGGTCGGGTCGGCCGGGCGCTCCGACCGTCTGCGCCGGCAGCTGGCCGACGCCGTGTCGTCCCTGCGCGTCGGCCCCGCCACCGACCTCGGCACGGCGGTCGGTCCCCTGACCGAGCCCGCGTCGGGCAAGCTGCTGCGCGCGCTGACCACGCTCGACCCGGGGGAGTCGTGGCTGGTCGCACCGCGGCAGCTCGACGAGGAGGGGCGGCTGTGGAGCCCGGGCGTCAAGCACGGCGTCGCGCCCGGCTCGTGGTTCCACACCACCGAGTGCTTCGGCCCGGTGCTCGGCATCATGCGCGTCGCGACCCTGGACGAGGCGATCGACCTCCAGAACGCGGTCGCGTTCGGGCTGACCGGCGGGCTGCACTCGCTGGACGAGGCGGAGATCGACCACTGGCTCGACCGGGTCGAGGTGGGCAACGCCTACGTCAACCGGCACATCACCGGGGCGATCGTGCGGCGCCAGCCGTTCGGGGGGTGGAAGGCGTCCACGGTCGGTCCCGGCGCCAAGGCCGGCGGGCCCCACTACGTCGCGCAGATCGGTCGCTGGCAGGACGCCCCCGACGTACCGCAGGACGACGACGCCTGGTTGGCCTGGGCGCGTGCGGACGACGCCCGGGTCTGGGCCGGCGACCTCTGTCTCGAGCACGACCCGTCGGGACTGCGCGTCGAGGCCAACCTCTTGCGGTACCGGCCCGTCCCGCACCTCACCGTCCGGACCGGCGACGACGCCCGCTCCCGGGAGATCGACCGGGTCTGCCACGCGGCCCGGACGGCGGGGGTCGAGGTGACCCTCAGCGACGTGTCCGGCGAGTCCCACGAGGCGTTCGCCGCTCGCTTGCGCGCCGGCGGCGTCACCGGGCGCGTGCGTGTCGTCGGGTCGGCGCCCGGCCTGCGCGCGGCCGCGGCGACCCGGGTGGGCGACGTGACGGTCCTCGACGGACCCGTGCTCGCCAGCGGAGTGCGCGAGCTCCTCACGGTCGTGCGCGAGCAGGCGGTCAGCCGCACGCTGCACCGGTTCGGTCACGTGCCCCCCGCGGCCGACTGAGCCGGCGCAGGAGCACCGAAGGCCCGGCGGGTCGTCCCGCCGGGCCTTCGGTCACCGTGTCGGCGCGCTCCCGTGGCGTCGACGCGGTCGCACTACGCCGAGGCGCGGATGACCAGCTCCGGGGCGAAGATCAGGGGCGGCGACGGCGGCGCGCCGTTGAGCTGGTCGAGCAGCCGAGCACCCGCCGCACGCGCCATGGCCACGACCGGCTGGATGACGCTGGTCAGCGGGGGAGTGGTCGACGCCGCGACACCGAGGTTGTCGTACCCGACCACCGCGACGTCCCGCGGCACCTCCTTGCCGTGCTCCGCGAGGACGCTGAGCGCCCCGGCGGCCATGAGGTCGGACGCGATGAAGATCGCGTCGACGTCGGGGTACCGCGCCAGCAGCTCGCGCGCCGCGATGGTGCCGGACGCCATGGTGAAGTCGCCGTGCACCACCGCGTCGTCGGACATCCCGGCCGCGCGGATGGCGTTGCGCCACCCCGTGAGCCGGTCGATGCCGGCGGACATGTCCGCCGGTCCCGCGATCGTGGCGATGCGCGTGCAGCCGCGGTCGATGAGGTGCTGCGTGGCCAGCCGACCGCCCTCGACGTTGTCGGTGTCGACGTACTGCACGTCCCGCTCGTCCGCGGACAGGGGGCGACCGACGAACACGTTGGGCACGTGCGAGAGCTGGAGCGCCCGGTCGAGCTCGTCGTTGGCGTGGTGCGAGACGACGATCGCCCCGTCCACGTGCCCGTTGCGTAGGTACCGGACCGTGCGCTCGCTCTCGCCCGGGCGGGCGATGACCAGCACGACCTGCATGTCGGAGTCGGCGAGCGACGTGCTCAGGCCGTTGAGCGTGCCGGCGAAGAACGGGTCCGAGAGCACGCGCTCGTCGGGCTCGGGGACCACCAGCGCGATCGAGTCGGTGCGCTTGGTGACGAGCGAGCGGGCGGCGCGGTTCGGCGTGTAGCCGAGATCGGCGACCGCGGCCTCGACCGAGGCGAGCGCCTCGGGAGACACGCGCAGCCCGCCGTTGATGGCGCGAGAGGCTGTCGAGCGCGAGACGCCGGCGCGCTCGGCGACCTGCTCGAGCGTCGGCGCGGGGGGCCGCGCGGGGTCCACGTGGACCGGGATGTTGTCGACCACCGTTGGTCTTCCCTCCTGTGGCTGCCGAGGCAGCGATGACGAGCGGGTGATGAGGAGGGCGGGGCGCTCGGGGAGCACCCCGCCCTTCCCATCGACCGGCCTCACGCGGTCGAGGTGCGACCGTGGTGAGGGTCCGGGACCTGCCGTGACCAGTGTGCGGGGCTCAGCCCTTGACGGCACCCTGCATGATTCCGGCCACCAGCTGACGGCCGGCGACGAAGAACAGGATGATCAGCGGGATCGTCGAGATGGTGACGCCCGCCATGATCAGCGACATGTCCTTGAAGTACGACGCCTGGAGCAGCTGGATGGCCACCGGGAGCGTCGGGTTCTGGTTACCCAGGACGATGAACGGCCAGAAGAAGTTCGTCCACGAGGCGACGAACGTGAACAGGCCGAGCATGACGGCCGCCGGACGCGCCGCCGGGAGGGCGATGTGCCAGAAGGTCCGGATCATCGAGGCACCGTCGACGCGGGCGGCCTCGACGAGCTCGTAGGGGAGCGCCGACTCGAGGTACTGCGTCATCCAGAACACGCCGAACGCCGTGACCAGGCCGGGCACGATGACGGCGATGAGCTTGCCGGTCCAGCCGAACTGGGACATCAGGATGAACAGCGGCACGATGCCCAGCTGCGTCGGCACAGCCGTGGTGGCGATGACGAACACGAGCAGGCCGTTGCGGCCGCGGAACCGCAGCTTCGAGAACGAGAAGCCGGCCAGCGTGGAGAAGAGGACCACCGACAGCGCGGTGACCGTCCCGACGATGATCGAGTTGCCGAGCGCCTTCCAGAACTGGATGTCCCCGTTCAGGACCTTGCTGACGTTGTCGAAGAACTCGCCCTGCGGGATCAGCGACGGGATCGGGTTCTGCGCGATGTACGCCGAGTTGGACGACGCCAGCAGGAACGCGTAGTACAGCGGGGCGATGGCCAGGACGATCGCGACCGCGAGCAGCACGTACGTGACCCAGCCCGGCCGACGGTCGGACCCGGCGGCCGTGGAGCGGCTCCGACCGGCAGCCCGGGCGGCACCGCGGCCGGCGGTCTGCCGGATGACCGGCAGCGAGGGGGCGCTCATCGGGAAACCTTCTTCCGCTTCTTCGTCGCCGAGGTCTCCGACGAGATCTTGCGCGTCGCCGCGAAGTTGATCATGGCGATCACGATGATGATGAGGAACAGGATCCAGGCCACCGCGGACGCTCGTCCGAAGCTCTTCTGGTTCCCCCAGCCGAGCTCGTAGATGTACATCGTGGCGGTCATCCACTGACGGCTCGGGCCACCCTGGCCGGTCTGGTCGAACAGTCGCGGCTCGTCGAAGATCTGAAGTCCACCGATGGTCGACGTGATGACGACGAAGATGATCGTCGGCCGCAGCATCGGGACGGTGACCGAGAAGAACTGGCGGACGCGCGAGGCACCGTCCAGGACGGCGGCCTCGTAGAGGTCCTTCGGGATCGCCTGCATCGCGGCGAGCAGGATGAGGGTGTTGTAGCCCGTCCAGCGGAAGTCGACCATGGTCGCGATCGCGATGTGGCTGGGCAGGATCTGGGCGTGCCAGCCGATCGGGTCGATGCCGATGTACCCGAGCACCGTGTTGATGAGGCCGGACTTGTCGGCGAACAGCTTGCCGAAGATGAGGCTGACCGCGACGGGCGCGACGACGTAGGGCAGGAGCACGCCCATGCGCCAGAAGGTCCGTGCGCGCAGGTTCGCGTCGAGGAGCGCCGCGAGCACGATCGCGATGATCAGCTGCGGGACCGTCGAGATGAGGAAGATGCTGAAGGTGTTGCGCAGGCCCTTCCAGAAGTTGGGCTCCTGGACGACGAAGAGGTAGTTCTCGAAGCCGACGAACTCGCCCTTGCCGCCGATCAGGTTCCAGTCGTGCACGGACACGTAGGCCGTGTACACCAGCGGGAACAAGCCCGTGAGCGCGAAGAGGATGAAGAACGGCGAGATGTAGAGGTAGGGCGAGACCTTGACGTCCCAGCGACCCAGGGTCTGGCTGAAGCCCACCCGACGGGGTGCGCGATCGGGATCGCGCCGGCGGCCGCTGTCGAGGTGGGGCGAGGTGGTGGAGGTGGCCATCAGGTGTCCTTCGTGGCAGTGGTCCGGAGCCTTCGCTGGCAGGGCCGGGCCGATGGGTGACCCATCGGCCCGGCCCCTGGCTAGCGTCAGCCGAGCGCGTTGACCGCGCTCACGAAGGTGTCCCACTGAGCAGCGGCGTCACCACCGTTGACGTCGACCTCGGTCAGAGCCGACTGCATCGCGTCGTTGATGGCGAAGTAGTTCGGGCCCTTGAACGGGGCGATGATGCCCTCGGCGCGGTTGGCCAGGATCTGGCCGGCCGGGGCGTCGTTGAAGAACGCGTTCGTGGAGCCGAGCAGCTCGTCCGAGGCGAGCGCCTCGACCTGGCTCGGGAACGTGCCCTTGTTCTTGTAGGCCTGGAGCTGCTGCTCCGGGGCCGTCAGCCAGGCGGCGAACTTCTTCGCGGCCTCGACGTTCTTGCCCTGCGACGGGACGGTCATGAACGAGCCGCCCCAGTTGCCGGCGCCGCCGGGGAAGACGTCAGCGATGTCCCAGCCGGTGATGCCGGCGGAGTTGCCCTCGATGACACCGAGCATCCAGCCCGGCGCCAGCATGGTCGCGAAGCCGTCCGTCTGGAACGAGGCCGTCCAGTCGTCGCTCCACTGGCCGAGGTGCGCCGACAGGTTGTCGGTGACCGAGGCCTTGGTGACGGCGTCGTAGATGTCCTTCACCTCGGGGTTCGTGGCGGCGATGATCGTGCCGTCGTTCTCCTCGTAGGCGTTCTCGACCTGGTTGATCATGCCCTGGTAGATGGCACCAGCGGCGTCGAAGAACGGCTTGCCCGTGGCGTCGGTGTACCGCTTGCCGAAGGCGAAGTAGTCGTCCCACGTGGCGTCGGCGCCGCCGAGCTCGGCGGCGACCTCCTCACGCGTGGACGGCAGGCCGGCAGCGGCGAGCAGGTCGCCGCGGAACGCGATGGCCTCCGGGCCGATGTCGGTGCCGTAGCCGAGGAGCTTGCCGTCGGGCGTCGTGGCCTGAGCGACCTTCCAGTCCTTCCAGCGACCGTCGAGCGCCGGGTCCGCCAGGTCCTCGAACTTCTCGGGGAACTGCATGAGCTCGGGGAGCCAGTCGATCTCGATCATCTCGACGTCCGAGGCACCAGAACCCGACGCGAGGCGCGTGTTCAGGTTGTCGCGGGCCTCGTTCGAGGTCGCGGCCTTCTTGTTCTCGATGGTGACGCCCGGGTTCTCGGCCTCGTACGCCGCGAACATCTCGTCGGTGTAGCCAGGCTCGTTGAACGTGCCGAGCGTCAGCGTGATGTTCTCGGTGCCGCCGTCGGACCCCTCGTCGCTGGGCGTGTCCGAGTTGCCGGAGCAGGCGGTTGCGAGGAGGGCGATGCCCGTGACCCCCGCCGCGGCCGCCCACATCTTGCTAGTGGTCTTGCGCACTGGTGACTCCCTTGTCAGTCGGACGGCGTCCTCGCCGTACCCCTAGGGCACCCGTCGTCTGCTCGCCGCAGGGGGCGCGAACGGACGTCGGGTTGGGCCGTGTGGACCCGGCGTGGTCGCGTTCCCATCCGCAGTGATGCGGGAGCGTTCCCACGCGCTGCGGATACTGTCGTCGGCGCCCCCGCGAGTGTCAAGGACGGACATGGGCGGTTTACGTGTGGTAGCGATCCCACACCAGTGTTTGTGCAGGTCAGAGCGATATGGACATCGGTCCGTGTTACCGAATCGTTACTGCTGTGGCGTCGGCCCGTGACCTGCGATCCACCGGCGCGCCACGTCCTGCTCGACCTCGAGGGCCGAGCGGATGGCCTCGGCCGTCGCCTGCTCGATCGCGGAGCCGAACAAGGGCACGCTCGCGCGCAGCTCACCGTCGTACGTGACGGTGGTCGAGCCGTCGCCGGCCGGCGCCAGCGCCGTGCGTCCGCTGAGCCGCACCGGGGCGCCGGTGATCTCCACGACCACCGTCCCCACGCGGGAGCCGTCCGCCGCGGGACCCTCCCAGGCCTCCACCTGCCGGATGTCGATCCGGCTCCCGACGAAGCCCCGCAGGTGCGCGGGGATCTGGTCCGTCGGCAGGGCGCGGCGCGTCGTCACGGTGAAGGCCTCGTCGGGCGCGCCGGTGATGTCCACGTGCTGCTCGAGCGCACCGCTGGCGCGCACCTTCTGGTGGACGTACTCCGGGTCGGCGAGCAGCCGTGCCGCGGCGTGGGCGTCGGTCGGCAGGTCGATCGTCACGCTCAGTCGCACGATGGGTCCTTCGAAGATCGGGTCGGTGGGTCCGAGGCTATCCGGCCACGTCCCGGGCGTCCTGGCAGTTCGTGCACCTGGCTCCGCCAGACGACACCTAACCTGGTGCCCGTGTCCACCCTGAGCACCCTCGCCGCTCGTCACGCCGCGCTCGATGCCCACGACCTCGAGTGGCTGCACCTGCTCGTCGGCGACTGGCAGGTGCTGTCCGACCTCGCGTTCGCCGACCTGGTGCTCTGGCTGCCGACGACGGACGGCGACTTCGTGGCCATCGCGCAGTGCCGCCCGTCCACCGGTGCCACGGTGCACTACGACGACGTCGTCGGCTCGAGCGCTCCCGAGGGCCAGCGCCCCCAGCTCCAGCGGTCGCTGGACGAGCGCACCGCCCAGCGCTCCCGCGAGCCGCGCTGGTTCGGCTCCTACGCGGTGCGCGAGGAGGCGGTCCCGGTGGTCCGCGGCGGCAAGCCGATCGCGGTGCTCGCCCGCCAGACCAACCTCGGCGGCGCCCGCACCCCCAGCCGCCTGGAGCTCAACTACGTCGAGGCGGCCGACGACATCTTCGCGATGGTGGGACGCGGGGAGTACCCGGCGCCCGACGCCCCGACCGGTCCGCGCCGCGGCGCCCCGCGCGTGGGCGACGGGCTCGTCCGCCTGAACTCGGAGGGCGAGGTCCTGTACGCGAGCCCGAACGCGCTGTCCTGCTTCCACCGGCTCGGTGTGGTCGGCGACCTGGTGGGCCGGTCGCTGGTCGAGGTGACCGCGGACCTGATCGAGCAGCACGACACCGTCGACGAGTCGATGCCCCTGGTGCTCATGGGGCGGGCGCCGTGGCGGGTGGACGTCGAGGCGCGCGGCGTCGCCCTCTCCCTGCGCGCGGTGCCGCTGACCGAGCACGGCCAGCGCGTCGGTGCGGTCCTGCTGTGCCGCGACGTGTCCGAGCTGCGTCGTCGTGAGCGCGAGCTGATCACCAAGGACGCGACGATCCGGGAGATCCACCACCGCGTGAAGAACAACCTCCAGACGGTGGCCGCACTGCTGCGGCTCCAGTCACGGCGGGTCGCGTCGCCCGAGGCCAAGGAGGCGCTGGGGGAGGCGATGCGTCGGGTCGCCACGATCGCGCTCGTGCACGAGACCCTGTCGCAGACCCTGGACGAGAGCGTGCCGTTCGACGACCTGGTCGGTCGCAGCCTCCGGCTCGCCGCGGACGTGGCCACCGAGGGCGCGAGCGTGCGCACGCTGGTGCGCGGGTCGTTCGGCTCGATCCCCGCGGAGGACGCGACCGCGCTCGCCCTGATCCTCACCGAGCTGGTGACCAACGCGGTCGAGCACGGGTTCGAGGGGCGGGAGTCGGGGACCGTCGAGGTCATCGTGGAGCGGCAGGACGACGCCCTGCGCGTCGAGGTGGCCGACGACGGCTCCGGCCTGCCGACCGGTCGTGGCGCCGGCACCGGGCTCGGGACGCAGATCGTCTCGACGCTGGTGACCAACGAGATGCGCGGCACGATCGAGTGGTCGAGCCGCGTCGGGGGCGGCACGTCGGTGGTCATCGAGGCGCGCCTGCGCGGACCGCGGGACGCGGCGGCACTGATCTGACCCTGACCGGCTCATCTGACCGGCTCATCTGACCGGCTCGTCTGACCGGCGCAGACGTGGCTCGGCCCCGCAGCGCGGTGCGCGGCGGGGCCGTAGCGGGGCGGCGGGAGGTCAGCCGGCGCGGCGCTGGCGCGCGGTGCGGCGCTTGAGGGCGCGGCGCTCGTCCTCGGAGAGCCCGCCCCACACGCCGGCGTCCTGGCCGGTCTCGATCGCCCACTTGAGGCAGGTGTCGACGACGGGGCAGCGGCGGCAGACAGCCTTCGCCTCGTCGATCTGGAGCAACGCGGGACCGGTGTTGCCGATGGGGAAGAACAGCTCCGGGTCCTCGTCGAGACACGCTGCGCGGTGGCGCCAATCCATCAGATCTCTCCTAGGCACACGTCGAGACGGCACCCTGGGTCAGGGCGCGCGAGTCTGGACATGAGATCGGGGGTGGGTGACTTGCTGCATCAAGGCTCGCACCGGTATGGCAAGTCCACAAGAGTTACGGGAAGGTTTCACGTCGATAACGGCTGAGGCGTTCGTCACACCTGTGGGTGGACTGTGTGAGCATCGCTCCCGCGTATTGGTGCAGGTGAGGGCCGGTGTAGGACATAAGTCCGTGTCGCCGCGCCAGTCGTAGGCGGTGAGCAGCGTCACGTCGTGGCGTGAGACACGCTCCGGACGTGGTAATGGGTCTTTCGTCACGTCGGTGCAGGTCAGCGCACATGGGGGCGGCCCCGCGCCGCCGACCTGCCTAGGCTCGGGCACGTGACCGACCGCCGACCCGTCGCCCTGCTCGTCGTCTGCCTCCTGCTGACCCTGGAGGCCGCTGCCTTCCTCGGGCTGGGGGTGGCCTGGATCGCCGACGTCGTACGCGGCACCGCGACGATGGCAGGTGCGAGCCTCTTCCTCGCGGCCTTCGGGATCGGGATCGCGCTGCTGCTCCTGCTGGCGGCCCGTGGCCTGTGGCGCGGCCGGCGCTGGGCGCGGTCGCCGGTGATCATGTGGCAGATCCTGCTCGTGGTCCTGGCGGTCGGCTGGCTCGGGGCGGAGCCGACGGTCTGGGCGGCCCTCGTGCTCGTCGTCGCGGTCGCCGTCGGCGTCGGGCTCCTGCTGCCGGCCGTTGTCGCGGTGACGGCGCGACGTCAGGACGCACCGGAGTAGACCTGCACGACGACCGCGTCCCGTCCCGTGAGCAGCACGCCGCGGCCCGGGGGCCGGCGCAGGGGGTCGACGCACCAGGGCGCACGGGGACCCACCAGCTCGGCCGACGCCGGGTCGTGCGGGTCCAGCACGAGCACCCGGCGGCGTCGGAGCAGCGCGGGGACGGTGCCCCGGAACGCCTGCGCCGCGGACGCCGACGTGACGGTGGCCACGAGGCTCGGCGTGAGCGCCGCGCCGAGCAGCCCGGGATGGCTGCGCTCCAGCTCGTCCAGGTCGTCGACCAGGAGCACGGCCGCACCCTCCCGCTCGCACGTCGACAGGACGTCCCCCGGTCCGCTGTCCCGCACGCCGGGCAGCGGAGGCGGGGCGACGCCCGCGGGGTCCACGAGCCGGACCACCCGCACCCCCGCCCGCACGAGCGAGCGCGAGACGACCGCCAGGACGGTGCTGCGGCCCGACCCGGGCGGACCCGCCACGAGGAGACCGTGCGTGAGGTCGGCCCGCAGGGTCCCGCCGTCATCACCCCCCGGTCCCAGCGGGACGGTGAGCCCGTCCAGGGCCTCCGTGCCGACGGGCAGCTCCGCCCGGTCGGGCAGGCTGCGCACCAGCAGCACGGCACTGTCCCGCGAGACCCTGGACCGGTCGGGCTCGTGCTCCGGTTCAGGCAGGACGACCTGGCACAGCTCCGCGCCGCCGGCGTCCACGTGCACCGCCCGACCGGCGGTGGTGCGGCGTCCCGCCAGCTCGCCGGGCACGCCCGCCAGCGCGTCGAGCGTCGCGTCCGGCAGCGGGAGCACCAGCCGGTGGGCGAACGAGCCGGCGTGCCGCAGCACCGCCGCGCCGACGTCGGCACCCGCTGCCAGGGCGGGACCACCGGCGTTGCCCCGCCAGAGCGCGGTCAGCCGCTCCGCGCCCGCGCCGCGCGCGAGCCCGCCGAGCGACTCGAGGAGCAGGTCGAGGCGGTCGACCAGGACCAGCACCCGCGTCCGTCCCGACGCCACAGCCAGCTCGAGCAGGCGGGCCACCGACCGCGGGTCGTCGGACTGGAGAGTGCTGCCCAGACGGCCCTGCCGGTCACCTGCCCGGAGCCGGCGCACGGCGTCGGGAGGCAGGCCGACCGTGTGGAGCTCCCAGCCCTGGTCCAGCGCCTCCAGGCCCGCCGCGAGCAGGGCGGTCGTGCGTCCCGAGCGCGGACCGCCGAGGACGAGGAGCGGCCCCGCGGACGGGTCCCAGCGCACCGCACCCCGGCGCTGCTCGTCCGGGAGGTCCGAGACTCCCAGGGCGAGCCCGGGCCCGTCCGGGACGTCCGCACGCGTGACCACCGGTGGGAGTGCCGGCAGCCACGGGCACCGGCCGCCCGGTGGCCGACCCGACGAGGCCTCGACGGCAGCCCGCACCCACACCTCGACGGGGTCGTCCACCGGCTGTGCCACCGCTGGGTGGTCCGGTGACCACCCGACACCACCGGACGACCACGGACGGGCCGGCCGGACGGTCGGGGCGGCGGGCGCCAGGACCGCGCGAGCGACCTGCACCGGCTCGAGGGACCGCGTCCCGCGGCGCACCCACGCGCGGCCCGGCACCGCCGGGTCGATGAGGGCGGCGTCCGGCGCGTCGAGCACGTCGGTCGAGTCGGCCTGGTCCGTCACGCGCAGGGCGATGCGCAACGCGACGTTCGCGCGCAGGTCGGCTCCGACGGCCCCCGCCGGACGCTGGGTGGCCAGCACGAGGTGGACGCCGAGCGCGCGCCCCTGTGCGGCGATCCGGGTGAGAGCCGCTGCTGCCTCCGGGACGTCCTCGGTCAGGGCGCGGAGCTCGTCGACGACGACGAGCAGGCGCGGCGGTGTGCCCGCAGCCGCGGGATCCAGCTCGGCGAGGTCACGGGCTCCCTCCGCGGCCAGGGCGTGCTCGCGGCGACGCAGCTCGGCGCGGAGCGCGGTGAGGACCCGCCGTGCGTGCGCCGCGTCCAGGTCCGTCACGTGCTCCAGCACGTGCGGCAGCCCCGACACCGGCCCGAGACCCGTCCCGCCCTTGAAGTCGACCAGCAGGATCGCCAGCCGGTCGGGCGGGTGCGTCAGGGCGAGGGCCAGGACCAGGGTGGTGAGCAGCTCCGACTTCCCGGCGCCCGTGGTGCCCGCGACCAGCACGTGCGGCCCGTCGGCGACGAGGTCCACCGCGACGGTGCGCCCTCCCGCACCGACGCCCAGCGCCGCGACGAGCCCGGAGCGGGGCACCGCCCACACGGCGGACACCCGGTCGGGCGCCGGGATCCCGTCGAGCGCGGCCAACGACGCCCGCGGCGGGAGCGCAGCGCCGGTGCCCACCGGATCGGTGGCCGCCCGGACGGCGACGGCGGCGCGCACCTGGTCGAGCGCGCGCTGCGCGGTCAGCGTGTGCCGAGGGACGTCCCGGACCGTGCCCGACGCGTCGCGCAGCCGGACCGACCGCAGGCCCACCTCCAGCCGGGCGCGGCACCACGCAGGGACCTCGGCTGCGGAGCCGGCGACGACGAGCAGGCGGTGCGCGGGCGGCGCGGACGCACGCCACCGGGCGAGCGCGGCCGGGTCGGTGGGCTGGTCCGCGACGACGAGTGCCTCGTGCGGCCCGTGGGGGAGCGGGGCGTCGGCCGCGGTCACCCAGACGCACCACGACCAGTCGGTGTCGTGCCGGGTGCGGACCGCGAGCGTCCCGATCAGATGGGTGCCGAGCGTGCCGAGGACCACGGCTCGGGCCACGGGCAGGACCAGCGCTCGTGGACCGACCACCGCCAACGAGCCGCCGGCGTCCCAGGGCTGGTCGAGCGTGGCGGGATCGCTGCCGGTCAGGGCGGCCCGGACGGTCGCGGCCACCAGTGCGGCCGGGTCCCGCACCGACTCGTCGTCCCCCGCGCCGTGCCGCCGCCGGAACCGGGTGACCCCGGCAGCGCCCAGACCGACGAGGGGCACCGCGAGGCCCGCGAGCGCGAGGAGGGGTTGCCGGAGCGCCACCGCCAGGGCCACGGAGCCGACCAGCGGGGTGAGCCAGGTGGCCGGGCGCGCGGCCGGGACCGGCTCGGCCGGTCGGCTCCCGGGTGAGCTGTCCGGGGCGGCGCGCAGGACGACGGTCGACGCCCCGACCCGGCGGGGCCGCTCGGTCCGCCACCGCCGCCACAGGAGCCCCGTCCGCAGCTGCACCCGCCCGCGCCGGTGCCGGACCTGCACGGCCGGGAACGTGTCGTCGTGCACGGCAAGGCAGGAGCCCGCGGGGCCGACCGTCATGGCCGCGTCCACCGGTACCGCGACGACGCCGCCGCTGTCGGGACCCGCCGTGACCGCCACGTGCCACGCGGATGCCACGGCGACGTCGACCGTCGTGCGCGGCCCCGGCTCCGCCCGCAGCACGCACCCCTCGACCAGCGGCGGCTGCCCGACGGTGTGGTGGTCGTCGAGCACGGCGGCCGCGACCGCGGGGCGCACCCCGGTGCTGGCCCACCCCGGGTAGCCGCTCACCCGGGCGAGCGCGGGCCGCAGCGCCGATAGGGCGGTGCCGACGTCCGCCTCGACGTCGGTGGTCTGGAGCCCCGGACCGCGGGCGGGGTCGGGGTGGAGCAAGGTGAACCGCACGGCACGACCCTGTCGCGCGCCCCGCCGCACGGGCGGCGTCGGCCCCGCGCCCGGGACGCGCCACGCCGCCCACAGGCCCACCGGTCATCTCGGTGGGCCCGCGGGCGAGCAGGTCAGTCGACCGCGAGGGCCGCGACCGGCGAGGTCCGGGCGGCCGCCCGGCCCGGCAGCACCGAGGCGAGCAGCCCCGCGCCCAGCGCGACCACCAGCAGCAGTGCGAGGTGCGACCAGGGGACCACCAGGACCACGTCACCGACCTCACCGAACACCACGACGGCACCGGCCCAGCCGTACAGGAGCCCGAGCCCGGCACCGAGCACCGCGCCGACGCCCGCGATGAGCATCCCCTCGACCGCGAGCATCCAGCGCAGCTGGCGTCGCGACAGCCCGATCGCCCGCAGCGTCGCGGACTCGCGGCGCCGCTCCAGGACCGAGAGCGAGAGCGTGTTCGCGACGCCGATCAGCGCGATCACGACGGCGACGCCCAGCAGCCCCACCACCACGGCGAGGAGCGAGTCGATGACCGCCTCGTCGCTGGCCCGCTGTGCCCCGGCGCTGCTCACCTCCGCCGGGGTGTCGGGCAGGGCCGACCGGACCTCCTGGAGCACGAGCGCCGCGTCCGCGTCGGGGTCGAGCGCCACCCACAGCATCGACACGGGCGCGCTCGGCGCCAGCGCGTCGAGGGTGGCCGGCGTGACGAGCGCGTAGATCCCGCCCAGGTCGCTCGCCACCGGCTGGAGCGGGACCTCGCCCCCGCCCGGTGCGGGCTCGGAGGTGTCGAGAGCGGTCGTGTACGCGGCCACCGGGAGGCTCTCGTCCGAGGCGCGGTCCGCGTAGACCTTCGGCAGGAGCAGCGTGCCGTCCGCGAGGTCGTCGGCGGTGCGCGGGTCGCGCAGCACGTCCGTGGCTGCACCGTCGGCGGGTGCGGCCACCATGACCCAGGTGTCGTCCTTCAGCGGGACCCAGGCGGTGCGCATCTCGAGCACCGTGTCCACGCCCGCGACGCCGACCACCGCGTCGGTGACGTCGGACGGCAGGGTCGGGTCGTCGCCCTGGACCGAGCCGTCGACCATCAGGTCCACGGGGAAGTGCTCGTCCAGCTCCTGCGCCAGCGACACACGCGCGCTCGCGGCGCCGGTGCTCATCATCGCCACGAGGGTGACGCCGATCAGCAGGGCGGCGCTCGTCGCGGCCGTCCGGCGCGGGTTGCGCACCGTGTTGGCTGCCGCGAGGCGGGCGCTGGTGCCCGTCCGCGCGAGCAGCCGCCCGGCGAACGCGACCACCTTCGGCACCCAGAACACGGCCCCGAGCAGGAGCCCGACGAACGACAGCGCCCCGGCGAGCACCGCGACGCCGAGCATGAGTGTGGGATCGGCACCACCGGCGCTGGCCAGCGCCGTGGAGAGCAGCAGGACGCCGACGCCCCCGAGCATGAGCAGGATCGACGCGACGAGCCGCACGCGTCCTCCGCGGGCGCCGACGGCGGGGGCGTCCGCGGGGCGCAGGGCGGCGATCGGCGACACGCGGGTCGCCTCGCGCGCCGGCACCAGCGAGGCGAGCACCGTGACCACGGTGCCCACGAGGAGCGGCACCAGCACCACGGGGAGCGTGACCTGGATGGTGCTCGGCAGCGGCACGCCGAGGTCCAGCCGGCCCAGGACGATCAGCGCCGTCTGCCCGAGGACCAGGCCGAAGACGAGTCCGACCACGGACGCGGCCGACCCGAGGATCGCCGCCTCCGTCAGCACGGAGCGGCGCAGCTGCCCCTTGCCCGCACCGACGCAGCGCAGGAGGGCCAGCGTGCGGGTGCGCTGCGCGACGAGCACCTGGAACGTGTTGGCGATGACCAGCGCGGCGACGAGCAGCGCGACGGAGGCGAACCCCAGCACGATCGTGACCAGGACGTTCCCGCCGTTCGAGAACTCCGAGACCGCCTCCGCGGCCGCCTGGTCCTTGGTCAGCACCTCGGACCCCGGCACCACGGGTGCGACCGCGTCGCGCAGCGCGTCGGCGCCGACACCGGGGCGTGCGACCACGAGGACGTCCGAGCCCAGCTCCGTGAGGGACTCGACGCCGGTCCAGCGCAGGAGGTCGTCGGTGGTCACCAGCCCCGCGCCACCGGCCTGCGACCACGCGCTCGACGGGTCCGCGGCGATGCCGGTCACCAGCACGTCGTCGTCGACGGTCTCCCAGGCCTCCTGGGGCGCGGCCGACTCGTCAGTGCCCGCCGTGGGGTCGTCGACCGGCACGGCCGTGGTCCACCGGACCTGCACCGTGTCGCCGACGTCGACCCCGAGGGCCTTCGCCGTCGCGGCAGGCAGCGCGATCTCGCCGGTGCCGGACGGCACGGTACCGTCGTCGACCGCGAGCGAGCTCAGCCGCGGGTCGTCGGTGGTGGCCAGCACGAGCTCCCAGCGGCTGGTGCCGCCCTTGCGGATCTCGATGCCGGTCGGGGCGAGCACGTCGGCGGCCTGGACGTCGGGGAGGGCGCGCACGTCCTCCAGCTCGGCCTGCGTGACCTCGCCGCTCACCACGATGTCGGCGTCCGCGTAGGTCGCCGTGACCGCGTCGTAGCCGGTGCGGGTCATGACGTTGCCGGCGAGCAGGGTGGTGGCCAGGAAGGCGGTGCCGATGGCGATCGCGACCGCGGCGGCGGTCAGGCGACCGAGGCTGCGGCGCATCTGCGCCAGGGTGAGTCGCAGCATCAGAGGGCCGCCTGGTCGAGCGCGCGGAGGGCCTCGAGGCCGGTGAGGACGGACTCCGGGGTCGGGTCCGCGATGTCGCCCGCGATCCGTCCGTCGGCGAGCAGGACCACCCGGTCCGCGTACGCGGCAGCCGTCGGGTCGTGCGTGACCATGATGATCGTGCGGCCCAGCTCCCGGACCGAGCGCCGCAGGAAGCTCAGCACCTCCGCGCCCGAGCGGGAGTCGAGGTTGCCCGTCGGCTCGTCGGCGAAGACGACCTCCGGCCTGGCGATGAGCGCGCGGGCGATGGCCACGCGCTGCTGCTGCCCACCGGACAGCTCGGAGGGCCGGTGCGTCAGCCGCTGACCCAGCCCGAGCGTGGACACCAGGGTGTCGAACCACTCCTGGTCCACCGCCGACCCGGCCAGCTCGAGCGGCAGCAGGATGTTCTGCTCGGCCGTGAACATGGGCAGCAGGTTGAAGCTCTGGAACACGAACCCGACGCGGTCGCGGCGCAGGCGCGTCAGCGCGGTGTCGTCGAGGGACGTGATCTCCGTGGCGCCGAGCCGGGCGGTGCCCGCGGTGGCCCCGTCCAGTCCCGCGAGGACATGCATGAGCGTCGACTTGCCGGAGCCGGACGGCCCCATGATCGCCGTGAAGGCACCCGCCGCGAAGTCGACGTCGACACCGTCGAGCGCCCGGACCTCGGCGGCACCCTTCCCGTAGACCTTGGTCAGCGACCGGGCGCTGACCGCCACGGTGGCCGGGGGGTGCGGCGGGGTGTCCAGCGGGCGGAAGACGGTGGTGTCCACGGGGGGCTCCTTCGGGGGCGGTGATGACGCTCTCGACGCTACGGAGCCGCCCCGGCCCGGCGCATCAGGCCCTGGTGTGGTCGTCCGTCATCCCGTGGGCCGATCAGGACCCCGGCCGCACCAGACCGGTCTCGTACGCGACGACGACGGCCTGCACCCGGTCCCGGGCGTGCAGCTTGGCGAGGATGCGGCCCACGTGCGTCTTGACGGTGGCCTCCGCGACGAACAGGTCGGAGCCGATCTCGGTGTTCGACCGGCCACGCGCCATCAGCACCAGCACCTCGCGCTCGCGGTCGGTGAGGTCGGCCACGGCGAGCCGGGCGGGGTCCGTCGGCGTGCCCGGCTCGTCGGGGGGCAGCGCGGTGACCAGGTGCTCCAGCAGCCGCTTGGTGCTGGACGGGGCGATGACGGCGTCCCCGCGGTGCACGGTGCGGATGGCGGCGAGCATCTCCTCCGGGGGCGCGTCCTTGAGCAGGAACCCGCTGGCGCCCGCCCGGATCGCCGACAGCACGTACTCGTCGAGGTCGAAGGTGGTCAGCACGATCACGCGGGGCGCCGGGGCGTCGTCGGTGGCGCGCGCGGTGATCTGCGCGGTCGCCGTGAGGCCGTCCATGGTGGGCATCCGGACGTCCATGAGCACCACGTCCACCGGACCGGTGGCCGTCCGTGCCGCGGGGTCGAGGGCCCGCACCGCCTGCGCCCCGTCGCCGGCCTCGAGCACGACCTCGAGGTCGGCCTGCGAGTCGATGACCATCCGGAACCCGGCCCGCACCAGCTGCTGGTCGTCCACGAGGGCGACGCGGATCGGGCTGTCGCTCATCGGGTGGCCTCGTCCTGGGTGTGGATCACGGAGTTCCTCTCGTCGGTGGGGGCGCGGCCGGCAGGGCCGTCCCCGGGGGTGGGCAGCTGGGCGCGGACCCGGAACCCGCCGCCCGGACGGGGTCCGGCGGCAACCGTCCCCCCGAACATCGTGGTGCGCTCGCGCATGCCGAGCAGACCCTGCCCCAGCCCGTCGGAGTCGGCGGAGGCGCCGCGGCCGTCGTCGGTGACCTCGAGCACGATCGCGTCGGGGAGCCACTGCACCAGCACCGTGACCAGGGGATCGGGCCCGGCGTGCTTGAGCACGTTGGTCAGCGCCTCCTGCGCGATCCGGAACACGGTCAGCCCAGCGCCGGGCGGGAGGTTGCGGGGCTCACCCATGCGCACGAGCGACGCGCGCAGACCGCTGGCGCGGAGCTGGTCGACCAGGGCGCCGATGTCCGACTCGGCAGGCTGCGGTGCGAACCCCGGGACCGCGCCGTGGCCGAGTCCACCCGGCCCGGGCAGCTCCGCGCCTGGTTCGCGGTCCCCGCTGCCGCGCAGGACGCCGAGCAGCCGCCGCATGTCCGTGAGTGCGGCGCGGCCCGTCTCGGCGATCGTGCCCAGCGCCCGGGTCGCGGCGCCGGGGTCGGCGTCCGCGGCGTACCGGCCTCCGTCGGCCTGGGCGATCATCACGGTCAGCGAGTGCGCCACGATGTCGTGCATCTCCCGGGCGATCCGGGCGCGCTCCGCCGCGGTGGCGATCTGCGACTGCTGGTCGCGCTCGACCTCCAGCTGCCGCGCGCGGTCCACGAGGGCCGCGATGGTCTCTCGCCGGGAGCGCCGGACCAGGCCGAACGCCCACACCGACAGGGCGACCACGCCGGCGAAGACGGCCGTCGACACCGCGGCGGCGCCGTACCACCCGTTCATCACGACGCCCAGCAGGACCGAGCCGACGAGCGCACCGACGATCGCCACCCGGTGCGCCCACCGGGGACCGTGCACCGTGACGGAGTAGAGCGCGACCAGCACGGCGATGTCGGCAGGCAGCACCAGGGGCGTCCAGAACGCGAGCTGGAGCAGCCCCACGGTGTACACGGCCGCGGCGGACGCGGCGGGTCGCACGCGGCGCCAGGCGAGCGGGGTGACGATCGCGATCGCGATCAGCGGCGACGCGAAGGTGCGCATCGCGTTGCTCGTCGAGCTGGCGATGTCCGTCGACGTCGCGACCATCACCAGCAGCAGGAACCCGGTGCCGGTGGCGTCGACCGCGAACCGGTGCGCCTCCTCCCACCGCAGCAGGCGTTCCCATCTCGTCACCCCCCGAGGGTAGGCGTGAGGGCTCCGATCGTCGTGCCCCTGCAGGACGACCGGGACCCGCCCGCCGTCCGTCCCCGGGGGCAGACGGTTCACGCGAACATCTGGGCGCGCCCCGCTGGTGGTCAAGACCGTCCCATGACCTAGCATGGGCAAATGACCCAGGTGCTGCTGGCCGAGGACGATCCCGCGATTGCCGAGCCTTTGGCCCGCGCCCTCGGGCGTGAAGGTTACGACGTGCGCGTGCAAGGCACCGGTCAAGGTGCGATCGACGGGGCCGCCGCGGCTGACCTGGTGGTCCTGGACCTCGGGCTGCCGGACATGGACGGGCTCGACGTGGCCCGCGCCATCCGGAACCTCGGCCTGACCACCCCGCTGCTCGTGCTCACCGCCCGGGCCGACGAGGTGGACCTCGTGGTCGGCCTCGACGCGGGCGCCGACGACTACGTCACCAAGCCGTTCCGACTGGCCGAGCTGCTCGCCCGGGTCCGCGCCCTGCTGCGCCGCAGCGTGGGTGACCCGGCGGACGAGGACGAGCTGCACGCGCAGAACGTGCGCGTCGACGTCGCCGCCCACCGCGCGTTCCAGGGCGAGCGGGAGCTGCACCTCACCGCCAAGGAGTTCGACCTGCTGCGCGTGCTCGTCGGCGCCGCCGGCACGGTCGTGGCGCGCGAGACGCTCATGCGCGAGGTCTGGGGCTCGGACCCGACCGGCTCGACCAAGACGTTGGACATGCACGTCTCCTGGCTGCGCCGCAAGCTCGGCGACGACGCCAACGCCCCGCGCTACGTGACCACGGTGCGCGGCATGGGCTTCCGTTTCGAGACCGGCGGCGCGGGCGCGTCCGAGCGGGCCTGAGCTTTGCGTCGTCGCGTCCTGCAGGCGACGATCGCGGCGGTGACCGTCGCGGTGGTCCTGCTCGGCTTCCCCCTGGCCTTCCTGGGCGCGCAGCTGGTCCGCGAGAACGAGATGCAGGCGCTCCAGTCGCGTGCGGCCGACACCGCCCGCGCGGTCGACTTCCGGCTCGAGCAGGACATCCCGCTGACCAACCGGATGTTCGAGAACGCCGCGGGCGGGCCGGG
This sequence comes from Cellulomonas humilata, assembly GCF_013359775.1. GTDB lineage: Bacteria > Actinomycetota > Actinomycetes > Actinomycetales > Cellulomonadaceae > Cellulomonas > Cellulomonas humilata. Next base: position 7,112 of record NZ_JABMCI010000043.1, on the reverse strand, counting down.
CGACATCCCGGCGTCCGTGGTCGTGCAGGCGCCGGACGGCGAGGTGTACCGGGCGGGTGACCGCATCCAGGGCCGCAGCCTGTCGGTGAAGGTGGACTCCGACACGGGCGCCACCGTCCTGCTGTACGTGTCGTGGTGGGACGTGTTCTGGCTCAGCGCGCGGGTCATCGCGCTCGTCGTCGTGGCCGCCGTCGTCGCGTTCGCCGCGGGCATCGCCATGGCCATCTGGCAGGCCAACCGTCTGACGGCTCCGCTCGTCTACCTGGCCGCCTCGGCCGAGCAGCTGGGCGCGGGACAGGTGCGTCCGCGCCTGGAACCCTCCGGGGTCGAGGAGATCGACCTGGTCGCCGCCGAGCTGGCGCGGAGCGCCGACCGGATGGCCGGCCGGCTGGCGGCCGAAAGACAGTTCGCCTCCGACGCCTCCCACCAGCTGCGCACGCCACTGACCGCGCTGTCGATGCGGCTCGAGGAGATCATGCTCGCCACCGACGACCCGACCGTGGGCGAGGAGGCGCGCATCTCGCTCGAGCAGGTCGAGCGCCTCGTCCGGGTGGTCGACGACCTCCTCGCCAGCTCGCGCCGGGTCGCGGGCGGCACCACCGAGGCGCTCCGGCTGCTCGAGGTGGTGCACCAGCAGGAGGAGGAGTGGCAGCCGACGTTCCAGGCGGTGGGCCGGCGGCTCGTCGTCGAGGTGGACCCCGCCACCCAGGTGCTCGCCACGCCCGGTGCGCTCGCGCAGGTGATCGCCACGCTCGTCGAGAACTCGCTGAAGCACGGCGCCGGCACCACGACGGTCCGGTCGCGCCCCAGCGGACCGTCGGGTGCGGTGGTGGTCGAGGTCGCCGACGAGGGCGCCGGCGTGCCGGACGACCTCGCGCCGCGCATCTTCGAGCGCGAGGTGACCTCGGGCAGGGGCACCGGCCTCGGCCTGGCCCTGGCCCGCGACCTGGCCTCCGCGGACGGCGGCCGCCTCGAGCTCGCCCAGCGCCGGCCCGCCGTCTTCGCCCTGTTCCTGTCCGGCGTCCCCGCGTCCCTGCGCCCGGACGTGGTGCTGCCGCTGGGCGCCGTCGTCTCCGCCCGGCCGGACCGGCGCCGACGCTGACCGACATGTCCAGGTCTCACCCGGCGGACCGCGCCGGCCGAGGCGGGCGGCCAAGTAACCTGGGACGCCAACCTGACCACCGAGCACCCGCAGGAGAGCACCGCCGTGTACCGGATCACGCCCGCCACGCAGAGCTACGCGTGGGGATCGACCACCGCGATCCAGGACGTGCTCGCACTGGTGCCGGACGGCCGCCCGGTCGCTGAGGCGTGGTTCGGCGCCCACGCCAGCGCCCCCTCGATCGTCGAGACCGAGGACGGACCGATCTCGCTCGACCGGCTGATCGCGTCCGACCCGGCCCGTCACCTGGGCGGGGACGTCGGCTCGCGGTTCGGCTCCCAGCTGCCCTACCTGCTCAAGATCATCGCCGCCGACGCCCCGCTCTCGCTCCAGGTCCACCCCTCGATCGAGCGCGCCCGCGCCGGGTTCGCCGACGAGGAGCGCGCCGGGATCGCCGTGGATGCGCCGACGCGCAGCTACCGGGACACCAACCACAAGCCCGAGCTCCTGTACGCGCTGACCCGGTTCGACGCGATGGTGGGGTTCCGCGCGCCCCGGCGCGCGGCGGAGCTGTTGGCTGACCTCGACGCCCCCCTCGCTGCGGACCTGCACTCCCTGCTGGTCAGCGACCCCACCTCGACCGGCGTCCGCCAGGCGTTCGAGTGGCTCCTGCTGCCGGACACCCGGCCGGGCGCGGACGACGTGGCCAAGTTCGTCGACGCCTGCGCGCGCCGGCTGACCGAGGGCTCCCCGTCGCCGCGCACCGACCGCACGGTCATCCGCCTCGCAGCCGCCTATCCGGGGGACCCCGGCGCCGTGACGTCCGTCCTGCTCAACCCCGTCACGCTGCGGCCGGGCGAGGCGCTGTTCGTCCCGGCCGGCGCGGTGCACGCGTACCTGCGCGGGGTCGGCGTCGAGATCATGGCCAACTCCGACAACGTGCTCCGCGCGGGACTGACCCGCAAGCACGTGGACGTCGACGAGCTGCTGCGGAACGTGGACTGCGTGGCCGCCCCGCCCATCCGGATCGCCCCTGAGCGGGTGTTCACCTCGACGCGGATCTTCTACGCGCCCGTGGACGACTTCGAGCTGTCGGTGACGCGCCTGACCGACGAGGGTCCCATCCGGATCCCCGGCCGCGGCCCGCGGGTCGTGGTGTGCATCGAGGGCGAGGCCGAGGTCTCGACCCAGAACGACGGCTCGTTCCTGCTCACCCGTGGGCAGTCGGCGTTCGTGCCGGCGACCGACGGCGACGTCACCGCGTCGGGTGACGCGGTGATCGTGCAGGCGGACGTGCCCTGACGCTCAGGCCGTCGGTCGGGTGGACCCCGTGAACACCCAGCGCTTGTAGGCGACGTAGCGCATCGCGGTGCCGATCGCGATGCCGATCACGGTCGCCACGTTGTCCGCCAGCGGGGTGGTCAGGGCGCGCGCGTAGTGCGAGAACGCCAGCGTGAGCACCGGCACCACCGCGCAGACGAGGTTGATGGCGGTGAACACGACCAGCTCGCGCGTGGGGCGGTCGGTGCGCTGCCGGGAGAACGTCCAGTGGCGGTTCCCGAGCCAGGACACCAACGTCGCCGCGATCACCGAGAGGATCTTCGCGGTGAGCGGCTTGTGCTCCAGCAGCTGCCCCGGGCCGAACCGCAGGAGGTTGAACAGGCCCAGGTCGACCACGAACGCGACCCCGCCCACCGACAGGAACCGCGCCAGCTCGTAGGCGCGTGCACGCAGGGCGGCCGCACGGACCGTGGAGGCCAGGGGCGGAGTCGTGGGCGCGAGGACGGACGGGCTGGCGGTCAGCTCGTCGTGCGCGCTCACGGAGCTCCTCGGGCGTGGGTGTGGTGTCGGGCAGTCCAGAGAGGATAGCCCGACGGCCTGGGTGGGGCCTCGTGCGGGCCAGGGCGAAGCGTTTCGGCGCGCTGCGGCGCTCGGCTAGTGTCGTCGCCCGTGACAGCACCCGTGGTGGCCGTGGTCGGTGGTGGCCAGCTGGCCCGCATGATGGCGCCGGCGGCGACGGCGCTCGGGGTGCACCTGCGGGTCCTGGTCGAGAGCCCGACGTCCTCGGCGGCGCAGGTGGTGGTCGACGCCCCCGTCGGGTCCGCGTCCGACGAGGCCGCGATCACGCGCCTGGCGGACGGGGCCGACGCCCTGACGTTCGAGCACGAGCACGTGCCCAACGCTCTGCTGGACCGGCTGGAGGCGGCCGGGGTCGCGGTCCACCCGGACGCGGCCGCCCTGGTGCACGCGCAGGACAAGATCGTGATGCGCACCCGGCTCGCGGCGCTGGGGGTCCCGGTCCCGGCCTGGGCGGCACTGTCGAACGCCGCTGACCTCGCCGCGTTCCTGGCGGAGCACGACGGGGTGGCGGTGGTGAAGACGTCGCGCGGCGGGTACGACGGCAAGGGTGTCCGGGTGGTCCGCGCCGCCGGCGAGGTCGAGGACTGGTTCGCCGCGGTCGCCGACGGCACCGGTGTCCCGCTCCTGGCGGAGGAGAAGGTCCCGTTCACCCGCGAGCTCGCCGTCCTGGTGGCGCGACGCCCCAGCGGCGAGATCCGCACGTGGCCGGTGGTCGAGTCGGTGCAGCGCGACGGCGTGTGCGCCGAGGTCGTCGCCCCCGCCCCGGGCTTGGATCCGTCGACGCGGGCGGAGGCCCTCGACGTGGCCACGCGGATCGCCGCGGGACTCGGCGTCACCGGCGTCCTCGCGGTGGAGCTGTTCGAGGTCGCCGACAGCGCGGGCGGACCGCCGCGCGTGCTGGTCAACGAGCTGGCCATGCGACCCCACAACTCCGGCCACTGGACCATCGACGGTGCCGTGACCAGCCAGTTCGAGCAGCACCTGCGCGCGGTGCTCGACCTGCCCCTCGGCGACACGTCGGCGCGCGCACCGTGGACCGTGATGGCGAACGTGCTCGGCAGCGCGCTGCCGGACCCCACGGACGCGCTCGCGGACGTCGCCACGCTCGACGCCGGTGCGAAGGTGCACCTGTACGGCAAGGAGGTGCGCGCGGGGCGCAAGCTCGGGCACGTGAACGTCAGCGGCGACGACCTCGACGACGTCCGGCGCCGCGCGGTCGCCGCGGCGGCCGTGCTGCGGGGCGACGCGTCCGCCTGACGCGAACAGGGCACCCGCAGCGCGCAGGCTGGGTGATGATGGGCGCGCGGCGTCGCCGTAGCTGATCGGTTGCACGGACGGAGACGGTGATGGCAGCGCAGGCCCTGGTGGGGATCGTCATGGGCTCCGACTCGGACTGGCCCGTGATGAAGGCCGCCTCGGAGGCGCTCGCCGAGTTCGACGTGCCGGTCGAGATCGACGTCGTCTCCGCGCACCGTCAGCCGGAGAAGATGATCGCGTACGGCCGCACCGCCGCGGACCGCGGCCTGCGCGTGGTGATCGCCGGTGCGGGGGGAGCGGCCCACCTGCCCGGCATGCTGGCCGCCGTGACCACGCTGCCCGTCGTGGGGGTGCCCGTGCCGCTGGCCTACCTCGACGGCATGGACTCCCTGCTGTCCATCGTGCAGATGCCCGCGGGCGTGCCCGTGGCGACCGTCTCCATCGGCGGTGCGCGGAACGCGGGCCTGCTCGCGGTCCGCATCCTGGCCTCGGGGGAGGGAGAGCAGTCCACGCGCCTGCGCGCCGCGATGGCCGCGTTCCAGAAGGACCTCGAGGGCCAGGCCGACGGGAAGGGCGAGCGGCTGCGGTCCCAGACGACCTCCCGGCCGAGCGTGGGCTTCAGCGTCTGACCGTGTGAAGGGTCCGTGCGGAGCCCCCGCTCGGCGTGCGGGCCCGGCCCGGGCTGCCTAGCGTCGAGCGGATGACCTCTGCGCCCCGCCCGCGGCTCGCCGCGCTCGACGCCCTCCGGTTCCTCGCGGCTGCTGCCGTGGTGCTCTATCACTTCACGGCGCGCACCAGCTCGGCGTGGGGGGAGGGGCAGGCCGACCGGCTCGGCGGCATCGGCCGGTGGACGGGCTACGGCTCGCTCGGGCCGGAGCTGTTCTTCGTGATCAGCGGCTTCGTCATCCTCATGACGGCGTGGGGTCGTCCGACGGCGCAGGTGGTCGCGTCGCGCGTCGCCCGGCTCTACCCGGCGTACTGGGTGGCGGTTCTGGCGACGGGCGCCCTGCTGCTGCTGGTCTGGCCGGAGGGCAAGCACGTCACCCCGCACCAGGTGCTGGTGAACCTCACGATGCTGCAGCCGGCCCTCGGCGTGGAGCACGTGGACGGCGTCTACTGGACTCTCTGGACCGAGCTGCGGTTCTACCTGCTGCTCGGCGTGCTCTCTCTGGTCGGGATCACCCGCCGCCGCGTCGTCGGTGTCGCACTGGCCTGGCCGTGGGTCGCCCTGCTCGCCGAGCGCGCCGGGGCCGACGGTCTCGCCGCGCTGCTCATCGCCGACTACGCCCCGCTGTTCGCCGCCGGGATGGCGCTGTACGTGCTGGTCGGCGACCGCGAGTCCGCCCGTCGCCGCGTGCTGCCGTGGGCCGCGGTCGCCGTGAACACCGCGCTCGCGGTCGCCCTCGTCGTCCCGTCCCGCGCGGCCGTGCTCGGACGGACCACCGGGTACACGCCCTCGACCGCGCTGCTCGGCCTCGCGGTGATCGGGTGCGTCGCGCTCGTCGCGGTCGTCGTGCTCACGCGGGTGAGCCGCTGGCAGCACCGCCGTCTCGTCGTGCTCGGCACGCTCACCTACCCGCTGTACCTGGTGCACGAGTACTGGGGGCTGGCGGTGATCCGGCTGCTCGCCGACCACGTGCCCGCGGCGGTCGCCCTCGCGGCGGCGCTCGGGGTGGTGACCGCCCTGGCGTGGGTGGTGCACCGGTACGTCGAGGTCCCGCTGGGCCCCCGGCTCCGCAGCGCGACCCTCGCCGCCCTGGAGCGACCGCGCGCTGCCGTGCTCGACCGCGTGATGCGCGGCCCCCGGTTGGTGGAGGCGATGGCCTGAGGGCTCAGGCCCCGGGCATCCCGCCGACCGGACCGGCAGGCAGGGACCCGTCCGCGATGGCCACCCAGAACGCGGGCGCGAGGTCAGGGTCGAGCAGGACGGTCGAGCCGACGTTGCCGCCGGGCCGGTAGTCGATGCTGGCGATGGGCGGGGTGCCGGTGATGCCGTCGGCGCCGTTGGCTGCCCGGAACGCGAGCGCCAGCCTGCCCATGTCGACGATGCCGGTCTCGTCGCTCACGGTCAGGGCCTGCGTCCCGGCGTCGATGAGCGCCACCTGCTGGGTCGGGCGGAACAGCAGCTGGCTCGGCTTGACCTTGCCCATCACGGCGCCGATGAGCTGGCGCTGACGCTCGGCGCGGCCGACGTCGCCCGTGGGGTCCGCCTTGCGCATGCGGGCGAACGCGAGCGCCTGCTCGCCGGCGACGTCGTGGCAGCCGGCCACCCAGACCATGCCCGAGTCGGGGTCGTTCACGTTGGCGTCGTGGCAGAGGTTCACGCCGCCGACCGCGTCGACGATCTGCTCCACGCCGGCCATGCCGATCTCGGCGTAGTGATCCACCGTGAGGCCCGTGAGGCCCTCGACCGTCTGCACCAGCAGCGGTGCCCCGCCCCAGGAGAAGGCGGCGTTGAGCTTCGACGGGTCGTGCCCGGGGATGTCCACGTAGGTGTCCCGCGGGAGCGAGATCAGCGCGGTCGGACCGCTGTCGGGCACGTGCAGCAGCAGGATCGTGTCGGTCCGCGCGCCCTCGGTGCCGTCCTCGCCGACCGCTCCGTCCGCCCGCGAGTCCGAGCCCGTCAGCAGGTAGGTGGTGCCCGGGGTGTTCGCCGCGCCGCTGAGCGCCGGGGTGTGCTGGACCTTGCCGTTGGCCCAGACCGCGAGACCGATCGGCCACGCGACGACTGCCACCACCAGCAGTGCCGCGACGAGCCCGATGAGCGGCTTCCGGCTGCGGTGCCCCCCGGGAGGCTGCGGCGGTGCGGCGGGGGTGCTCGGCCGGGTCGGCGCGGCCTGCGGGCGGGTGCCGGCGGGCCGTGCGGGCGGCCGGCCCGTTGCCGGGCGGGAGG
>NZ_JABMCI010000042.1 GCF_013359775.1 Cellulomonas humilata | reverse complement strand
GGTGAGCATGGTCTCGATGACCTGGGCGAAGGCGGGGAAGACGGGGTTGGACAGCTCGGGGACCACGAGGCCGACCAGGCCGGCGGAGCGGGTGCGTAGCTTCTCGGGTCGTTCGTAGCCCAGGACGTCCAGGGCGGCGAGCACGGCCTGGCGGGCTTGGGCGGACACGCCGTGCTTGCCGTTCAGGACCCGGGACACCGTGGCCGTGCTGACACCGGCCTGCTCGGCCAGATCCGTCAGACGGGTACGCACAGGCGGCAGCGTAGGGGACACCGAACCTCCTCGTCCGTCGCCGTTGATGTTGTCGCTGCGAGAGCGTTGCACACTCGCGCGCGCCAGTGGGGGACCGTCCGCCGAGCACCGCCGAGGCCACCCGTCGGGCCTGCTCGTTACGCTGGCCCCGTGACCGCACTGGACCAGTCTCTCGACGTCGACGGATACGTCGATGCCGACCGGGAGCGATGGGTCCAGGAGCCGGTCAAGTCGCGCGAGCGCACGGCGTTCGAGCGGGACCGTGCCCGGCTGGTGCACTCGTCGGCGCTGCGGCGTCTCGGGGCCAAGACGCAGGTGCTGGGGCCGTCGTCCGACGACTTCGTCCGCACACGCCTGACGCACACGCTCGAGGTCGCGCAGGTAGGCCGGGAGATCGGCAAGGCACTGGGCTGCGACCCCGACATCGTCGACACCGCCTGCCTGGCGCACGACCTGGGGCACCCGCCGTTCGGGCACAACGGGGAGCGCGCGCTGGCGCACCTGGCCAAGGACATCGGTGGGTTCGAGGGCAACGCCCAGACCCTGCGGCTGCTCACCAGGCTCGAGCCCAAGGTCGTGGCCCCCGACGGTCGCGCGGTGGGGCTGAACCTCACCCGCGCCAGCCTCGACGCCTCGGTGAAGTACCCGTGGCGGCACCTCCAGGGTCCGGTCAGCGCCGCCAGCGGCCGGCCGACGCACAAGTTCGGTGTGTACGAGGACGACCTCCCGGTGTTCGAGTGGCTGCGTGAGCAGGCACCCGACGGCCGCAAGTGCCTCGAGGCGCAGGTCATGGACCTGGCCGACGACATCTCGTACTCCGTGCACGACGTCGAGGACGCCGTCGTGGGCGGGCGCCTGGACCTCGAGGTGCTCGCGGTCCCGAATGAGCGTGATCGCGTGGTCGAGGCCGTGCAGACCTGGTACGGCGACGCGGTGACCGCCGACGGTCTCCAGGACGCGATGGACCGGCTCCTGGCGGCACAGCTGTGGCGCCCGGGCTTCGACGGCTCCCGCGCCGCGCTCGCGTCCCTCAAGGACTCCACCAGCCAGCTGATCGGCCGGTTCGCCAAGGCCTCCCAGCTGGCCACCCGGCAGGAGTACGGACCCGGCCCGCTCACCCGGTACGCGGCGGACCTGATCGTGCCGCACGAGACCCTGGCCGAGATCCTCGTGCTCAAAGGCCTCGCGGTCGCCTACGTCATGGCCCCGCGCGAGCTCGAGCCGCTCTACCACCGGCAGCGCGAGGTGCTGGTGGACCTGGTGCACGTGTTGTCCGAGCGTGCACCGATCGCCCTGGAGCCCCCGTTCGCCGCGGACTGGGCGGAGGCGGCCGACGACGGCGCACGCCTGCGCGTGGTGATCGACCAGGTGGCCTCGCTCACCGACGTGTCGGCCGCCGAGCTGCACGCGCGGCTGGTCCACCCGCCCCGGCACGGAGGACCCCCGGCACTGGTGTGAACCCGGTCCGGCGGGTCGGCGCCGACGCCTAGACTCCTCGCGTGGCAGGTCGCATCCGGCGGGAGGACGTGGAGGCGGTCCGCGAGCGCGCCCACATCGAGGAGATCGTCGGCCAGCACGTCACGCTGAGGTCCGCGGGCGTCGGCTCGATGAAGGGGCTGTGCCCGTTCCACGACGAGCGTTCCCCGTCCTTCCACGTGCGCCCGCAGGTGGGTCGGTACCACTGCTTCGGCTGCGGCGAGGGCGGCGACGTCATCGACTTCGTGCAGAAGGTCGACGGCCTGGGCTTCTCCGAGGCGGTCGAGTACCTGGCCGGCAAGGTCGGGCTCCAGCTCCGGTACGAGGAGGGCGGCGCCCCGCGTCCCGGTGAGGAGCCGGGAAAGCGCCGGCGACTGATCGAGGCGCACAAGGTGGCCGAGGAGTTCTACCGTGAGCAGCTCAGCACCCCCGCCGCCGCGGCCGGGCGCCAGTTCCTCGCCGAGCGCGGGTTCGACCGCACGGCCGCGGCGGACTTCGGCGTCGGGTTCGCACCCCAGGGCTGGGACTCGCTCATGCGGCACCTGCGCGGCCGCGGGTTCACCGAGGCGGAGCTCACACTCTCCGGGCTGGTCAGCCAGGGGCAGCGCGGCGTGTACGACCGGTTCCGCGGTCGGCTGGTGTGGCCCATCCGCGAGCTGACGGGGGAGACGGTCGGCTTCGGCGCGCGGCACCTCTTCGAGGAGGACCAGGGGCCCAAGTACCTGAACACCCCCGAGACGCCGCTCTACAAGAAGTCGCACGTGCTCTACGGCATCGACCTGGCCAAGCGGGACCTCCAGCGCGACAAGCGCGTGGTGGTCGTCGAGGGGTACACCGACGTGATGGCGATGCACCTGTCGGGCGTCGGCACCGCCGTGGCCACCTGCGGCACCGCGTTCGGCTCCGACCACGCGCGGATCGTGCGCCGCCTCATCGGCGACTCGGGGTCCAGCGGGGGAGTGCAGCTGGCGTCGGGCGCCTCGGTCGGCGGGGAGATCATCTTCACGTTCGACGGCGACGCCGCCGGGCAGAAGGCGGCGCTGCGGGCGTTCGGCGAGGACCAGTCGTTCTCGGCCCAGACGTTCGTCGCCGTCGAGAAGTCGGGCATGGACCCGTGCGAGCTCCGCCAGGCCAAGGGTCCGGACGCCGTCCGCGCGCTCGTCGCGGGCCGGACGCCGCTCTACGAGTTCGTCATCCGCTCCACCCTGGCGTCCTACGACCTGCGGACCGCCGAGGGCCGGATCGGTGCCCTGCGGGCCGCCGCCCCGATCGTGGCCGGCATCCGCGACGCGGCGCTGCGCCCCGAGTACACGCGCCTGCTGTCCGGCTGGCTGGGCATCGACGACCAGGACTCCGTGCGGCGTGCCGTGCAGGGGGCCTCCCCGTCGAGCCGACCGGCGACCACCCGCACCGAGCGGCCGTCGTCCGAGCCCGTGCCGGTGCCCGTCGCGCGCATGCCCGTCCCGGACCGGCGGGACCCGGTCGCGCAGATCGAGCGGACTGCGCTGGAGGTCGTGCTCCAGCGACCCGACCTCGTGGCCGCCGACTTCGACGAGCTCCCGTCCGACGCGTTCGGCGCGCCGGCCTACCGCGCCGTGCACGAAGCCATCCGCGCGGCCGGCGGACTGACCGTCGCGCGGCCCCTGCTCCAGAGCTCCGGCGGGTCGACCGGCTGGGTGGGTGCCGTGATCGAGCAGGCGGCCGGACCGGTCCGCGCCCTGGTCACCGAGCTGGCCGTCGCGCCGCTGCCCGAGGACCGGCCGGAGTCGCTCGAGGGGTACGTGAAGGGTGTCGTGCTCCGCCTGGTGGAGATCGGCTTCACCCGGCACATCGCGGACCTCCGCGGTCGCCTCCAGCGCATGGACGCCGAGGCCGACCCGACCGCCTACCAGGCCGCCTTCGCGGAGCTCGTCGAGGTCGAGGGTCGCCGCCGGAACCTGCGGGAGAGCGCCTGACATAGGTGAGGCAATCCTGCATCACCGCAGGTCAGGGCAGCCTTTGCTTCGGTGACAACGCGCCGCGGGGTGCTTACCGTGGGCGTATGACGGTCCTCCAGACGCACCGCACCGCCCCCACGCTCCAGAGCCTGAACTGGCTGCGCGCCGGTGTCCTGGGCGCCAACGACGGCATCGTCTCGGTCGCCGCGACCGTGCTCGGCGTCGCCGGGGCGGCCACGCCGGTGGGCACGATCGCACTCGCCGGCATCGCCGCGCTGGTCGCGGGTGCGCTGTCCATGGCGGCGGGGGAGTACGTGTCGGTGAGCAGCCAGCGCGACGCCGAACGGTCCGCCGTGCGGCGGGGCCGGGTCCTGCCCACCCTCGTGGTGACGGGACCCGAGGAGTACACCAACCCGTGGCATGCGGCGGTGGCGTCGCTCGGCGCCTTCCTGGTCGGCGGACTCGTCCCGCTCCTGGTGGTCCTGGCGCCCTGGGGTGCCGTCCGGGCGCCGGCCACGTTCGCCGCGGTCGTCGTCGCCCTGGTCCTCACCGGACTGGTCGCGGCGCGGTTCAGCGACGCCGAGCCGCGCCGGGCCGTCCTGCGCAACGTGCTCGGCGGCTCGATCGCGATGGCCGTGACGTACGCGGTCGGCTCGCTGGTCGGGCTCTCGATCTAGTCAGCGCAGGGCCACGAGTCCCGTGCTGTCGCCGGTCGGCAGGAGCGCGTGCACGGAGGCCGTGACCGTCATCGCCCGGATCGAGAGCTGACCGCCGTAGTAGGACAGGAACGCGGTGTCGGTGGCGTCGCGGCCGGTGGCGATCCGGACCAGCGACTCGCGTCGCGCCATCTTGGTCGCGTCGACCACGTGCCACGCCCCGTCCACGTACGCCTCGGCGACCGCGTGGAAGTCCATCGGCTTGAGTCCGGGAGCGTAGACGGAGGCCAGGCGGGCCGGGACGTCCTTGGCCCGCAGCAGCGCGACGACCAGGTGCGCGAAGTCGCGGCACACGCCGCGGCGCTTGAGCAGGGTGTCCGTGGCGCCGTCGGTGGGCAGGCTGGAGCCCGACAGGTACGTGACGTGCCCGCTGACCCAGGCGACGACCGCGTCGAGCAGCTCGGGCCCCTCGAGGCCCTTGAACTGGTCCCGGGCGAAGGCCAGCAGCCGGTCGGAGTCCGCGTAGCGGCTGGGCCGGCGGTACTCGACGAGATCGACGTCGTCGATGGCCGGCAGGTCCGCCTGACCCGTGATCGTGGCCTGGTAGTCCACCACCAGACGGCCTGCCGGAGTCAGCACGCGGTGCATGCGACCACCGTGGGCCATCTTGACCTCGGAGACGTCCAGGGGCCCGTCCTCGTGGCGTACCGAGAGGATCTCGGAGCGGTCGTAGGCGCCGTCCGCGACGGCGACGGAGAGCAGGATCTCGAGCGGGGCGCGCACGTCCAAGGACAGGTGCGAGGTGACGGTGCGCAGCACGGCCGGGGTCCTTTCCCGGCCATCGGCGGCCGGACCATCCAAGGGGGCAGGCGCAAGTGTGAGGCTCCCGGGGCGATCCGTCCAGCCCGCGGACAGACCTCCCTGAAGGCGCAGGTCAGAGGCCTGTAGGGCGACCGCGCCGGGGGCTCCTTCGACCCGGGCGCGGAGCGTCGCTGGCGACGTGTCCGAGGCCTCCGGCCCGGTCCGATCGTCGTCGTCGCGGCTGGAATCCTTCGTGGCCCTCGTTCGTTATGTCAACCGAGAATGATGACGACTAGCGACGAGGAGCACCATGACCCGACGTACGGCAGGCCGCGTGGAGTTCGAGGACGACCAGGGCCAGGTGGTCCGGTACCTGCGCCACGACAACGGCCGGGGTCTGGTGGCCCCGACGGCGCGCGTCCACGAAGGAGCCTGGCTCGCTGACACCGCCTACGTCGAGGCCGGTGCGGTCGTCGGGGACGGGTCCCGTGTCGGCGCCGGCAGCTGGATCGACGCCGGCGTCGCGATCGGCGAGGGCGTGACGATCGACCGCAACGTGCACGTCGGGGCCGGCACCCGCGTCGGCGACGGGGCGCGGATCGGACCCGGTGCGCGGATCGGCCGGGACGTCCTGGTCGAGCGGCGGGCGCGCGTGGAGCCCGACCAGCTGGTCGACGACGGCACGCGGGTCCGTCGGCGCGGCTCCGGCTACGGCATGGCCGCGTAGCCCGACCCCGGGCTGTCACACCGCTGGACTAGCCTGGCGCGAGTCGAGCGGAGGGAGACGACGTGGTGCTCATCGGCGCCCACGTGCGAGGCGACGACCCGGTGGCGGCGGCCGCCGAGACAGGCGCGGACTGCGTTCAGCTGTTCCTGGCGGACCCGCAGGGGTGGAAGAAGCCGGTGCCGCGGGACGACGCGGCCGCGCTGGTGGCCTCCGGCCTCGGTGTGTACGCGCACGCCCCCTACCTGGTCAACGTCGCGTCGACCAACAACCGGATCCGCATCCCGAGCCGGAACATGATCGCGCAGCACGCGGCCGCGGCGGCGGAGCTCGGCGCGCGAGGACTCGTGGTGCACGGGGGGCACGTGGGCGACGGCGACGACATCGCCGTCGGGATCGACAACTGGCGCAAGACGTTCCAGCGCGCCACGTTCCCCGTCCGGGTGCTCGTCGAGAACACGGCCGGCGGGGAGAACGCGTGCGCGCGCACCCTCGACCGGATCGCGATGCTCTGGGACGCGATCGGCGAGTACGACGTGGGCCTGTGCCTGGACACCTGCCACGCCTGGGCCGCGGGGGAGGACCTCGAGACCGTCGTCGAGCGCGTGCGAGCCATCACCGGCCGGGTGGACCTGGTGCACGCCAACAGCTCGCGCGACCCGGCCGGCTCCGCGCGCGACCGGCACGCGGGCTTCGCCACCGGCACGATCCCGCCCGAGCTCATCGCGCACGTCGTCCGGGAGGCGGGGTGCGACGCGCTCGTGGAGACGCCGTCGGAGAGCCAGGCGGAGGACATCGCCTTCCTGCGGGCGGCCCTCGCAGGCTGATCCGCTCGCTCGCCCACAGCGTGCTCGCGGCACTCGTCAGGGCGTCGTCCGCACCACCGTCAGGTCCGGCCCCGGGAACACGAGCGTCTCGTGCCCGTCGTCGAACCGCACGACGTACGGACCGTCGGCGCCCCGCGCCTCGATCACCGTCCCGCCACGGTCGGCCGTCCCGACGGTCCGGCCATGGATGACGACCTTGTCACCGACCTCTGCGTGCATCGCCCTCACCTCACTCCCCAGGCTAGGACGACTTGCCCCCGTTCGTCCCGTGCCGCGGGGAGGAGATCAGGCGCGCAGCACCTCGACCCCGACGCGCTGGAGCTCGGTGAGCACGGGGTGCGCCGGGTCGGCGTCGCTGACGATCCCGGCGACCTCGTCGAGCCCGAGGACGCGGAACGGTGACCTCGCGCCGATCTTCTCCTCGCTCGCCATCACCCACGTCTGGGCGGCCCGACGCGAGAGGGTGCGCTTCATCGCGGCCTCGTCGACGTCGCCCGTCGTGAGACCCGTGTCGGGCCGGACGCCGGTCACGCCCAGGAGGAACAGGTCGGCCGTGACCTGGGACGCCGCCTCGGCGGCAGCCGCGCCCGACGCCACGACGGAGTGCTTGAACAGCCGGCCGCCCAGCAGGAACACCTCGGCCGGGTGGTCGACCAGCGCGACGGCGATCGTCGGGCTGTGGGTGATGACGGTGAGCCCGTCATCGCGCGGCAGCATCCGGGCGACCTCGAGCGCGGTGGTGCCGCCGTCGAGGAGGAGCGTGCTGCCCGGCTGGACGAGCTCGAGGCAGGCGGCGGCGACGCGCTGCTTGCTGCCCGTGGCGATCTCCTGCCGGCGCGCGTAGCTGGCGGCTGCCGGGGCGATCGGGATGGCCCCGCCGTACACGCGCTGACAGAGGCCGGCGACGGCGAGCTCGCGCAGGTCGCGCCGGATCGTGTCCTCGGACGTGTCCAGCTCGACCGCCAGGTCCTTGGCCACGAGCCGCCCGTCGGCGCGGAGTCGGTCCAGCAGCAGGTCCTTGCGTTGCGCGGCCAGCATCTGCACGATCCTCCATGATTGTTCCGACTCGTGCATACTACTGCACATGACGACTGCACCCATGCTGATCCTGATCGCCGGCCCCTACCGCTCGGGGACGGGTGACGACCCCGCGCTGATGGCCCGGAACCTCGACCGTCTCGGAGAGGCCGCCTGGCCCATCTTCCGGAGCGGCCACATCCCCATGATCGGCGAGTGGGTGGCGCTTCCCGTGCTCCGGAGCGCCGGCGCGGACGGTCCGCTCAGCCCGCTGGCCCAGAGCGTGATGTACCCCACCGCGGAGCGCCTGCTCCAGCACTGCGACGCGGTCCTGCGCCTGGAGGGCGAGTCCACGGGGGCCGACCAGGACGTCGCGATCGCGGAAGAACGCGGACTGCCCGTCTACCACCGTGTCGAGGACATCCCGGGCTACGTGCCCGAGCCGGCGGCGGTCTGAGCCTCGACCGGACCTGCACCTGGTGCAGGTGCGCCGTCCAGGTGTCGCGGGGCATCGCCGCGATGACCGGTGAGCGGGCCTCGAGCTCGGAGTAGCCCATCAGCTCGTGCGAGTCGCCGGAGGTCAGGTCCATATCTGCCCAGTGCGCGCACGACCAGGTGCCGCAGTTCTCGTTATCGTCTGCCTTCCGTGAGGTCTCCTCTTCGTGTGGCCGGAGGACGAACGCCGCCGCGCGATGATGGTCCCGCCCTGGAGAGGTCTGCCCGCCGATGTCGTTCCCCCCGGACACCGCGACCGTCGTCGCCGCGCGCGACGGCGACCCCGAGGCGGTCGACCGCCTCGTCGCCGGGTACCTCCCGCTCGTCTACGCGATCGTCGGCCGGGCACTGCGAGGGCACGCGGACGTCGACGACGTCGTGCAGGACACGATGCTGCGGGCGCTGCGAGGGCTCGGTGACCTGCGCGACCCGGCGGCGTTCCGCTCGTGGCTCGTCGCGATCGCCGTCCGGCAGGTGCGCGAGCGCCACCGGGTCCAGGGGAGCGCGCCGGACCCGCTGCCCGAGGACGACCGTGACCCGGGTGCCGACTTCACCGACCTCGCGATCCTGCGGCTCGAGCTCACCGGTCAGCGGCGGGAGACCGCGGAGGCGACGCGCTGGCTCGACGAGGACGACCGCGAGCTGCTGTCGCTGTGGTGGCTCGAGGCCTCGGGCGAGCTGACCCGCCCGGAGATCGTCGACGCGCTCGACGTGACCCCCCAGCACGCAGCCGTGCGCATCCAGCGCATGAAGGGCCAGCTCGAGACGGCGCGCGTCGTCGTGCGGGCGCTCGCCGCCTCGCCGCCGTGTATCGACCTGCTCGCGGTCACGACGGGGTGGGACGGGCGCCCGGCGGCGCTGTGGCGCAAGCGGATCGCGCGGCATACGCGCGAGTGCCCGCAGTGCGCGCCGGCCTGGCACGGGCTCGTGCCGGCGGACCGGCTGCTCGTCGGGGTGGGTCTGGCGCCGGTGCCGTTCGTGCTGAGCGCCCTCCGGGACGGCGTCGAGGCGGCCGGCAGCTCGCCTCTCGGCACGCCGGCGGCCGGTGGGCATGCTGCGACCGGGCACGGACTCGCGGGCAAGCTCGCACTTGTCGGCGGGACGACGGTCGGGCGCGGGATCCTGGTCGCCGCCCTCGTGACCGCCACGGTCGCCGGAGTCGGGACGGCGGTCGCCGGCGACCGACGGGACGGGCAGCGCGCGCAGGCCGCGGTCACCCGCACGCCGACCCCGACATCGTCCTCGGTGGAGAAGACCGCCGCCCCGACACCCGATCCGACGCTGGTCACGCCTGAGGTCGTGGCCCCTGCTCCGGAGGTCGCCGCGCCGGTGGTCGAGACGCCGGCGGAGGCGCCGCCCGTGGCGACTCCCGTGCAGGCGGCGGCGACCTCGGCGAAGAAGGGCGTCGCGACCTGGCAGTTCGACGGCCTCACGGGGGCGCTCGACGACGTCGGCGCCGGCTGGTACTACAACTGGTCGGCGTCGAACGCCGACATGCCCGGGCCGGACGACGTCGAGTTCGTCCCGATGATCTGGGGGCGGGACTCCGTCACCGACGCGAACCTCGCGAAGGCGACCGCCGAGGGGTCGACGCTGCTCGGCTTCAACGAGCCGGACCTCGCCGAGCAGTCGGGCATGGGCGTCGAGGAGGCGCTCGCCGCGTGGCCCAGGCTCGAGGCCACGGGGATGCGGCTCGGCAGCCCGGCGGTCGCCTGGGGCGGGAACACGCCCGGCGGCTGGCTCGATCGGTTCATGACGGGCGCGCACGCACAGGGCAGGCGCGTCGACTTCATCACGCTGCACTGGTACGGCTCCGACTTCAGCGACGCGGCGGTCGGGCACTTCCTCGGCTATGTCGACGCCGTGCACGAGCGCTACGGACTCCCGATCTGGGTCACCGAGTACGGCCTGCTCGGCGGGGGCTCGAGGTTCCCGACGGGGGCCCAGGCTGCCGCGTTCATCGAGGGGTCGACGGCCGGGATGGAGTCGCGTCCGTACGTCGAGCGGTACGCGTGGTTCGGGCTGCCCGCGGTGGGGGACAGCGTCGCGTTCGGGCTCTACACCGACGCGACGACGCCGACCGAGGCCGGGAGGGCGTACCGAGCCGCGGGCTCGTGACGCGTGGCGTGCCCGTGCGCGGTCAGGGCGCCGTTCTGGTGCCCGCGGGGACCTCGGTGGTCATCACGCAGTTGCCCTGGCCCTTGGGGCGCTGATAGGTGAATCCGAGCTGCTCGTACATGGTCCGTGTCGCGTTGTAGAGGAACGACGACGAGGTCTTCTTGCCCGGTGGCAGGTCGTGCGGATACGACTCGACCAGGCCACCTCCTGCCGCCGAGATCAGCGCGAGCGCGCCGCGGACCGCGATCGATGCCATCCCCGTGCGCCGGTAGTCGCGGTCCACGAACAAGCAGGTGATCCGGAAGTCCGGCCTGCGCGGGACACCTCGTTCCCACTCCTTGCGGTGCTGGATGTTCGGGAGCTCGTCGACCGTCCCGTACTGGGCCCACGCCACCGCGGTGTCGCCGTCGAACACCAGCGCCGCGTGCGAGCGACCGGCCTCGACCAGCTGCCGCTTGAACTCCCGGTTGCCGAGTGCGCGGCGCTCCTCGATGGGGTCCGGGTAGAGGTGGAAGTGGGTGCACCAGCAGCCGCCCCAGACGCCGTTGTGACGTTCCGCCAGGTCCGCGAACGCGTCCCAGGTCGCAGGACTGAGCGGCTGGATCCGAAAACCGTCGACGACGAGGTCGCGATCGTCCATCTCCGCGACGATAGCCGCGGCGATCCGGCGCGACAATCAGCTGCCGGACTCGAGGCCGGGACGCGGCCGGATCGGAGCCCGCTCGGCCTTCTTGCGGCGCATGTCGCGGTGCAGCTCCTGGAGCAACAGAGGGCCGTCTGCCCACGCCTGCAGGCTCACGGCGGCGACCGCCCGGACCGGCGGCCACTCGCCGTCGGCGAAGCCGGGGGGAGTGGCGGCCAGCGTGCGGAGCGCGCGCTGCCGCAGCTCCTCGGCGACCTCGCGGGCGCGTTCGTCGGGCACGGCGGGCAGCACCGCCACCACGAGGATCTCGTCGTCGCCGAGCCGACCGAGTACGCAGCCTCCCGGGTAGGCGCCCGTCAGCGCCTGCGCCATGGAGGCGAGCACGCGGTCGCCGTGGGGGAGGCCATGGGCCGCGTTGAGCAGGCCGAAGCCTGCGATGTCGATCAGTGTGACCGCCAGTCGTTGGCGGGAGCCCCGGATCTCGTGCGCCCATGAGGCGAGCGTGTGCTCGAGGAAGTGGCGGTTGACGAGGCCGGTCGTCCGGTCGCGGATGCCTTGGTCAGCGAGCGCGGCGGCGAGGGAGTGCACGAGCTCCGCTGTCCCTGTCGCCGACCAGAGATCGGAGCGGACGACGACGTCCTCGAACCGGGACTCGGGCGGTCGGGCCATCGCGAGCAGCGCCGCCTCGACGACGGGTGACGACGCGTCGACGACGAGCGGCTCCCAGTCGGCCACGGCACGCGCTGGGCGACGCGTCAGGACCGCTCGGCCGTAGCCCAGTCGGCCGGCCATGGCTGCGTTGAACCGCGATCGCGTGATGAGCCCGATCCGGTTCGCTGCGTTCCGGTCGATGACGCCGATCCGCAGGAGCGCCGGATCGAGGAAGAGCGGTTCGATCTCGTGCACGGGCGTGTCGGCATCGACCGCGTGCAGCGGGACGGCGAGGGTTCCCACGAGGTCGGAGGACGGGACTGCGCCGGAGCGCAGGTCACGCAGCAGGGTCTGGACGTCGGCCACGGTCCGAGCGTCGTCCCTGAACCCGCAGGTCGTGAGCGTGTTCCGCGAGTCGACGGCCAACGTTCACGCGGGCGTCACCGGGAGAGCGGCGCCCCACCGGGCCTCCAGCTCGAGCACGGACGCGCGTCGTCGAGATCATCACGTACGTCGTCGTGCACCGCGAGGGCGCAGCGACGTGCCTCTCCGGCTCGGTCCAACCCAGCGAGCCCCCGACCGCAGCCCGGCGTGGCGGGCCAGGCCGAGCTGTTCATCTTCCTGGCTTAGGGTCCGGCGCATGACCAAGCCGCTGGATGTCGAGTGCCCCCGGTGCCACGCCGCACCGGGCAAGTCGTGTCGCACTGCCGATCGCGTGAAGCGTGATCCCCACCGCCGCCGACGCGAGGCAGCGGAGCGCAAGAAGTAGCCGCTGGGACACCGTCAGGTCCCCGGGCCACGTTCTGTGGAGAAGGTCCGAGAACAGCCATCATGAAGAGACGTCGCTGGCGTCGCAGTCGGGCCGGCCGTCAGGAGGAGGATCCGATGGACTTCCCGCTCGATCTCGGCGCGATCGCACCTGACGCCGAGGACAATCTGCGCGAGTACATCGACCGCCTGGTGGCCGAGGGCTACAGCGTTGCCGGCGGCGAGGGAGCAGATCCCGTGCTCATCGACCCGGGCGGCAAAGCGGTCGAGACGTGGCGCGAGGACTACCCCTACGGCGAGCTCATGGATCGCGAGGAGTACGAAGAGACCAAGTACCGCCTGCAGATCGAGCTCCTCAAGCTGCAGTACTGGGCAGAGGACAACGGCGAGCGGCACATCATCGTGTTCGAGGGCCGCGACGCGGCCGGCAAGGGCGGCACGATCAAGCGCTTCGTCGAGCACCTGAACCCGCGCGCAGCACGCGTGGTCGCGCTGACCATGCCCACCACCACCGAGCAGGGCCAGTGGTACTTCCAGCGCTACGTCAAGCACTTCCCCACGCAGGGCGAGATCGTGCTGTTCGACCGGTCCTGGTACAACCGTGCCGGCGTCGAGCGAGTGATGGCGTTCTGTTCCGACGACGAGTACGCGGAGTTCATGCGCCAGGCTCCCGACTTCGAGAGGCTCATCGTCGACGCCGGCACCCACCTGACGAAGTTCTGGTTCTCCGTCACCCGCCGCGAGCAGCGCACACGGTTCGCGATCCGTCAGATCGATCCCGTCCGCCGCTGGAAGCTGTCACCGATGGACCTCGAGTCCCTCGGTCGCTGGGAGTCGTACTCCGTTGCGAAGGAGGCCATGTTCGCCGGGACGGACACCGATCACGCGCCGTGGATCATGATCCGCAGCAACGACAAGAAGCGCGCCCGGCTCAACGCCATGCGCTACTTCCTCAGCCAGTTCTCCTACGACGGCAAGAACGAGGACGTCGTCGGCGATGTCGACCCGTTGATCGTGCAGCGTGCCCGCAACTCCGTCGGCGACTGACTGATCACCTGACCGAGGGGTCAAGCAACGCCAGGCGGGTCTGTGGCAGCTCGCTCCTGGCCGCCGCGGCCCGCTGCTCGGTCTGCCGGATCTGCTCGGCGACCATCGTGAGCTCGGGCACGTCTGGGGCACGACAGCACGAAGGCCCCCTCGAAAGGGGGCCTGACCTGCGGTGATACTGGCTCCCTCGACTGGACTCGAACCAGTAACCGTCCGATTAACAGTCGGATGCTCTGCCAATTGAGCTACGAGGGATCGTGCGGGAAGAAACTCTAGCAGCCGCTGCGGGGTGCCCTGGACGCGTCAGCGGGGGAGCCCGACGGCGTCGCGTACCTCGTCCTCGGCCGCGTCGACGATGGCTGCCACGGCCGGGTCCGACAGGTCGATGGACGCGTCGCCGAGGACCTGCGTGAACATCCGGCCGTCCTCGTCGCGGCGCAGGACGACTCGTGCGCGGTGGTCGCCGGGGAGTGTGACGGACGCCGCATGCACGACGGACTGCTGCACCCGCTCCCGGAACGTCTGCGAGAACGCGTACGACCCGGGCACCCCCGCGAAGGTCAGCTGCTCGGACGCGCCCGACACCCAGCGCAGGGTCATGGTGCGGGTGGCGGCGTCCAGGGAGCCGTGATCGACGTCCGACCAGGGGTGCCGCACGACCGGCCCGTCGGGTCCCAGGAGGTGCAGAGCCCGCCGTGAGGCGACCGCGCGCCGGCCGTCGGCCAGCTCGGTGCTCACCAGGATGGTGTCGCCCGGGTGCAGGTCGAGGCGACTGCGGTCGGCAGCGGGGATCCGGCGTCGGGAGAACAGGGCCACGACCTCACGGTACCCGCGTGGCTGCTCCCGACCGCGTCCGCGAACGACCAGAAACCGGGACGAAGTATCTGATTGCGCCCCCGAGGATCTTGGAGGGAGGCGCGGCCGTTCCCGACCGCGTCCTGGGAGCGCAACGGGATCGAGGGATGACATGAAGACTGCGTATCGGGTGCTCGCCTACCTGGTGGCCACCGGGGTGTTCGTCCAGGCCGGCGCCATCGCCTACGCCTGGTTCGCCACGCTGAACGACCTCGACGGTGGAGCCGTCATCGACTCGGACTGGGAGGGGAACCTCGGGCATGCGATGCACGGGATCGTGGGCACGATGGTGATCCCGCTGCTCGTGATCGCGCTGCTCATCGTGTCGTTCTTCGCCAAGTTCCCCGGTGCGGTCCGCTACGCCCTGATCATCCTGGGCCTGCTCGTGCTGCAGATCGTGCTCGCGTTCGTGGCCTTCGGTGCACCCGTGGTCGGCGCGCTGCACGGGGCCAACGCGCTCGCGATCCTCGGCGTGAGCATCACGGCCGCCCAGCGCGTGCCGCGGAGCACGACGACAACCGACGCCTCCGCCCCCGCCAACGCCGTCGCCTGAGCCGATGACCGAGCGGGAGGCGCTGGGCCGACGTCGGCGGGTCGTCGCGGCCGTCGTCGCCTCTCTGCTCGTGCTCGGCCCGCTCGCCTGGTTCTGGTGGTCCAGCCTGGTGCCGGCGAACGCGTCGGTGATGGACATGGGCTATCCCGACACCGGTGGTGGCCCCGCGGCGGCGTCCGGCCACGGCCACGAGCCCGAGGACGGACCGCGCGTGAGCGTCGCGACGCTCACCGGGCCGTCCGGCGGTGTCCCGGACGTCGAGCTCACCCTGACAGCGGACGCCGGACCGATCGAGGTCGGCGGTCGCACCGTCGCCGGCTACACGCTCAACGGGACGTCCCCCGGCCCCACGATCGAGGCGGTGGTCGGCGACCTCGTCCAGGTGACGCTGGTCAACCGCTCGGTGCCCGACGGCACCACCCTGCACTGGCACGGGGTGGACGTGCCCAACGCCGAGGACGGCGTCGCCGGCGTCACGCAGGACGCCGTGCCCGAGGGCGGCTCGCACGTCTACCGGTTCGTCGTCGAGTACGCCGGCACGTACTGGTACCACTCGCACCAGGTGTCCCACGCCCAGGTGCGCGGCGGGCTGTTCGGCGCGCTCGTCGTCCGGCCAGCCGCACCCCAGGAGGGCGTCGAGGCCGTCGCGGCCGTCCACACCTACGGTGCGGTCCCGACGGTCAACGGCTCGACGGGGGACCTGCGGGTGGACGCGGCGGCGGGGGACCGCGTCCGGGTCCGGGTGGTGAACACCGGGTCGGGAGTGCTCCGCGCCTGGGTGCCGGGGTCCGGGTACCGGCTCCTCGCGCTCGACGGACGGGACCTGCACGACCCCGGCCGCGTCGCCGAGCAGGCCGTCCTGATCGGTGGCGGCGGTCGCGCCGACCTCGAGGTGACCGTCCCGGACGACGGGTCGGTCCGGGTCCGGCTCGGCTCGCAGTCGGTGATCGTCGGACCCGCCGACGACGCACCCGACGGCGACGATCCGCGCAGCACCCTCGACCTGCTCACCTACGGCACGCCCACCGACGTCGGCTTCGACCCGCGCGCCGTCGACCGCCGGTTCGACTACGCGATCGGGCGCCGCCCGGGGTTCGTCGCCGGTCGTCCCGGTCTCCAGTGGACGATCAACGGCCACACGTACCCGGACGTGCCGATGTTCGTCGTCAGCGAGGGCGACGTCGTCCGGATGATCCTGCGCAACTCCAGCGGTCAGGGCCACCCGATGCACCTGCACGGCCACCACCTGCTCGTCCTGTCGCGGGACGGCGCGCCGTCGACCGGCAGTCCGTGGTGGACGGACTCTCTGGAGCTGGCGGCGGGGGAGTCCTACGAGGTGGCGTTCGTCGCCGACAACCCCGGCGTCTGGATGGACCACTGCCACAACCTGCCGCACGCCCAGCAAGGCCTCGTCGCGCACCTGGCCTACACCGGCGTCGACACGCCCTACGTGCTCGGCGGGGACCTCGACAACACGCCGGAGTGAGGCCTCGGTAGGGTGTGCGGTGCCTCGGGGCAGTAGCTCAGCCGGTCAGAGCAGCGGACTCATAATCCGTGGGTCGTGGGTTCAAGCCCCACCTGCCCCACCCTCGCCCGAGCTCTCCGGTCGCCGGACGGCTCCCCTCCTGCCACGATCGGCGCGACGGGGGCCAGGCCGAAGGAGATGCAGTGGTGGCGACGAGCAGCACGGAGAACGCGCAGCGCGGCTGGGAGCTCGC
The DNA here is from genome assembly GCF_013359775.1 of Cellulomonas humilata. Lineage (GTDB taxonomy): Bacteria > Actinomycetota > Actinomycetes > Actinomycetales > Cellulomonadaceae > Cellulomonas > Cellulomonas humilata. The sequence goes on along the minus strand of NZ_JABMCI010000042.1, from coordinate 86,438 downwards.
GGCGCGGGCGGGGTACGCGGTCAGCGGGGTGCTGCACATCCTCATCGGGGTGCTGGCGCTCCGGGTGGCGCTCGGCAGCGGCGGCGAGCAGGCGGACCAGTCGGGAGCGCTCGGCACGATCGCCGCGACACCGTTCGGCAGCGTCGTCCTGTGGTTCTCGGTGGTCGCCTTCCTCGCGCTCGGCGCCTGGCAGGTGGCCAAGGCGATCCACGGCTCGCCCTCGGGCGGTGGCTCGGGTGGCGCGGGGGAGCGGGCGAAGGCGGCGGGCCGCGCGGTGGTGTACCTCGCCCTGGCCCTGACCGCGCTCAGCTTCGCGCGGGGAGGCGGCTCGTCCAGCTCGGCCCAGACGGCGGACGCGACGGCCAAGCTCATGGGGGCACCCGGAGGCCGGTTGCTCGTGGCCGCGCTCGGCCTGGCGATCGTCGCCGTCGGGGCGTACCACGTCTACAAGGGCGCGAAGAAGAAGTTCCTCCAGGACCTGCACCGGCTGCCGTCCGGCACGGCGGGACCGGTCGTGCGGCGGCTCGGCGTGGTCGGCTACGTGGCCAAGGGTGTCGCGCTCGCGATCGTGGGTGTGCTCTTCGTCACGGCCGCCGTGCAGGCGGACCCGTCGAAGGCCACCGGGCTCGACGGCGCCCTCCATACCCTGCGTGACCAGCCCGCGGGCGTGGTCCTGCTGGTCATCGTCGCGCTCGGGTTCGTGGCCTACGGGGTGTACTCGTTCGTTCGCGCCCGGTATGGCCGGATCTAAATCACCCGTTTGCGCGCGAAACGTGCGGTCGGGGTTCTTGCACGCGCGTCCAGTTTCGGGCATAGTTCCTTTTGTCAGCGACAACGGCAAACCCGCTGCAAGGCGGGGACGCAAAGCCACGGGGCCCACTGGGCCAGCCGAGCTACCGAACGACAGGAGATCCATCATGGCTGTCACCACCGACGCCCCCCTCTCGCAGGGCGCTCTGCTCACGCCGGGCGAGGTCGCCGTGCTCTTCCGCGTCGACCCCAAGACGGTCACGCGCTGGGCGCAGGCCGGCAAGCTCTCGGCCGTCCGCACCCTCGGCGGCCACCGCCGTTTCCACGAGGCTGAGGTGCGTTCGCTCCTCACCGGCATTCCCACGCAGCGCGCGGCGGACTGATTCAGAACTTCCGCTAGACGAAAAGGGCCCTTCCCGACGTCGGGAAGGGCCCTTTTCGCATTCCTAGACCGGGTCGCGGCTGATCGGGCAGGTCATGCAGTGGCCGCCGCCGCGCCCGCGCCCCAGCTCGGCCCCGCGGATCTCGATGACCTCGACGCCCGCCGCCCGCAGCAGGGCGTTGGTGGTCGTGTTGCGGTCGTAGGTGAAGACGACCCCCGGCTCCACGGCGACCGCGTTGTTGCCGCTGTCCCACTGCTGCCGCTCGGACGCGTAGGCGTCGCCCCCCGTCTCGATCACGCGCAGCCCGGGCAGGTCCAGCGCCCGGGCGACGACGTCCACGAACCGCGCGCCCCCCTCGTCCGTGATGTGCACGCCGCCACCGTCGCCGGGGCGCAGCGTGAACGGGTGCACCGCGTCGACGATCCTCGGGTACAGGGTCACCACGTCGCGGTCGGCGAACGTGAAGACCGTGTCCAGGTGCATCGCCGAGCGGAGCTTGGGCATCCCCGCCACGACGACGCGCTCCGCGGCCCCCTGCGCGAACAGCGCGGCGGCGAGCTGGGTGATGCCCTGGCGCGACGTGCGCTCGCTCATGCCGACCAGCACGGTGCCGTTGCCGACCGGCATGACGTCGCCGCCCTCGATGGTGGAGCGGCCCCAGTGCCGCTCGGGGTCTCCCCACCACACGGTCGACCCCGCGAAGGCAGGGTGGAACAGGTAGACCGCCTTCATCAGCAGGGTCTCGTCGTGGCGCGCCGGGAAGTACAGCGGGTTGAGCGTGACGCCGCCGTACAGCCAGCACGTGGTGTCGCGTGTGTAGAGGGTGTTGGGCAGCGGCGGCATGACGTACTCGCGGGCGTCGGGCGAGGACTCGGCGAGCGCGAAGTGGTCGTCGTCGAAACCGCCCGTGATGTCGGTGGTGGCGAGCCCGCCGATGAGGAACTCGGCGAGGCGGGCAGGCTCGAGCCGCTCCAGGAACTCTCGTGCGTCGTCGACCAGCTCCAGTCCGACGTCGTCCGGCACGATCTTGCGGTCGAGCAGCCAGTCGCGGGCACCGGGCGCGGCCATCGTCTGCGCGAGGACCTCGTGCAGCTCCAGCACCTCGACGTCGCGCGCCCGCAGCTGCGCGACGAAGGCGCGGTGGTCGCTGATCGCGTTCTCGACCCAGAGCACGTCGTCGAACAGGAGGTCCGCCGCGTTGGTGGGCGTCAGGCGCCGGTGGGCGAGACCGGGCTCGCAGACCAGGACCTTGCGCAGGCGTCCGACCTCGGAGTGGACGCCGTTCGGTGCGGGCTCGTTCGGCATCGCGGGGCCTCCACGGCGTGTGTCGGGCGGGGAACGCTCAGTGCACCGTAGCGAGCACGGCCGCCCGGACGTCGTCCAGAGTGCGCTCCGGCTGGAACACGAGCCACTCGAGCCCGGCGAGCAGCGTGGCGCCGAAGAGGGCGGCGGCGGTCAGGGTGGCGTCGCGGTGGGGCCACGTGTCGGCGACGACGGCGGCGAACGCGCCCATGGCCTCCTCGCGGACGAGCCGGATCGAGTCCTGCCAGCTGCGCCCGGTCCGGAACGTCTCCGCGACCATGAGCTTGGCGAAGTCCGGGTGGCTGCGGATCTGGCCCAGCAGCTCGGTGACCAGGGCGTCGAGCGCGTCACGTCCGTGCAAGCCGACGGTCGCACCCCGCAGGGCGACGGTCAGCCGCCCCACGCCCTCCGTGATGATCGCCTCGAACAAGGCGGACTTGGAGCCGAAGTTGTAGAACACGCTGCCCTTGGCGACGCCGGCGGCCGACGCGATGTCGTCGACCGACGTGGCCGTGAAGCCGCGGTCCGCGACGAGGGCGAGCGCCGCCTCGACGATGTGCTCCCGGGTGGTCGTCGTGCGCATGGGCGTCAGCCTCTCAGATGCTCAGAGCGGGGTGGAGGCGTGCGACGGTCCAGGTCCGCAGGCGCCCGGCCTTCCACGCCGTCACGGCCAGCGAGGCGGTCGTCAGCCCCACGAGGAACACCACGGCTCGCCACAGGCGGGCATCGGGCGTGCCGGTGATCAGGTCGCGCAGCCCTTCGACCGCGTAGGTCATGGGCAGGAGCGGGTGGATGGCCTGGAAGAACGCGGGGGTGGTCTCCACGGGATAGGTGCCGCTGGCCGACGTGATCTGGAGCATGAGCAGCGCGATCGTCGCCACCTTGCCCGCCGCCGACCCGAGGACGGCCAGCAGCATCTGCTGGACTGCCAGGAACGTCGCGGCGACCAGCAGGAGGAACGCGATCGTGCCCACGGGGTGCCCGATGCTCAGCCCGAGGCCGAACCCGACGACACCCAGCAGCAGGAGCACCTGGCCGGCACCGATCACCAGCGACGGCAGGTAGCCCGCGAGCGCGACGCGCCACCCGGACGCCGGCGTCGCCAGCGCACGCGTGGGCAGCGGCCGCAGCAGGAGCCAGGTGATGAGGCCGCCGACGAAGAGGGCCAACGGGATGAACAGGGGAGCGAACCCCTCGCCGAGGCTGGCGGCGGGGGCCACGTCCTCGTCGTCGATGGCCACCGGCGTGGCGAGGGCGTCCGCGCGGGCGGTGCGCTGCGCGTCCGTGTCGTCGGGGATCTGCGTCGCGCCGTCGGTGAGCCCGTCAGCCAGCTGCTGGGCGCCCCCGCCCAGCTGCCCCGTGCCGGTCGCGACCTGGGTGGCGCCGTCGGCGAGCGTCGCTGTCCCGGTCGCCAGGCCGGCAGCGCCCGCAGTCAGCGCGTCGGCGCCATCGGCGGTCTGCTGGGCGCCCGAAGCGAGCGAGGCCGAGCCTGTGGCGAGGGTGCCGGACGAGTCGGCCAGCGTGCGCAGACCGGTGCTGAGCGCCTGCGCGCCGTCCGCGGTCTGCGCGGCGCCGGCGTCGAGCGCGTGCAGCTGGTCGGTCATCGTCGCCAGGTCGCCCTCGTCGGGCAGGTCGGTGCTCGCCAGACCGGCCAGCAGGGCCGCGGCGGTCGGGTCGCCCGCGGCCGCGCGTGCGGAGAGGTACCCGCCGACCTGCGTGAGGCCGTCGGCCAGGGCGGGCAGCCGACCGGTGAGCGCGTCGACCTGCTGCACGGTGGTGTGGACGCCGTCGGCGACCTGCCGCGTCCCCGCGGCCAGCGTGGTGCTCGAGCCGGCGGCCGTGCTCGCACCGGCGGCGAGCCGGGAGCTGCCCGTGGCGAGCCGGGTGGCGCCGTCGGCGACCTTCCTGGCCCCGTCGTCCAGCGCGGTCGCCCCGGACGCGAGCTGCGCCGCACCGTCGCGGGCCTCGGTGGCACCGTCGGCCACCTGCTGAGCACCGTCGCCCAGCTGTGCGGACGCATCGCGCAGGGAGATCGCGCCGTCGGCGGCCTGGAGCATCCCGTCACGTGCCGAGCCGAGCCCGATCAGCACCTGGTCCACGGCCTCCTCGCCGGCGGTCGCGGCGACGGCCTCCCGGACATGGTCCATGGCGGTGCGGCCCAGCGTGGTGCCGATGAACGAGTTGGCGTCGTTGTAGGTGACGCCGATCTGCGCCGCCGTCGGGTGGTCGCCGGCCGCAGAGGCCAGGTCCGCGGAGAAGTCGTCGGGGATGGTGACCGCGAAGTAGTAGTCGCCGGCGCGCACACCCTGCGCGGCGTCGGCGGCGTCGGTGACCACCCAGTCGAGCGCCGCACCGTCGGTCAGCGTGTCCGCGAGGTCCTGGCCGGCGGTGAGCCGGGTGCCGTCGCGTTCCGCACCGGCGTCGGCGTTCACCAGGGCGACCGGCATGGCGTCCAGGTGCCCCGTCGGGTTCCAGAACGCCCAGAGGTACAGCGCGCCGTAGAGCAGCGGCACCACCAGCATCGCCGCGACGGCGAGCCGGGGGAGGCGTCCGCGGCCGAATCGGCGCAGCTCGGTGCCGGAGGTGAGGGAGAGCATCGCGAACCTTCAGTCGGTGGGGGCGTGCACGGGCAGGACGGTCCAGGCGGTGACGGCGGCCTCGTCGGGGTCGGCGCACGAGGCGATCACGGTGGTCCCGGCCGCGGCCAAGGCTTCGAGGCGGGACCAGACGATGCGCCGCCGCGCGGGGTCGTGCACCTGGTCGACGTCGTCGACCACGAGCATCCCGGGGCGCTGGGCGATGGCCAGCGCGATGCGCAGGAGCAGCGCGTCGACCTCGTCCAGGTGCCAGACGACGGTCTGCACGTCCGGCACGGGCAGGTCACCGAAGACCGGGGCGAGGGCGCGGTCGACCACTGACTGGTCGGCACGGCGGGAGCGGCGGTACCAGGGCGCCAGCCACGCCAGGCGCTCCCGCACGTGGGCGCCGACGGTCACGGAGTCGTCGAGCTCGTCGACGCCGGCGAACCCGGCGAGCGCGACCTGTCGCTGCACGAGCGAGCGCTGGGCGGGGAGGCGATGTCCCAGCACGACCAGCTCGGACGACGGGTCGGGCACCATGCGGCCGGCGAGCGTGAGGAGCAGGCTCGTGCGGCCGGCGCCCTGGGGCCCCTGGACCAGCGTGAGCGCGCCGGGAGCGACGTCGAGGTCGACAGGGCCGTAGACCGTGCCGCGGTCGCCGTGGAGCTCCAGCGAGCGCGCGGTCACCGCGGACGGCTGTTCGGTGGCTGGTGGGGACACGGGACGACTCCTTCTTGACTGACCGGTCAGTACAAAGAATAGATCCGGCGGGACGGAGCGGCGAGGCCGGCGGGTGTCGTTCTGCTCACACCGGGGTCGCAAGGACGACGCCCAGGGCGTTGGTCCGCCTCGTGGATCCGCTGGTCGTGCGAGGATCGGCCCATGGCGATGCGAGAGATCCGGACTGTCGGAGACCCCGTCCTGCGCACCCCCTGCGACCCGATCACGACCATCGACGACCGCGTGCGCGGTCTGGTCGAGGACCTGCTCGAGACCGTGGACACCGAGGGTCGTGCCGGACTGGCCGCGAACCAGATCGGCGTCAGCCTGCGGGCGTTCTCCTGGAACATCGACGACGAGGTCGGCTACGTGCTCAACCCGGTCATCGTCGAGCTGTCGGAGGACGAGTACCAGGACGGCGACGAGGGCTGCCTCTCGGTCCCCGGCCTCTGGTACCCGACGCACCGGTCCTGGTACGCACGGGTGGTCGGCACGGACCTGGACGGCAAGGAGGTCGTCGTCCAAGGCGTGGAGCTCATGGCGCGCTGCCTCCAGCACGAGGTGGACCACCTGGACGGGATGCTCTACCTCGACCGGCTGGAGCGCTCCGTGCGCAAGAAGGCGATGCGCGCCATCCGCGACACGCTCTAGTCACTGGCGCTCCGCCGCGACGTCCGGCATGCTGTCCCCAGCACGCCGCGTGCGCTGTCTTTACGTCATGCATGGTCCTGAGAACGTGACTGAGGTCGTTGGGGAAGGCGAACCTCGAGCCCGTTCAGGAGGACGACATGGCAGGTGCGATCACCCGCGGTGTACTTTTCGTGCACTCTGCGCCGCGTGCGCTGTGCCCCCACGTGGAGTGGGCCGCAGGCAACCTGCTGGGCTCGCGCACCACGTTCGACTGGACCGCGCAGCCGGCCGGACCGGGCTTCTACCGCGCGGAGCACTCGTGGCAGGGACCTCAGGGCACCGGCGCACGTCTGGCGTCCGCGCTGCGCGGCTGGGCGCACCTGCGCTACGAGATCACCGAGGAGGCCAGCCACGGCGTGGACGGCTCCCGGTGGAGCCACACGCCTGAGCTCGGGATCTTCCACGCCGCCACCGACGTGCACGGCAACATCGTCGTGCCCGAAGACCGCATCCGGGCCGCCCTGGAGCACAGCGCGGACCCGGTCCGTCTGCGCACCGAGCTGGACCTCGCGCTCGGGCAGGCGTGGGACGACGAGCTCGAGCCGTTCCGCTACGCGGGCGCCGGCGCGCCGGTGCGCTGGCTGCACCGGGTGGGCTGAGGGTCGACGGAGCGCAGGCCGACGCGGGACGGGGTTGTCGCGTCGACCTGCGCTCTGTCGCGTCAGACCGAGGCGACGACCAGGGCCACGTTGTGCCCGCCGAACCCGAACGAGTTGTTGACCGCCGCGATGTCCCCGTCACGCAGGGCGCGGGGCTTGTCCCGGACCAGGTCCAGGACCAGCTCCGGGTCGGGGTTCTCCACGTTGATCGTCGGCGGCGCCTGCCGGTCGTGCAGCGCGAGGACCGTGAAGATCGTCTCCAGGGCACCGGCGCCACCGAGCAGGTGACCGGTCATCGACTTGGTGGCCGAGAGTGCCACGTGGTCGGCCTCGTCGCCCAGCAGACCGCGGATGGAGCGCGCCTCGATGAGGTCGCCGACGACGGTCGACGTGGCGTGCGCGTTGACGTGCACGACGTCGATCCGTGCGATCTCCGACTCCTCCAGGGCGGCCCGCATCGCGCGGATCTGGCCGTCGCCCGAGGGCTCGGGGGAGGTGATGTGGTAGCCGTCCGCGGACAGACCGACGCCCGCGATCCGGGCATAGACCCGCGCGCCACGGGCGGCAGCGTGCGCCGCGCTCTCCAGGACGACGATGCCGGCACCCTCGCCGATGACGAAGCCGTCCCGGTCGACGTCGTAGGGGCGCGACGCACCCTCGGGGTCGTCGTTGCGCAGCGAGAGGGTGCGGGACGCGGCGAACGCGGCGATGGGCATCGGGTGGATGGTGGCCTCCGTGCCACCGGCGACGACAATGTCGGCGCGGCCCGTGCGGATCATCTCCACGCCGTAGCCGATGGCCTCGGCGCCTGACGCGCAGGCGGACACCAGCGCGTGCGCGCCGGCGCGGGCACCCAGCTCGAGCGAGACGTAGGCGGTCGGGGAGTTGGGCATGAGCATGGGGACGGTCATCGGCAGGATGCGGCGTGCACCCTTCTCCTTGAGCGTGTCCCAGGCGTCCAGGGTGGTCCAGATGCCACCGATGCCGGACGACACGACGGCGCCGAGCCGGTCGCCGTCCACCTCGGGGGAGCCGGCGTCGGCCCACGCCTCGCGCGCCGCGATGATCGCGTACTGCGCGGACGGGTCCATCCTCTTGAGCTCCGGCCGGGGGAGCACGTCCTCGGGCTTGACCTTGATGGTCGCCGCGAAGGTGACGGGGAGGCCGTAGGTCTCGACCCAGTCGTTGTCGAAGGGTCGAGCACCGGACTCGCCGGCGAGCGCGGCGGCCCAGGTGCTGGGGATGTCCCCGCCGAGAGGCGTGGTGGCTCCCAGTCCGGTGACGACGACGTCGGGTACGTGGCTCATCGGTGCTCCAGGTCGGCGGTCGTGAGGGTGGTCGGTCCCGGGCGGTGCACCCGGGACCGACCACGGCGGCGCAGGCTCAGGCCTGCGCGCCCGTGATGAAGGTGACGGCGTCGCCCACGGTCGCGAGGTTCTTGACCTCGTCGTCGGGGATGCGCACGTCGAACTTCTCCTCGGCCAGCGTGACGATCGTCATCATCGACAGGGAGTCGATGTCGAGGTCGTCGGTGAAGGACTTCTCGGGCAGGACGGAGTCCGTGGGAAGACCGGTCTCCTCGCTGACGATCTCGGCCAGGCCGGCCAGGATCTCCTGCTCGCTGTACGCCATCGGTGTCTCCTCTGTCGGGGCGGTGCTGCTTCGTGGTCGAAGCACTGGGGTCGGGACGAACGGTACAACCGGGGGTCGCACCGACGATTTCTGCTACGGCAGGACGACGACCTGGGCGGCGTAGACCAGACCGGCGCCGAAGCCGATCTGCAGGGCGAGCGCGCCGCTGCTCACCTGACCCTCGCGCAGCAGGCGCTCGGTCGCCAGCGGGATCGACGCGGCCGACGTGTTGCCGGTGTCCGCGATGTCGCGGCCGACGACGACCGTGTCCGGAAGCTTCAGCGTCTTGATCATCTGGTCGATGATCCGCATGTTCGCCTGGTGCGGGATGAACGCGTCGATCTCGTCAGCCGTGACACCGGCGGCGTCCATGGCCTTCTGCGCGACGGGGGCCATCTGCCAGACGGCCCACTTGTAGACGCTCGGGCCCTCCTGGCGCAGCGTCGGCCAGCCCGCGCCCTCGTCGCGCGTGGCGAGCCAGGAGTGGGTCTGCCGGATGGCCTGCGCCTGGCTGCCGTCGGAGCCCCAGATGGTCGGCCCGATGCCGGGCGTGTCCGAGGGGCCGATGACGACGGCGCCGGCACCGTCGCCCAGCAGGAAGGAGATCGAGCGGTCGGTCGGGTCGACGAACTCGCTCATCTTCTCGGCGCCGATGACGAGCACGTGGCGGGCGCTGCCGGCCCGGACCAGCGCGTCGGCCTGGCCGATGCCGTAGCAGTACCCCGCGCACGCGGCCGAGATGTCGAACGCCGCGGCGGGGGTGGCACCGATGCGGTCCGCGATGATCGCGGCGCCCGCGGGGGTCTGGTGGAAGTAGGTGACCGTCGAGAGGATCACCACGTCGATGTCCGCGCCGGTCAGGCCCGCGTTCGCGATGGCCTGCAGCGCGGCGGCCTCGGCCAGGTCGAGCACGTCGGTGCCCGGCTCGGCGCGGCGCCGCGTGATGATGCCCGTGCGCTGCCGGATCCACTCGTCCGAGGAGTCGATCGGTCCGACCAGCTCGTCGTTGGTGACCGTGCGCTCCCCACGGACGCCGCCGAGGCCGAGGATGCGCGAGTGCGCGGGTCCGGTGGCCTGCGTGAGGGTGGGACGGGTCACGACGACTCCTGGGTGCTCTGGGGGGTTCCGGCGTGCCGACGGACCAGGTCGCGCGCGGCGTCGAGGTCGGCAGGGGTCTTGACGGCGACCGTCTCGACCCCGGGCAGCGTACGCCGGGCCAGCCCGGTGAGCACGCCTCCTGGGGCCACCTCGAGCAGCCCGGTGACACCGAGCTCGAGGAGCGTCGCCTGGCACAGGTCCCAGCGGACGGGGTTGGCCACCTGCGCGACGATCAGCTCGAGCGCCCGGGCGCCCGACGCGGTGAGGGTGCCGTCGGAGTTGGTGAGCAGGGGGACCATCGGCTCGCCCGGAGTCACGTCGTCGGCGGCGGCGCGTAGCTCGGCGACGGCCGGTGCCATGTGCTCGGTGTGGAACGCGCCCGCCACCTGGAGCGCGATCACGCGCGCCTTGGCCGGGGGAGCGGCCGCGAACGCCGCGAGGGCGTCGAGCGTGCCGGCGGCGACCACCTGCCCGCCGCCGTTGACGTTGGCGGGGACCAGACCGTGAGTGGCGAGCGCGGCGAGCACCTCGTCCGGGTCGCCGCCCAGCACGGCACTCATGCCGGTCGGGGTCGCGGCGGCCGACCGCGCCATGGCCGAGCCGCGCACGGTGACCAGGCGCAGGGCCTCGTCGTCGGTCAGCACACCCGCGATCGCCGCCGCGGCCAGCTCGCCGACCGAGTGGCCCGCGGTCACGCCGACGAACCGGCGGGCGGCGATGTCGAGGGGGTCGTCGGCCCCGAGCTCGAGCACCGCGCGCAGGCTCGCCAGGGCGGAGGCCACGAGGAGCGGCTGCGCGACGGCGGTGTCCCGGATGGTGTCGGCGTCGGACGTGGTGCCGTGGGCGACCAGGTCCAGACCGGTCGTGCGGGAGGCCCGCGCGAGGGAGTCGGCGACGGACGGCAGCTCGAGCCACGGGGCGAGCATGCCGGGGGACTGGGCGCCCTGACCGGGGCAGACGACAGCGAGCACGCGACCACTCTGCCTTCCCGATGGCGGCCGTCCGGCTCACGGCGTGCACCAACCTTCTCGGACGCCCTTGTGTGACTCCTACAACGAGCTCAGCGAGCGGTGCCGCTCGTCGGGCCGTCGGCGGCGTCCAGACGACCCAGCGCGAGGGCGATCTGCAGGACGTACGACTCGCGCGCGTCCAGGGGGTCCCAGCCGGTGACGTCGGCGACCCGCCGCAGGCGGTACCGGACCGTGTTGGGGTGCACGAACAGGGTGCGGGCGGCGGCCTCGAGCGAGCGGCCCGTGCCCAGGTAGGCCGACAGGGTCTCGAGCAGCGAGCCCGGGCTGGCAGCCAGGGGCGCGAACGCCTGGGCGACCAGAGTGCGGCGCGCGGTGACGTCACCGATGAGCACGCGCTCGGGCAGCAGCTCCTCCGCCTGCACGGGCCGGGGTGCCTGCTCCCACGCCGGGGCGGCGAGGAGGCCGGAGAGCGCGGCCCGGGCGGAGCGTGCCGAGTCGGTGAGATCACCCACCACCGGCCCGATCACCACCGGACCGGGGCCGAACCGGGGCAGGAGCGTGCTCGCCGCGGCGCGCAGGTCGCCCTCGCCACCGAGGAAGACGACGAGGCGGTCGCCCTGGATGCCCACGAGGGCGTCGTCGGCCGCACGGCGCGTCGCCCGACGGAGCTCGGCGGCGCGCACGTCGTCCAGCGCCGACGTGGTCGTCCCGACCATGACCAGCGTCGATCCCCGTCCGCTCCACCCCAGGGCGGCGATCCGTGAGCGCAGCGCGTCGTCGACGTCGCCCCGCACCAGGGCGTCGACGACCAGGGCCTCGAGGCGCGCGTCCCAGGCGCCACGGACCTCGGCGGCGCGCGCGTAGACCTCGGCGGCGGAGAACGCGACCTCCCGGGAGTACCGGAGCACCGCTTCGCGCACCTCCCGCTCGTCGCCCGGCGCGGCGAGGCGGTCGCTGTGGGTCTCGACGACGTCGACCACCACGCGGACCAGCTGCAGGGTGTGCTGGAGCGAGATCGACCGGGTCAGCTCCGGCGGGGCGGCGGCGAAGATGTCGCCGACCCCGTGCGGCGGGCGGGTCGGCTCGGCGAACCAGGTGACGAAGGCCGTGATGCCGGCCTGGGCGACGAGCCCCACCCAGGAACGGTCCTCCGCGGGCAGGGCGCGGTACCACTCGAGGTCCTCGTCGAGACGTCTCATGGCGGCACCGGACAGCAGCCCGGCGCTGTCGCGTACCCGGCGCTGCGTCTCGGGACCACCACGCGCCTCGAGCACGGGTGTCCGCGCGCGGGCCGTCACCGGCCGGCGGGAACGGGCGCCGCTCGCGGGTGCGTCCTGCTTGTCAGGGGGCGCGACGGGCGTGGAGCCCGCCCCGCGCAGGCTGCTGGACATGGGGCGAGCATAGGGTCCGGCATTGTGGGAAGTCGACAAACGACGTCCACCAGCGGGGGTCGCGGAAGTGTGAGGTACGTCGTCGACCGGGTGAGGCCCGCCCCCAGCCGATAAGGTCGCGTCATGGCTCTTCTGCCCCGTTTGCGTCAACTCATGCGACGGCCGACCTCGGCCTCGCGGGTCGGCGCGCGCCGACCGACCAAGGCGTCGCGACGCGGTGACACGCTCCACGAGGACGCGCTGCGCTCCATGCTCAGCGACGACCCGAACAACGAGCGGGCGTTCGTCGCCCTCGCGGAGATCGTCCGTCGCCGGGCTGCCGAGGCGAGCACCGACCCCGACCCGCTCGCCGCGCCGGCCGACGAGACGGAGCTCCAGCGCGCCGCGGACCTGGCGGTCTGGGCCCTGGGCGAGGAGCTCGCCGGCAACCCCCGGGCGTGGTACCCGCTGATCGAGGTCGCCCGGCTCTCGGTCCACGACGACCACGAGGGCACGGTCCGTCGTCTGACCACCGCGGCCGAGCGGGACCCGTCGGGCCGGGCGCTGGTCGAGGCCCTGGCCCTCCTGCGCGAGGCCGGCCTGCCGGTCGACGCCCTCGGGCTGGGTGTCGGCCACTGGCGGCCGCGCGAGCACGACCCCGAGGTGGCGCGCCAGCTCGTGCTCGCCTCCATCGAGGCGGGCCGTCCGCTCGAGGCCAAGCAGCACATCGCGGCGCTCGACCTCTACCCGGACCAGAAGGCCGTCGCCGAGCTCAAGAGCGAGCTCGCCCGCGACGTCGCGCACGCGCAGCAGACCATCCCGGGGACCTGACAGCACCGAGCCGGGCACGACGAAGGCCCGGGCTCCAGGAGCCTGGGCCTTCGTCGTGCGTGCAGGTCAGCTGTCGCCGCCCGTGTTGCCGGAGGTGCCGGCGGTGACGTCGTACAGGCGGTAGCGCTCGATCGCCTGTGCCGGGGCCTCGGGGGCCACCGCACCCGCGCGGGCGAGCTGCTGGAGCACCCGGACGACCGTCGACGGACCGTCGATCTTGAAGTGGCGACGAGCCGCCGCCCGGGTGTCCGAGAAGCCGAAGCCGTCGGCGCCCAGCGTGGCGTAGGTCCCCGGGATCCAGGCGCGCACCTGGTCGGCCACCAGGTGGTCGAAGTCCGTCGTCGCGACGAACGGCCCCTCGGCGCCCTGGAGCTTCTGGGTGAGGTACGGCACGCGCTCCTCCTCGCCCGGGTGCAGGTACGCCTGCTGGTCCGCGGCGAGACCGTCGCGGCGCAGCTCGTTCCAGCTGGTCACCGACCAGACCGCAGCCTGGACGCCCCAGTCGTCGGCCAGCAGCTGCTTGGCCTCGAGCGCCCACGGCACCGCCACGCCCGACGCCAGGATCTGGGCGCGCGGCCCGTCGCCCTCGGCCGGCGCGATCTGGTGGATGCCGCGCAGGATGCCCTCGACGTCGACACCCTCGGGCTCGACCGGCTGCTGCATGGGCTCGTTGTAGACGGTGAGGTAGTAGATGACGTCGCGGTCACGGTCGTGACCCTCGCCGTACATCCGCTCGATGCCGTCCTTGACGATGTGCCGGATCTCGTACCCGTACGCCGGGTCGTAGTGCACGACGTGGGACATGGTGCCGGCCAGCAGCGGCGAGTGACCGTCGGCGTGCTGGAGGCCCTCACCGGTCAGGGTGGTGCGTCCGGCGGTGGCACCGATGAGGAACCCGCGGGCCATCTGGTCCCCGGCGGCCCAGAACTGGTCGCCCGTGCGCTGGAACCCGAACATCGAGTAGTAGAAGTAGAACGGGATCAGCGGCTCGCCGTGCGTCGCGTACGACGTGCCGACGGCCTGGAACGCCGACGCCGAGCCGGCCTCGTTGATGCCCGTGTGCATGATCTGGCCGGACTCGGACTCCTTGTAGGAGAGCATGAGCTCGCGGTCCACGGCCATGTAGTTCTGGCCGTTCGTGTTGAAGATCTTGGCGCTCGGGAAGATCGCGTCGAGGCCGAACGTGCGGGCCTCGTCCGGGATGATCGGGACCAGGCGGTGGCCGAACTCCTTGTCCCGCACCAGGTCCTTGAACAGGCGCACCAGCGCCATGGTCGTGGCGACCTCCTGGTGGCCCGAACCCTTGGCCAGGCCCTCGTAGACCTTGGGGTCGGGGAGGGTCAGCGGCTTGTGCGTCGTGCGTCGCTCCGGCACGAAGCCGCCGAGCTGGCGACGACGCTCCAGCATGTACTGGATGCCCTCGTCCTCGGCGCCCGGGTGGAAGTACGGCGGCACGTACGGGTTCTCGTCGATCTGCTCGTCCGTGATCGGGATGTGCAGCGAGTCGCGCAGCGTCTTGAGGTCGTCCGACTTGAGCTTCTTCATCTGGTGCGTGGCGTTGCGTCCGGCGAAGCCGGAGCCCAGCCCGTAGCCCTTGATGGTGTGCGCCAGGATGACGGTCGGCTGGCCCGTGTGCTCACGCGCGGACTTGTAGGCGGCGTAGATCTTGCGGTAGTCGTGCCCGCCGCGCTTGAGCGCCCAGATCTCGTCGTCCGTCATCTTCTCCACGAGCTGCTTGGTCCGCGGGTCGCGGCCGAAGAAGTTCTCGCGGATGAAGGCGCCGTTCTCGGCGCGGTACGTCTGGAAGTCACCGTCGGGCGTCGTGTTCATCAGGTTGACGAGCGCGCGGTCCTTGTCGGCGTTGAGCAGGGTGTCCCACTCGCGGCCCCAGATGACCTTGATGACGTTCCAGCCGGCGCCGCGGAACTGCGCCTCGAGCTCCTGGATGATCTTGCCGTTGCCGCGCACGGGGCCGTCGAGACGCTGCAGGTTGCAGTTGACCACGAACGTGAGGTTGTCCAGGCCCTGCTGGCCGGCCAGCTGGAGCATGCCGCGGGACTCGGGCTCGTCCATCTCGCCGTCGCCCAGGAACGCCCAGACGTCCTGCTGGCTGGTGTCCTTGATGCCCCGCAGGTGCAGGTAGCGGTTGGTCCAGGCCTGGTAGATGGCCGACGCCGGGCCGAGGCCCATCGAGACGGTCGGGAACTCCCAGAGGTCCGGGGCCAGGCGCGGGTGCGGGTACGACGGCAGGCCGCCGCCCGGGTGCGAGAGCTCCTGGCGGAAGCCGTCCAGCTGGTGGGCGGACAGGCGGCCCTCGAGGTACGCGCGGGCATACACGCCGGGGGAGGCGTGGCCCTGGAAGTAGACCTGGTCACCGCCGCCCGGGTGGTCCTTGCCGCGGAAGAAGTGGTTGAGGCCCACCTCGGTCAGCGTCGCGACGGACGCGTAGGAGGAGATGTGCCCGCCGACGCCGATCCCGGGCCGCTGGGCGCGGGTCACCATGACCGCGGCGTTCCAGCGGATCCACGAGCGATAGCGGCGCTCCAGCGCCTCGTCGCCCGGGAAGTAGGGCTCGTCGTGCACCGCGATGGTGTTGACGTACGGCGTGTTGAGCGAGGCCGGGATGGCCACGTTCCGCTGGCGCGCGTGCCGCAGCATGCTCAGCAGCACGTAGCGCGCGCGGGGGCCGCCCTTCTCGTCGATGAGTCCGTCGAGGGACTCCACCCACTCGCCGGTCTCGTCCGGATCGATGTCCGGCACCTGGCTGAGCAGGCCGCCGATGAGCGGTCCCGTCTCGTCGATCGAAGCCACCAGCGCTCCTTGCGTCTCGTCCGCGCGCACGAGCCCTGTCGGCATCGGCGGCGCATCTGGCCCGGCCCGTGCTGGGCGCGCCCGGGTAGGCGGCTCGACGGGTG
Organism: Cellulomonas humilata; assembly: GCF_013359775.1. GTDB lineage: Bacteria > Actinomycetota > Actinomycetes > Actinomycetales > Cellulomonadaceae > Cellulomonas > Cellulomonas humilata. The sequence goes on along the minus strand of NZ_JABMCI010000042.1, from coordinate 70,598 downwards.
CGGGGTGTTCGACCCATTCTCGGACCCCGGAGCCCCGAAAGTCACACCGAGCACCGAGAACCTCGACGTGACGTCGATGACAGTGGGCGCGGGCCGGGCGTCGAGCGGTCGCGCGGGGGGATCGACACGGGCGTCTGCGCAGGTCTTGCGTGCGCCCGGCCGGGTGCGGTGGGCTAGCGTGTGCGGCAACGAGAAGGCGGCCCCCGACGGGACCGCCGAGACGGAAGGGAGCGGTCCGGACGTGTCATCCACCGCGGACGAAGGCGCGTCGCAGACGGCCGCCCGCTTGGGCTTGAGCTCGGGACAGGTGATCCAGGAGTTCGGCTACGACGACGACGTCGACGCCGAGCTGCGCACCGGGATCGAGGCAGTCACAGGGACCGAGCTGGTCGACGAGGAGTACGACGACGTCACGGACGGTGCGGTCATCTGGTTCCGGGACGGGGACGGTGACCTCACGGACCTGCTCGTCGACGCGATGACCGTGCTCGACGACGGGGGCCCGATCTGGCTGCTCACGCCCAAGGCCGGACGCGCCGGGCACGTCTCGCACAGTGACATCGAGGAGGCCGCGACGACATCCGGCCTGCACGCCATGAGCACGTTCCCGATCGCCGCGGACTGGTCCGCGACGCGCCTCGGCACGCGCGGCCGCGGCCGCTGACCCCCGCCTGAGGCCTTCCGTACCCCTCTGCGCGCCACGAAGCCCGCTCACGCGCCCTCAGGGCCGCATGAGCGGGCTTCACGCCGTGCGGGGCCGTTTCAGGCCCACAGACGCGTTCGCCCGGCTCGACGAGCGAGCCGGGCGAACGCGACCGTGACTACTGCTGGAGCTCAGGCAGCGGGGGCTGCCGGCGCGTCCCGCCGCCACCCACGTTGTCCGCGGTGTTGTTCGTGACGACGCGCATGTACGGGTAGAGCACCTGCCACGCGGCCCACAGCTCCTTGACCTGCGGCTGGTCGCAGTTCTGCTCGCAGTAGAGCGCCACGGTGCCGGACTGGATCAGCACGTGGCCGCCGTAGTCCTGGAGCGCACGACCCAGCGCGAGGCCGTCGTCGGTGAGACCGAGCGAGTTCAGGTCGACCGACGGCGGGATCGCGAGCATGGAGCCCATCGGCAGCTGGCCCACGTACGTCGTGGGTGCCGCCGTGTCCTGCGTCCGAGCCGGCCAGACGGGCCCGAGCTTGAGCATCGAGGCAGGCACCCCGATCCCGATGGTGTGCTGGATCGAGTGGTTCGCCAGCTCCTCGGCGCGGATCATGCCGCCGTAGAACGAGATGCTCGACGCGCGGGAGCCGTTGGCCAGCCCGTCACCACGGAGGTCGGTGACGACCACCCGCGTGGTCTCGTACTTGTTCGTGCCGACGGGCTTGAACTTGTAGAACTCGTAGGCCGTGTAGCCGTCGGGCTGGATCACGCCGGTGTGCATGTCCGTACCGCCGGTCGCCACCGTGCCGGCCGGGATCCGCAGCGTGAAGACCTGGCCGTTGTTGGTGTTCGTGACCGTCGCCTGCGGGTCCGAGGACTTCGCCTTGTAGATCGCGTACGACCACATGGACGAGTTGATGTTGGGCTTGCCCGACAGGAAGTTGGCGGTCGCCTTCGAGCTGGCGGACTCGTACTTCGCGCCCGAGCCGATCGCCGTGTTCCAGAACGCGCTCGACGCGAACGGGTGCAGGGCAGCCACCCGGGTTCCGGGGGTGGGCTTGCTCGGGGGCACCGGCACCGGCGTCGGGGTCGGCGTGGGCGCCGGAGTCGGCTTCGGCGTGGCCGTGGCCGTGGGGGTAGGCGTCGGCGTGGGGGTGGGGGTGGTCGTCGGGGTCGGCGTGGGTGCCGGGGTCACGACGTCGGGGGCCGGGATCGTGCTGGGGATGCTCCACAGCACCTTGCCCCCGGCTGCACCGGTGACGCGGCCGTCGTCGCGGACGACGACCACCGGGCACGCGGACCCGGAGGACTGGGTCCATGCCACTGCGGACCCCGACGCGTAGGTGAGGGTGCCGTCCGTCGCGAGCTTGACTGCGGCGCCGGCGCCCGGGGACGCCTTCCGCCACAGCGCGTTACCGGTGCTGGTCGACGTGATGGCCAGCGCCCCGTCGGTGGCCACGGCGAAGCGGTACCGACCGTTGGCGGAGGTGATGCCCTTGCCGGCGGTGAGCGACTGCCCGGCGACGAGCCGGTCCGCCCGCGCCGTGCACGTGGTGGCGGACAGGACGGGGAGGGGGGTCGCGGACGGGGTGGGGGTGCCGGCCACGACCACGGGGACAGTGGCGTTCTTCGCACGCTTGACCGGGATGCTCCAGCGCTCCGCGGTACCGTCGGCGCCGACCACGCGGCCGTCGTTGAGCACCACGACGGCGGGGCACGCGCCGGTCACGGCCGAGCGCCAGCGCACGGCGCCCGAGGCGGTGCGCAGCTCCAGGTCGCCCGGAGTGGTGAGCGTCAGGGTCGAGTCGGTGCCGGCTGCGCCGTGCTTCCACAGCGCACCGCCCGCGGAGGTGCGGATCGCGATGGTGCCGCCGGCCTCGATGCCGAACGTGTAGGCGCCGTTCTGCGATGTGATCTTCTGGCCGACCTCGAGGGTCTGGCCCGGCACGAGCCGGTCGCTCGACTGCGGGGCGCATGCGCCGGACGCGTCTGCGATCGCGGGGGCGGTCACTGCGACGGTGGCGATGCCGACGGCGAGAATCGCGACGAGCGCGATCGGTCGAATACGAGTGTGCATGAGGAACCTCAAGTTGCCGTTGGGGAGGGGTGCAACGGGCAATGCCGAACCCCTCTGGGGCCCGGGTTGCCGTACAGGCTGGCAGCGAGTCGGAGGCTTGTCCAACTCCGTCCTGATCGAGAAGTTCGTCAGGCCGAAGCCCAATCCAGGTCATATCGGCGCATGCTCCCTCGGTGTCCGGTGTGCCACGGGACGGCCCGTGATCAGGTGCCCCGGGCAGCGGGTCCGCCCGAGCCGCGGGGCCTCGGCTCTCCGTCGCACCGGTGCAGGACGCGTCCACCGCCGCGCGCCGGTCCGGCGACGCCGCGGCCAGGCCCGGCCGCAGCACCCCGAGGACCTGCGGCTTCGCTGCCCTCGCGGTGCGATCGGCGGGTCCGAGCCGCGTGGGAGCGCGACCGCTCGGGCGGGGACGACGTCACCGCACGCCCGGCACTCCCGGCCGACCCGGCGTTCACCCGTTCGGGTGATCGCGCACCCGCCGAGCGGCGCGGATCGGCCGCGAGGTCCGCGTGTCGAGCGGGTTGTCACCCGGACGGCCCAACCGTGAGAAGTGGTGTCCACGATGTGACCTGTCTCACATCGTGACCGGCCTCGGGGGACGAGGGGCGCCGGAGGTCACCGCGGTCGGAGTGCCGCCGTTGTTACAGTCCGCGCCATGGATGACATCGCCCGGTCCACGCCCGCGCTCGGCGCGCCGGCCCCCGACTTCTCGCTGACGGACACCCACGGCACGCCCGTGACCCTGAGCGGCCTGCGCGGCGGCCCGGTCGTCATCGTGTTCGTGCCGTTCGCGTTCTCGGCCACGTGCACGGGGGAGCTGTGCCAGCTCCGGGACAACATCACCGAGTTCGAGCAGGCCGGGGTCCATGTCGTCGTCGTGTCGTGCGACCCCGGTCATGCGCTGCGCGCCTGGGCGGCGAGCGAGGGTTTCGGGTTCGACCTGCTCTCCGACTTCTGGCCGCACGGCGAGGTGGCCACGGCGTACGGGGTCTTCGACGAGGTCAAGGGCTTCGCGGTGCGGGGCAGCTTCCTCGTCGACGCGGAGGGCGTGCTGCGCTGGAGCGTCGTCAACCCGCCCGGGCGGGCCCGGGACTTCTCGTCCTACCGGCAGGCGCTCGCGGAGCTCGCCGCCTGAGCGCCGGTAGGCTGTTCGCCCGTCGAGCGGACCGTTCGCGGGATGCTCGTCGGGGCCTGTAGCTCAGCTGGTCAGAGCGCCGCGCTTACACCGCGGAGGTCGCCGGTTCGAAACCGGCCGGGCCCACCCGTCTCACGCGTGCGCAGTTGTTAGGGTCCAGCCATGCGCGCGACCACGCCGTTCGTCTCCGGGCTGACCGTGTACCCGGTGAAGTCGTTCGCGGGGACCGCCCTGACGTCGATGGAGCTCGACGCGGCTGGCCCGCTCGGGGATCGCCGGTGGATGGTGATCGACGGGGACGGTGCCACCCTCACCGCGCGCAAGCACCCGCGGATGCTGGCCGCCGTCGCCACGCGCGACGCGCACGGCGTCCGGCTGTCGGCCGACGGCCTCCCGGACCTCCTGGTCGAGGTCCCTGCCGGCCCGGCGGACGTCCCCGTCCAGCTCAGCCGGCTCGACACGGCGACGCGCGCCGGTGACGCCGCGGACGCCTGGTGCTCGGAGCTGATCGGGCACCCCGTCCGACTCGTCTGGCTCGACGACCCGGCCCGGCGGGGGATGTCGGACGAGCACGGCGGCACGCTCGCCGACCCGCTCGCCCTCACGGACACCGGCCCGGTGCACGTCACCACGACCGCGTCGCTGCACCGCCTCGACGCGTGGGCCGCCGAGCTGCACGACGAGCGGGTGCAGGCGGCGCTCGACGCGGGAAAGCTGCCGCCCGAGCCCCAGCACCCGTTCGACATGCGTCGGTTCCGGCCGAACCTCGTGGTCGACGGCGACCTCGAGCCGTTCGCCGAGGACGGCTGGGGTCGGCTGGTGGTCGGCGAGGTCGAGCTCCGGTTCGCGGACCAGTGCGGGCGGTGCGTGCTCACGACCATCGACCCGGACACCCGGGTCACGGGCAAGGAGCCCCTGCGGACGCTGGCCCGGCACCGCCGCCGGGACGGGGAGGTGTGGTTCGGGATCCAGATGGTGCCGGTCCGCGGCGGCCGCGTCCGCGTCGGCGACCCGGTCGAGACGACGGCCCGGTAGCGTGCGCGACGTGACAGCACCCCGTCTGGCGGAGGTGGTGCGGCTGCTCGAGCGCCGGTACCCCCCGTCGACCGCCGAGTCCTGGGACGCGGTCGGCCTCGCCGCCGGCGACCCGGACCAGCCCGTGCGACGTGTCCTGTTCGCGGTCGATCCGGTGGCCGTCGTGGTCGACGAGGCCGTGGCCTGGGGCGCGGACCTGGTGGTGACGCACCACCCGCTGCTCCTGCGACCGGTGCACTCGATCGCCGCCACCACGTTCAAGGGCGCGCTCCTGCACCGCCTGGTCCGCACGGGGACGGCTCTGTACACGGCGCACACCAACGCCGACGCGGCGGCCGGCGGCGTCAACGACGCGCTCGCGCAGGTGCTGGGACTCGTCGGGACCGTGCCCCTGGATCCCGCGCCTGCCGAGCCGCTCGACAAGCACGTGGTCTTCGTGCCGGTCGAGGTCGCGGAGCGCCTGGTCGACTCGCTCGCCGCGGCGGGCGCGGGCGCGATCGGGGAGTACACCCGGTGCGCGTGGACGTCGACCGGCGAGGGGACGTTCACACCGTCGAGCTCGGCGTCACCGGCGGTCGGCACCGCCGGGCAGGCGGCGCAGGTGGTCGAGGCGCGCGTCGAGATGGTGGCGCCCCGCCGGCTGCGCGCGTCGGTGGTCGCAGCGATGCGGGCGGCGCACCCGTACGAGGAGCCCGCGTTCGACGTGCTCGAGCTCGCGTCCTGGCCCGGCGCCACCGGCACGGGTCGGGTCGGGTCGCTGGAGGAGCCGACGACGCTACGGGCGTTCGCCGCCACGGTCGCCGCGGCGCTCCCCGCGACCGCGCAAGGTGTCCGTTACGCGGGTGACCCCGACGGGCGGGTCGAGCGCGTCGCGGTGGTCGGTGGTTCCGGCGACTCCTTCTTCGACGCCGTCCGCGCGTCGGGCGTCGACGCCTACGTGACCGCGGACGTCCGGCACCATCCCGCGTCCGAGCTGCGCGAGCGGGCGGAGCACGACGGTCGCGCCACGGGATCGTCCACGCCGTACCTCGTCGACGTCGCCCACTTCGCCTCCGAGTGGCCGTGGCTCGCGCTCGCGGCGCGCACGCTCGCGCAGGATGCAGCCGCCGCGGGGACTACGGTGGAGACCCGCGTGAGCACGGTGAGCACGGACCCGTGGACGGGTCGCGTCGCGAGCCCCGATCCGCCGACGCCTCTGACACCGCTTGACTCCAGTGCACCGCCGGAAGGACACCCGTGACGACTGCCCCCGCAGCGGACCAGCGCCGACTGCTCGAGGTTCAGGAGCTCGACACCCGCCTGGACCAGATCGCCCACAAGAAGCGCACCCTGCCGGAGCTCGCGCGCCTGACCGAGCTGGGCTCCCAGGTCACGGACCTGCACACGGCGCTGGTGACGTCCCAGACGGCGGTCAGCGACCTGCGGCGGGAGCTGCGCAAGGCGGAGGCGGACGTCGAGCAGGTGCGGGTGCGCGCGGCGCGCGACCAGTCCCGGCTGGACTCCGGCCAGGGCAGCCCGAAGGACCTCCAGGCGCTCCAGAGCGAGCTGGGCACGCTGGGTCGACGCCAGGCCGAGCTGGAGGAGGTCGAGCTCGACGTGATGGAGCGTCTCGAGGCGCACGAGACCGCGCTCGCCGAGGTCACGACCGCGCACGAGTCGCTCGCGGACAAGCGCGCAGCGGTCGAGGCCGAGCGAGACGCGGCGTTCGCCGCTCTCGACGCCGACGCCGAGTCCGTCCGGGCCGAGCGCGCCAAGGCGGTCGAGGGTCTGGACGCCGGGCTCGTGACCCTCTACGAGCGGCTGCGCGGCCAGCTGGGCGGCAAGGGCGCCGGGGCGCTGCGCGGCCGCCGGTGCGAGAGCTGCCGGCTCGAGCTCAACCCGCTGGACGTCGAGGCGATCGTCAAGGCGCCCGAGGACCAGGTCACGCGCTGCGAGGAGTGCGGTCGCATCCTGGTGCGCCTGCCGGCGCCCGCGAAGGGCTGAGTCGCGCCGGCGCCGCCGGACCGACAGACTGCGATCGTGAGCAGCGCACGCGCACCCCGCCCGTCCGGAGCAGGCGTCCGCTTCGACGAGGAACAACCTGTCACGGTCGTCCTGGTCCGGCACGGACAGACCACCATGACGGTCTCGCGCGGCTACTCCGGTTCGGGCGAGCCAGGTCCTCCGCTCGACGAGACGGGCCTGCGCCAGGCGCACGACGCCGCGGACCTCGTCGACCGCGTCGGCCGGGACCTGTGGGGCGACATCCCGTACCCGAGCCAGGTGATCGCGTCCCCGATGGTCCGGACGCAGCAGACCAGCGCGATCATCGGCGAGAAGCTGGGGCTGCCGGTCCGGACGGATGCGACGTTCCAGGAGGCGAACTTCGGCGAGTGGCAGGGGCTGACCTCGGAGCAGATCGAGGAGCGGTGGCCCGGGCAGCTGGAGCCGTGGCACACCAAGGCCGACCTGCGACCGCCCGGCGGGGAGTCGATCGAGGACGTCGGTCGCCGGCTGCAGCGCGGCCTGGACCAGCTCCTCGCGGAGGGCGTCGACCGCACGGTGGTGGTCGTGAGCCACGCCGTGTCGATCCGCGCGGCCCTGGGCGTCACCATGGGCGCGCAGCCGTCGTCGTGGAGCCAGCTGCGCGTGGCGCCCGCGTCCGTGAGCATCGTGCGGCTGTTCGCCGACAAGCGCGACGAGATCGCCGTCGTGGGTGTGCCGAGCGAGGGCTGGTCGTCCTGAGCCGTCAGCTCGTCGCGACGAGCGCGAGCGTGGCGGCGACGACCGCCAGCGGAGCGAGCAGCAGGCCCTGACGCACGATCGTGCCGGCCGGGACCGCGAGCATCACGGTGCGGCACCGCTGCCACCACAGGATGGTCGCCAGCGATCCCCACGGCGTGAGCAGCGGACCGACGCCCGTGCCGATGAGCAGCGCGGCCACCCGGAGCGGGTCGGTGCCGGCGGCGGGCTCGAGCGCCAGGTACGCGGGCAGGTTGTTCATCGCGTTCGACGCGAGCGCACCGACCGCGGCCACCTGGAGCAGCGCTCCGACCCCGTCACCGGTCCCTGCTGCCCGCGCGAGCGCTGTGCCCAGCCCGTGCGCGTGCGCGGTGGCCACCACGACGAACAGGCCGAGCACGACCACCAGCGTCCGCCACGGGACGAGGTCGCCCGCGGGCACGGGGAGCTTCTGGTGCCGCAGCAGCGTCGCGGCGAGCAGGACGACGGCCACGGCGACGGCCGTCGGGGCGGTCGGTGCCCCGACGACGAAGGCGACGGCCAGCGCTCCGACCGCGACGGCGCACACGACGAGCAGCGCCCGGTCGCGCACGGGGTGCGGCGGTTGTGCCTCGTAGCTGCCGCGCAGCGCCCGCCGGTCGCGGACCGCGAGGACGGCGACCGTGACCAGGATCGCGGCGAGCGCAGGCGCCCACATCAGTCCCAGGAAGCCCACACCCGCGGCGCGCAGCGTGTGGTCCGCCAGCAGGTTGGTGAGGTTGGAGACCGGGAGGACGAGCGACGCCGTGTTGGCCAGGGCGAGCACCGCCAGCGCGAACGGGAGCGGGGGCGTGCGGGTGCGTCGGGCGAGAGCGATCACCACGGGGGTGAGCAGGACCGCGGTGGTGTCCAGCGACAGCACCGCGGTGCTCGCCGTCGCCAGGAGAACGACCAGCGCCCACAGCGCCCACCGGCGCCCGCCGGCCACCCTCGACGCCAGCCCGGCGGCCGCGTCGAACAGCCCGGCGCCCGCGCACATCTCGGCGACGACGGTGAGCGCCGCGACGAACACCAGGACGGGCAGCGTCCGCTCGGCGAGTGCCCGCGCGTCCTGCGTCGGGAGGGCCCCCGTCACCAGGACGGCGCCGATCACCAGGAGCGCGACGAGCCACCAGGGCACGCGCCGGCGGTGCGCCACTCAGGCCACGACGAGCTCGAGCGTCCGGGCGCCGCGGGTCGGCGGGCCCAGCTCGACCGCGAGCAGCGCCGAGCCGACGAGCTCGCCGGCCACGCGCGCCAACGACTCGGCGTCGTGCGGGGCGCGCCCGCGACGCGTCAGCAGGTGACGGGTGAGGACCCCGCGGGTGTGCTTGGCGTTGTGCGACACCACGGACCGCGTCCCGTCCAGCTCGCGCAGGACGCGCACGGCCACCCAGTCGGCGGATCGCGGCGGGTGCCAGGCGGCGAGGTACGTCGCCGACCGGCAGTCCACCACCAGCTCGCCCTCGGCACGTGCCTCGAGCTCGACCCCGATCACCTCGCGCCACGCGCCGGGCAGGTGCCCGAGGCCCGGCAGGTGCGTGGCCATGGAGAGCCGGTACGCGGGGATGGGGTCGTCGGGCGCGACGAGCCCCCACAGGCCGGACACGATCCGCACGCTCTGGGCCGCGCGCGCCCGGCCGGTCGGCGTGAGCCGGTCCAGTCCGGCGGCGGCGTACAGGACGCCGGAGTAGACGTGCTTGGCCGGGGCGGTCGACGCGGTGCGCAGGCTGATGTTGCGCGCGACCTCCTCGGACAGGCTCGTGCCGACGCCCAGCACCCGCATGGCGTCAGGCGACGCGCTGACCTCGATCAACGCGTCGAGAACCTTCTCGCGCACCGGGGTGAGCCCGGGCGCGGAGAGGGCGTCGAGGTCGAGCAGGGGGCCGCGGGCGCGCGGCGCGGTCTTGCCCTCGGAGGGCGGCAGGAGCACGAGCACCCGTGAACTGTAGGCTCCCGCGCGACGGTGGACCCGGCGAGGAGGACCCATGGCGCACGTGAAGATCTATGGCCGGCGTGACGTCTGGCAGGACCGCCGGGGATCCGTGTCCGACGCGGTGCACCGCGCGATCGTCGGGACCTGGGGGCTGCCCGAGGACAAGCGGTTCCACCGCTTCCTCCTGCTCGACGCCGACGACCTGGTCGCACCGCGCAGCAAGGAGTACCTGGTCGTCGAGATCCTCTGCTTCACCGGCCGCTCCCGCGAGGCCCGACGCGCCCTGATCGCCGCGTTCTACGACGACGTCGCCCCCACCCTCGGGATCTCCGCCGACGACCTCGAGGTGATCATCATCGAGAGCCCGCCGGAGAACTGGGGGATCCGTGGTGGCTCGGGCGACGAGCTGTCCCTGAACTACCGGATCGACGTCTGAGCCGGCACCCCCATCAGGCGCCGCCGGCTCTGCTCCACCTCCGGCAGTCCCAGGTCCGCCGGCACCAGCCCGTGTGCCCGACCGGCGGACAGCGCGGACTCGCGGTCGGCGACGCCGAGCTTCTGGTAGATCGAGCGGACCTGCGACTTCACCGTGTTCCGGGTGACGAAGAGCGCGGCGGCGATCTCGTTCAGCGTCAGGGGCAGGGCCAGGTGCGCGAGGATCACGCGCTCGCGTCGGGTCAGTGCGTGGGTGGTCTCCATGCCCTCTGTTCGGTGCGGGACGCCGCGTGGATGGGTGAGGATCCGGGACGGCTAGGCTGTGGGCGCGGATGAGTCAGTCAGGCGGCCGCGTCGAGCCCTCGGGCTCGCCGAGGAACGTCCGGGCTCCGCAGAGCAGGGTGGTGGGTAACACCCACCCGGGGTGACCCGCGGGACAGTGCCACAGAGAACAGACCGCCCGACCGGTCCGCCGGTCGGGTAAGGGTGAAACGGTGGTGTAAGAGACCACCAGCGCGCCGGGCGACCGGTGCGGCTAGGTAAACCCCACCCGGAGCAAGGTCAGACAGGGAGCGTTCGAGGGCTGCTCGCCCGAGCTCCCGGGTAGGCCGCTGGAGGCGTGCGGCAACGTACGTCGTAGAGGGATGGCCGCCACTCGCGCAGTGCGGGCAACCGCGCGCGAGGACAGAACCCGGCGTATCGACTGACTCATCCGCCCTATATCGCCGCTGACCTGCACAAACGCGCGCGCCCCGCGGGCGATGTGGGGCCGCGCGGGGGTGTGGTGTGCGTAGCCCCCGTGGAGGCCCCGCCGCCACGCCGGCCACACCCGGTCGGCCGGCACCCACGCGAGCCCGTGGCGATCGTTCCCGAGCGGTGACTGAGGTCCCTTTCGGCGCGCGAGCGTCTGGGCCACGCTCAGATGCATGGAGACCACGCAGGGAGCGACACCGAAGGCCCGGGGGATCGGGCCAGCGACGTACCGGGAGGCGCTCGACGACGAGGAGGAGCGGTACTGGACGTGCTGGCGCATGGAGGACGACGAGCGGCGCCTAGCACGATGGGTGCGCTGGCGCAGGCTGCTCGGCCGGTAGACGCGGGGCGCAGCGAAACCCAGCCGGATGGGGCCGCGCCGCGTCGGGCACAACCCACGGACCTGACCGGTGCGGCCGCAGACCGCGTGGGCCGACCGTTGACGGCCGCGAGCTCCGTGACCTTCGGTGGTTCGCCGAGCAGATTCACCAGCGGGCGACATCGTTGGCCGTGATCCGCCGCCGGCTTGACCTGACGATCCTGCCGGCGCTCGGGGGAGTGCCTCTCGCCAGGCTGGACCGGACGGCGGTGCAGGCAGCGTAGACGTCCGGCCCGCTCGCACATTCCGACTGCGCCGTTCGGCCGTGACGAGGCACGATGGCTCCCATGAGCACCCTCGACCAGCTGACGTCCGACCTGACCACCGCCATGAAGGCCCGCGACACCGAGCGCACCGGCATCCTGCGCCAGATCATCGGCGCCGTCCGGTTCGAGGCCAAGGCGGGCAGTGTCGAGAAGGAGCTGTCGGACGACGAGGTGCTGAAGATCCTGGCCCGCGAGGTGAAGAAGCGCCGCGACTCCGCGCAGATCTACACCGACGCCAACGCTCCCGAGCGGGCCGCCACGGAGACCGCCGAGGCGGACCTCATCGAGACGTACTTGCCGGCGCAGCTGTCCGACGACGAGCTCCAGGCGCTGGTCACTGCGGTGATCGCGGACGTCGGCGCGACGTCGCTCCGCGACATGGGGGCGGTCATGAAGGAGGCGACCGCGCGCGCGGGTGCGTCCGCGGACGGCAAGAAGCTGTCGACGCTCGTGCGTGCGGCGCTCAGCTGACGGAGGCGGGCAGGGACTCGTACGCGCGGCCGGACAGCATCGACGCGACGTCGGAGGTCCACGGCAGGGGCGGCTCGGGCATGACGACGAGCCACGAGCCGTCCCGGTCGAAGAACCGCAGGTCGCCGTCGAACGCGTAGGTGTCGCGCACGTGCACGCCGAGGTCGGTCACGGTGAACGTCAGGTTGAACAGCCACGCGGCTGGGTCCTGGATCCGCGCGTCGCTGTCGAGGTCGCGTGACGTCCACAGCCGCATCCAGGTGACGCTGCGCGACTCCCGCGCGGGGACCACCAGCGGGTGCCCGGGCAGCAGGTCCAGCTCGCCGCCCGCGGGCTCGACGATGTTGACCTGGGCGACGCCGTCGGAGAGGTTCTCGAACCAGATGGTCAGGGCGGTGCGGAACGCGTACGTCTCGTCGCGTCCCACCTGGAGCTGCTCGGTGAGCAGGCGCCACCGGTCCTGACCGCCCGCGGTGAGCTGGCAGAACTCGAGGGCGGGCTTGCCGGGGGTGCCCGGACCCTCCGGGAAGGCACGGGCCACGATCGTCGGGGCGAGCTCGTCGAGCCGAGCCTCCTCGAGCATCCGGCGCATGCGGTCGGCGTCCAGGCGCTGCCGGTCGGCATAGGTGCGCGCGTTCTGCGCCTCCTGCCGCGCCAGCTCGAGCGCCTCCTTGGCGATCGCCACCTGCTCGTCGAACACCTTGGTCTGCTTGTGGGTGGCCTCGGCCAGTCGCTTGGACCTGCGGGCGGCTCTGCCCGCGACGATCCAGGCGCCGAGTGCGGCGACGAGCGTCAGGACGGAGACCGCGAGCGGGGCCCACTGCTCCCAGTCCTGCCATGCGACGTCGCCCAGGACCGGAAGGACGGCACTGATCATCCCCGGAAGGTACCGACCGATTCGTCCGATTTCGACCCCGACACGCAACTGTCACCCGTGCGGGGGAGCGGTCAGGTGCCGGACGTCTCCGCGCCGAGGGCGGCGGCCGCCTGGTCCGGGGTGCCGCGCAGCAGGCAGAACTCGTTGCCCTCGGGGTCGGCCAGCACGTGCCACGGCACGTCGCCCTGGCCGATGTCGACGCGGGTGGCGCCCAGACCGAGCAGCCGGTCGAGCTCGGTGGCCTGGTCCGAGCCGTTGGGCGGGCGCAGGTCCACGTGCAGGCGGTTCTTGCTCGACTTCACCTCGGGGACCTTGAGGAACAGCCAGTGGGTCGAGCCGCCGTCGGAGGGCTGGATCTCGACCTCGTCCTCGTCCTGCGCCGGCTCCCACGCGTAGGACCAGTCGAGGACCTCGCGCCACCAGCGGGCGAGGGCGTGCGGGTCGGCGGAGTCGATCGTCAGCTGGGAGACCACGGGTGCCATGGCAGGCAGGCTAGAGGCCGTCACCGACATCGGCGACACCTAATTGCGCGGCGGATCCGGGTCGAGGCGGACGACGCCCGAGTCGAGATCGAGCCGGCCGGCCGCGTCCCCGGTCTGCATGATGTCGAGCTTCTGCCGCTCCTGCTCCGCGGTGAGGTGCACGCGGTTGGGCTGGAAGACGTCGATGAGGTCCCCGAGCGCCCCGCTGGCGGCCATGGAGCCGCCGTTTCGACGCTCGTGCGGTCGGCGCCGGTCGAACCAGCCGCGCGCGACCATCCGGTCGACCGCGACGAGCAGCAGGACCAGGGCGACGATTCCGCCGGCGACGAGCCATCCCATGCCGCTCATCGTCCCACCGCGGCCCGGTGCGCGGCGTGGGCGGCGGCCGCCCAGGGGAGGGCGTACCGGTCGTCGTCGACCTCTTTGCCGTCGGTGAGCGCCGACAGGTACGCGCGGTCGGCGGCGAGCCGACGCCGGAGCTCGTCGGGACCCCCGACCCGCCCGTGCCCCGGGACCACGACCCGCGCGCCGGCGGACTCCAGCAGGTCGAGGGCTGCCCGGTAGTCGCCGACGGGGTCGTCCGACGACAGGTCCAGCAGCGGGATCTCGACGTCGGACAGCATGTCTCCGGCCACCAGGACGCCGACGTCCGGGACGAGCAGCGCGGTGTGCGGGCGGGCGTGCGCCGAGTGCGTGAGGACGCGGACGGTCCGGCCCGGCCAGTCGAGCACGCCGGGCGACCGCCGTGGGTAGGCGGTGGCCGGCGCGGCGATCGGTGCCGGTGCCTCGCCGACCCGGGCGAGCTCGTCGTCGGCGTCGCGCTCGGCGGCGAGGGTCTCGCGGTCCGTGGCAGCCGCACCGTCCGCCCAGCGGGGCAGGCGGGCCAGCCCCGGACCGTCCAGGACGTGGTCCCAGTGCGCGTGCGTCGACCACACGGCGACCGGGCTCCAGCCGCGGTCACGGATCGCCGCGGCGAGCCCGTCGACCTCGCGTGCGGTGACCGCGGGATCGACCACGAGGCACGTGCCGTCGTCGCCGACGAGGAGCGTCGAGGTCGTCGTGTAGACGGCGCTCGTCGCCACGTGGACGCCCGGCGCGACCTCGACGAGGTCGCGCACGGGTCAGCCGCGCGACTTGGCAGCGAGCGCCGCCGCGCCGACGATCCCTGCGGCGTTGCGCAGCTGGGCGGGCACGATCTTCGTGCGCAGGTCCAGCAGCGGCAGGAAGTCGGAGTGGTGCTTGCTCACGCCGCCGCCGACCACGATGAGGTCGGGCCAGAACAGGTTCTCCACCACCGTGAAGTACCGCTGGAGACGCTCGGCCCACCCGGACCAGTCCAGGCCCTCACGGTCGCGCACGCTCTCGGCGGCACGCGACTCGGCGTCGAACCCGTCGATCTCCAGGTGACCGAGCTCCGTGTTGGGGACGAGGTGCCCGTCGACGATCAGCGCGGACCCGATGCCGGTGCCGAGGGTGACGACGAGGACGACGCCGTCGACGCCCTTCGCGGCACCGTAGAGGACCTCCGCGTAGCCCGCGGCGTCGGCGTCGTTGACCGCCAGCACCTTGCGCCCGGTGGCGTGCTGCACCGCCTTCTCGACGTTGGTGCCGATCCACGACTTGTCGACGTTCGCCGCGGACTGCGCGACCCCGTGCAGGATCACGGCCGGGAACGTCACCCCGATCGGCACGTCCTTGCCCAGGTCGAACGAGTCGACCACCTTGGCCACCGTCGCGGCGACCGCGTCCGGGGTGGAGGGCTGCGGCGTGGGGATCCGCTTGCGGTCGGCGGCGAACTCGCCGTCCGCCAGCGAGACCGGTGCGCCCTTGATCCCGCTCCCGCCGATGTCGATGCCGAACGCGATCGCTCGGCTCTCAGGGTCGTTCTTGTGCTTGTGGTCGCTCATGGCAGGGTCAGGATCTCCGCTCCGGTGTCGGTGACCAGCAGGGTGTGCTCGAACTGCGCGCTGCGCCGTCCGTCGGCCGTGAGGACGGTCCAGTCGTCGTCCCACATGACCCAGTCGGGGGTGCCGAGGTTGAGCATGGGCTCGATGGTGAAGACCATTCCGGGCTCGATGACCGTGTCGTAGGCGGGAGCCGCGTCGTAGTGCGGGACGATCAGCCCGGTGTGGAACGCGGGTCCGACGCCGTGACCGGTGTAGTCCCGGACCACCCCGTAGCCGAAGCGCGCCGCGTACTTCTCGATGACGCGCCCGACGACGTTGATCTCCCGGCCCGGCACGACGGACTTGATCGCGCGGGTCAGCGCCTCCTGCGTGCGCTCGACCAGCAGCCGCGACTCCTCGTCGACGTCGCCCGCCAGGAACGTCGCGTTGTTGTCGCCGTGCACGCCGCCGATGTAGGCCGTGACGTCGATGTTCACGATGTCGCCGTCCTCGATCACGGTCGAGTCCGGGATGCCGTGGCAGATGACCTCGTTGACGGAGGTGCACAGCGACTTGGGGAAGCCGCGGTAGCCCAGCGTCGACGGGTACGCGCCGTGGCCGACCAGGAACTCGTGCCCGATCACGTCCAGCTCGTCGGTGGTGACCCCGGGGGCGACATGGCTGCCGACGAGCTCCAGGGCCTGCGCCGCGAGGCGGGCGGCCACCCGGACGCGCTCGATCATCTCGGGCTCCAGGACGTTGCTGCCTGTCCAATGCGCGGGGCCCTGCCTGCCGACGTACTCCGGGCGGGCGATGGACGACGGGACGTCTCGACGTGGGCTCACCGTGCCCGGGACCAGGGCGGATCTTGGCGCGTGCACGGGCGACATACCTGGCAGTCTACGGACAGGAGGGCATCGGGGCCGGTCAGGGCCGGTCTCGTCGGTGCCCCGGTGAAGGGAGAGCGACATGGCGGGCAACTTCTGGTTCAACATCGAGACCCACGAGGTCGAGGAGGGCCGGCAGAGCGACTGGACCAAGCTGATGGGCCCGTACGCGACGCGGGACGAGGCGACGCACGCGCTGGAGAAGGCGCGCAAGCGCAACCAGGACTGGGACAGCGAGGACGAGCAGCAGGCCTGAGCCGTCAGCGGCGCTCGAGCGTCGCGAGGATCGGGCGGTGGTCGCTCCCGCCGGTGCGCTCCAGCACCTGGAAGCCGACCACCCGCCAGGCGCGGCCGTCGACCAGCACGTGGTCGATCGGTGCGGCCAGGAACCTCGGTGCGGACGCGGGCCACGTGCCGAGCGCCGCAGCACCGGACGCGCGCGCCGCGTCGATGCACGGTCCCAGGTCCTGGAGGCCGGGGTGGTCCAGCGTCGAGTTGAGGTCGCCCGCCACGATCACGCCGGGTGTCGAGCCGCACAGGTCGGCCACCAGACGGGTCTCCGTGCGCCAGGTCGGCATGGAGCCACGGCTGATCGGCGCGATCGGGTGGGCCGCCACGATCACGGGTGACCCGGCCGGGTCGCTCGGGTCCGCGCGCAGCGATCCCAGCAGGGTGGGGAGCGACTCGGACGCCGGGTAGGTGCCGACACGCTCCGAGACCAGCAGCGCGGTGCCGGCGACGAAGGACGAGTGACCGGCCGCGGTGAGCCGCTGCATCGGCTGACCGGCCGAGGCCATCCGCTTGGCCGTCATGCGGGCGGTGTAGCCGGAGGTCTCGGGAAGCACGACGACGTCCGCGCCGTGCTCCAGCGCCAGGTCCGCCAGCACGGCGGGATCCACCGTGCTCAGGGTGTTGAACGAGAGCACGACGACCTGGTCGCCGGAACCTGCCGCGTCGGCGTGCTGCGGTGTCGAGCGGGCCGCGAGCACGGCCCCCTGCGCCGCGGCGCCCACGATCAGGGCGACCGTGAGGGGCAGCAGCCGACGCCTCGTCGCGGGGACGGCCAGGAGCGCGGCGGCGACCACCGCGGACCCGAGGCCGAGCAGCGCGCGGAACGACACCACCTGCGCGACGAGGTACGTACCGGACGCCACGGGCACCGCGAGGGCCACGAGCACGCCGAGCACGGAGAGCGCGACCGCCCAGACGAGGACCCGAGCCGCCGCCGTCACGCGTCGAACTGGTGGTCCGGGTCCGGGAAGGTTCCGCCGCGCACCTCGTCGGCGTACGCGACCGCCGCGGCCTTGAGGGCGGCCCCGACCTCGCCGAACCGCTTGGCGAAGCGCGGCGACCAGTCCGTCATGCCGGCCATGTCGACCCACACGAGCACCTGCCCGTCGCACTCCGAGCCCGCGCCGATGCCGATGGTCGGGATCTGCAGGATCTCGGTGACCCGCGCCGCCACCGGTGCCGGCACCATCTCCAGCACCACGGCGACCGCACCCGCCTCGGCGATGGCCACCGCGTCCTCGCACAGCAGCTCGGCGGCGAGGTCGCCCCGACCCTGCACGCGCGGTCCGCCCAGCAGGTTCTCCGACTGCGGCGTGTAGCCGAGGTGCGCCACCACCGGGATGCCGGCGTCGGTCAGCGCCTTGATCTGCGGGACCACCCGCTTGCCGCCCTCGAACTTCACGGCGGCGACTCCGGTCTCCTTCATCATCCGCACGGCGGTCTCCAGCGCCTGCGCGGGTCCCGCCTCGTACGAGCCGAACGGCAGGTCGGCGACGACGAACGCCCGCTTCGCGGCCCGCGCGACGGCACGTGCCGGGGGGATCAGGTCGTCGACGGTCACCGGGAGGGTCGTGGTGTGACCGTGCATGGTGTTCCCGATCGAGTCGCCGACCAGCAGCATGTCGATGCCGGCCTCGTCGAAGATGTGCGCAGTCACGGCGTCGTAGGCCGTGAGCATCGTCAGCCGCTCGCCGCGCTCCTTGGCCTCGCGCAGGTGGTGCACGCGGACGCGCTTCGGGGTCTGAGTCATTCGTGGTGCTCCTGTCGGGGTGGTCACGGCTCGCGCCAGCGGGTGGTGATCGGGAGGCGACGGTCGCGGCCGAACGCCAGCGCGGTCACCTTGGTGCCCGGCGGGTACTGGCGACGCTTCCACTCCGCCCGGTCCACGAGGGCGAGGACCTTGTCGACGACGGCGGGGTCGAACCCCCGCGCGAGCAGCTCCGCACGGCCTTCGGCGTTCTCCACGTAGGCGTCGAGAACCTCGTCGAGGAGCTCGTACGGCGGGAGCGAGTCCTGGTCCACCTGGCCGGGACGCAGCTCGGCCGACGGCGGCTTGGTGATCGACGACTCGGGGATCGGCGGCAGCTCGTCGGGTCCGAAGACCCCGTCCCGGGCGGCGTCGTTGCGCCAGCGGGCCAGCGCCCAGACGCGTGACTTGTCGATGTCCTTGATGGGGGCGAAGCCACCGACGGCGTCGCCGTAGATCGTCGAGTACCCGACCGCGAGCTCCGTCTTGTTGCCGGGCGCCAGCACCAGGTGGCCCTCGGAGTTGGACAGCGCCATGAGGATCACGCCGCGCACCCGGGCCTGCAGGTTCTCGGCCGCGAGGCCGTCCAGGGACAGCTCGTTCTCGAAGGCGTCGACCATGGGGGAGATCGGCTGGACCCGGTAGTCCGCCCCGATCCGCTTGGCCAGGTCCGCCGCGTCGTCCTTGCTGTGCTCGGAGGAGTACACCGACGGCATGGACACGCCGACCACGTTCTCGCCCCCGATGGCGTCGGCGGAGATCGCCGCCACCAGCGCGGAGTCGATGCCGCCGGACATCCCGAACACCACGGACGTGAAGCCGTTCTTGGTCACGTAGCCGCGCAGGCCGGTGACCAGCGCGCGGTAGACCTCCTCGTCGGGCGCGAGCGGCGGGGCGACCGAGCCCCGCGCGGGGGCGTCGTCGTCGCCGAGCAGGTCCCACACCAGCAGGTTCTCCACGAACTGCGGGGCGCGCGCCAGGACGGTGCCGTCGGTCGCGATGACGAACGAGCCGCCGTCGAACACGAGGTCGTCCTGCGCTCCGACCAGGTTCACGTACGCGACCGGCGCCTCGACCTCGTGGGCCCGTCGCGCGGCCAGCTCGACGCGCTGGTACCCCTTGCCCTCCTCGTACGGGGACGCGTTGAGCACCACCAGCAGGGAGACCTCGTTCTCGTCCATCTGCGAGACGGGTCCGCCGTCCTGCCAGATGTCCTCGCAGATGACGACGCCCACCCGGCGGCCCAGCACGTCGATCACGCACACGTCGTCACCGGACGCGAAGATCCGGTACTCGTCGAACACGCCGTAGTTGGGCAGGTGGTGCTTGTCGTAGCGGACCTGCACCGTGCCGTGCTGGAGCAGGACCGCCTGGTTGGTGGGTCGCCGGGGGCCCTCGGGCGCGCCCGGCTCGTGCACCGGCGTCACCAGCTTCTCCCCGACCGTGCCGACGAGGACGGCCAGGTCACCGAGTCCCTCGTCCGCCAGGGCGGTCGCCGTGCGCTGCAGGGCCGCCTCGGCCCCGCGGCGGAACGACGCCCGCAGCGCGAGGTCCTCGATGGGGTAGCCGGTGAGTGTCATCTCGGGGAAGACGACCAGGTGGGCGCCGGCCTGCGCGGCCGTCCGGGACCAGTCGAGGACGGTCTGGGCGTTGGCGTCGACGTCCCCCACACGCGTGTCGATCTGCGCGAGGGCGATGCGGGGATGAGGCATGGGCCGAGCCTAACCACCGGTTCCGGGACCCGGTGCCGACGCACCCCGGACACTGACGCTGCGCAGTGCGGTTCATCAGGCAGGATGTACCGCATGGACAGGCAGCAGGAGTTCGTGCTCCGCACGGTCGAGGAGCGGGACATCCGCTTCATCCGTCTCTGGTTCACCGACGTGCTCGGGATCCTGAAGTCGGTGGCGGTAGCCCCCGCCGAGCTCGAGGCTGCCTTCTCGGAGGGGATCGGGTTCGACGGCAGCGCCATCGAGGGCCTGACCCGGGTGTACGAGGCGGACATGATCGCCAAGCCCGACCCGTCGACGTTCCAGATCCTGCCGTGGCGGGGCGAGCGGCACGGGACCGCCCGCATGTTCTGCGACCTGCTGACGCCCGACGGGGAGCCGTCGCTCGCGGACTCCCGCACCGTGCTCAAGCGCGCGCTGTCCAAGGCGGCCGACCAGGGGTTCACCTTCTACACGCACCCCGAGGTCGAGTTCTACCTGTTCGACGCGCCCGCGGACCCGGCCCTGCCGCTGGTCCCGGTGGACCAGGGCGGCTACTTCGACCACGTGCCGCGCGGCACCGCGCACGACTTCCGCCGCGCCGCGATCACGATGCTCGAGTCGATGGGCATCTCGGTCGAGTTCTCCCACCACGAGGCCGGACCGGGCCAGAACGAGATCGACCTGCGCTACGCCGACGCCCTGACCACCGCGGACAACATCATGACGTTCCGCACCGTGGTCAAGGAGGTGGCGCTCGAGCAGGGCGTCTTCGCCAGCTTCATGCCCAAGCCGCTGGCCGACCAGCCCGGCTCCGGCATGCACACCCACCTCTCCCTGTTCCAGGGCGACCGCAACGCGTTCCACGAGGCCGGTGGCCACCTGGAGCTGTCCAAGACGGCGCGCTCGTTCATCGCCGGCCTGCTCAAGCACGCCGCCGAGATCACGGCGGTGACCAACCAGTTCGTGAACTCGTACAAGCGGCTCTGGGGCGGCGCCGAGGCGCCGAGCTACATCTGCTGGGGCCACAACAACCGGTCCGCCCTGGTGCGGGTGCCCATGTACAAGCCGGGCAAGGGCAACTCCAGCCGCATCGAGTACCGCGCGGTCGACTCGGCCACCAACCCGTACCTCGCGTACGCCCTGCTCCTCACGGCCGGCCTCAAGGGTGTCGAGGAGGGCTACGAGCTGCCCGAGGGCGCCGAGGACGACGTCTGGGAGCTCACCGACGCCGAGCGTCGTGCGCTGGGCATCGAGCCGCTGCCCACGTCGCTCGACGCCGCGATCTCGATCATGGAGAAGTCCGAGCTCGTCGCCGAGACGCTGGGCGAGCACGTCTTCGACTACTTCCTGCGCAACAAGCGCCAGGAGTGGGAGGAGTACCGCTCGCAGGTGACGCCGTACGAGCTGCGGCGGTTCCTGCCGGTCCTGTGAGCTCGCCCGACGGACGCGGGTCCACCCTCGCCGGCAGGCTCACGCGGGCGGGGGTGTCGGACGCCGCGCGCGCGGAGCGGCTCCTGGCGGACGCGGCGTTGCGCCGCGTGCTCGAGGTCCCCGCGGACGTGCTCATCCCACCCCTCGCGGACGTCGCGGACCCTGACCAGGCGCTGCTGACGGTCGCCAAGCTGGCCGGGGCAGTCGCTGGACGCCCCGATCTGCCCGGCGTCCTGCGCGCCATCCTCGAGGAGGACGGTCCCGCCCGCGCACGGCTGCTCGCGGTCGTCGGTGCGTCGGTCGCACTCGGCGACTTCCTGGTGGCGCACCCCGAGAACCTGCGCGTGCTCCTCGACGAGACGTCGGGGACCGGAGTACCTGTCGAGTCGGTCCGTGCCGAGCTCCTGGCGGCGGTGGGGGCCGATGCCGCCGCCGACGTCCCCGTGGCCGGGCGGGCGGGTGCCGGGGGCACGGACGCGATGCGGCTGGCCTACCGCACGCGGCTGCTGCGGATCGCGGCGACCGACCTTACCAGCCCGGACCCCCTGAGCCGGCTGCCCGGGGTGGCCGCCGCACTGGCCGACCTGGCCGGTGCCGCCCTCGAGGCGGCGCTCGCACTGGCGCGAGCGGACCTGGACGACCACGGGCTCGGCGTCCGGCTCGCGGTCATCGGCATGGGGAAGGGCGGGGGCCGCGAGCTCAACTACGTGAGCGACGTGGACGTCATCTACGTCGCCGAGCCGGTCGACGGGGTCGACGAGGCCGAGGCCCTCGCGGCAGGCTCGCGACTGGCGGCCGGTCTCGCGCGCGCGTGCTCGACGCCGTCGGCCGAGCCGGCTCTCTGGCCGGTCGATGCCGCGCTGCGCCCCGAGGGCAAGGACGGGCCGCTGGTCCGCACGATCGCCAGCCACAAGGCGTACTACGAGCGCTGGGCCAAGACGTGGGAGTTCCAGGCGCTGCTCAAGGCGCGTCCGCTGGCCGGGGACCAGGCGCTCGGGCACGAGTACGTGGAGATGACGCAGCCGTTCGTGTGGGGCGCGGTGACGCGTGAGCACTTCGTCGAGGACTCGCAGGCGATGCGCCGGCGGGTGGAGAGCCACGTGCCTGCCGCGGAGGCCGACCGGCAGCTCAAGCTCGGGGTCGGCGGTCTGCGCGACGTCGAGTTCACGGTCCAGCTCCTGCAGCTCGTCCACGGCCGCGCGGACGAGTCGATCCGCAGCCCCAGCACCCTGACCGCGCTCGCCGCGCTCGCCGCAGGCGGGTACGTCGGCCGCTCGCACGCCGCGCAGCTGGCCGTCTGCTACCGCCTGCTCCGGGTCCTGGAGCACCGGATCCAGCTCTACCGGCTGCGCCGCACGCACCTCATGCCGACCTCGGAGCCGGACCTGCGGCGGCTGGCGCGTTCGGTGGGGATGCGCGCGGAGGGCGCCGCCGGGCTGACCGAGCGGTGGCGCTCGACGCGGCGGGAGGTCCGCGGGCTGCACGAGGAGCTGTTCTACCGGCCGCTCCTGCCGGCGACCGCCCAGCTGTCCACCGCGGAGGCGAGCCTGGCGCCGGAGGCGGCCAAGGCTCGGCTGGCCGCCATCGGCTACACCGACCCCGCCGGCGCCATGCGGCACATCGCCGCGCTCACCGAGGGCGTCTCCCGGCGCGCGTCGATCCAGCGGCAGCTGCTCCCCGTCATGCTCGGCTGGTTCGCGGACGGCGCCGACCCGGACGGAGGCCTGCTCGCGTTCCGGCGTCTCTCCGACGAGCTGGGCGCCACCCACTGGTACCTCAAGCTGCTGCGCGACTCGGGCACAGCGGCCCGTCGGCTCGCGACCGTGCTGTCCACGTCCCGCTACGTCGCCGACGCGCTCACCAGGAGCCCCGAGTCGGTCACGTGGCTCGCCGACGACGCCGACCTGGTCCCGCGGACGTTCGCGCGGCTCACCGCCGAGGCCGACTCGATCCTCGCGCGCTCCGACGAGGCGGTGGCCGCGGTCACGGCCCTGCGCGGGTTGCGCCGGCGCGAGCTGGCCCGCACCGCCGCCGCCGACGTGCTGGGCGTGGTCACCGGGCAGCGGGCGTCGCAGAGCCTGAGCGTCGCCGCCGACGTCGTGCTCGTCGGTGCGCTGCGGGTCGCCGAGTCCGTGGTGCGCGCCGAACGCGGCCTCGACCGGAGCCCGACCCGGCTGCTCGTGGTCGCCATGGGCCGGTGGGGCGGCGGGGAGATGGGCTACTCGTCGGACGCCGACGTGCTGTTCGTGCACGACCCTCTGGAGGGCGCGGACCCCGTCCAGGCGCAGGAGTTCGCGCTCCAGGTGGCCACGAGGCTCCGGACCCTGCTGGGAGCGGTCGGGCCGGAGCCGACGCTCGAAGTCGATGCCGACCTGCGCCCGGAGGGCCGCAACGGCCCCCTGGTCCGGTCGTTCGACGCGTACGCCGAGTACTACGGCCGCTGGTCCGCCACCTGGGAGAGCCAGGCGCTGCTCCGGGCACGGCCGGTCGCCGGCGACCAGCACCTCGGCGAGCGCTTCCTGCGGCTGATCGACCCGATGCGCTACCCGGCCGGCGGCCTCGATCATGCCGCCGAGCGCGAGGTCCGCCGCATCAAGGCGCGCGTCGAGGCCGAGCGCCTCCCGCGCGGCGTCGAGCCGGCCCGGCACTTGAAGCTGGGCCGCGGGGGGATCTCGGACGTCGAGTGGACCGCCCAGCTGCTCCAGCTCCAGCACGCGCACGAGGTGCCGGCCCTGCGCACCACCGCCACGCTCGCAGCGCTCGAGGCCGCGTCCACCGCGGGCCTGCTCGACGCCGAGGACGGGCGCGTGCTCGCCGAGGCGTGGCTGCTGGCCTCGCGGCTGCGGGACGCCAACGTGCTCTGGAACGGCCGCGGGGGAGCGCACGCGGACGTGCTGCCGCACGACCGGCAGGCGCTCGCGGGGCTGGCCCGGGTGGTCGGCTACCCTGCGGGCTCCGGCGGCGAGCTGGAGCAGGACTACCTGCGCACCGCCCGGCG
This sequence comes from Cellulomonas humilata, assembly GCF_013359775.1. Classification (GTDB taxonomy): domain Bacteria; phylum Actinomycetota; class Actinomycetes; order Actinomycetales; family Cellulomonadaceae; genus Cellulomonas; species Cellulomonas humilata. The sequence continues at coordinate 46,412 of NZ_JABMCI010000042.1, read as the reverse complement.
GGCACGCGCGGTCGTCGAGCGCGTCTTCTACGGCTGATCGGTCGGACGGTCGGGCGCCTCGTCCTCGGGCACGTCCACCCAGTCACGCTCCCCGCGCCCGCTCTGCTCGTCCTCGTGGAGGAGCTCGTCGTCGACGAGGTCGTGCCGGCGCACGTAGGTCCAGGACACGGCCTGGATGGTGGCAGCCACGGGGAGGGCCAGGAACGCTCCGATCGGGCCGAACACGGCCCCGAACCCGATCACGGCGAGGAACGACACGGCGGGGTTGATCTCCATCGACCGCGCCGAGACCTTGGGGGCGAAGATCAGGTTTTCCAGCTGCTGGTACCCGACGATGAACGCCAACGTCAGGAGGCCCTTGAGCGGGTCGACCGCGAGCGCGACCGCGATCGGGAGCGCGCCGCCGATGTACGTGCCGATGGTGGGCACGAACTGCGAGACGACACCCGTGAAGGCGGCCAGGGGCAGCGCGTACGGGATGCCGAGGACGGTGAGGAAGACGAACGTGATCACGGTCGAGAGCGCCGCGAGGACGATGCGCGAGTTGATGAAGTCCGCGACCTTCTCCTGCGAGACCTCCCACAGGTGCAGGACCTCGCGCTGCCGGGCGGGGGCCAGCAGCCGGCAGATCGCCGCGCGGAACTTCGGCCCCGAGCTGGCCATGTAGTACACGACCAGCAGCACGGACGTGAACGTGAACAGGCCGCCGACGATCGAGGAGCCGATCCCGAGCAGGCTGGGCGCCAGGTCCTGCCAGTGGCTGCCGAGGTTGACCAGGAGCTCGTCGGCTTCGGGTACCTCGACGCCGAGCCGCTCGTCCAGCCACTCCGCGACCTGCACGTAGTAGTCGGGGAGCGACTGGACCAGCTCGATCAGCTGGGTGACGAACAGACCGCCGAAGAGCGCGATGACGCCCGCGATCACGACGAGCGAGACAAGCATGACGATGCCGGTCGCGCGCGTGCGCCGGATGCCGTGCGCCACGAGCCAGCGGATCAACGGCTCCATGGCCAGCGCGAGGAACCACGAGATCACGATGATGAAGATGACGTTGCCCAGCTGAGCCAGTGCCTTCCAGGCGAACAGGCCGAGGAAGACGGCCGCGGTGCCCATGACGAGGGCGCGGGGCAGCCACAGCGGCGGCTTGCGGGGGTCCGAACGGGCCAGGATCACAGGTCCGGTCGCGGGTCGGTTCGACATCGAGGATTCCCGGAGGGCAGGCGAGCGGGCTCGCGGGCGGCGTTGCTCTCGCGTGGCACCGTACCGGCCAGCGGTCGCTCCGTGGCGGTCCCGCGCCCGGGGCCCACGAATCCGCTGTCCCCCGACTCTCGCGCGCTGACCAGCGAACCTGACATGCTCGACAGGTCGTCGCATGTCGGACATGTCGGGGAGGGCATCGTGGCCGAGGACAAGTCGTCACGCCGGACGCCGCGAGCACGGAGCGCCGGGACGTCACCGGCCCGACCACCCGCCGCCGACACACCCGACACGCCCGACACACCCGACACACCCGACACGCCCGACACGGAGTCGCCGTACGTCACGCCGGCCGCGGAGACTCCCGACGCCGACGCGGCCCCGGTCGACACCGGCCCTGCCGACGCGGTGGTGGAGCCCGCCGGATCGCAGCAGGACACCCTCGAGATCCCGACCGCCATCGACGTCGTGGTACCGCCGTCGTCGCCGACGGAGGACCAGGCGGTCCTGCTCGCGCGGTTGCAGCTGCTCGAGACCGAGAACGCGCGGCTGCGTGCCCAGACGGGCGATGCGGCGGCCCCGCGCCCGCGCCGGAAGGTCGGTCGATCGACGGCCGCGGTGGTCCTCATCCTCCTCGGCGCGCTGCTGGCTCCGGTCGCGGTGGTGGGCAGCTGGGCGCGCGGCCTGGTGGTGGACACCGATCGCTACGTCGACACCGTCGCTCCGATCGCGGAGGACCCGCTGGTCCAGTCGGCGGTGTCGAACCGGATCACGCTGGCGGTCGTGGAGGCGCTGAACGTCGAGCAGCTGACCACCCAAGCCACCGACGCGGTGGCAGGGCTGGACCTGCCGCCGCTGGTCAGCCAGGCGGTCGGCTCGTTGCAGGCCCCGCTCCAGGACGCGATCACCGGGTTCATCAGCAAGAACGTCACCAAGATCGTGACCTCCGACGCCTTCGAGAACACCTGGGAGCAGGCGAACCGCGTCGCGCACGAGCAGATCGTCGCCACCCTGCGGGGGGACCCGGACGCGCTCGCACAGATCAGTGACAGCGGAGTCCTGACCCTGGACATCACGCCGATCATCGAGCAGGTCAAGGCCTCGCTCGTGGAGGCCGGCTTCACGCTGGCCAGCCGGATCCCGACGATCACCGTGACGTTCCCGATCGCGTCGAGCGCGGACCTGGTCCGTCTCCAGAACGCGTACAGGCTGATCGACATCGTCGGCGGGATCCTGCCCTACCTCGCGCTCGGGCTGCTCGCGGGCGGGGTGCTCGCGGCGCAGCACCGCTCCCGCGCGCTGGTCGTCGCGGGGCTCGCGCTGGCGGGCTCGATGCTGCTGCTCGGGTTCGCCCTGCTGATAGGCAGGTCGCTCTACGCCAACTCGTTGCCGCCGACCGTGCAGCGCGTCGACACGGCCGTGTCGATTTACGACCAGTTCGTCTCGCTGCTGCGCGTGGGTCTGCGCGTCGGTCTCGTCCTCGGGCTGCTGCTGGCGATCATCGCGTTCGTCGCCGGCGGGACCACGGCGGCTCGTCAGCTGCGCGCCTCCTCGTCGCAGGCCGCTGCGTGGCTGCGGGACGCGGGCGATCGCCGTGGCGTCAGCACCGGTCCGGTCGGCGTCTGGCTGGACCAGCAGCGCACCCTCGTGCGAGTCGTGGTCATCGCGCTCGCCGCTCTCGCGCTCGTCCTGGCCGACCGGCTCACGCCTGCCTACGTGGTCACCGTGTTCGTGGTCGCGCTCGTGGTGCTCGGACTCGCGACCCTGGCAGCACGGCCGCGGCGTGCGGACGTCGAGGCCGACGCGCTCCTGGTCTGAGGGTCAGCGGTCGCAGCTCTCGTCGGTGGGCGCGCTCGAGAGCACGGTCGTGGCGCGTTCGCGACCGAGGTTCCAGTCCGCGACCCCGACCGTCGGTGGCACCGCTGCCGAGGCGAGCAGGCATGCGCGCAGGTCCGGGTCGTCGACCTCCGCGTACGCGGGGACGGCGTCGGCGGACAGTCCCGCGAGATAGCCGACGTCGAGCGTGCCCGTGAGATCGGCCGTCGTGTTGTGGCGGACGATCTGCGCGTCGGGGTTCACCAGCGCGAGACCGAGCATCGCGACCGCGACCACCTGGACGACGGCCCGGGGCAGCCACCGACCGCGCCACCGCACCCCCGCGACCAGGACGAGGACGAAGACGGCGGCGAGGGCGATCTCGACCACGGTGACGAACACCCGCAGCCGGGTGAGCCCGAACGCCTCCACGTACAGGTCCATCCGGCGAAGTGCGGAGGCGACGACGCCCAGCGTGCCGAGGCACAGCACGCCGAGCGCGATCCGGGACAGCAGCCGGTCACGCGGGGTCTCGCGGGGTGCCCGGCGGGCGGCGACCGCGACGACGACGAGGGTGAGGGCGGTGACGACCACCAGCTGCGCGAACCCCTCCCGGGCGTACTGCGCGTAGGACAGGCCGGCGGTCTTCAGCACGTGCCGGTGCCCCCCGAGCAGCGCTCCGACCTGCACCATCACGAACAGCAGCACCATCGCGTCCAGCGCGAGCACCGGCACGAGCCACTCGCCGCGCTTCGCCGACGCGCGGGGCGCAAGGCGGGCGTCGGACCAGCTCGGCGGTGCCAGGGCGAGGTGCGCCAGTGCGGCGGAGACGAGGGCCACGAGGATGCCGACGACGACCTGGCCCGGCAGCAGCTCCGCCTCGATGCGGGGCATCAGGCTGGCGAAGACGCGGTCGGCGCTCGCGAACAGCAGACCGAACACGAGCAGCAGCGCGACGGTGATCGCCCCGCTGCGCAGCGCGACCGTCAGCTGGCCTCGGCGCGCTCCCGCCAGGGTCTCGAAGCCCTTGGCCACCCACGGCAGCGCCCGCACGGCGCCCGCCGCCCAGGTCAACGGGGCGAGCACCGCGGCCGGCGCAGATCGGGCCGACGTCACCGCGACCACTCCGGCCCAGGCCGCCACGAGGGCGCAGAGCATGACCACCCACCCCGCGTCCCGCACCGCGACGACCGCGACCAGCGCGACGGACAGCACCGCGGTGAGGAGGTCGTTCACGCTGCGTCGCCGGACCATGGCCGGCACGGCAGCGGCCCAGACGAGCAGACCGACCAGAGCGGCGCCGAGCCCGGGTCGGTGGCCCACCAGCAGGACGGCGCCGGCGACGCCGACCACGCCGCACAGGACGAGGGTGCGCGTCTCGATCGGTCGTCGTCGCTCCGCCCAGAACGGCACCAGCACCTGCGCGACCCGGCCGGGCACGCGCGGGACGGGAACAGCACGGCCCGCCACCCAGGAGGGTGGCGGGCCGGGCAGTGCGGGCGGGGGCGTCGGCGCTCCGGTGTCGGTCATGAGCGCCACGCTAGACATCGGCGTCTGCGCACGTCACAGACTTGCGCGGGGGTCCCGTGCACGTTGTGTGCAGTGGCTCGGCGTCCCTGCACAACTGACGCACAGGTTGGGCTCAGCCGCGCACCGTGACCACCCGCTGCGCCGTCGACGTGCTGCCTGCGTCGTTGCTGAGCACGGCGACGAACGTGTAGGAACCGGGGGGCAGGCCGGTCACCGCGGTCCGGACCGTCTGACGTTGCGGTGTGGCGGCGGTGAGCTCCTGCTCGTCGACCGGGACCCCGTCGCGGTAGAGCGCGTAGTGCGTCGCGTTGGTGCCCCACCACAGCGTGCTGGTGATGGCGAACGACCCGTCGCCATCGCGGTTGTCGTCGCTGAGGACCGGGCGACCGGGAGCCGCGTCGGTCACCACGACCGTGCGCGGGCGCGACGTGCTCGTCCCGTAGGGGTTGAGCAGCTCGACCACGTAGGTGTAGCTCCCGTCGACCCTGCCGGTGACCGGGAAGGCGACGGTCTGCCGGTGCGGGGTGGTCCCGGTGAGCCACTGGGCGCCCACGAGCACCCCGTTCTCGTACAGCCGGGCGACCGTCGCGTTCTGGCCCCACCACAGGGTGGCCGTCACGGTGTACGAGCCGTCCTGCAACCCGGTGTCCCACCCGTTGTCGTCGGACAGCACGGCGACGCCGGGCTTGGCGGTGGCCACGGGGGTGCCGGAGACGAGCACGCCGGCGCCGGCCCCGGCGCGCACGATCGCGGGCACGTCCCGCACCGGGTCCAGCGTGTAGGCGTACACGTCGGCCGGGGTCCACCGGGCCGTGGGCGCCAGGGGCACGGGAGCCGTCGCGTTGAAGGCGGCCACCAGGTCGGTGACCTGCCCGTTCACGGTGGAGCCGGTCTCGAGCAGCTGCGTCCCGCCCCACCGCGTGATGATCCGTGCCGCGTCGACGCCCGGGGCCAGCTCGAACGCGTTGTTCTCCGCGACGATGCTCGACTCGATGCCGGCGCCCCAGTAGTACTGGAACAGCCCCTCGGTGGTCTGCGTGTAGAGGTTGTCGTACAGGTGCACGTCGCCGAACCGCACGCGGGGCGCGCGCTGGCCGATGTCGATCCAGTGGTTGTGGTGCAGCGTGACCCGGTGCTGACCGCGGTCCTGCAACCGCGAGTCCGAGGAGCCGATGAGCTCGGTCTTGTCGTGATCGTCGAGCCGGTTCCAGGAGACCGTCACCAGGTCCGAGCCGTGCGTGATGTCGAGCAGCCCGTCGTGCACCTCGAACGGCCGGCCGAAGACCGTCGGGAGCGCGCTGTGCGGGTGGTCGCCGTCGTCGAAGGTGTTGTGGTCGACCCACACGCTCGTGGACGTCCATACCGACACGTTGTCGTACGCGGAGTTCCAGTTGCCCACCGCGGTGTCGGTCGGGTCCCAGACCGGGAAGCAGTCGTAGGCGTCGGCGATGGTGAGGTTCCGCACGATGACGTTGTGGGCGTCGCGGATCCGCACGCTCGCACCGACGATCTTCGCGTCGTCGCCGACGCCGACGAGCGTCACGTTCGATCCGACGTGCTGGAGCGTCTGCGCGGCCTGGATCGCCGCCGCCGCGATGCGCGCGTCCTCGAGCGGTCCGCTCGGCTTCACGCGACCCCACGGGCCGGCCGGGTCGAAGTGCGCGACGTAGTCGGCCATCCGGAACGGCTGGCCGCTGTCCGACACGGTCACCTGTGCGGCGAAGGCGTCGCACGCGGCGGGGTCGAACGCGGTGATGGTCCCGGTGACGTACACGATGCGGGGGACCACGTTGCGGCGGGCGTCGGTCTGGCTGCCGCCGGGCCTGCCGGCCAGCGCGTCGCGCAGCTCCTGCCACGTGTCGACGACGTAGACCTCCGCGGGCGAGGCATCGGCACCGCCGGTGGTCCCCGTGGCCACGGTGGGCTTGCCGTCGGGCACGGTCGGGCCCTCGTAGGACGCCCACCCGTCGCCGGGCGCGAGGACCTCGCGTCCGAGGTCGACGGCAGGGGGCGGGGGAGCGGTGTGAGCGGTCGTCGGCGGGAGCAGGAGCGCTCCTGCGGCGAGGGTGACGACGAGGGTACGACGAGCTCGCATGAGACGTCCTTGTCTCCGACAGATGGGTGAGAAACCGGTTTCCCCACGGTGTCACAGAATGTCCGGTAAGCGCAATCCCTCCGAGGCGTCTGTCAGGCTGCCGCCATGGACTCCTGGCACACCCTTGGCTCGACCACCGTGTACGAGAACCCCTGGATCCGCGTCCGGGAGGACGCCGTGGACCGACCGGACGGCACGCCCGGGATCTACGGAGTGGTCGAGGTGCGGCACCCCGCGGTGTTCGTCGTGCCGCTGACCGACGACGACGAGATCGTCCTGGTGGAGGTGCAGCGGTACACCACCGGCGCCTCGCTGGAGGTCCCCGCCGGCGGCTCTGACGGTGAGGACCTGCTCGCGGCCGCCCACCGCGAGCTGCGCGAGGAGACCGGTCTGGTGGCGGACACCTGGGAGCGCATCGGCTCGATGTTCGCGCTCAACGGCATCAGCCATGCGCCGGAGCACGTGTACCTCGCCCGCGGCCTGCGCGAGGCGGACGAACCGGCCGAGCAGGCGGCCGAAGGCATCACCGCCGTGCGCCGCGTGCCGTGGACCCGGGTCCTCGAGCTGGTCGCCGACGGGACGATCACGGACGGCGAGACCGTCGCGGCGCTGATGTACGCCGCGATCGCCCTGGGCCGAGTGCGCTGAGCGGCGCCGTCAGCCCAGCAGGCCGAGCGCGCGACCGACGACCGCGGCAATCGCCAGACCCGCGAGGGTCCAGCCGAGGATGCTGCCCGCGAGGTAGATCGCGTAGCGCGCGTGCTCGCTCGTCGAGGTGCCCCACAGAGGTGCCGGTGCCCACCGGATGGTGGTGCCCAGCTGCCGGACGCGCTGGTCGATCGTGGCGGAGGGGTGGACGGCGGGGCGGATGGCGGACATGGGGCGCTCCTTGTGGGTGCACGCGGACGAGGACCGGGGTGACCGGCAGTTCCATCGTCCTCCGAGCGGCAGTTCGACGGAGGGGCCCTTGGTCCCGATCGCACCCGGGGGGCGCCCGGCAGATCCGGACGCCCCCCGAGGCCGGCTCAGTGGCAGTACAACCGCTGGAGCGACTGACCGAGGTCGCCGTACCGGCGGGTGATCCAGCCGAGGTTCACCGAGTACGCGCACGCCGGGTCGGCGGACACGTCGATCGGGATCCCGCCTGTGCTCGTGCTGTTGTGCGGCCCGGACGCGTCGCCCCGGAACGCGTAGTTGCCGGTGGTGAACGCCCCCGACGGCGTCTGCGGCGGGACGTGCACGCTGCCGCCGTTGTTGTTGATCGTGACGGAGAAGTTCCGCAGGTGCGGGTGGTCCACCGTGTACAGCAGGTGGATCGTGGTCGCGCCGGACAGCGGGTTGCAGCCGTTCAGGCGGAGCTCCTCGAGGTCCAGCGTGGCGATGACCGCCGAGTTGTCGAAGATGATCGAGTCCAGTTGGTCGGTGTGGGTGACGGTGTCCGTGACGGCGTCGCGCACCTCGAAGCCCACCCGGTACCGGCGCACCGGCTCCTGCTCGTTCAGCGGCAGAGTCTCGCCCGCCTGGGCCTTCGGGAGCCCGCCGGGCTTCTTCGCCGGGTGCACCGCCGTGATGGCCACGCTGTTGAGCTCCAGGAGCTCGAACGTGCGCAGGAAGTTCGACCCGCTCACGTTCACCACCGCGGTCGACCCGGGCGGGTTGTACATCTGCACGGTCACCGGCAGCCCGTCGAGCGTGAGGAAGCCGTCCGCATCGAGGTCGGCTGCGGCGACGACGACGGCCGCGGACTGGGCGGCGCCGTTGCCGTCGGTGTAGAACACGTAGCCGACGTGCGTGCTCGTGGCCTGCGTCGTGACGGGGGTCAGGCTGCCAGGGGCGACGGTCGGCGGGTTCGCCGGGTCCTCCGTCCCGCCGGTCCAGGTGTACTCGCCGACCAGGAACCGGTACTTCAGCGCGTGCCCGGTGCCGAGGTCGGTGAGCGGGCAGTTGCCGCGCAGCGTGACCGTGCCGCCGAACACGTAGGCACCACCGGCCGGGTCCGCGTACCCGAGCGTGTCGAACGTCGAGCCGGGCTGGCCGTTGCCGGGGTGGATGTCGAACACCTCGACCTGCTGCCAGTGCGGCACGGTGTCGGGATCGCCGACGACCTTGTCGGTGCACAGGTCCAGGCAGAAGCAGTGCCCGACGTTCTGCCGGCCGGGCTTGCGACCGTCCGACTGCGTCTCGGTGATGATCGGCTGCCCGCCCAGCTCCACCGTGACGTAGACGTCCGGTCCCTCCGTCAGCTCGACGTTGATGAACGGGGAGAACGGCGTGCGACGGAAGTCGGAGGCCAGGTAGGTGAGGACGTAGTGGCCGGTGCCGTCGGTGGTCGCGGTGCCGAGCGGGTCGTCCTGCAACCAGTCGGCATCGAACGCCGACACGACCGCGCCCGGGATCGGCAGCTTGTTGTCGCACGTGGTGATCCGCCCGCTGATCGTCCAGATGCCGAAGAGCGCCAGGATGTGGCACCAGAAGCGGTTCGGGATCGCGTACTCCCAGACCGCGAGGTAGTCGTTCTCCGTCTGCCGCCAGCGCGGCTGGAGCGTCGTCACGGCGAACTGGCGCGGCTTCGCGTTCGGCTCGTGCTTGGGCCGCGGCGGCTTCTCGACGAACAGGTCGAGGTCCAGCGGCCCGCCGTCGTACTCCTTGTCGGCGATCGTCAGGACGTACCTGCCCGACTCCTCGACACGCGCCACCGCGACCGGCGCTCCCGTGCGCTCACCCTCGGCCACCTCGTGGAACGTCTCCTTCTCGGCCGCGACAGCCTGCTCCGTGGCCCGGTCACCCGTCGACCGGTACGCGCGCAGCTCGAGGCCGGCGAGCGGCTCCCGGACGTCGTGACACAGCGTCCCCCACAAGGACCCGCGAATCTCGTATGCCATCGTGCCCACCCCCTGATGTGGCGGCCACGTCGGTGTGCCCGCCTACCGGTCAGGAGCGGGCTGCCTCGGGCAGAGATACCGGACGGTCAGTCGTGCTCGGGGCGGGTGGTCTCGTACCGTCGGTCTCGACACCGATCAGGCCTGGGGGGTCACCGTCCAGGCCCCGTCGGTGCGGATGGCGAGGATGCCGGGCATCGGCACGTCGACGACCTCGGTGAACGCCTCGTCGTTGCCGAACACCAGCTGGTCGCCCTGGCCGAAGAAGCGGCCGCTGAAGCCGTCCCCAGGTCCGGCGGGGGTCCAGGTCACCTCGGCGTGGGTGCCTTGGTCCGCCAGGTGAAGCACGACGGACCCGGTGCCGCTCTGCGGTCCGGTGGTGGCCGGGATGTCGTTCCAGCTCTCGAACCGGATCGACCAAGGACCCTCAGCCTGCAGCCATACCGACTGCTCGGGTGCGCTGCCTTCGAACACGTCCATGAGGTACGACCCGGCGAGCGGGCCAGGGCCCTCGTCGTAGGGACTCATCAGCCCGGGGCCCGTCAGGACCGTGGGGCTCGTGCCGGCTGCGCACGCCGTGCAGTCGAGGACGATGACGACCGCGAACTCGCCGGTGCGGGTGTAGGTCACCTCCGCGCTGCCGGAACCCGTGGCCAGTGCCGGCGCATCCTCGGCCACCGCCCCGGAGTCGACGCGCTGGGCGGGCGCGGCGGTCGGGCGCTCAGGGGTGACCGTCACGGCCGGGGTCGGAGCGGCCGCCTCGGACGTCGCGGCCGGGGGCGTACTTGCCGGCGCGACGGTCTGCTGGGCAGGGGCGCCGCCCGAGCCGCAGGCAGTGACGAGGAGCAGGAGCGGGACGAGCGACGCTGACGCGCGAGAGATGCGGATCGATGCCATGCGCAGCGTGACTACCCCTCCCGCCGACGCCACCCGAACCGACGCGGTGATGCCGCGACGGGCGTCGGCTGCGGAATCGACTCCGGGGCCCGCGGGGGAAGATGGATCGTGAGGTGGGCCGGCACGCGTGCATCGATGAGCTGTCCGACCACGTCCGCCGTGAGGCCGGGGTGGAGGGTCGGCTCGACGGCGACCGTGAAGCCGTCGGCCCCGGTGAGGAACCGAGCACCGTCGGGGCGGGTCGTCATCGCGACGCACTCGCCGAACAGGACCGTCACAGCCCCCCGCACGGTCGTCAGGCTGATCCCGTCGTCGCCGACGACGAGGGCGACGTCCGGCTCGGCACGCGGGAACCTCCTCCCGGCGACTGCGGAGGTCGACCAGGTCGGGGCGGGCGTCAGCCCGGCCCACTCGAGGCCGCCCATCGGAACCTGCACCAGAGCGTCGGACCAGAGTTCGTGCGAGACCTCGCGCAGGTCCGCCTCGGTGACCTCCTCCAGCCGCGCGAGCCCCTGCTCAGGTCCGTAGATCGTGCTGCCCCAGAGCAGATCGAGCGCGTACGCGGGCAGCATGCGGGCGGCCTTGTCGGGGAGGTCGTACTCGGCGATCAGTGCGGCACGGGCCGTCTCGAGCTCCTTCTCCAGCGGGCCCCGTCGCAGCCCTGCGACCGTGTCGACGAACGCGCCCACGGCGGCGTCCTGCAGGTCGGGGAGCGCGTCGGCGTACAAGGTCAGGGTGGCGAGTTCAGCGTTCCACGGCGTGTAGTCCGACGTGGCCGTGTACGAGTAGCCGCCCTCCTGCCGCAGGTCCCGGAAGAGCGCGCGGCCCGCGATCCGTGCGAGCAGCACCGCGGCCGGGCTCCGTCGCACGATCGAGTCCAGACCGATGTGGCCGTCGCGGCCGACGAAGTACGCGGGACGCTGCGGCAGCGCGCTCGGCATCACCGGCACGGGCATGCGCGATCCCGGCAGCAGGTCCAGGCCGAGCTCCGCGGGCACAGTCTCGTCGGTGACGAACAGCACCGCGTTCTCCCGCGTGAATCGGGTTCGCGCCCACGCACGCGCGTCTTCCGGCGTCAGTCGACCCAGCCCGATCTCGTCGTAACCCTGCAGTCCGAGACCACCGGCGCCGAAACGCCAGAGACGCATCGGAGCCAGGGGGGAGCCGCCGCGGCGCGAGGCCTCCGCGCGAAGGATGCCCTTCTCGGTCTCGAGGCGATGCACGGGCAGGTTGCGGAGCGCTGAGCAGACGCCGTCGAGAAAGCTCACGACCTCATGCCGCGCGCCGGTCACGTGGAAGAGCGTGTACGTGTCCGTCGTGACCCCGTTGTGGTGCACCTCCGTGAGGTTCTGGTCGAACAGCGCCAGGTGCTCGACCACGTGCGTGAGGCCCGCCGTGGCGAGCGTCTCGTCAGCCGTGCCGACGCGAAAGAACAGCCCCGCGGTGATCGGCCCGGGTTGCGGCGCGAACAGCGTCGGCACACCGTCGAGTCGTGTCCAGTCGATGAAGCCCGCAAGATCCGCGAGCTCGGCGAGGTCGACAGCGTCGTCGGCGATCACGTTGCTCCCGTCTCCGCCGCCAGCGCGGCGCTGTGGAACTGCCAGAATGCCGCCGACGGGTCGTTCAGGTAGCTCCAGACGTGCGACGACGTCCTGTTGCCCAGGACCCGGAAGTGGGGGGCGGCGTCCCGCGCGTGGCCCCCCAGTGAGAACGCGAGCGCGAAGGCGCTGTGCACGTGCACCTCGTACGGTCCGAGACTCGTCGCGGATGCCCACGCGGTCCGGGTACCCGCTGCGCAGAGCTCGTCCCGGGCTGCAGGGCTGGCGATCTCGGGAGCGTCGGCTTCGCTCTCTGCGAGCCAGCGTTCGATGTACATGGTCGCGATCACGGCGCCTGACGGTGCCCCTGGCGGCGCAGCGGCGGCGACTTCTCTGGCGAACGCCATGGCGATCTCCCAGCTGCCGCTCCACTTCGGGCAGAGCTGCTGGAGCAGCTGTTCCTGCGCGGCGAGGACGTGCGGATGGTGGACAGCCAGACGCGTATACCGCCGACGAGCCTCGGCCTGACCCAGCTCGAGGCCGCGCGCGGTCATGATGCGCGTCGTCCACGCCGGGGCGAGGTCGGGGCGCTCGGCACACACGTCGACCAGGATCTGCTCCGCCCGGCGGAGCCAGCTGTGGAACTGTTCGAACTGGTCACCACTGACCGAGTCGGCGTCCCCCCTTCCGCGCACCCACCAGCCGATGCGCACGTAGCGCGCCGCCAGGAGCGTTCGCGCAAGCACGTCATGGGGTTCCTCCGCGAGGACCTTCTCCAGGAAGACCTCGAGCCCGGGCAGCTCGGCGAGCACGTCGACGCCGAACGCGAGCCCGTCGGCGTCTCGTGCGTCTTCCAGGTGCCGACGGAGCGCCGGCCAGTCCTGGACGATCGCCGCGTCGCGCAGGACGTCCGTTCCCGGGACTGAGACGAACGGGTCGAAGATCACCGGCGCGCTCGGGCTGCCGCCTGGGGACGTGCTCTTCATCGACACCTTTCCACTGGCACGGGAGCGCCAGCTGGCGCCCGCGACACCTCGACGCGCATGGGCGAGGGCGGGAACGCTATCAGGCCGGATCTCGTCGACGATGCCGTTCCGGGTCGTGCCTGGTACGCCGTCGCGGAACCACACGAACGGCCCTGGTGGTCAGGTCGGAGCTGTCGCCGAAGCTCCGGTCGTGGCGGCCGCGGGCGCTCCTGGTGTCCGTCGTCCGGGGATGAGCGCTGCCTCGGCGACCACGATGATGGCGGCGGCGGTCAGCAGGAAGCGGACGAGGCCTGGCCCGGGGCCCCGGAGTCTTGCGGGATCGCTGGTGGGTACGTGGGTCACCGGGAGTGCGCCGGCCTGGTCGCTGCCGGCAGAGCTGACGACCGTGGCCGAACTGTGAGCCGGAACGGGCCTCGGACGATGGAGTTCCGCTGGACACTTCCGCTGTGGATGCTGAGCGAGGTCGCCGTGGGGTGCTCGGGGTGAGCGCCGTCGCCCTCGCGCTGGCGCTGGCGGGATGCACGAGCCCGGGCCGACCTCTGCCGACGGCGCCGCCTGCGCAATCCGATACGGGTGGCCAGACGGTCGCGCCGCCCTCGGCTGCCGGAGTCCTGCGGTGGCCCGATGGCAGCCTCGTCATGGCCGAGCCGATCGACGTCGGCGCGGCGCACGCGGCGGTGGCCGGCACGGACTTCGAGGTTGTGTACGCGGTGGCGCCGGGTGGCGTCGAGGGCGGGTACCTCATTCCGATGGGGCTGATGGTGGACGGGCGCACGGCTGCCGTCCAGGTGCCTGCGGGCGCGTCCGACGGAGGCCCATGGTTGGCTGCCCCGATGTCGGTGGGCGTGCTCGACGGGGGCACGTTCACGCCGTTCGCGGCGGCTGCTGCGATCGAGGGCGACCATCCGCGGCAGGCCTTCGACCTGTCGGTCGCCGACGGGGTCACCGCGTGGCTCGAGTCGGACAGCACGAACGTCGGCACACCGCGGTGGAGGGTGTTCAGCGCGGGCCGAGACGGTCGGACCACGTTGGTCGCGCGGGCCGAGGAGGTCGGCGACGGTGGCACGTCCATGACCGACGCGACGGCGCTCTGGCACGGGCGCGTCTACTGGGCGGCGGGGGAGCCCGGGCGGATGGACGTCTACTCCCGTGCAGCCGACGGGACCGGCCCCGTGGTGTCGGTCGCCACGGGTGCCTCCCAGCCTGCAGCCGCGGGGACGGGCGTTGCAGTCGTCCGCTCCGAGCGTGACGACACTGCCTTGGCCCCCGGGGAGGCGCGCGTGGAGCTGGTGGTCGACGGGCGGGAGCAGCACGCGGTGGTGACCTGGTCCGGGGATCCCGGGTCGTCGGTCGTCGACCTCGTCGCAGACGGTGCGGTCCTGGCGTTCGTCACGATCACGTCGACGCAGTCCGGTGGACGGCTGTACGTGCTCGACGCCGCAGCTCGTACGGCCAGGACGGTCGAGCTGCGCGGGTCGGGTCGTGAGGCGTCTGTTGCGCTGTGCGACGGCCGCCTGCAGTGGTCGGAGGCGGACGGGCAGGGCCTCGGCTCGTCGGCGCCGACGTACGTGCTCGACGTGGCCTCGGGTGACCTGGCGAGCATCGACGTCGACCACGCGTACGCCGGGGCGTTCTGCGGCGGCGGATACCTGGCGTGGAAGCAGCTGGATGCGGCGACTGGCATGTCGGCCAGCACCGTCGTGGCCCGCTGGGACCGGTAGCAGCCGTCAGCGCCGACGATCACACGTAGTAGTACAGCTCGAACTCGCGCCCCGCTCAGGTGGCAACGGTGGGCTAGCGGGGGAAGAGGGCTCTGACCTGGACCGATACGTGCGTCGAACGCTGAGCACCGTTGGCGTCCGCTGGACATGTTGCGGACCATCTGCGGACTGTGCTCGATGTCTGAGCCTCACAATGATCAGGAAGAGGGCGGCCGCCGCCGATGGTGGAACACAGACGAGGGCCTAGGAGGCACCCTCTAGGCAGGAGCGACTCCCATGAACACCAAGAACACCGCACCGGTCGCTACGGACGTCGTGGCCGGGTGGAATCGAGTGCGCGCGATGCAGGCCGAGGTCGACGCGGCGAAGGGGGCGCTCCGGACCACGGAGGACGCGTTCCTCGACACTCTTCCGACCGATGAGTGCCCGACCTGGTGCACGGCCGCGAGCTCTGACGCCCCCTGGATCCGCGGCTTGCACCTGTGGCGCTCCAGCGAAGGGGGTGTCACGGCCTGCCGTGAGCACGTCGGGCAGCTCAACACCTGGATCCTCAGCTAGCACTCGCTCTACGACTACCGGAACGGCAGCGTGCGTCTCGCGATGAAGCCGGAGCGGATGGGTCGGGCGCCGGCGTCGCTCGCCTCCGCCTGACCCCGCCGAGCCTCCCGCAGCCGTGCGTCGTTCGGCGGTCTGCGGGAGGATTTCCGGATGTCCGGAAGGATGACGGCTCAACCGGCGGCCGACGAACTGCACCTCGCCCGGAGCACCGTCGTCCTGGACCTCCGATTCGGTCGCATCCCAGGCGGATTCCAGCTCGTGCCTGGCGGTCGCTGGCTCGTCGACGAGGAGGTTTACCGGGCGTGGCGTTTGCTGAGCGTCGCGCAGCTGTCGGCCGGCACCGCATCGAGCCGAGGTCGCCCGGTCGAAGGCCGCGCAGAACCGCAGGACTAGGTGGTGAGCGCGGGGAAGTAGCGGCCCGGTTCCCAGGGAGACGGCAGCAGGTTTGGAGCGCAGCGGAGGAGGGTGTGGGCAAGTTCGACGCCGACCTGAACCACTGATGCCGTGGCGAGCGCGGACCCGATCTGGACATTTCCGTGAAACTGGAAGCCCATGAAGTCGCTCTTGAGCTGGTCGTACACCACGTTGACGTGGACGTCGGCGTGGGCACCGTCCTGGTTGGCCATGTTCGTCACGAGGAACTCGCGAGACAGCGGACGGCCGTTCGACGAGTTGATCGGCTCGTCGTTCTTCCACCAGGCCGTGTACTCACGAGGGGGATTCCGGAAGTCCGGATCAGGATGCTGTGCGCCGTTTGGCACGAGCGTAAAGTCCCTGAGGCTGCCGTCGGTGTTGAGCGTGATTGACGGAAGCACCAGGCCAGCCATCGGCGGGCGATACTCGGCGCCGTCCGTGTAGGTCATCGACTTGATCACGCCGAGGCTGTGCAGCAACGGCTTTCCTTGGCCGCCGTAGTGCAGAAGTACGCGCAGCGCGATGGCGACGCCGTACGCGCCGTCATCGTCACCGTCTGCGAACTGCTCGACCCCCTTTCGGATCGCCCTGACGTGGCGATGGCAGAGGGCGACCAACTCGGGCTCCGACCGTTCACGCCGCTGTGCAGCTGTGTCCACGATCGAACGGTCTCATGTCCGGCCGAGCGAGTGAGCGAACCTAGTCCTTGGGCGGGTTGGGGTCGTTGCCCGGGTCGATGGTGTCCTTGGCGCGGATCTGTCCATCTCACCCGTGGATGTTGAGCTCGCCGCCGCTGGCGTTGTGCAGGATGTCGCGGGCTCGGTCAATCGCATCGGCCGGGGTGTCGAAGTGCCAGGACGATCGCTGGGCATCGGACTTCTTCAAGTCCCAGCTCCCCACGCACTGCACGCGCGGCTCTCCCAGATTATGGCTGACGCGGTCCACGACGGCGTGATCGCCCGCAAACCCTGCTCGCCGCGGAAGTCGCCCGGAACGGGCAAGCAGCGGCCCTAAGTGGCTACCGCGGAGCAGATCTGGGCGCTCTACGACGCCGTGCCGGAGCACCTGCGAGGTGCGATCCTCCTGGGGCGTTCGCGGGCCTCAGGACGGCCGAGGTGTGCGGGCTGCCCGTCGAGGACGTCGACTTCATGCACGACATCGTCAACCCGACGCAGCAGTGGCCGGCGGAGCCCTTGAAGACCGAGCCGTAAAGGACGCCGGTGCCCATTCCCCAGTCGCTCGCGCTCGGGCTCGCGGCCGGTGCCGACGACAGGACGTGGGTCACCGAGACGATCCTGGGGAGCGGGTGGGGCGGTGGCAGATCGACCGAGCCATCCGTGCGACCCGAGAGGCCGCGGGGCTACCCGCCGCGTTCCGGTTCCACGACTGCCGGCACTGCTACGCATCGCTGCTCATCGCAGACGGTGCAGACGTGAAGGTCGTTCAGGCTCGCCTACGGCACGCGTCCGCGACGACGACGCTCAACACCTACGCGCACTTGTGGCCGGACACAGAAGAGTCCACACGCGCCACCGTAGGAGCAGCTATGGCGGCGCGTGCGGACTCTCTGCGGACTGGGCGGACCTCGTGAACGCGTTACCGCAGGTCAGAGGCCCTCCGAAGGTCAGACGTCGTAGTACAGCTCGAACTCGTGCGGGTGCGGACGCAGACGGATCGGGTCCACCTCGGCGTTGCGCTTGTAGTCGATCCACGTCGAGATCAGGTCGGGCGTGAAGACGTTGCCCGCCGTGAGGAAGTCGTGGTCGGCCTCGAGGCGGTCCAGCACCTCACCGAGCGAGCCCGGGACCTGCTGGATCTGCGCGTGCTCCTCGGGGGGCAGCTCGTACAGGTCCTTGTCGATCGGGTCGGGCGGCTCGATCCGGTTCTGGATGCCGTCGATGCCGGCCATGAGCATGGCCGCGAACGCCAGGTACGGGTTGGACGACGGGTCCGGCACGCGGAACTCGATGCGCTTGGCCTTCGGGTTCGAACCGGTGACCGGGATGCGGATGCACGCGGAGCGGTTGCGGGCCGAGTAGACCAGGTTGACCGGGGCCTCGAACCCGGGGACCAGGCGGTGGTAGGAGTTCACCGTCGGGTTGGTGAACGCCAGCAGCGAGGGGGCGTGCTTGAGCAGGCCGCCGATGTACCAGCGCGCCATGTCGGACAGGCCGCCGTAGCCCTTCTCGTCGAAGAACAGCGGCTCGCCGTCCTTCCAGAGCGACTGGTGGACGTGCATGCCCGAGCCGTTGTCGCCGAAGAGCGGCTTCGGCATGAAGGTCGCCGTCTTGCCGTTCTCGTGCGCCACGTTCTTCACGACGTACTTGAAGAGCATGACCTTGTCGCCGGAGATGGCGAGCTTGTCGAACCGGTAGTTGATCTCCTGCTGACCGGCGGTGCCGACCTCGTGGTGGGCGCGCTCGACACCGAGGCCGAGGGCGTCCAGCTGGAGGCTGATCTGGTCGCGGATGTCCGAGAAGCCGTCGACCGGCGGGACGGGGAAGTAGCCACCCTTGTAGGGGATCTTGTGGCCGAGGTTGCCCCCGGCCTCCTCGCGGCCGGTGTTCCACGCGGCCTCGAAGGAGTCGATCGAGTAGAACGACTCGTTCTGCTTCGTGTGGAAGCGGACGTCGTCGAAGATGTAGAACTCGGCCTCGGGGGCGAAGAACGCCGTGTCCGCGATGCCGGTCGACTTCAGGTACGCCTCGGCCTTCGCGGCGACCTGACGCGGGTCGCGGCTGTAGGGCTCGTCGGTGTACGGGTCCACGATGTGGAAGTTGATGTTCAGCGTCTTCTCGACCCGGAAGGGGTCGATGTACGCGGTGCTGATGTCCGGGATCAGCTTCATGTCCGACTCGTGGATCGCCTGGAAGCCGCGGATCGAGGATCCGTCGAACATCTGGCCGTCCGTGAAGAAGTCCAGCTCCAGGGAGTAGGCGGGGACGTTGAAGTGCTGCATCGTGCCGGGCAGGTCACAGAACCGGACGTCGACGAACTTCACGTCCTCGCTCTTGATGAACGCCAGGACTTCCTCTGGCTTGCTGAACATCCGCTGCTCCTCGGTCGGTGGTACCCGTGGGGTCGGGCAAGGCGAGGCTACGAGCGCGTGATTTCTCCGTCGTGTACCAAGTGTTTCGACGGCGTTACGGGCCCGCCCCTCGTGTAACGAATGTTGACCCTAGTCCCCCGGGGGAGGGGACGGGGCTCGGGTCTCACCCCACTTGGCGTCACGGTACGAGAGCGGCGTGCCGACGGTGTTTCCGCCGCGTTGCCGTCTCGCTCCGTGCCGTCGCCTACCCTGCTCGGGTGGCGAATCGTCGGGACATCAGCTCGTGGCTCGGTGGCGGGTTCGACGAGTCCGACCCGTCCGGCGCCGACGCGACGACGGGCCGGGGTACGCGGCTCGGCCTGCCGGCCTCCGGCACCGGGTCGCTCGCGACGCTCGGGCGCCGGGTGGGCGCGCTGGCCATCGACTGGGTGGCGTGCCTGCTGATCTCCGGTGCGTTCTTCGCCACCGACCCCGACGCGTTCCTGCTGAGCCGGGGCAACCCGATGGCGACCCTGGGGATCTTCGCGCTCGAGAACGTGCTGCTGGTCGGCTCGATCGGCCACACGCTCGGTCACCGGCTGGTGGGACTGCGGGTGCGGCGGGTGTTCCCGGGGCAGACGCGGGACGAGGCCGCGTGGGCGACGATGGCGCCGGGCCTGCTCAGCGCCCTCGTGCGCACCGCGCTCCTGTGCCTGGTCGTCCCCGCCGTGGTGTGGGACTCCGACGGACGCGGCCTGCACGACCGCGTGGCCGGCACGGCCATCGTCCGCCGGTGACGGACGAGCGGGTCAGCGGCCGCGCATGCCCTTGCGGTCCGGGCGTGCACGCATCGGGTCGACGCCCTTCGGCACCGGCAGCCGGACACCGCCGAGCGCGGTGAGGCGCTTGCTCACCTCGGCGACCTCCTGCTTGCTCAGCTTCGGGCGGAGCTTCTGGACGGCGCGCGGCAGCTTGCGCAGGGCCACCTGGCCCTCGCCGTCGCCGACCTGGATGAGCGTGATCGGGGCGCCGGAGATGACGCGCGCGGTGCGCTTGCGCTCCGCCTCGAGCAGCTTGGCGATCCGCGGCGCGGGACCCTCGCCGACGAGCACGACGCCCGGCCGGCCGACGCCGCGAAACACGAGGTCCTGCGTGCGGGGGTCGACCGCGACGGGCTCCTGCGTGAACGTCCACCCGCGGCGGATGGTCCCCAGGGCGGCGTAGGCCGCGCCCGGCTGGCCCTCGATCTGCGTGTAGGCAGCGGTCTCGGCGCGGCGGGCGAGGATGAACATCGCGCCGAGCAGGGCGAACGGGATGCTCAGCAGCAGGACGTACAGCCAGGCGTCGACGAGCAGGCCGATGACGAGCCCGAGCGCGATGATGCCGAAGAACACCGCCAGCAGGATCCAGGTGATCGCGGGGTCGTTCTTCCGGGTCATCTGGTACGCCTGCCACACCTGGTGGTACCAGCGGGTCTTCTTCACCTTGGGCGTCGGTGCAGCGTCGGGCGTGTTGTCGCGGGCCATGAAACCGGAGTCTACCGACGGATCGGCACCGCCCCGACGGGTGTCAGCGGGCCAGCAGGCTCGCCGCCTCCTGGCGGGACGTCGTCGGCTCGGACAGGTGCGCCAGCGCCTCCGGGATCGGGCGGCCGTAGCGGCGCATGGCCTGGCCCCACAGGCGTCCGGCGCGGTACGACGAGCGCACCAGCGGGCCGGACATGACCCCGAGGAACCCGAGACGCTCGGCCTCGGCGGACAGCTCGACGAACTCCTCGGGACGCACCCAGCGGGACACCGGGTGGTGGCGCACCGACGGGCGCAGGTACTGCGTGATCGTGATGAGGTCGCAGCCGGCCTCGCGCAGCTCGGCGAGGGCCTCGACGACCTCCTCGGTGGTCTCGCCCATGCCGAGGATCAGGTTCGACTTGGTGACCAGGCCCGCGTCGCGCGCGCGGGTGATCACGGAGAGCGAACGGTCGTAGCGGAACCCCGGGCGGATCGTCTTGAAGATGCGGGGGACCGTCTCCAGGTTGTGGGCCAGCACCTCGGGCCGCGACGAGAAGACCTCGTCCAGCAGCTCGGGCGTCGCGTTGAAGTCGGGGATCAGCAGCTCGACGCCGGTGCCCGGGTTCACCGCGTGGATCTGGCGGACGGTCTCCGCGTAGAGCCACGCGCCGCCGTCCGGCAGGTCGTCGCGGGCCACGCCGGTCACGGTCGAGTACTTCAGGCCCATCGCCTGGACGGACGCGGCGACGCGGCGGGGCTCGTCTGCGTCGAAGTCGGCCGGCTTGCCGGTGTCGATCTGGCAGAAGTCGCAGCGGCGGGTGCACTGGTCGCCGCCGATGAGGAACGTGGCCTCGCGGTCCTCCCAGCACTCGAAGATGTTGGGGCAGCCGGCCTCCTCGCACACCGTGTTCAGGCCCTCGCGCTTCACCAGGCCCTTGAGCTCGGTGTACTCGGGGCCCATCGTCGCGCGCGTGCGGATCCACTCCGGCTTGCGTTCGATGGGGGTCTCGGCGTTGCGCGCCTCGATGCGGAGCATGCGGCGGCCATCGGCTGCGATCGTCACGCCGGTCAGACTAACCCGGCTCGCGCGCGGCGGCTGCGGGGGAGGCGCGCGTCACACCGTGGCGGTGACCGGGCGCTGCTCGAGGAGCGGCACGAGGACGTCGAGCATGTGCGCGCGGACCGTCGGGACGACCTCCGCGATCGTCACGCGCCGGCCCGTCTCGAGCGACAGGGAGGTGACGTCCGCGTCGTCGATCCCGCACGGCACGATGCGGTCGAACGCGGTGAGGTCGGGCTCGCAGTTGAGCGCGAAGCCGTGCATCGTGACGCCGCGCGACACCCGGACGCCGATCGCCGCGACCTTGCGTTCCCGGCGGGTCTCGTCGGCGGCGAACCAGACGCCGCTGCGCCCGTCGACCCGGATGGCGTCGAGGCCCAGGTCGGCGCACGTGCGGATGAGGACCTCCTCCAGCGCGCGGACGTAGCGGACCACGTCGATGGGCGTCGCCAGCTTGACGATGGGGTACCCGACCAGCTGTCCCGGGCCGTGCCACGTGATCCGTCCGCCGCGGTCGACGTCGACCACCGGGGTGCCGTCGACGGGCCGGTCCCACGTCGCCGTGCGCCGGCCGGCCGTGTACACGTCCTCGTGCTCGCACAGGAGCACGGTGTCCTCGCGCGTCCCGTCCGCGACCGCCGCCAGCACCTCGCGCTGGAGCTGCCACGTCGGCTCGTAGGGGAGCAGGCGCGTGCCGAGATCGAGCTCGTCGAACCGCATGTCGTCAGGCTAACCCGAGGAGCTGTCCGGTCCGGCGACGACGGCGAGCAGGCGCCGCAGCTGCTCGGCCTGCTCGGGCGTGAGGCCGCGGGAGACCAGCGACTCCGCGAGCTCGCGGTCGGACGCGACGGCGAAGGTCGCCCGGCCGGAGTCCGTGATGGTGATGACGTGCCGACGCCGGTCGTCGTCGTGCGGGGTGCGCGTGACGTACCCGGTGCGCTCCATGCGGGCCAGCACACGGCTCATGGTCTGCTCGGTGACGCCGCTGGACGTGGCCAGCTCGCGCTGCGACATCGGGGCGCGCAGCAGGTGGGCCAGCACGGCCAGGCTCGCGTGGTTGAGGTCCCAGGTGGCCAGGTGCGCGTTCCAGTCGCGTTCGACGCGTCGGGCGGCGGCCGAGAGCAGGCGTCCGACGGGCCAGTGCGCGGGGTCGGGCGAGGCCGGGTCGACGACCTCTGCCGACCTGCTCTCCTGCTCCACCGTCCCGCCTCCATTTGCCGATCGGGGGATCACCACCGATGATACTCAGCATGCTGAGTAATCGCCGGTCCGCCCTTGTCCGCGCCGTTCTCGTCGGCGTCGCCCTCGTGGTGTGGCTCGGCATCGGGTCGGTCGGCGGGATGGCGCAGGGGAAGCTGTCGCAGGTCCAGACGAACGACGCCTCCGCGTTCCTGCCGTCCTCGGCCGAGTCCACCCGGGCCGCCGAGGAGAGCAGAGGCTTCGTCGACACCGAGACACTACCTGCGCTCGTCGTGCTCCGACCGGCTGACGGGAGCGAGGTCACCCCCGACCAGCTCGCCGCCGTGCAGGAGTGGGCGCAGGGGATCCCCGACCTGCCGCTGCCCGAGGGCAACGACGGCACCTGGTCGGAGTACCTGGTGGGCGAGCCGGTGGTCGTGCCGGCCGAGGACGGGGAGGCGCTGCTGGTCGCGATCTCGCTCGACGGCGCGAAGGCGGAGCAGCTGCTGGCCGACGAGGAGCGGGTGGCCGGCTCGTTCGTCGTGGCGCTGCGCGAGTCGCTCGACGAGGAGCTCGCCGCGACCGCCACCACCGCGGGCGAGCCCGGCCTCCAGGCCTGGGTCACCGGTCCGGCCGGGTTCGTCGCCGACCTCGTCACCGCGTTCGGCGGCATCGACGGCGTCCTGCTGCTGGTCGCCCTCGGAGCGGTGCTCCTCATCCTCGCCGTCGTCTACCGCTCTCCGTTCCTCCCGTTCGTCGTGATCTTCACCGCCGTGTTCGCGCTCTGCCTCGCCGGGCTGGTGGTCTACACCCTGGCCAAGAACGGCACGCTGGTCCTCAACGGTCAGTCCCAGGGCATCCTGTCGATCCTCGTGGTCGGCGCCTCGGTCGACTACGCGTTGCTGCTGGTCGCGCGCTATCGGGAAGAGCTCCACCACGTCGAGCACCCGGCCGCCGCGATGCGTCGCGCCCTGCGGGCCTGCGTCGAGCCCATCGCGGCCAGCGCCGGGACCGTCATCGCCGGCGTGCTCTGCCTCCTGCTCTCCGACCTGGGCTCCAACCGCAGCCTCGGACCCGTGGCGGCGATCGGCATCGCGTCCGCGCTGCTCGGCGCCCTCACGCTCCTGCCGGCGCTGCTGCTCGTCTTCGGCAAGCGCTCCCGGGTCCTGTTCTGGCCGCGCGCCCCGCGTGCCGACGCGATCGCGACCGATCCTGCCGCCGTCCCGGACCCCTCCGCCGGGCCCGGTGTCTGGGCGCGGCTCGCGCGCTTCGTGGGCCGCAGGGCGCGTCCGGTGTGGATCCTGACGACCCTCGCCCTGTGCGTCGGTGCCGCGTTCCTGCCCACGCTCAACGCGTCCGGGACCAGCCAGGTCGACATCTTCCTCACGGACGTCGACGCGGTCTCCGGCGAGGCCGTGCTGGCGGACCACTTCCCCGCCGGCGCGGTGCAGCCGGCCATCGTGATCGTCGACGAGGCGGACGTGGACACGGCCACCGCCGCGGCGGAGGGGGTCGACGGGGTCGAGTCGGTGGCGCCCTACACGGGGGCCCCGTCCGGCGCGCCGGCGGCAGAGGCGCCGCCCGTGGTCGTCGACGGTCGGGTGCGCCTGGACGTCACCACGACCGCGTCCGCGGACACGCAGGCCGCGGTGGCGACGGTCGAGCAGGTGCGGGCCGCCGTGCACGAGGCCAGCCCGAGCGCCCTGGTGGGTGGGGCCGCCGCCGAGACGCTCGACACGCAGCTGGCCAGCGAGCGGGACCTGCGCGTGATCGTGCCGGTGGTGCTGCTGGTGATCGGGGTCATCCTCATGTTCCTGCTGCGCTCGGTGGTCGCGGCCGCGCTGCTGCTGGTGGCGAACGTGCTGTCGTTCGCCGCGGCGCTCGGGGTGTCGGCGATCGTCTTCAACCACGTGTTCGGCTTCGCCGGCGCCGACCCCGTGGTCCCGCTGTTCGCGTTCGTGTTCCTCGTGGCGCTCGGCGTCGACTACTCGATCTTCCTCATGACCCGGGTGCGCGAGGAGTCGGTCAAGGTGGGCACCCGAGCCGGCGTGGTGCGCGGGCTCGCGGTGACCGGCGGGGTGATCACGTCCGCGGGCGTCGTGCTGGCCACCACGTTCGCGGCCCTGGGCGTGATCCCGTTGCTGTTCCTCGCCCAGATCGCGTTCATCGTCGCGTTCGGGGTGCTGCTCGACACCCTCGTCGTCCGCAGCCTGCTGGTCCCGGCGCTGGTGCACGATCTCGGGCGCCGGACGTGGTGGCCCAGTGCGCTGTCGCGGACGCCGGAGCGGGGCGGCACCGACCTAGAGTGAGCCGCATGGAGGCGCTGCGGGTCGGGCTTGTCGGGTACGGGGGAGCGGGCCGGGGGATCCACGCGCGGCTGCTGCGCGAGGCGGGGCAGCAGGTGACCTGCGTGGTCACCCGCAGCCGGGCGGACCAGGTGGCGCGCGACTGGCCGGGCGCGATCGTGGCGCCCGACGTCGAGGCGCTGCTGGCGCACGCGGACGAGCTGGACCTCGTCGTGATCGCGAGCCCGACCGGCGAGCACGTGGCCCACGTGCGGGCCGCGCTCGACGCGGGGCTGCACGTGCTCGTCGACAAGCCGCTGGCGACGTCCGCCGCCGACGCCGAGCTGCTAGCCGGGCTCGCCGACGGGCGCCTCACCGTGTTCCAGAACCGCCGGTGGGACAGCGAGCAGCTCACCCTGCTCGGCCTGCTCGAGCGTGGCGAGCTGGGGACCGTGCACCGCTTCGAGCGGCGCTGGGAGAGGTTCCGGCCCGTGCCGCAGGACCGCTGGAAGGAGAACGACCCCGAGTCCGGCGGGCTCCTGCTCGACCTCGGCGCGCACCTGGTCGACTCCGCGATCCAGCTGTTCGGGCCGGTCGCCCAGGTCTACGCCGAGCTGCATGCCCGCACGACGCCCGCGGTCGACGACGTGTTCCTCGCGCTCGTGCACGCCCGCGACGGCGTCGTCAGCCACCTCCAGGCCGGGGCGGTGGTCGGCGCGCCCGGGCCGCGCACGCGCGTGCTGGGCGACCGTGGCGCGTACCTGGTGACCAGCTTCGAGGGGGAGCCAACACCGTTCGGCGCGCTCGACGACGCCTACGAGGAGACCCGCCGACCGGGGGAGCCGGTGCACGAGGGCTGGTTGGTGCGCGGCGCCGACCGGCAGCCGGTCCCGCGCGCGACCGGTGGCCACGTGGACCTCTACCGCGCGGTCGTGCGGTGGGTGGCCGGCGACGGCCCGCCGCCCGTCGACCCGGCCGACGCGGCGCGCACGGCACGCGTGCTCGACGCCGCCCTGGTGTCCGCCGCCGAGCGCAGGGTCGTCCCGCTGGTCTGAGGCCTGTGGACGACCGCCGACGCACGTGCGCCGACGGGGCTTGGATGGCGCGCATGGACAGCGTGCTCGTGCCGAGCGATGTGGAGAGCGCCCTGGCGATGGCCGGCTTCCGGGCGGTCGAGGTCACCGGGGCGGGATGGCTCGCGGCCGCGCTCGACGGCTCGGACCGGCGGCTCGAGCTCCACGTGGTCCCCGGGGTCGTCGACGACCGGACCGCGAAGCGTGCGGTGCGGCTGAGGGACGTCCGGTACGAGCACCTGCCGCAGGTGCTGGAGGTGCTCGACCTGTCGCCGGGCCGCCTGGGGCTGGTGGTCGAGCACGTGCCCGGGCTCTCGCTCGCGCAGATCCGTGCCGCGCGCGCGCCGCTGACCGACGGCGAGGCCGCGACGGTCACGATCCCGTTGGCGGGCGCGATCGAGGCCCTGCACGCCGCCGGTCTGACGCACGGCTCGGTCAGCGAGTCGACTGTCGTGGTGCGGCCCGACGGACGTCCCGTGCTCACCGACCTGCGGGGTGCCCTCGGCGGCGCAGGCGACCCGGAGGCGGACCTGCGCCGGCTCGTCACCACCGTCCTGGCCCAGATGCCCGGGGCGGACGTGCACCTGGTCGCGGGCATCGCGGGTGAGCTGACGCTCCGGGACGGCTTCACGGAGCTGCTGGGCGTCCCCGGGCTCCGCGCGGGCCAGGTGGTGGACGCGTGCTTCCGCGCCACGGAGCCGACGCCGGTGCGGCTGCCCGACGCCGGACAGCTCGCGTCGTCGGCACTGTCGACCGGCGCGCGCGAGGGTGACCCCGCCCGGCGTCAGGTCGGTACCCGTCGCGACGAGCGGGCGCGACGTCGGCGGCAGGGCGTGCGCCTGACCGTGACGGCCGTGGCCGCCGTGCTCGTCCTGGGCGGTGGTGTCGCCGGCTGGCGCTTGCTCGGCGCGCAGGCTCCGGCGGCGACCGCTGCGGCCCAGGAGACCCCCGATCCCGTCGAGGCCGCCATCGAGCTCAGCCGGCTGCGTGCGGAGGTGCTCGGCGCGGGAGACCAGGCGGCCCTGGGTGCCGTCGAGGTGGTGGACGGTCCCGCGTACCGCGCCGACTCGCTGCTGCTGCCGGACCTCGACGGTGTGCGGCTGGACGGGCTCACCGTGGACGTGCAGGACGCGTGGCTGGTCACGGACGAGGACACCCGTGGGACGACGGACGTGGCCGTGACCTCCGCGACGTCCGCGTACGACCGCGTGCCTGCTGACGGCGGCGCCGCCACGCAGGTCGCCGCGTCGACGGCCCGGACGGTCGTCCTGGGACTGCGGTGGACCCCGGGCGGATGGCGCGTCTGGGACGTCCGGCAGCCGTGAGCGGTGTTCACTGGGACGACGACGAGGGGGGCACCATGCAGGACGAGCTGACGACGCCGCAGGTTCAGGACGCCGGGCCCTTCTACCACGGGACGAAGGCGGACCTGCAGGTCGGGGACCTGCTCGAACCCGGACGCGGCTCCAACTTCGGCGCGCGGGTCACAGCGAACTTCGTCTACCTGACCGCCACGCTGGACGCGGCGACCTGGGGCGCGGAGCTGGCGGTGGGGGAGGGCCTGGGCCGGATCTACCTCGTCGAGCCCACCGGCGCCCTCGAGAACGACCCGAACCTGACCGACAAGCGGTTCCCGGGCAACCCGACGAGGTCGTACCGCACGCGCGCGCCACTTCGGGTCGTCGGGGAGGTCGCGGACTGGGTGGGGCACCGCCCCGAGGTGCTCCAGGAGATGCGGGACCACGTCGCCAGGCTTAAGGCGCAGGGCATCGAGGCGATCAACGACTGACGTGGCGGCGGCGTCAGCCGCGCTGCACGACCCACTCGGCGGCGGCCTGGAGGTCGGAGTGCGTCGGCTGGAAGCCGCTGGCGTCGAGGACGGCCGGGACCGCCCGGATGGACCCGAGCACCTCCGACGAGAAGTCGCCGAGCACCAGGCGCAGGGCGAACGCCGGCACGGGGATGATCGCCGGCCGGTGCATCGCCGCGGCCAGCGCGGAGACGACGTCGGCGTTGCGCGCAGGTCTGGTCACCAGGTTCACCGGACCGTGCACGGGCGCGGTCAGCAGGTGCTCGATGGCGCGGACCTGGTCGAGCAACGTGATCCAGGGCCAGTACTGCTTCCCGGAGCCGAGCCGCCCCCCGACCCCCGCCTTGATCAGCGGCAGCAGCGGTCCGAGGGCGCCGCCGCCCTGCCCGAGCACGATGCCGGTCCGCAGGTGCGCCACCCGGACGTCGGCGTCCCGGGCCGGTGCGGTCGCGGCCTCCCACTGCCGCACCACGTTCGCGAAGAACGTGGTGCCGAGCGGCTCGTCCTCGTCGAGCAGGTCCTCGCCGCGCGAGCCGTAGGCGCCGATCCCCGAGGCCTGGAGCATGACCTGCGGGCCGGCGCTGTCGAGGCCGGCGAGCGTCCGGGCGAGCAGGCCCGTGGTGCGCAGCCGTGAGGACAGGACGGCCCGCTTGCGTGCCGTGGTCAGCGGCCACTTGCCCGGGTTGACCCCGGCCAGGTTGATGACCGCGTCGGCGTCCGCGAGCGACGCCGGGTCGAGCCGGCCGGCGTCGGGGTCCCAGGCGATCTCCGACGGGCGGGCTGCCGCGCCCCGCACGAGCGTGCGGACGGTGTGACCACTACGGCGCAGGTGCGGGACGAGGGCGCTCCCGATGAAGCCGTGCGAACCGGCGATGACGATCTGCATGGCGCTCACCCTAGGTGCGGGCGTCGCACCTGGCTCGGTGGGCGCGGACGCACGACGGCCCAGGACCTCTGAGGGTCCCGGGCCGTCGTGAGGGTGCTGCTGTCAGAGGCCGACCTCGGACTCGAACGCGCCCTCCTCGATGCGGGTCTTCACCGCGGCGAGGTAGCGGGACGCGTCGGCGCCGTCGACCAGGCGGTGGTCGTACGACAGCGACAGGTAGCACATCGACCGGATCGCGATGACCTCGGCGCCGTCCGCGTCGAGGATGACCACCGGGCGCTTGACGATCGCGCCGGTGCCCAGGATCGCGGACGTACCGCCGGGGACGATCGGCGTGTCGATGATCGCGCCGCCCGAGCCCGTGTTCGTCACGGTGAACGTGGCGCCGCTGAGCTCGTCGGGCTTGACCTTGTTCTGCCGGGTGCGGCCCGCCAGGTCCACGATCTTGCGCGAGATCCCGGCGAGGTTGAGGTCGCCGGCGTCGCGGATCACCGGGACGAGGAGCCCCTTCTCGGTGTCGACGGCGATGCCGACGTTCTCCTGCGCGTGGTACGTGATCTGGTTGCCCTCGAGCACGCCGTTGATCTTCGGGAACGCCTTGAGGCCCTCGATCGCGGCCAGGACGAAGAACGGCAGGAACGTGAGGTTGACACCCTCGCGTGCCTTGAAGTCCTCCTTCGCCTTGGCGCGCAGCCGGGCGACCTTGGTCACGTCCACCTCGACGACCGTCGTGAGCTGCGCCTGCGAGTGCAGCGCGTCGACCATGCGCTCGGCGATGATCTGGCGCAGGCGGCTGGCCTTCTCGGTGGTGCCCCGCAGCGGCGAGACTGCCGGGACCGACGCCGCCCGTGGGGCGGCCGGAGCCGGAGCGGCAGCGGCGGGCTGGGCCTTGGCGGCCTCGGCGGCGGCCTTCTCGGCCTCCGCCTTCTCCGCGGCGTCCAGGACGTCCTCCTTGCGGATGCGACCGCCGACGCCGGTGCCCACGAGCGAGGCCACGTCCACGCCCTTGTCGGCCGCGAGCTTGCGGACGAGCGGGGTCAGGTAGGTGCCGGACACCGCCGGCGCCGTCGCGGGCGCCGCGGCCGGTGCCGGGGTCGCGGGCACGGGGGCCGGGGTGGGCGTCGCCGGGACCGGGGCGGGAGCGGCCGCGGGTGCGGACTCCTGCTCGGGGGCGGGCTCGGGAGCGGACTGCGGCTCCGGGGCCTTCTCCGGCTCGGGCGCCTTCTCCTGCTCAGCGACCGTCGCCTGCTCAGGGGCGGTCTCCGCCGGAGCCGCTGCGGGCGCGGCGCCGGAGCCGATGACGGCCAGCACCGCACCGACCTCGACCGTCTCGTCCTCCTGGACCAGGATCTGCTGGAGCGTGCCGGCGAACGGCGACGGGATCTCCGTGTCGACCTTGTCGGTGGAGATCTCCAGCAGCGGCTCGTCGACCGCGACCTCGTCGCCGACGGCCTTGAGCCAGCGCGTGACGGTGCCCTCGGTGACGGACTCCCCGAGCGCGGGGAGCGTCACGTTCTCGCTGGCGCCGCCACCCTCGGACGCCGTGGCCGGCGCGGGGGCCGGCTCCTCGTGCTCCTCGACGGGCTGCTCCGCGGGAGCGGCCTCGGCGGCCGGCTCCTCGGCAGGTGCCTCGGCGGCGGGCGCCTCCTGCTCGGCGGCCGGCGCCTCGGCCGGGGCGGCGTCCTGCGCGGACGCACCCTCCCCGGAGCCGATGACGGCCAGCGTGGCGCCGACCTCGACGGTCTCGTCCTCCTGGACCAGGATCTGCTCGAGGACGCCGGCGAACGGCGAGGGGATCTCGGTGTCGACCTTGTCGGTCGAGATCTCGAGCAGCGGCTCGTCGATCTCCACCGTGTCGCCCACGTTCTTCAGCCAGCGGGTGACGGTCCCCTCGGTGACGGACTCACCGAGTGCGGGCAGCTGCACGTTGTCGGACATGACCGCTCGTGTCTCCTTCGATCCGTAGGTCAGTTGTGGGCGTGCAACGGCTTGCCGGCGAGCGCGAGGTGCGCCTCCCCGAGTGCCTCGTTCTGGGTGGGGTGGGCGTGCACGAGGGCGGCGACGTCCTCGGGGTAGGCCTCCCAGTTGACGATGAGCTGTCCTTCACCGATGAGCTCGCCGACGCGCGCACCGATCATGTGCACGCCGATGACCGGACCGTCCTTCTGGCGGACGAGCTTGACGAAGCCCTGGGTGCCCAGGATCTGGCTCTTGCCGTTGCCGCCCAGGTTGTACTCGAGCGTCTCGACGGCGTCGGCCCCGTGCACCTCCTTGGCGCGTGCCTCCGTGAGGCCCACCGAGGCGACCTCGGGGTCGGAGTACGTGACGCGCGGGATGCCCGACTCGACGATGGCCGCGGGCTTGAGCCCGGCGATCTCCTCGGCGACGAAGATGCCCTGCGCGAACCCGCGGTGCGCGAGCTGGAGACCGGGGACGATGTCGCCGACGGCGTAGATGTTGCCGACGCCGGTGTGCAGGCGCTCGTCGGTGATGACGAAGCCGCGGTCGAGCGTGATGCCCTGCTCCTCGTAGCCGACGCCCGAGGTGCGGGGACCGCGGCCGACGGCGACCAGCAGGAGGTCGGCGTCGAACGTCTTGCCGTCCTCGAGCGAGACGTGCACGCCGTTGTCGTCCTGCGTCACGCCGGCGAACCGGACGCCCAGGTTGAAGTTGATGCCGCGCTTGCGGAACTGGCGCTCGAACGCCTTGGACAGCGACTCGTCCTCGTTGGCGATCAGGTGGGGGAGCGCCTCGATGATCGTGACGTCCGCGCCGAACGACTTCCAGACGCTGGCGAACTCGGAGCCGATGACGCCGCCGCCGAGCACGATGACCGACTTCGGGACCCAGTCGAGCTGGAGCGCCTGGTCGGAGGTGATGACCCGCCCGCCGATCTCCAGGCCAGGCAGGGACCGCGCGTACGAACCGGTGCCGAGCACGATGTACTCGCCGGTGACGCGCTCGCCGTTGACCTCGACGGTGTCCTTGGCGACGAGCTTGCCGTAGCCCTCGAACACGGTGATCTTGCGGGACTTGATCAGCCCCTGGAGTCCCTTGTACAGGCGACCGATCACGGTGGCCTTGTACTCGTTCACACCGTTCATGTCGATGCGGTCGAGGGTGGTGTGGACGCCGAAGTGGGCGCCGTCGCGGGCGTGGTCCGCCAGCTCTGCCGCGTGCAGCAGGGCCTTGGTGGGTACGCAGCCCACGTGCAGGCAGGTGCCACCCACCTTGTCGGCCTCGATGAGGGCGACGGACTTGCCCAGCTGTGCGGCGCGCAGCGCGGCTGCATAGCCGCCACTGCCTCCGCCCAGGACGACGATGTCGAAAGCGGTGCCGTTCGTGTCGGCCACGTGCAGACTCCTCATACGCAGACTTGGTGGTCTCGAGCTTGCCGACCATCCTGTCATCCCCGCAGGCAGGGAACGACCTGGACGGCGCGCACGACCATGTGACACTCAGAACAGTCGTCCCATGACTGATGTTCCGTCCGGCGCGAACACCCCGCGGATCGACAGGCTCGCAGGTTACCCTCGTGCGCCATGGGCCTGTTCTCGCGCCGCAAGCCGGCCGCCACCGATGCGCCGACGGATCGTGACGCGCGCGCGGCGACCCTGGCTCACCTCCAGGACTTCGTGACCACCCGGGTCGGTGTCGAGGCCTACGTGGAGCCGCAGACCAACAGCACGCCGACGACGATGATGCTCGTGGCCACCGACGGCGAATGGACGCGGCGCCGGGTGCCGGACCCGAAGACGGCGTGGCAGCTGGCGCGCGACCTGGGCATCCCGGTCTACGACGTGCAGCGCACCGGCTACCCGCAGCGGGTCCGGGACTGGAACTCGCGGCAGCGGCTCGCGCGCAAGCGCAAGCACGCCTAGACCGCCGGGGAGCGACCCTCCAGCAGGGCGAGCAGCGTCCGGACGCCGACACCCGTGCCGCCGACGGGCGTGTACCCGTGCGCCGACCGCTCGTTGTACGCCGGTCCCGCGATGTCGAGGTGCGCCCACGGCGTGGTCCCGACGAACTCCTGCAGGAAGATCCCGGCGGTGAGCATGCCGCCGAACCGGTCGCTGATGTTCGCGATGTCCGCGACCTTCGACTTCAGGCCGGCGCGCAGGTCCGCCGGCAGCGGCATCGGCCAGAACTGCTCGCCGCTGGCCGCGGCGGCGGTGACGACCTCGCCACGGACGTCGTCGGTGCCCATCACGGCGGACACGCGGTGGCCGAGCGCGACCAGCTGGGCCCCGGTCAGGGTGGCGATGTCGATGACGACGTCGGGCTTCTCCTCGACGGCTGCGACGAGCCCGTCGGCCATCACCAGGCGTCCCTCCGCGTCGGTGTTGAGCACCTCGACGGTCTTGCCGCCGCGGATGGTCAGCACGTCGGACGGCCGCTGGGCGGTGCCGGACGGCATGTTCTCGGCCAGGCAGAGCCAGCCGGTGACCGCGACGGGCAGCTCGAGGCGCGCGGCGGCGATCACCGTGTGCAGCACCGCGGCGGCGCCGGCCATGTCGGACTTCATCGCCTCCATCCCCGCGGCGGGCTTGATCGAGATGCCGCCGGAGTCGAACGTGATGCCCTTGCCGACGAGCGCGACCTTCGCCTTCGGACGCGACGGCGAGTACGAGACCTTGACCAGCCGGGGGCCGCGGACTGATCCCTGGCCGACGCCGATCAGGCCGCCGTAGCCGCCCGCGGCGAGCGCC
The DNA here is from genome assembly GCF_013359775.1 of Cellulomonas humilata. Classification (GTDB taxonomy): domain Bacteria; phylum Actinomycetota; class Actinomycetes; order Actinomycetales; family Cellulomonadaceae; genus Cellulomonas; species Cellulomonas humilata. Next base: position 13,244 of record NZ_JABMCI010000042.1, on the reverse strand, counting down.
TTGTCGTCGAGCACCGTGATCTTGAGGCCCTTGGCGCCCGAGTCCTTGGCGGCCGCCTTGGCGGCCTCCGCGAACGCGGCCGGGTAGAGGTCGTTCGGCGCCGCGTTGACGAGGTCGCGGGTGCCGTGGACCGCGGCCGCGATCACCTCGGCGCGCGCGACCGCGGCGAGGGCGGCGGGGTCCCGGGGGTGCGCGGTGACGATCTGGATCGTGGCCACGGGGGCAAGCTTCGCGGTCTGCGACGCGCGGTACCGGGTGTAGGAGTACGCACCCAGCAGGGCGCCCTCCGCGACGGCGGCCACGTCGTCCGTCGGGAACGCGAGGGCCACGGTGCCCGTGCCGGCAAGCTCGCGCGTCGCCGCGCCGGCCGCGCGGCGCAGGGCCTCCGGCGTCAGCGCGTCGGCCGACCCGACCCCGGTGAGGACCACGACCGTGGCGGCCAGGCCGGTGCCGGGCAGCCGGCGGACCTCGTCGGCGGCACCGGTGATCCCGAGCGCGGCGGCGTCGGCCAGCTGGGCGCGCAGCTCCTTGGGGAGGCGGTCGGCGCCGAGGACGACGGGTGCGCCGTCCTGCTGGGCGACTGCGACGACCAGGGCGTCGACGGCGAGGCGGGCAGGGTCCTGGGAGGTCAGGGAGACGGTCACGGCTCGATGATAGAGGCGGTGCACGGCTGCCTCGCGCGTCGCCGGTACGGTGGGGCACCGTGATCGTCCCCCTCGCGCTCCTCGTCGTCGCCCTGTGCCTGGCGCTCGGCGGGTGGGCCCTCTGGTTCGTCGTCCGGGACCGCGCGGTGGTCCTGCGCCAGCTCTGGGGCGGCGCCGTCATCGAGGCCGTGCTCCTGCTCCAGGCCGTCGTCGCGGGCGTCCTCGCCGCCACCGGGTCGCCCGACGTGGACGGGGTGCTCCTGTGGGGCTACGTCCTCACGCAGCTTCTCGTCCTGCCGATCGCTGCCGCCTGGGCGTTCGCCGAGCGCACGCGGTGGAGCTCGGTCGTCCTTCTCGTCGCGGCGCTGACCGTGGCCTTCCTCGAGTACCGCCTGCTCCAGATCTGGGGGACCGTGTGACCGACCGGACGGAACGCTCGCGACGGACGGGGAGCGGCCCCGGCCGGCTGCTCGTGGCGGTGTACGGGATCCTCGCGCTGGCTGCGACGGCCCGCGGCGTCTACCAGGTGGCCACGAAGCTCGACGAGGCGCCCGTCGCGTACCTGCTCTCGCTCGGCGCGGGGCTCGTGTACGTCGTCGCCACGGTCGCGCTGGCCACCGACCGGCGCACCCTCGCCTGGTGGGCGGTCTCGATCGAGATGGTCGGCGTGCTGACGGTCGGCGTGCTCTCACTGGTCGACGTGGGCGACTTCCCCGACGAGACGGTCTGGTCCGGGTTCGGTCAGGGCTACGGCTACGTGCCGCTCCTGCTGCCGTTCCTCGGCCTGCTCTGGCTGTGGCGCACCGGGCGGGCCGCCGAGGTGCCCGCGCGTCCGACGACCTAGGGTGAGAAACGTGTACCGCCTGCTGTTCGACCTCGTCTTCCGTCGCATGGACCCCGAGCGCGCCCACGAGGTCGCCTTCCGGCTCATCCGTGGGGTCGCGCAGGTCCCGCTGCTGCGGGACGCCGTGCAGCGCGTGTTCCGTGCCTCCGACCGCGGATCCGTGGAGGTGTGGGGGCGTCGGTTCCCGTCGCGGTTCGGGCTGGCCGCCGGCTTCGACAAGAACGCGGTCGGCGTCGCGGGGCTGACCATGCTCGGCTTCGGGTTCGTCGAGGTGGGCACCGTCACGGCGGAGGCGCAGCCCGGCAACGAGCCGCCGCGGCTCTGGCGCGTGCTGGACCAGCGGGCGCTGCGCAACCGGATGGGCTTCAACAACGAGGGGTCCGCCGCCGTGGCGGCCCGGCTCCGGCGCCTGAGGGCCACCCCCGCGGGCCGACGGCTGGTGGTCGGGGTGAACATCGGCAAGACCAAGACGACCCCGGCCGAGCACGCGTTCGCGGACTACGCGACCAGCGCCGGCCGGCTCGCCCCGTACGCCGACTACCTGGTGGTCAACGTGTCCTCGCCCAACACCCCGGGACTACGCGACCTGCAGTCGGTGGAGGCGCTGCGCCCGATCCTCGAGGCCACCCGCGTGGCGGCCGACGAGGCGACGGCCACGAGTGGGCTCGCCCCCGTGCCGCTGCTGGTGAAGATCGCCCCGGACCTGTCCGACGACGACGTCGACGCGGTGGCCGAGCTCGCCGCCGAGCTGGGGCTGGACGGCATCGTCGCCGTCAACACGACCATCGGTCACGACCTCGGGCCCGGTGGCCTGTCCGGTCCGCCGGTGCTCGCCCGGGGGCTCGACGTGGTGGCGCGGCTGCGCAGCCGCCTCGGTCCCGACGCGGTGATCATCGGGGTCGGCGGCATCACGACGCCCGCCGACGCCCGCGAGTACCTGGCGGTCGGCGCCACCCTCGTGCAGGGCTACACGGGACTCATCTACGAGGGACCCGCGTACGCCTCGCGGATCGCCCGCGCGCTCGCGGCGGACGAGGCGCTCCGGGCCCCTGCTCGTCGGACGGCGGCCGCCTGATGGTCACCCGGCCGCAGTGGGAGTGGCGCTACGACGGCGCCGACGGCTCGACGCTTGACCGGCCCGTGAGCCCGGTGTTCACCACGCAGTACGACGCCGAGCAGTGGCTCGGTGAGCACTGGCGGACGCTCGCGGCCCAGGGCGTGCAGGCGGTGCACCTGCTGCACGAGGGCGCCCAGGCGACCCCGACCATCACGCTCCCGCTGATCTGACGGACCTCAGACCATCGCGTGGACCCGCGCCGGTCCCGCGACCGGCTCGGTGACGCCCAGCCCCGCCCACGCGTCGGCCAGGCCGGCCACCGCGCGCCGCAGGTCGTCCGCCGACGCGCTGAACGGCAGGCGCAGGTTCCGCTCGAAGCTGCCGTCCACCCCGAACGCCGTCCCGGGCACCACCCGCACGCCGTACCGGGTGGAGATCGCGGCGAGGGCGCTGGAGACGGGTGCGCCGAGGTCGGCCCAGAGCGACAGCCCGCCGGCGGGGATCTCGACCTGCCACGACGGCAGCTGGTCCAGCAGCAGGCCGACGAGCAGGTCGCGCCGCTCCCGCAGGGCGTTCCGTCGGCGAGACAGCAGGTCGTCGGAGTGGGCGAGGAGCTCGGCGACGACCAGCTGCTCGAGCACGGGCGTGCCGATGTCGACGTGCGCCCTCGAGGACGCGAGGCGGGCGACCAGGTCGGGGTGCGCGCGCACCCAGCCGACGCGGAGGCCGCCCCAGAAGCTCTTCGACGCGGAGCCGATCGAGACGACGTACGCGGCGGCCGTCCCGTCGCCGGCGAACGAGCCCGGGGCCGGACCGTCCATCGTCAGCTCGGCCAGCACCTCGTCGCCGACGACCGCGGTGCGGTACCGGCGGGCCAGCGCGCGCACGCGGGCGCGGTCCTCGTCGCTCAGGCTCGTCCCCGTGGGGTTGCGGTGGACGGGGATCAGGTAGACCAGCCGCGGCGCCACCTGGCGCAGGGTCGACTCGAGCAGGTCGATGTCGAGTCCCGTCTCGCCGGACGGCACCGGCACGGGTCGGGCGCCCACGGACCGCACGACGTCGATCGCGTGGGGATAGGTGGGGTGCTCGACGACCACCCGGTCACTCGGACCCGCGTGCGCGTTCACGAGCAGGTGGATGGCCTGCTGCGCGCCGGTGGTCACCAGCAGCTGGTCGGGGGTCGTCGGCGTCCCGCGCTGCGTGTACCAGCGCGCGATCGCCTCGCGCAGGACCAGCAGCCCCTGCGGGGAGTAGCCGGTGCCGGCCAGGTGGCGGGGGAGCGCGTCGAGGGCGGCGAGGTACGCGCCGTGCAGCGCCGCCGGAGCCGACGGAGCCGCCATCGCCAGGTCGACGATGCCGGGCTCGTCCCGCACGGACTCCGCCATGGACACCCGCGCACCCGGGCCGGACGGCAGCGTGGTGACCGTGCCCGAGCCTCGGCGGCTCACCAGGTAGCCCTCGTCGCGGAGGAGCCCGTAGGTCGCGGTGGTCGTCGTGCGCGAGACGCCCGTGGCGTCGGCGAGCTCGCGTTCGCTGGGCAGCCGGGTGCTCAGGGGCACGGTGCCGGACAGGATCGCGGCCCGCACGGCGTCCGCCAGCGCCAGGTACGCCGGGCCGGGTCTCTGCCACGCGCCGAGCACGGCACCGAGGCGGTGGCCACTGATCCGGCGGTCGGCGGGCAGCTCAGAGATCACCACGAGGCCACTATGGCAGAAGTGGCTATGGAAACAATAGCCAGCCGGCCTCCAGGATTACCAACCATGAGCATGTGGATACCCGTACTGATAGTCATCGCGAGCCTGGTCGTCGCACTCGCCCACGTCGTCCGACAGGACGGCTTGGGGCACCGGTCCCCGCCCGCGTCGCACAGTGGCTGGTTCGACCAGTCCGAGCCGCGCCCGTGAGCGCCCCCGCCGAGCGCACGTATGCTCGCGCGGTGCCGGCCCGGATCGCTCCTGACGCGCGTCCCGTGCGTCGGGGCGTGCAGCTGCTGGTCGGGCTCGTCCTCTACGCCGCCTCGATCGCGATGCTCGTCGACGCCGGTCTGGGCAGCATGCCGTGGGACGTCCTGACGCAGGGGATCGTCCGCCACACCGACCTGTCGTTCGGCGCGGTCACGCTGCTGGTCGGTCTGGTGGTCCTGGCGTGCTGGATCCCGCTGCGCCAGCGCCCCGGGATCGGCACGGTCGCCAACGTCGTCGTCATCAGCGCGCTCGTCGACCCGTTCCTCGCCGTGATCGACGGCCTGCCCGACGCGCTGGGCGTCCGTATCGCCCTGGCGGCCGCGGGCATCGTGCTCAACGGCGTGGCGACCGGCCTGTACGTCGGCGCCCGCCTCGGCCCCGGACCCCGCGACGGCCTCATGACGGGGCTCGTGCGCAGCACCGGACGGTCCGTGCGGCTGGTCCGGACGAGCATCGAGGTCGCGGTCGTCGCGGTCGGCTGGCTGCTGGGCGGGACGGTCGGGTTCGCGACGCTGGCCTACGCGCTGGCGATCGGCCCGCTGGTGCACGTGTTCCTGGCGTGGCTCACGGTGGCCGAGGTCCGGGCCGAGGAGCCCGTCGCGGTGTGAGCCGGAGCCGGCCCCGGACGGACTCCGGGGCCGGCTCGTCGCTCAGCGTGCCGGCGGTGCGTTCTTCGCGGTCTCGGCCGGGTCGGACACCACGGAGTCGCCCAGGACCGTGTCGATCCGCGCCAGCAGCTCGGCCGGGATGGTCACGCCCGACGCCTTGACGTTCTCCGTCACCTGCTCCGGCCGTGACGCCCCGATGATCGCCGCGGCCACGTTGCGGTTCTGGAGCACCCACGCGATGGCCAGCTGGGCCAGCGACAGGCCGAGCTCGTCCGCGACGGGCCTGAGGTCCTGCACCCGCCGCAGCACGTCCGGCCGCTCCAGGAAGCGCCCGATCATGCGGGCGCCACCCTTCGCGTCGGTGGCGCGCGAACCCGCCGGCGGCGCCTCGCCCGGCTTGTACTTGCCGGTGAGCACGCCCTGGGCGACGGGTGACCAGACGATCTGGGAGAGTCCGAGCTCCTCCGACGTCGGGACGACCTCGCCCTCGATGACCCGCCACAGCGCGGAGTACTGCGGCTGGTTCGAGATGAGCTGGACGCCGAGGTCCTGGGCCAGCGCGTGCCCGGCGCGGATCTGCGGCGCCGTCCACTCGGAGACCCCGATGTACAGCGCCTTGCCCGCACGGACGACGTCGGCGAACGCCTGCATCGTCTCCTCGAGCGGCGTCGACTCGTCGTACCGGTGCGCCTGGTACAGGTCCACGTAGTCGGTCTGGAGGCGCTGCAGCGAACCGTCGATGGACTCGAGGATGTGCTTGCGCGACAGCCCGCTGTCGTTCGCGCCGCCGGGACCGGTCGGCCAGTACACCTTGGTGAAGATCTCGGTGCTGGCACGCCGTTGGCCCTTGAGGGCGTCTCCAAGGACCGACTCCGCTCGCGTGTTCGCGTAGACGTCCGCTGTGTCAAACGAGGTGATGCCTGCATCGAGCGCTGCACGCACGCACGCCATGGCTGCGTCGTTCTCAACCTGTGAACCGTGCGTGAGCCAGTTGCCGTAAGTGATCTCGGAGATCTTGAGACCACTTCTTCCAAGGTATCGATACTCCATGGGAGTAACTGTAGGCGGTCTCAGATGGGTGGACTGCGCCCGAGTCTATTGACCCGGCGATTGCGTCGGGTGACGATGCTAGGGTCAATTCTCACTCTGAGAAGGTGGAGCGAAGCATGCCCGAGGACCTTCCGTATCTTCCGGCTGTTGGCAACATTCCGGCGATCCTAGACAAGATTCGGACCGCTGGGACGCCTCCGAAGTTCACGCTGGAGTTTCTCTCGAAGACGCTCGGATTCACGGCTTCGCAAGACCGCGGCATGCCGAAGATATTCAAGAAACTCGGCTTTCTGACGGCAGATGGGACGCCGACCCAGCGATACAACGACTTCAAGTCGACCTCTACCGGTGGTCGAGCACTTGCGGTCGGCCTACGAGAGGGATGGTCTCCCATCTTCCTGGCGGACCAGCAGGCATACAACAAGACCGCTGGTGAACTGACCGACATCTTCAAGAGCGTAACTGGCGAGGGCGAGGCCAAAGCAAAGAAGATGGCCAGCACCTTCAAGGCCTTGGCGGGAAAGGCTGAGTGGACCGACGCAAAGCCTGCGGACGAAGGCGGTGGCGGCGGCAGTGGAGGTGGCGAAGAGGTTCTAAATGACTCCGATAAGCGCGACCAGCGGGGCGGACTGAGCCTTCACAGTGATGTGCACATTCATCTTCCTCCGACATCCGACGTTTCTGTGTACCGGGCGATCTTCCAAGCTCTGCGTGAGGAGCTGATGTGACAGCGAACCCCGCACTCGTTCGCGACTGGCTGTTCAAGGGCATGTCCGCAGAAGCGCGGCTCGACGAACTGGAGTCGGAGGGCGTAGCGGTCCGGGCGGCGACTGACCCGGGTGCGCTGCAGCGTGTCATGTCGCTGGAGGAGTTCTCGCCCGAAATTCGCCGCGCCGCGATGAGTGCGCTTCCGGCGTACCTCGCGTTCTTCTGTCTCGAGAACGCGGTGCGCGAGCTAGTAGAGGAGAGGCTCCGCGAGGCCATAGGAAGCTCGTGGTGGGAAGACTGCGTTAGTGCAAAGATTCAAGGCAAGGTCGCTGAACGGCGCGAGAAGGAAGGGGTCAATCGCTGGCACGTCAGGCGTGGTGCACAAGAGATCTACTATACGGATTTTGGCGACTTGGTCGCCATCATTCGCAACAACTGGGATAAGTTCGAAGACTTGTTCCCGGATCAAAACTGGCTGATCAACCGGCTAAACGAGCTTGAGGCGTCGAGGAACGTAATTGCGCATAGCAACAAACTCGACCAGCGTGAAATGGACCGGATCTCTATGTACGTCCAAGATTGGTTGCGCCAGGTTGGGTGATCCGGTCGCCACGCTCGACATCTGTTGGCCAGGTCTCAGACCTTGGTGAAGATCTCGAGCGACTGACGCCGCTCGCCCTTCAGTGCCTCGCCCAGGACGCTCTCCGCCTTGGTGTTGGCGTAGACGTCAGCGGTGTCGAAGCTGGTGATGCCCGCGTCGAGCGCGGCGCGCACGCAGGCCTTCGCGGTGTCGTTCTCCACCTGCGAGCCGTGCGTGAGCCAGTTGCCGTAGGTGATCTCGGTGATCTTCAGGCCGGAACGGCCCAGGTAGCGGTAGGAAACCATGCCCGCCACCCTACGGCGGCGTCAGACGGGTCGCTGCCCGTGCTTGACCTGCGGCTTCGGCATGCGCGACGGGCGGATCTGGAACGCGCGCAGCACGCCGTACATGGCGGCGCCGCGGGGGATCTGCTCGATCCCGAACTTGGCGACGAGCCTCTTCTTCACGCTCCGCCACATGAGCCAGCCGTCGATCACGGCGGCGATGATGTAGATGTACAGCGCCAGGATGGCGAAGACGGCGTACGCGGTCTGGGACAGCGCGAACTGGATGACCAGGAACACCGCGGCCACCGGCAGGAAGAACTCGCCGAGGTTCCAGCGGGCGTCGACGGCGTCGCGGATGTAGCGGCGCACCGGTCCGCGGTCCTTCAGCGGCATGTTGCGCTCGTCACCGGTCTGCATCGCCCGGTACTCGATGTCGCGCTGCGCCTTGGCCTGCTCGCGGCTGGCCTTCTTGGTCGTCGGGGCCACCAGGGGGCGCTTGTTCGCCGCCTCGGAGACCTTGCGCTTGGGCGTCGGACGGCCCTTGCCCGCGTCCGTGGGCGGGGTGCTCTCCGTCAGGGCGGGAGTCACGGGCTGGGGGTCGTTGCTGCGTCCGAACACCCTGCCAGGGTAGTCGAGTAGCGTGCCTGTCCGTGACCGACGCTGCCCCCCTCTCGACCACCCTCCCCGGCGACCGTACGGACGCCCTGCGGTCCCGGACCGCCGCCGCCTTCGGTGCGCTGCGCGCCGATCTCGAGGCGCTCGTCCGGATCCCGAGCGTGTCGAACGCCGAGTTCGACCAGTCGCACGTGGCCGCGAGCGCCGACGCCGTCGTGGCGCTCCTGCGCGGCGCGGGGATCGACGACGTCCAGGTGCTCACCGTCCCGGGAGGCGCGCCCGCCGTCGTCGGCCGCCGACCCGCCCCCGCGGGTGCGCCGACCGTGCTGCTGTACGCGCACCACGACGTCCAGCCGCCCGGCGACGACGCCGACTGGGACAGCCCGCCGTTCGAGCCCACCGAGCGCGACGGACGCCTCTTCGGCCGGGGCGCTGCCGACGACAAGGCGGGTGTCATCGCGCACGTCGGCGCGCTGCGCGTGCTGGGTGACGACCTGGGAGTCGGTGTCACGGTCCTCATCGAGGGCGAGGAGGAGATCGGCTCGCCGACGTTCACCCGCTTCCTGCACGCCCACCGCGACCTGCTCGAGGCGGACGTCATCGTCGTCGCCGACTCCTCCAACTGGGCCGTCGGCGTACCGGGCCTGACCACGTCGCTGCGCGGCCTGGTCGACTGCGTCGTCGAGGTCGCCGTGCTCGAGCACGCCATCCACTCCGGGATGTTCGGCGGCCCGATCCTGGACGCCCCCACGCTGCTCGCCCGCCTGATCGCGACGTTGCACGACGACGACGGCAACGTCGCGGTCGAGGGGCTCGTGCACGCTCCGGACCCGACGGTGGACTACGCCGAGGCGACGTTCCGTGCCGACACGAGCGTGCTGGACGGGGTGCGTCTGGCCGGCACGGGACCGATCACCGCGCAGCTGTGGACGCGGCCGGCGATCGGCGTCATCGGCTTCGACGCCCCCCGCGTGGCCAGCGCCTCGAACACGATCACGCCGCGCGCGTCCGCCAAGCTCTCGGTCCGCATCGCGCCCGGACAGGATCCCGCGGAGGCGATGGCGGCGCTGCGTGCGCACCTGGAGGGTCACGCCCCGTTCGGTGCGCGGGTGACGGTGACCGACGGCGAGAAGGGCAAGCCGTTCCAGGCTCCGGCCGACTCCACCGCGATGCAGGCCGCGCGCTGGGCGTTCGCGCAGTCGTGGGGGACCGAGCCGGTGGACATCGGCGTCGGCGGGTCCATCCCGTTCATCGCGGACCTGCTGGAGGTCTACCCCGACGCGGCGATCCTGGTCACGGGCGTCGAGGACCCCGACTCCCGGGCGCACGGCGCCAACGAGTCGGTCCACCTCGGTGAGCTGGAGAACGTGGTGCTGGCCGAGGCGCTGCTGCTGGAGCGGCTCGCCGCCGGCTGAGCCTCAGGCCGTCTCGCGGTGCGCCACGCCGACGGCCTCGGCCCACGCCTGCACCTCGGCGGGCAGCTCGGGCGATGGTCCCTCGTGCGTGCCCAGCAGGTCGATGACGTCCGGGGCCGGCACGCGAGCGCCGTCCCGGGCGAGGAACCGTCCGGCGATCACGCCGCGGGCCACGTGCTCGCCGCGCCGGGTGAAGGTCTGCTCGAGGTAGGCGCAGCGGGGGTCCCAGCCGAGCAGCCGGGTGCTGATCTCGAACCGCTGGCCCAGCGTCAGTGAGCGCCGGTAGGAGATGGTCGACGACGCGACGACGGGGTACCAGCCGTGCGCGTTGAGCAGGGGGAACGCCCCGAGATCGGCGAGGAAGTTGCTGCGAGCGACGTCCATCATCTGCAGGTAGACGCCGTTGTTGACGTGCCGGTAGAAGTCGAGGTCGCCGAGGCGCACCCGCAGTCGCGTGACGGAGGGGTCGAACAGACCCTGGTCCGCGAGGGCGGCACGGGGCCGGGTCGTGGCCAGGGCGAGCTGGATCATCCGGGTCATCCGCCGGATGTTACCCGGGAGTAGGTACGACGGGAACGGGGACGAAGTGCTCGACGACCGGGAACGGGTCGTAGAAGTGGTGCAGGAGCTCGCGCCACCGCGCGTACTGCGGCGACCCGCGGAAGCCGGTCTCGTGCGCCTCGACCGAGTCCCAGCCGATGAGCAGCAGGTACGTCCCTGGTCGCTCGACGCAGCGCGAGACGTGGACGCCCCGGAACCCGGGGAGGCCCGTCTGGAGGGGCGTCGCCTCGGCCACCGCGAGCTCGAACGACTCCTCCTGACCCGCGCGGACCGGCAGCAGCGCGTGCTCGAGCACCGGCGCGCCGAGCGGTCCGGTCATACGGGCGGTTCGGGGTCGTACTGGATCTCGCGCCGGACGGCACGTGCGGCGTCGACCGACTCCAGCCGGGCGACCAGGTGCAGCGCCATGTCGATTCCCGCGGACACGCCGGCCGACGTGACCACGTCACCGTCGTCGACGAACCGGGCCTCGGTGTCCAGCAGCACGCTGGGGTCGATCACGGCGAGCTCGTCGAACGCGCTCCAATGCGTCGTCGCGGGGCGGCCGGAGAGCATTCCCGCGGCCGCGTACACGAGTGCGCCGGTGCAGACGCTGGTCATGAGCGCGGTGGTGGCGCGCGTCGTGCGCACCCACTCGAGGTGCGCGGGGTCGCGCAGGAGCGCCCGCGTGCCGAAGCCTCCCGGGTACACCAGGACGTGTAGCGGGCCGACGTCGTCCGCGCCGGCGTCCGGGACCAGCCGCAGACCCTTGGCGCAGCGGATGCCGCTCCCGTCCAGCGAGAAGGTCAGGACCTCCGGTCGCAGCTCCGAGATCTTCGCCCACGCGGAGAGGACCTCGTAGGGACCGACGACGTCCAGCTCCTCGGCGTCGTCGAACACGAAGATGCCCACCCGCAGGTGGTGTCCCGTCGGCATGCTCAGTAGCCCGGCAGCGCGAGCATCTGGTCGAGGGCGACGCGTGCCCAGTGGGCGTCGTCGGCATCCACGACGATCCGGTTCACCGCGCGGCCGGCCACGAGCGACTCCATCGCCCACACGAGGTGCGGCAGGTCGATCCGGTTCATGGTCGAGCAGAAGCACACCGTCGAGTCGAGGTAGTGGATGTTCTTGTCCGGGTGGGCGGCCGCGAGGCGACGCACCAGGTTGAGCTCGGTGCCGACCGCCCAGGAGCTGCCCGGCGCGGCGGCGTCGAGCGCCTTGACGATGTACTCCGTCGAGCCCACCAGGTCCGCCGCGAGGACCACCTCGTGCTGGCACTCCGGGTGCACGATCACCGTGACGTCGGGGACCGCCGCGCGCATGTCCGTGACGTTCCGGACCGAGAACCGGCCGTGCACCGAGCAGTGGCCGCGCCACAGGATCATGCGCGCGTCGCGCAGCTGCTGCGTGGTCAGGCCGCCACCCGGCTTGCGGGGGTCGAACACGACGCAGTCGTCGAGCGAGAGGCCCAGCTGCTGGACCGCGGTGTTGCGGCCCAGGTGCTGGTCGGGCATGAACAGCACCTTGCCGGTGCCGGCCACGCCGCCGACCTTGTCGAACGCCCACCGCAGCGCGACGTGCGCGTTCGAGGACGTGCAGATGGTCCCGCCGTGGCGGCCGGTGAACGCCTTGATCGACGCCGCGGAGTTCATGTACGTCACGGGCACGGTCGACTCGGCGACGCCGGCGTCCGCCAGCACGTCCCACGCGTCCTCGACCTGGTCGATGGCCGCCATGTCCGCCATGGAGCAGCCCGCGGCGAGGTCCGGGAGGATCACCTGCTGGTGCTCGGACGTGAGGATGTCGGCGGACTCGGCCATGAAGTGGACGCCGCAGAAGATGATGAACTCGGCCTCGGGCCGGGCGGCAGCCTCGCGAGCCAGCTTGAACGAGTCGCCCGTGACGTCGGCGAACTCGATGACCTCGTCGCGCTGGTAGTGGTGACCGAGGACGAAGGCGCGGCTGCCGAGCGCGGCACGGGCCGCGCGGGCGCGCTCGACGAGGTCGGGGTCGCTCGGCGCGGGCAGGCCGCCGACGCACTCGACGCCACGCTCGGAGTCGAGATCGACGCCGCGTCCCAGCAGCAGGAGGGCCGACGGAGCCGGCTCGGAGAAGGTGCTCACGCTCACGCCGCGATCTTCCCACACGGGTCCCGTGCATTCGCGCTCGGGCCGCCGTGCCACGATGCACGGCGTGCGCGTCCTCGTCGCCCCCGACAGCTTCGGCTCGAGCCTCACGGCCGACGAGGCCGCCCGGGCCATCGCCGGGGCCTGGCGATCCACGGCGCCGCAGGACGAGGTGACCGAGTGCCCGCTGTCGGACGGCGGCCCCGGATTCGTCGCGGTCCTGCACGCCGCCCTGGGCGGTGAGCTCGTCGCGGTGACCGTGACGTCGCCGGTCGGTGTGCCGGTGCCGGCCGTGGTCCTGCGGGTGGGGACGACGGCCTACGTCGAGTCCGCGCAGGCGATCGGCCTGCCGCTGGTGCCCGCCGAGCTCCGCGACCCGACGCGGACGTCGAGCCGCGGCGCCGGGGAGCTGGTCGCGGCCGCGCTGGACGCGGGTGCTCGCACGGTCGTCGTCGGCCTCGGCGGCTCCGCGACGAACGACGGGGGAGCGGGTGCCCTGGTCGGGCTCGCCCGCGGGCTCGGCCTCGACGGTCCCAGCGAGCTGCTCGCGGCCGGCGGCGGCTCGCTCGGGTCGGTGACGGCGGACGACCTGCGAGGGCTGCGCGACCTGCGCGACCGGCTGCGGGACGTCGAGCTGGTGGTCGCGACGGACGTGGACGTCCCGCTGCTCGGCCTGCACGGAGCGAGCGCCGGCTTCGCCCCCCAGAAGGGGGCGACGCCGGAGCAGGCGCAGGACCTGGAGCGCGCGCTCGGTCACTTCGCGCACGCCGCGACGGCGGCGCTGGGGGACGCGGTCCGCCCCGACC
>NZ_JABMCI010000001.1 GCF_013359775.1 Cellulomonas humilata | reverse complement strand
TCGTCGTACTCGACGCCCAGGCCGACCGACGAGCCCGGGTGCAGGTACCCGTCCTCGAACGTGAACGACTGCCGGAACACCTCGCCGGTGCGCGCGCCGTGCTGCATGTACTCCTGGATGCCGAAGTTGTGGATGGCCAGGCCCACATGCATCTGCGCGGCCAGACCGACCGGGGAGATGTCCGTCGGGCCGTGGAACCCGGACTTCACCTGGTACTGCGCGGCGTAGTCCATGACC
>NZ_JABMCI010000041.1 GCF_013359775.1 Cellulomonas humilata | reverse complement strand
CCGCACCCCGGCCGCGACCGTGCCCATCGAGACCAGGGCGTCGGCCTGCCGCACCACCCGGGACGCCTCACCCAGACCGGACCGGGTCACCCGGGCGTGGGCCGCCTCGAACGACCGGTCCCCCGGCCGCAAACTGTCCCCGGCATCGCGGTCCGCGACCAGCAGGTGCGCCCGCGCCTCGGCCAACGCCGCCTCCGAGGCCCGCACCACCGCCAGCACCGACGCCCGGTCCGCACCCGTCCACGCCCGCGAGTCCCGGGCCACGACAGCCAGGGAGGACGTGGCGTCGCGCACCCGCGCCGCCACCTCCACCACCGCAACCGTCGTCTCGAACATGTGTACGATTCTACGCGAACCGGACACACCCGGCAAGGCTCTGACCTGCACGAACATATCCACAGGACCGACCTTCGAGCCGCCCACAGCCCCGCAGAGCGGGCCCATCCGAGTAGGCATGACGAAGGGCCGGGCCGTCGTCGCGACCCGGCCCTCCGCCGTCACCCGCGAGCTCAGGTGGCTGTGCAGCTCACAGTGGTCGAGGCGCTCGGTGCGGTGCCGCTCCCGACGAAGCCGTACGTGGTGCTGCCCCCGGAGCCGAGCAGCCCGTTCCAGGCCGCGTTCGACACCGTGACGGTGGTGCCGGACTGGGAGTAGGTGCCGGACCAGCCGCTCTGCACCGAGCCGCCGGAGGGCAGCGCGAACGCGGTCTTCCAGCTGCTGATCATCGCGGTGCCGGCCTTGACCGTGACGGCCGCCTGGTAGCCGCCGGGCCACGTGTTGCTCACCACGAGGGCCGCGGTGCAGGTCTTGCCGGTCGGTGCCGGGGTCGTCGGCGCGGGGGTGGTCGGCGCCGGCGTGGTGGGCGCGGGGGTGGTGGGCGCCGGCGTGGTGGGTGCCGGGGTGGTCGGTGCGGGCGTCGTCGGCTGGACACCGCCGTAGATCTTGGCCGTCACGGCGGTGGACTTGATGCCGTTGACCCCGTTGAGCACCTTCTGGCCCCACGGCGACAGGGTGGCCGGGTTGTAGTTGAGCACCATGTCGAGCACCGGGTCGGTGTTGCCCGACCACGACCAGCCGTAGTAGCCGATGTTCCGCTTGACGGCCTCGGACATCACGGTGGAGTCGTCGACGTCGGCGGAGCTGGACCGGTAGCCGAACTCACCGATGATCAGCGGCAGGCCGGCTGCCTTGAACGCGTCGAGGTAGGTGGTGATCGAGGACGCCGTGTTGTACACGCCGTACATGTGGATGGAGAAGAGGGTGTTCGCGTCGGGGTCGGCGGCGGCGACGGTCGCCGCGCTGTCCCGCATGATGTTCTTCCAGTCCTGACCCCAGGCCGGGGCGTCGACCACGATGTTGTGGTGCAGCCCGGCGGCGCGCAGCTTCTTGATCGCCGCGGCGGTGTCGCCCGCCCACTTGGTGTTCGCGGTGTCGTTGTTGCCGAACGGCTCGTTGCCGATGTTGATCTGGATGTAGTCCTCCTGGCCCTGGAGCACGGAGGCCAGCGAGATCCAGTAGTTGGCGGCCGTGTCGAGGCTGGAGGCGGCGCCCTCTTCGCCGTATCCCGTGGTGTCGTGGTCCTCGAGCATGCAGATCAGCTTGTTCGCCTTGCACAGGCTGATGATGTTCGCCACGTCGGCAGCGCCGTTCTTGGTCCAGCGGGTGCCGTCGGACAGGACGACGCGCAGCGCGTTGGCGCCGGCGGCCCGGATCGCGGGGATCGCCGTGGTGGTCTGCGACGTGTACCAGGTGTGGGCATGGCTGACGCCGCGGGCGACGAACGGGGTGCCGTCCTTCTCCACCAGCTGGGTGCCGGACACGTGCAGGCCGGGGGGTGTGGCGGCCTGGGCGGCCGTGGAGAACAGCGACGTGGCGCCGAGCGCGACGACGGCGGCTGCCAGGACGGCGCCGGACAGCAGGGACCTTCGAGACCTCATGGGACTTCCTCGTTCCGTGGGCAAAGGGGTGTCGGCGCTTCATGACGCCGACGGTTGGGGCCGGGGTCACACAACCAGGACGGGGAGGCGCTCTCCACGGCCGAAACGCTTCACACCGGTGGCAGGGGCCGGACGTGACGAAGGGCCGGGTCGTCGTCGCGACCTGGCCCTCCGCCGTCACCCGAGAGCTCAGCTGGCCGTGCAGCTCACCGCGGTCGTGGAGCTGGGTGCGGTGCCGCCGCCCACGAAGCCGTAGGTGGTGTTGCCCCCTGCTCCGAGCAGCCCGTTCCAGGCGGCGTTGGACACGGTGACGGTGGTGCCGGACTGGGTGTAGGTGCCGGACCAGCCGCTCTGCACCGAGCCGCCGGAGGGCAGCGCGAACGCGGTCTTCCAGCTGCTGATCATGGCGGTGCCGGCCTTGACCGTGACGGCTGCCTGGTAGCCGCCGGGCCACGTGTTGCTCACGACGAGGGCCGCGGTGCAGGTCTTGCCGGTCGGTGCCGGGGTCGTCGGCGCCGGCGTGGTCGGCGCCGGCGTGGTGGGCGCGGGGGTGGTGGGCGCCGGCGTGGTGGGTGCCGGGGTGGTCGGTGCGGGCGTCGTCGGCTGGACGCCGCCGTAGATCTTGGCCGTCGCGGCAGTCGACTTGATGCCGTTGGCGCCGTTGAAGATGCGCGTGCCCCACGAGGACAGCTGCGCCGGGTTGAAGCCGGTCACCATGTCGAGGTACTCGACGCCGCCGCCGTTGCCCGACCACGACCAGCCGTAGTAGCCGATGCCGCGCTTCACGGCCTCGGACATGATCGTGTCCTCGTCCGGGTCGCCGTCGGAGTGCATGTTGCCGAACTCGCCGATGACTAGCGGCAGCCCCTTCGCCTTGAACGCGTCGAGGTAGGCGTTGATGGTCGACGCGTTGTTGTAGACGCCGTACATGTGCACGGAGAACAGGACGTTCTTGTCGGGGTCGGACGCAGCCACGGTGGCAGCGTTGTCGCGCATGATCCCGGCCCAGTCCTGACCCCACGAGGGCGCGTCGATCACGATGTTGTGGTGCAGCCCGGCCGCGCGGAGCTTGGCGATCGCGGCGGAGCTGGCGGACGCCCACGTGGCGTTGGTCGTCGCGTTGTTGCCGAACGGCTCGTTGCCGATGTTGATCTGGACGTAGTCCTCCTGGCCCTGGAGCGCCGAGGCGATGCTGATCCAGTAGTTGGCCGCGGTGTCGAGCGTGACCGCGCCGCTCTGCTCGCCGTAGCCGGTGGTGTCGTGGTTCTCGAGCATGCAGATGAGCTTGTTCGCCTTGCACTGGCTGATGATGCTCGCGACGTCGGCGGCGTCGTTCTTGGTCCAGCGGTCACCGCCGGACAGGACGACACGCAGGGCGTTGGCGCCGGCGGCACGGATCGCGGGGATGGCGGTGGGCGTCTGTGAGACGTACCAGGTGTGGGCGTGGCTGACCCCGCGGGCGACGAACGGGGTGCCGTCCTTCTCCACCAGCTGGGTGCCGGACACGTGCAGACCCGGGGGCGTCGCGGCCTGCGCAGCCGTGGAGATCAGCGACGTCGCGCCGAGCGCGACGACGGCGGCGGCCAGTGCGGCGCCGGAGAGCATGGACAGGCGAGACCTCATGGGACGTCCTCGTTCCGTGGGCGGTTGCCGACCGCGCGCACGGGGCGGTCGAGGCGTGGATGCACCCGCCCGCCGTTCCGCCGGCCGGCCGGCGGGCGGGTGCGTGGTCACACAACCAGGTCCGGGAGGCGCTCTCCATGCCCCTAAACGCTTCACGGCAGGTGTGCGGACGCGAACACCAGCCCGTAGGGCAGCGCGGCGCGGGCCATGGTCCACGTGTGCCGCTGCCCGGGCTCCTCGCGCTGGAGCACGTCCTGCCCGCGCGCCGCCAGGTCCGTGGCGATCGCCGTGCCGTCCCGCCGTGGCTGCCCGTAATCGAGCCCGGCGATGTCGACGAACAGAGCGACGTCGTGCGGGAGCGGGACCGTGGGCGCGTAGCCGACGACGTCGTGCTCGTCCCACTCGGCGTCCGTAGCGAGCATCGCCCGCCCGCCAGCGCCGGGGTCTCCGTACGGTTCGATCGCGAGGATCGTGCCGTACAGGTCGGGGTGGCGCAGGCCCTGGTCCAGCGCGCAGAACCCACCGGCCGAGAACCCGCCGACCGTCCGGTGCTGCCAGTCCGCCGCGGTCCGGTACTCCGCGTCCACCCAGGGGATCACCGTCTCCGACAGGTAGGTCTCGACCTGCGAGCCGCCCGTGGTCGAGTCGAGGCACTCGGTGTCCGCGGCGCCCGGCCCGGTGCCGTTGACGTCCACGCTGACGACGATCATCGGGTGCACCAGCCCGTGCGCGAGCAGGACGTCCATGACGTGCGGGACGTCGCCCGCCGCGAACCAGTCGCTGCTCGCACCGGGCGTCCCGTGCACGAGGTAGACCACGGCGTACCGCTCCGAACCGTCGGGATAGCCCGGCGGCGTGTAGACCCACGTGAGGCTGTCGTCCGGCATCCGGTCGGAGGCGGGCGCCGGCACGTGCACGGACTCGACCCGGCCGACGTCCGCGTCACCGGGCTCGACAGCCGCCGGTGCGCGACCGACCCCCCAGCCCGCCAGGGTCACGCGGGCGGCCGTGGCGTTCGGCACGTAGCCGACGACGATGTTCGCGACGAACCCCAGGGCCAGCGCGACGGCGAGGACCGAGCCGATCCACTGCGGCCACGCGTACCGGTGCCGTGCCCGCCGACGCAGACCCCAGAGCACCCCCAGCGCCGCGAGCACCAGCAGCGCGGCGACGGTCCACCACGAGCTGAGCCAGTCCCCGCCGGCGCCCAGCTCCCGCAGGACGTCGGCGGGCAGGTGGCTCCCGGGCGGGGACTCCGCACGGAGCATCGGTTCCTCCTCTCGCCCGGGGTGTGCGAGGACCAGCCTGACAGCCTGCCGCTGGCCAGGCGCGACGGGCACACTGGTCCGATGACGGCCAGCAGCGCGCTCGCGTCCCGCTCCGCACGGTCGGCCATCGAGGAGCAGCGGCGCCGGGGTCGTGTCCGGGTGGTCGCCTCGCGAGTCGTCCTCGTCCTGGCGATCCTCGGGCTGCTCTCGGCGGTGGTGCACCCGCTCTGGAAGCGCATGGGGTTCGTGCGGGACATCGTCCCCGGCCTCGTCGAGCACACGGCCCGCCCCACGCTCGTGCTGGTGTCGGTCGTGCTGCTGCTCACCGCGCGCGGCCTCCGGCGCGGGCACCGCCTCGCCTGGATCGCCACGATCGCGGCCCTCGTCCTGTCGGCGGCGCTGCACCTGGCGAAGGGCCCGGACGTCCTGTCGGCCGTCGTCGTCGCAGCGTGTGCGGCGTGGCTCGCCACGCGTGGGGAGGCGTTCCCGGTGCTCCCGACGCGGCACGCGGTCCGGTCGGCGATCAGGTGGCTGGTGGTGGCCGCCGTCGCCTTCGTGCTCCTCTTCGTCGCGCTGGTGGTCTGGGTCGTGGTCGCCGAGCCCACCGACGCCGACATCGAGCGTCTGGGTCGGGTCCTGGCGCCGGTGACGTACCTGCTGGCCGTCGGGTCGCTCGCGGCTCTCCTCTGGTCGCTCCTCTCGCCACGCCGTCCGCACCGGTTGAGCCCGCAGGACCATCTCGACGAGCGGGAGCGTGCGCGGCTCGTGGTGCAGAAGCACGGCGGGGGGACGCTCGACTACTTCGCGCTGCGCGACGACAAGGACTGGTTCTTCAGCGGCGAGTCGGTGGTCGCGCACTCGGTGCGCGGCGGCGTGTGCCTGGTCTCGCCCGACCCGATCGGTCCGCCGGAGGAGAAGGTGCTGGCCTGGGCCGAGTTCCTCGACCACGCAGACGACTTCGGCTGGTCGGTGGCCGTCGTCGGTGCCGCGGCGGACTGGCTCCCCGAGTACGAGTCCAGCGGGCTGCGCACGGTCTACCTGGGCGACGAGGCCATCGTCGACTGCCCGACGTTCACGCTCGACGGGCGCTCTCACAAGTCGCTGCGCCAGGCGGTGCACCGGATCGACCGCGCCGGCTACGTCACCACCTTCCACGACCCGTCGACGATCGACGGCGAGCTCCGGGCGAGCATCGAGGCGATGAGCGAGGAGTCCCGGCAGGGGGACGTCGAACGCGGCTTCTCGATGACGCTCTCCCGGCTGTTCCAGCCGGCCGACACCGGCCTCCTGCTCTCGGTCACGCGGGATCCGTCGGGCCGGGTCGACGCCTTCTGCCAGTGGGTCCCCGCGACCGACATCGGCGGCTGGTCGCTCGACGTGATGCGGCGGCGCACCGACACGGAGGGGCTGCCGAACGGGCTCATCGACGCCACGATCGTCGCGACGATCACCCACCTCGCGAGCCGCGGAGAACGTGGCCTCGGGCTCAACTTCGCGATGATGCGCGAGGTGCTCGAGGGCGACCCGCACGCAGGCTCCCGCATGGACGCGCTGGCCCGGCCGATCCTGCAGCGGTTGTCGCAGGGCACGCAGATGGGCACGCTCAGCACCTTCAACGAGAAGTTCGACCCCGGCTGGGTGCCGCGGTACGTGATCCTCGACTCCGTCGAGTTCGTCGCCACACAGGCGCTGGTCCTGGCCGGCGCCGAGGGGGTCACCGAGATCCCGGTGATCGGTCGGTTCCTCGGCTCGATCGGTGCCGCGCCGTGAGCAGTGCCGTTCTCGCGGTGCTCGCGGCGGTCGTCGCGTCCATCGGCTACGGCGTCAGCACGATCATGCAGGCCGTCGCGACCCGCAGGGCCGCCGGGCTCGCCGTGGTCACGCAGCCGCTCGTCATCGGGGCGTTCGTCGTCGACGGCCTCGCGTGGCTGCTGTCGCTGGTCGCCCTGGACCGGCTGCCCCTGTTCGTGGTGCAGGCGATCATCGCGTCGTCTCTCGTGGTCGTCGTCGTGCTCGCGCGGCTCGTGCTGGGCGCCCGGATGCGCTCGATCGACCGGGTCGCCGTCGTCGTCGTCGTCAGCGCGCTGGTAGCGGTGTCACTCTCGGGCGGCGACCAGCCGGCGGTGGCCCCGCCCGACGGCTTCGCGACGACGATGCTGGTGTCGGCGGGCGTCCTCGCCGCGGTTTTCGTGCTGGCCTACCGGCGAGGTCGTCCGCTCCTGCTCGCGACGATCGCCGGGCTCGGCTACTCGGCCGCGGCCGTCGCCGCCCGCGCCGCGCATGCGTCGGGCGGGCTGCTCGACACGGTCCTCCAGCCGCTCGCGATCGTCATCGTCGTGTCCGGCGTGGTGGCCGCGCTCGCCTACCTCCGGGCGCTCGAGCGCGGATCGGTGGGCGCGGTGGCCGCGACGGTCTCCGTGCTGGAGGTCGTCGTGCCCGGCGTCGTCGGCACGGTGGTGCTGGGCGACGTGGTCCGTCACGGATGGGACCCCGTCGCCGTCGTCGGCACGGCCGCGGCGCTCGCCGGGTGCATCGCACTGGCGATGAGCCCGGCGAACACCGCAGCAGAGGCCGTCAGCCCGGTTGCCTGACGTCCGGCTCAGTCCTCCTGCTTGGCTCCCGGCGCGGACAGCCCCTGCGCGATGAGGTCCATCACCGAGGAGTCCGCCAGGGTCGTCGCGTCGCCGACCTGCCGGTTCTCCGCGACGTCCCGCAGCAGGCGGCGCATGATCTTGCCCGACCGCGTCTTGGGCAGCTCCGCGACGACCAGGATCTGGCGCGGCTTGGCGATCGGGCCGATCTCCTTGGCCACGTGGTTGCGCAGCTCGGTCTGCACCGCGTCCGCGTCCTGGTCGCCACCGCCGGCGTCGCCGCGCAGGATGACGAACGCGACGACCGCCTGCCCGGTGGTCTCGTCGGCGGCACCGACGACCGCGGCCTCCGCGACCCACGGGTGGCTCACCAGCGCCGACTCGATCTCGGTGGTGGACAGCCGGTGGCCCGACACGTTCATCACGTCGTCCACACGGCCGAGCAGCCAGATGTCGCCGTCCGCGTCCTTCTTGGCGCCGTCGCCCGCGAAGTACAGGCCCCGGAAGCGCGACCAGTACGTGTCGACGTACCGGTCCGGGTCGCCCCAGATGCCGCGGAGCATGGCCGGCCACGGCTCGGTGAGCACGAGGTAGCCGCCGGACCCGTTGGGCACCGACTGCGCGTCGTCGTCGACGACGTCCGCGGCGATGCCCGGCAGCGGCACCTGCGCGGAGCCGGGCTTGGTCTCGGTGACGCCCGGCAGCGGGCTGATCATGATGCCGCCGGTCTCGGTCTGCCACCACGTGTCGACGATGGGCGTGCGGTCGCCACCGATCACCCGGCGGTACCACATCCACGCCTCGGGGTTGATGGGCTCACCCACCGACCCGAGCACCCGCAGGCTCGACAGGTCGAACTTCCCCGGGATCTCCTCGCCCCACTTCATGCAGGTACGGATGGCCGTGGGGGCGGTGTACAGGATGGAGACCTTGTACTTCTCGATGATCTCCCACCAGCGGCCGCGGTGCGGGGTGTCGGGTGTGCCCTCGTAGATGACCTGCGTCGCGCCGTTGATCAGCGGGCCGTAGACGACGTAGGTGTGGCCCGTGATCCAGCCGATGTCCGCGGTGCACCAGTAGACGTCGGTCTCCGGCTTGAGGTCGAAGACGTTCCTGTGCGTGTAGGCCGCCTGCGTGAGGTAGCCGCCGGTGGTGTGGAAGATGCCCTTCGGCTTCCCCGTGGTGCCCGACGTGTACAGGATGAACAGCGGGTGCTCGGCCTCGACCGCGACCGGGGTGTGCTGGTCGCTGGCGGTGTCGACGACGTCCGACCACCACACGTCGAGCTCGTCGTTCCAGGCGACGTCCTGGCCGGTGCGCTGCACGACGAGGACGTGCTCGACGGACGGCGTGCCCTTGGTCAGCGCCTCGTCGACCGCGGGCTTCAGCGCGCTGGCCGACCCGCGCCGGTACCCGCCGTCGGCGGTGACGACCAGCTTGGCCTGCGCGTCGTTGATCCGGGTGCTCAGCGCCTCCGCGGAGAACCCGCCGAACACCACCGAGTGCGGGGCGCCGATGCGCGCGCAGGCCAGCATCGTGATGACGGCCTCGGGGATCAGCGGCAGGTAGATGGCGACGCGGTCGCCCGTGCCGACGCCCAGCGCGGTGAACGCGTTCGCCGCCTTGGACACCTCGCGCTGGAGGTCGGCGTAGGTGAGGGACCGGCCGGTGCCGTCCTCGCCCTCGAAGTGCAGGGCCACCCGGTCGCCGATGCCGGCCTCGACGTGCCGGTCCACCGCGTTGTACGCGGCGTTCAGGGTGCCGTCGGCGAACCAGCGGACGAACGGCGCCTTCGACCAGTCGAGGACCTCCTCGAACGGCTTCTCCCAGCTGAGCAGCTCACGCGCCTGCTCCGCCCAGAAGCTGGGCCGGTCCGCGTTGGCCCAGGCGTACAGGCCGCGCTGGGCGTTGGCCTGGTCGGCGAACTCGGGGGTCGGGGGGAACCGGCGGTCCTCGGTGAGCAGGTTCTCGAGGCCGGGCTCGTGGGACTCGGGCGGGGTGTCGGTCACGAGGACCACCTCCTGTGCAGCGACGTCGATGCAGGTGGACCGGGGTCCGGGAACGCACTCTAGCCGGAGAGCGGCGCTCCCGTGCCGCCGGCTCAGACGCGGTGGCGCTCGCGGAACTCGCCGAGGTGGACCCCGCGGCGACGAGCCGCGCCGATCACGATGCCCGCCAGAAGCAGCAGGAACCCGGTCGCGAGCACCATGCCCGACGTGCCCGCGACCGTCACCTGCGTGACCGTGAGCCGCCAGCCCGATGACGTGAGGAGGTTGAGCGTCTGCTCGCGCGCGATCGACGGCAGGTACAGGTAGACGATGCCGGCGAGTGTGAGCACGGTGCCCGCGGTGATCGGCACGGCCGGCGTCCAGAGCCCGAGCAGCAGCACCGTGCCGAGCAGCAGCACTCCGAGGGTGACGAGCACGATGCCGAGCACCTCGGTCGACGCGTCCCAGCCGTCCACCTGCGCGTCCAGGATCTGCGCCTCGCCGATGAGCAGGACCGCCGCGCCGATCGGACCGAGGATCAGGCCGACCAGGACGCCGAGGATGTGCGAGCCGACGGAGGTCGAGCGGGGGGCGTTCGGGTCGGGGAACAGGTCGTCGTCGCCGGGCGCCGCCGGCGTCGGTGCCGCGAATGCGGCGGGCGCGGCGGGCGCGGCGGGCGCGACGGGCGTGACCGGCGCAGCGGCGGTCACGGGAGCGGGCTCGGGGGCCAGCGGCTCCGGGGTGGGAGCCGCGGTGGGCTCGGCGCGCTCGGCGGTGGTGGTCGCGGTGGGCTCGGCGCGCTCAGCGGCGGCGGTCGGGGTGACGACCGGGTCCGGCGTGGGCTCGTCGGGGGGCGTGGGTGCCGGTCGCACGACCGCGTGCCGGCCAGTGTCGAGGCTCGGGCCGGTCGTCTCCGTGGTGCGCGCCGCGGCGGGGAGGGTCTCGGTGGCCGCAGCGTCCGGCTCGACCGGCTCGACGACGGGCTTCTCGATCGGCTCGGCGGGCGCCGGCTCGGCGGGCTCGGCGACGGCGTCCGGCTCAGCAGCCGTTCCCGGCTCGGCCTCCGTCGGGGTCGGGGGGTCGAGCGTCTCGACGGTCGGGGCGACCTCGTGCGCAGGGGCGTCGTCGGCGCCCGGCGTCGTCTGCTCGATCGCGGGGTCCGTCTCGTCGGGACGGTCGGTCGCGCCGCCGGGGCGGTGCGGGTCGGAGGTGCTCATGCGTGCTCCTCGAAGCTGGCCAGCTCGGGCGGCGTCGGCTGCGCCGCTGTTCGAGTCACCGTATTGCCAGCGGCTCCCGGTCGCCGTGCAGCGCGCCCGAGTCGGACACGCCGGGCTGCTCGAGGGTGCGGGCCGGGCGGCTGCCGTAGGCGTACGCGGCCCCGACCAGGATCCCGCCGCCGATCAGGTTGCCGAGCCCGACGAGGGCGATGTTCCGGGCCATCTCGGCGACGGTCGCACCCGGCAGGCTGCCGTACAGGCCGAGCGAGAAGGTGGTCATGTTGGCGACGACGTGCTCGAAGCCGGACGTGATGAACACCATGACGCACGCGAAGATGACGGCGATCTTCGCGCCCTCGCTGCGCAGCCGCGCCGCGCACCAGATGGCCAGGCAGACCAGCACGTTGCACAGGATCCCGCGGACCAGCAGCTGCACCGACGTCTCGTGCGCCTTGTGCTCGACCATGCTGGCCAGGACCGTGCCGCCCGCCGTGCCGGGGGCCAGCACGCCGGACACGTGCACGAGGAACGCGAAGACCATGGCGCCGACCAAGTTGCCGGCCATGCAGGCCAGCAGGACCACGGCGGCGCGTCCCCAGCCGATCGCACCGCGGATCGCGCCCTGCGTGAGGATCATCATCGCCGAGGTGGCCAGCTCGCCCCCGGCCACGACCACGATGGTCAGCGCGACGCCGAACACCAGGCCCTGCACCAGCGGGGTGAACGGTGAGGCCGCCACGAACAGCGGGCCGCCCGCGGTGGCCATGATGAGCACGCCGATGCCGATGTAGGCGCCGGCCAGCATGGTGCGCACGAGGTACACCCCCGGCGTCGTCATCAGCTCGACCTTGTGGTGGGCGGCGACCGCCTGGGCGTCGACCGCGTCGGGGATGCTCAGCACCCGTCCATGGTCGCGCGGCGTCGTCGACGTGATGGGGGTCCTAGGGCCCGGGGGGAATCGAGGGCGGCCGTCGTCGGTTGCGACCGCACGTGACCCTTCTCTTCTCGCCGCTCACCCTTCGGGGCACCACGTTCGCCAACCGCGCCTGGCTGGCCCCGATGTGCCAGTACTCGGCCGTCGACGGCAGCCCGAACGACTGGCACCTGGTGCACCTGGGCGCGCGCGCGTCCGGCGGGTTCGGCCTCCTGCTCGCCGAGGCGACGGCCGTCGTCCCGGAGGGGCGCATCTCGCCGCAGGACACCGGGCTGTGGCACGACCTGCACGTCGCGGAGTGGCGCCGGATCACCGACTTCGTGCACGAGCGCGGCACCCTGGTCGGGGTGCAGCTGGCGCACGCGGGCCGCAAGGCGTCGACGTTCTCCCCGTTCGCCGACGGGCGCGGCTCGGTGCCGGCGGACCAGGGCGGCTGGGCGACGGTGGGCCCGTCCGCGACGGCCTTCCCGGGGCTCGCGACGCCCCGCGCGCTGACCCTCGACGAGATCGCCCGCATCCCCGCGGCCTTCGCGGAGGCCGCTCGCCGGGCCGACGACGCCGGCTTCGACGTGGTCGAGCTGCACGCGGCGCACGGCTACCTGCTGCACCAGTTCCTCTCGCCGCTGTCCAACGACCGCGACGACGAGTACGGCGGCTCGCTGGAGAACCGCGCCCGGCTGCTCGTGGAGACCGCCGACGCCGTGCGCGCGGCCTGGCCCGACGACAAGCCGCTGTTCGTCCGGCTGTCCGCGACCGACTGGGTCGAGGGCGGGCTCACGGTCGACGAGGTGGCCCAGGTGGCCAAGGAGCTCGGCGGCCACGGCGTCGACCTGGTGGACGTGTCCACCGGCGGCAACGCACCCGCGTCCATCCCGGTCGGCCCGGGGTACCAGGTGCCCGCCGCGCGCGAGGTGCGCGAGACGTCCGGGCTGCCCGTCGCCGCGGTCGGTCTCCTGACGGACCCGGCGCAGGCCGAGGCGGTGCTGGCCGACGGGTCCGCCGACGCCGTCCTGCTCGGACGTGAGGGGCTGCGCGACCCGTCCTGGCCGCTGCGCGCGGCGCACGAGCTCGGCGTCCAGGACGTCGAGGCGTGGCAGCCGCAGTACCGCCGCGCCACCTGGGCCTAGAGGGTCAGCGCCCGCGCGATCGGCACCCCCGGCCGGTAGGCGAGGTGCCGGTAGCTGGGGGCGTCGAGCACGGCCAGGTCCGCCCGCGCCCCGAGGCGCAGGTGGCCGACGTCGTCGCGACGCAGCGCGTGGGCGCCGCCGAGCGTCGCAGCCCGGACCGCCTCCTCGACGGTCATCCGCATCTCGCGGACGGCCAGCGCGATCATCAGAGGCATCGACGTGGAGTAGCACGTGCCGGGGTTGCAGTCGCTGGCCAGCGCGACCTCGACACCCGCCTCGATGATGCGGCGGGCGTCGGGGTAGGGCGAGCGGGTCGAGAACTCGACGCCGGGCAGCAGGGTGGCGACCGTGCCGGAGCCGGCCAGGGCCGCGACGTCGGAGTTCGACAGGTAGGTGCAGTGGTCGACGCTGGCGGCGCCGAGCTCGACCGCGAGGTGCACCCCGGGGCCGGGCGCCAGCTGGCTGGCGTGCACGCGCAGGCCCAGTCCCGCGGCCCGCGCGGCGACGAGCACCGCGCGCGCCTCGTCGCCGTCGAACGCGAGCGGGCTGGCCGGCTCGCAGAACACGTCGGCCCACCGGGCGTACGGCGCGCAGGCCTCGAGCATCGGGCCGGTGACCAGGGCAAGGTAGTCGGCGCGGTCCACGTCCGCGGGGACGACGTGCGCCCCCAGGAACGTGGTCTCGGGGGTGACCTCGCGGGCCAGGCGGAGCAGCCGCACCTCGTTCTCGACGTCGAGCCCGTACCCGCTCTTGATCTCCAGGGTGGTGGTGCCCTGACTGCGGGCCTCCCTGACCAGCGCGGCGAGGCGGTCGCGCAGGACCTCGTCGGACGACGCCCGGGTGGCCGCGACGGTGGTCGCGATGCCGCCGCCCGTGTAGACCGTTCCGGCCATGCGGGCCTCGAACTCCGCCGACCGGTCGCCGCCGAAGACCAGGTGCGTGTGCGAGTCGACGAAGCCGGGGACCACCGCGGCGCCGGCGAGGTCGGTGCGGGTGTCGGCGGCGGGGGCGTCCGCGGCCGGCCCGACCCACGCGACCAGGCCGTCCTGCGCGACGAGGGCGGCGTCGAGCAGCGGACCGCCGAACCGGTCGTCGTGCGTGGTCAGCTCCCCGATGCCGGTGACCAGGTGCGACGTCATCGGGTCTCCTCCCACGCGGCGCGGACCGCCGAGCCCAGCATGGCCCCGACGTCGCCCAGGACGTGCCGGCCGCCCTCGACCCGCACGACGCCTCCGACCACCACGGTGTCCACGTCGGCGCTGCCGGCGACGAGCACGAGCTGCGCGGGGTCCGCACCGGCCGTGCGGGGGGTGTCGGTGCGGACCGCCACGAGGTCGGCCGGGGCGCCGACCGCGATCCTGCCGCCCGTCGGGTCGCCGAGGCTCGCGTGGCCCCCGGTCGTCAGCAGGGCGAGCAGGTCGGCGGGGGCCAGGACCCCGCGGGACTCCTCGGCCAGGCGCTCGTGCATCTCGACCGACCGCGCCTCCGCCAGCAGGTCGGTGCGCACGTGCTGGTCGCTGCCGACGCTCAGGCGCGCGCCCGCCGACTGCAGGAGGGCGCCGGGCGCGATCCCGTCGCCGAGATCCTGCTCGGTGGACGGGCACAGGCAGATCCCGGTCCGCGTGGAGCCGAGGATCGCGACGTCCTCCGGTGTCACGTGGACGGCGTGCACCGCGGTGGTGCGGGGGCCGAGCGCGCCCGCGTCCTCGAGCACCCGGGTGGGGGTGGCGCCGAACGTGGCCAGCGCCTGCTCGTTCTCGAGGCGCTGCTCGGAGAGGTGCACGTGCAGCGGGCGGCCGGTGGCGTGCCCGGCGATCCGGGGGAGGTCGTCCAGGGGGACCGCGCGGACCGAGTGGATCGCCGCGCCGACCGTGAGGGTGTCGTCCGGGCGGATCGCGGCGACGCGGGCGGCCCAGGCGTCGGCGTCGTGGTCGCCGAACCGTCGCTGGGCACCCTCCAGGGGCGCGTCGATCCCGCCGGTCAGGTACGCGGTGTCCAGCAGGGTGATCCGTAGACCGGCCTCGCGCGCGGCGGTGCGCAGGGCCTCGGCCATGACGTTCGGGTCGTCGTACGGGGTGCCGCCGGGGGCGTGGTGCAGGTAGTGGAACTCGCCGACCGCCGTGACACCGGCGAGCACCATCTCGGCGTAGGTGGCGCGGGCGAGGTCCAGGTACGTGTCCGGGGTCAGTGCCTCGGCGAGCGCGTACATGCGGTCCCGCCACGTCCAGAACGTGCCGCCGTCGTCGTGCGTGCGGCCCCGGAGCGCGCGGTGGAACGCGTGGGAGTGCGTGTTGGCGAACCCGGGCAGGACGACGCCGGGCAGGCGCTGGTCGTCCGGGCTCGCGGGTCCCCGGTCGACGGCCACGATCCGTCCGTCGGCTGCCGTGATCCGGACGTCATCGGCCAGGCCGTCCGGGAGCCACGCGTGTGCCGCCCAGTACGTGGTCACGTCAGCAACCGTCCCAGGACCGCGGCCAGCGCGTCGATGCCCGCGAGGCAGTCGGCCTCGTCGGCGTCCTCCGCGGGGGCGTGCGAGATGCCGGACGGGTTGCGGACGAAGAGCATCGCCGTGGGGATGCCCGCGGCCGCGAGGATGCCGGCGTCGTGGCCCGCGCCGGTGCCCAGGCGCGGTGGGTCGTCCAGCGCGCCCGCGACCACGTCCGCGAGGTCGGCGTCGAGCACGGTGACCGGGGTCCAGGACTCCTCCTGCGGCGCGTACGCGGCCAGCGACGCGAGGACCGCGCGGACCGCGGTCTCCTCCGACGCGCGGACGTCGAGCCACGCGGTCACCTGCGACGGGATCGCGTTCACGCCGTTCGGGTCCACCCGCAGCTTCCCGACGGTGGCCAGCGCGCCGGCGTCCTCGGCAGCCCGCCGGACCTGCGCGATCAGGGCCGCGAGGTCGAGCATCGGGTCGCGCCGGTCGGCCAGCGGGGTGGTGCCGGCGTGGTTGGCCTCGCCGCGCAGCTCCACGCGCCAGCGGCCGTGCGGCCAGATCATCCGGCCGACGCCGACCGCGTCGCCGGTGTGCACGAGGGCGCGGCCCTGCTCGACGTGCAGCTCGACGAAGGCGGAGATCCGCCGCAGCGCCTGCGCGTCGGGACCGAGCTCCGCGGGGTCGCGGCCGGCGGCCGTCAGGGCGTCCGCCATCGTCACGCCGTCCGCGTCCCTCAGCGCACGGGCCCGGTCGGCGTCGAGCACACCCGTGATCAGGCGGGAGCCGGCGCAGGCGACGCCGAACCGGGCGCCCTCCTCATCGACGAAGTTCACGATGCCGAGCGGCCGTGCGGGCGTGACGCCGCGCTCCCGCAGCAGGTCCAGGGCGGCGAAGCCGCTGACCACCCCGAGCGGCCCGTCGAACGCCCCGCCGCCCGGCACCGAGTCGAGGTGGCTGCCGGTGACGACCCCCGGGGTCGCGTCGGGGTCGCCCCACCACGCCCACTGGTTCCCGGCGCGGTCGGTGACCAGGTCGAGCCCGCGCGCGGCCGCCGAGCCGGCGAACCACTCGCGCAGCGTGTGGTCCTCGCGCGTCCAGGCGAACCGGCGGTAGCCGCCGTCGGTGGCCCGCCCGACGGGCGCCAGTTCCGACCACGTGCCGGCGAACGTCACGAGTCCTCCCGCATCGGCACGCGCAGGCCGTTCGCCGTCGCCACCTCGTCGGCCCGCGGGTACCCGGCGTCGACGTGCCGCAGCACGCCCATCGCCGGGTCGTTGGAGAGCACCCGTGCCAGCTTGCGTGCGGCCAGCTCGGTGCCGTCGGCCACGGACACCTGCCCGGCGTGGATCGAGCGGCCCATGCCGACGCCGCCGCCGTGGTGGATCGACACCCAGGTGGCCCCCGATGACGCCGCGACCAGCGCGTTGAGCAGCGGCCAGTCGGCGATCGCGTCCGAGCCGTCGGCCATGCCCTCGGTCTCCCGGTACGGGGACGCGACCGAGCCGGCGTCGAGGTGGTCACGTCCGATGACCAGGGGAGCGCTCACCTCCCCGGACGCGACGAGCTCGTTGAACCGCAGCCCCGCGCGGTCGCGCTCGCCGTGCCCGAGCCAGCAGATGCGCGCGGGCAGCCCCTGGAACGCGACGCGGTCCTGCGCGGCGCGGATCCAGCGGTGCAGGTGGTCGTTCTCCGGGAACAGGTCGAGGACGGCCTGGTCGGTCACCGCGATGTCCCGCGGGTCGCCGGACAGCGCGGCCCAGCGGAACGGCCCCCTGCCCTCGGCGAACAGGGGACGGATGTACGCGGGGACGAACCCGGGGAAGTCGAACGCCCGCTCGTAGCCGCCCTGCCGGGCCTCGTCGCGGATGGAGTTGCCGTAGTCGAACACCTCGGCGCCGGCGTCCAGGAACCCGACCATCGCCTCGACGTGCCGGGCCATGGACTCGCGCGCCCGCTCGGTGAACTCGTCGGGCTTGGCAGCGGCGTAGGACGCCCAGTCGGCCACCTCCACACCGACCGGGAGGTAGCTGAGCGGGTCGTGCGCGGACGTCTGGTCGGTGACCACGTCGACCTCGACCCCGCGGCGCAGCAGCTCGGGCAGCACCGTCGCGCAGTTGCCGACGACCCCGACGGACAGTGCGCGCTTCTCGCTGCGGGCCTCGGTGACCAGGGCGATCGCCTCGTCGAGGCTCGTCGCCACCCGGTCCAGGTACCGGTCGCGGACGCGCCGCTGCAACCGGTCGCCGTCGACGTCGACGATCAGGCACGCGCCCCCGTTGAGCGTCACCGCCAGCGGCTGCGCGCCGCCCATCCCGCCGCAGCCACCGGTCACGGTCAGCGTGCCGGCGAGGGTGCCCCCGAAGCGGGATGCCGCGACCGCCGCGAGCGTCTCGTACGTGCCCTGCAGGATCCCCTGCGTGCCGATGTAGATCCACGACCCCGCGGTCATCTGCCCGTACATGGTCAGCCCGAGCAGCTCGAGCCGGCGGAACTCCGGCCAGGTCGCCCAGTCGCCGACGAGGTTCGAGTTGGCGATCAGCACGCGCGGCGCCCACTCGTGCGTCGTGAGCACGCCGACCGGCTTGCCCGACTGGACCAGCAGCGTCTCGTCGTCGCCGAGCGTGGTCAGCGTCCGCACGATGGCGTCGTACGCGTCCCACGACCGGGCGGCCTTGCCGGTGCCGCCGTAGACGACCAGGTCGTCAGGGCGCTCGGCCACCTCCGGGTCGAGGTTGTTCATGAGCATGCGCAGCGGCGCCTCGGTCTGCCAGCTGCGGGCGGTCAGCGTGCTGCCGCGCGGGGCGCGGACGGGGCGGGGGCCGGCGGTCATGAGCGAGCTCCTAGCTGTGCGGCGATCTGTCCTTCGCGAACGGCGTCTGCCGCCGTCTCGAGGTCCGGGGAGAGGTAGGTGTCCGGGCCGGGGCCGGGGATCCCGGCGGCGCGCAGCAGGTCCCGCACGGCTCCGGTGATCGGCGACGGAGCCAGGGGCGCCCGCAGGTCCAGCGCTCGCGCGGCGGTCAGCACCTCGATGCCGAGCACCCGCGTCAGGGCGTCGATCGACCGGCGCAGCTTGCGCGCCGCGTGCCAGCCCATGGACACGTGGTCCTCCTGCATGGCCGACGACGGGATCGAGTCGACGCTGGCCGGCACCGCCAGCCGCTTGAGCTCGCTGACCAGCCCCGCGGCGGTGTACTGGGCGATCATCAGGCCGGAGTCGACCCCGGGGTCGTGCGCGAGGAACGCGGGCAGGCCGTGGTTGCGCGAGACGTCGAGGAACCGGTCGGTGCGGCGCTCGGACATGCTCGCGACGTCCGCGACGGCGATCGCCAGGAAGTCCAGCACGTACCCGATCGGCGCGCCGTGGAAGTTGCCGTTGGACTCGACGCGGCCGTCGTCGGTGATCACCGGGTTGTCGATCGCGGCCGCCAGCTCCCGCTCCGCCACGGTCCGCGCGTGCGCGACGGTGTCCCGCGCGGCACCGTGCACCTGCGGCGCGCACCGCAGCGAGTAGGCGTCCTGCACCCGGGTGCACTCGGGCGTCTTGTGGCTGGCCATGATCCCGGAGCCGCGCAGCACCGCGCGGATGTTCGCCGCCGACACCGCCTGTCCGGGGTGGGGCCGCAGGCCCTGGAGGTCGGCGGCGAACACCGCGTCGGTGCCGAGCAGGGACTCGACGCTCATCGCGGCCGCGACGTCCGCCGTGTCGAGCAGGACGTCGAGGTCGTGCAGCGCGAGGGCCAGCATGCCGAGCATGCCGTCCGTGCCGTTGATGAGGGCCAGACCCTCCTTCTCGACGAGCGTGTGACCGGTGCGTGCTTCCTCGACGAGCGTGTGACCGGTGCGTGCTTCCTCGACGAGCCTCCCGGTGGCGTCTCGGACCTCGCCCTCGCCCATCAGGGCCAGCGCGCAGTGCGCCAGCGGCGCCAGGTCCCCGGAGCAGCCGAGCGAGCCGTACTCGCGGACCACCGGGGTGATCCCCGCGTCGAGCATCGCCGCGTACGCGCTCGCGGTCTCCGGCCGGACGCCGGTGTGGCCGGTGGCCAGCGTCGAGAGGCGCAGCAGCATGAGCGCGCGGACCACCTCCCGCTCGACCTCCGGGCCGGTGCTGGCCGCGTGCGAGCGGACCAGGCTGCGCTGGAGGTCCAGGCGCTTGTCGGCCGGGATGGACAGGGTGGCCAGCGCGCCGAAGCCGGTGGAGATGCCGTAGTGCGGGCGGGTGTCGGCGGCGAGCTCGTCGACGACCGCGCGGCCCCGCGCGATCGCGCCCAGGGCCTCGTCGGACAGCCGGACGCCCGCCCCGTGCCGGGCGACGGCGACGACGTCGGCGATCGAGACCGGACCGGTGCCGACGACGACGGGGGGATGGTCGCTCATGACTCATGACACCGCGCGGGGCGGTTCGTTGCGTAGGTGCGCGTCGCCGATACCGTCTGGGATACCAGACAGGAGGATGGTCATGAGCGACGTGCCCGCCGCCGACGCCACCCTGCGCCTGCTGGCGCACCTGTCCCGGACGGGACCGCTGCCCGCCGCGGCGCTGGCCACGGCACTCGGCCTCCCGCGGTCGACCACGTACCACCTGCTCGCCGTCCTCACCGAGCACGGGTTCGTCGTCCACCTCCCCGAGGAGCGCCGCTACGGCCTGGGACTGAGCGCGTTCGAGCTGGGCTCCGCCTACTCCCGGCAGGCGCCGCTGGCCCGCGCGGCGCGGCCGGTGCTCGCGCGGCTCGTCGACCAGGTGGGGCAGAGCGCGCACCTGGCCGTCCTGCACGGGCGAGACGTCGTCTACGTGGTGGAGGAGCGCGCGGCCGGCCGGCCCGCCCTGGTGACCGACGTCGGCGTGCGGCTGCCGGCGCACCTGACCGCCAGCGGCCGGGCGATCCTCGCGGCACTTCCCCCGGCGCAGGTGCGCGCCCTGTTCCCCGACCGTGAGGCGTTCGTCGACCGCACCGGCGTGGGCCCGCGTCGGCTGTCGGAGCTGCGCACGATCCTCACGGAGGTCCGCCGCGTCGGGTGGGCGTCGGAGCACGGCGACGTGACCAGCGGGTTCGCCTCCGTCGCGGCCGCCGTGCGGGACCGCACCGGGCATCCGATCGCCGGGCTGGCCGTGACGTTCGAGGACGGGGCCGTGCCCGACGGCCTGGTCCGGGCAACCCAGCGCGCGGCCGAGTCGCTCGCGCGGCGGGTCTAGACCGAGACGGTCTCGTGCGCGGCCTTGGTCACGGCGGCCGCGACGACGGTGGTGACCTCGGGGTTGAACACGCTGGGCACGATGTACGTCGGGTTGAGCTCGTCGTCCGTGACCACCGAGGCCAGCGCGTACGCCGCCGCGAGCAGCATGTTGCTGGTGATCCGGTGTGACTGCGCGTCGAGCAGCCCGCGGAAGACCCCCGGGAACGCGAGCACGTTGTTGATCTGGTTGGCGAAGTCGGAGCGGCCGGTGCCGACGACGGCCGCGTGCTGCGCCGCATCGTCCGGGTCCACCTCCGGGCGGGGGTTGGCGAGCGCGAACACGATGGAGTCCGGGGCCATCGTCGCGACGTCGTCGCCTGTGATGACGTCCGGGGCGGAGACGCCGATGAACACGTCGGCGTCCCGGAGCGCGTCCGGGATGCTGCCCGAGATGCCGCGCGGGTTGGTCATGGACGCGGTCCAGAACAGCGACTCGTCCAGGCCCGGGCGGTCGGCGCGGACGACGCCCTCGATGTCCGCGACCACGACGTCCTTGGCCCCCGCCGCCAGCAGCAGCTTGAGTACCGCGGTCCCCGCGGCGCCCGCACCCGAGAGCACGATCCGCACGGCGGCCAGGTCCTTGCCCACCACCTTGAGCGCGTTGGTCAGCGCCGCGACGACGACGATGGCGGTGCCGTGCTGGTCGTCGTGGAACACCGGGATGTCGAGGCGCTCGCGCAGCCGGCGCTCGATCTCGAAGCAGCGGGGCGCGGAGATGTCCTCGAGGTTGATCCCCGCGAACACGGGCGCGATCGCGCAGATGGTCTCGACGATCTGGTCCACGTCCGTGGTGTCCAGTGCGATGGGGAACGCGTCGATCCCCGCGAACCGCTTGAACAGGACCGCCTTGCCCTCCATGACCGGCAGGCTGGCCAGCGGCCCGATGTTGCCGAGCCCCAGCACCGCGGTGCCGTCCGTGACCACCGCGATCGTGTTGCGCTTGATGGTCAGGCGGCGGGCGTCCTCAGGGTGGGCGGCGATCGCCTCGCAGACGCGCGCGACCCCCGGGGTGTACGCCATCGACAGGTCGTCGCGGTTGCGCAGCGGCACCTTGGACTCGATCGAGAGCTTGCCGCCGATGTGCATGAGGAACGTGCGGTCGCTGACGCGCTCGACGACCACCCCGTGCAGGCCCTTGAGGGCCTCGACGATGTCTGCCGCGTGCTGCTCGCCGCGCGTCGCGCAGGTGACGTCGACGGTCATCTGCTCGTGGCCGGACGCCGTGACGTCCAGGGCGGTGACGATGCCGCCGGCCTTCTCGATCGCCGTGGTCAGCTCGCTGACGGCGGTCGGTCGGGCCTGCACCTCGAGGCGAGCGGTGATGGACGACGAGACGCTCGGTGAGACCATCCGGCCATTGTGGCCCGTCCGGCGCTCGTAGGGTGACCGCGTGACCGACCCCCTGGCCCCGCTGCTCGACCTGCCCGGAGTCACCGAGGCGGTCGAGCGCGCCCGGATCGCCTGCGAGGAGCTGCGCTGGCACGAGGCGTACCGGCGTCGCTGGCGGGAGGTCCGGGCCGAGGCGGGCCTGCGGGCCACGCGGGCGTCGTGCGAGATCGAGGGCGTGCGGGTGCCGTTGTCGCTGGTCCGCGAGGTCGCGACCGGTGGGGGCTCCGATCCCGTCGTCGTCGGTGCGCTGCGGGCCACGGTCCTGGTGGAGCGGTGGATGCCCGCGCTCGGGACCAGCGGGTCGGCCGCCCTCCCGCCGCTGCGCCAGGTGCTCGCCCGCGTGCACACCGCGGCCACAGGCGGATGGCTGGAGGAGCCCGACGTCGGCCGGCTGCGGGTCGACGAGCCGGCGCAGGACCTCACCGGCCTGGGGTCCGCGCCGGTCGGCGACGAGCTGGCCGCGCGGATCGACCTGCTCGACCGGACCGTGCGGACCACGACGGTCCCGGCCCTGGTGGTCGGCGCGGTCGTGCACGGCGAGCTGCTGGCGCTGCGCCCGTTCCTCGCGGCGAACGGGCTGGTCACGCGGGCCGTCGCGCGGCTGCTGCTCACCGCGCGGGGTCTGGACCCGACCGGGTCCGTGGTTGCCGAGTCCGCCTGGGCGGCCGCGCTCAACCCGTACCTCGGGGGCGCTGCCGGCTTCGCGACGGGGACGCCGGACGGGGTCGCGGCCTGGGTGCGTGGATACGGGGAGGCGGTCGTGCGTGGGGTCACCGAGGCGCGTGGCGTGGCCGACGCGGTGCTGGCGGGGTCTCTGGGCTGACGAACGACGGCGCCCCTGGGGGCGCCGTCGCCAACAGCCGACCGTGAGGGTGATCAGGCGTGCACCGGTGTCGGTCGCGACGGGACCAGCCCGGTCGACCTGCCCATAGGTGGGCTCTCCTGCGCGTGGGTGCCCTCGCGGTCATGCAGTTGTGGTCCTTTGGTACCCCACTTGCCGGATCCGCGACAGCCGGGGCGACGACGGTGCAGGCCACCCGTCCGGGGGCGCCGGATGCTGGGACGCTGGTCCGCGATGCGGACTCAGCGGCGTCGACGGCTCCGACGGATCGCGAGGGCCGTGACGACCGCGGCGACCACGACGAGGGTGACCGCTCCCGCCGTGACGATGCGGGCGCGGCGCGGGAACAGGGGAACGGGCCGGACGAACGAGAGGGCCCCCCAGCCGCGCTCGACCGCGAGCCTGCGCAGCGCGCGGTCGGGGTTCACGGCGAACGCGTGGCCGACCGTGCCGAGCATCGGAGCGTCGGTGATGGAGTCGGAGTACGCGTAGCTGGCGTCGAGGTCGTAGCCCTGCGCCTCGGCGAGCTCGCGGATGGCCAACGCCTTGTTCTCGCCGTAGGCGTAGAAGTCGATCTCGCCGGTGTACCGCCCGTCGGCGACGTTCATCCGCGTGGCGATGACGTGGTCCGCCCCGAGGATCGCCGCGATCGGCTCGACCACCTCGGCGCCCGACGCCGACACCACCACCACGTCCCGGTCCGCGGCGTGGTGCTCCGCGATCAGCGCGACCGCCTCCGCGTACACGGTGGGGTCGATGGACTCGTGCAGCGTCTCGGCGACGATCGCCGACACCTGCGACACGTCCCAGCCGGCGACCATGCGGGACAGCTGCGCGCGCAGGCGCTCCGTCTGGTCCTCGTCGGCGCCGCCGAGCTGGTAGAGCAGCTGCGCGTACGCGGTACGCACGACCGACCGGCGGGTGAGCAGACCCTCGGCGAGGAACGGTCGGGAGAACGCGGTGGCCGACGACGTCGCGATGATCGTCTTGTCGAGGTCGAAGAACGCGGCCTCGCGCAGGCGGTCATCCTGCGTCGGATCCTCGTCCATGCTGCTCCGGGCGTCGTCGTGGGGTTCCGTGCGGGTCGCCGCGAGCCTAGTGGCCGACGCCCACACGAGGGCGAGCCGCCCCCAGCCCCACGCGCCCGGGAGGCCATCCCCAGATCCGCAGCGCCCCGCGGCCCGGCCCCGTGCGCCGCGGCAGTGTGCGTCGTGCGCCGGCGGCCAGGTCGGATCCCGACGGAAGGTGAACCCGATGACCCCCCTCACGGGCGCTCCCTCCGCCCCACCGACCTGGCCGTCGGTTGCCTCGACGCCCCGCCGCGCGCTCGTCGTCGGCGTGGTGGCCGGGCGCGGGGGCGCCGGCGCCTCGACGCTCGCGGCGGTGCTCGCCCGGCAGCTCGCGCGGCGGACCGCGACCGCCCTGGTGGACCTCGACCGCGCCTCGGGTGGCATCGACGTCCTGCTCGGGCTCGAGGGCGCCGACGGGGTGCGCTGGCCGGACCTGGCGGACGCGCGCGGCGAGGTGTCGGGGGGCGACGTGCTGGCGCTGCTGCCGCGATGGGGGTCGTGCGCGGTGCTCAGCGCCGACCGGGCCCGCCCGGGGGCGCCCGAGCCCGCGGTCGTCGCCGACGTCCTGCACGCGCTGACCAGCGCGGCGGGCACCCTCGTCCTCGACCTGGACCGGGCTTCCGTCGTGGCCGGGGAGTCGCTGGCGGGAGCGTGCGACGCGGTGCTCGTGGTGGCTCCGCGGGACCTGCGCACGGTGGCCGGCATCCTGGCGATGCGGCCGCACCTGGGCCCCGGGGTGCCCGCGTCGCTGGTCGTGCGCGGACCGGCGCCCGGCGGTCTCGGCACCGCCGAGCTGGCCGAGGCCGTGGACCTGCCGGTCCTGGCCAGGCTCCCCACCGACCGCCGGGTGCCCGCGGCGCTCGAGCGGGGCGGGGTGCCCGTCGGCGGCCGGATCGCCCGCGCCGCCGACCGGATCGTGGCGGCGCTCGACCGGAGCCTGCGGTGACCGCGTTGGTCCGAGGGGTCGGGCCGGACTTCCTCGATGCCGTCCGGACGAGGCTGGGTGCGGGCGGGGCGTCCGGCGACGCCCTCGGGGCGGTCGTCGAGGCGGCGGCGCGTGAGGCCGGGGCAGTGCTCGGCTCGCGTGCGCTGACGTCGATGACCCGGACCGTGCGCGACGAGCTCTTCGGCGCGGGTCGGCTCCAGGGGTTCCTGGATGACCCCGAGGTCACCGACGTGCTGGTCAACGGGCCGCGCGACGTGTGGGTGGAGCGCGCCGGACGGCTGACGCGGGCGGACGTCGACCTCGGTGGCGTCGACGACGTCCGCGCGCTCGCGGTCCGGCTGGCGGCGGCGGGAGGCCAGCGCCTCGACGACGCCTCGCCCGCGGTCGACGCCCGCCTGCCGGACGGGACCCGGTTGCACGCCGTGCTCCCGCCGGTGGCGGAGGGGTGTGCGCTGATCAGCCTGCGGGTGGTCCGGTCCCGCGCGTTCACGGTGGAGCAGCTGGTCGCGTCCGGCACCCTGGCGCCCGCGCTCGTCCCGGTGGTCCGAGCACTGGTGACCACGCGCGCCAACCTGCTGGTCTCGGGCGCGACGGGCTCCGGCAAGACCACGCTCCTGGCCGCGCTGCTGTCGCTGGTCCCGCACGACGAACGGCTGGTGGTGGTCGAGGAGGCGGGCGAGCTCGCGCCGGCGCACCCGCACGTGGTCCGCCTGCTGGCCCGGCACGCCAACGTCGACGGCGCCGGCCGCGTGGACCTGGCCGCCCTGGTGCGGCATGCGCTGCGGATGCGGCCGGACCGGATCGTGCTCGGCGAGTGCCGCGGCGCCGAGGTGCGCGAGGTGCTCGCCGCGCTGAACACCGGGCACGACGGCGGGTGCGCCACGGTGCACGCGAACGCGGCGGCGGACGTCCCGGCGCGGCTCGAGGCGCTGGCCGCGCTGGCGGGGATGTCCCGCGAGGCGGTGGCCGCGCAGGCCGCGAGCGCGTTCGACGCGGTGCTCCACCTGCGCCGCGCCGACCGCCGGTACGTCGCGGAGGTGGGTGCCGTCCGTCGTGGCGCCTCGGGCGAGCTGGAGGTGGCGTGCGCGCTCCGGGTCACCCCGACCGGTGTCACGACCGCCGGACCCGCCTGGCCCGCGCTGGCTGCCCGCCTTGGTCTCGCGGTCGAGACGCCCCGATGAGCCTGGTCGTCGGGGCGCTGACGGGGCTCGCGGTCGCTGCTGTGGCGGGGACGCGGGGTCGGCGGGCGCGCGCGGCGCCTCCGCAGCGCTCTGCGGGGACCGTGGTGGGCGCGCGACGGCCAGGGGGCGGCCTGTCGGAGCGGCTGCTCGGCGTCTCGGCCCAGCTGCGCGCGGGAGCGACCCCGGCGCAGGCGTGGTCGCGGGTGCTCGGCACGGTTGCCGACGGTCCCGTGCCCGCCGCCGCCGCGCTCCTCGGGGCGACGGTCCCGCCGCGCCGTGGGCCGATCCGTCGCCGGGCACGCGACGGGGACGTCCAGCGCGTCCGCGCGGTGCTGGCGGCGGCGCACGTGTCCGACCAGCTGGGTGCACCCCTGGCCGGCGTCCTTGAGCGCATCGCGGCGGCCGTCGCCGCCGACGAGGAGGCGGAGGGCGCGCGCCGGGCGGCCCTCGCCGGACCGCGGTCGACCGCGCAGGTGCTCGCGTGGCTCCCGCTGCTCGGGGTGGCGCTGGGCGCCCTGCTGGGTGCCGACCCCGTGGGGGTGGTGTTCTCCGGCGGGCTCGGGACGGCGTCGGCCGTGCTCGGTGTGACGCTCCTGCTGGCGGGGCGGTGGTGGACGTCCGCCCTGCTGTCCCGGGCGGGGCGCGCGGGAGCGGTCGGCCCGGTGGTGCGTCGCACCAGGACGGTCGCGCGGCGGTGACGCCGCTGGTGCTCGCCGTCGTCGTCGCGTCGGCGGTCGGTGCGGCGACGAGCCCGTGGTGGTGGGGCCGTGCACGGTCGAGGCCCACGGGTGCTCGGCGTGTGCTGCGGCGCGCGACGGCGGGGAGGCCGCCCGCACCGCTGGACCCCGTGCTGCTGCTCGACCTGATCGACGTGGCGATCGCGACCGGAGCGTCGGTGCCGCGCGCGCTGGCCGCGGTGGGTGCGGCTGTCGGTGGCGAGCAGGGCGACGCCCTGGCACGGGGTGCGACCGGCCTGCTGCTGGGCTCGTCGTGGCACTCCGCGTGGTCGGGCGCACCCGTGGCGGACGTGGTCGACGTGCTGGAGACCAGCTGGACGACGGGGTCCGCGCCCGGGCCGGCGTTGCGCGGACGGGCCGACCAGCTGCGGCGGGAGCGCCGCGCTCGCACAGCGGCTGCCGCGGGTTCGCTCGGGGTGCAGCTGGTCCTCCCGCTCGGGCTCTGCTTCCTGCCGGCGTTCGTGCTGCTCGGCCTGGTCCCGATGCTGCTGAGCCTCGCCGGCGACCTGCTCGGCTGACGAGACGTCCACAGCCCAGCCCCGGTCCACCGGGTCCACGGATCGAGGGTCGGCTACGCCACGGGCGACGCCCCCGGCTGACGCTGGCGAGGCGCCGACAGTCGTCGGTGCCCCACGAGAGGAGAGGTCATGACGACCACAGAGACCACCGCCCCGATGCCCCACCGCCGGCCGGCCGACGAGGGCGCGGTCCCGCGGCTCGGCCCGACGGCGGGCACTGCCGCCCCGGCCCGTCCACGCCGTCGCCGGGCGGTGC
Source organism: Cellulomonas humilata (assembly GCF_013359775.1). Taxonomy (GTDB): domain Bacteria; phylum Actinomycetota; class Actinomycetes; order Actinomycetales; family Cellulomonadaceae; genus Cellulomonas; species Cellulomonas humilata. Next base: position 76,548 of record NZ_JABMCI010000041.1, on the reverse strand, counting down.
GCCCGCGTGCCGTGCTCGCTTTGAACGTTCGCGGCCGGCACACCGGTGCCCGGCTGGCCGACGCCGGGATGGCGACCGCCGAGTACGCCATCGCGACCCTCGCCGCCGTCGGCTTCGCGGGGCTGCTCGTCGTCATCCTCAAGGGGAACGAGGTGAAGGGCCTGCTGCTGGGGATCATCCGGCAGGCGCTCTCGCTGTGACGACCGCGGGCCGGCGGGACCGCGGGAGCGTCACCGCCGAGCTCGCGGTGGGGCTGCCCGCGGTCGTCCTGCTGCTCGTCGCCCTGCTCACCGTGGCGTCGGCGGCGGTCGCGCAGACCCGGTGCACGGACGCGGCGCGGGCGGGGGCCCGGTCCGCGGCGCTCGGTGAGGCCGACGGGACGGTCGTCGCGACCGCGCGGCGGCTCGCCGGTGAGGGCGCCGCGGTGGCGGTGAGCCGGTCCGAAGGCTGGGTGACGGTGACGGTCTCCGACGCGGTCGGGTCCTGGCAGGGGACACCCCTGCGGGCGCACGCGTCGGCCGTCGCGCGGGCGGAACCGTGACCGGGAGGCGCCCGTGTCGGGGGGACGATCGCGGGTCGGGGACGGTGCTGCTGCTGGCCCTGGTCGCCGTGCTCCTGATCGTGGCCGGTCTGCTCGGCCTGCTGGCCTCGGTGCAGCTGGCCCGTGGGCGCGCGCAGACCGCCGCGGACCTCGGTGTCCTCGCGGGGGCGGCCCAGCTGCTGGCTGCGGGCACCGGCGACCCGTGCGCGACGGCCGCACAGGCGGTGCGGCGGAACGGGGGGATGCTCGCCGCCTGCACCGACGACGGGCGGGGCGTGCTGACCGTGCGGGTGCTGGTGCCGACCGCGACCGGGACCGCCTCCGCCTGGGCGCGCGCCGGTCCCGTGTCGGCGCGATCGTGACGGACCGTGGTCGCGGGTTGCTGTCAGGCGGCCGGGGCGTGCGAGAGGACCACGTCGAGCAGCCGGACAGCGGCGGCCTTGTCCAGCGGGTTGTTGGCGTTGCCGCACTTCGGCGACTGGACGCAGGCCGGGCAGCCCGTCAGGCATCGGCAGGCGGCGATCGCGTCGCGGGTGGCCCGCAGCCAGGTGGCGCCGAGCGTGAAGCCGCGCTCCGCGAAGCCGGCACCGCCGGGGTAGGCGTCGTGCACGAACACGGTGGCGTGCTCGGTGTCCACGTGCAGCGCGGTCGACAGCCCGCCGAGGTCCCACCGGTCGCAGGTCGCGAGCAGGGGCAGGAGACCGATCGAGGCGTGCTCGGCGGCGTGCAGGGCGCCGGGCGTGGCCTCGACGGTGACTCCCGCGGCCAGGAGCACCTCCGCCGGGGCGGTCCACCAGACGGCGGTCGTGCGCAGCGTGCGGGCGGGCAGGTCCAGCTCCTCGGTGCCCAGCACCTGCAGGTCGGGGATGCGCTTGCGCTGGTAGCCCAGCACCTGGGTGGTCACGTCGACCGACCCGAATCTCCACGTGATCGGCCCCCAGGGCACCTCGGCGTCGACCGACTGGATCTCGGTCGTGGTGACCCAGCGCGCCCAGGTGCCGTAGTCCACGTCGCGACGGGTCACCAGGGCGATCCCGTCCTCGAGGCGCAGCTCGTCAACGACGAACGTGGCGCCCTGGTGCACGTAGACGGCGCCGTCGTGCACGGTGGAGTCGGCGGAGGCGGCGTCGACCGTGCCGAGCAGCCGCCCGGTGACCGACTCGACCACGCGGACGGGGTCCCCGCCGGACCCCCGCAGGTCGGTGAGGCGGCTGGCCGGTTCGTTGTGCGTCCAGTACCAGCCGGAGGGTCGGCGGCGCAGGGTCCCGCGCTCGACCAGCTCGGCCAGCAGATCGGCGGTGCGGGGGCCGAACAGGTCCAGCTCCTCGGTGCGCAGGGGCAGCTCCGCCGCGGCGGCGCACAGGTGGGGGGCCAGGACGTAGGGGTTGGTGGTGTCGAAGACCGTGGCCTCGACGGGGGTGTCGAAGATCGCCTCGGCGTGGTGCACCAGGAACGTGTCCAGGGGGTCCTCGCGGGCGACCAGGACCACCAGCCCGTCGGTGCCGGCCCGCCCGGCGCGTCCGGCCTGCTGCCAGAGCGACACCCTCGTGCCGGGCCAGCCGGCGATGAGCACGGCGTCGAGCCCGGAGATGTCGACTCCGAGCTCGAGCGCGTTCGTCGTCGCGAGCGCGCGCAGCGCCCCCGACCGGATGGCGGACTCGAGCGCGCGCCGCTCCTCGGGCAGGTAGCCCCCGCGGTACGCCGACACCGACGCGGCGAGCGTCGGGTCGATCTCCAGCAGGTGCGCGCGCGTGGTGGCCGCGACGGACTCCGCGCCCCGGCGCGACCGCGTGAACGCCAGGGAGCGGGCGCCCGCGGCGGTGAGGTCGGCGAGCAGGTCGGCGATCTCAGCGGTGGCGGTGCGCCGGGGCCGGTCGGAGGGTTCCGCGACGATCCGGTCGCCCGTGCCGAGGGGGCCGGACCCCTCGCCCGGCGCGGGGTTGCCGATGCCGGGGAGGACGGCGGCGAGCAGCTCCGACAGCACGACCGGCTCCGCGCCCGCCGTGACGGCGTCGGGCTCCGCAGTGCCATTCGCGGCCCTCCCGGCCGCCGCAAGCGACCCGTCTCCCCAGACGTCGTCAGGCGCCGGGACGCTGAGGTCGTCCGGTCCGCGCGTCACGTGCCGGGGCAGTGCGAGCGGGGTGGCCCACGGGTCGTCCTCGGGCAGCAGCGCGGACCACGGGGCGTCGGTACCGGGAAGCTCCGGCGGCTGCCACAGGACGAACGTCTTGCGGCCGGCGGGGGAGGCGTCGTCGGTCACGGCGGTGACCTCGGACGGATCGACGCCGATCAGCCGGGCGGCGCTCGCGGCCGGGTCGGAGGTGGTCGCGGACGCGAGCAGGAAGGTAGGCGTGGCCCCGTACGATTCGGCGAGCCGGCGCAGTCGGCGCAGGACCAGCCCCACGTGCGCACCGAACACGCCGCGGAACGCGTGGCACTCGTCGACCACCACGTACCGCAGCGACCCGAGCAGGCGCGCCCACCGGCGGTGCTGGGGGAGCAGGGCGAAGTGCAGGAAGTCGGGGTTGGTGAGCACCACGTCGGCGTGCTCCTGCACCCAGCGGCGCTCCTCCAGCGAGGTGTCGCCGTCGCAGGTGGCGACGCGCACGTCGCGGGTGCGCGCGGCGGCGAGCAGCCGGTCGAGGGCGGCGAGCTGGTCGGCGGCGAGGGCCTTGGTCGGGCAGAGGTAGAGGGTCGTTGCCCGACGGGTCACGGACTCGATGCGACCGGGGTCGAGCAGGGATCCGGCCGCGGCCGACCGCGCGGTCGACAGGGCGGGCAGCCAGAACGCGAGCGACTTACCGGAGCCGGTCGAGGTGGCCAGGACCGTGTGCCGGCCGGACCAGGCCGCGTCGGCCGCCTGCACCTGGTGCAGCCACGGCCGGTCCACCCCGAGGGCGCGGTACCCGTGCACCAGGTCGGCGTCGGCCCACGCCGGCCAGTCGGTCTGCACACCCGGGCGGGACGGGAGGTGCCGCACGTGCGTCATGCGGTCGGTGCGGCGTCCCGCGGCGAGCAGCACGTCGAGCAGCTCACCGGGTTCCACCACCCGACCATCCTCGCATCGGGCGCCCGTCGGGCAGGATCGGAGGCATGGCGGTGCGGATCGACCTCAACTGCGACCTCGGCGAGGAGCTCGACGCCTGGGAGGCCGGTGTCGACGGCCTCGACATGCTGCTGCTCGACGTGGTGACCAGCGCGAACGTCGCGTGCGGCTACCACGCGGGCGACGAGCGGATCATGGCCGCCGTGTGCCGCGCGGCGGCGGCCCGCGGGGTCGCCGTCGGTGCCCACGTGTCCTACCTGGACCGCGAGCACTTCGGCCGCCGGTTCCTGGACGTGCCGGCCGACGAGCTGCGCGCGCAGGTGACGCAGCAGGTCGCCGTGCTGGCGGCGATCGCCCTCCGGGAAGGCACCCGGGTGGCCTACGTGAAGCCGCACGGCGCGCTCTACAACGCGGTCGTGCACCACCAGGAGCACGCTCGATCGGTCATGGAGGGCGTCGGGGACCTGCCGGTGCTGGGCCTTCCCGGGTCCGCGGTCCTGGAGATCGCCGCCCGGACCGGTCGCCGTGCGGTCGCGGAGGCCTTCGCGGACCGCGGCTACCGGTCGGACGGGACGTTGGTGCCCCGGTCCGAGCCGGGGGCGCTGGTCACCGACGCCGACGAGGTCGCCGCGCGGGTGGTCCGGCTGGCGCAGCACGGCGTGGTGCGCGCGGTCGACGGATCGGACGTGCGGGTGGTCGCGGAGTCGGTGTGCGTGCACTCGGACACCCCGGGAGCGGCGGTGCTGGCCCGGTCGGTGCGGGCTGCCCTGGAGCGTGACGGGGTGGCGGTCGCGCCCTTCACGGGACCGGGCGCATGACCGACGCGCGGGGCCCTCGGGTGCTCCCCTACGGCGACGACGCCGTCCTGGTCGAGCTCGCGGATCTCGCCGAGGTGCGCGCGCTGGACGACGCGGTCCGTGCCGCCCGGGCGACGGACCCGGAGGCGGCGGCCATCGTCGACCAGGTGCCCGCCGCGCGCACGCTCCTGCTCCGGGTGCGCGACGGTGCCGACGCCGGCAGCCTGCCTGTCGAGCGGTGGTGGGCGGGGCGCACCGACGTCGCACGGGAGACCTCCACCACCGAGGTCGTCCTCGACGTGGTCTACGACGGTGCCGACCTCGACGACGTCGCGCGCCTGGCAGGGCTGTCCGTCGACGACGTGATCGCGCGGCACACCGGCGTGCTGTACACGGTCGCGTTCGGCGGCTTCATGCCGGGGTTCGCCTACCTCGTCGGCCTCGACCCGCTGCTGCGGGTCCCGCGCCTGGACAGCCCGCGCGAGCGCGTCCCGGCCGGCTCGGTGGCGATCGCCGACGAGTTCAGCGCGGTCTACCCGGCTGCGACCCCCGGCGGGTGGCGGCTGCTGGGCCGGTGCGACGTCGAGCTGTTCGACGTGGACCGCGAACCACCCGCGCTGCTCCAGCCCGGCACGCGAGTCCGGTTCACGGCGTCATGACGGGTGCGCTGGAGGTCGTCGAGCCCGGGCTGCTCACGCTCGTGGAGGACCTCGGGCGACCCGGCTGGGCGCACATCGGCGTCGGTCGTTCCGGGGCGGCGGACGCGGGGGCGCTTCGGCTGGCCAACCGCCTGGTCGCTAACGACGAGGGTGCGGCCGGGCTTGAGGTCCTGCTCGGCGGGCTGCGGGTGCGCGCCCGTGGCGACCTGACCGTGGCGCTGACCGGCGGGCACGGGCCTGCGTGGGTGGACGGTCGACCGGTGGGGCACGAGGCCGTGCTCGAGCTGCGGGACGGGTCGGAGCTGCGGCTCGGCACGGTCGAGCTCGGCCTGCGGACGTACGTGGCCGTGCGCGGCGGGATCGACGTGCCGCCCGTGCTGGGGTCGCGCAGCACCGACCAGCTGGCCGGGCTCGGACCGGAGCCGCTCGGCGCCGGGGACGTCCTGCCGGTCGGCCCCGCGCCGCGGGACTGGCCGCTGGTCGACATCGCCCCCGTCCGCCCGGAGGGGCTCGTGCTCCCGATCGTGGCTGGCCCGCACGCCGACTGGTTCGACGACGCGCTCGCACGGCTGTGCGGCCCGCACGAGTACCGCGTCACGCCGGCGACGAACCGGGTCGCCGTGCGGCTCGACGGGCCGACCCTCGGGCGGACCCCGCAGCACGAGGGCCGCGAGCTCCCGTCGGAGGGTCTGGTGGTCGGTGCGGTGCAGGTTCCGCCCGACGGTCGACCCGTCGTGTTCGGCGTCGACCACCCCGTCACGGGGGGCTATCCGGTGGTCGCGGTGGTCCGTCGGCACGCCCACGGGAGGCTCGGACAGCTGCGTCCGGGCGACCCCGTGCGGTTCGCGCCGGGCTGACGAAAGGCCGACGGGAGCGACACGCCGCAACTTCACTCGCTCGACGACGATGCCCGCACGGGGACCGTCCGGCGACCGGGACCTAAGGCCCACCTCGCGCCAGGCCGCGGGCATAGAAATCTCTACATCTAGTCCTCATCGACCGCCTCGACCACAGCATGTTGTGGTGGCGGTCGGAGGCACCTCATCGTGGAGCAGGGAGTACGGGGCATGTCGGAGAAGGTCGTCGTGGACGTCGGTTCGTCGATCGAGGAGTACCTCGACCGCAGTGACTGGCGGGTGTCCGCCAACGCGAACCAGGGCTACTCGCTGGGTGGTCTGATCCTCCAGACCAGCGGCAAGGTCGTCGCCAACTACTGGCTCAGCCACGTCTACCCGCCCGAGGTCGGGACCGCGCACCGCGAGGGCGACCTGCACGTGCACGACCTCGACATGCTCTCCGGCTACTGCGCCGGCTGGTCGCTGCGGAACCTGCTCCAGGAGGGCCTCAACGGCGTCCCGGGCAAGGTCGACGCCCGCCCGCCGCGCCACTTCAGCGCCGCGGTCGGCCAGATCGTCAACTTCCTGGGCACCATGCAGAACGAGTGGGCCGGCGCACAGGCGTTCAGCTCGTTCGACACCTACCTCGCGCCGTACGTGCGGCTGGACGGCCTGACCTACGCGCAGGTGCTCCAGGGCATCCAGGAGCTGGTCTACAACCTCAACGTGCCGTCGCGGTGGGGCACGCAGACGCCGTTCACCAACCTCACGTTCGACTGGGTGTGCCCGGACGACCTGCGCGACGAGGTCCCGTTCGTCGCCGAGGAGCCGTGCGACTTCACGTACGGCGACCTGCAGGTCGAGATGGACATGATCAACCGGGCGTACATCGAGATCATGACCACGGGCGACGCGTCGGGCCGCGTGTTCACGTTCCCGATCCCCACGTACAACATCACCAAGGACTTCGACTGGGACAGCGAGAACGCCGAGGCGCTGTTCGCGATGACCGCCAAGTACGGGCTGCCGTACTTCCAGAACTTCCTCAACTCCGAGCTGAACCCCGGCGACGTCCGGTCCATGTGCTGCCGCCTCCAGCTGGACCTGCGCGAGCTGCTCAAGCGCGGCAACGGGCTGTTCGGGTCGGCGGAGCAGACCGGCTCCATCGGCGTGGTGACCATCAACTGCGCCCGGCTCGGCTACGTGCACCGCGGCGACGAGGCCGGCCTGTTCGCGGAGCTCGACCGCCTGATCGACCTGTCGTGCACGTCCCTGGAGCTCAAGCGCGAGCTCATCCAGCGCCTGATCGACGACGGCCTGTTCCCGTACACGCGCCGGTACCTGGGCACCCTCGAGAACCACTTCTCGACGATCGGCGTCAACGGCCTGCACGAGATGGTCCGCAACTTCACGGGCGACGAGTACGGCATCGTCGACCCGCGAGGCCACGAGCTGGTCCTGCGGGTGCTCGACCACGTCCGCGCCCGCATGGTGGAGCTCCAGGAGGCGACCGGTCACCTGTACAACCTGGAGGCGACCCCCGCGGAGGGCGCCACGTACCGGTTCGCCAAGGAGGACCGGCGCCGGTTCCCCGGGATCCTCCAGGCCGGCACCGACGACCACCCGTACTACACGAACTCCTCGCAGCTGCCGGTCGGGTTCACCGACGACCCGTTCGAGGCGCTGACCCGCCAGGACGAGCTGCAGACCAAGTACACGGGCGGCACGGTGCTGCACCTCTACATGGCCGAGCGGCTGTCCACCGCGGACGCCTGCCGCCAGCTGGTCAAGCGCGCCCTGTCGACGTTCCGGCTGCCGTACCTGACCGTGACGCCGACGTTCTCGATCTGCCCGAACCACGGCTACCTCGCGGGTGAGCACCAGACGTGCACCACGTGCGGCCAGACGTGCGAGGTGTGGACCCGCGTCATGGGGTACCACCGCCCGGTCAGCTCGTTCAACATCGGCAAGCAGGGCGAGCACGCCGAGCGCACGCCGTTCCGAGAGCCGGCGCTCGTGTGAACATCGCGGGTCTGGTGCCGTTGTCGTCGTGCGACTGGCCGGGAAAGCTCGTCGCGACGGTCTTCCTGCAGGGCTGCCCGTGGCGGTGCACCTACTGCCACAACGCGTCGATCCTCGATCCGCGCGCTCCCGGGCAGGTCCCGTGGGAGGACGTGCTCGGCCTGCTGGACCGCCGGCACGGGCTGCTCGACGGGCTGGTCTTCTCGGGCGGGGAGCCGACGATGCAGTGGGCGCTGCGCGACGCCGCGGTGCAGGTGCACGACGCCGGGTTCGGCGTGGGACTGCACACGTCCGGCGCCTACCCGCGGCGGCTCGAGGCCGTGCTCCCGCACGTCGACTGGGTGGGGCTGGACGTGAAGGCTCCTGCGCGGCTGTACCGCGCGATCACCCAGGTCGGCGGACCGCGGACCAGCGCGGACGCCGCGTTCACCTCGCTACGGCTGGTGCTCGACGCGGGGGTCGACGTGCAGGTGCGCACCACGGTCGACCCGACAGTCCTGAGCGACGCCGACGTGGCGGAGCTCGGGGCCGTCCTGGCCGACCTCGGGGTGCGCGACCACGTGCTCCAGGAGGTCAGGCCGGACGGCACGACGACCGAGTACCAGGCGGCTCTGGCGGAGGCGCGCCGGTTGCCCGCGTGACCCGATCGGTCCCCCTCTCTGTTTAACTTCGCGCAGAGAGGGGGACGATATGGACGTGCATGTGACCAGCCGGGACGTGGGTCCCCGCACCGTCGTGGAGGTCGAGGGCGAGATCGACGTGTCCTCGGCCGACACCCTGCGCGACCAGCTTGCCGAGCTGCTCGACCGTGACCGCACCGACCTGGTCATCGACCTGCGCGGGGTCCGGTTCATGGACTCGACCGGTCTCGGCGTGCTCGTCGGGACCCTGAAGAAGGTCCGGCTGGCCGGCGGTCAGCTGCAGCTGGTGATCGACTCCGAGCGGCTGCTCAAGGTCTTCCGGATCACCGCGCTGCTCCAGGTGTTCACCGTGCACGAGACGGTCGAGGCGGCCCTCGACGCCTGAGCAGCGGGTGCGCGTGCAACTGTCGCGCCGATCGGCTGACGGGTCAGTCCGGGAGGATCGAGTAGACGACCGTCGGCTCTCCGTCCTCCGACGTCGATGCTGTGACGCCGACCTCCCACCCCGCCACGGGGAAGGTGATGCCGGGCGGGGGCGCGAGCGCCGGGTAGGTCGACCAGTCGTCGCCGAGCAGCCGGACGGCCTCCTTGGCGGCGTCGTCCCCGTCGGCGGCGATCACGACGCTCCACCCCTCGCCGCTCGACCCAGCCATCGGGGTGACCGACACCAGCCGGCCACCGATGAGGGGGACGTCGTCGACCGGGAAGCCCTCGGGGAAGCCGGTCGGTGCCGGGGGCATGTCGAGCAGGGTCAGGGACCAGGGGCCCGCCACGGCGCGCCCGCCCGCCTCGGCATAGCTCACGTAGACCGAGTACTCGCCGGCGGGCAACGGCACGCCCCCGGGTTCTCCGTCCGTGGCGCAGGTGATCAGCTCCGTGCTCGTCAGGCCCATGGCCACGGAGCGGTCGGACGAGGACATCCACGCATACCGCGGGTCCGGCGCGGGGTCGGCGTCGGACGCCACGACCGTGCCGTCGTGGGTGATCAGGACCCGGCTGTCGAGCTCGTCGCCGACGACGGTGATGGACTCCGAGGTCTGCGCGAGCTCGAGCTGGTCGCGCGCGACCTCCACGCCACGGTCCAGGGCGTCGACCTCGCCCGCGGTGAGCGGGGCGCCACCTGGGGGGTTGGCCAGCCTGCTCGCGCGGTGCGCCTCCGCGTCGGCCAACGACTCGTTCGCGCTGCGCACCAGCTCGGCGACCGCGGCGTCCCGAGCATCCGGCGACAGCTCGCGGACGAGGACCGGGCTCATGGTGCGCCCGAGCAGGGTTCCCAGATCGGTGCCCTGAGGGGGGATGGAGGAAGGCTCGTCCATGTACCAGGAGCCGTCCGTCGACGGCAGCAGACCGACACGACCGGGCTCGGCCGTCGGGAGGAGTCCGATGTCCGACCCGCACGTACCAGGGCCGGCATCGGCCCGCGCCGCGGGAAGGACGGACGACGGCTGTCGCCCCCCGACGTACACGGCGCCGAACGCCACGGCCCCGACGGCACCGACGGCCACCCCGCCACGCACCCCCGCGCGGACGGTCCGGCGGCGCCGGATGCGGCCGGTGAGGGACAGGACGTCGAAGGGCGCGTCGTCGGGGCCGGTGTCGACGGCGTCGTGCAGCGCGCGGGAGAGGTCGGGGCTCATCGGGTCACTCCTGTCGGGACCAGCTGGATGTCGAGGGTGTGCGCGTCGGGCATCGGCCCCAGCAGGGACTCGAGCTGCCCGATGGCGTCGAAGAGGTACCGCTTGACCGTGCCGTCGGAGATCTCCAGGCGGCGGGCGATCTCCGGCACCGTGAGGTCGTCGTAGAACCGGAGCACCACGCAGGCGCGCAGCCGCGGGCGCAGGGTCAGCAGGGCGGTCTGCACGTCGAGCCGGGCGGTGCTCGCCGGGCCGTGGTCGGCCGAGGAGTCGTCGCGGGCGAGCAGGTGGCGCACGGCGGTCCAGCGCGTCCGGCGGCGGTGACCGTCCAGGAAGATGGTGAGCACCGCCCGGCGCACGTAGGCCTCGGCGGCCGCGGGCTCGCGCAGCGGGCGCCCCTGGCTGAAACAGCGCACGAGCGCGTCCTGGACCAGGTCCTCACCCTCGCGCTCGTCGCCCGTGAGCAGGGTCGCGTAGCGCACCAGCGCACGTCCCCGAGCCCGCACGAGCTCGTCAAGAACCTGTTCCCAGGCCGTCATGCCACCTCCCTGTGGTGCCGTCATCTTCCTGGACGACCGGGAGGTGCGAACCGTTGGTCGGACCGGACTACGTGAGCGTGACCGTGAACGGTGTGCCCAGCGTGACCGCGTAGCCCGCGCTGGTGTCCTGGAGCGGCACGGTCTCGGATGGCAGCCGGACGACCGGTGCGGAGAAGATCCAGCCGGGGTACACCTGGTAGACGCCGGCCGGCAGGGGGTTCCCGTCGCTCAGCGGCTGGTCGACACCGGAGATGCAGGAGGTCAGCCCCCGCTCGTCCTCGGCGAAGGCCAGGGGTGCGCCCGCGCCCAGGTCGACCACGGAGAACGCGTCGTTCGCCTGCACGGTGGTGCCCACGACGATCCCGTCGCGCACGATCCAGTACTCGATCGCGTAGTAGCCGTACGCGCGCAGCCGCCCGGGTCCGGTGTACTGCACCGTGCCGGCGGCCAGCAGCGGCGACCCGGCCGCAAACGTCGTCGCCTGCGGGGTCACCTGGAGGTCGAGCATCGCCGTGCGGACGGGGGCCGCGGGTGCCGGGCCGTCGCACGCGGGCCGATCCGCCGTGGTGGTCGCGTCGAGCGGGACGTCCGTGCCCGGCGCGGGGAGCTGCTCGTCGGCCTCGCCCGTCACGGTGACGGTCGCCGGAGCGCCGAGGGCGGTCGCGCGGGCAGCGCCGTCGAGCGCCGCCGTCTGTGCGAGCGTCAGCGTCCCCTGCGCCAGCTCCGGCGGGAGATCGCCGTCGAAGGTGACGACCGTCGCCCACGGCCGTAGCTCGTAGGTGCCCGCCGGCAGCGGACGTCCCGGGGTCGCCGGGCCGCCGTCCGCGGGATCGCAGACCGTGAGGTCGAGAGCGCCGCGGAACCAGGCCGTCTCGCCCTGGTTGCCGCTCCGGCCGGACATCGCGTCGTACGTCCCGGGGTAGAAGCCCGCGGTGCCGACGACGACGCCGTCGCGCACGACCGCCACCCGCGGTCCGCCGTCCGGCACGGCGAGCACCAGGGACGACCCGAGCTCGGGGCTGCGCTCGACCTCTCCGCCGACGGCCAGGTACCCGCCGGACGTCATCGCGCCGGCGTCCGGCGCCAGGCGGGCGGCGACGCGGTCGTCCACCGGGTCGGCGGCCGGCGAGGTCACCAGCGAGCCGCACACGCCGAACGGCAGGGCGGGGTTGCCCACCGGCAGGACGACGGGCGCGACGGTCGGCGTCGGCGTCGGCGAGGGCGCCGGGGTCGTCCGCGTCACCGAGGGCGACGGGGTGATTGCCGGGGGCGCGGGGCTGGTGCGGTCCGGCAGGAACGCGAAGGCGGTCCCCGCGACCAGGACGACCGCGGCGGCTGCGCCACCGATCGCCACCGCGGCGCGGGTGCGTCGCCGGGTGCGGGCACGGGCGGTGATCCGGGCGACGGGCAGCGGCGCGCGTCCGAGGCGGTGGCTCTGCTCGGCGCGGTCGGCCAGCTCGCCCAGGGCCGACTCGAGGTCGTGGTTCATCGTCCGGCTCCTCTCGCGATCGTGGGGACGTCCTCGGTGGACAGGCCGGGTTGGGGGCCCAGGAGGGGCTCGAGCTTGTGGCGGGCGTCGGACAGGTACCGCTTGACCGCCCCGGGGGACACCCCGAGCCGGCGGCCGATCTCGGGCAGCGTGAGGTCGTCGAAGAACCGCAGGACGACGCAGGCGCGCTCGCGGGGGGACAGGACGGTGAGTGCTCGTGCCACGTCGGCGCGGTCGCCGGCGGCCGTGAGCTCGTCGTCCGTGGCCTCGGGCGTCGCGATGAGATGGGTCACGGCGGCGAAGCGCCGTCGCGCCCGGTAGGCGTCGAGATACGTGTTCAGGATGACCCGGCGGACGTAGGCCTCGACCCACGTGACGTCGTCGGGCCGGCGGCGCGTGTAGGTCCGCACCAGCCCGTCCTGCACCAGGTCCTCCGCCGCCGACATGTCCCCGGTCAGCAGGTAGGCGTAGGCGACCAGTGCCGACCCTCGCTCGGCGACGAGCCGGTCGAGATCGTCCTCCCAGCTCATGGCGTCGACCTCCTTGGACGGGCAGCGCTGCCCTCACCTGTCCAGACGCCGTCGCCGCCCGAACGGTTGGGGGTGAAGACGATCGTCCCGCTGTCCGTGGCGCCGGTCACCCGTCTGCGGCGGTGTGCGATCTACGTCACATCTCGTGGCTAGACTCGCCCAGTCGCGCAGCAACGGGGCTGTGGGACAGGCGTGGTCAGGGGGGCCTCGCTGATGTCCGAGGAGGATGCATGGTCGAGCTCGGGTCAACGAGCATCACGATCGTCAGTGTCATCGCGGCCGTTGCGGTCGCGTCCCTGCTCATCGCCGTCGTCCTGCGCCGCCAGGTGCTCGCGGCCGGTGAGGGGACCGAGTCCATGCGCGAGATCGCGCGCGCGGTCCAGGAAGGGGCCGCGGCGTACCTGAGCCGGCAGTTCCGCACCCTGGCCCTCTTCGCGGTCGTCGTCTGCGCCCTGCTGTTCCTGCTGCCGGGCGACAGCGGCGTCAAGATCGGTCGGTCCGTCTTCTTCCTCATCGGTGCGGGGTTCTCCGCGGCGATCGGGTATCTGGGCATGTGGCTGGCCACGCGGGCGAACGTCCGGGTGGCGGCGGCCGCGTCCGAGCCTGGTGGGCGCGCGGAGGGCGCGCGCATCGCGTTCCGGACCGGCGGGTTCGTGGGTATGAGCGTCGTGGGCCTCGGCCTGCTCGGCGCGGCGTCCGTCGTGCTGATCTACCGGGCAGAGGCTCCGGCGGTCCTCGAGGGCTTCGGCTTCGGGGCCGCGCTGCTCGCCATGTTCATGCGGGTCGGCGGCGGCATCTTCACCAAGGCGGCCGACGTGGGCGCCGACCTGGTGGGCAAGGTCGAGCAGGGCATTCCCGAGGACGACCCGCGCAACGCGGCCACGATCGCCGACAACGTGGGCGACAACGTGGGCGACTGCGCCGGCATGGCGGCGGACCTGTTCGAGTCCTACGCGGTCACGCTCGTCGCGGCGCTCATCCTGGGCAAGGCCGCGTTCGGCGAGCAGGGCCTGGTGTTCCCGCTGGTCGTCACGGCGATGGGCGCGCTCGTCGCGGTGCTCGGCGTGTTCATCACGCGGGTGCGCGGTGCGGAGAGCGGCCTGACGGCGATCAACCGCGGCTTCTACATCTCGGCGCTGGTCGGTGTCGCGCTCTCCGCGGTGGCGGCGTTCATCTACCTGCCGTCGTCGTTCGCGGAGCTCACGGGCGGGACCGCCGGCCTCGAGACGCACGGCGGGGACCCGCGCCTGATCGCCTCCGTGGCCGTGGCCATCGGCGTCGTGCTCGCCGGCGTCATCCTCTGGGTCACCGGCTACTTCACCGGCACCACCAGCAAGCCGACGCTGCACGTCGCGCGCACCACCCTGACCGGCGCGGCCACCGTGGTCCTGTCCGGCATCGGGGTCGGCTTCGAGTCCGCCGTCTACACCGCGGGCATCATCGCGGCGGCCATCTGCGGCGTGTTCCTGCTGGCCGGCGGCTCGGTGTCGCTGTCCCTGTTCCTCATCGCGCTCGCGGGCTGCGGCCTGCTGACCACGGTCGGCGTCATCGTCGCCATGGACACGTTCGGGCCGGTCAGCGACAACGCGCAGGGCATCGCGGAGATGTCCGGGGACGTGACGCCCGAGGGCGCCCAGATCCTCACGGACCTCGACGCCGTGGGCAACACCACCAAGGCGGTCACCAAGGGGATCGCGATCGCGACGGCCGTGCTGGCCGCGACCGCGCTGTTCGGGTCGTACGCCGACGCAGTGAAGAACGCGCTCGGCACGGCGGGCCAGGTGGGCGACGAGCTCACCGCGGCGATGATCAACTACTCGATCATCAGCCCGGTCACCCTGGTCGGCGTGATCCTCGGTGGCGCGACGGTGTTCCTGTTCTCGGGCCTGGCGATCGACGCCGTGACCCGGGCCGCGGGGGCCATCGTGTTCGAGGTGCGTCGCCAGTTCCGCGAGCACCCCGGGATCATGACGTACGAGGAGCGGCCGGAGTACGGCAAGGTCGTCGACATCTGCACCCGCGACTCGCTGCGGGAGCTGGCGACGCCCGGTCTGCTCGCGGCGTTCGCACCGATCGCGGTCGGGTTCGGCCTCGGCGTAGGCCCGCTCGCCGGGTTCCTCGGCGGGGCCATCGCGACCGGCGTGCTCATGGCGGTCTTCCTGGCCAACTCGGGCGGCGCCTGGGACAACGCGAAGAAGATCGTCGAGGACGGCAACTTCGGCGGCAAGGGGTCCGACGCCCACGCGGCGGCGGTCATCGGCGACACGGTGGGTGACCCGTTCAAGGACACCGCCGGCCCGGCCATCAACCCGCTGATCAAGGTGATGAACCTGGTCTCGCTGCTCATCGCGCCGGCCGTCGTGGCCATCTCGGTGGGTGCCGACGCGAACCAGACCGCTCGCCTGTCGATCGCCGTCGCGGCGGCACTCATCGCGGGCGGGGCGGTCGTGATGTCTCGCTTTCGTGCGGCAAGAGCCGACCGAGAGGACCTGACGCGGGAGGCCGAGAAGGCGCTCGCGCGCTGACGCACACCACGACGAGCCCCCGGCCGTGGTCGGGGGCTCGTCGTCTGTCGAGGAGCAATCGTCTGTCAAGGAGGAACAGGTGTCCCACGCACTCGTGCTCGCCGGCCACGGCCGGTACCAGGACCCGTGGCACGACACCGCCGCGGTCGCGCACCGGCTCGCAGGACTGCTGGCCGAGGACGGCGTCGACGCCACGATCCGGGGGACCCTGCCGGGCGCGCTCGACGACGTGGACCCCGACCTGGTGATCGTGGCGTCGGGCCGCGGCCGCCCGGACCCGGACTTCGACGGCACCGACGACGACTGGGTGCCGTTCCACGACGCGCTGGCCGCGCTGGTCGCCTCGGGTGTCCCCGTCCTCGGGCTGCACCAGGCGGCGAACGCCTTCCTGGACCGGCCGTCCTGGGCGTCGATGCTCGGCGGTCGGTGGGCGGAGGGGACCACGTGGCACCCGCCGCTCGGGGCGGCGGTCTTCCGCGTGGTGGACCCGTCGCACCCGGTCACGGCCGGGCTGTCCACCGTGGAGGCGCTGGACGAGCGGTACCTGTCGCTCGAGGTGTCGCCGGACGTCCACGTGCTGGTGGCCGCGGACCACGACGGCGTCGCGCACCCGGTCGTCTGGGTGGCCCCCGGTCCCGGGCGGGTGGTCTACGACGCCCTCGGGCACGACGTCCGGTCGTACGACTCGCCGTCGCGCGTGCAGCTGTTCCGGAACGAGGTTCGCTGGCTGCTCGGCCGCTGAGTCCGAGAGGATGTCCCGGTGACGACGAGCACCGACGCCGGCCGCCTTCGGGTCATGACGTACAACCTGAAGGGTCTGCAGCTCTCCCGGGCTGACGCCGTCGCGGTGGTGCGCATCGCGGCGCCCGACGTGCTCGGCGTGCAGGAGCCCCCGCGGGGACTGCTCGGCCGGTGGCAGATGTGGCGGTTCGCGCGGGACGTGGGCCTGCGGACGGCGGTGAACGGCCGCGGCGCCCGGACGACGGCTCTGCTGGTCGCGTCGGGTCGGTCGGTGTCCGACGCGCGCGCGCTCAAGCTGGTCAACCTCGCGGGCCGCACCCGCCGGGGCGTCGCCATGGCCACGGTCGACGGCGTCCGGTTCGTCGTCGTGCACCTGTCCCTGGTCCGCGACGAGCGGTCGGCGCACCTGTCCGACATCCTGCTCGACCACGTCACCGCCACAGGGACGGTCGTGCTCGGCGACCTCAACGAGCGCCCGGGCGGCCCCACGTGGAAGCGCCTGTCCGCCGTGCTGGTCGACGCCGACCCCGCCGGCGACCCCACCTACCCCGCGATCGACGCGTTGCACCGGATCGACGCGGTCTTCGTGTCCCCCGACCTGGGCGTCGAGGCTGCGCGGGTACCCTCCGGCCCGCCCGTCCTGCGCGGCAGCGACCACCGCCCGCTGGTCGTCGACCTGCTCGTGGCACCGGAGCGACCCGGCGACCCGGAGGCGCGGACGGTGCAGGGATGATGGCGGGGTGATCCTGACCGATGCCGCCCTCGTCGCTGCGCTCCGCACCGACCTGACCGCTGCCGGTTACGGCGTGTCCGGGGTCGAGGACGTGCTCGGGCCGGTCGCCGCCGACGCCCTGCACCGCGAGGAGCCCGTGCCGGCGCTACGGGCCACGGAGGCGTCCGACGACGTGGTCGCCGCGCTGGTCCGCACGTTCCTGCTCGGCTCCACCACACCCCGGCGGCTGCTCGAGCGGGCGCTGCCCAGGCTCACTGTCGACGGCGCCGAGCGCCTGGGCCTGGTCGAGTCCGACGGCGACGACGTCCGTGCCCGGGTGGATCTGCGGCCGTACACGGCGGTCGACGGCGGCGGCGAGGTCGACTGGTGGATCGCGTCGGACCTCGGCGAGCTGGCCACCGGTCAGGCGCTGCGGACCGACCATGTGCTCGGCGTCGGCGGGGCGTCGACCACGCTGGCGCAGGTCACCGTGCGCGACGCCCGTGACCTGGTGCTCGACCTCGGCACCGGCTGCGGCATCCAGGCCCTGCACGCGTCGCGGCACTCTCGCCGGGTGGTCGGCACCGACATCTCCCGGCGCGCGCTGGGCTTCGCGCGGTTCAACGCGGTGCTCGCCGGCGTCGAGCTCGACCTTCGCGAGGGGTCGATGCTCGAGCCCGTCGCCGACGAGCGGTTCGACCTCGTCGTGAGCAACCCGCCGTTCGTCATCACGCCGCGGACGCCGGGGATGCCGTCGTACGAGTACCGCGACGGCGGGCGGTCCGGCGACGCGATCGTCCGGGAGCTCATCGAGGGCGTCGGCGCGGTGCTGGCGCCCGGGGGAGTGGCGCAGCTGCTGGGCAACTGGGAGGTCCGCCGCGGCGAGGAGTGGCACGAGCGCGTGGGGTCGTGGCTCGACGCCAGCGGGCTGGACGGCTGGGTGGTGCAGCGCGAGCTCCAGGACCCCGCGCAGTACGCCGAGACGTGGATCCGCGACGGCGGCACCACCCCCGACCGGGACCGGTCCGCGTGGGCGGTCCGCTACGGGCAGTGGCTGGACGACTTCGCGTCGCGGGACGTCGAGGGGATCGGGTTCGGCGTCGTGACCCTGCGCAAGCCTGTCGGGGAGGTGTCGTTGCGCCGGCTCGAGGAGGTCACCGGCACGGTCCGCCAGCCGCTCGGCCCGTCCATCGCGGAGTCGCTCGCCGCCCACGACTGGCTGCAGTCGATGACCGACGACGAGCTGGGCGACCAGCGACTCGTCGTCGCACCCGACGTCACCGAGGAGCGGTACCTGACCCCGGGCGACCCCGACCCGCAGGTGGTCCTGCTACGCCAGGGCGGCGGCTTCGGCCGGGCCGTCCAGGCGGGCACCGCGCTCGCGGGGTTCGTCGGCGTCTGCGACGGGGAGCTCACGGTCGGCCAGATCGTGCACGCCCTGGGCGCCCTGCTGGAGGTCGGCGCCGACGCGGTCGCGGCGGACGTCCTCCCGTCGACCCGCGGCCTGATCCGCGACGGCCTGCTGCTGATTGCCGACTGAGCCACAACGTCCGCACTGAGGTGGGTGGGAACCCGCCGGAGTGCGGACATTGCTGCTTCCCACACCGCAACGTCCGCACTCGAGCGGGTTCAGACCCACCCGAGTGCGGACGTCAGCGGGGTCGGTCAGTGCAGCACCACGTCGTCGAGCACGTGGGTGCCGGCATTGAAGTACAGGTTGATCTTCTTCACGTCGGCCAGCTGCGCGCCGCAGTCGGCGGTCAGGGTCTCCAGGTCGACGACCACGTCGGTCGTCGGCGCGGCGATCCAGCCCACCTGCGCGGTCTCGCACCAGGTCCACGACGAGCCCACCTGCAGGGCCGCCTTGGTGTCGAACCCGGTGGTGGACACCACGTCGAACGTCACCTGCGTGCGCCCGGTCCAGTCGCCGACCGACGGGCCGAACCCGAACCAGCCGCCGTCCGGAGAGGCCGCGCCGATGGTGAGGGTGCCTCCGGTCGAGGAGACGGTTCCCTCACCGATCGGCCCCCAGCCCTGGACGCCGTCGGTGAAGTCGGACAGGACGACGGGCTCCAACGGCGTCGGCCGGTGGTCGTACCGGTCGAGGTACCCGGCGAAGTCGCCGCGGGTGACCACCTTGAGCACGCCGAACTTCGTCGCCGACGTCGGCACGATGATCCCGGTCTCGGTCGCCCACGCGATCGCCGTGCCGTACGGGTGCCACGACGGGACGTCGGTGAACGCCTCGGGAGCCGCCGGTTCCGGGGAGCCGGCGAGGCGCCAGAGGAGCTCCGCCGCGGACGAGCGGTCGAGCGGCGCCTTCGGCAGGTAGACGGGGAGCGTCGTGTCGACGAGCCCCTCGTGCGCCAGCCACTCGATCGCCGTGTACGCCGCGTGCTTCTTGGGCACGTCGCGGAACGTCGGCCGCTTGGCGGTCGGCACCCAGGTCGCGTCGGCGTAGCGGTAGAGCAGGGTCGCGACGTCCTGGCGCGTCTCCGGCTTGGTCGGCCGGAACGTGCCGTCCGCGTAGCCGTCGTCGAGCCCCTGGTCGTGCAGCCAGATGATCGAGTCGAAGTTCGGCGATCCCGGCAGCACGTCGGAGAACACCGGCGGCGGCTCGACCCCCGGCAGGGCGGCGATGTCGTCGACCACGATGCTTCCCGACGAGGCGCCGGTGCCGTCGTCGGCCGCGTTGACGTAGATGTTGAACTGCGAGATCGCCTGGAGGTCCGCGTCGGTGATCCGGCGGTTGGCGTTGGCGGTGTCCCACGGGGCCGGACGCCAGTCGACGAACGGGAACGTGACGACCCCAGGTGACGTGCCCTCCAGCGACGGGTAGGCCTCGTACGAGACGCCCCCGGCCACGAGCTGGAGCACCATCTTGTTGCCGGACCCGTCGGGCTTGACCCAGAGCGCGAGCTCGTTGAAGGCCGACCAGTCGCCGCTGATCTGCTTGCCGAACCCGGTGTAGGTCTGCGTGGCGAAGTCGTAGTCCATCCGCAGCGCCTTCGACGGCCCGCTCGTGTCCAGCGACAGCGTGTTGGCGCCGTAGGAGACGTACTCGGCCCGCAGGGCGGTGTTGTCGCCGTAGCCCTCGTAGTCGTCGACCACGCCCGGCCCGAAGGTCGGTCGCGGACCGAGCACCACGGAGACGGAGTCGCTCAGCACCTCGGCGCCGTCGACGATCACGTGGACCTCGAGCGTCTGCGTGCTGTTGTCCAGCTCCGCGGCCGGGATGTCCCACGGCGCCGACCACCAGAGGCCGTCGCCGGGCGAGAGCTCGATCTCCGTCGTCCCGACCGTCGCGTAGACGCGGTCGGCGTCGACGTTCTGGACCGTGGCCCGGACGGTCGTCGGCGACGTCGCGACGCGCGCGCTGTCCGCGGGCGACGCGATGTGCACGAGCGGCTGCGCGGGAGTCGTGTCGACGGCACGGTCGAACGCGCCGGTGACGTCGCCCGCGAAGTACGTGAACGGGTCCGCCGCGTACGCCTGGAAGTCCTCCAGCAGCGCGTCCCCGGGCACGGGCACGAAGTGCTGGCCGGCGTCGAAGTTGGCCCACGTCTCCATGTACGCCGACCGGCTCGCGCGCGGGTCGGCCTTGATGGCGTTCAGCACCTTGGTGAACCACTGCTCGGGCGACGAGCCGCTGGTGCCCACTCCGCCCGAGACGCCGAACTCGGTGAACGCGGAGACCTTCCCCTTCGCGTCGGCGAGGTCGGCGATCATGCCGAGGTCCGCGACCAGTCCGTCGAGGAACGCCTGCGAGCCGGTGTTGTCGTACGCGTCCAGGCCGAGCACGTCGATGAACTCGTCGCCGGGGTAGGTGCGCAGGTACTGCTCGGTGTTGCCGCCGAACCCGCTGCCCGGGGAGAACGCGTACAGGAAGTTGGAGACGCCCTTGAGGTCGCGCAGGTACTCGACCGTGTAGCGGTAGAGCTCCTTGTACTCGCCGGGGGAGCCGAACGCGGCGCCCCACCAGAACCAGGAGCCGGCGTTCTCGTGCCACGGTCGGAAGACGATCGGGATGAGGTTCCCGTCGGTGTCCCGCGCACCGTCTGCGGCCGCCGCGATGTTGTCCAGGTACGCGTTCAGCTCGGCGTTCTTGGCGCCGCCGGGAAGGACCGCGCGCAATGTGTCGCCGGTGGTGTCGTAGAAGCTGCCGCCCGTGACGAAGTTCTCCATGTGGGCGGACAGGGTGTTGATGCCGCCGAGCTCGTGCGCCTTGGCGATGTAGTCGTCGAGCGCCGCGATGTTCTGCGCGGTCGTGTTGCCGGCCGATCCGGGGGCCTCGTCGCCCTGGAGGATCAGGGTGTCCCAGCCGAAGACCGCCGGGTAGTCGCCGGTCACGTTCTTCACGTCGGACGTGATCCCGTCCGCGCCCGTGAACGTCAGGCCGTACGACGTCGTGTGCTGGTGGCCGAACAGGATGCCGTCGCCGCGCACGTCGTCGAGGTAGGAGAACAGGGAGCGCGTCTGCGGGCTGGCGCCCGGGTCGACGAGGGTGACGGTCTCGGCGGCTGTCGCGGGGAGCGTCACGATCCCGCACAGGGCGGCGGCGGTGATCCCTGCGGTCAGGGCGCGCGCGAGATGACGGTTCTTCATTGAACCTCCTGGGTCGTCCCGCCCCTCGGAGCCGGCATCCGCGGACGAGCACTGGAACGAACTTAGTCAAGTTACCAAACAAAGGATGTATCGGACAGATCCGAATCGTTTGGGGAGGCACCGCGGGGCGAGAACAACGTGAGTGCTGTCCTGAGCAGCCACACCGCCACGCACGTTGTTCTCGCCGATCCACAGGTCAGGCACAGGGTGGTGCTACGGCGGCCCCAGGCGTCCTCCCTACGTTCGGCCCAGGTCACAGGACCGAGCGACGTGAGGGAGAACATGCAGCACGTGTGGAGGCGGACGACGCCGCTGACGAGAACGGTCGCGGCCGTGGTGGTCGTGGCCCTCGTCGGGGCAGGGGTGTGGTGGTTCGGGATCAGGGACGCGTCGGCCGCCTCGGCCGCACCCGTGACACGGACCGTCGCGGCGAGCCTGACGACGATGCAGAAGTCGGTGAGCGGCAGCGGGACGCTGGCGCCGTCGGTGCAGCAGGACGTGAGCTTCGAGGTCAGCGGCACGGTGACCGGCGTGCCGGTGGCGGTCGGCCAGAGCGTCACGGTCGGCCAGACGCTGGCCACCGTCGACACCCTCCAGTTGAACGCGGACCTGCTCCAGGCCAAGTCCACGCTGGCCAGCGCCCAGGCCAAGCTGGACGACGCGAGCGGCACCGCGCAGATCGCCGCCGCGCAGGCGCAGGTCGACGTGGCCCAGTCGGGGGTCGACACCGCGCAGGCCGCGATGGACGGCGCCACCCTGACCGCGCCGGTCGCCGGGCTGCTCACGGCGGTGGACCTCGAGGTGGGCGACGCGGTGGGGTCCTCCTCGGCGCCCACCGGCAGCGGCGGCGAGACCACGGCGCAGTTCACCATCGTCGGCACCGACGCGTGGCAGGTCGACGTGACGGTCTCCGACGCGGACATCGCGCTCATCGAGGTGGGCGACCAGGCGGAGGTCACCCTCGACGGCGCGACCGAGCCGGTGTTCGGCACCATCAGCGAGATCGGCCTGCTGTCGACCAGCGACACCGGCGTGGCGGCCTACCCGGTCACCGTCGCGGTCACGGGCGACCAGGAAGGGCTGCACGACGGCGTCGCCGCGGAGGTCGAGCTGGTCTACGAGCGCCGCACCGACGTGCTCACCGTGCCCAGCCTGGCCGTCACGACGGCCACCGACGGCACCACCACCGTGACGCAGGTGGATGCCGCCGGCGCCACCGTCGACGTGCCGGTCACCACGGGGGAGACCTCCGGGAACGTCACGGAGATCACCGAGGGGCTGGCCGAGGGCGACGAGGTCGTGCTGGCCACCTTCACGCCGGGCTCCGGCGGCACGGGCCGGCAGGGCACGACGCAGGACGGCGGCGGCACGTTCCCCGAGGGCGGCCCACCGGAGGGCTTCGACCCCACCCAGATGCAGGGCGGTCAGACCAATGGCTGAGCTCGCGTCGCCGCTCATCGAGACACGCACCAGCACCGTCATCGACCTCGTCGGCGTCACCAAGACCTACACGTCCGGCAGCATCGAGTTCGAGGCCCTGCGTGGCGTCGACCTGCGGATCGAGCAGGGCGAGTACGTCGCGGTCATGGGCCCGTCCGGGTCCGGCAAGTCGACCCTGATGAACATCCTGGGCTGCCTGGACACGCTCACCCGCGGCACGTACCACCTGGCCGGCGAGGACGTGGGGGAGCTCGACGAGATCGACCTCGCGGACATCCGCAACCGGCGCATCGGGTTCGTGTTCCAGCAGTTCAACCTGCTGCCGGCGCTCTCGGCGTGGCGCAACGTGGAGCTCCCGCTGGTCTACGGCCGCGTGCACGCGGGGGTCCGACGCGACCGGGCCGCGGCCGCGCTGTCCCGCGTCGGGCTCGCCGACCGGCTGGACAACCGGCCGGGCGAGCTCTCGGGCGGGCAGCAGCAGCGCGTTGCGGTGGCCCGCGCCCTCGTCGGCGAACCGGCCCTCCTGCTGGCCGACGAGCCGACGGGCAACCTCGACTCGACGTCCACGCACGACGTCCTGTCCCTGTTCGACGAGCTGCACGCGCAGGGCCGCACGATCGTCCTCATCACGCACGAGGCCGACGTCGCCGAGCGCGCGGAGCGGATCGTCCGGGTCCACGACGGGCTCATCGTGTCGGACGGTGCCCGATGACCTGGACCGAGACCCTGCGCACCGGCTGGTCCGCGGTGACGTCGCACGCCATGCGCTCGATCCTCACCGTGCTCGGCATCCTCATCGGCATCGCCGCGGTCATCCTCACGGTCGGCCTCGGGCTCGGCACGCAGCAGGACGTCAGCGCGCAGATCAGCCAGCTCGGCAGCAACCTGCTCATCGTCAAGCCTGGCAGCAGCACCAGCACGGAGGGCGTCCGCGGCGGCTTCGGCTCGCGCACCACGCTGACCACGGCCGACGCCGAGGCGCTGGACAGCTCCGTCAACGCGCCGGACATCGGCAAGGTCGCGGCCGAGAAGACCACGTCCGCGTCGCTCGAGGCCAATGACACCAACTGGACCACCAGCGTGGTCGGCACCAGCACGGACTGGCTCGACGTCCGCGGCCGCACGCTGGCGACCGGCGCGTTCTTCACCGCCGACGACGAGGCGGACCGGGCGGCGGTCGTCGTGCTCGGTCCGGAGACCGCCGAGGAGCTGTTCGGCTCCACCCGCGTGGTCGGCCAGACGGTCACCATCGGCGACACCGACCTGCGCGTGGTCGGCGTGCTCGAGGCCGAGGGCGCCAGCGGCGACAGCGACCTCGATGACGTGGCGGTCATCCCGATGTCGACGGCGGCGGACACGGTGGTCGGCGGCTCGGACCGCAACGCGGTGTCGACGATCTACGTGCAGGCCGCCTCGACCGACCAGCTGAACGCGGCGTACCAGGAGGCCGAGGCGCTGCTGCTCAACCTGCACGGGATCACCGACGCCGACAGCGCCGACTTCACGATCAACAGCCAGGACGCCCTGGTGTCCACGGCGACTGCGGTCTACAAGACCCTGACTGTCCTCCTCACCGGCATCGCGGCCCTGTCGCTGCTGGTCGGGGGCATCGGGGTCATGAACATCATGCTCGTCTCGGTCACCGAGCGGACCCGCGAGATCGGTCTGCGCAAGGCGCTCGGCGCCCCGCCGTGGGCCATCCGCCGGCAGTTCCTGGTCGAGGCCACGGTGCTCGGCCTGGCCGGCGGCGTGCTCGGCGCGGCCCTCGGGATCGTCGCCGCGCAGGTGCTGCCCCGGCTGCTCGACAGCTCGGTCGTCGTGTCCGGTGCCGCGGTCGTCGGCTCGGTCGTCGTCGCGATGGGCATCGGCCTGGTGTTCGGCGTCTACCCCGCCACGCGCGCCGCGCGACTGGCCCCCATCGACGCGCTGCGCGCGGAATAGCCCCCTCTCAGCTAGGAGACTCCCCATGTCCACCCTGACCACGCGACTGCTTCCCGCGATCGCCGCGGCCTCGGTCCTCGTCCTGGCCGGCTGCTCTGCCGGCACCTCGCAGGCGGCCGCGCCGACCGCCTCGGCCACCCCCCAGCAGCAGCAGGACGGCGGCGGTGCGCAGCCCCCCGGCGGTGGCGGCGCGTCCGGCGAGATCGCGACGGTCACCGGGACCGTCATGCAGGTCCGGTCCGACGACGCGCAGACCGCGGTGACGTGGACGGACGCCACCACGTTCTCCGCGACGGTCGCCGGGACGCTCGCCGACGTGACGGTCGGGTCGTGCGTCGTCGCGGTGTCCACCGCCACGACGGACGACACGACGGACACCAGCGCGCCGGTGGAGGCCACCAGCATCCGGATCACCCAGCCGTCCGACGACGGCACGTGCGCCGGCGGGTTCGGCGGCTTCGCCGGGGGACCCGGAGGCGGCGACCGTCCCGACGGAGCGCCCACCGACCTGCCGTCGATGCGGGCCCCCGACGGTGCGCCCACGGACCTGCCGTCCGGAGCACCCGACGGCGCCCGCATGTTCGGCGGCGGCGCCAGCGGAACGGTCACCGCGATCGACGGCAGCACGCTGACGGTGGAGACCACGGGTCCGGACGACGCGACCACCTCGCGCACCGTCACGGTCACCGACGCGACCACCTACACCACGACCGCCGCGGCCGACGCGTCCGCGATGGTCGTCGGGCAGTGCGCCACCGCGCGCGGCGAGGCCGACGACAGCGGCAAGGTCACCGCGACGAGCATCACGGTCTCCGCGCCGACCGACGGCGACTGCACCACCGGCATGCTCGGCGGCCGCGGGTTCCCCGGCGGCGGCTCGCAGGGCTCCTCCGACGACTCGTCGCAGGACGGTGACACCGATGCCTGACCGCGACGTCCGTCCCTCCGTCGCGCTGCGTCGTCGGGCGCGTCGCCGCCGGATCATCGGGTTCGGCGCCGCGGGAGCCGTGGCCCTCGTGGCCGCGGGCGGCGGTGTCGCCCTGGCGGTCGGGGGTTCCGACGACGGCCGGTACCGGACCGCCGCCGCCGATCTGTCGAGCGTCGAGCAGGTGATCGACGCGGTCGGCACGATCGCGTCGGCCACCCGGCGGGACGTGGCGTTCTCCGTGGACGGCACCGTGGCGACCGTGAACGTGTCCGTCGGTCAGGCCGTGGCGGCCGGGGACGTGCTCGCCACGCTCGACACCGAGGCGCTCCAGGACGCGGTCGAGAAGGCGCAGGCGGACCTCGCCGACGCCCAGCAGCAGCTCTCCGACGACCTGGACTCCCAGACGGCGTCGACCTCGACCTCGTCGACCGCTTCCTCCTCCGCGACCTCCGCCTCGTCGTCATCGACGCCGTCCGCATCGGCGTCCGCATCGCCCGCGGTCTCCTCCGCCGCACCGACCACGGGGTCCGAAGACACCCGCGGCGACTCCGCGGACCCCGCCGTCGAGAAGGCGCTGGCCGACGTCCAGCGAGCCCAGCAGGCGCTGCTCGACCAGTACCAGGTCACCGCCGACGCCCTGGCGTCCAGCGGCGAGAGCGTCACGGCGTCGCAGGCGTCGTGCGCGGCGTTCCTCGCGGTGGTCGGTGACGACGTCGAGCCCGCGGACGCGGAGCCGACGGACGACCTGACGGAGTCGACGGATCCCGCCACCGACGAGGCAGACCCCACGGTCGAACCCGACGACACGGCGGAACCCGACGACACTGCCGAGCCCGACGTCTCCGCGGTCGAGCAGGCGCTCGCCGACTGCCAGGCCGCCCTGACCGGGGCCCTGGACGCGCAGACCGCGACCGACGCGGAGCAGCAGGCGCTCATGACGCTCGCGACCGCGCTGGACGAGGCGGTGCAGGCGCTCCAGAAGGCCGTCGCGGCCTCCTCGACCAGCGCGCCGTCAACCAGCACGCCCTCGACGTCGACCCCGTCGACGACCACGCCCTCGACCTCCACCCCGTCGACCAGCACGCCCTCCACCAGCACGCCGTCGACCAGCACGGCCACGACCGTGGCGTCCGCGGCGACGATCGTCGCCGACCAGGCAGCGATCGACCTGGCCCAGGCCAACGTCACGCTCGCGCAGAGCCGGCTCCCGTTCGCCACCCTGACCAGCCCGATCGCCGGCACGGTCGCGGCGGTCGCGCTCGCCCCGGGCGACTCGGTCACGGCCTCGTCGACCACCGCGACGATCACGATCCTCGGCCCGGACGGCTACACGGTCACCACCAGCGTCCCGCTGACGAAGATCGACATCGTCACGGTCGGCCAGAGCGCCCAGGTGACCACCCCGAGCACGGATGCGACGCTCACCGCCACGGTCAGCAGCATCGGCGTCCTCGACACGTCCACCACCGCCGACCCGGCCTACACGGTCGAGCTCGCCGTCGACCCGACGGACGAGACGCTGTACGACGGAGCCTCCGCCCAGGTGCGGATCACCGTGGCGGGCGCCGACCAGGTGCTCACGGTCCCGACGTCGGCGGTCCACGTCGACGGCTCGACCGCGACGGTCCAGGTGCTCCAGGGCGGCACCCCGACCGAGGTCACGGTCACCCGCGGCGCGGTCGGCACGGAGCGGACCGAGATCACCGACGGCCTCTCCGCCGGCGACGAGGTGGTCCTCGCGGACCTCGACGAGCCGATCGAGACCAGCACCTCCACCACGACCGGGCTGTCGGGCCTGGGCGACGACGCGACGCAGGGCGGCCCGCCGGAGGGCTTCGTGATGCAAGGCGGCGAGGGCGGTCCCCCGGCCGGCTTCGCCCCTCCCGGCAACGGCTGAGACGTGGGTCCGGGCCGTCGGCACCGGCCCGGCCCCCGCGTCGATAGGCTCTCGGCGTCGCCCTTCGGCGGCACGGACGGGAGGACGACGATGGCCGACGAGCCCACCGCCGACACGCCGCGGGTCGCGGTGCTGGGCGGCGGCGTCATGGGGGAGACCCTGCTCAGCGCGCTGCTGACGGCGGGCTGGACGGCCGAGCAGGTCGAGGTCACCGAGCGGTACGCGCCGCGGGCCGACGAGCTCGCGGGCCGGTACGGGGTGCGCACCGGAGCGTCGAACGCCGAGGCGGCGGCCCGCGCCGACGTGGTGCTCCTGGCGGTCAAGCCGAACGTCGTGGCGTCCGTCCTCGACGAGATCAAGGACGCCCTGGGCGAGGGCGAGCTGGTGGTCAGCGTGGCCGCCGGGCTGCCGATCGCCAGCTACGAGAAGCGGCTCGCCGCCGGCCAGCCGGTGGTCCGGGTCATGCCCAACACGCCCGCCGTCGTCGGCAAGGGCGCCAGCGCGATCGCGGCCGGCACGCACGCGACGCAGGAGCACCTCGCGCTCGTCGAGAGGCTGCTCGCCGCCACCGGGCTCGTCGTCCGGGTAGAGGAGAAGGACCTCGACGCGGTGACCGCGATCTCCGGGTCCGGGCCGGCGTACGCGTTCTACCTCATCGACGCGATGGCGGAGGCGGGCGTGCTGCTCGGCCTCACGCGGGACCTGGCGACGAAGCTCGCGGTGGCCACCGTCGAGGGGTCCGCGGCGCTCGCGGCCCAGTCGGGCGACCACCCGGCCGTGCTGCGCGAGCGCGTGTCCTCCCCGGGCGGCACCACGGTCGCCGCGGTCCAGGTGCTCGACGCCCACGGGGTCCGCGCCGGGGTCGTCGCCGCGGCCGAGGCGGCCCGTGACCGCTCGCGTGAGCTCGGCAAGCAGTACTGATGAACGCGTCCGCGCGCCCGCCGGCGATGAGCGACGTCGCCGCGCTCGCGGGCGTCTCGCACCAGACCGTGTCCCGGGTGCTCAACGACCACCCGAGCGTCCGACCCGAGACGCGGGAACGCGTCAACGCCGCCATCGCCCGGCTGGGCTACCGCCGCAACAGCGCCGCCCGCACCCTGGTCACGCGCCGGTCGGGGACGCTCGGCGTGGTCACCCCCGCCACCGCGCTGTACGGCCCGACCAGCACGCTGGTGGGGCTCGAGGAGGCCGCCCGGGTGGTCGGCTGGTACGTGTCCGTGGCGACCATCCGGCAGTTCGACGGCGACTCCATGCACACCGCGATCGAGCACTTCCTGGGCCAGGGCGTCGACGGCATCGCGATCATCGCCCCGACGACCGAGGTAGCCCAGGCCATCGCCGCCCTCGCGTCGCCGGTTCCCGTCGTGCTCATCTCGTCGGCGTCCGACGTCCCGCCCGTCGCGCACCTGCACGCGGTCGGCGTCGACCAGCGGCACGGCGCCCGGCTGGCCACCCAGCACCTGCTCGACCAGGGCCACACCGAGGTGGTGCACGTGGCCGGCCCGCAGGACTGGTTCGACGCCCAGGACCGGCTCGCCGGGTGGCGCGAGGTGTCCGGACCGGGTGCCCCGGAGCACATCGAGGCGGGCTGGGACGCGGCCGACGGGTACGAGCTCGGGCTCCGGATGGTCCGCGAGGGACTGCCGTCGGCGATCTTCGCGGCCAACGACCAGCTGGCCCTCGGGCTGCTGCACGCGTTCTGGGAGAAGGGTGTCGGCGTGCCGTCGGACGTCGCGGTCGTGGGCTTCGACGACGAGGTCGGCGCCGCGCACTACACGCCGCCGCTGACCACGGTCCGGCAGGACTTCGGGGCGCTCGGGCGGCTGGCGGTCGGCTCGCTGCAGTCCGCGTTCGCCGGGGAGGACGTGGCGCGCCAGCAGATCCCCGCGGAGCTCGTGGTGCGGGCCAGCTCGGTGCGTCCGGCGTAGTCCTACGCTCGGGTCATGATCGACATCGCCGAGCTCGCCGCCACGCACCTGGACGCCGCCCGCTCGGACCAGCACGGCAGGTCGGCGGGGATCGTCGCGCACGACGGGGAGCTGCGGCAGACGATCATCGCCCTGACCGCCGGATCCAGCCTCGGGGAGCACAACTCCCCGAACGCCGCGACGCTCCAGGTGTGGCAGGGGCGCGTGCGGGTCGAGTCGCCCGACGGGGACGTCGAGGCGAGCACCGGACACCTGTGGGTGCTCACGCACGAGCGGCACTCGGTGCACGCCGTCGAGGACAGCGTCTTCCTGCTCACCACGCTCACCGGGGTCGGTCGGTCGTCCCACGGCTGAGCCCCGG
This sequence comes from Cellulomonas humilata, assembly GCF_013359775.1. Taxonomy (GTDB): domain Bacteria; phylum Actinomycetota; class Actinomycetes; order Actinomycetales; family Cellulomonadaceae; genus Cellulomonas; species Cellulomonas humilata. The sequence goes on along the minus strand of NZ_JABMCI010000041.1, from coordinate 46,736 downwards.
CACGGCTGGACTGCGGGCCGGATGTTAGCGCTAACATATGTCTCGGCCGCTGGCGTCCGCCGCGGTCATCGATGCGAGAGCGGAGCCGCGTGATGACGGTCGATCCCCACGGTGCCGATCCCACGGCGGCGATCACGACCGGCCGGACGACGCTGGGCATCGAGCTGGGCTCCACCCGCATCAAGGCCGTGCTCATCGGCCCGGATCACACCCCGCTGGCCAGCGGCAGCCACGACTGGGAGAACCAGTTCGTCGACCGGGTGTGGACGTACTCGCTGGACGCCGTCTGGTCCGGGCTCCAGGAGTCGGTCGCGGCACTGCTGGCCGAGACCGAGCAGCGGTACGGGGTGCGCCCCACCACCCTCAGCGCCATCGGGATCTCCGCGATGATGCACGGCTACCTGGCGTTCGACGAGGCCGACGAGCTCCTGGTCCCGTTCCGCACCTGGCGGAACACCAGCACGGGACCGGCGGCCGCCGAGCTCAGCGCGCTGTTCGGCCACAACATCCCGCTGCGCTGGTCCATCGCGCACTTCCGCCAGGCCGAGCTGGACGCCGAGCCGCACGTCGGGCAGGTCCGCTTCCTCACCACGCTGGCCGGCTACGTGCACTGGAAGCTGACCGGCCGCACGGTGCTCGGCGTCGGCGACGCGTCGGGCATGTTCCCCATCGACACCGCCACGCACTCCTACGACGCGACGATGCTCGCGGCCTATCCCGGCGCGGACGTCGCGGCGCTGCTGCCCGAGATCCTGCTCGCGGGCCAGGATGCCGGCCGGCTGACCGAGGCGGGCGCCGCGCTCCTCGACCCCACGGGCACCCTCCGGCCCGGCATCCCGCTGTGCCCGCCCGAGGGTGACGCCGGCACCGGGATGGTCGCGACGAACTCCGTGGCACCCCGCACCGGCAACGTCAGCGTCGGCACCAGCATCTTCGCCATGGTCGTGCTGGAGAAGCCGCTGGCCCAGGTGCACCACGAGCTCGACCTGGTGACCACGCCGTCCGGCGACCTCGTCGCGATGGTGCACTGCAACAACGGCGCCAGCGAGCTCGGCGCCTGGGCGGACCTGTTCGGCCAGTTCGCCACCGCGATCGGGCAGCCCACCGGCTCGGACGACGTGTTCGGGGCGCTCCTGCGCGAGGCGCTGACCGGCGACGCGGACGGCGGCGGCCTGCTGGCCTACAACTACCTGTCGGGCGAGCCGATCACGGGCCTGGCCGAGGGGCGCCCGCTCTTCGTGCGGACCCCCGACAGCCGGCTGACCCTGGCCAACTTCATGCGCACCCAGGTGTACAGCGCGTTCGGCACGCTCAGCCTGGGCATGCGCGTGCTGCGGGGCGAGGGCGTCGAGCTGGACGCGATGTTCGCGCACGGCGGGCTGTTCCGGACCGCGGGTGTGGCGCAGCGGCTGCTCGCCGCGGCGGTCGGCGCGCCGGTCACCGTGGGCAGCACCGCGGGCGAGGGCGGCGCGTGGGGCATCGCGGTGCTCGCCGCGTACCTGGGCGTGGCCGACGAGCAGGACCTGAGCACGTACCTGACCACTCGCGTGTTCGGCGACGCCGTCTCCCAGACGGTCGCCCCCGACCCGGACGACGTCCGCGGCTTCGACGCCTACCTCGAGCGGTACAGCGCCGGGCTGGCGATCGAGCAGGCCGCGGTGGAGGCGCTGTGAGCATCGAGGACCAGATCCAGCAGACCCGCGCGGTCGTCGCGGCCCTGCACGCCGAGCTCCCGCGCTGGGAGCTGGTGGTGTGGACCGCCGGCAACGTGTCGCAGCGGGTGGTCGTCGGCTCCGCACCCGGACCCACCGACCTGTTCGTCATCAAGCCCTCCGGGGTCACGTACGACGAGCTCACCGCGGAGTCGATGGTCGTCTGCGACCTCGACGGGAACCTGGTCGACGGCACCCGCGCACCGTCCAGCGACACCGCCGCGCACGCCTACGTATACCGGCACATGCCGTCGGTCGGGGGCGTCGTGCACACGCACTCCACCTACGCGACCGCGTGGGCCGCCCGCGGCGAGCCGGTGCCGTGCGTGCTCACGATGATGGCCGACGAGTTCGGCGGAGACGTGCCGATCGGCCCGTTCGCGCTCATCGGCGACGACTCGATCGGCCGCGGGATCGTCGAGACCCTCCAGGGCTCCCGCAGCCCGGCGGTCCTCATGCGCAACCACGGGCCGTTCACCATCGGCCGCGACGCCAAGGCCGCCGTGAAGGCCGCCGTCATGGTCGAGGAGGTCGCCCGCACGGTGCACATCGCGCGGCAGCTGGGCGACACCATCCCGATCGCGCAGGCCGACATCGACTCCCTGTACGCCCGGTACCAGAACGTCTACGGACAGCAGCCCACCCACACCCCGGAGAGCGACTCATGACCAAGCCCTACGCCGACCGCGAGATCTGGTTCCTCACCGGGAGCCAGGGCCTGTACGGCGAGGAGACGCTCCGCCAGGTGGCCACGCAGTCGCAGGAGATCGCGCGCGTCCTGGGCGACACGCTCCCCGCGAAGCTCGTCTGGAAGCCGGTGCTCACCGACTCCGACGCGATCCGCCGCGCCGCGCTCGAGGCCAACGCCGACGACTCCGTCATCGGGGTCATCGCGTGGATGCACACGTTCTCGCCGGCCAAGATGTGGATCGCCGGCCTGGACGCGCTGCGCACCCCGCTGCTGCACCTGCACACGCAGGCCAACGTCGAGCTGCCGTGGGACACCATCGACTTCGACTTCATGAACCTCAACCAGGCCGCGCACGGCGACCGCGAGTTCGGGTACATCGCGACCCGGCTCGGTGCCGCACGCAAGACGGTCGCGGGGCACGTGTCCAACCCGGCCGTCGTCGCGTCGATCGACGTCTGGGTGCGCGCGTGCGCCGGCTGGGCCGCGACGCACGAGCTGAAGCTCGCCCGGTTCGGCGACAACATGCGCTACGTCGCGGTGACCGAGGGCGACAAGACGGAGGCCGAGCTGCGGTTCGGCGTCTCGGTGAACACGTGGGGTGTCAACGACCTCGTGGCGGCCGTGGACGCGGTGGCTCCAGAAGACGTCGACGCGCTCGTCGCCGAGTACGAGGAGCTCTACGACGTCGTCCCCGAGCTGCGGGCGGACGGCGACCGGCACGAGTCCCTGCGCTACGGCGCCCGCCAGGAGATCGCGCTGCGCACGCTGCTCGAGTCGCTGGGGGCCAAGGCCTTCACGACGAACTTCGAGGACCTCGGTGACCTGCGCCAGCTCCCCGGCCTGGCCGTCCAGCGGCTCATGGCGGACGGCTACGGGTTCGGCGCGGAGGGCGACTGGAAGACCGCCATCCTGGTCCGCGCCGCCAAGGTGATGGGTGCCGGCCTGCCCGGCGGCGCGTCGCTCATGGAGGACTACACCTACGACCTGACGCCCGGCTCGGAGCGGATCCTCGGCGCCCACATGCTCGAGATCTGCCCGACGCTGACCACGTCGAAGCCCACCCTGGAGATCCACCCGCTCGGCATCGGCGGCAAGGAGGACCCGGTCCGCCTGGTGTTCAACGCCGACCCCGGCGTGGGCGTCGTCGTCTCGCTGGCCGACATGCGCGACCGCTTCCGGCTCACCGCCAACGTGGTCGACGTCGTCCCGCCCACCGCCGACCTGCCGCACCTGCCGGTCGCGCGGGCCGTCTGGGAGCCCCGCCCCGACTTCCGCACGTCCGCGGAGTCCTGGCTGACCGCCGGTGGGGCGCACCACACGGTGCTCACGACGGCCGTCGGGGTCGAGGCGTTCGAGGACTTCGCGGAGATCGCCCGCACCGAGCTGCTCGTCATCGACGAGGACACCACCCGCCGCGGCTTCCGCGACCAGGTGCGGTGGAACCAGGTCTACTTCCGGCTCGCCCAGGGGTTCTGACGGGTACCACCGAACGGGTGGACCTGCGCTGACTGATTGCTCCCTACAACTGAAGTGCATAGCGTCGTGACGTACCGCGACGACGGGGGACACTCGATGACGGTGCAGGGGGATCCGGGGGCAACCTGGCTGCTCCGCGCGCTCTTCGCGGCCGGCGGGGCACTGCTGGTCGGCGTGCTGTCCGCGGCCGCCGCACACGCGGAACCCACGTCCCCGTCGCACGCAGAGGCCGTGCTCGCGGAGGTCGCGGCCGCGTCCCACGGCGCCGTGGCGCCCGCGGTGGCTCCTCTTGCTGACGTCGTGACCGTGGTCAGCGCCCCGGTCGCGGGAGCGGTGAGCGTCGTGACCGCCCCGGTGCTCCCCGTGCTCCCCGCCGCCGCGTCGGAGGTCGCGACCCGGCCGGTCGCGAGCGTGACCACGCCGGTGCCGGCGCAGCAGGCGCTCGCCGCGGTGACGACAGCGCTCGGGCGGGTCACGACCGCGGTCAGTCCCGTGACCAAGGCGCTCGCGTCGGTGACGGCGGCCCTCGACCCCGTGACGCGGGGGCTGCGGCCGGTGGCCGGCGCGCAGGTGCCCGCCGACGACCTCGCCCGCGGGGCGGACGCCCTCGACCCGACCCGGACCCTGCTCCTGCCTGCCGACCCGTCCGTGCCGACAAGCCCCGGCACGGTGCCGGCGCACACACCCTCGCGCGCTGCCGTAGTCCTCGAGCCGACCGCGCACGTCGCCGACCGGGGAGCGGACGCTGCGTCCGCCACCGACGTCGCGCCGGTCCGTGCCCCGCACCGAGCCCCGAACCTGCCCGGCGACGAGGATGCCGGTCTGCCGACGTCCGGCAGCGCGCCGACCGGCGCCGGGCGAGGGGGCATCGACGGTGACCTGCCGTCCGGCGTCCAGCCGCCCGCGCTCCGCGGCCTGACCGCCCGGGGCAGTCCGTGCCCCGCGCCCCTGTCCGCCCCCGACCCTGAGGTCCCCGACTTCCCGGCATGAGCGGGTCTGTTGCGCCCTGCGCGCGATCACCCGCACCTGTCCACCTCGTCGAGGAGTACGCCATGCACACCTTCCTCCGTCGCTCGCTCCAGACAGCGCTCGCCACCGGCGGCCTGGCCGCCACCGCACTCCAGCTGGCCGGCACGGCCGCAGCCGTCGCCATCGCGGTGGTGGCCGTGGTCGCGTCGCCGGTCGTCACCCACCGGCACCGCTGGGCCGCCGGTCACAGGCCGTCGACGGTCCCCCAGGTGCCGACCCAGCGCAGCGCCACCCCGGAGTCGTGACGCGGCTCCGTACGCTGGGGCCATGTCCACCGGCACCGACGACGCCACCGCGAACCTGGGGCGCCGCCGCGGTCGTCGGCCCGCCGGTGAGGACACCCGTGGCGCGATCCTCGCCGCCGCACGCGACGAGTTCGCGGAGCGCGGGTTCGACGGTGCGAGCATCCGCTCCGTGGCGCGCCGCGCGGACGTCGACCCCGCGCTGGTCCGGCACTACTTCCGGGACAAGGCGGAGCTCTTCGCCGCCGGCATGATCCCCGAGGGCGCGGACCCCGCGGCCATCGCCTCCGGACTGGTCGGGGACGGGGTCGACGGGCTCGGTGCGCGACTGCTCACGGCGGTGCTCCGGGTCTGGGAGGCCGACGGCGGGGTGGCGTTCCGGGTGGCGTTCGCCGGGATGACGGCCGGCGAGCTCCAGGCCGAGGCGCTCGTCGGGTACGTCGGCCGGGAGGTGTTCGGGCAGGTGGCGCGGGTCCTGCCGCCGCCCGACCAGCAGCTGCGCGTCTCGCTGGTCGCGTCCCAGATGGTGGGGGTGCTCATGACGCGGCACGTGCTCCAGCTCGAACCGCTGGCGTCGATGCCCGTCGACGCGGTGGTCGCCCTCGTCGGTCCGACGCTCCAGCGCTACCTGTCGGGGCCGCTCACCTAGGCTGCCGCGCCACGGCGACCGCCCAGGCCACGAGCGGCACCTGGAGCGGGAGGCGGGCCCAGGCCACCGCCGGCCTGCCGGCCCAGCCGCGCGCGTCCGGACGGGAGCGGACCGCCATGGTCACGTTGCCCGGGAACACGCCCACCAGCAGCGCCGCCGACGCCAGCCCGCCGAGCCGGCGCGTCGCGGGCACCGCCAGGGCCGCGGCGCAGGCGAGCTCGGCCACGCCCGAGCCGAGCACCCACGGGTCGGGATCGCCCAGGGACCGTGGGATCAGCGGCCGGAAGATGCCGGGCCGGCGCAGGTGCAGCACGCCGGAGGTGCCCAGCAGGGCGGCGAGCGCGAGCGCGGGACCGTGGCGGCGGAGGGTCGAGGTGGGCACGCGTCACGGTACCCGGGGCGACCCGTGTCGGTGCGGGTCGCTACCGTGCGGGGCATGGACACCGTCGACCTCTCGTCCGGGTACTACGCCGCGGTGATCGGGCAGGAGTCGGCCCGCACGGCCGACGCGCTCGAGAAGGCGTCGTCGACCGTGCAGGTCCCCGCCTGCCCGGACTGGAACGCCTCGGACCTGGCGTACCACCTGGGCGAGGTGCAGGACTTCTGGTCGCAGATCGTCCGGAACGCCCCCGCGGGTCCCGACGACGCGCAGGACACGGAGCGCCGGCCCGACGACGAGCTCGTCGCGTTCCTGCGCACCCGCACCGACGCGCTGCTGGCCGCGCTGGCGGCGCGCGCGCCCGAGGAGCCGTGCTGGTCCTGGTCCTCCGCGGGCGGGACGGTCGGCTGGGTGCTGCGCCGCCAGGCGCACGAGGCGCTGGTACACCGGGTCGACGCCGAGCAGACCGCCGGGCTCCCCGTGACCGACCCGGGGGTCACGCTGGCGGCCGACGGGGTCGACGAGATGCTGGGCGTCATGGTCAGCGGGCTGCCGGAGTGGGCCTCGTTCACCGCCGACGGTCAGCGGGTGCGGCTGCACGCGGTCGACGCCGGCCGCGAGTGGGTCATGGCGTTCGGGCGGTTCCACGGCACGTCCCCCGCCAGCGGCACGGCGTACGACGAGGAGTGCGCCGAGCTGGTGGGCGGGGCGCCGTGGGAGGGGGAGGACGAGGACGTCACGGCGACCGTGTCCGGCACCGCGTGGGACCTGGAGCTCTGGCTCTGGGGACGCGGCGGCGCGGACGCGTTGCGGCGCGTGGGCGACCCCGCGGCCATCGACCGGCTGCGCGCGGTGATCGTCGAGTCGACCCAGTAGCGCCTTGTGCCGGTCGCCCGGCGAGGAGCACAATTCCTCACATGGGGAATAGTGCGATCGAGATCGCCGGGCTCCGCGTGGTGCGCGGTGGCACCCGCGTCATCGAGTCGCTGGACCTGACCGTGCCGGTGGGGCAGGTGGTCGGGCTGCTCGGTCCGAGCGGCAGCGGCAAGACGACCCTGATGCGGGCGATCGTCGGCGCCCAGATCGTCGACGGGGGATCGGTGACCGTGCTGGGGCTGCCGGCGGGATCGGCCCCGCTGCGCCGCCGGATCGGCTACGTCACGCAGTCCCCCAGCGTCTACGGCGACCTGACGGTCACGGAGAACCTGCGGTACGCGGCGGCGATCCTCGGGGTGGGTGCCGACGGCATCCGCACGGCGCTGACCGAGGTCGACCTGCTCGACCACGCCGACCAGGCCATCGGCACCCTGTCCGGGGGCGAGCGCGCGCGAGTGTCGCTCGCGATCGCCCTGCTCGGCCGGCCCGACCTGCTGGTGCTCGACGAGCCGACCGTGGGGCTCGACCCCGTCCTGCGCCGCGACCTCTGGAACCTGTTCCACCGGCTCGCGAGTGCCGGGGTGAGCCTCCTGGTGTCCAGCCACGTGATGGACGAGGCGGCCCGCTGCGACCGGCTGGTCCTGCTGCGCGGGGGAGCGGTCCTGTCCGACACCACGCTCGACGAGCTCCTCGCCCGCACCGGTGCTCCGGACGCCGAGGGTGCGTTCCTCGCGCTCGTCGACGAGGCGGCCGCCCGGGACGCGGCGAGGGGGGCGGTCGCATGAGCGCCGCGACCACGACCACCGTGGCCCCGGGAGCGCGCGAGCTCCGCGGTCGCGGGATGACCGCCGCACTCACCGCCGCGACCGCGCACCGGGTGCTCACGCAGCTGCGCCACGACAAGCGCACGATCGCTCTGGTCATCCTGCTGCCGTGCGTGCTGATCGGCCTGATCGCCTGGATGTTCGACGGCACGCCGGTGCTGGACCAGTTCGGCCCGCTGCTGGTGGGGCTGTTCCCGATGATGGTGATGTTCCTGGTGACCAGCGTCGCCACGCTGCGGGAGCGCATCTCCGGCACGCTCGAACGACTGATGACCCTGCCGATCGGGCGCGGCGACGTCGTCGTCGGCTACGCCCTGGCGTTCGCCGTGCTGGCCACGGTGCAGGCGCTCGTCATCGTCGGGTTCGCCGTGTGGGTGTGCGGCATGGACGTCGCGGGACCGATCGGGTTGGTGGTCCTCGTGGCCGTGCTCGACGCGGTGCTCGGGTGCGCGCTCGGGCTGGGGGCGTCGGCGCTGGCCCGGACCGAGTTCCAGGCCGTGCAGCTGATGCCGCTGGTCCTGTTCCCGCAGCTGATCACCTGCGGCATCCTCATGCCGCGCGACGAGATGCCGACCGTCCTGGAGTGGCTGTCGCGCGTGCTGCCCCTGACGTACGCGCTCGACGCGATGCAGCAGCTGGCCGCCGGCGGGGCGTGGGCCGACGTCCGCGGTGACGTCGGCGTGATCGCGGCGTTCATCGTCGGCGCCCTGCTGATCGGCAGCGCCACGCTCCGCCGCCGCACCCCTTGACCGGCACCTCGCCCACACGGCCCCCGCTGTGGAACCGCCGCTTGACTACGTAGTCAGGCGTGCCGTTGACTACGGAGGCATCCGACAGCGCTGTCGTCAGGGGGACATCTCGGTGGCTGATCGCACCGTCACCAGCAAGACCCGTCCGGTCGTGGCCATGGACGTGGCCCGGGCTGCCGGGGTGTCGCAGAAGACGGTGTCCCGGGTGATCAACGGCGACCCGCACGTGAGCGCCGAGGTCCGCGACCGGGTGCACCGGGCGATCGCGACGCTGGGCTACCGGCCCAACCGCGCGGCCCGCAACCTCGTGCTCGGTCGCAGCCGGACCATCGGCGTCCTGTCCGTCGGGTCCACCGACTACGGCCCGTCGGCGCTGATGGTCGCCGCGGAGCACGCCATCCGCAGCGCCCGCTACTCGATGTCGGTCGTCAACACCCTCGAGGGCGAGCCGGAGTCCATCACCACCTCCCTGCGCGAGCTCGTGGACCAGGGCGTCGACGGCATCGTGGTCAACGAGCCGGTCGGCGCGTTCACCCTCGAGCCCGGAGCGATCGGGGACCTGCCGGTGCTCAGCCTGTCCGGGCGGTACGGCATCTCGGCGAACGAGGTCGTGGCCGACGCCGACCAGGCCTCGGGCGGCCGGCAGGCGGCGGAGCACCTGCTCGGACTGGGCCACCGCACGGTGCACCACGTGTCCGGCCCGGCCGGGTGGCGCTCCAGCGAGCTGCGCACGGACGGCTGGCGCTCGACGCTCGAGGCCGCCGGCGCCCCGCAACCGCCCGTGCTCACGGGCGACTGGTCCGCGCGCTCGGGGTACGAGGCCGGGATGCACCTGGCGGCCGACCCGACCGTGACCGCCGTGTTCGCCGGGAACGACCAGATGGCGATCGGCCTGCTGCGCGCGCTCCTGGAGGCCGGCCGGGACGTGCCGGGGGACGTGAGCGTCGTCGGCTTCGACGACGTGCCCGAGGCCGCCTACCTGGCCCGGTCGCTGACCACCATCCGCCAGGACCTGCCCCACCTGGCCACCTTCGGCGTCGGGATGCTCGTCGACGCCATCGAGAACCCGCGACGGCAGGACCGCCGCGAGAACGTCCCGGTCGAGCTCGTGGTCCGGGAGACGACTGCCGCACCGCCCAACGGGCACTGACGATCATCACGGAGACATGCACATGGCTGTCCAGCACGACGGAGTGCGCTTCGGCGCCGCGTACTACTACGAGTACGCGGGGCCGGGCGACGACCCCAGGCCGGAGACCCTGGAGCGCGACCTCGACCTGATGCAGGCGGCGGGCTTCTCCGTGATCCGCGTCGGGGAGTCCGTGTGGTCCACGTGGGAGCCCGACGAGGGCCGGTTCGAGCTCGACTGGCTCGAGCCCGTCCTCGACGGGGCGCACGCCCGGGGCATCGACGTGGTGCTGGGCACGCCCACGTACGCACTGCCGATGTGGCTGGTCCGCCGGTACCCGGAGGTCGCGGGCGAGCTCCGTACGGGTGAGCCGATGGGCTGGGGCGCCCGCCAGGAGGCCGACTTCACGCACCCCGCCTTCCGGTTCTACGCCGAGCGCATCCTCACCAGGATCGTGCAGCGGTACCGGGACCACCCCGCGGTGGTCGGGTTCCAGGTGGACAACGAGCCGGGCCTGCACCTGCTGCACAACCGCGGGGTGTTCCAGCGGTTCGTCGACCACCTGCGGCACACGTACGGCGACGTGCAGACCCTGAACCGCGAGTGGGGGCTCGTGTACTGGTCGCACCGGCTGTCCACGTGGGCCGACCTGTGGACCCCGGACGGCAACGTGCAGCCGCAGTACGACCTCGCCTGGCGCCGCTTCCAGGCCTCGCTGACCACCGAGGTGATCGACTGGCAGGCTCGCGCGGTGCGCGCCCTCGCGCGTCCGGACCAGTGGGTGACCACCTGCATCGCGTACGACCGGCCCGCCCTCGAGGACGCCGACCTGGCCTCGGTCCTGGACGTGACCAGCGGGAACGCCTACTACGGGATGCAGGACTCGCTGCTGCACCCGAGCGAGCACACCCCCGCGCAGTACTGGACCGCGTACGGCACGTGGGCGCTGTTCCAGGTGGGCGACGCCATGTTCTCCAGCCGCGGCGAGCCGTTCCTGGTCACCGAGACGAACGCGCAGTCCATCGGCGGCCCGAGCACCAACGGTCCCGCCTACCCGGGCCAGTGGCGGCAGTCCGCGTGGGCGCTCGTCGCGCGCGGTGCCCGGATGGTCGAGTACTGGCACTGGCACACGCTGCACTACGGCGCCGAGACCTACTGGGGCGGCGTGCTCCCGCACAGCGGGGTCCCCGGTCGGCCGTACCGGGAGCTGGCGCTGCTGGGCGCCGAGCTCGCACGCGTGGGCGGGGAGCTGGCGGACGCGGTGCCCGACGCCGACATCGCGATCCTGTCGTCCACCGAGTCGCGGTTCGCGCTCGCGGCCCAGCCGCCTCTGCAGAAGGCCGACGGCACCGCCGACCCCCACAGCTACCCCCGGATCGTCAGCGCGTTCTACCGGGGCGCGTTCGACGCGGGCCTGCAGGTGCGCGTGGTCCGCCCGCGCTACCTGTTCGCGGAGGACCCGGCGGCCGTCGTCGGCACCCACCCCGTGCTCGTCGCGGCCGGCTACTACCCCGCGTCCGACGCGGACCTCGCCTGGCTGCTCCGGTACGCCGAGGCCGGGGGCCACCTGGTCGTCGGCCCCCGCACCGGCTACGCCGACCACGAGGGCCGCGCGCGTGCCGAGGTGCAGCCCGCGCGGCTGTCGACCGCGGCGGGCGCCTGGTACGAGGAGTTCAGCAACCTCGCCGAGCCGGTGCCGGTCGCCGGCGCGCTCGCGGGCCAGGCGACCGCGTGGGCCGAGTGCCTCGTCGCGGACGGCGCCGACGTGCTGGCCACCTACGAGCACCCGCACCTGGGCGCATGGGCGGCGGTCACCACCAAGTCGCACGGCGACGGCCGGATCACGGTCGTCGGCACGGTGCCCGGGCTCGAGCTGGCCCGGTCGCTGGCCGACTGGCTGGTGCCCACCCCGCTCGCCGGCTGGGAGGACCTGCCACCGAGCGTCACCGTCCACAGCTCCACCCGGCCGGACGGCAGCCGCGTCCACGTCGTGCACAACTGGTCCTGGGAGGCCGCCACCGTGACTGCTCCGACCGATCTCGACCTGCTCGTCGCCCCGCGCGGCACGGCCCCGGCCGACCCGCCGCCCGCGGATGCCGCCGGCCCCCCGGTGTCGGCCGGCGACGCGATCACGCTCGGGTCGTGGGACGTCCTCGTGGCGGTGTCCCGATGAGCCGCTGGACGGGCCCGTGGCCCACCGACGGCATCGCGTTCGGCGCCGACTACAACCCGGAGCAGTGGCCGGAGGAGGTGTGGGCCGACGACGTCGCGCTCATGCGGGAGGCCGGCGTGACGCTGGTGAGCCTCGGCATCTTCTCCTGGGGGCAGCTGGAGCCGGCGGAGGGGCAGCTCGACTTCGGCTGGCTGGACCGGATCCTCGACCTGCTGCACGAGGCCGGGATCCGCGTCGACCTGGCGACGCCGAGTGCCGCGCCGCCGGTGTGGCTGCACCTGGCGCACCCCGAGATGCTGCCGGTCGACGCGGACGGTCTGCGCCTCACGCACGGCAGCCGCGAGTCCTGGTGCGTGAGCTCGCCGGTGATCCGCGAGCACGCCACCCGGATCGCCCGCGTGCTGGCCGAGCGCTACGGGCACCACCCCGCGGTGGCCATGTGGCACATCTCCAACGAGCTGGCCTGCCACAACGGCCGCTGCTACTGCGACGTCTCCGCCGCAGCGTTCCGGGACTGGCTCGGCAAGGAGTACCCGGACGTCGACGCACTCAACCTGGCGTGGGGGACGGCGTTCTGGGGGCAGCGGTACTCCTCGTTCGAGCAGGTCCTTCCGCCGCGACGCACGACGACGATCCCCAATCCTGGGCAGCGGCTCGACTTCGAGCGGTTCTCCTCCGACGCCTTCGTCGCGCACCTCGAGGCCGAGGCCGCCGTGCTGCGCGAGGTCACGCCGCACCTGCCGGTGACCACCAACTACATGGTCATGGGCGACTTCCGCCAGATCGACTACACGCAGACCACGCCGCTGATCGACATCGTGTCCAACGACCACTACCTGGCCGCCGAGGACCCACGCGGCTGGGCGGAGCTGGCGTTCAGCGCCGACCGCGTGCGCGGGTTGGCGGGCGGCGACCCGTGGCTGCTCATGGAGCACTCGACGAGCGCGGTGAACTGGCAGCCGCGCAACCTGGCCAAGCAGCCGGGCCAGCTGCTGCGCAACTCCCTGCAGCACGTGGCCCGCGGCGCCGACGGCGTGCTCTTCTTCCAGTGGCGCCAGTCCCGGGCGGGCGCCGAGAAGTTCCACTCGGGGATGGTGCCGCACGCCGGTGCCGACTCGGAGCTGTTCCGCGAGGTGGCCCACCTGGGCGCGACGCTCGGGCGGCTGGCCGAGGTGCGGGGCAGCGTCGTCGAAAAGGGCCGCGTCGCCCTGCTCTGGGACACCCAGGCGTGGTGGGCCAGCGAGCTCGAGGCGCACCCGACCGTCGACCTGCACTACCTCGACCTGCCGCGGGCGCTGCACGGGGCGCTGGTCGACGCCGGGGTCGCGGTCGACGTGGTCCCGGCGACCGCGGACCTCGACGGCTACGACGTGGTCCTGGTGCCGACGCTCTACCTCGCCCCGGCCGACCTGCCCGACCGGCTGTCGGCCGTCGTCGCGCGCGGCGGTCACGTGCTCGTCTCGTACTTCTCCGGGATCGTCGACGAGCACGACCGGGTGCTGCTCGGCGGCTACCCGGGCGCGTTCCGGGACCTGCTCGGCGTCCGCGGGGAGGAGTTCGCACCGCTGCGCGAGGGCGGGTCCGTGCAGCTCAGCGACGGGTCGACCGGCCTGGTGTGGACCGAGCGGCTCACGGCCGACGACGCCGAGGTGCTGGCCACCTACGCCGACGGCCCGTCCGCGGGAGGCCCGGCGCTGACCCGGCGGACCGTCGACGGCGGGGGAGCGGCCTGGTACCTGTCGACGCGGCTGGACACCGGGTCCACCGCCGCGCTCGTGGGACGGGTGCTCGACGCGGCGGGTGTGTCGCCGCTGGTCGACGGGCCGGGCGGGCTCGAGGTCGTGCGGCGCGTCGGGGAGTCGGGCAGCTGGCTGTTCGCGATCAACCACACGGACACCGACCTGCCCCTGCACGCGACAGGCGACGACCTGGTCGGCGGCGCAGCCCACGCGGCGGGGGAGATGGTGCCGGCCCGGGGGGTCAAGGTGCTGCGCGAGAGCGTCGTTATCGAAAGGTAACGAAAGTCCGCTTGCTTACTATTCAGTAAGTTGGTCACGATGGTCGGGTGCTCAAGGACGAGGACGTCCCGCTCCCGGCCACCGTGCGTCGTGAGCGGATGCAGAGGCTGATCGACGACCGCGAGTACGTCCGCGTCGCCGACCTGGCCGAGGCGTTCGGCATCTCGGACGTCACGGTCCGCACGGACCTCGACGCCCTGCACCGCGCCCGCGTGGTCCGTCGGGTGCGCGGCGGCGCCATGTCCTGGGGGCGGCCGCGCACCGAGCAGTCGTTCGAGGAGGCGCTCACCGACTCGGCCGGCGAGAAGCAGGCGATCGGCGCGGCCGCGGCCGCGATGGTCCGGCCGGGGATGAGCGTGATCCTCGACGTCGGCACCACGACCACGGCCATCGCCCGCGCGATCGCGGCCCGCTCCGAGCTCGAGGGCGTCGTGGTGATCACCAACGGGCTGAACATCGCGCTCGAGCTGGAGCCCGCCATCCCGCGCCTGACCGTGCTGGTCACGGGCGGCACCTTGCGCCGGCTCCAGCACTCCCTGGTGGACCCGCTGGCGGCCGTGCTGCTGGACCAGATCCACGCCGACCTGGCGTTCATCGGGTGCAACGGCATCCACCTGGGGCACGGCGTCACCAACATCAACCTGCCCGAGGCCGTCGTCAAGCGGCGGATGGTGGCGTCCGCGGAGAGCGCCGTGGTGGTGGCCGACGGCTCGAAGCTGGGCCAGGCGCACCTCGGCCTGATCGTGCCGGTGACCGACGTGGACACCGTGATCACCGGTCCGACCGCCGACGCCGGCGTGGTCTCCGGGCTGCGCCGGGTGGGCGTCGACGTGGTCGAGGTCGGGGGTGAGGCGTCCGATCCGTGACCGGAATGCAACCTGACAACCGCGCCACCGAAGAGAATGTGAGCGCTAACATCAGGCGAACCACCTACTGGACCCCGGTTCAGCAGGACTCGTGCCCCCGGTGCCCCGGGCGCACGACGCGGACCGACCGGCGTGGGTCGGGTCCGCGAGCGAGTGCGTTTCTCGAGGAGGAGAAGCAGATGGTCAGCAAGATGTTCAGGACACGATCGATCGCCGCAGGCATCGCGGTGCTCGCACTCGGGCTCGCTGCGTGCAGCAGCGGTGACTCGGGGGACGACGCCTCCGCCGCGAGCGGTGACGGCGGCGACGACCTGATCTCGGTCGGCTTCAGCCAGGTCGGCGCCGAGAGCGGCTGGCGTGCCGCCAACACCAAGTCGATCCAGGACGCGATCACGGAGGACGCCGGCTTCAAGCTCAGCTTCTCCGACGCCCAGCAGAAGCAGGAGAACCAGATCCAGGCGATCCGGTCCTACATCGCCCAGGGCGTCGACTACATCGCGTTCTCGCCGGTGGTCGAGTCCGGCTGGGACAGCGTGCTCGAGGAGGCCAAGGACGCCGGCATCCCCGTCATCCTCACCGACCGCGCGGTCGACTCCGAGGACACGTCGCTCTACGTGACGTTCATCGGCTCCGACTTCGTCGAGGAGGGCAAGCGCATCGGTGACTGGGTGTCCGAGAACCTCGGCACCGAGCCCATCAACGTCGTCGAGCTCCAGGGCACCACGGGCTCCGCGCCCGCGATCGACCGCAAGACCGGGTTCGAGGACGCCATCGCCGGCAACGACAACATCTCGGTGATCGCCTCCGAGACCGGCAACTTCACGCGCGCCGAGGGCAAGACGGTCATGGAGGGCTTCCTCCAGGCCTACCCGGACATCGACGTCGTGTACGCGCACAACGACGACATGGGCCTGGGTGCCATCGAGGCCATCAAGGCGGCCGGTAAGGTGCCCGGCCAGGACATCAAGGTCGTCACCATCGACGGCGTGAAGGACGGCATGACCGCCCTCGCCGCCGGGGAGATCAGCTACATCGTCGAGTGCAACCCGCTGCTCGGCCCGGACCTCGCCGACATCATCAAGACGCTCGACGAGGGCGGCACCGTGGAGCCCCGCATCGTCACCAAGGACGAGGCGTTCGACCAGGCAGGCGCGCAGGCAGTACTCGCCGACCGGCAGTACTGACCGTTCCCGCCCCGCTGCCCGGGGGGACCTGCGCGTCCCCCCGGGCAGCACCGCCCTGCCGGTACCGTGGGACCGGCTCGGACGAAAGGTCGACGATGACCGACGACACTGCTGTGACCGCCCCGGACGCCACCCCGATCGTGGCGATGACGGGGATCTCCATCACGTTCCCCGGGGTCAAGGCGCTGGACGGCGTCGACTTCCGGCTGTTCCCCGGTGAGGTGCACGCCCTGATGGGCGAGAACGGGGCCGGCAAGTCCACCCTGATCAAGGCCCTCACCGGCGTGTACTCGATCGACTCCGGCCGCATCGTCATCGACGGCCAGGACCGCACGTTCACCGGTCCCGCGCAGGCACAGGCCGCGGGGATCAGCACCGTGTACCAAGAGGTCAACCTCTGCGACAACCTGTCGGTGGCGGAGAACATCATGCTCGGCCACGAGGTGCGCCGGGCCGGCGCCGTCGACTGGCGCCGCACCCGCGCAGCCGCCCGCAAGCACCTGCGCACCATGAACCTCGACATCGACCCCAAGTCGTCTCTGTCGTCGCACTCGCTCGCGGTCCAGCAGCTGGTCGCGATCTCGCGCGCGATGGTCGTGGACGCGCGCGTGCTCATCCTCGACGAGCCCACCAGCAGCCTCGACGCCGACGAGGTCGGTCGGCTGTTCGACGTCGTGCGCGCCCTGCGCGACCGCGGCGTCGCCATCCTGTTCGTCTCCCACTTCCTCGACCAGGTCTACGCGATCAGCGACCGCATGACGGTCCTGCGCAACGGTGCTCTGGTGGGGGAGTACCGGACCGCGGAGCTGCCGCGCGTCGAGCTGGTGCAGAAGATGATCGGCCGCGCGCTGGAGGTCCTCGAGCAGCTGGAGGAGGCCCCGAAGCGGTCGGTCGCCGAGCGCGCCGACACGCAGCCGTACCTCCAGGCCATCGGGCTCGGGCGCAAGGGGTCGATCGAGCCGTTCGACCTCGACGTCTACTCCGGGGAGGTCGTCGGGCTCGCCGGCCTGCTCGGCTCCGGCCGTACCGAGCTCGCGCGCCTGCTGTACGGCGCCGACCACGCCGACCAGGGCGAGATCCGGGTGGAGGGCACGCCGACGAAGATGCGGACGCCCCGCACCGCCCTGTCGCGCTCCATCGTCTACTCCTCGGAGAGCCGCAAGACCGAGGGCATCGTCGGCGACCTGACCGTGCGGGAGAACATCGTGCTCGGGCTCCAGGCCGACCGCGGCTGGCTGCGCCGCATCTCGAAGCGGAAGTCCGACGAGGTGGTGAACCGCTACGTCGAGGCGCTCGGCATCCGCCCGGCCAACCCCGAGGCGATCGCCGGCAACCTCTCCGGCGGCAACCAGCAGAAGGTGCTGCTCGCCCGCTGGCTGGCCACCGCCCCGAAGCTCCTGCTGCTCGACGAGCCCACCCGCGGCATCGACGTCGGCGCCAAGGCCGAGATCCAGCGGCTCGTCGCCGACCTGGCGGCCCAGGGCATGGCGGTCGTGTTCATCTCCGCCGAGCTGGAGGAGGTGCTGCGCCTGTCGCACCGCATCGCGGTGCTGCGCGACCGCAGGCTCGTCGCCCAGATCACCAACTCCGACGACGTCACCACCGACGACGTCGTCCACCTCATCGCGAGCGGAGGGCAGTCATGAGCGCCGTCGGATCCATCATCCGGCACCGGCTGTTCTGGCCGGTCGTCGCCCTGGGCGTGCTGCTGCTGGCCTGCGTGCTCAAGTCGAACACGTTCCTCGACATCGCCGTGCGCGACGGTCACCTGTACGGGGGGCCGATCGACATCCTGCGGCGCTCCAGCGTGCTGCTGCTGGTGGCCCTGGGCATGACGCTGGTCATCGCGACGCGCGGCATCGACCTGTCCGTCGGCGCCGTCATGGCGATCGCCGGGGCGGTCGCCCTGTCCCAGATCGCCGCGTCCGACGACCCGGGGTCGCTGGCCGTCGTCCTGTCCGCGATCGGCAGCGCCGTGCTGGTCTGCCTGCTCATCGGGGTGTTCAACGGGTTCCTGGTCGCCGTCGTCGGGATCCAACCGATCATCGCGACCCTGGTGATCATGACCGCCGGCCGGGGCATCGCGATGCTCATCACCGGCGGCCAGATCACCACCGTGACCAGCGCGCCCTACAAGACGATCGCCACCGGCTACTGGCTGGGGCTGCCCGTCGCCGCGCTGATCGCCGGGTTCTTCTTCCTCGCCACCACCCTGATCACGCGGCGCACGGCGCTCGGCGTGCTCATCGAGTCGGTCGGCATCAACCCGGTCGCCTCCCGGCTGGCGGGCGTGCGCGCCCGGACGATCATCTGGACCGTCTACATCCTGTGCGCGTTCTTCGCGTGCATCGCCGGGTTCATCCGCAGCTCCGACATCATGGCCGCCGACGCCAACAACGCCGGCCTGTTCATCGAGCTCGACGCCATCCTCGCGGTGGTCATCGGCGGCACCTCGCTGGCCGGCGGCAAGTTCTCCCTGGTCGGCACGCTGGTCGGCGTGCTCGTGATCACCACGCTGACGTTCTCGGTGACCATCCTGGGCATCCCCGCCAACGCGGTGTCCCTGTTCAAGGCGCTCGTCGTCATCCTGGTCTGCCTGCTCCAGTCGCCGGTGGTCAGGCACAAGATGCGGGCACGTAGACGTGCTGTCGCCCCTGCTCCCGTGGAGGTGCCGGCCTGATGACCACCGACCAGCTCACGCGTCCCGCCGACGCCCCGCCCTCGCTCGGCTCCCGCGTCCGCCGCTTCCGCATCGACGAGCGCTACCTGCCGGTTCTCGGCACCGTCGTCGTCCTGATCGCCATGCTGGCCATCGGCGGCTCGCGGTACGAGAACTTCCTCACCGGCCGCGTGATGGCCAACGTGCTCATCAACAACTCGTTCCTCGTGGTCATCGCCGTCGGCATGACGTTCGTGATCCTCACCGGGGGCATCGACCTGTCCGTCGGCGCCGTCGTCGCGCTGTCCGGGTGTGTCGCCGCGTGGATGTTCTCGCACGGCTACGGCGCCGCGGTCGCGATCCCGCTGGTCATCCTCGTCGGCACCGTCATCGGGCTGGCCGTCGGGGTGATGGTCCACGTGTTCGAGATACAACCCTTCATCGCCACCCTGGCGGCGATGTTCCTCGCCCGTGGCCTCTGCTACATCGTGGCGCCCGAGTCGATCCCGATCACCGACCCGACCATCGTCTCGCTCGCCCGCACCCGCTGGGGCACCGAGGACGGCCTGGTGATCACGCCCAGCGGCGTGATCGCGCTGGCCGTCGTGGCCATCGCCTTCGTGACGCTGCACTACACGCGGTTCGGCCGCACCGTGTACGCGATCGGTGGCAGCGAGCAGTCCGCGAAGCTCATGGGTCTGCCTGTGGCACGCACGAAGGTGCTGGTCTACGTCATCAGCGGCACCTGCGCGGGGCTCGGCGGCCTGCTGTTCGCCATCTTCTCGCGGTCCGGGTACGCCCTGACGGGTGTCGGCATGGAGCTCGACGCCATCGCCGCGGTGGTCATCGGCGGCACCCTGCTCACCGGCGGCAGCGGCTTCGTGCTCGGCTCGGTGCTGGGCGTGCTGGTGCTGGGGCTGATCCAGACCATCATCACGTTCCAGGGCACGCTCAGCTCCTGGTGGACCAAGATCTTCATCGGCGCCCTGCTGCTGATCTTCGTGGTCCTCCAGCGCCTGCTGGCCATCCGCCGCCGCTGACCTGGCTGCCGCGGACGGCCCGCGCAGGCCCACCCCGGCTCCCCGAGCACCCGCTCTGCACGAGTTCGTGAGTCCGCGAGTTCGCGAGTTTCCTCTGAGTTCGTGAGCTGCAACTCACGAGCTCGGCAGGAACTCACGAGCTCGCCGGATCGGCCGTGCTCCCGCGCGGGTCACGGCCGGGCTGCGAAGCGCTCCAGCAGGTCGGCGTGGCCCGAGACGATGATCAGGTCGTTCTGCGACAGGCGCGTCTCGGGGGTCGCGTAGACGAAGTCGATGCCGGGGCTCTTGACCCCGATCACGGTCACGCCGTAGCGCTCGCGCACCTTCGACTGCGCGAGCGTGAACCCCTGGGTCTCCTTCGGCGGGCGCATCTTGACGATGGTGAACCCGTCCTCGACCTCGATGTAGTCGAGCAGCTTGCCGGACACCAGGTGGGCCACGCGCGCGCCGGCGTCGGCCTCGGGGAGCACCACGTGGTGCGCGCCGATGCGCTGCAGGATGCGCGCGTGCTCGTTGCTGACGGCCTTGGCCCAGATCTGCGGGACGCCGATGTCCACCAGGTTGCCGGTGATCAGCACGGAGGCCTCGAGGTAGGACCCGACGCCGACGACGGCCACGGGGAACTCGCGCGCCCCCAGCTGCTCGAGGGCCTCGGGGTTGGCGGCGTCGGCCTCGACGAGTGCGACCCGGCCGGCCCACTGGGCGACGAGCTCGGGGTTGCGTTCGACGGCGAGCACGTCCTGGCCGAGCCGGTCGAGGGTCGCCGCGATGGCGGACCCGAACCGGCCGAGCCCGATGACGAGCACGCCCGAGTCCTTCTTGGGTGTGCGCGGTGCGTTCTGCGGCCCCTTGAGCGAGTCGCCGAATCTGTCAGCCAATGATCGGCCTCTCTTCTGGTAGCCGGATCACCCGACGACGGTTGCGCAGCGCGAGCGCCGCCGCAAGCGTCATCGTGCCGGTCCGGCCGATGAACATGAGCACGGTGAGCACGTACTTCGCCGGGTCGGGGAGGTCCGGCGTGATGCCGGTGGACAGCCCGCAGGTGGCGAACGCCGAGATGACCTCGAACAGGACCTTGTCCAGGGTGAGGTTGGTGATGGCCAGGAGCAGCAGCGACGAGACCAGCACCAGTGTCGCCGAGACCAGCGAGACGGCGATCGCGACCTGCAGGGCCTCGCGCGGGATGCGCCGCCCGTAGGCCTCGACGTCCTTGTCGCCGCGCCCCTCGGCGAGGATCGCGAGCAGCATGACGGCGAGCGTCGTGACCTTGATGCCGCCGGCGGTCGACGCCGAGCCGCCGCCGACGAACATGAGCGCGTCCATGAGCAGCCAGGTGCCCTCGTGCATCTCCCCGACGTCCACCGTGGAGAACCCGCCCGACCGCGGCATGACGCCGGCGAACAGCGAGGCGAGCGCGGTGGCGCTGGGGCCGAGCGGCTTGAACGTGCCCGGGTTGGTCCACTCGAACGCGGCCACCAGCACCGACCCGGCGACCACGAGGCCGAGGCTGGTGGTCACGGTGAGCTTGGAGTGCAGGCTCCAGCGGCGGGGCTCGCGCAGGTGCCGGGCCACGTTGAGGATCACCGGGAAGCCGAGCGAGCCGATGAACACGCCGACGATGATGGGCATCAGCACCCACCAGTCGGAGACGAAGGGCTCGAGCCCGTACGGCGTCGGCACGAAGCCGGCGTTGTTGAACGCGGAGACCGAGTAGAAGATCGAGTGCCATGCCGCCTCACCCAGGTCCTCGTCGAACATGAGGAACCGGGGGAAGAGCACGAGCGCGATGATCAGCTCGAGCGCGACGGACGTGATGATGACGGTCCGGATCAGCGAGCCGACCTCGCCGAGCCGGGTCTCCTTGGTCTCCGACGAGACGAGCAGGCGCTGCGTCAGGCCGATCCGCCGGGACACGGCCATGCCGAGCAGCGACGCGAGCGTCATGACGCCGAGGCCGCCGATCTGGATGGCGACGAGGATGACGACCAGGCCCCACGCCGACCAGTACTCGCCGGTGGGGACCACGACCAGGCCGGTGACGGTGCTGGCGGAGGCCGCGGTGAACAGCGCGTCGACGAACGGTGCCTGGCGTCCGCTCGCGGTCGCCCAGGGGGCGGAGAGGCCGGCGGTGACCACGGCGATCACCAGGGCGAACACGCCGAGCGCCAGTCGGGCGGGGGACTGCCGTGCGGAGCGGTCGACGTACTCGCGCCACCGCCACACCACACCCGGGGCACCCCGCGCCATCACACCTCCCTGACCGGCCGGCGCCTGCCGGACTGGGCAACTCTGGCACGCCCCAGGCGTGTGGATCGACCCGACAGGCACGTGGCAGGCGCACGACCGGCGCGCGACCGCCACAGGCAGGTCGGATCGACAGCAGGGGCGTCGGGTGCGACGGTGAGCCCATGACGTCGTCGGCACCCGTGCGCGTGGTCTGGTCGCGCGAGATGCTCGCGTACGACTTCGGCCACGGGCACCCCATGACCTCGGAGCGCCTGGACCTGACCATCCGGCTCGCCGAGGCCCTCGGGCTGCTGACCGGGCCGGACGTGGAGCTGGTCGGAGCGCAGGAGGCCTCGGACGAGCTCCTCCAGACCGTGCACGACCCCGCCTACGTGGCCGCGGTGCACCGGGCGTCCGCCGACGGCACCCCCGACCTGTCCTTCGGGCTGGGCTCCAACGACGACCCCGTCTTCCCGCACATGCACGAGGCGTCCGCCATGGTGGTGCAGGGGTCGGTCGACTCGGCGCTCGCCGTCTGGGAGGGCCGCGCCGAGCACGCCGTCAACGTGACGGGTGGCCTGCACCACGCGATGCGGTCGTCGGCGTCGGGGTTCTGCGTCTACAACGACGCGGCGGTGGCCATCGTGGCGCTGCTCGACGCCGGGGCGCAGCGGGTGGCCTACGTCGACATCGACGCGCACCACGGCGACGGCGTCCAGGCGGTGTTCTGGGACGACCCCCGGGTGCTCACCGTCTCGCTGCACGAGACCGGCCACGCGCTGTTCCCGGGCACCGGCCACGCGCGCGAGGCCGGTGGGCTGGGCGCGGAGGGCACAGCCGTGAACGTCGCGCTGCCGTCAGGCACCGGCGACGCCGGCTGGCTCCGCGCCATCGACGCGGTGGTGCCGGCGGTGGTGCGCGAGTTCGCGCCGGACGTGCTGGTCACCCAGCACGGCTGCGACACCCACCTGCTCGACCCGCTCACGCACCTGCGGGTGAGCCTGGACGGCCAGCGGCGCGCGGCGGAGCTGCTGCACGACCTGGCGCACGAGGTGGCGGGCGGCCGCTGGCTGGCGCTCGGGGGCGGCGGCTACGCCGTGGTCGACGTGGTGCCGCGGTCGTGGACGCACCTGCTCGGCATCGCGACGCACCACCCGGTGGACCCCAGCACCGAGGTCCCCGACGAGTGGCGCTCCCTCGTGCGGGAGCGGTACGGGCGGCTCGGTCCGGACCGCATGACCGACGACCGGGAGGCGAGGTTCAGCCCGTGGGCGAGCGGGTACGACCCGGGGGACGACGTCGACCGCGCCATCCGGGCCACCCGTGCGGCCGTGTTCCCCTCGCTCGGGCTGGACCCGGACCACGACTGACCCGCTGGGCCACCCGGGCGACGTCCCAGGTGTCCCCTCTATCCCACGCGTCCCAGAGGCCACTACTCTGATCCAGCACCCGCAGGGTGGGTGCGCGGGCCCGCCGCGCGCCGGGCGGAACGGATGACCACATGAGC
Organism: Cellulomonas humilata; assembly: GCF_013359775.1. Taxonomy (GTDB): domain Bacteria; phylum Actinomycetota; class Actinomycetes; order Actinomycetales; family Cellulomonadaceae; genus Cellulomonas; species Cellulomonas humilata. Next base: position 23,307 of record NZ_JABMCI010000041.1, on the reverse strand, counting down.
GACCAGCCCGGCCGCACGCGATTCCTCACGGTCCTCGAGGTCGCCGACGTCATGCGCGTCTCGAAGATGACCGTGTACCGCCTGCTGCACTCCGGCGAGCTCCCCGGTGTCCGCGTCGGCCGGTCGTTCCGTGTCCCGCAGGATGCGCTGGACCACTACCTGGCCACCTCGCCCGCCGTCGAGGCCCGCGAGCAGGACCGCCGATCCTCCTGAACATCCTCCTGAACCTCGGCCTGAACCTCGTCCGCGTCGTTCGGGACCCTCCGGATCGCGTAAGGTAGAGCCTCGGACTTTGTTCGTGCGTGGGCGACTCGATTGCACTCGGTCTCTTCTACGCGTCGATCGACCACCAGAACGGCCCGTCGCCGGGCCTCCATCGGAAGCGAAGTGAGGACCCCATGGGCTCCGTCATCAAGAAGCGCCGCAAGCGGATGGCCAAGAAGAAGCACCGCAAGCTGCTGCGCAAGACGCGTCACCAGCGTCGCAACAAGAAGTGAGCCCGGGCGGCCGTCAGGTCGCCTGCTCCGACGTTCGGGCCCGGCATCTGCCGGGCCCGACGTGTTTCCGGGACTCGACTTCTACAACGATGTAGAGTTTCCCTGTGTCCCACGCCACCAGGAGTCCGATCATGGCGCCGACCATCGACGGTCCGACCATGGACGGTCCGACCACGGGCGGCCCGACGGTGCCCCGCGCCACGGTCGTGCTCCGGACCCCCCTCCCGTTCGACGCCGTGACCCTGGACCCGGGCTCGTTCCTGGGGCGCTGGCAGTCGCTGAACCGGGACGCCACCCTCCCGCACGTCCTGCGGCAGCTCGAGGACGCGGGCACGATCGAGAACTTCCGGCGGCTGGTGGTCCCCTCCGAGGCGCCGCACCGGGGCTTCAACTTCGTCGACTCGGACGTCTACAAGACGCTCGAGGCGCTCGCGTGGGAGGCCGGCAGGCTGCCGGCGGACCAGCCGTGGGAGGGCGTGACCCGCGAGCTGGTGGACCTGCTCACCGCGGCGCAGCGCGACGACGGCTACCTGCACACGCTCTACAGCGGCGACGAGGTGTTCGCCGACCTGCGCTGGGGGCACGAGCTGTACGTCCTCGGTCACCTGGTGCAGGCGGCCGTGGCGCGCACGCGGACCACCGGCCGCACCGACCTGCTCGACGTCGCACGCCGGTTCGCGGACCTGGCCGTGGCGCGCTTCGGTGAGGGCGGGCAGGACGGCTACTGCGGGCATCCCGAGGTGGAGACCGCGCTGGTCGAGCTGTACCGGCTCACCGGCGAGCGGTCGTACCTCGACCTGGCACGGCGGCAGGTGGACCTGCGAGGCTCCGGCGTGCTCGGGTCCGGACCGTTCCCTCCCGCGTACCACCAGGACCACCTGCCGGTGCGCGAGGTCACCGAGGTGGCCGGGCACGCGGTGCGTCAGGCGTACCTGGCGGCGGGCGTCGCGGACGTCGTCGCGGAGACGGGCGACCCGGACCTGCTCGCGTACCTCCTGCGGCTGTGGGACTCGGCGCAGGGGACCAGCACGTACGTGACCGGCGGCACCGGGTCGCGGCACAAGGACGAGGCGTTCGGCGACCCCTACGAGCTGCCGCCCGACCGCGCGTACGCCGAGACGTGTGCCGCGATCGCGACCTTCCAGTGGGCGTGGCGGATGCTGCTGCTCACGGGCGAGGGCCGGTTCGCCGACGAGATGGAGCGCACGCTCTACAACGCCATCCCGGGGTCGACCTCGGTGGACGGGACGGGGTTCCTGTACGCCAACCCGCTCCAGGTCCGGACCGGGCACGACGGCTCGAGCGAGTTCGCGCCCGCCGAGCGGCTGCCGTGGTTCGCCTGCGCGTGCTGCCCCCCGAACCTCGCGCGGCTGGTCGCCTCCCTCCAGGGCTACGTGGCGACGCGCGACGAGAACGGGGTGCAGCTGCACCTGTACGCGGACGCCGACGTGGCCGTGGGGTCGGGCGTGCTGCGGGTCCGCACCGAGTACCCGTGGGACGGCCGCGTGGTGGTCGACGCCGGCCCCGACGGTCTGACCGAGGACCTGGCGCTGCGGATCCCGGCCTGGGCGGACGCTGCGGCGGTCCGGCTCGTCGTCGACGGAACGGTCACCGACGTCGTCGTCGAGCGGGGCTACGCCCGCGTGGCCGGTCCGGTGCGCCGGGTCGAGCTCGAGCTGCCGATGCCCGTCGTCGCTGTGGCGGCGCACCCGCGCGTCGACGCGGTGCGCGGCTGCGTGGCGCTGCGCCGCGGACCCGTCGTCTACTGCGTCGAGCAGGCCGGCCTGCCGTCCGGGGTGGTGCTCGAGGACCTCGCCCTGGTGCCGGGCAGCCCGCTGACCGCGGCGCCTCCCGTGGCGGGTGTCGACGCGCTGGTCACGGTCGAGGCCGTCGCGGTCCACCGACCCGCGACGGGCGGGCCGCTGTACCGCGCCGCGTCCGCGGGGGTCGTCGGGACGGCCAGTCCGGCTCCTGCGACCGGCCGGGTCACGCTGCGGGCCGTGCCCTACCACCGGTGGGGAAGCCGCGGACCTGGGGCGATGCGGGTGTGGCTACCCGTGGCGGAGCACCCGTGACCGGGTCGGGTCTGCCACCCTGGCCCTCGACGAGGTACGGACGGATCGGGAGAACGCGATGAGCTCGGCCAGACGCGGTACCGCAGTGACGATGCACGAGGTCGCGGCGCGGGCAGGGGTGTCCATCAAGACCGTCTCCAACGTGGTCAACGGCTACCAGTACATCCGCCCGGCCACCAAGGAGCGGGTGGAGAAGGCCATCGCCGACCTCGGCTACCAGGTCAACATCTCGGCGCGGAACCTGCGTCGCGGGAAGACCGGCATCATCGGCCTCGCGGTGCCGGAGCTGTCCCTCCCGTACTTCGCGGAGCTGGCGGACTCGGTCATCCGGGCGGCCGAGGCGCGGGGGCTGACCGTCCTCATCGAGCAGACCGGGTCGGTGCGCGAGCGCGAGCTCGAGGTGCTCTCCGGGCAGCGCCGGCACCTCACGGACGGCCTGATCTTCTCGCCGCTCGAGCTCGGTCCCCAGGACGCCGACGTGCTGCGCGTCGACTACCCCATGGTGCTGCTCGGCGAGCGCATCTTCGGCGGGCCCGCGGACCACGTCACCATGAACAACATCGAGGCGGCCCGTGCGGCCACCCAGCACCTGCTGGACCTCGGGCGGCGCCGCATCGCCGTGATCGGTGCGCACGAGGGCGAGACCGTGGGCTCCGCCGCGCTGCGCGTGCAGGGCTACCGGCAGGCGCTCGAGGAGGCAGGCATCCCGGTGGATCCCGCGCTCATCGGCGAGGCGGGCCTGTGGCACCGCGCCACGGGTGCCGAGACCATGAACCGGCTGCTCGACTCCGGCGTCGAGATCGACGCCGTGTTCGGCCTCAACGACGCCCTCGCGCTGGGTGCCCTGCACGTGCTGCACGCGCGCCGGATCGACGTCCCCGGGCAGATCGCCGTCATCGGCTTCGACGACATCGAGGAGACCGCGTACTCCTCCCCGACCCTGACCACGGTGGCGCCCGGACGCGTGCAGATCGCGACGACGGCCGTCGACCTGCTGCTGGCGCGCATCGAGGAGGTCGAGCCCGGGCGCCCGTTCGAGCGGGTCATCACGGACTTCCAGATCATCGGCCGGGAGTCGACGCTGGGCGAGCAGGCGACGGGGGTCGCTCCGGTCGCGTCGTGAGCGGGCTCAGGCTGCGCGAGCGTCGAGCGTGGTCAGCCGCTGGTCGACGAGCCACCCGCTGACCAGCAGGGGCAGGCTGAGCCCGACCAGCGGGAGCAGCACGGTGACGTAGGTGAACGTGACCGCGAGCACCGCGAACGCGACCAGCACGGCCAGGCCCGTCAGCGGGGAGAGCAGGGGCGCGACGGCGACGAACCGCCACGTGCGCGTCGCCGGGACGTCCTCGTACCTGCGGGCGACGGGCACCAGCGTGGCGAGCGCGACGACCAGGTAGGCGGTCATCGCGACGAGGCCGACCAGGAGCACGGCTCGCACCGGCCCCGCGGACGCGGCGGCGAGCACGGACGCGTCGAGCGCCACCAGCAGGAAGCCGACCGTGAGCGGTGCGCCGAGCACGTTGAGCCGGCGGAAGCCTGCCCGGTACGCGGCCCAGAACTCTTGCCAGAGGTGCTCCGACGGGGTCCCGCCGGCCAGCCTGGCCAGCACCGAGCCGCCCGCGCCGAGAGCCGGGTAGGCGCCCAGGACGATCCCGCCGGCGAGAGTGCCGAGGGCGACGAGCACGTTCACCGCGACCAGCTGGGTGCCCACGCGCAAGAACACCATGACACGCCCGGCCCAGCCGCCGACCGCCAGGTCGTCGTGCGTCGTCGGCAGGCTGCTCACGGCTCGACCACCCGGGTGCCGAGCGTCGCGTTGCCGTCGGCGTCGAGCCCGGCGAACGAGAGCGTGCTCACGCCGCGCACGGCGTCGACCGAGGGGAAGACCACGAGCTCGAGGGCCCGGGACGTGAAGTGCCCGTCGCCGTGCGACCGGATCGTCGCGATGACGTCGTCGTCGATCGTCAGGGTGTGCGGGGTGGCGACGCCGCCTGCGGTGGCCTGGTCGAACGTCACCAGCTCCCAGGTGCCGGCCAGCTCGGCCGGGTCGGTGGGCCGCTCGTCGGCGGGCTCCGCGGCGCCGGCCCAGGGCTGCGGCGACACCGCCGGCCAGCCGTCGGCGGTCCAGACCAGGCGGCGCACCTGCACCTCGTGCCGGGTGGGGTCGCCCGCGTCGCGGACGTGGTGCACCAGCAGCTGACGGTCGCCGTCGGTGAGCACCGAGGCGTGCCCCGGGGCCAGCCACGCGCGACCACCGGACAGCGCGTGCCCGGCGAGCATGAGGGTGCCCACCAGGGCCGGGTCGCCGTCGAGATCGGTGAGGTCGCGACCGGCGCGGTCCACGTACGGACCGGTCACCGACTCCGAGACGCCCACGCGCACGTGATAGGTGGAGAACAGCGAGTCGTAGGACAGGACCAGCGCGTAGCCGCCGCCCGGTCGGGGCAGGACGAACGCGCCCTCCACCGCTCCCTCGACGCTGCGCGGCCGCCGGGCGAGCAGGATCCCCGGGGCCTGGCCGACGGCCAGACCCGACGCGGGGTCCAGCTCGAGCGCGTGGATCCCGCCGAAGAACGAGCCGTAGACCAGCCAGTGCCGGCCGTCGGCGTCGACCACCGCGTTGGCGTCGATCGCGTTGGGGCCGTCGACGTCGTGCAGGCTCGTCACCACCAGCCCGCGGTCCTCCCAGGGGCCCGTCGGGTGCGGCGCGACCGCCAGGCCGATGGCCGAGGTGCGCGAGCCGAACGTCGACGCGGACCAGTACATCCGCCACTCGTCGCCCACGCGCACCACGTCGGGCGCCCACAGCCCGGCGGCACCGGACCAGTCGGCCCCCGCGGGCGGCACGCCGTCGAGCGCCCAGCCGTGGAACTCCCACGTCACCAGGTCGTCCGAGCGTCGCACCTGCACGCCGGCCCGCACCGGCCCGTCGGCCCACGCGTCGGTGGAGAACAGCCAGTACGTGCCGTCGTCGTCGCGGACCGCGGTCGGGTCGTGCGCGTGGCGGCCGCCCCACAGTGATGGGTCGGGGAGCATCTCCGGAAGCACAGGGTCAGCCCTTCGAGCCGGTGAGCGCGACGGACTCGATGATCTGCCGCTGGAAGATGAGGAACACGATGAGGATCGGCAGCAGGGCGACGAAGGACGCGGCCATGATCAGCGGGTAGTCCCGCTGCGTCGCGAACTCCACGTTGAGGTTGGCGATGACCACCTGCAGCGTCTGCCGCTCGGGGGTGTTCAAGTACAGGATCGGCGCCAGGTAGTCGTTCCAGATCGCCATGAACCAGAGGATGAACTGCGCGGCGACGGCCGGGCGGATCATCGGCATGATCATCACGCGGAAGATCTGCAGGTAGGAGGCGCCGTCGATCTTGGCGGCCTCGATCATGGAGTCCGGCACGCTCGACAGGTACTGCCGCAGGAAGAAGATCATGATGATGTTGCCGAACAGCAGCGGCACGATCAGCGGCAGCAGGGTGTCCACCCAGTGCAGCCGGGAGAACATGACGAACTGCGGGATCATGATCGTCGGGTACGGCACCATCAGCCCGGACAGCAGGACGAGGAAGATCGCGTTCTTGTAGGGCAGCCGCAGCTTGGCCAGCGCGAACGCGGCCAGCGCGGACGTGAGCGACCCGACCACCGTCACCGAGAGCGCGACGATCAGGCTGTTCTGGAAGCCCGACAGGATCGGTGCCTCGGTCCACATGCGGACGAAGGTGTTCCACTGCGGCGGGTCCGGGATCCACACCGGCGGCAGGGCGAACACCTGCACCTTGGTCTTCAGTGCGGTCGTGAACATCCACAGCAGCGGCGCGAGCATCACGAGCGAGCCGGCGGCGAGCAGGGTGAACACGACCACGTTGCCGAGGCGGTTCTGGGAGCTGGCGCTCATCCGGTTCTTCTCGGACGGGCCGCGCTGACCGGGGGAGGTCGTCGGGGGCGTCATCAAGGTGGTGGCCATGGCTGCGTTCCGTTTCTTCCTCAGTCGATTCAGTCGATGCTGAAGCTGTTGCGCCGGTTGAGGCGGAACTGGATGAAGGTGATGACGAAGACGAGGATCCCGAGGACGATCGACATCGCCGTGGCGTACCCCATCTGCTGGTACTTGAACGCCTTGCGGACGATGTACCAGACCACCGAGGCGGAGCTGAACTCCGGGCCGCCGGCGGGGGTCATGATGTTGATCTCCGTGAAGATCTGCGACCCGGCGATGATGTTGGTGACGACCAGGAAGAAGGTCACCGGCCGGACCATGGGCAGCGTGATGTTCCGGAAGCGCTGGAACGCGTTGGCACCGTCGAGCGCCGCGGCCTCGTGCAGGGACGCCGGCACCCCCTGGATCGCGGCCAGGTACAGGAGCATCGAGTACCCGAGGCCCTTCCAGATGGCCATGATGATGATCGCGGGCTTGACGGTCGCGGTGTTCTGCAGCCAGTCGGGGCCGTCGATGCCGAACCAGGCGAGCACCTGGTTGATGAGGCCGAAGTCGCCGTTGTAGGCGAACTGCCAGACGATCGCGATGGCGGCCAGCGACGAGATCACCGGCACGTAGTAGATGGTGCGGAACGCGGTCCGGCCGGGGATCCGGCGGTTCATGGCCAGCGCGAGCAGCAGCGAGAGCGCCAGGCCGATCGGGATGCCGATCATGTAGAAGAACGTGTTATACAGCGAGATGCGGAAGTACTCGTCGCCGAACAGGGTCACGTAGTTGTCGAGCCCGACGAACGTCATCGGGCCCAGGCCGTTCCAGCTGGTCAGCGACGCGTACACCGCGAAGCCGATCGGGTAGAGCGTGAAGAGCAGGAACCCCAGGATCGGGGCGGCGACGAACGCGAGCGCCCAGCGGTGCTCGGTGCGGTGCAGGCGGCGGTTGGCCTGCTTCGCTCGTTGCTCGGACGTGAGTCCGGGGGTGGTCGACAGCTGCGTCGCGGTCATCTGGAGAACCTTTCCGGGGGCCCCCGCCGCCCGGAGGCGTGCCCGGGCGGCGGGGACGGGAGGAGGTGGTGCGGCGAGTTGCCGACTACTGGCCCGCTGCAGCCTGCTCGGCCGTGGCGTTCGACTCGTCGAGGAGCGCCTGCATCTTCGGCTGCTCCTCGGCCAGGTAGTCGGCGGCGGTCTGCTTGCCGTCGAGCACGGGCTGGATGTTGGTCCAGAGCTCGTCGTACCACTCGGCGCCGTACGTGAAGGCCGCCGGCATCGCCCGGCCGTAGTCCTTCGCGATGTCCAGGAACTCCTGGCGGTTGGCGGGCTCCGCGCCCTCCTCGGCGGCCCAGGTCTCGGCCATGTCGATGAGGTTCGGGATCTGGATGTTGGCGTCGACCAGGGTCTGCTGGGCGTCGGCGTCGGTGCTCAGGTAGGTGACGAGCTTGACCGCGTCGTCGGGCAGCTTCGAGGTCGCGGAGACGCCGATGCCGAGCGAGCCGAGCCACGTCGCCGTGCCGCCGTCACCGACGGTCGGCCAGGGGATCAGGTCGTAGTCGAACTCGAGGTCGTTGTAGACCGAGACGTCCCACGGGCCGACGGGGAAGAAGCCGATCTCGCCGGCCATCCACCGCTGGTACGTGTCGAGCGTCGCGGCGTCGGACGCCGACGGCGTGACCTTGTCCACGTTGGTGAGGTCCGCGAACTTCTGCAGCGCGTCGGCGAACTCGGGGGTGTCCACGGTGACCTCGGTGCGGTCCTCGTTGGTCCAGTCGCCGCCGTTGCTCCAGACCAGCGACTGCAGGTTCCACTGGACGTTGAGCCCGGTGCCCCACTGGTCGACGGCGCCGTCACCGTCGGTGTCCACGGTCAGCTGCTTGCTGATGTCGACGAACTGCTCCCACGTGAGCGGGGTGTCCTTGTCGGGCAGCGGGATGCCGGCCGCCTCGAGCATGGTCTTGTTGTAGCCGAACGAGAACGGGCCGACGTCCTTGGGCAGGCCGTAGAGCTTGCCGTCGGGGGTGCCCTGGAGCGTGCCGTCGAAACGGTAGGAGTCGACGCCGTAGGGCCAGATGTTGTCCAGGTCGATGCCGCTGGCGTCCACCTGCTCGGTGATGTCCATGAGGATGCCCGAGCTGACGTACGACTGGAGCGTCGCCTGCTCGATGTAGAACACGTCGGGCACGTTGTTGCCGGCCACGGCCGCCTGGAGCTTGGTGGCGTACTGGTCGGCGTCGGTCACGATGACCTTCACCTTGACGCCGGTGTCCTCGGTGTACTTGGCGATCGCGGCCTCGTAGGCCGCCTTCTCGTCCGGTCCACCACGGAACATGAACGTGATCTGCTTGTCGCCGCCGTCGCTTCCGCCGTCGCCGCCGTCGCTGCACGCCGTGAGCGTGAACGTCGCGGCGACCGCGGCGCACGCGGCGCCTGCGATGAGCCTGTTCCTCTTCATCGTCCTGCCTCCCATATCCCAAGGATGTGCGAGGTCACGGTCGCGTCGGGACCGGCGGGGGAGCCGGTCCGTCAGGGTCGTCGTTGACCTCATTCGCTGAATCGACGCTGTGTCTACAACGTTGATCTACAACGATGTAGAACATGACACGAGAACCGGCGATCGGTCAAGCCACGACTCGGTAACGGCCGGTTGACGTGCTCTGAGCAGCCGTGCATGATGCGTCTACAACGATGTAGAAACGACCGACGGCGAAGGGGCTGACGATGTCGCTGCACGCTCAGACGCCGCCCATGGGGTGGAACAGCTGGGACAGCTACGGGACCACCGTGACGCAGGACGAGGTCCTCGCGAACGCCCGCGTGCTGGCCGAGCGGCTGCTGCCGCACGGGTGGGACACGGTCGTGGTGGACATCGACTGGTACGACCCCGCGGCCCGCGCGCACGGCTACAACGACGGCTCGTCGCTCACGCTCGACGCGTTCGGCCGGCAGCTCCCGGCCGAGAACCGCTTCCCGTCCGCGGTCGCCGGCCAGGGCTTTCGGCCGCTCGCCGACGAGGTGCACGCCCTCGGGCTGCGGTTCGGGGTGCACATGATGCGCGGCATCCCGCGGATCGCGGTCGAGCAGGACCTGCCCGTCGACGGCACCTCCTGGACCGCCCGCGACGCTGCCGACACGACCTCGGTCTGCCCGTGGAACGACGACAACTTCGGGCTCGACCACGACCACCCGGCCGCGCAGGCGTACCTCGACGGGCTGGTCGCGCAGCTGGCCGGCTGGGGCGTCGACTTCCTCAAGGTCGACGACATGCTGGCGCCGTACCACCCCGACGCGGTCGAGGCGTGGGCGCGGGCGATCGAGCGTTCCGGCCGGGACATCGTGCTCTCCCTCTCGCCCGGCACCCACCTGTCCACCGCGCAGGTCGACCACCTGCGCGAGCACGCCCAGATGTGGCGGATCTCCGACGACCTCTGGGACCGCTGGGAGGACGTGCACGCGCAGTTCGCCCGGCTCGCCCGGTGGGCCCCGTTCCAGCAGCCCGGCGGGTGGGCCGACGCCGACATGCTGCCGCTCGGCCGGATCGGACTGCGCGCCGAGCGCGGCGACGACCGGCAGAGCCGGCTCACCCCCGACGAGCAGCGGACGATCCTCACGCTCTGGGTGATGGCCCGCTCGCCGCTCATGGTGGGCGGTGACCTGCCGACGAGTGACCCCGCGACCCTGGACCTGCTGGCCAACCCCGCGGTCGGCCACGTGCTGCGCGCCGCGACCGGAGGCCGGGAGATCGTCCGGGAGCCCCTCGACGACGGCGAGCTCATCGTCTGGACGGCGACCGAGGGAGCGACCACCTACGTCGCTGCCTTCTGGACCGGCCCGGAGCCGCGGACCGTCTCGCTGCCGCTCTCGTCCCTGGTCGGCCACGCCGCCGCCCGGGACACCCGGACCACCCGGGACCTGTGGGACCCGGGCACCACCCCTGACCTGCACCCGACCACGTGGGAACCGGAGGGGGCGCTCGTCCTCGACGTGCCGTCCCACGGGGTGCGCTGGACCGCACTCGATATCCGACCGAACCAGGAGACCTCATGATCCCCGTCCGACTCACCCTCGACCCGGCCTTCCGGGTCGGCCCGGTCCGCCGGCGCACGTTCGGCTCGTTCGTCGAGCACCTGGGCCGCTGCGTGTACACAGGCATCCACGACCCCGCGCACCCGACCGCCGACGCCGACGGTTTCCGCAAGGACGTGCTCGAGCTGACCCGCGAGCTGGGCGTGAGCACCGTGCGCTACCCCGGCGGCAACTTCGTCTCCGGCTACCGCTGGGAGGACGGCGTCGGCCCCCTCGACCAGCGCCCTGCCCGCCTGGACCTCGCGTGGCACTCCACCGACCCCAACACGGTCGGCGTCGAGGAGTTCATGCGCTGGGCCAGGCTCGCCGAGGTCGAGCCGATGATGGCCGTCAACCTGGGCACCCGCGGCGTGCAGGAGGCCGTGGACCTGCTCGAGTACTGCAACGTCCGCGGCGGCACCCGCCTGTCCGACCAGCGCCGCGCCAACGGTGCGCAGGACCCGTACGACATCCGCATGTGGTGCCTGGGCAACGAGATGGACGGCCCGTGGCAGATCGGCCACAAGACCGCCTACGAGTACGGCCGCCTGGCCGCCGAGACCGGTCGCGCGATGCGCATGGTCGACCCGGACCTGGAGCTCGTCGCGTGCGGCTCGTCCGGCGTCGCCATCCCGACGTTCGGCGAGTGGGAGCGGATCGTGCTCGGCGAGGCGTACGAGCAGGTCGACCTCATCTCCGCCCACGCGTACTACTGGGAGGAGGACGGCGACCTGGGCTCGTTCCTCGCCTCCGCGGTGGACATGGACCACTTCGTCGAGTCCGTGAGCGCGACCGCCGACGCCGTGCGGGCGCACAAGAAGGTGGACAAGCGGATCCACATCTCGTTCGACGAGTGGAACGTCTGGTACCAGCACCGCGCGGAGTCCAAGCCGCCGACCGGGCACGACTGGCCCGTGGCGCCCGTGCTGCTCGAGGACAAGTACAACGTGGCCGACGCCGTGGTCGTCGGGAACCTGCTGATCTCCCTGCTGCGGCACACCGACCGCGTGCACTCGGCATCGCTGGCGCAGCTGGTCAACGTGATCGCGCCGATCATGACCGAGCCCGGCGGCCGGTCCTGGAAGCAGACGATCTTCCACCCGTTCGCGCAGGCGTCCAGGTACGCCGTGGGCGACGTGCTCCAGGTGGCCGTCGAGGCGCCGACGTACGAGACGGCGAAGTACGGCGACGCGGCCCTCGTCGACGCCGTCGCCACGCGGGACCCGGAGAGCGGCGCGGTCGCCCTGTTCGCGGTGAACCGCTCGCTGACCGAGACCGTCACGCTCGAGGTCGACGCCCGCTCGCTGCCCGGCCTGCGCGTGGTCGAGGCGACCACGCTGTCCCACCCGGACCACACCTGGGCCGCCACGGCCGACGACGACACCTCGGTGGCGCCGCGGGCCAACGCGACCGCGGTCGTGCGGGACGGCCGGCTCACCGTCGAGGTGCCGCCGGTGTCCTGGAACGTCGTCCGGCTGGGGGTCTGACCGCCGTGCGCAAGACCGTGGTCGCCCTGGTCGCCGTCGCGCTGGTCGGCGGGGCCGGTGCGGCCGCGGTCTGGGCGCGGCCCGATGCGCCCGCTGCTACCGCGCTGTCCCTCAGCGGGGACATCCACACCCACGACCCCGCGCTCGTCGCGGGCGCGGAGGGGGAGCCCTGGTACGTCTTCTCCACCGGTGACGTCCGCGAGGGCCTCGGCGCGCCGCAGATCCGGCGGTCCACCGACGACGGCCTCACGTGGGAGCTCGTCGGCACCGTCTGGGACGCCTCGACGCGGCCGGAGTGGGCCTACGAGGCCGTGCCCGGCGTGTCGAACTTCTGGGCGCCCGAGGTCATCGAGCACGACGGCACGTTCTACCTCTACTACTCGGCCTCCACGTTCGGCTCCAACCGCTCGGCCATCGGCCTGACGACGAACACGACGCTCGACCCGGACGACCCCGACTACGCCTGGGTCGACCAGGGGCAGGTCCTCGCGTCCGAGCCGGGGGAGACCAACTACAACGCGATCGACCCGGGCGTGATCGAGGACGCGGACGGCACGCCGTGGATGGCGTTCGGCTCGTTCTGGGGCGGGATCCAGCTGGTCGAGCTGGCGTGGCCGTCCGGCAAGCCGGTCGAGGGGGCGTCGCCGGAGACGATCGCCAGCCGCACGTCACCGCCGAACGCGATCGAGGCGCCCTACCTCGTGCGGCACGACGACTGGTACTACCTGTTCGTCTCGCGCGACTCCTGCTGCCAGGGCTCCGACTCGACCTACAACATCGCGGTCGGGCGCTCGGCGGAGATCACCGGCCCGTACGTCGACCGGTCCGGCAAGGACATGACGCTGGACGGCGGCGAGCAGCTGCTGGCCACGACCGGCGACATGGTCGGTCCCGGGGGCCAGTCCGTGTCCCGCGGGTACCTCGCGTTCCACTACTACGACGCAGCCGCCGGGGGCGACTTCCGGCTGGAGATCCGGGAGCTCGACTGGGACGACGAGGGCTGGCCGGTCGCGACGACCGCTCCCTAGAGGGGGCGCTCCAGCACGTAGTCGTCCTCGACCCGCGCGCCGACCGTGAAGTGCTTGGTGCCGACGATGGCGAACCCCGACCGCACGTAGAACGCCTGCGCCCGGGCGTTCTGCTGGTTGACGCCCAGCCACATCCCCTGGGCGCCGCGCTCCCGGGCGGCCTCCAGCGAGGCGGTCATGAGCGCGTGCGCGATGCCGGCCCCGTGGTGGTCGGGGTGCACGTAGCACTTGGACAGCTCGATCGTCGGGCGCAGGTGCAGTGCCGCGCGGACGTCGTCGTCGGCGGGCTCGCCCGCCACCAGCATGGTGTAGCCGAGCAGCTCGCCGGCTCCATTACCGCAGGCAACAAGCACGTCCCGGGCGGGGTCGTCCAGGTGCTCCTCGAACCGTTCCACGGACAGCACGGTGGCGATGAACGCCTGCTGGTCCTGCGCGGTCGACCCGGGCGGGCACGCCAGCGGGAACGTGAGCGCCGCCAGGGCGGCCAGCTGCTCGAGGTCGGCGGGGACGGCCGGGCGGACCGTCGACTCGAGGGTGGTCACAGGAGGTCCCCTCCGTCGTGGGAGCCGCGCCAGGAGCGCAGGACGGCGCGCGTGACGAGCCCCCCGGCCCACGCCAGCCCCGCGAGGCTGGCCACCGTGGTGCCGCGGCGGGCGTTGCGGCGGCGGTTGCGGAACTCGCGGACCGGCCAGCCCACCTCGGCGGCGTACCGCCGCAGGCGCCGGTCGGGGTTGATGGCGCACGGGAAGCCGACCTCGGACAGGATCGCGACGTCGTTCGTCGAGTCCCCGTACGCGTACGAGGCCGACAGGTCGATGCTCTCGCGCTCGGCCAGCGCGCGGACGGCGTCGGCCTTGGCCTGTCCGTGCAGCATGTCGCCCACCAGGCTGCCGGTGTAGAAGCCGTCCCGGTGCTCGGCGATGGTGCCCAGCGCGCCGGTCGCCCCGAGCCGACGGGCGATCAGGGACCCGATCTCGACCGGGGTGGCGGTCACCAGCCAGACGGAGTGACCCGCCGCGATGTGCTGGTCCAGCAGCCGCTGCGTGCCCGGGTAGATCCGCAGGCAGAGCACCTCGTCGTAGATGTCCTCCGCGATCGCGGTGACCTCGGCGACCGAGTGCCCGGTCATGATCGACAGCGCGCGGCTGCGGACCTCGTCGATCTGGTGCTTGTTCTCCCCGAACGTGAGGTACCGGAACTGGTGCAGCCCGAACTCCACCAGGTCCCGCTTGCGGAAGAACCCGCGCCGGTACAGGCCCACGGCCAGGTGGAACGAGCTGGCACCGCGGATGATCGTGTTGTCGACGTCGAAGAACGCCCCGGTGCCCGGACCGTCCGGACCGGCCCCGGGGTCCCGCAGCACGGGAGCGGGGGCGGTGGTGTTCCCGGACGCCTGACGCACCCGGTCACTGTAACGACGGTCACGCGTCCCGGTGGTACGGCGTCGCCGTCGAGCCTCCGTGAGACGGTGGGGCCATGACGCGTGTGGTGCTCTACGGCCGGGACGGCTGCCACCTGTGCGACGAGGCCCGCGAGGTGGTGCGGGCGGTGTGCGCCGAGACGGGCGACGAGTGGACCGAGGTCGACATCGACGCCGGGACCGTGCCGGGCTCGTCTGACGGGAGAGACCTGGTCGACGAGCTGGGCGAGCTGGTGCCCGTAGTCGAGGTCGACGGTGTCCGGCAGGGGTACTGGCGGATCGACGCAGCCCGTCTGCGCCGAACCCTTACCCCGGCCGGTCCCCGACCCCTAGCCTGACCCCCAGGGCCCGGGCGACCAGGCCCATGGGGCGTCGCGGGGGTCGAGGTGGACACGCAGCGAAGGGGCACCCGGGCAGGTGAGCCCGGCGCGTCCGGGCGTCCGGGCGCCCGTGCCGTGCCCCCCGCCACCGTCGCGCGGCTGCCCGGCTACCTGCGGGCGCTGCGCGGGCTCACCGCGGACGGCGTGGTCACCACGTCGTCGGACGAGCTGGCCGGCGGGGCCGGTGTCACGCCGGCGCAGCTGCGCAAGGACCTGTCCTTCCTCGGCTCCTACGGGCGGCGCGGGGTCGGGTACGACGTCGGGCACCTGTCGGAGCAGATCGCGGTCGTGCTCGGCCTGACCACGCAGCGCAGCGTCGTCATCGTCGGGATCGGCAACCTGGGGCACGCCCTGGCCAGCTACTCGGTGTTCGCCGAGCGCGGGTTCGCGGTGGTGGGGCTCGTCGACGCCGACCCCGCGGTGGTCGGGACCACCGTGGCCGGTCTCGTGGTGCAGCCCCCGGACGAGCTCGCGTCGCTGGTCAGCGGGTCCGACGCGACGATCGGGATCATCGCCACGCCCGCGTCCGTCGCGCAGGACGTGTGCGACGCCCTCGTCGCGGCCGGGGTGGTCGGCATCCTCACGTTCGCGCCGCGGGCCCTGCGGGTGCCGCCGACCGTGGACCTGCGTGCCGTGGACGTGGCCTCCGAGCTCCAGATCCTCGCGTTCCACGACCGTCGGCGCACCGGGACAGGTGCCTGAGCATGCAGAAGGCCGGGTCCGTGGTGGACCCGGCCTGCCGCGTGGGGCGAGCTGTGTCAGCCCTTGATGATGGAGACGTCGAGCGCGATGACGACCTTGTCCGACACCAGGACGCCGCCGGCCTCGAGGGCCGCGTTCCAGGTGAGGTCGAAGTCCTTGCGCGAGATCGTGACGGAGGCCTCGAAGCCTGCGCGCGTGTTGCCGAACGGGTCCACCGCGGTGCCGTTGAACTCGGTGTCGAGCTCGACGCTCTGCGTGACGCCGTGGATGGTGAGGTCACCGGCGATGACGTAGCTCTTGCCGGCCTCGCGGACCTCGGTGGAGACGAACGTCCACTGGCCGAACTTCTCGACGTCGAAGAAGTCGCCGCTCTTGAGGTGGCCGTCGCGGTTGGCGTCGCCCGTGGTGACGGTGGACGGGTCCAGCGTGACGGAGACCGAGGTGCTCGCCAGGTCGTCGCCGACGACGACGGTGCCCTCGGTGACCGCGACGGTGCCGCGGACCTTGGAGATGCCGGCGTGCCGGACGGTGAACGCGGCCTCGGTGTGCGAGGCGTCGACGGCCCAGGTGCCGGTGGTGAGGCCGGTCGGGATGGCGGTGGCGGTGCTGCTCATGGGTTTCCTCCGTGGTTGTTGAACGGTCAACCAAACTGTTAGTTCAAAGTTGTACTACACTCGGACGGAGCGCGCAACCCCCAGCGCGGGATCGGAGGCCTCGTCGTGACCACGGACACACCAGCCACCACGCACGCCGTCGAGTGGCTGACTGCTGAGCAGCAGGTCCACTGGCGTGCCTTCCGCGGCGGCTCCGCGCGGCTGTTCGCGGCGCTCGAGCACGAGCTGGAGCGCGACACCGGCCTCTCGACGCACGAGTACGAGGTCCTGGTCCGGCTGTCCGAGACCCCCGACCGGACGCTGCGGATGGCGCAGCTGGCCGACAACCTCGCGCACTCGCGCAGCCGGCTGACGCACACCATCCGGCGCATGGAGGAGCAGGGGCTGGTCGAGCGGCTGCCCTGCATCGAGGACGCCCGCGGCGTGAACTGCACCATGACCGAGAAGGGCTGGCAGGTGCTGGTCGCCGCCGCGCCGAGCCACGTGCAGTCGGTGCGGGACCACCTGGTCGACATCCTCACGCCGGAGCAGTTCGCGGCCCTCGGCGACGCCATGGAGACGGTCCGCCTGCACCTGACGGGTGGCGCGTGTCACGTCGAGTGACCCGGTCCCGTGGCCGTGGTGCACAGGAGTGTTTGCGAGACTGACCCCATGGTCGCGACCACGATCCACCTGATGCGGCACGGCGAGGTGCACAACCCCCGCGGCGTGCTCTACGGACGGCTGCCCGGTTTCCGGCTCTCGGAGCGTGGGCTCGCCATGGCGGACATGGTGGCCGCGCACCTGGCCGGGCCCGTGCCTGCACGCCGGGACGTCGTGGCCGTCATCGCCTCCCCCCTCCAGCGCGCGCAGGAGACTGCGGGTCCGATCGCGGGCGCGTTCGACGTCGAGATCCGCACCGACGAGCGGCTGATCGAGGCCGGCAACCACTTCGAGGGCAAGACGTTCGGGGTGGGCGACGGTTCGCTGCGCCACCCCGAGCACTGGCCGTACCTGCGCAACCCGTTCCGGCCGTCGTGGGGCGAGGCGTACACGGAGCAGGTGGAGCGGATGCTCGCCGCGGTGACCGCCGCGCGTGAGATCGCCCGCGGGCACGAGGCCGTGCTGGTCAGCCACCAGCTGCCCGTGTGGGTCACCCGACTCTCGCTCGAGAACCGGCACCTGTGGCACGACCCCCGCAAGCGGCAGTGCTCGGTGGCCTCGCTCACCAGCCTCCGGTACGAGGGCGACACCCTGGTCGGCATCGGCTACAGCGAGCCCGCCGCGTCGCTGCTGCCGGGCGTCTCGTCGGTCGCGGGGGCCTGACGTGCGCGGTCGCGCCCTGCTGGTGGGCACCGTCGCGCTCCTCCTGCTGGCCGGCTGCACGGGCGGCACCCAGGAGAACCCCGACGACGTCGCCGACCAGGGCTACCAGTCCGGGGACGGCAGTACGACGACGTGGGCCGCGGGCGACCGCACCGGCCCGCTCGAGCTGTCCGGCACCGACTTCGAGGGCACCGCGCAGGACGTGGCCGACTGGCGCGGAGACGTCGTCGTCCTCAACACCTGGTACGCCAACTGCCCGCCGTGCCGCGCCGAGGCCCCCGACCTCGCTGCCCTGTCCACCGACTACGCCGCCGACGGCGTGCAGGTGCTGGGGATCAACCGGACCGACGACGCCGGCACCGCCCTGGCGTTCGAGCGGCAGTTCGAGGTCCCGTACCCGAGCCTCGCGGACACCGACGGGGCGGCGATCGCGGCCCTCCAGGGCACCGTCCCGATCAACGCCGTCCCGACGACCGTCGTGCTGGACCGCTCCGGGAAGGTCGCCGGGCGCATCCTGGGCCTGGCCGACCCGTCCACGCTCCGCTCGATGATCGACGAGCTCCTCGCCGAGCCGGCGCCGACGACGTGATGCTCGCCGACGCCGGCGACGCGTTCGGCCACACCGTCGCCTCCGGGTCGCTGCTGCTGGCCGTCCCGGTCGCGCTGATCGCCGGGCTGGTGTCGTTCGCGTCACCGTGCGTGCTGCCGCTGGTGCCCGCCTACGTCGGGTACCTCGGGGGGATGACCGGCTCGGCCCAGAGCGCCTTCTCGGAGGGCGACACGCTCGTCCGCACCGCCCCGGCGCGCAGCCGCGTCCTGCTCGGCGTCGCCCTGTTCGTCGCCGGGTTCACGGTCGTGTTCGTCGCGCTGGCCGCGCTCGCGGGCTCGCTCGGCGGTGTGCTCGTCGAGTACCAGGACCCGATCACGCGCGTGCTCGGCGTCGTCGTCATCGTGCTCGGCCTCGGGTTCCTCGGGCTCATCCCGTTCCTGCAGAACGAGAAGCGCGTGCACCTCGCCCCCCGCGCCGGCCTGTGGGGAGCGCCGCTGCTGGGGATCACCTTCGGACTCGGCTGGGTGCCCTGCATCGGACCCACGCTCGCCGCGATCCTCACGCTCTCGCTCGACGGCGGCTCGGCCGGCCGCGGCGCTCTCCTGGCCGTGGCGTTCTGCCTCGGGCTCGGGCTGCCGTTCCTGCTGGTCGCCCTGTTCGTCGATCGCAGCAAGGGCGCCCTCGGCTTCCTGCGCCGGCACCGCCTCGCGATCATGCGCTTCGGCGGCGCGATGCTCGTGATCCTGGGCCTCGCGCTGGTCACGGGCGTGTGGGGCACCTGGGCGTCCTGGCTCCAGGGCGTCCTCGTCGGCGGCGACCCGTTCGTGCCGGTGGTGTGACGTGACCGTGCACCGTCCCGAGGGCCTCTCCGACGTCTTCATGGAGCCGACGGAGGCTCCGACGTCCACCCCGCCGACGCTCCCCACGCTCGGGCTCGTGGGCTGGCTGCGCTGGGCGTGGCGCCAGCTCACCAGCATGCGGGTCGCGCTCCTGCTGCTCATGCTCCTGGCGGTCGCGGCCGTGCCGGGCACGGTCTGGCCGCAGCGCGCCCAGGACACCGCCAAGGTCGCGACGTACATCTCCGACCACCCGACCACCGGCCCGTGGCTCGACCGGCTCGGGTTCTTCGACGTCTACTCGTCGGTCTGGTTCTCCGCGATCTACCTCCTGCTGTTCGTCTCGCTGGTCGGCTGCATCCTGCCCCGTACGAAGGTCCACCTCGCCGGTGTCCGAGGCAGACCGCCGCGCGCGCCTCGACGGTTCGCCCGGTTCCCCGCGCAGGGGTCCGGGTCCGTGGCCGTGTCGCCGGCGCAGGCCGCCGAGGACTCTGTTGCCGTGCTGCGCCGCGGCTGGCGCTGGCTCCCGTTCGTGCCGACCTACCGGGTGGACACCCGCGACGAGGGCGGCGGCACCTGGTCCGTCTCCGCCGAGCGTGGCTACCTGCGCGAGACCGGGAACCTCGTGTTCCACCTCGCGCTCGTCGGGCTGCTCATCTCCGTGGCCACCGGCCAGGTGCTGCACTACCGCGGGCAGGCGATCGTGGTGCAGGGCCGCGGGTTCGCCAACGCGCAGGTGGACTACGACACGTTCGAGCAGGGCACCGCGTACTCGCCGTCGAGCCTGGTCCCGTTCACGCTGCGGCTCGACGAGTTCGAGTCCCGCTTCGACCCCGAGACGCTCCAGTCCCGGGACTTCACCGCGCACGTCACGCTCACCAACCCGGGCGAGGAGCCGACCGAGGAGACCATCAAGGTCAACCACCCGCTCGACGCCGGCGGCGCCAAGGTCTACCTCCAGGGCAACGGGTACGCACCCGACCTCACCGTGCACGACGCCGCGGGCCAGATCGCCTTCTCCGGTCCCACCCCGTTCCTGCCGCAGGACGAGGTCTACACGTCGCGCGGCGTGCTCAAGGTGCCGGACGTGTCGGGGGACCAGGAGCAGATCGGCATCGTCGGCTACCTGCTGCCCACCGCGCAGGAGGTCGGCGAGGACCTCTACCGGTCCATCGACCCGCAGCCCACCGACCCCCTGCTCGTGCTCTCGGTGTGGTCCGGGAACCTCGGGCTCGACACCGGCGTGCCGCAGAACGTCTACGAGCTGGACGAGGCGCGGATGACCCAGGCCATCGACGCCGACGGCACCACGGTCACGCTCTACGTCCGCCCGGGGGAGACCGTCGACCTGCCCGACGGGCTCGGCACGCTCACGTTCAACGGGCTGCCCCGGTACGTCGCCCTCGACCTGCGGCACGACCCGGCCCTGCCCTTCGTGCTCGTGTTCGCGCTGCTCGCCTTCGCCGGGCTCGCCACCTCCTTGTTCGCTCCTCGTCGGCGCCTCTGGCTCCGGTTCGCACCAGGCGGTGCCGAGGACACCGGTCGTACAGTGGTCACCGCGGCCGGGCTGGCGCGCGGCGACGACGTCGGCCTCCAACCCGAGCTCGACCGGGTGCTCGCAGCGACCCTCGCCCCGACCGACGACGGACCCCCGGCCGCCCCACGCGGCCCGACCTCTGGAGAGAGCACGCCATGACCACCGGTGACCTGAGCACCTTGCTCGTCTGGGGTGCCGCGACGGCGTTCACCGTCGCGCTCATCGCGTTCAGCACCGACCTGGCGCGGATCGCGGAGCGTGCGCAGCGACGCGTCCCCGAGCTGGCGACCGCCGGTGCAGCTCCCGCTCGTGGCGCGCGCCCCGCGACCGCCGTCAGCGGCTCCGAGGAGCAGAGCGCCCCTGGCCGGTCCGTGCGTGCCGAGGGCATCGCCCGGTCCACGACGCTGCTCGGTCTGCTCATGCTCTTCGCCGGCATCGTGCTGCGCGGGATCGCCGCCGGTCGCTGGCCGACCGCCAACATGTACGAGTTCACGATCGTCGGCGTCTTCGTGGCCGTCCTCGTGCTCACCGTCGTACAGCGCCGCCGGATCATCGCCTTCGTCGGCGTGCTCGTCATGGGCATGGCCGTGCTCGCGCTGGTGCTCGCGCTCAACGCCTTCTTCATCCAGGCCGACCAGGTGCAGCCCGCCCTCCAGAGCTACTGGCTGATCATCCACGTCGGCGTCGCCATCACCGCGACCGGCATCTTCACGGTCGCGTTCGCCGCCTCGGTGCTCCAGGTGCTCAAGAGCTACCGCGAGGAGGCCGCCGATGCCCCCGCGGTGAGCGTGGGTCCGTCCGGCGAACCCGTTGCGGCCTCGGCCTCGTCCGCCGCCACCTCGAGCGCTCGGCGTTCCGACCGCTTCCGCCGGGTCGTCAGCGGTCGGCGGTTCGGGTGGCTCGAGCAGGTCCCCGGCTCCCGCGAGCTCGAGGCCATGTCGTTCCGGCTCAACGCGATCGCCTTCGTCCTGTGGACCCTCACGCTCATCGGCGGCGCCATCTGGGCCGAGCACGCGTGGGGCCGGTACTGGGGCTGGGACCCCAAGGAGGTCGGCACGTTCGTCGCGTGGGTCGTGTACGCGGCGTACCTGCACGCTCGGACCACTCGCGGCTGGAGCGGGCGGCGCGCGGCGTACTTCGTCTTCGTCGGCTACGCGGTCGTCCTCGCCAACTTCACGGTCGTCAACCTCGTGGTCACGGGCAAGCACTCGTACTCCGGCGTCTGACGGTTCTGTCGTCTCGCGCGTCTCGCGGCCGTCCTCCTGTCGGCTGTCCTCCTCGCACGCCCTCGGACGTCGGGCTGTCCTCGATCTACGTGCTCGGGCTCTCCGCAAGCAGCTGACGAAGCCCGTCTGGGTACAGCGGTATCGCGTCCTCCGTCGACGAGCGCCAGACGCCGGTGACGTGGGGCTGGTCACGGCAGGGCCTCCGGGTCTCAGCAGAGTCGGCCGGGGAGGCTAGGGCAGCCTCGAAGACCAGAGCGATCTCGTGACCGACACGACCGGCGTAGGTGAAGTGGTTCTCCAGCGCACCGATCTGCCGCCCGATGACGATCGCAAGCCCGTACTCCTCCTCGAGCTCACGCACCAGCGTGTGCGACGCCGGTTCGCCGAACTCGATCCCGCCGCCGGCGGGGCGATGGAACACGCGCCCTGTGCCGGGCTCGACGATCTCGTCGACGAACAGGTGCCCGGTCTCCGGGTGGCGGATCACGGCGAGTGCGAGGGCTCGGACGCTAGGCACGGACTGACGGTACGGCGTGCGGGGGCCGGTCCGTGGGCGCGCGTGCGGGCCACCTCGGGCATGGGCACGGGCATGGGCAGCGGCGGTGCCGTTCGACGTTGACCCCGGACCCGCCCACGGGGGATCTCACCTCCGTTGAGGAGTCTGTGGTTGGGGAGGGTCGGACCGTTCTGAGGTCGCGATGATCCGGCCGGTGGGGTCGCGGAAGGTGTAGCGGGTGCCGGGTGGTTCGAGGGTGTGCCGGTCGTGGGCTCGCAGGGTGGGGTGTCGGTGGATGGTCAGGTTGTGTTGGCGGACCTGGTGGTGGTGGAACGAGCAGAGCAGGACACCGTTGTCGATGGAGGTTTCTCCGTTGTCGCGGTCCCACCAGGTGATGTGGTGGATCTGGCTCCAGCGGGCGTGTCGGTCGCAGCCGGGGAAGGTGCAGTGTCGGTCGCGGGCGATGATGGCGCGGCGGTGGGCGCCGGTGTAGAGGCGTACGGAGCGGCCGAGGTTGACGGGTTGGTCGGCGGCGTCCATCACGATGCGGGTGATCTCGCAGTCGCACAGGATCTTGGCGACCTCGCTGGTCGGGATCGGGGTGCCGTCCTCCAGGGTGACCGCGGGGACCCCGGTCAGGGCGGAGGTCGGGTCCGCGACGGTGCGGGCGGGGTCGGTGGTGGCCGGGGCCGTGGATGTGGGTCGGCGCCGTGCGGCGTGGGTGCGCAGGGCGGCGAAGGTGTCTTCGGTCATGAGCAGGCTGATCTGGGGTGGTACGGAGGCGCCGGAGGCGGTGGTGGGCAGGGCCAGGATGCGCCCGGCGATCACGTCCAGGGCGTCGGCGCGGGCTTGTTCGGCGGTCCGCTCCTCCAGCACCATCCCGTCGCTCCCAGTGCTGGCCTCGCCTGGGCTGTCGGCCGCGTGGGTGGTGGTGCCGGGGCGTTCGCCGGTGGCTTCCAGGGCCAGGCGCAGGCGGTGTCCGGCTACCCGGTCGAGCAGGCCGCGCAGGTGGGTGCCGTCGGCTTGGTCGGACAGGTGCAGGAACCGGCGGGCGCGCTGGTTCTCGTGCGCGCGGTCCCGGGCGGCCGGGTCGAGCTCGGCGACGAGGCGCTGCACGGACCGGGTGAACGTGGGCGCGTCCTGGGTGGTGCCCAGGTGCACGATG
>NZ_JABMCI010000040.1 GCF_013359775.1 Cellulomonas humilata | reverse complement strand
GGCCGACCCGTGTGCGGCCTCGAACGAGGCGACCCCGGGGCGCTGCCAGGTGGTGGAGTCCCGTTCGGCGAGCAGCACCGCCGACCGGACTCCGGCGAGCACCCCGTCCACCGGCCGCAACCCGGACAGCACCGCCCGCCGCGCGCCCGCGTCCCCTGCTCCGGTCGCCATGACCTCGGCCAGCCGCCGGGCCGCCGCGAGCAGCTCGGCGACCGCCGCCGCCACGGCCCGGGCGTCGATACCTCGACCGTCCGAGTCTCGCGCCCCCGACGCCCGCGCGTCCGGGTCGCGACCGTCCGACCGCCGCGCCACAGCGCCGCCGGTCGAGGTCGACACCCTCAGGCTCGTCGCCCCACCGCCCGCACCCGCGCCCCAGCCACTCTCGGCGTCGGCAGGAGCGGCTTCGAACATGTGTTCGATTCTACCCGAAACGGACACCCCGCAACGAGACCAGAATCAGGATGTGGACAGCTACTTCGCCTGGTCGTAGCTGTCCACCACGGCCACGTTCAGCGCGAACTCCACGGGAGTGGCACCGAACAGCAACCGCCCCGCCTCGACAGCGGACGACCGCATGGCCACAGCAACCTCGTCGGCCACCTCGGCCGGCGCGTGCACCATGACCTCGTCGTGCAGGAAGAACACCAGGTGCGGCCGACCATCCAGCTCGAGCAGGCGTCGGCGCAGCGACGCCATCCAGCACAGCGCCCACTCCGCGGCGGTCCCCTGCACGATGAAGTTGCGCGTGAACCGCCCCCAGTCGCGGCCGCGTCGACGGGCGGCGCGGACGTCGTCGGCCCCCGCTCCCTCCGCCGAGGCTGCGGCGTGCTCGGCCTGCCAGGCGGCGTCGGGGCGGGGGGAGGTGCGGCCCAGCCAGGTGGAGACGACGTCGCCGCGCTCCCCGGCGCGGGCGCCGGCCTCCACGAGGGCGACCGCGTGCGGGTACGCGCGGGTGAGGCGCGGCATGAGGACCGCGGACGGGCCGGTGGTGGCGCCGTAGATCGCGCCGAGCATGGCGTACTTGGCCTCGGAGCGGGTCTCGACGATGCCGGCGTCGACGACGCCCTGGTACAGGTCGGCCTTCCTGCCGGCCGCGGCCATGGCGGTGTCGCCGGACATGGCGGCCAGCACGCGCGGTTCCAGCTGAGCAGCGTCGGCGACGACGAGCTTCCAGCCGGGATCGGCCCGCACGGCCGCACGGATGCTGGCGGGTAGCTGGAGCGCGCCGCCCCCGCTGGTGGCCCACCGACCGGTCACCACCCCGCCGGGCACGTAGTCGGGGCGGAACCGGCCGTCGTGGACCCACGCCTCCATCCACGCCCACCCGTTGGCGCTGAGCAGGCGCGACAGTTTCTTGTACGCGAGCAGCGGGTCGCGCACCGGGTGCTCGAGCGCCTTGATCTCCCACGTGCGGGTGGACTCGACGTCGCAGCCTGCCGCGCGCAGCCCGCGCAGCAGGTCCGGCTGGGAGTCGAGGTTGAGCGACGGCTGACCGAGCGCGGCGCGGACCTCGTCGGCCAGCGCTTCGAGCTTGGGCGGCCGCCCGCTCCGCGGTCGTTCCCCCAACAACGAAACGAGGAGCGCGTCGTGCGTCTCGACGCTCCACGGCATGCCGTCGCGCTGCATCTCAGCGGCGATCAACGCACCCGTCGACTCGGCGGCGAGGAGCAGGCGCAGGCGACCAGGTTCGTCGGCCCCGGCGACGGCGGCGAGCTGCTCCCGTAGTTCCGCCAGCGGGTCGGCGACCACGGAGGGTCCGACGTCGTCGAACAGGCTCCCCTCGACGGGCGGCGGCTCACGGGGCCCGTCCCACGGCCCGGGCGGTGCTCCGGCCAGCGTCGACGACTGCGAGTACACGCTCCGCCGCAGGATCGCGTGGCAGAGCCGCAGGTCATGGCACCGCTCGACGCGGACGCCGGCGGCCAGCAGCGGCGGGTAGCGGCGGGAGGTGTCGTCCCAGACCCACCGCGGCCGGTCGGCTTCACGCTCGCGGACTGCCGAGGCCAGGTCGTCGGCGGCCACCGAGACAGAGCCCTCCGGCAGTCCGTCGTCGGTCAGCGACTGCAGCTCGACGACGCCGGGTTGCGCCGGGTCGTCGAGGAGCAGGAGCAAGGTCACGGGCCATCGTCGCAGGCACGACCGACACCGCGATCCACCGTCACGGGTGCGACCCGTGTCGCGTTGCCGACCTGTGTCTCACCCGACTCGTCCGGCGCGGCCAGACGCTAGACCGCAGCACCCACAGCCAGTCGGCTCATGGGGAAGATCCACGGCCCCTCGGTCAGGGACGACTCCAGGGGCACCCGCGACCGCACCGGCGAGTACCCGAGGGCCGTGTAGTAGCCCACGTTGTCGGGCTTGGTGGTCTCCAGGTACGAGTGCCCGGAGGCCGAGTCGATGAGGTCGAACACCGTGGCCATCAGCCGCTTGCCGCGGCCGGCGCGCTGGAGGTCGGGTCGGACCCCGAGCGCCTCCACGTACCAGGCGTCGCAGGGCACCCCGGCGGAGGTGACGTCGCCGAACTTGATGATCCCCACGCTGTGCTCGCGCGTGTTGACGGCGATCCTCGCGATCCGGAGCGCCTGTCGCCACCAGCGGGCGGGCGTCATCGGGTACGAGCCGGGCGGGTAGAGCGCGATCGCGCC
Organism: Cellulomonas humilata; assembly: GCF_013359775.1. Lineage (GTDB taxonomy): Bacteria > Actinomycetota > Actinomycetes > Actinomycetales > Cellulomonadaceae > Cellulomonas > Cellulomonas humilata. The sequence goes on along the minus strand of NZ_JABMCI010000040.1, from coordinate 63,823 downwards.
AGTGACTGCCCCGTCGAGCCTGGTCACGAACGCGTGCCCGTGCCGCACGGAGTCAGACAGGGTCATCCGGTAGAGCGCCCGCAGCTCGCGCTCGCGGCGGCGGCGGACGGGGAACAGGTGCACGAAGCCAGGGTCGTCGGCGAGGGCCGCGGCCAGCACGGTCGCTGCCTCGGCGATGCCGGACGGGTGCAGCGGCTCGACGACATCAGGCGGGGTTCCGGGCATGTCGCGCATCCTCTCCGGGACATGCGTCCAGATGCAACCCGATCGGGGGATGGACAGATCGCGTGACCTGCGTAATCACTTACGACCCTGTCAGTGCGTCCTTCAGCTTGATCCGCCCGCCGCTGCGCAGAACCGCGTGGGAGTAGATCCGTCCGGCCAGCCAGACGAGCACGGGGATCAGGGCCAGCGACAGCCCGAGGGCCAGCGCGACCTCCCATGCCTCGACCTCGCCGAGGGCGATCCGCATCGGCATGAGGAGGGGCGAGCAGAACGGCACGAACGACAGCCAGACGACCAGCGGGTTCGTCGGGTCCCAGGGCGCGATGCTCACGCCGATGAGGTACGGGATCATCATCAGCGCCAGCACCGGCGCGGTCACCGAGCCGACGTCCTCCTGCCGCGAGACCAGCGCGGCGAGCGCGCCGAGCGCGAGGGCGTACATGGTGAAGCCGACGACGAACCAGATCACCACCCACAGCGCGGTCGCGCCCAGGTCGATCGAGCTGGTGTCGACGAGCCCCAGGGCCAGCGCGGTCCCCGAGCCGGCGCCGACGACGAGAACCACCTGGATGAGCCCGATCACACCGATGCCCAGCACCTTGCCGGCCATCAGCTGCCACGGCCGCACGGTCGCCAGCAGCAGCTCGACGACGCGCGACGCCTTCTCCTCGACGACCCCCTGCGCCACCAGCTGGCCCGCGGTCATGAGCGAGATGAACAGCAGGATCCCGGCGACGAAGCCGGCGACGATCTGGGCGCTGTCCTGCTCGGGCTCCGGCTCCAGCGCCGTGACGTCCGGTGTCGCCTGCGCGATCTCGCGGCCGACCTCGCCCGGGTCGCCGCCCAGGTCGGTGACCGCCGACGCCAGCGCCTCCTGCTGCGCCAGTGACGCGAAGACGGGCGCGAGCATGTCGGGAAGCTTCGTGTGCACCACGACAGCCAGCGGATCGGTGGAGGTCACGAGCGCGTCGATCGTGCCGTCCTTGAGCAGCGCCTCTCCGTCGTCGGCGGACGCCACCTCCTGCGTCTCGACGGTCGTGCCGGTGACGGTCCCGGTGGCCACCAGCTGCTCGGCGACCGCCGCTGCCTCGGGCAGGACGCCGACGTGCTGCGTCGTGTCGGACTGCGAGCTGACGAGGTTGAGCAGCACACCGCCGAGGACCACCGCCGCGACGAGCGCGATCGTCGTCCAGATGAACGCCTTGGAGCGGAACCGGGTGCTGATCTCACGCCCGGCGACCAGGCGCACCGCCGCGCCGTCGGAGATCTCGACGAGGGTCGGTCGCGCGCTCATGCGGACACCGTCTCGCGCTCGGTCACGACGGAGTCCGTGCTGACCACGTGCCGGTACAGCTCGGTCAGGGACGGTCGCAGGAGGCTGAACTCGTGCACCGCTCCGGCCGCCAGCGCCGCCCGCAGGAGCTCCTGGTCGACGCCGTCGTCGGCCTGCCCCCGCACCTCGACGACCGACCGCGATCCCTCGTGGGAGACCAGGCGTGCCGACGGCACCGCGGAGAGCCACGATCCCGCCGGTGGCCCGTCCACCAGCCACCGACGGTCGTCGGTCCGGCGCAGCTCCTCGATCCCCCCGAAGGCCACCAGCGACCCGGTCTTGATGATCCCGACCCGGTCGCACAGCGCCTCGACCAGCTCGAGCTGGTGCGACGAGAACAGCACCGGCACGCCGGCCGCAGCCTGGTCGCGCAGCACCCCGCTCATCACGTCGACCGCCACCGGGTCCAGGCCGGAGAACGGCTCGTCGAGCACCAGGATGTCGGGCGAGTGCACGAGGGCCGCCGCGAGCTGCACGCGCTGCTGGTTGCCCAGCGAGAGCTTGAGGATCTCGTCGCCGCGGCGCTCCGCGATGCCGAGCACCTCGGTCCACTGCTCCATCGCGGCCTTGGCCGACGCCGTCGACAGCCCGTGCAGCCTGGCCAGGTAGACCAGCTGGTCGCTCACCTTCATGCGCGGGTAGAGGCCGCGCTCCTCGGGCATGTACCCGATGCGCCGCCGCACGGCCAGGTCGACCGGCTTGCCGTCCCAGCGCACCTCGCCGGAATCGGCTCCCAGCACGCCGAGCACGATCCGCATCGCCGTCGACTTGCCGGCGCCGTTGGAGCCGACGAACCCGACGATCTCGCCGGCGCGCACCTCCATGGACAGGTCGCGCAGTGCGCGGAGGTCGCCGTAGGACTTGTTCAGGGACTCCATCACCAGTGCGGACATGCGACGATCCAAACAGAGACCACCGACGGGACGCGACACCCTGTCGGTGGTCGGTCCTAGTCTGCGGAAGGTGCACCACCTCTCCCGTGCCGACGCCCGCCGGATCGCCGTGCGCGCCCAGCGGCTGACCGCCGACCGGCCGACGGACGTGCACGAGACCGTGCGCGCCCTGACGTTCCTCCAGCTGAACCCGACCAGCGCGATCGCGCCGAGCGCCGACCTGGTGCTCTGGAGCCGGCTGGGCTCGTCGTACGACCCGCAGGAACTGGCGGACGCACTCGACGAGCAGACGATCATCGAGTTCCGAGGCATGCTGCGGGTGGCCGAGGACCTGGCGCTGTACCGGGCGGAGATGGCCGTGTGGCCCGGCACCGGCACGCGCGTCAAGGACTGGCAGCGGGGCAACCGGCAGTGGGTGGCGGACAACGAGGCCTGCCGCCAGGACATCCTGGAGCTGCTGCGGGCCGACGGTCCGCTGCCGATCAGCGAGCTTCCCGACACCTGCGTGCGACCGTGGAAGTCCTCCGGCTGGAACAACAACCGCAACGTCATCATGCTGCTGGGCCTCATGGTGCAGATGGGCGACGTCGCACCCGCAGGCGGTACCGGCCGCGACCGGCTCTGGGACCTGGCGGAGCGCGTCTACCCGCCGGGCCCGCCGGTGCCGCTGGAGGAGGCGTACCGGATCCGCGACGAGCGCAGGCTCGCGGCGCTCGGCATCGCGAGGCCGAAGGGGCCCGAGCAGCCGGTGGAGCCGCTGGACGTCCGGGACGTGGGGGAGCCCGCGGTCATCGAGGGCGTCCGCGGGGAATGGCGCGTCGACCCCGCGCAGCTGGACCTGCCGTTCGAGGGGCGCGCGGCGCTGCTGTCCCCGCTCGACCTGCTCCTCTACGACCGCAAGCGCATGACGGACGTCTTCGAGTTCGACTACATCCTCGAGATGTACAAGCCGGTGGCCGCGCGGCGCTGGGGCTACTTCGCGCTCCCGGTGCTGGTCGGCGACCGGCTGGTGGGCAAGCTCGATGCCACCGCGGACGTGAAGGCGGGCGTCCTGCGTGTCCACGCGGTGCACGAGGACGAGCCGTGGACGCCCGACGCGCGCGCGGCCGTCGACCGTGAGATCGACGACCTCGCGCAGTGGCTGGAGCTGGACCTGCTGCGGTCGTCCTAGCTCCTCGACGCGTCGTCGGCCGCGCGGCTCCTGCCGTTCTCAGCCCTCCCGCACCACGGCGACGCCGCCCGGCGCGACGACGAGCGACCCGCCCGCCACCGCCTCGTCGCGCAGCAGCTCGTGGCCCGACGCCGGCAGTGTGACCTCGTCGGCCGTGTGGTTGAGGACGAACAGCCACGAGCGGCCGTCGTCGGCGACCCGGCGGACCGCCTCGACGCCGGGCAGCTCGGAGGTGAGGCCGGCCTCCGCGATCAGCGCGTCCGTGACCCCCTGCAGCCCGTCGGCGTCGAGCCGGGTGGCCAGGTACCAGGCGGCACCGGCGCCGACCGGTCGGCGGGTCAGCGCGGGCCAGCCCGCCAGGTCGCCGTCGGCGTAGGTGCGCACCGCCGACGTCCCGGGCGACAGGTGCGTCTGCTCCGACCACACATCCGCGCGGGTCCCGTCGTCGAGCGTGAGGACCTCGCCGTCCTGGAGCGCCCAGATCTCCTCGCTCCGCACGCCCAGCAGCTCCCGGAACGCGCCCGGGTAGCCGCCCAGCCGGATGTGGTCGTTCTCGTCAGCGATGCCCGAGAAGTACGTGACCAGCACGGATGCACCGTCGGCCGCAGCCTTCGCGATGTTGGCCGCGTCGGCGTCGGTGACCAGGTAGAGCGTCGGGACGACGACGAGCGAGTACCCCGACAGGTCCGCCGACGGTCGCACGATGTCGACCGTGATGTTCCGCTGCCACAGCGCGCGGTAGTGCGCCAGCACCCGGTCCGGGTACGTCACCGCGGTGGACGGGTGGCTGTCGAGCTCGGTGCCCCACCAGGCGGGGTAGTCGAAGACGATCGCGGCCTGCGCCCGGACGCGGGACCCTTCGATCTCGCTCAGTGCCTTCAGCGCGTCGCCGAGCGCCACCGTGTTCCGCCACACGTCGGAGTCGGTGCCCGCGTGCGGGAGCATCGCCGAGTGGAACTTCTCCGCCCCCGCGGCGGACTGGCGCCACTGGAAGAACATCACCGCGTCGGCGCCGCGGGCCACGTGCGCCAACGAGTGCCGGAGCATCTCGCCCGGTCGCTTGGCGCGGTTGCGCGGCTGCCAGTTCACCGCGCTGGTCGAGTGCTCCATGAGCATCCAGGGGTCACCGCCGGCGACCCCGCGCGTGAGGTCGGCGCTGAACGCCAGCTCGACGTGCGCCTCCGGGTCGTGGGCGCGCGTGTAGTGGTCGTTGGCGATGACGTCGAGGTCGTCCGCCCAGGAGAAGTAGTCCATCCACTTGGTGCCCGTGGAGAGCATGAGGTTGGTGGTCGTCGGCACGTCCGGGGTGACCTCGCGCAGCACGTCCCGGAGCGCGCGGTAGTGCACGAGCAGCTCGTCGGAGCTGAACCGGGCGAAGTCCAGCTGCTGCGTGGGGTTCGGGTACGTGGGTGCGCTGCGCGGGGGCAGCACCTCGTCGAAGTCGTCGTACCGCTGCGACCAGAACGCCGTTCCCCAGGCCGCGTTGAGCGCCTCGACCGTGCCGTAGCGGTCGGCGAGCCAGCGCCGGAACGCGGCCGCGGCGTCGTCGGAGAAGTCGTGCGGGACGTGGCAGCCGAGCTCGTTGTCCACGTGCCACAGGGCCAGCGCCGGGTGCGTGCCGTAGCGCTCGGCCATGGTGCGCGTCATGCGCAGGACGTACTCGCGGTACGCCGGCGACGACACCCGGTACGCCTGCCGACCGCCCGGGTAGAGCACCGTGCCGTCCGCCAGCACGGGCAGGAACTCGGGGTGCGTGCGTGTGAGCCACGGGGGAGGGCTCGCGGTGGCGGTGGCCAGCGCGACCTTGATGCCCGCGGCGGCGAGCCGGTCGAGGATGTCGTCCAGCCACCCGAACTCGTACTCACCCTCGCGCGGCTCCAGCTGCGCCCAGCTGAAGATGCCGACGCTGACCAGCGTGACGCCGGCCTGTTGCATGAGCTCCACGTCCTCGATGCGGGTGGCCAGGGGCCACTGCTCGGGGTTGTAGTCGCCGCCGTACTGGATCATCGGGTCCTCGTCGCTCGTCGTAGGTCTAGGACAACTGGTTCGTCGGGGTCGCACACGAGGTGCCCGTCGACCACGCGGGCCGTGGCCACGCGGACGACAGCCCGTCGCGTCGCCGGGTCCTCGCCCGCGCCGGTCGCCTCGAACGGCGACACGTCGTGCGTGAAGTAGAAGATCCAGGCCTCGTCGTCGGTGGTGACGACGTCCGCGTGGTGGCCGCGCGGCTCGACCAGGATGTGGCCGTCGGGGGTCCACCGTGACAGGTCGTCGGACCGGTACACGGCCTGCCCGCGCCACTCGTCGACGATCAGCCAGTGCCACCCGCCGAGCGTGAACACGTTCGGTCCCTCGTGCGGTCGGCCCTCGATGACCGGCCGCGCCGGACCCCAGGTCTCCAGGTCGTCGGAGTCTGCGCACCAGGTCGTCGAGCCCGCCGCCTCGTCCTTGAACCACATGCGGTAGCCGGTCTCGGTCGGTGCGACGCAGGCGTCGATGACATAGTCCGAGCTCAGCGGCACGACCCCGCAGTACTCCCAGGTCACCAGGTCGTCGGACACGTGGTGCAGGATGTGCCGCTCGTGGCCCGGCCAGCGGTCCGGCACGCCGGTGATGTAGCTGACGAACATGTGGAACCGGCCCTCGGCGAACACGACCTCAGGCGCCCAGAGGGTGTTCCGGCCCTCACCAGGGTCCAGTCCGTCGACGATCCCCCGGTGCGTCCAGGTCAGCCCGCCGTCGTCACTCGTCGCGACCGCGATGTCCGTCCCGTGCACCCAGGTCACGCCGGGGCCGTCGTCGTCGACCCGCCGCTGCGTCGCGAACAGCCACCAGGTCCCGTCGGGCCCCTCGACCAGGGTCGGGTCGGTGGGCGCGCCGAGGGGGTCGCTGAACAGCGGATCGGGCGCGATGCGGACGTCCGCACTCGTGCGGGCAGGAACCCCCTCGAGTGCGGACGTTGCGAGAGAAGGGTGGGTTGCGTCCGCACTCGTGCGGGTCGGAACCCCCTCGAGTGCGGACGTGGGGACGTGGTGGGTCATGCCGGCGTCGGGCGGAGATCTTCGATGCCGTGCAGGAAGCCGTTGCGGAGCTCGCTGCCGGGGGCCAGGTCGGCCTTGGTGACCGGGCGGCCCAGGGAGGCCGACGCGTAGATCGCGGTGACCAGCTCGAGCGAGCGGTGCGGCTCGGCGGCGACGGGGGGCAGCGGCTCGCCCGCGCGCAGCGCCGCGTAGACCGCGCGGAGCAACGGGGTGTGGCCGGACGGCTCGTCGTCGGCGGGCAGGGTCCACGACGACGGAGCCTCCGACGGCTCTCCGCCGGTCCGATCAGGCGCGGGGGTGAGCCGCCACGCGCGGGCGTCGTGCCCGTACAGGTGCTCGACCTCGACCGTGCCGAGCGTCGTGTCGACCCGCACGTAGCTGGTCTGCCGGGGGGCGAGCGCGGTGGTCAGCACCGACACGATCGCGTCGTTGGCGAAGCGGATCACCGCCGTCGACGTGTCCTCGGTCTCCAGGTCCCGGTCCAGGCGGAAGGCGCGGGCGTCGACCTCGGCCCACTCGCCGAGCAGGAACCCGAGCAGGTCGAGCTGGTGGATGCCCAGCCCGAGCAGCGGCCCGCCGCCCTCCGTCGCCCACTTCCCGCGCCACGGCACCGCGTAGTAGTCCTCCTGCTTGCGGTACCAGAGCGTGTGGCAGACGCCGACGAGCGGGCGCCCGAGCGTGCCGTCCGCCAGCAGCTTCTGCACGTGACCGACGGCCGTCCCGGTGCGCTGCTGGAACACCACCGCGTACTCGCGACCGACCTCCCGGGCGACCTCGAGCACCGCGTCCAGGTCCGCCAGCGACAGGACCGGCGGCTTCTCGCAGACCACGTGGGCCCCGGCGCGCAGGGCGGCGATCGCCTGGTCCTTGTGCAGGCCGGGCGGGGTGCACAGGTGCACGACGTCGACCGACTCGGCCGCGAGCAGGTCGTCGAGGCTGTCGTACCGGCCGGGCACCTCGAACTTGTCGGCGAACGCGTCCCGGACGGCGGGGCTGGGGTCGGCGACGGCGACGACCGACGCCAGCGGGTCGGCGGCGAGCACCGTGGCGTGCGCGTGCGCGATCGCCCCCGTCCCGACGATGGCGACCTTCATCCGGCCCTGCGACGACTCCGTCACGTCAGCTCCTTTGCGTGGTGAGGCTGCCACGGTAAGCGCTTGCCTGCCGATCCGTCCATCACCCGCCGGCTGCGTCGTCGCCGGCCGTCGGTCGAGATCGTGACTTTGCGTCGAAGTCGGCAGCTGCAACTCACGATCTCGGCGGAGACTGCCGATCTCGGCGCGGCGAGCGGGAGGCCGCCGTCAGGCCGACGGGTCCGACGAGCCGCGGACGACCAGCTCCGGCTGGAACTGGACGCGCTGGTGCAGGAACGACGCGCCCTCCGACCGCTGCCGCAGGAGCAGGTCCGCGGCGGTCCAGCCCAGCTGGTGGGTCGGCTGCCGGACGGACGTCAGGGGCACGGTGAGCATCGACGCGAAGACGACGTCGTCGTAGCCGACCACCGCCATCTCGCCGGGGATGGCCACGCCGTGGGCCCGGAGCGCGCGCAGGGCGCCCAGTGCGGTGAGGTCGTTGACGCAGAACAGCGCGGTCGGGCGGTCGCCGGGCAGCGCGAACAGCTCGTTGATGCCGGCCTCGCCGCCGTCGGCGTTCAGCGACCCGATCGTGATCTCGACGAGCGCCTCGGCGGGCTCCAGGCCGGCGTCCGCCAGCGCGGAGAGCACGCCTTCCCGGCGGTCCTGGCACTGCTTGATGGTGAGCGGACCGTTGATGAACGCGATCCGGGTGTGCCCGAGGCTGACCAGGTGCTCGATCGCGAGCGCGCCGCCCCGGACGTCGTCGACCGCGACCGACGAGATGTCGTCGACCGGGGACGTGGTGTCGAGCAGGACGACGTCGATCCCGCGGTCGCGCAGGGCCAGCAGGGTGTCCAGCGAGCCCGCCGACGGGGTGACCATGACGCCCTGCACGCCATGCTCCTCGAACAGCCGCAGGTACCGGGCCTCGCGCTCGGGGTCCTCGTCGGACGAGCTGAGCATGAGGGTGTACTCGTCGGCGGCCAGCCGGTCCTCGACCCCGCGCGCGACCTCCGTGAAGAACGGGTTCGCGATGTCGAGCACGATGGCGCCGACCGTCTGGATCGTCCCGGCACGCAGCTGCCGCGCCGAGGCGTTGCGGACGAACTGGAGCTCCTCGATGGCCACCAGGACGCGGTCGCGCGTGGCGTCGCTGACCTGGTCGGGGCGGTTGAGCACGTTGGACACCGTGCCGACCGAGACTCCTGCCCGTTTGGCGACGTCCGTGATGGACGGGCGCCGCTCCGCGCGTCCCCGTGTCGTCGTCGACATCGACCGTCCCTCCCTGGCGCACCGAGTGTGCGGCCCGATGCTAGTTGCCCCCGCCGGGGTCGTCGTGGTGCCTCGCTGCATCACGATGCCGTCACGACTCTTGTGGGCTGGAAGCCGGACGCGTACCGTGCAGCGTAGTGAATCGATTCACAGACCTCAAGGGAGAGGCCGTGCCCGAATCGCACCCCACGCTCGTCGTCCACGGGCTCGTCAAGCACTTCGGCCCGGTGATCGCCCTCGCCCGCGCGGAGCTCGAGGTCCGCCCCGGCGAGATCCATGCTCTCGTCGGGGAGAACGGCGCCGGCAAGTCGACGCTGGTCAAGCTCCTGGCGGGCGTCTACCAGCCGACCGCCGGCGAGATGATCCTCGACCGGCAGCCGTTCGAGCCGCGCACCCCGGCCGACGCCCGCGACGCCGGCATCGCGGTGATCTACCAGGAGCCGACCCTCTTCCCGGACCTGTCCGTGGCGGAGAACGTGTTCATGGGCCGCCTGCTCACCGGCCGGGGCGGTCTGGTGTCCCGCAGGGCGATGCGCGACCGGACCCGGGAGCTGCTGGCCACGCTCGGCGTCGAGATCGACCCCGACCGGCCGGCCCTCGGGCTGTCGATCGCGGACCAGCAGCTGGTGGAGATCGTCAAGGCCGTGAGCCTGGACGCCAAGCTGCTGGTGATGGACGAGCCGACGGCCGCCCTGTCCGGGGTCGAGGTGGACCGGCTGTTCGCGGTGGCCCGCCAGCTGCGGGACCGGGGCGCCGCGGTGGTGTTCATCTCGCACCGGTTCGACGAGATCTTCGCGCTCTGCGACCGGATCACGGTGATGCGCGACGGCGAGCACGTGAGCACGCAGGACACCGCCGCCACGGACGTGGGCACGATCGTCAAGCAGATGGTCGGGCGGTCCGTCGACACGATGTTCCCGCACACCGACCGGACGCCCGGCGACGTGGTGCTCGAGGTCGAGGGGCTCACGCGCGCCGGCACGTTCGACGGCATCGACCTGCACGTACGCGCGGGCGAGATCCTCGGGATCGCCGGACTGGTCGGCTCGGGCCGCAGCGAGGTGGTCCGGGCGGTGTTCGGCATCGACCCCTACGACTCGGGGAGCGTGCGGATCGACGGGCGGGTCCTGCACGCCGGTGACCCCGAGGCCGCCATGCGCCGGGGCCTCGCGCTCGTGCCGGAGGACCGCCGGAAGCAGGGGCTGCACACCGACCTCTCGGTGGCGCGGAACATCGCGCTGACCCTGCGACGACGGCTGTCCCGCGGTGGCATCCTCACCAGCTCGGCCGAGTACGGCGTCGCGCACGAGTGGGCGGCGATCCTCCAGGTCAAGGCGCGGGACCTGGACACGGTCGCGGGGACCCTGTCCGGCGGCAACCAGCAGAAGGTCGTGCTGGCCAAGTGGCTGTCCACCAGGCCGCGCGTGCTCATCATCGACGAGCCCACCCGCGGCATCGACGTCGGCACCAAGGCAGAGGTGCACCGGCTCTTGGACCGGCTGGCCGACGAGGGCGTCGCGGTCGTGATGATCAGCTCGGAGCTGCCCGAGGTGCTGGGCATGAGCGACCGGGTGCTGGTGATGCACGAGGGCCGGGTGACCGCGGTGCTCGACCGCGCCGACGCCGACGCGGAGACCGTGATGGCCGCGGCGACCGGTTCATCGGGGGTGGTCGCATGATCGGGCGCCTGCTCCGTCGTCGCGAGACCAGCATCGCGCTCGCGCTCGTGCTGGTGATCGTCGTCGCGACCGCCAAGAACGACAGCTTCCTGCTGAGCACCGACGGCTTCCGCGACCTGCTGCTGGCGCCGTCGCTGCTGGTCCTGCTGGCGGTCGGGCAGGCCGCGGTGATCATCACGCGGAACGTCGACCTGTCGGTGAGCAGCACGCTCGGGCTGGTGGCGTTCGCGACGGGGTCGATGTTCGTCGCCGGGCTGCCCGTCCCGGTGGTCATCGTGCTGGGGATCGGCCTCGGCGCGGTGCTCGGGGCGGTCAACGGCGTGCTGGTCACCAGCGCGCGGGTGCCGTCGCTGGTCATCACGCTGGGCACCCTCTACGCCTTCCGCGGCATCACCGTGATCTGGGCGGGCAGCGACCGGATCAACGCCGGGGACATGCCGCGCAGCTTCCTGGCGCTGGGCACCGCCCGCTGGGGCGGCATCCCGGTGCTGGCGATCGTCGCGCTGCTGGTGGTCGTCGGCGTCGGCGTGTACCTCGGCTACGCGCGGTCCGGCCGGGAGTTCTACGCGATCGGCTCCGAGCCCGACGCGGCCCTGCTCAGCGGGCTGTCCGTCGGCCGTCGCGTGTTCTTCGCGTTCGTCCTGTCCGGCACCCTCGCCGGCCTCGCCGGCGTCCTGTTCGCCGCCCGCTACGCGACGATCGCGTCCAACGCCGGCACGGGTCTCGAGCTGCAAGCGGTGGCCGCCGCGGTGATCGGCGGCGTGGCCATCTTCGGCGGCAGCGGCACGGTCGCAGGGGCGGCCCTGGGCGCGATCCTGCTGGCGACGATCGACCGGGCGCTGCCCATCCTCGGCATCCCCGACTTCTGGCAGCAGGCCGTGGTCGGCGTGCTGATCATCGGTGCGATCGTCCTCGACCGGGTGCTGGCCCTGCGCACCGCGAGACGGCTGCGGTCCACCGGCGTCGCGGAGATCGTCAGACCCTTGCCTCCCGAGCGGGTGATCGCGTCATGACCGTCGACCAGGTCCGGACCGTCCCGGCCGCACCCACGACGCAGGCCCGCCTGCGCAAGCTCCTGCTGGGTCGCGACGCCGCGATCATCGGACTCTTCCTCGTCGTCGTGCTCGTCGCGTCCTTCTCGGTCGACAACTTCTCGACGTCGACCACCTGGTACTTCCTGTTCCTCGACGTGTTCCCGATCCTGCTCATCGCCCTGCCGATGACCCTCATCATCATCGCGGCGCAGATCGACCTGTCGGTGGCCAGCATGCTGGGGCTGAGCAGCGTCCTGGTCGGGGCGCTGTACGAGCAGGGCTGGTCGCTGGGCGCGGCCGCGCTGGCTGCGCTGGTGGTCGGGGCGCTCGGCGGGGCGCTCAACGGGTTCCTGGTCACGGTGGTCGGGCTGCCGTCGCTGGCGGTCACCATCGGCACGCTCGCCCTGTTCCGCGGGCTCGCGGTCGGCATCCTGGGCACCCGGGCCGTGACGGGCTTCCCCTCGGGCGCACAGGACCTGGTCAGCGCGCGGTTCGCCGGCACCGGCATCCCCGTCGTCATGGCCGTGTTCGTCGTCGCCGCGCTGGGGTTCGGCGTCGTGCTGCACGCCACCGCGACCGGCCGCCTCGTCTACGCCGCGGGGCTGAACGCCGAGGCTGCCCGGTTCGCCGGGGGCCGCGTGAACCGCCTGACGTTCTGGCTGTTCGTCGCCAGCGGCGTGATGTCCGCGCTGGCGGGCGTGTACTGGACGCTGCGCTACGGCTCGGCCCGCGGCGACAACGCGGTCGGCCTGGAGCTGTCGGTCGTGGCGGCCGTGCTGGTCGGCGGCGTCTCCATCTTCGGCGGCCGCGGCGCTCTGCCCGGCGTGATCGCCGGGGTCCTGCTCATCGGGGCGCTGCGCAGCGCCCTGCGCCTCGCGGACGTGTCGTCCGACGTGATCAACGTCGTCACGGGCGTCCTGCTCATCGCGACCGTGGTCGGTCCCGGCCTCGTCGCCCGCGCCCGGGGGGCCACCCGCCGCCCGGGCACCCGCTCGTCGGTCGGCGCCGTCGACTGACACCCGTGCACCGCCTCGAAAGGAGCCCCACGATGACGTGGTTCTCGCGTCGTTCCCTCCGTACGGCCACCGCCGCCACGGCCCTGGTCCTCGCCCTCGCCGCCTGCACGTCCGGCTCCCCGGACGACTCCGGCACCTCCGACGCCGCCGGGGGAGACGACGGGGGCGACCTCTCGATCACGTTCCTGCCCAAGAACCTCGGCAACCCGTACTTCGACACCTCCAGCAAGGGCGGCGCCGCGGCCGTCGAGGAGCTGGGCGGCACGTTCAAGGAGGTCGGCCCGACGGAGCCCACCGCCGACGGCCAGGTGAGCTTCATCAACACGCTCACGCAGCAGGGCGTGAGCGCGATCGTGCTCTCCGCCAACGACACGTCGGCGCTGTGCAGCTCGCTCGACTCGGCCCGCGAGGCGGACATCAAGATCGTCACGTTCGACTCGGACGTCGACGCCGAGTGCCGCGACCTGTTCATCAACCAGGCCACGGCCGAGGGCATCGCCAAGGTGCAGATCGACCTGATCGCGGAGCAGATCGGCGACGCCGGCCAGATCGCCATCCTGTCCGCGACGGCCAACGCCACCAACCAGAACGCGTGGATCGAGATGATGAAGGAGGACCTGGCGGCCAACCACCCGAACATCGAGCTGGTGGACACGGTGTACGGCGACGACGACGACCAGACGTCGTTCGACAAGACCGCCGCGCTGCTCCAGTCGTACCCGGAGCTCAAGGGCATCATCTCGCCGACCACCGTCGGCATCGCCGCCGCGGCCCGGTACCTGTCGACGTCGACGTTCAAGGGCAAGGTCGCGCTCACCGGCCTGGGCACCCCGAACGACATGCGCGACTACGTGGAGGACGGCACGGTCACGGCGTTCGCGCTCTGGAACCCGGAGGACCTGGGCTACCTGGCCGCGTACGCGGCGGCCGCCATGGTCGACGGCACGATCACGGGCGCCGAGGGGGACACGTTCGAGGCCGGCAAGCTCGGCGACTACACCGTGGATGCTGACGCGACCGTGCTGCTCGGAGACCCGTACGTGTTCGACGCGGACAACATCGGCGACTTCGACTTCTGAGATGTCGGAGACCGGGCGTGCGCGCACGCCCGGTCTCTTGACACACTGGTAAACGCTTACATAGAGTGCGTGAATCGTTTCAAAGGCGATGCGACGAAAGGCAGCCGCATGACCCGTGTGTGCTTCATCTCCCGCGTCCGGCCGGACCGGCTGGACGAGTACCGGTCCCGGCACGCCGCCGTGTGGCCCGAGATGCTCGAGGCGCTGCGCGACACCGGCTGGCGTGACTACTCGCTGTTCCTCGCCCCGGACGGGCTGCTCGTCGGCTACCTCGAGACCGACGACTACGCCGCCGCCCAGGACGCCATGACCCGCACGGCGGTCAACCCGCGCTGGCAGGCCGAGATGAGCGAGTTCTTCGTCGCCGACGGCAGCCCCGACGAGGGCTTCCACGTCCTCGACGAGGTGTTCCACCTGGAGGACCAGCTGAGCGCAGCCGGCCTCCCCACCCACCCACAGGAGCTCCGCGCATGACCATCTTCGACCAGCTGGCGCAGCAGACCATCGAGCTCCCCTCGTGGGCGTTCGGGAACTCGGGCACCCGGTTCAAGGTGTTCGCGCAGCAGGGCGTCCCCCGCGACCCGTACGAGAAGATCGCCGACGCCGCACAGGTGCACCGCTACACGGGCGTCGCACCGCGGGTGAGCCTGCACATCCCGTGGGACCTGGTCGACGACTACGACGCCCTGGCCGCGCACGCCGCCGGGCTCGGGGTGTCCATCGGGGCGATCAACTCGAACCTGTTCCAGGACGACGACTACATGCTTGGCTCGCTGACGCACCCGTCGGCGGACGTGCGCAAGAAGGCGATCGCGCACCACCTCCAGTGCGTCGACGTCATGCGCGCCACGGGGTCGACGGACCTGAAGATCTGGCTGCCCGACGGCCTGAACTACCCCGGCCAGGACTCGCTGCGCGCCCGCCAGGACCGGCTCGCCGACTCGCTGGCCGAGATCTACGCGGCCCTGGATCCGAACCACCGGCTGATCCTCGAGTACAAGTTCTTCGAGCCCGCGTTCTACTCGATGGACATCCCCGACTGGGGCACGTCCCTGCTGCACTGCCTCGCGCTGGGTGACCGCGCGTTCGTCGTGCTGGACACCGGGCACCACGCGCCGGGCACCAACATCGAGTTCATCGTCGCGCAGCTGCTGCGCGCCGGACGCCTGGGCGCGTTCGACTTCAACTCCCGGTTCTACGCCGACGACGACCTCATGGTCGGCTCGGCGGACCCGTTCCAGCTGTTCCGGATCATGCACGAGATCGTGCAGTCGGGGGCCCTGGCGCCGGACTCGGGCGTGAACTTCATGCTCGACCAGTGCCACAACATCGAGCCGAAGATCCCGGGGCAGATCCGCTCGGTCATGAACGTGCAGGAGGCCACCGCCAAGGCGCTGCTGGTCGACGCCGACGCCCTGCTCGAGGCGCAGACGGCCGGTGACGTGCTCGGCGCCAACGGCCTGGTCATGGACGCGTACAACACCGACGTGCGGCCGCTCCTGGCCGAGCTGCGGGAGTCGCAGGGGCTCGACCCCGACCCGATCCGGGCGTACAAGGCCTCGGGCTACGCGGAGACGATCGTCGCCGAGCGAGTCGGCGGCACCCAGGCGGGGTGGGGAGCATGAGCACGGTGGCGCAGGAGCTGGTCGCACGGTCGAACCGGTTGGGTGCGGATCCGCGCACGACGAACTACGCGGGTGGGAACACCTCGGCCAAGGGCACCGCGACCGACCCGGTGACGGGTGAGGACGTGGAGCTGCTGTGGGTGAAGGGGTCCGGGGGTGATCTGGGCACGTTGACGCAGAAGAACCTCGCGGTGCTGCGCCTGGACCGCCTGCGCGCGCTGGTCGACGTCTACCCGGGCGTGGAGCGTGAGGACGAGATGGTCGCCGCGTTCGACTACTGCCTGCACGGCAAGGGCGGGGCGGCGCCGTCGATCGACACGGCGATGCACGCGCTGGTCGACGCTGCGCACGTGGACCACCTGCACCCGGACTCGGGGATCGCGTTCGCGACGGCCGCGGACGGTGAGGCGCTGACGCGTGAGGTGTTCGGGGACTCGGTGGTGTGGGTGCCGTGGCGTCGGCCCGGGTTCCAGCTGGGGCTGGACATCGCCGCGATCAAGGGCGCGAACCCGCAGGCCATCGGCTGCATCCTGGGCGGGCACGGCATCACGGCCTGGGGTTCTACCTCGGCCGAGGCGGAGGAGCGGTCGCTGCAGATCGTCCGGACCGCCGAGGAGTTCATCGCGTCCCACACAGGTCCGCACCCGTTCGGTGACGTGGTGCAGAGCCCGCTTCCCGACGACGAGCGTCGCGCCCGCGCGGCCGCGCTCGCGCCGGTGATCCGCGGGCTGGCCTCGACGGACAAGCCGCAGGTCGGCCACTACACCGACTCGGACGTGGTGCTGGACTTCGTGTCCCGCGCGGAGCTGGGCCGCCTGGCGGAGCTGGGCACGTCGTGCCCGGACCACTTCCTGCGCACGAAGGTCAAGCCTCTGGTGGTGGACCTGCCCGCCGACGCGCCGCTCGAGGAGGTCGTGGGCCGGCTCAAGGAGCTGCACGCGCTGTACCGCGCCGACTACCAGGGCTACTACGACCGCAACGCCACCCCGGACAGCCCGCCGATCCGTGGTGCCGACCCGGCGATCGTTCTGGTCCCGGGCGTGGGGATGTTCTCGTTCGGCAAGGACAAGCAGACCGCCCGTGTCGCGGGGGAGTTCTACGTCAACGCGATCAACGTGATGCGCGGCGCCGAGGCGATCAGCACGTACGTGCCGATCGACGAGGCGGAGAAGTTCCGCATCGAGTACTGGGCGCTGGAGGAGGCCAAGCTCTCGCGCATGCCCAAGCCCAAGCCGCTGGCCACCCGGGTCGCCCTGGTCACCGGGGCCGGGTCGGGCATCGGCCGGGCGATCGCCGAGCGCCTCGCCGCCGAGGGCGCGTGCGTGGTGATCGCGGACCTCAACCTCGAAGGCGCTCAGGAGGTTGCCGACAGCCTGGGCGGTCCGGACGTGGCGATCGCGGTCAAGGCGGACGTGACCTCCGAGGAGGACATCGCCCGGCTGATCGCCGAGACGGTGCTCGCGTTCGGCGGGATCGACCTGGTGGTGAACAACGCCGGGCTGTCGATCTCCAAGCCGCTGCTGGAGACCACCGCGCGCGACTGGGACCTGCAGCACGACGTGATGGCCCGCGGGTCGTTCCTGGTCGCCCGCGAGGCGGCCCGGGCGATGATCGCCCAGGACATGGGCGGCGACATCGTGTACATCGCGTCGAAGAACTCCCTGTTCGCCGGTCCGAACAACATCGCCTACTCGGCGACCAAGGCCGACCAGGCCCACCAGGTGCGCCTCCTGGCCGCCGAGCTGGGCGCGCACGGGATCCGGGTCAACGGGGTCAACCCCGACGGCGTCGTGCGCGGCTCGGGCATCTTCGCCGGCGGCTGGGGCGCCCAGCGCGCCGCCACCTACGGCGTGCCCGAGTCCGAGCTGGGTGCGTACTACGCCCAGCGCACCCTGCTCAAGCGCGAGGTCCTGCCCGAGCACGTGGCCGCGGCGGTGTTCGCCCTGACCGGCCCCGACCTCGTGCAGACCACCGGCCTGCACATCCCGGTCGACTCCGGCGTCGCCGCAGCCTTCCTGCGATGACGCACCCGGTCGGGTGGGGCCGGCGATGAGCGCGTTCGCCGCCGTCGACCTCGGAGCCTCGTCGGGACGGGTGATCGTCGGGACCATCGAGGGTGGAGGCGACGCCCACGTCGACCTGCACGAGGTCAACCGGTTCCCCAACGGGCCGGTCCGGGTGGGCGGCGCGCTGCACTGGGACGTGCTCGGCCTGTACCGGGGGATCCTCGACGGGCTGCGCGCGGCCACGCGTGAGGTCGGGGCGCTGGACGGCGTCGGCATCGACTCGTGGGCGGTCGACTACGGGCTGCTCGACGCCGACGGCGAGCTGCTCGGGAACCCGTTCCACTACCGGGACGCGCGGACCGACGGGGTGCCGGACAAGGTCTTCGCGACGATCCCCGCACCCGACCTCTACGCCCGCACGGGCCTTCAGGTGCAGCCGTTCAACACCGTGTTCCAGCTGGTCGCCGCGCAGGGCACGGCTGCGCTGGCGTCGGCCCGCGGGCTGCTGCTGATCCCGGACCTGCTCGGGTACTGGCTGACCGGCGTGCGGGCGGCCGAGGTGACCAACGCGTCGACCACCGGCCTGCTCGATGCGACCACCCGGGAGTGGGCCCTCGACGTGGCGGCTGCCCTCGGCATCTCGGAGGGCCTGCTGCCCCCGCTGCGCGACGCCGGTGAGCTGCTGGGACACACGACGCTGCTCGGGGAGGTCCCGGTCTGGACGGTGGGCTCGCACGACACCGCGTCGGCCGTCGTCGCCGTCCCCGCGACCGGCACGGACTTCGCGTACATCTCCTGCGGCACCTGGTCGCTGGTCGGCCTGGAGCTGGACCGTCCGGTGCTCACCGAGCAGAGCCGCGCGGCGAACTTCACCAACGAGGCCGGCGTCGACGGCACGGTCCGGTACCTGCGCAACGTCATGGGCCTGTGGGTGCTCCAGGAGTCGATCCGCACGTGGAACGACGCCGGTCTGCCCGCCGACCTCCCGGACCTGCTCGCGGCCGCCGCCCGCGTCCCGGCGCTGACCACGGTGGTCGACCTCGACGGACCCGCGTTCCTGCCGCCCGGCGACATGCCCTCCCGCATCGCGGCCGAGGCCGCCCGGACGGGTCAGACGCCCCCGCAGTCCCAGGCCGAGACCGTGCGCTGCATCCTCGACTCGCTCGCGCTGGCGTACCGGCGGGCGGTCCGGCAGGCGGCCGACCTGTCGGGGCGGTCCGTCGACGTGGTGCACGTGGTCGGCGGGGGAGTCCGCAACGAGCTGCTCTGCCAGCTCACCGCCGACGCGACCGGGCTGCCGGTGGTCGCGGGCCCGGTCGAGGGCGCCGCGCTGGGCAACGTCCTGGTGCAGGCGCGGGCCGCGGGCGTGCTGTCCGGGAGCCTCGCGGACCTGCGGGCGGTGGGCGCCCGGGGGCTGGATCTGCGGCGCTACGAGCCGGGCGCCACCGGGGGTCCGAGCGACCGCCAGTGGGCTGCGGCCGAGGGCAGGGTCGACGGTCCGTAGTCGCGCGACCCGGCCTCAGAGGTTGAGAGCGGCGCACACGGCGTCGGCGTCGGGCATGGCGGCGATCTCGTCGCGGACCCGCTCGGCCGCCGCCCGGAACGCCGTGTCGTGGGTGACGGCCGCGACGGCCGCCGCGATCGACTCCACCGCGTACTCGTCCGGGGCGACGACGGTCCCGGCGCCCGCACGCTCCAGCAGCGCGGCGTTCTCCGGCTGGTCGGTCCCGCGCGGGAGGGCGACCTGGGGCACGCCGTGCTCGAGCCCGCCGAGCATCGTGCCCGACCCGCAGTGGGAGACCAGCAGGTCGACCCGATCGAGCAGGGAGGCTTGAGGCACGAACTCGGCGACCATCGCGTTCGTGGGTATCGGTCCCAGGGCGTCGCGATCGAGCTGGCGTCCTGTGGTGGCCACCACCAGACCGTCGTACTCGGACAGGGCCTGCAGCCCGATCCTGAAGTCAGAGGCGTCGTCGTTCTTGACGGTGCCCAGGGTGAAGTAGGCGACGGGCTGGTCGGTGGCGAGCACCTCGGCCAGGGCGGGCGGCAGCGGTTGGCGTTCGCCGGCACTCGGCCGCAGCGGGGTGGTGTCGGACCAGGGTGACGGGCCTGACGGCTGCAACGAGGGTGGGCAGAGGTCCAGCGCGTGCTCGGTGGAGGCCTGCGCCCAGAGCTGGGGCTCGCCGATGACCGCGCCGGCGGCGTCGATGAGCGGGGCGTAGAACGGGAACATCGGGCCGATGCCGTGAACGACGCCGGGGACCCCAAGCTGGTGGGCCAACAGCGATCCGGCTTCCTCCAGGACCTCGTGGACGACGAGGTCGGGGCGCCACGTCGAGGTCATCGCGACCAGGTCGTCGAGGCGGTGGAGCGCGGGAGTGCCGAACAGCGCGACGACGCCGTCCATCATCTTCCGCTCCTCCGGCGCGTCCGGGTTCGCCCACGCGGCTTCGTGCGCGGACCACGCCGCGTCCCAGCTGGGCCCTACGGCGTGGACGTCCAGTCCGCGACTGGCCAGGACGCGCGCCAGGTCCGGGCCCGTGGCGACCCGCACGTCGTGGCCGGCGCGCTCCGCCGCACGGATCATGGGCAGCATCGGCAGGGCGTGTCCGTACGCGGGGCACGAGGTGAACAGGACGTTGGCCACTGCTCCATCTGACACCCGCCTCCGCCGACCGTCCAGACTGGTGATGCGGGGAGTGCCAGTGTCGGCGCGCGGGACCGCTGCGGACGAGCCCGCGCGCCGACATCCGCCATCGTCCAGTGCGCGTTCGTCGGCACGCGGGGACCAAGGTCCCTCGCCGCGGAGGGTCGGTCACGGAATCCTGATGAAAGGATTCAATCGATCAGTGGAGAGGGTGTCATGAGCATCGACACGTCAGTCCGTTCGCTCGCGAGCGTGCAGCTGCGAGAGGAGATCCTCTACTACTGCCGCGAGTCTGTCCGCTGCGGACTGAACTTCAACACGCAGGGCAACATCAGCGTGCGGATCACCGCCGACGACGGCACCGAGGCGATCGTCATCACCCCGTCCGACGTGCGCTACGACGTGCTGCGGCCCGAGGACATGCTCGTCGTCGCCATGGACGGCACGGTGCTCGAGGGCGACCTGCTCCCGTCCACCGAGCTGCCGGTGCACCTGGCCCACTACCGCCGCCGCCCCGACGCCCGCGCGATCGTGCACACCGAGTCGACGTTCGTGAACGTCCTCGGCGTCCTGGGCAAGCAGATCGACCCGGTCCTGCTCAACATGGTCCTGTACGCCAAGGGCACCATCCCGGTCATGCCGTTCGAGTTCTCCACCAACGCCGACTTCGGCCGGCGCAGCGCCGAGCTGATGGGCGACGCCGTCAACGCGGTCGTCTGGGCCAACCACGGCCTGCTCGCGGTGGGCGTCTCGCTCAAGCTCGCGTTCAAGGTGGCCGTCGCGGTCGAGGAGAACGCCGAGGTGCTCCACCACGCGACCCTGTCGGGCGGCGTGCCGAACGTGCTGGCCTACGACCGCATCGAGATCCCCGAGGGCGCGCGCCTGCCCTGACGGTCAGCCGAGCGTGCCCGCGACGACCAGCAGCACGGGCACGCACAGGATCGTGGTGATCAGCCCGGCGTCGCGCGCGAGCGCCTCGCCGTGCCGGTACTGCATCGCGTAGACGAGGACGTTCTGCGCGGTCGGCAGCGCCGCCATCGCGACGACCGCGAGCAGCGCGTGCGCGGGCAGGCCGAGCGCGGTGCCTAGCCCCCACGCGAGCAGCGGGTGCGCCACCGTGCGCAGGCCGACGGCGAGCGCGAGGTCCCGGCGGGGGGCCGCCGAGTCCACGGTGCGGGGGACGGCGAGCGACATGCCGAAGGTCAGCAGCGCGAGCGGCGCCGCGGCGGCACCGATCAGGCGGAACGGCTCGTAGACGACCTCGGGCAGGTCCCACGGCAGCGCGGCCAGGACCAGGCCGACGAGCGTGCCGACGATGATCGGGTTGCTCAGGGTGCGGCGCACGACGGCCCGCCCCTGCAACGGTCCCGATCGCGCGTCGAGCACCGCGAACGCGACCGGCGCGAGGACCAGCAGCTGGAACAGGAGCGTCGGGACCACCGCGACCGCGTCGTCGAGCAGGTACACCGCCAGCGGCAGCCCGATGTTGCCGGCGTTCACGTACGAGGAGGCCAACGTGCCGACCGTGACGTCCGCGGCCGGCCGGCGCCAAGCGAGCCGCAGGACGAGGATCGCGACGAGGGCGATCACCGCCGTGGACGTCCAGGTGACGACCGCCGTCCGCGAGAGCAGCAGGTGCAGGTCGGCGTGCGCGACCGTGGTGACCAGCAGCGCGGGCGTCGCGACGGTGAACACCACGCGGGCGAGCACGGAGGCCGCACGCTCCCCGAGCACCTGGCGCCGGGCGAGCAGCCAGCCGAGCGCGACGACGACCCCCATGGTGCCGAGCGCGGTGACGACGGCACCCATCAGGCCACCGGCGGGCGTCGGGAGATCACGGGCCTGATCCTCGCACGGGGGGCGAGCGCCGGAAAGCGCTTGCCCTCAACGCCGTGCGCATGGCACGATCGAGTCCAGAACGCGCGTCCCGCACACGGAAGTAGGCAACGATGCCCGCAGTCGCACTGGTCACCGGGGGTAATCGAGGGATCGGCCTCGGCATCACGCAGCGGCTGCTCGCCGACGGGTTCGCGGTGTCGATCCTGGCCACCCGCGAGGAGCCGACCGAGCTGCTGGAGTCGCTCGACGCCCCCGGCCGGGTCCGCTACGTGCGCGGCTCGGTGGCCGACCTCGACGACCACGCCCGGTTCGTCGACGACGCCGTCCAGGCCTGGGGTCGCCTCGACCTGCTGGTGAACAACGCCGGGGTCGCGCCGAGCGTGCGGGCCGACCTGCTCGAGGCCGGAGCCGAGAGCTTCGACCGCGTGCTCGGCATCAACCTGCGCGGGCCGTACTTCCTCACGCAGACCTTCGCCAACCGCGTGATCTCCCTGGGCAGTGACACCCTCCCGCGGGCCACGGTCATCAACGTCTCCTCCATCTCCGCCACCGCCGTCTCCACCAACCGCGGCGAGTACTGCGTCTCCAAGGCCGGGGTCGCCATGGCCACCCAGCTGTTCGCGGTCCGCCTGGCCCCCGAGGGGATCGTCGTCTACGAGGTCCGCCCGGGCGTCATCGCGACCGACATGACCGCGGGCGTGACCGAGAAGTACGACGCGCTCATCGCCGACGGGCTCGCGCCCATCAACCGGTGGGGCCGACCGTCCGACGTCGCCGGCGCGGTGTCGATCCTGGCCTCCGGTCAGACCCCGTACTCCACCGGCGAGGTCTTCCACGTCGACGGTGGCATGCACATCCCGGTGCTCTGATGACGTTCCTGCAGGGTGTCCCCGTCGTCACCGTGAACACCGTGGTCGTCGGCACCGGCTCCGCCGGGTTCTGCGCCGCCGACCGGCTGTGGGAGCTCGGCCAGACAGATGTCGTCATGGTCGCCGACAAGGTCAACGCCGGCTCGTCGCGCAATGCGGGCTCCGACAAGCAGACCTACTACAAGCTGACGCTCTCGGGCGGCGACGGCGACTCCGTGCGGGAGATGGCCCAGACGCTCTACTCCGGCGGCGCGATGGACGGCGACAACGCGCTGGCCGAGGCCGCCCTGAGCGCCCGCGGGTTCCTGCGCCTGTGCGACCTGGGCGTGCCGTTCCCGCAGAACCGGTACGGGGAGTTCATCGGCTACAAGACCGACCACGACCCTCGTCGTCGCGCCACGTCCGTGGGCCCGTACACCAGCCGGTCGATGGTCGAGCAGCTGGAGAAGAAGGTCCACCGCAACGGCACGACGATCTACGACGAGTGCCGCGTGGTCGACGTGATCGTCGAGGACGGCGCGGTCGCGGGGCTGCTGGTCCTGCGCACCGACGTGCCGCACGACGGCGCCGAGTCCCCGTTCCTGCTGTTCCGCTGCACCAACCTCGTCTACGCGACCGGCGGTCCGGCCGGGATGTACGCGACGCGCGTGTTCCCCCACGGGCAGTGGGGGGCGTCCGGGGCGGCCTACCGCGCCGGCGTGCACGGCAAGAACCTCACCGAGTGGCAGTTCGGGCTGGCCTCGACGCACCCGCGCTGGAACGTGTCGGGGACGTACATGCAGGTCATCCCGACGTTCATCTCGACGGACGCCTCTGGCGAGGACCCGCGGGAGTTCCTGACCGAGGCCCTGGGTGACTACGGGCAGCTCATGTCGCTGGTGTTCCTCAAGGGCTACCAGTGGCCGTTCGACATCCGGAAGGCGCTCGACGGCTCGTCGCTGATCGACCTGCTGGTCTACCGCGAGACGGTGCTTCGCGGGCGGCGGGTGTTCCTCGACTTCCGTCGCAACCCGGTCCAGGAGTCCTTCGACCCCTCCGCGCTGAGCCCCGAGGCGTACGAGTACCTCGATCGGGCGGGCGTCCTGTTCGGCACGCCCATCGAGCGGCTGCGGCGCATGAACGAGCCCGCGTACCAGTTCTACCTGGGCAAGAACCCGTACGTGGACCTCGAGACGACGATGCTCGAGGTGGACGTGTGCGCCCAGCACAACAACGGCGGGCTCGTGGTCGACGCCTGGTGGCAGTCGAACGTCGAGGGCTTCTTCCCGGTCGGCGAGGCCGGCGGAGCGCACGGGGTCTACCGGCCCGGTGGCGCGGCGCTGAACAGCGGGCAGGTGGGCGCGACGAGGGCGGCGCAGTTCATCGCGGCGCGACGAACCGGGGATCCGCGTCCCTTCGAGTCGTCGGCAACCCGCGTGGTGGACGCCGCGCTCGCGCTGGTCGCGGCGGCATCGGCGCGGGCCGCATCCGGCATCCCCGACAACACCGGCGACCTCCTCGACGAGGTGCAGGTGCTCATGAGCGCCAAGGCGGGCCCGGTGCGCTCGGCGCAGTCGATCGAGGAGGCCCTGGAGCAGGTGCACGCGTGGCTGGCGTCGTACGAGGCGACCGTCTCCGCCGACGCCTCGTCGCGCCGCTCCATCAACCGCACGTTCCTGGTGCGCGACATCCTCACCAGCGCGTACGTGTACCTGTCCGCGATGGCCGACTACGTCGGGCACGGCGGCCGGTCCCGCGGGTCGGTGCTCTACACCGACCCGGCCGGTGCGATCCCGCACGGCCTCACGGAGCTGCCCGACGTCTTCAGGTTCACGCTGGACGGCGGC
The DNA here is from genome assembly GCF_013359775.1 of Cellulomonas humilata. GTDB lineage: Bacteria > Actinomycetota > Actinomycetes > Actinomycetales > Cellulomonadaceae > Cellulomonas > Cellulomonas humilata. The sequence continues at coordinate 39,192 of NZ_JABMCI010000040.1, read as the reverse complement.
GCGCTGGACGACGAGGTGCAGGAGACCTCCTGGGAGCCGTCCGGCGACGACCCCGCCGGCCGGATGAGCTTCCGCTGGCGCCCGCGCCGGCCGATCCCCGAGGACGACGACTTCTTCGAGAACGTCTGGCGCGAGTTCCGCGAGACCGGGAACGTCTTCTGATGCGTCTGGACCTGCCGGATCCGCGAGTGGAGATCCGCGGGGCCTCGTGGCTGGAGGACGGGCTCCCGCACCGTCTCCCCGCGTGGACGCGGCCGCAGTTCCCCGACGACTTCATGGCGATGGTCGAGGCGCAGCCGTCCGGCGTCCGGTTGCGGCTGCGGACCGCCGCGCGCTCGGTGCGGCTCGACGTCCAGGTGCTCCGCGTCGCCGTCGACCCGGCACCGCCGGCGGAACCGCAGCCGTACGACGTGCTCGTCGACGGGGTCGTCGTGCCGCAGCCGTCGGCCGTGGCCTCCGCGGCCGGTGTCTTCCTGCTCGAGCCCCTCACCGGGACGACCGCCACGAAGCCCGGTCCCGCCGGCGTCGTGGACCTCGCGCTCGGCGGCGACGGCACCGTCGAGCGGGACGTCGAGATCTGGCTGCCGCCGGGGGAGACCACCCGGCTCGTCGCGCTCACCACCGACGCCCCCGTGTCCGCACCCGTGCCGGTCCGAGAACCGCGCTGGGTGCACCACGGCTCGTCGATCAGCCACGGCGCCGGTGCCGCATCCGCCCTCGGTGCCTGGCCGATGGTGGCCGCGCGCGCGGCCGGGCTCGACCTGGTCAACCTCGGGTTCTCCGGCAACGCGGTGCTCGACCCGTTCGTCGCCCGCGCCGTCCGCGACCAGCCCGCCGACGTCATCACGCTCAAGCTCGGCATCAACGTGGTGAACCACGACGCGATCCACCTGCGCGCGTTCGCCCCCGCGGTGCACGGCTTCCTCGACACCGTCCGCGACGGCCACCCGACCACGCCGCTCGTCGTCATCTCGCCGCTCCTGTGCCCGTTGGTCGAGACCACCCCCGGGCCGACGTCCCTCGATCCGGCCGACCCGTCGGTGTTCCGTACCACCGGGCAGCCCTCCGAGGTCGCCGACGGCAAGCTGACCCTGACGGTCATCCGGTCCGCGCTGCGCTCGATCGTCGAGGCCCGCGGGGACAGCGCCCTGACCTACGTCGACGGCACGACCCTCTACGGCTGGCCCGACTGGGACGACCTGCCGATGCGCGACCAGATGCACCCGGACGCGGACGCCCACCGGCTGATCGGGACCCGGTTCGCGGCGGTGCTACGGGCCCTCCAGCGCGGCTAGCTGCTCCCGCCAGAGGGCGTCCATCGCGGTGTGGTCGCGCATCAGCTCGACGGACACCAGCAGTCGACGCGGGGTGAGCGCGAGCGACCACGACCCGCCGACCGGGACGACCTCGGTGACACACCGGCCCCGCGCGGAGCTCGCCCCGATCCACGGCGGCAGCCAGTGCGGTCGGTAGCCGCGGATGGCCTCCGACGACTCCGGGTGCTGGCCCTGCACCCAGCGGACCTGTTCCTCCCGCACGCCGCGGTACAGATCAGCCAGCGCCGAGCCCGGTGGCGGCGCGACGGGGCTGGCCGGAGCGGACTCGACGAGCAGGCGCCACCAGCCGTCCCAGTCCTCGTCGGGTACGCGGGTCTGGATCGCCCTCGTCGTGATCGTCGGCGCCAGCGCCGGGATGTGGGTCCAGGCCGGGAGGCCGAAGCGGTCACGGAGGTAGAGGGCGCCCGCGAAACCGACCCCGTCCGACAGCTCGACGACGAGGTGTCGCTCCTGACCCGGGCCGACCATGGTGCGAGTCAGACCTCGCCCAGGATGCGCTGCCGCAGCTCGCCCAGCTCGTCGGTGGTGATCAGTCCGCGCTGGTGCAGGTCGATGGCCTCGGCGAGCCGCGTCTCGGCCGACCGCGGCGGCGCGAGCAGCTGGCTCTGGTGCGCCTGTGCCAGCACCTGGGACGTCGCGGTCGCCGGGTCGAGCCCGGCCTCGCGGAGCACGCTCCGGTTGCGGGACGCCCGCACTGCCGACGCGATGATGAGCACCACGATGGTGACGGTGACGAGGAAGAACACCACGCCGAACGCCGTGTCGGACGCGGCCGGCGCCAAGGGGTCAGGCATGGCCGTCACGCTAGCGCTGGCGGCGTGCGCCCGTCAGAGGAACGGCTGCACCAACCGGAGGTAGCGCTCGGCGAGCGTCGCCACCGTCTCGTCGCCGGGGGTGTCCCAGATCGTCTCGTTGAAGATCTCCACCTCGACGTCCCCGGTGTAGCCGGTCTCGGCCACCCAGCGCGTGATCGTCGCGAAGTCGATGTAGCCGTCGCCCACGTGCCCGCGTGAGAGGAGCGGGTCGGCGGCCAGCGGGAGGATCCAGTCGCACACCTGGTAGCTCGCGATCCTTCCCGCGGCGCCGGCGCGGGCGATCTGACGCTGCAGGTCCGGGTCCCACCACACGTGATAGGTGTCGATGACGACGCCGACGACGTCCGCGGGGAACGGCTCGGCGATGTCCAGCGACTGGCCGAGCGTCGAGATCACCGCGCGGTCGGCGGCGAAGATCGGGTGCAGCGGCTCGAGCACGAGCCGGACGCCGTGCCCGGCCGCGAACGGCGCGAGCTCGCCGATCCGGTCGGCAACCCGCTGCCGGGCGCCGACGAGGTCGCGGCCCGTGGTGCCCGTTCTTGCAGGGCCGCCCGGTGCGGTCGCCGCGGGCAGCCCGCCGACGACCATGATCAGCTCGCGCGTGCCGAGCGTGGCGGCCTCGACGATCGCGCGGCGGTTGTCGTCGAGCGCCGCCGTGGCGTCACCCTCGTCCTCCGCCGTGAGGAACCCGCCGCGGCACAGGGACGAGACGCGCAGGCCGGCGTCGGCGACGATCTTCGCGGCCTCGGCGACGCCGGCCTCCTGGACGCGGTCGCGCCAGACGCCGATCGCGGGCAGCCCCGCTCGGACGGCTCCGTCGACCGCCTCCTGGAGGGTCCAGCGCTTGGTCGTCGCGGTGTTCAGCGACAGCCGGTCGAGGCTCACAGCGCGATCGTCGGGACGTCGAGACGTCGGCCCTCCGCCGACGAGCGCAGGCCCAGCTCGGCCAGCTGCACGCCGCGCGCGGCCGACAGCAGGTCGAACCGGTGGGTGCGCCCGGCGACGACGTCGCGCAGGAACTCCTCCCACTGCAGCTTGAAGCCGTTGTCCAGGTCACCGTTGGCGGGGACCTCGAGCCACTGGTCGCGGAACGACTCGGTGACGGGCAGGTCCGGGTTCCACACGGGCTTCGGGGTGTGCGCGCGCTGCTGGGCGACGCACTTGTTCAGCCCCGCGACCGCCGAGCCGTGCGTGCCGTCGATCTGGAACTCGACCAGCTCGTCGCGGTAGACCCGGACCGTCCAGGACGAGTTGATCTGCGCGACGACGGGGTCGCCACCGGGGGTCTCGATCTCGAAGATGCCGTAGGCGGCGTCGTCGGCCGTGGCGTCGTACGCCGTGCCCTGCTCGTCCCAGCGCGTCGGGATGTGCGTCGCGGTCTGCGCGTTCACCGTCTTGACCGTGCCGAGGATGCCCTCCAGCACGTAGTTCCAGTGGCAGAACATGTCGACGACGATGCCGCCGCCGTCCTCCTTGCGGTAGTTCCAGCTGGGGCGCTGGGCCTCCTGGCCGTCGCCCTCGAACACCCAGTAGCCGAACTCGCCGCGCAGCGACAGGATCCGGCCGAAGAAGCCCTCGTCCACCAGGCGGCGCAGCTTGACCAGGCCCGGCAGGTACAGCTTGTCGTGCACGACGCCCGCCGTGACGCCCGTGCTCTCGCGCAGCCGGGCCAGGTCGATCGCCTCGGCAAGCGTCTCGGCCGTCGGCTTCTCGGTGAAGATGTGCTTGCCGGCCTTCATCGCCGCGGTGAGCGCGCTGTAGCGGCGGCTGGTCACCTGGGCGTCGAAGTAGATGTCGACCGTCGGGTCGTTGATGACCGCGTCCGCGTCCGTGGTCCAGTGCTCGATCCCGTGCAGCTCCGCCAGCTCGCGCACCTTGTCGGCGTTGCGGCCGACGAGGATCGGCTCCACCTGGACGCGGGTGCCGTCCTCGAGCGTGACGCCGCCCTGGTCGCGGATCGACAGGATCGAACGGACCAGGTGCTGGCGGTAGCCCATCCGGCCGGTGATGCCGTTCATCCCGATGCGCAGGGTGCGAGTCGTCATGAGTGCTCCGAGTGTTCTGGACCGCGGTGTCGGTCGGAGTGGGAATGCGCTTTCCACTGTAGCGCATGGCGCTGCGTCCTAGTCAAGACTCAGGCACCCGGCGCTCTGACCCGCTCGACCCCGCTGTGCCCCTTCGCGCTGCCGACGCGGATCTCCACGCCGGCGATGTGCGAAGAGTTCGTTACGCCGGGTGCAACAAAGTCGTCACGCGAGCGGTCCTCGGGCCGGCGGCGCAACGACTGGTTCGTCTGCGCGCGTCAGTGCCGACCGCCGCGAGACGACGCGTCGTCAGACCCGCGCGGTCACCAGGCTCGCGACGGCGGCGCGCACGGCGGACCGGAACGCGGCCGAGTCGGGCAGGTCGTCCCCGAACACCGCGCCGACGTCGAGCATCCGGTCCGCGAGCGTGTCGAGCGGCCCGGCGGCGGCGGCGGCCAGAGCGGGCGCGAGCGGATCGTCCAGGGCGATCCGGCGACCGTCCACCACGAGCTCGCCCTGGGTCGTCGCGCGCACGTACGCGATCCACGCGGCCACGGTCAGGGCGGCGGCGGTCGGGGCGGCGCCCTCCGCGAGCCGGTCGCGGACCGTGCCGAGCAGGCGCGGCGAGAGCTTCTGCGACCCGTCCATCGCGACCTGCACGGTGGTGTGCCCGGTGTTCGGGTTGGCGAACCGCGCCAGGACGTCGTCCCGGTATCGCGCCAGGTCCATGCCGTCCGGCGCGATCAGGGTGGGCAGCACGTCCTCGTCGACCAGTGCCCGCACCGCGGCGGCCAGGTCCGGGTCGGCCACCGCCTGGGCGATCGTGGCGTGCCCGCGCAGCGCGCCCAGGTAGGCGAGCGTCGAGTGGCTGGCGTTGAGGACCCGCAGCTTGGCGCGCTCGTACGGTGCGACGTCGGACGTCAGGGTCGCGCCGGCGCACTCCCACGCGGGCCGCGGACCGGCGAAGTCGTCCTCGATGACCCACTGCGTGAAGGGCTCGCCCACCACCAGTCCGGCGTCCGTCAGCCCGAGGAGCGCAGCCGCCTCGGCCCGGTGGGCGTCCGCGGTGGCGGGCACGATCCGGTCGACCATCGTCCCCGGGAAGCGGACCGAGGCGTCGATCCACTCCCGCAGCCGCGCGCCGTCGGGCACCGCGTCGAGGGCGGCCCCGACGAGCGCTGCCAGGACGGCGCCGTTGTTCGCCAGGTTGTCGCAGCAGACGACCGTGAGGGGTCCCGCGTCAGCCCGCTCGCGCGCGGCGAGCCCGCGCAGCAGCAGCCCGAGCGGGGAGCGTGCGGGTGCGTCGGCCCGGCCGCCGCGCACCTCGACGGCCAGGGCGCCCAGGTCGGTGGCCAGGTCGGGATCGGTCAGGTCCGGGCCGCCGTCAGCTCCGCGGCGATAGCCCTTCTCCGTGACGGTGAGGGTCACGACGTGGGTGGTCGGTGCCGCCATCGTGGTGAGCACCCGCGCCGTGTCGGTCCCGGGGAACGCGACGTCCCGCAGGGATCCGACGAGCCGGAGCGACGTCTCGTCCGTGCCCTTGGTCAGCACGCCGTAGAGGCCGTCCTGCGGCGCCAGCTGCTCGACCACGCGCGCGCTGCGCTGCGTCACGCCGAGGATGCCCCAGCCGTTCTCGCCGGTCGCCGCGGCGGCGTCCTCGGTGAAGACCGCCTGGTGCGCCCGGTGGAATGCCCCGAGGCCGAGGTGCACCAGGCCCACGGTGACGTCCGCCGGATCCACGGCCGGCAGCCGGACAGGCGAACCGGCCGGGTCGAGGCCTGCGAGGGTCGTGCGCGAGAGCCGGTTGCCCGTCATCCGTCGGCCACCGACGCCTGCGCGCTGGCCACGCCGGTGGACGCGCGGACCACCAGCTCGACTCCGATGAGGACCGACGGAGGCGTCCCCGAGCCCGCGTCGAGCCCGCCGTCCGCCGCGCTCAGGGCCGTGGCCAGCGCGGACTCGGTCGGCGTCGGCACCGGGCCGGCCTCGACGAGCAGGTCCACGGCCGCGCGGCCCAGCCGGGCCAGCGGGACGGTGACGGTGGTGAGGGCCGGCGACACGAGCGTCGCGGCCGGGATGTCGTCGTACCCGACGACCGAGACGTCCTCCGGCACCCGCACGCCCCGCGCGCGCAGCCTGCTGAGGATGCCGAGCGCGAGCAGGTCGTTGTGCGCCAGCACTGCGGTGACCCCGCTGGCTGCCACGAGGTCTCCGGCAGCGACGCCGCCGCCGAACAGGGGAGGGAAGTGCCCGAGGTCGGTCACCTCGACGTTGCGCAACCCGTGCGACGCGTGCTCGAGCCCGTACCGCCGCTGGGTGTCCGACCACGAGCCGACCGGGCCGCCGGCGTACCCGATGCGGCGGTGCCCGAGCGCGTACAGGTGCCGGACGGCCTGGCGGATGCCGTCGGCGTTGTCGATCACCACGGACGGCAGGCCGCCGTGCCGCCGGTTGACGAGGACGAGGGGGACGTCCTCGTCGAGGACGTCCCGGCTGAGGCGGTCGAGCTCGACGTCGGACATCCGCGGCGACGACAGGATGACCCCGTCCACCTGCGCGCCCAGGTGTCCGACCAGCTCGGCCTCCAGGCGGGGGTCCTCCTCGGCGTCGGCGACCAGGAGCGCGAACCCGAGGGCGCGGGCGCGCGCCTGCACGCCCTTGGCGACCGCCGCGAAGAACGGGCTCTCCAGGTCCGGCACCACCAGGCACAGGTTCCCCGTGCGGCCGGTGATGAGCTCCCGCGCGGCGCGGTTGGGCCGGTACCCGAGCTCCCGAGCGACCTGCTGGACGAGCTCACGCCGCGCCGGTGCCACGAGGTCGGGCGCGCTGAGCGCACGGGACGCGGTGGCCGGGGAGACGCCGGCGGCGCGCGCGACGTCGCGCAGGGTGACCACCACGATCCCTCCCTGGTCGACTCGGCGTGCGGATGAATGCGATTTCAGCACGTGCGGTCCGGTGCTGGCAACAGCCGTCCCGGGATGCGGGACGACGCGCCGACGGCCCTTGTGGTCGGCGCGATCACCTGGTTGGCTGCGATGAATGCGTTTGCACCGCGGGTCATCCTGTGCCCGGTGGGCGCCGAGGAGGTTCCGATGGTGAGCGAGACCGGGTGGTCGTTGCACCCTGACCGGGCGTTGCCCAGCGACCCCGGCGTGCGGCCGATCGCGCGGGAGATCCTGGGGGCGACGGCGACGCTCCCGATCGTCTCCATGCACGGGCACGTGGACGCCGGGGTGCTGGCGCGTGACGAGCCGTTCCCGGACCCCGCCTCGCTGCTGGTCACCCCCGACCACTACCTGGTGCGGATGCTGGTGTCCCAGGGCGTGCCGCACGACGCCCTCGGGGTGCCGCGCGCCGACCGCCCGGGAGTCACCGCCGATCCGCGCGAGGTCTGGCGCACGTTCGCCACGCACTGGCCGCTGTTCCGGGGGACGCCCACGCGCTACTGGCTCGAGCACGTGCTGGTCGAGGTGTTCGGGCTGGACGAGCGCCCGTCCGCCGACTCCGCCGACCGCCTGTACGACCTGCTCGCCGAGCGCCTGGAGAAGCCGGCGTTCCGGCCGCTGGCGCTGTTCGACACGTTCGGGATCGAGATCCTGGCCACCACCGACGCGGCGACCGCGACCCTCGCCGACCACGCGGACCTGGCCGACCGGGGCTGGCGCGACCGGATCGTGCCGACGTTCCGCCCCGACGCCCTCCTGCACGTCGACCGCCCCGGCTGGCGCGCGGACGTCGCCCTGCTCGAGCAGCGGTCGGGGGTCGCGGTCGCGGGGTACCGCGACCTGCTGCGCGCGCTCGAGGAGCGGAGGCGCGTGTTCATCGAGGCGGGCGCGCGGGCGACCGACCACGGGCACCTCTCCGCGGACACCACGCCGCTGAGCGAGCCGGAGGCGGAGCGGATCGTCTCGGCAGCGCTGCGCGGCCAGGTCGACCCGGCGGACGCGCAGGCGTTCTCGGGTCACATGCTGTTCGAGATGGCGCGCATGTCCGCCGAGGACGGCCTGGTCATGCAGCTGCACCCGGGCGTCCTGCGCGACCACGACCCGGCGGTCGCGGCCCTGCGCGGTCCGGACGTCGGCTACGACATCCCGGTGCCGACCGAGTACGTGCGCGGGCTCCGCCCGGTGCTGGAGGCCTTCGGTCACCACCCGGGCCTGCGGCTCGTGCTCTTCACCGTCGACGAGGACACGTTCAGCCGCGAGCTCGCCCCGATCGCCGGCGTCTACCCGTCCGTGCGGCTGGGTGCTCCGTGGTGGTTCCTGGACACCCCGGACGGCATGCGACGGTTCCGTGAGGCGGTGACGGACACCGCCGGGTTCGCCAACACCACGGGCTTCGTCGACGACACCCGCGCCTTCTGCTCCATCCCCGCGCGGCACGACCTGGCCCGGCGGGTCGACGCCGGCTTCCTCGCGCGCCTGGTCGCCGAGCACCGGCTCGACCTCGACGAGGCGATCGACACCGCGGTGGATCTCGCGTACCGCCTCCCGCGTGAGGCGTATGCTCCTCCGAAGTCGGCAAACGCTTTCCCGCCCAGCGGCGGGAACGAGCACGGTGCGAAGGAGCACGAGTGAGCGACATCCTGCAGCGCCTCGCGGCGCACCGCCTGGTCCCCGTGGTGGTCATCGACGACGCGGCCCACGCGGACGCGCTGGCCCAGGCTCTGGTCGACGGGGGGCTCCCCGTCGCCGAGGTCACCTTCCGGACCGCCGCCGCGGCGGAAGCGATCCGGGTGATCGCTGCGCGCGGTGACGTCCTCGTCGGCGCCGGCACCGTGCTCACCCCCCAGCAGGTCGACCAGGCCGTCGCGGCCGGAGCGTCCTACGTCGTCTCGCCCGGGCTGAGCCGGGCTGTCGTCGAGCGCTGCCAGGAGCACGGCGTCCTCGCGCTGCCCGGCGCGGTCACGGCCACCGAGGTGCAGGCCGCGCTGGAGCTGGGCCTGACCACCGTGAAGTTCTTCCCCGCCGGCACGTCCGGCGGCGCCAAGGCGGTGGCGGCCCTCGCAGCACCGTTCGGCGACGTCGGCTTCGTCCCGACGGGCGGCATCGGCCCGGGCAACCTCGCCGAGTACCTCGCCCTGCCCTCCGTCCGGGCGGTCGGCGGGTCCTGGATGGTGCCCCGCGACCTCATCCGCGGCGGGGACCTCGATGCCGTCCGCGACCTCACGGCCGAGGCCGTCAGCCTCGTCGCGCACCCCTGACCCCGAGCTCGAAGGAGCGCCTCCCATGTCCGACCTGGTCATCCGCCCTGCGAGCGAGACGCGCTACGACGCCGTGTCGCTCGGCGAGGTCATGCTCCGGCTCGACCCCGGCGAGGGTCGCATCCGGACCGCCCGCTCGTTCCGCGTGTGGGAGGGCGGCGGGGAGTACAACGTCGCGCGTGGCCTGCGTCGGGCGTTCGGCCTGCGGACCGCGATCGTCACCGCGCTCGCGGACAACGAGGTCGGCCGGCTGGTGGAGGACTGCATCTTCACGGGTGGCGTCGACACCTCGTTCCTGCGCTGGGTGCCCTACGACGGTGTCGGCCGGGCGGTGCGGAACGGACTGAACTTCACCGAGCGCGGGTTCGGCGTGCGCGGGGCCGTCGGGGTGAGCGACCGCGGCCACACCGCTGCGGCGCAGCTGGCGCCCGGGGACGTCGACTGGGAGCACCTGTTCGGCGAGCTCGGGGTGCGCTGGTTCCACACTGGCGGCATCTTCGCGGCCCTGTCCGACAGCGCGGCCGAGACCGTGATCGAGGCGGTGACGGTCGCCCGCAAGCACGGGACGATCGTCAGCTACGACCTCAACTACCGGCCGAGCCTGTGGAAGGCGGTCGGCGGCCAGGCCCGCGCGCAGGAGGTCAACCGGACCATCGCGCCGCAGATCGACGTCATGATCGGCAACGAGGAGGACTTCACGGCCTCGCTCGGCTTCGAGGTGGAGGGCGTCGACGAGAACCTGTCCGCCCTGGAGCTCGACTCGTTCGCCGCCATGATCGACCGCGTCGCGGAGGCGTACCCGAACTTCCAGGTGATCGCCACGACGCTGCGCACCGTGCACTCCGCGACGGTCAACGACTGGGGCGCGATCGCCTGGTCGAAGGGCACCGGGCTGGTCAGCGCGACGCACCGGGAGCGTCTCGAGATCCTGGACCGGGTCGGTGGCGGGGACTCGTTCGCGTCCGGGCTGGCCTACGGCCTGCTCGCCGGGGAGGACCTGCAGACGGCCGTCGAGTACGGGGCCGCGCACGGCGCTCTCGCGATGACGACGCCGGGCGACACGACGATGGTCAGCACGGCCGAGGTGCTCAAGCTCGCGGGAGGCGGCGGCGCGCGGGTGGACCGCTGACCCGCGTCCGGCAGGCGCGGCCGGCCCCCGACGTGGTGCACTGAGCACTGAACCCCGCACCGTCTGCACCACCCCGGAGGTCCCCGCCGTGAGCCACTCGATGTTGCCGTCCGCGATGCCTGGCGCGTCACTCGAGCTGGACCCCGAGGGGCGGCTGTTCTGCCCGGCCTGCCGGGCGACCTCCCTCGACGTGTCAGGGACTCAGCAGGTGGACGGCATGCCGTGGGTCAACCACTCGCTGGTGTGCCGCGCGTGCGGCACGACCTCGCGCCTCGCCCTCGTGGGCGCGTTCGGCCAGACCGTCCTGCGCTGGCTCGACGACTGAGCGCGAACGGGTCAGGTCGAACGCGTCAGGTCACCGCGCCCAGCTGCCAGGGCACGAACTCGTCGGACCCCAGGTCCAGCTCCTCGGACACGGTCTGCCGCCCGGACGCGACGGCGATGATCAGCTCGAACAGCTCCTCGCCGACCGACGTGACGGTCGCGGTGCCGTCGACGATCCGCCCGGCGTTGAGGTCCATGTCCTCGGTCATCCGCAGGTAGGTCGCGGTGTTCGTCGCCACCTTGATGGACGGCGTCGGCTTGCAGCCGAGCACGGACCCGCGGCCGGTGGTGAACACGACGACGGTCGCGCCGCCGGCGACGAGGCCGGTGACGGAGACGGGGTCGTAGCCGGGGGTGTCCATGAACGTGAACCCGCGGGCGGTCACCTTCTCGGCGTACTCGTAGACCTCGACCAGCTCGGCGGTGCCTCCCTTGGCCACGGCGCCGAGCGACTTCTCGAGGATCGTGGTCAGCCCGCCCGCCTTGTTGCCGGGCGACGGGTTGTTGTCCATGGTGCCGCCGCCGGCCGCGGTGTAGCCCTTCCACCAGTCGAGCCGGTCGAGCAGCTTCTGCCCCACGGAGCGGGACACGGCCCGGCGCAGCAGGAGGTGCTCGGCGCCGAACACCTCGGGGGTCTCGGCGAGGATCGAGGTGCCGCCACGGGCCACCAGCAGGTCGGACGCGTGCCCGAGCGCGGGGTTGGCCGTGATGCCGGAGTACCCGTCGGACCCGCCGCAGTTGAGGCCGAGGACCAGCTCGGAGACGGGCGCGGGGGACCGGCGCAGGGCGTCGATGCCCGGGAGCATCGCCTCGATGGCCGCCACCCCGGCGCGCACGGTGGCCCGGATGCCGCCGGTCTCCTGGATGACGAGCGTGGTCACGGGCTTGTCGGCGGGCAGGTCGAGCCCGTCCAGCAGCGTCTGCGCGGGGAGCATCTCGCACCCGAGCCCGAGGACCAGCAGGCCCGCGACGTTCGGGTGGTCGGCGTACCCGCGCAGGGTCCGCCGGGTGATCTGGGCGCCCTCGCTGGTGGGGACCAGGCCGCAGCCGGTGTCGTGGGTCAGGGCGACGACCCCGTCGACGTGCGGGTACGCGTCCAGCACGCGGCCGCGGAACTGGTCGGCGATCAGCCGGGCGGTCGACGCAGAGCAGTTCACGGACGTGACGATGCCGACGTAGTTGCGAGTGCCCCACCGGCCGTCGCTCCGCCGGTACCCGTCGAAGGTGCGGACCGGCCCCTCGGGGACGGGCAAGGTCACCCGCGAGGTGCCGAACTCGTAGGCGCGCTCGTCGTCGTCCATGCCCAGGTTGTGCGAGTGCACGTGGTCGCCGACGGCGATGTCCCGCGTGGCACGACCGATCGACTGCCCGTACTTGCGCACCGGTGCGCCCTGCGGCACCGCCCGGACCGCGAGCTTGTGGCCGCGGGGCACGCTCTGGGTCACGACGACCGACCCCAGCACCGTCCCGGACTGCAGGTCCCGCGTCGCCACGCCGACGTCGTCGTCGGGGCGCAGCACCAGGACGGCCTCGGCCAGGGCGAGCGTCGTCGTCACACGGCCAGGATACCGCTTTCCGCACCAATCCACCGGCGTGCCCGCCCCGAACGTGCCGCGCACCACCGGCAAGCGCCTACCCTCCAGACATGGCCGCCTCCGTGACCCTCAGCGACGTCGCACGCGAAGCAGGCGTCTCGCTCGCCACCGCCTCCCGCGCGATCAACGGCAGCGCCAACCGCACCGTCCGCGCCGACCTGCGCGACCGCGTGCTCGCCGCGGCGGCCCTGCTGCGCTACACCCCGGACGCCAACGCGCAGGCCATGGCGCGGGGCCGGACGACGTCCCTCGGCCTGGTGGTGCACGACATCGCCGACCCGTACTTCTCCTCGATCGCCGCCGGCGTCACCCGGGCCGCCGACCGCGCCGGCCTCCAGGTGACCCTCGCGAGCACCCAGCACGACCCCAGCCGGGAGAGCGGGCTGGTCGACCTGCTCAAGCGCCAGCGCGCTCGCGCCATCGTCATCGCCGGTGGCCGCCTGGACGACGAGGCCACGAACGACGAGCTGCGCGCGGCGCTCGCCGACTACCGCGCGGTCGGCGGATCGGTGGCGCTGATCGGTCAGCCGATCCTCGGGGTCGACAGCGTGGTCGTGGACAACGCGCAGGGCGCCGGCGACCTGGCGAAGGCCCTGCACGCCCGCGGCTACCGCCGGTTCGCGGTGCTCGCCGGCCCCGCCGACCACCTGACCGCGCGCGAGCGCAGCGAGTCCTTCCGCGGTGCGCTGGCCGAGCTCGGCAGCCCGGTCCCGGACGACGCGGTGATCACGAGCGCGTTCACGCACGAGGGCGGCGAGGACGCCATGCGTGCCCTGCTGCGCGGCGGCGAGCTGCCGGAGCTGGTGTTCGCGGTCAACGACGTCATGGCGCTCGGGGCGCTGGCCGCCGGGCGCGAGGCGGGCGTCCGGGTGCCGGAGGACATCGCGCTCGCCGGTTTCGACGACATCTCCACCCTGCGTGACGTGGTCCCGGCACTGACCACCGTGCGCATCCCGCTGGTCGACGTCGGCATCGCCGCCACCGAGCTCGCCCTCGCCGACGCCTCCGACGAGCCGCGCCTCACGCACGTGCCGACCCAGGTCGTCCTGCGCGCCTCGACGCCCGGACGCTAGCTGTCCCAGGGCGCCTGCGCGCCCGTGGCCGAGTCCTCGAGCCCGAGCAGGTGCGTGGCCATCCGCAGGCGCGCGCGGTCGGGGTCGCGGGCGGCGACGGCGGCCAGGATCGCCTCGTGCTCGACGAAGGTCCGGTCCTCGGCGCCCACGTCGCTGAGCCCCCGCCAGAGCCGCGTCCGCGACGCCCGGCCGGCCAGGCCCTCGATGAGCGCGGCGAGCACCGGGTTGGCGGACGCGCGCGCGACCTCCTCGTGGAAGGCCAGGTCGGCGTCGACCAGCCGCTCGTGGTCGAGCGGGACCTGCACCAGCGCGCGGGCCGTCTCGTCGAGCGCGACGCGCAGGCGTGCGAGCCCGTCGTCGTCGATGTGCAGGGCGGCGAGTCCCGCGGCCTCGGTCTCCAGGAGCCTGCGCACGGCGTGGAACGCGGAGGCGTCGTCCTGGAGGTCGGCGATGAACCCGACGGGGGCCAGCAGGAGCGCGGGGTCGAGCGTCGTCACGTAGGTGCCGTCGCCGTGCCGGGAGTCGAGGATGCCGAGCGTGCCCAGCGCGCGGACGCCCTCCCGCAGGGAGCCGCGCGAGACGCCGAGGGTGGCGGCCAGCTCCTTCTCCGCGGGGAGCCGTTCGCCTGCGTGGAGCCGTCCGTCGAGGATCATCTGCTTGACCCCGTCGACGACGTCGTCGGATCGTGACACGGAGCGAACCTAGCGCCCGCGCGCTCAGAACGAGTCGAACGGGAGCCCGTACACCTGCGTGGCGGTGCCACCGAGCACCGCCGCCCGGTCGTCGTCGGACAGCTGGTCGACCGTGGAGCGCAGGCCGTGCCACACCTGCGCGTACGAGTCGCCCTCCAGCAGGGCGTACGGCCAGTCGCTGCCGAGCATGAGCCGGTCGGGGCCGAACACCTCGAGCGCGCGGTCCACGGCCGGGCGCAGGTGGTCGGGGGTCCAGCCCGCGCCGGCCGCGGTGGTCAGCCCGGAGAGCTTGGCGACGACGTTGGGCTGCTGCGCGACCGCCCCGAGCAGGGCCGACCAGCGCGCCCAGCCGTCCCGCGCCCCGGCGCGCAGGGCGGCGAGCGGGGGAGCACCCAGGTGGTCGAGCACGATCGTCAGCTTCGGGTGGCTCTCCGCCAGGGTCGCGACGTGCGCCAGGGCGGCCGGGGTGTGCGCGGTGAGGTCCAGGGTGAGCCGGCGCTCGGTGAGGAGCGTGAGGCTCTCGTCGACGGCGGAGTCGAGGAGCCAGTCGGGGTCGTGCTCGTCGTGCCCCCGGTGGCCGATGCCGACGATCGGCTCACGCCGCCACTTGTCCAGCTGGGTGGCCGCGTCGTCGGGGGCGTCGAGCGGGACCCACGCCACGACCCCGGCGACACGCGGCGACGACAGGGCCTGGAAGAGCATGAGCTCGGAGTCCGCGCGGTTGTCGGCGGCCTGCACGAGGACCACCCACGAGACGCCCTCGTCGGCGAGCTGGTCCTCGATGTCCGGCACCCGGAACGGTCGGTGCACCGCCGCGTTCTCCGCGGTCATCCAGGGGTAGTGCACCGCGTCCGGGTTCCACACCTGAAGGTGGGCATCCACGACATTGGGCATGCGGGCGACGCTAGCAGTGGTCCGATCTCTCGGCCCCGTCGCGACCGGATCCCTCATCGAACCCTCATCGACGAGTCAATTCATCGGAGGACTTGCGACGAAGGCGCCGTCGACCAGCTCGGGCACCAGCGCGCACGCGTCGACCTCGGCCGCGATGTGCACGTCGGCCGCGAAACCGGCGCCCACGAGCTCGCGCCCGCTGGCGCAGTCGAGGAGCGCCGCACGGACGGCACCGGCGGGGGCGGCCGTCCGCGCGGTCGCCGCCTCGGGAGACAGGTCGTCGGAGTCGACCGCACGCAGGATCGCGCCCACCGCCCAGAGGTCCTCGACACCCGGTCGCAGGCCGCCGTCCGGCCAGCGCTCCCCGCACGCGACCACCACCACCCGGCTGTCGTCGCCGCCCGCGAGGAACGAGGCCGCCACCCGTCCGACCGCGGAGGCGTTCCGCAGGCAGCCGACGACCACCCGCGTGCCGTGACCCGCGAGCCGGAGGGACGTCGTCGCGCCGTTGGGCGACGAGACGACGACCCGACCGGGGGGCGCGCCGCGCATCGACGCGACCGACAGGCTCGGGGCGTCGACCGTGCGGACCGGGGCCAGCGTCGCACCGACGGTCGCCGCGAACAGCGCGGCCTCGGAGCCCCGCCGCGCGGTCGGGTAGACGGTGACCCCCGACTCGGCCGCGACGGTCACGGTCGTCGAGAAGGACAGGACGTCGACCACGACCGCGAGGGTCGGCTCGGGCCCGACCACCACGGCGGCCTCGTCGGGACCCCACGCGAACGCCACCCGGAACCCCGCCTGCCGGGCGAAGGACGTCACCGACCCACCGCGTAGCCCTGCATCCCCCGGGGGTTGGCCGCCGCCACGAGCAGGCCGTCCGCCCGGACGCCCGCCGCGCTCAGCCGCCCGAGCTCCCACGGCCCGACGGTCTCCACGGCGTGCCCGCGCTCCGCGAGCGCGTCGAGCACGTCAGCCCCGAGCCGCGACTCGGCGACCAGCCCCTTCGGCGTGTGGGTGCGCGGGTAGAACGAGCCAGGCACGTGCGACGAGTGCCACATGGGGGCGTCGATCGCGGCTTGGAGGTCGTCGCCGCCGAGCAGGTGCCGCAGCAGGAACGGCACGGTCCACTGGTCCTGCTGGTCGCCGCCCGGCGTGCCGAACGCGACCCCGGTCCCGTCGTCGTCGAGCAGCAGGCCGGGGCTGAGGGTGGTCCGTGGCCGTGTGCCGGGCGCGAGGCTGTTGGGCAGCCCGGGCTCCAGCCAGAACATCTGCGCGCGCGTCGGCAGCGCGAACCCGAGGCCGGGCACCACGGGGCTGGACTGGAGCCAGCCGCCCGACGGGGTGGCCGAGACCCGGTTGCCCCAGCGGTCGACGACGTCCACGTGGCAGGTGTCGCCAGGGCTGAGCCCGACGGGGGAGACCGTGGGTTCCCCGAGACCGGGGGCGGATCCCGCGCGGGCGCCCCACAGGCTCGCGGCGACGCGCGGCACGCGACCGTCGGGGGATCCGGGCAGCAGACCCTCGGCGGCGTCCGGACCGACGAGCGCCGCCCGCGCCGCCGTGTACCCGGCGGAGAGGAGGGTCTCGAGCGGGACGTCGGGGGTGTCTCCGTACCAGGCCTCCCGGTCCGCGAACGCGAGCTTGGCCACCTCGACGACGGTGTGCACCAGCTCGACCGTGTCGTGGGACCGCACCAGCGAGCGCACGTCGAGCGCCTCGAGCATCGCGAGCTGCTGGAGGAGCACCGGTCCCTGCCCCCACGCGCGGGTCTTGTGGACGGTCCGGCCGGCGAACCGGACCGACGCCGTGGGCTCCTCCGTGGCGTGCCAGGAGGCGAGGTCGGACGCGCGCAGCAGCCCGGTGTGGCGTCGGCCCGACGAGTCCTGGACCGCGACGCCGGACTGGAACGCGTCGACGGCCTCGGCGACGAAGCCCTCGTAGAACGCCCGTCGCGCGGACTCGATCTGCTCCTCGCGGGTGGTGCCGCCGGCCGCGAGCAGCCGCTCGAACGTGTCCGCCAGCGCGGGGTTGCTGAACCGGGCGCCCGCGGCCGGGACCTGGCCGTGCGGCAGGTAGACCGCCGCGGAGGTCGGCCAGTGCTCGCTGAACATCTCGGCGACCGTCGCGATCGTGCGGGACGCGGCCCGGACCAGCGGGTAGCCGTCGCGGGCGTAGCCGATCGCCGGTGCGAGCACGTCGGCCAGGGGGAACGTGCCGTAGCGGGCGAGGAGGTCGAGCCACGCACCGAACGCGCCCGGCACCACGGCGGCCAGGTGTCCGGTGCCGGGCACGAGGTCGAGGCCGAGGTCGCGGTACGCCTCGATGGTCGCGGCGGCGGGCGCCGTGCCCTGCCCGCAGACGACGAACGTGTGCCCGTCGGACGCGCGGTACCCGAGGATCGGCGCGTCACCGCCCGGACCGTTCAGGTGCGGCTCGACCACGGAGAGCGTGAACCCGGCGGCCACGGCCGCGTCGAACGCGTTCCCGCCTGCCTCGAGCATCCGCATCCCGACGGACGACGCCAGCCAGTGGGTCGAGGCGACCATGCCGAAAGAACCGGTGAGCTCGGGGCGCGTGGTGAACACCCGTCGATCCTGCCCCACGGCACCCGCGCTGTCCGAAACGTCCCGGTTCCGGGACCTTCGGATCTACTGACCGGCCGTCCGGCGGGGCTTGCCTGGGTGTCGCAGGGAAGACCCGAGGAGCACCCATGAGCACCGACGCTCGCCCACCCGCCATGGTCGTCACGCGACGGACCGTCCTCAAGGCCGCCGGGGCGGGCCTGGGACTCTACTTCGTCACGTCGGCCGGGGGCAGACCCTTCGCGATCGAGGCCGCCGCGGACGACTCCGCGTCGCTCCTCGACCCGCTGTCCGTGCCGAAGTACCTGACACCGCTGCTGGTGCCACCCGTCATGCCCCGCGCCGGGACGGCCGTCCTGCGCGGCGGCAAGAACGCCGACGTCTACGAGGTCTCGGTGCGGCAGGTCGTCCAGCAGGTGCTGCCGGCCCCGTTGCCCGCCACGACGGTCTGGGCGTACGGGCCGACAGCGGCGGCGGCACGCAAGGCCGTGCTGCTGCACCACTCGCCGAGCCTCACGATCGAGGCGGACTGGCGTCGGCCCGTCCGAGTCCGCTGGGTCAACGAGCTGACGGACGACGCCGGGGGCTATCTACCGCACCTGCTCCCCGTGGACCCGACGCTGCACTGGGCGAACCCGCCGGGCGGTGCGACGGGCCGCGACGGCCGGCCGACGTTCACCGAGGTGCCCGGCCCGTACCTGGGGCCGGTGCCGCTCACGACGCACGTGCACGGCGCGGTCGGCGTGGGCGACGAGAGCGACGGCTATCCCGAGGCCTGGTACCTCCCGGCCGCGGTGGACGTGCCCGCCGACCACGCGACGCACGGCACCTGGTACGAGTTCTTCCGCGCCAAGGCGGCTGCACGGTTCGGTCTCGAGTGGAGTCCGGGGTCGGCCACGTTCCAGTACCCCAACGACCACCGGGCGTCGACGCTCTGGTTCCACGACCACACCCTCGGCATGACGCGCGTCAACGTCTACGCGGGCCCGGCGGGCTTCTACCTCGTGCGCGGCGGCCCCGAGGGTGACGACGCGGTGCTCGACGCCCGGACCGCCACCCGGGCCGTCCTGCCCGGGCCGGCACCGCGGGCCACCGACCCCCGGCCGCGCCCCTACCGGGAGATCCCGCTGGCGATCCAGGACCGCACGTTCACGGCCGACGGCGCGCTGTTCTACCCCGACACCCGCGCGTACTTCGACGGGACGGTGGGGCCCTACGTTCCGGAGGGCGACGTCCCACCGATCTGGAACCCGGAGTTCTTCGGCAACGCGATCATGGTCAACGGCCACACCTGGCCGTACCTCGACGTCGAGCAGCGGCGGTACCGTCTCCGGCTGCTCAACGGGTGCAACTCGCGCTTCCTCATCCTCGACTTCAGCGCGATCCCGGGCGCCGACGTCTGGCAGATCGGCACCGAGGGCGGGTTCCTCGCCGCTCCGGTCCACGTCAGCGGCACCCTGGGCGGTCACCTGCTGCTGGCTCCGGCCGAGCGTGCCGACCTCGTCGTGGACCTCACCGGCGTGCCGGCCGGCTCGTGGGTGCTGCGGAACCTCGGGCCGGACGAGCCGTTCGGCGGCGGCGAGCCCGACGAGGACTTCGACGTGGCCGACCCGGACACCACCGGGCAGATCCTGCAGCTGCGCGTGGTGGCGGCGACCTCGCCCGACACGACGACGCCGCCGCAGTTCCTCGTGCTGCCCGCGGTGGCGCCGCTGGTCCCGACGGTCGCCCGGCGCGTGGCGCTGGTGGAGGAGATGTCGACGGCGCCCGAGCTGGCGGAGGACCCGCCGCCCGTCGCCGCGATGCTCGGCACCGTCGACGCGGCGGGGCACTGGTCGACGGCGGCGTGGAGCGAGGCCGTGACCGAGGCGCCCGCCGTGGGGACGACCGAGCTCTGGGAGATCTACAACACCACGGCCGACGCGCACCCCATCCACGTCCACGACGTCCACTTCCAGGTCGTCGAGCGCGGGCCGGTCGTCATCGACGAGGAGGCGCAGACCGTCCTGCCCGCCGGCGGCACCCGGCAGCCGGAGCCCAACGAGCGGGGGTGGAAGGACACCGTGATCGCCTACCCGGGGGAGGTCACCCGGATCCGGATGAGGTTCGGCCAGCCGGGCCAGTTCGTCTGGCACTGCCACATCGTCGAGCACGAGGACAACGAGATGATGCGCCCGATGCGCGTCGGCCCGCCCCAGCCGGGCGAGCCCGTCGCCGGCCACACCGGGGGCTGAGCGACTCGAGGGGTGCGCGTGGTTCGGGGGGAATGCCCCTTGCGGATCCCTTCCTTACGGTCATAGGGTCCTGCGACTGGGTTGACACGTGTCAACACTGGCGCGGGGTCACCCTCCCCGCGTCGTCGTGCACGAGGTGAGGAGCAGGTCGATGAGGACCAGCAAGAGGTTGATCGGGGCGCTCAGCGCGCTCGCGGTCGCGGTGACGACGGCGGTCGTCGGAGCCGCAACAGGAGCGCAGGCGGTGGGCCCCGACCGGCTGCCGCTGACGATCACCAACTCCAGCGGTCGCGGCGAGGCGGTCTACGTCTACGTGCTGGGCACCAACCTGACCACCGGCCGACTCGGGTATGTGAACGCGGGCGGCACGTTCACCGCGTGGCCCGCGGGCGCCAACCCGCCGTCGCCGGCGCCGGACGTCGCCATCGCCGGACCCGGCAACGGCGGCAGCACCACCATCCAGGTGCCGCGCGGCATCTCCGGCCGCGTCTACTTCTCCCTCGGCGAGAAGCTGAAGTTCTTCCTCACGCCTGACGGGCTGGTGCAGCCGGCGCCGTGGGCCAGCGGCGACGCCAACCACAACATCCTGTTCGACTGGAGCGAGTTCACCTACAACGACGCCGGCATCTGGCTGAACAGCTCGCAGGTGGACATGTTCGCCCTGCCGCACGCCGTGACGGTCACCGGCGCGTCCGGCACCCGGCGGACCGGGGACCTCGTCGCCAACGGACGGACCAACACGATCAACCAGATCGCCGCGCAGCCCGGCTGGGCGAACACGGTGGTCAAGCGCGCCGACGGCACGGTCCTGCGGGTGCTCGCCCCCGGCAAGGCGGCGGGCGCGGGCCTGCTGAGCACCACCTACCTCGACCCGTACATCGCCTCCGCATGGGGCGCCTACGCGGGCAAGACGCTGACGGTCGTGCCGTTCGGTGACCAGCCGAACCTCAGGTACTTCGGCCGCACGTCGGGCACCACGATGACGTTCACCAACGGCTCGGGCCAGCAGGTGGCGTCCTTCGCCCGGCCCAGCAGCGCGGACGTCTGGGGCTGCGACGGCGCCCTGCACGCCCCGAACGACCAGGTCGTCGGCCCCATCGCCCGGACCCTGTGCGCCGCCCTCAACCGCGGCACGCTCGGCACGGTCGACACCCAGCCCAGCACCGACGCGTCGGCCTTCTACAAGAGCAACCCCACCAACCAGTACGCGCGGATCGTGCACGCCAACATGGCCGACGGGAAGGCGTACGCGTTCGCGTTCGACGACGTCGGCGCCTTCGAGTCCCTGGTGCACGACGGCTCGCCGTCCGCGGCCGGCCTGATCATCCAGCCGTTCACCGGTGGCGGGACGACGAACCCGCCGCCCACCGGCAGCGGCAGCGCGCTCGTCAACGCCAACGGCATGTGCCTGGACAACAGCGCGCAGAACACCGCCAACGGCAACAAGGTCCAGATCTGGGGCTGCAACGGCACGGTCGCCCAGAAGTGGACCTACGTGCAGGCCGGCACCACGCTGCGAGTCCAGGGCAAGTGCCTCGACATCGCCGGCGGCGGCACGGCCAACGGCACCAAGGTGCAGCTCTGGGACTGCAACGGCACAGGCGCGCAGGTCTGGATCGCGCGGACCGAAGGTGCCTACAACAGCTACTACAACCCGCAGTCCAACCGCTGCCTCGACAACCCCGGCCACTCCACCACGCCCGGCACCCAGGTCCACATCTGGGACTGCAACGGCGCCAACGCCCAGAAGTGGAAGCTGGGCTAGGACTGCCGGCTAGACCCCGCCCTCGAAGCCCAGCTGTCGCCACGCCTCGTACGTGGCGACAGCTGCGGCGTTCGAGAGGTTCATCGACCGGCGTCCCGGGAGCATCGGGATCCGCACCTGGGCCGTGATGCGGGGATGCGCGAGGACCTCCGACGGCAGCCCCGTGGGCTCCGGGCCGAACAGGAGCACGTCGTCGGCGCGGTAGGCGAGGTCGGTGTGGTGCTGGGTGGCGTGGGTGGTGAACGCGAACACCCGGCCCGGCACCGCCGCCAGCAGGGCCTCGAGGTTCGGGTGCACCACCACGTGCGCGAGGTCGTGGTAGTCCAGGCCCGCGCGGCGCAGCTTGGCCTCGGACAGGTCGAAGCCCAGCGGCTCCACCAGGTGCAGCGTCGAGCCCGTGCCGGCCGCGAGCCGGATGGCGCTGCCGGTGTTGCCGGGGATGCGGGGCTCGAAGAACGCGACGTGCAGCACGGGGCGATCCTACGGATACGGTGCAGGCATGCCCTCTGCGCCTTTCGCGGCTGACGCCGCCCGCTACGACTCCATGACCTACCGCCGGACCGGTCGCAGCGGGCTGGACCTGCCCGCCCTGTCGCTGGGTCTGTGGCACAACTTCGGCGACACCACCCCGCTGGACACCCAGCGCGCGGTCCTGCGGCGGGCGTTCGACCTGGGCATCACGCACATCGACCTGGCCAACAACTACGGCCCGCCGTACGGCTCGGCGGAGGAGAACTTCGGCCGGATCCTGGCCTCCGACCTGCGCCCGTACCGCGACGAGCTCGTGATCTCCTCGAAGGCCGGCTACGACATGTGGCCCGGCCCGTACGGCGACGGCGGCTCGCGCAAGTACCTGCTGTCCTCGCTGGACCAGTCCCTGGCGCGGATCGGCGTGGACTACGTCGACATCTTCTACTCCCACCGCCCCGACCCCTCGGTGCCGATCGAGGAGACGATGGGCGCCCTGCACACCGCGGTGACCAGCGGGAAGGCCCTGTACGCCGGCATCTCCAACTACTCCCCGGCGCAGACCCGGACCGCGCAGCAGGTGCTGGCCGACCTGGGCACGCCGCTGCTGATCCACCAGCCCAGCTACTCGATGTTCAACCGGCACATCGAGAACGTCGCCGAGGGGCAGAGCGAGAACCTGCTTGACGTCATCGGCGACCTGGGGATCGGCTCCATCGTGTTCTCCCCGCTGGCGCAGGGGCTGCTCACCGGTCGCTACCTGTCGGGCGAGGTCCCGAAGGACTCGCGCGCGGCCGTCGGCCACTTCCTCAAGCCGACCGCCCTGTCCGAGACCTACCTGTCCCGCGCGCGGGCGCTGAACGAGATCGCCGCCGGCCGAAGCCAGTCGCTCGCGCAGCTGGCCCTGAGCTGGGTGCTCCGCGACGACCGCATCACCTCGGCCCTCGTCGGCGCCAGCTCGGTCGCCCAGCTGGAGGACAACGTGGCGGCACTCAGCGCACCCGCCCTCACCGAGGACGAGATCGCCGCTATCGAGCCGCACGCGGTCGACGGCACCGGCCGCTGAGCGAGGTGCGGCGCTCGCGCGCGCGCGAGATCGTGACTTTCCGTCGAGATCGGTAGCTCGAACTCACGATCTCGACCGAAAGTCACGATCTCGTCGTGACGCGAGGTCGGGGGCGGGCGCCAGGCAGCCGGTCCGCCAGCCAGCCCAGCTGGCGGGCCGTGTGGAACGCCTCACCGCCCTCGTGGTGGTTGTGCGGGTAGACCGCGATCTCGCGCTCGCCGCCGTACACGTTGTGGGCCGCGAAGACCGTCGACGGCGGGCAGATCGTGTCGCGCAGGCCGGTCGCGAACAGCGCCGGGGCGGTCGCCCGGGCGGCGAAGTGCACGCCGTCCAGGTACGAGAGCGTCCGCAGCACCCGCTCGGAGGCGTCGCGGTGGACCGCGAGGTACCGGACGATCTCGCCGTACGGGTCGTCGTCGGTCAGTGCCAGGGCGCGCGGCACGTCGCAGAGGAACGGTGCGCTGACCAGCACCCCTGCAAGGTCCGGCACCAGCCCCGAGACGGCCAGCGCGATGCCTCCGCCCTGGCTGTTCCCGACCACCGCGACGCCGAGCACGCCCGGCAGCGATCGCACGGCGTCGACCGCCCGCACCGCGTCGGTGAACACGCGGCGGTAGTACGACGTCGTGGGATCGAGGATGCCGCGCGTGACGAAGCCGGGCGCGGCCGGTCCGGAGCCGACGGGGTCGGGGGTGTCGCCGCCGGACCCGTACTGGCTGCCCTGCCCGCGGGTGTCCATGAGCAGGTGGGCGTACCCGGCGGCGGCCCAGGTGAGCCGCTCCTGCGGCAGCCCGCGACCGCGGCCGTAGCCGAGGTACTCGACGACGGCCGGCAGGTCGGCGGACACCCCGGCGGGTCGGGTGTACCAGGCGCGCACCGGCTGACCCTCGAACCCGGCGAACGTCACGTCCCAGGTGTCGACGAGGGTCAGACCGGTGTCGACCGGGACGACGTCGAGCAGCACGTCGTGCCGCCGGGCGTCCGCGAGCGTGGAGGCCCAGAGCTCGTCGAAGTCGGCGGGCACCGGGACGTCGGACAGGTACCGCTCGAGCTGCTCGAGGGGGAGGTCGAAGGCCGCCATCACACGGCGGCCGGCGGCGCGGTGCTCTCGCGGATCACCAGCTCGGTGGCCAGGTCGATCCGCGGGTTGGTGGGCGCCTCGCCGCGGGCCATGGCCAGCACCATCCGGGTGGCCGTCGCGGCCATCTCCTGGAGCGGCTGGTGGATGGTGGTCAGCGGGGGGCCGATCCACTCCGTGAGCGGCAGGTCGTCGTAACCGACGATCGACAGGTCCTCGGGCACCCGCAGGCCCAGCTCGCGCGCCGCACGCATGACGCCGAGCGCCTGGAAGTCCGAGCCGGCGAAGATCGCGGTCGGGCGGTCCGGCCGGTCCAGCAGGTCGAGCCCGTGCGTGTAGCCGCCGCCGACGAAGAAGTCGCCGTACCGGATCAGCGAGGGGTCGACGGCGACGCCGGCCTCGTCGAGCGCGGTGCGGTAGCCGTCGATCCGGGCGCGGCTGCACAGGACGTCGACCGGACCGGAGATGACCGCTACCCGACGGTGCCCGAGCCCCAGCAGGTGCCGGGTGGCCGCGAGGCCGCCCGCCCAGTTGGCGGACCCGACGGTCGGGACGCCGGGGGGCTGCTCGCCGGCGGTGTCGACGACGACGAACGGGATCGACCGGGTCTCCAGCTGCCGCCGCTGCGCGGGGTCCAGGTCGGACAGGACGAGGATGACGCCGCGCGGCCGGCGGGCGAGCACGTCGTCGAGCCACTCCTGCCGCGGCCGGTGCGCGCCGCCCAGCTCCGAGAGCACGACGCCCATCCGCTCGGGGCCGGCGACGGACTCGACGCCCTTGATGATCTGCACGGCCCAGCCGGCGTCGAGCTCGTGGAAGACGAGGTCCAGGAGGCCCGGTCCGGTCTGCGAGCGGCCCCGGCGGCGGCGGTACTGGTGGCGGTCGATGACCTGCTCGACGCGGGCGCGCGTGACGGCGGCGACGTCGGTCCGGCCGTTGAGCACCTTGGAGACGGTGGGGATGGAGACCCCCGCCTCGGCCGCGATGAGGGCGATGGTCGCGGTGGTCCCGGGGTGCTCGGGGGTCTCGACGTCGTCGTCGGGACCGGCGGCGGCGCCGTTCGCGCTGGTGGTGGTCATGAGGGTGGTCCGGTCTGCTCGTCGCAACTATCGGCCGAACGTAGCACCGACCGTGGGGACCGCCCAGGGCCAGCGGCGGAAGTCACCCGGCACTGCGCGGATCGATGATGAGAAACGTTTGCCAAAATTCCCACGTGGATTGCCATGCCGCCGCGGAGCGCCTAGCGTCCGACACCGGCAGATATCGACACCGCAGTCGATACTTTCGATTCTCACAGGGCCGTGAGACCGGGGAGGGCAGCATGACCCACGACGCACAGCAGGACCGGGTCGACGACCTCGTCACCGGCATGACGCTCGACGAGAAGCTCTCGCAGCTGGTCGGCCTCTGGGTCGGTGCAGACGCCACGGGTGCCGGGGTCGCGCCGCACCAGTCGGAGATGACCGCCGACGGGCTCGGCTGGTCCGAGGTCATCCGCGGCGGGCTCGGTCAGCTCACGCGTCCCTACGGCTCCGCCCCCGTCGACCCGGCCGCCGGCGCTCGGTCGCTCGCCGCCTCGCAGGCGCAGATCGTCGCGGCCAACCGCTTCGGCATCCCGGCCTTGGTGCACGAGGAGTGCCTCGCGGGGTTCGCCGCCTGGGGCGCCACCGCGTACCCGGTCCCGCTGTCCTGGGGCGCCAGCTTCGACCCCGACCTCGTCGAGGCGATGGCCGCCCGGATCGGCGCGTCGATGCGCTCCGCGGGCGTGCACCAGGGCCTCGCCCCGGTGCTCGACGTGACCCGCGACTACCGCTGGGGCCGCACCGAGGAGACCATCGGCGAGGACCCGTACCTCGTCGGCACCGTCGGCACGGCCTACGTCCGCGGCCTCGAGGGCTCCGGCGTCGTCGCCACCCTGAAGCACTTCGCGGGCTACTCGGCCAGCCGCGCCGGCCGCAACCTGGCACCCGTGTCGATCGGCCGGCGCGAGCTGGCGGACGTCGTCCTGCCGCCGTTCGAGATGGCGGTCCGCGACGGCGGCGCGCGGTCGGTCATGCACTCCTACGCCGAGCTCGACGGGGTGCCGTCGGCCGCCGACGCCGGC
Organism: Cellulomonas humilata; assembly: GCF_013359775.1. Lineage (GTDB taxonomy): Bacteria > Actinomycetota > Actinomycetes > Actinomycetales > Cellulomonadaceae > Cellulomonas > Cellulomonas humilata. Next base: position 12,806 of record NZ_JABMCI010000040.1, on the reverse strand, counting down.
CTGCTCACCACCCTGCTGCGCGACACGTGGGGCTTCACCGGGACGGTCGTCGCGGACTACTTCGGCATCCGGTTCCTCCAGACGCTGCACGGTGTGGCGGGGTCCGAGGCCGAGGCGGCCGCGCTGGCGCTCGCGGCCGGTGTGGACGTCGAGCTGCCGAGCGTGCACTGCTACGGCCTGCCGCTGCGGGACGCACTGGCTCGGGGCGAGGTCGACGAGGCGCTCGTGGACAGGGCGCTGCGCCGCGTCCTGACCCAGAAGGCCGAGCTCGGCCTGCTCGACCCGGACTGGTCCCCGCAGGCGCACGCCGAGCCGGTCCTCGACGACGAGCAGAGCCGGGACCTGGCGCTCCGGCTGGCTCGCGAGGCGATCGTCCTGCTCAGCAACCCGACCGGAGCCCTGCCGCTGCGACCCGGTGCGAGGGTCGCCCTCGTCGGACCGCTCGCCGACGACCCGATGGCGATGCTCGGCTGCTACTCGTTCCCCGCGCACGTCGGCGTGCACCACCCCGAGGCCGGGCTGGGCATCGAGATCCCGACCGTGCTCGACGGGCTGCGCGCCGCCGGGCTCGACGTGACCCACGCCCGCGGCTGCGACGTCACCGACCAGGACCGCGACGGGTTCGCCGAGGCCGTCGCCGCAGCGCGGGACGCCGACGTGTGCGTGGTCGCGGTCGGCGACCGGGCCGGCCTGTTCGGTCGGGGCACGTCCGGCGAGGGCTGCGACGCCACCGACCTGCACCTGCCGGGCGTGCAGGCCGACCTGGTCCGCGCGCTGCTCGGCACGGGCACCCCGGTCGTCCTCCTGCTGCTCACGGGTCGTCCGTACGCGATCGCTCCGCTGGCCGCCGACGCGGCCGCCGTGGTGCAGACGTTCTTCCCCGGCCAGCGGGGCGGGCAGGCGATCGCCGACGTGCTGACGGGGGTCGTCAACCCGTCCGGCCGCCTGCCGGTGAGCATCCCCGCGGACGCCTCCGGCCAGCCGGGCACCTACCTGTCCGCACCGCTGGGCCGGCGCTCGGGGGTCTCGTCGGTGGACCCGACGGCCGCGTTCCCGTTCGGCCACGGCCTGTCGTACACGTCGTTCTCGTGGTCGGCGCGTGCGACGAGCGAGGTGTGGCCCACCGACGGCGACGCGACCGTCGAGGTGCTGGTCACCAACACGGGGGAGCGGGCCGGCGCCGACGTCGTGCAGCTCTACCTGCACGACCCGGTGGCACAGGTGACCCGGCCGGTGGTGCGGCTCGTCGGCTACGCGCGGGTGGAGCTGGAACCCGGCGACTCCGCGCTGGTCACGTTCACCGTCCCCGCCGACGTCACCGCGTTCACCGGGCTGTCGGGCACGCGGATCGTCGAGCCCGGGGACGTGGAGCTCCGGGTCGCACGGTCCAGCGCGGACGGCAGCGACGCGCTCGAGCTGCGGCTCACCGGGGAGCTCCGGGAGGTCGACCACACGCGTCGGCTGACCACCGGGGTGGCCGTGACGGCGCTGCACGCGATGGAGGTGACCGCATGACCCTCCAGGAACCGGCCGTGGCCGATCCCGTCTCGCCCCCGGCGCCCCTGGTACCGGTGGCCCCGAAGAAGCGCAGGACCCGCAAGGAGTCGTGGATCGCGCACGACGGCACGGTCATCCCCGCCGCGCACCAGACCTGGCGGACGGCGCTGCGCAAGGACTGGCGGCTCTACTCGTTCCTGGTGCTGCCGCTGGTCTTCCTGATCATCTTCCGGTACGTGCCGATCCTCGGGAACGTCGTCGCGTTCCGCAGGTTCCGGCCGGGCGGCAGCATGTTCGGCGACGAGTGGGTGGGCCTCTACTACGTCCGCATGTTCATCAACGACCAGCAGTTCTGGCACGCGTTCACCAACACGGTGGTCCTCGGGTTCCTCACGCTGCTGGTGGTGTTCCCGCTGCCGATCATCCTGGCCCTGATGCTCAACGAGGTCCGGTCGCGCAGGTTCAAGCGGAGCATCCAGACCATCTCCTACCTGCCGCACTTCATGTCGGTCGTGATCGTCGCGGGCATCGTGTTCCAGCTGACCTCCGTCAACGGCACCGTGAACCAGATCATCGAGGCGGCCGGCGGGTCGGCGATCACCTTCATGCAGGAACCGTCCTGGTTCCGCACCATCTACCTGTCGTCGGAGGTCTGGCAGACGGTCGGCTGGGGCACGATCCTCTACCTCGCGGCCCTGACGACGATCGACGACCAGCTGTACGAGGCGTCCCGGATCGACGGCGCCAACCGCTGGCAGCAGACGTGGCACATCACCCTGCCGGGCATCCGCCCGACGATGATCGTGCTGCTCATCCTCAACGTCGGCACGTTCATGGCGGTCGGCTTCGAGAAGATCCTGCTGCTGTCCAACCCGCTGATCTACTCCACGGCCGACGTGATCTCCACCTACCTGTACCGCGTCGGGATCGTGTCCAACTCGATCAGCTACGCGACGGCGATCGGCCTGTTCGAGGCGATCATCGGCGTGACTCTGATCCTGTCCGCCAACGCGATCTCCCGGAAGACCGTGGGGGCGAGCCTGTGGTGACCACCGACCTCGCACGCACGCGCTCCACCGGCGTGGCGGACGGCCGCGGCTACCGGGCGTTCCGCCTGGTCAACGGCGCGATCCTCATCCTGGTGTCGGCGCTCGTCCTGTACCCGTTCGTCAACATCGTCGCCCAGGCGTTCAGCTCCGAGGGCTACATCACGTCGGGGCAGGTCAACCTGATCCCGCGCGGGTTCAACCTCACCACGTTCCAGGTCGTGTTCGGCGACGACATGTTCTGGCGCAACTACCGCAACACGATCCAGTACACGGTGGTCGCCACAGCCATCGCGATGGCCCTGACCACCACGTACGCGTACGCCCTGTCCAAGCAGCACCTCAAGGGCCGCAAGTTCTTCATCGGCGTGGCCGTCGCCACCATGTTCTTCAACGGCGGGCTGATCCCCAACTACATCCTCATCAGCCAGCTCGGCTTCCGGAACACCCTGTGGGCGATCGTCCTGCCCAACGCCATCAGCGTGTTCAACCTGCTGGTGATGAAGTCGTTCTTCGAGAACTTCCCGAGCGAGCTCGAGGAGGCCGCCTCGATCGACGGCATGAGCACCTACGGCGTGTTCTTCAAGGTGGTGCTCCCGCTGAGCAAGGCCGTGGTGGCGACGATGCTGCTCTTCTACTCGGTCTCGTTCTGGAACAGCTGGTTCGGCGCCTTCCTCTACATGGACGACCCGAACCTCTACCCGGTGACCGTGTACCTGCGGAACCTCATGGCCGGCGTCACCGGCGGGACGTCGATCCAGGGCGGCGGCACGGACAACCTCAGCCAGATCGGCGCCAACGTGCAGTCCGTGACGATGCTCCTCACGGTGCTGCCCATCATCTGCCTCTACCCGTTCCTGCAGAGGTACTTCGTGTCGGGCGTGATGCTCGGCGCGGTCAAGCAGTGATCTTCCACCCACCCAGTTCTCAACGAGGAGAATCATGAGGACCACCAGAAAGCGCGCAGCCGTCGCCGCGTCGGTCGCGGTACTCGCACTCACGCTCACCGCGGCGTGCTCGTCGGACGGCGGCTCGACGGACGAGCCGTCGGCCAGCGCCAGCGGCATCCCTGACGCCCAGCGCGTCGGCGCGATGGACGACTTCGAGGTCGGCACCGACTTCGTCGCGACGGAACCTGTCACGTTCAGCGTCCTGTACCGCGACCACCCCAACTACCCGCTGAACAAGGACTGGCTGTTCTTCTCGCAGCTCGAGGAGGCCAACAAGGTCTCGTTCGACCTCACCAGCGCGCCCCTGTCCGACTGGGACGCGAAGAAGTCGCTGATCATCAGCGCGGGCGACGCCCCCGACCTCATCCCGGTGACCTACCCGGGCCAGGAGACGCAGTTCGTGTCCGGCGGCGCGCTGCTGCCCCTCAGCGACTACGTGCAGTACATGCCGAACTTCCAGCAGAAGGTCGAGGAGTGGGAGCTGCAACCCGCCATCGACAACCTCAAGCAGGCCGACGGCAAGTACTACATGCTCCCGGGCCTGTACCAGTCGCCCCAGCCGCAGTACTCCATCGCGGTCCGCCAGGACCTGTGGGAGAAGGCGGGGATCACCGACGACCCGCAGACGTGGGACGACCTGCGTGACGACCTCGACACGCTCAAGAAGGCGAACCCCGGCGTCTGGCCGATGTCGGACCGCTGGTCCACGACGAACAACAGCCCGCTCGGGGCCACCCTCCAGCTCGCGGCGCCGAACTTCGGCACGGTCGCCGGCTGGGGCTTCGGCAACGGCCTCGCGTACGACCAGGACTCGAAGACGTTCTCGTACGCCGCGTCGACCGACGGCTACAAGGACCTGGTCTCGTACTTCGCCTCGCTGGTGGAGGACGGCCTGCTCGACCCGGAGTCGGTCACGCAGGACGACGACACCGCCAAGCAGAAGTTCGGCAGCGGCCAGTCGCTGGCGATCTCCGGCAACACCCAGGAGATCACCACGTACGCCAAGACGTTCACCGACGCGGGCAACACCGACGCCAAGGTGCACCTGATCCGCGTGCCCGAGGGCCCCGCGGGTGACAACGTCGCGTCCGGCAGCCGGGTCGCGTCGGGTTTCATGCTCTCCTCGAAGGCCGCCGAGCAGCCGAACTTCCTCGCGCTGCTCCAGTTCGCGGACTGGCTGTACTACTCCGACAACGGCCTGGAGTTCGCCAAGTACGGCGTCGAGGGCACCACGTTCACCAAGGACGGCGAGACCCGGACGCTGGCGGCCGACGTCGACTGGAACGGGGTCAACCCGGCCGGCACCAAGAAGCTGAACGCCGACTTCGGGTTCAGCAACGGCGTGTGGATGCTGGCCAACGGCACGACGGACGAGCTGATCCGCGGCCTGAACACCGAGGCGACCAACGAGTTCGTGGACGCCATGGCGGACAAGACCGAGCTGCCGCTGACCCCGTCGGCACCGCTGGACGAGCTGCAGCAGGAGCAGATCACGCTCTGGCAGGCCGCGCTCAACGACTCGGTCACGCAGAACACGGCCGCGTTCATCCTCGGTCAGCGCCCGATGTCCGAGTGGGACGCGTGGCAGACCGAGCTCAAGGGCCTCAACGTCGACCAGTACGTGGAGACCTTCAACACCGCTCTCGCCGCCAAGGGCTGAGCACGCCGGCCGGCCCCGCGCACCGCGCGGGGCCGGCCTGTCCCTGGAGGACCATGAGCAACCAGATCCTGTACGGCGGCGACTACAACCCCGAGCAGTGGCCACGTGAGGTGTGGGACCAGGACTACCCGGCCTTCGACCTGGCGGGCCTCACCACGGTGACGCTCGGGGTCTTCGCGTGGGCCCACCTGCAGCCCGCCGAGGAGCGGTACGACTTCTCGACGCTCGACGCGATCGTCGAGCGGGCCACAGCCGAGGGCCGCTCGATCGTGCTGGCGACGCCGAGCGGGGCCATGCCGCCGTGGCTGGCCCGCGCCTACCCGGACGCGTGCCGGGTCGACTTCGAGGGTCGACGCCACGTGTACGGCCAGCGGCACAACCACTGCCCGTCCTCGCCGGCGTTCCAGCGGCTGTCCGTCGCGCTGGCCAGCCGGCTCGCGCAGCGTTACGGGGACAACCCGGCGATCGTCGCGTGGCACGTCGGCAACGAGTACGGGGGCGCCTGCTACTGCTCGTCGTGCGCGGCCGCGTTCCGGGTCTGGCTCCGCGAGCGGTACACCACGCTCGACCGGCTGAACGAGGCGTGGAACGCGACGTTCTGGTCGCACACCTTCACCGACTGGGCGCAGATCCAGCCGCCGAGCATGCTCTCCGAGCACTGGCGCGGCCCGAACCACACCGCGTTCCAGAGCATCACGCTCGACTACCGCCGGTTCCTGTCGGACGCGCTGCTCGGCGGGTTCCTCGCGGAGAAGGCAGCCATCCGCGCGCACGTGCCGGACACTCCGGTGACCACCAACCTCATGGGCCTCTACCAGCCGGTCGACTACCACCGCTGGGCCGAGCACCTGGACCTCGCGACGTGGGACAACTACCCGCCCGAGGACGCCTCGCCGATCCGCACGGCCGCTCGGATGGCGCTCGCGCACGGCGCGATGCGGGGGCTGCGCGGGGGAGCCCCGTTCTGGGTCATGGAGCAGACGCCGTCGACGACCGCGAGCCGCGACGTCAACGCGGTCAAGCGCCCGGGCGTCCTCGGGCTGTGGACCTGGCAGTCCGTGGCGCACGGCGCCGACGCCACCCTGTTCTTCCAGCTGCGCCAGTCGCGCGGCGCGTGCGAGAAGTACCACGGCGCCGTCCTCGACCACGCCGGCCGCACGGACACCCGGGTGTTCCGCGAGGTCGCCGCGCTGGGCGCGCAGCTCGCGTCGCTCGGTGACGCGACGCTCGGCGCCCGGACGCCCGCGCGGGTGGCGCTGCTGCTCGACTGGGACTCGTGGTGGGCGGCCGAGATGTCCGACGGCCCCAACCGCAACGTGCGCTACCTCGACGTGCTGGGCGGCTACCACCGGGCGCTCTGGCACCTCAACGCGTTGGTCGACGTCGTTCCGGTGACCGCGGACCTCACGTCCTACGACGTCGTGGTCGCGCCGCTGCTGCACCTGGTCAAGGGCGACCTCGCCGCCCGGGTGCGCGCGGTCGTCGAGCGCGGCGGCACGTTCCTGACCACGTTCCTGTCCGGCCGGGTCGACGAGGACGACAACGCCTTCCTCGCCGACGCCCCTGGCCCGTTCCGCGACCTGCTGGGTCTGCGCGTCGAGGAGACCGACGCGCAGCAGCCGTCCGTGGTGAACCCGGTGACGCTCGACGGGGTCGTGCACGAGGCGCGGCACGTGTTCGAGGTCGTCGTGCCGGACGAGGGGACGACCGTGCTGGCCACCTACGGCGCCGACTTCTACGCGGGCACCCCGGCGGTCACGCGTGCGTCGGTCGGTGACGGCGAGGCCTGGTACGTGGCGACGATGCTCGACGACGGCGGGGTCGCCGCCGTGGTCCGACGCGTGCTCGCGCGGCACGGGCTCGTCGGCCCGCACGCGGACGACGCGGGTGTCGAGGTGGTGGACCGGGTCTCGCCGGACGGCGTCCTCCACCGTTTCGTCCTGCACCACGGAGCCGAGCCGATCACCGTGACGTCGCAGGTGGCGGGAACGGATCTGCTGACCGGCCGCGTCCTGGCGGTCGGTGACCCCCTGACCCTCTCCACGACCGAGGTGCTCGTCCTGTCATGAACCGTGTCCTCGTCCCTTCGTCACCCGTCGGCCCCTTGCCGTCCGCCTGGCGCGAGTGCGTCGGCACCGGCCGGATGAACCTCGCCCTGCGCGCGGACTACCAGGAGTCCGCCGCGCTGGTGCAGCAGGAGATCGGGTTCCGGTACGTCCGCGGCCACGGCCTGCTGTCCGACGACCTGGGCGTGCTGCGCGAGTCGCAGGGCGTCACCCGGTACACGTTCACGTACGTGGACCAGGTGGTGGACTCCTGGCTGCGGATCGGGCTCAAGCCGTTCCTCGAGCTGGGCTTCATGCCCTCGGCGCTGGCGTCGGGGAACCAGACGGTGTTCTGGTGGCAGGGCAACGTCACGCCGCCGCGCTCGCACGACGACTGGGCGGCGCTGGTGCGGGCGGTGCTGCGGCACCTGATCGACCGGTACGGGCTCGAGGAGGTCCGCACCTGGCCGATCGAGGTGTGGAACGAGCCCAACCTCACGCAGTTCTGGCAGGGCGCCGACCGGGCCGCGTACTTCCGGCTGTACGAGGCGACGGCGCGAGCGGTGAAGGACGTCGACGCGTCGCTCCAGGTGGGCGGGCCGGTCCTGTCTCCCGGGGCGGACGACTGGTGGGCTCCGTTCGCCGACTTCGTCGCGAGCCGGGACGTGCCGGTCGACTTCGTCAGCCGCCACGCGTACTCGTCGGGACCCGCCCAGCACGTCCCCTTCGGCGTCTACCAGACGTTCGAGCCGCCGCAGGCGCTGCTCGACCAGTTCGACGCCCCCCGTCGCCACCTCGCCGGCACCGCGCTCGCGGGCTTGCCGGTGCACATCAGCGAGTTCAACACCTCCTACCGGCCCGACAACCCGATCCACGACACCGCGTGGAACGCCGCCTACCTGGCCCCGGTGCTGGCCGGCGGCGGGGACCTGGTCGACTCCTTCTCCTACTGGACCTTCTGCGACGTGTTCGAGGAGGAGAACATCCCGACGTCGCTGTTCCACGGCGGCTTCGGGCTGCTCACCCACCGCCAGGTGCGCAAGCCGACGTTCCACCTGTACGCGTTCATGGCCCGGATGGGCGCGTCCGTGCTCGCCCGCGGCGACGACCACCTCGTCTGCCGCGACGACGACGGGCGCGTGACGGTGCTCGCCTGGCAGCCGCTCGGGGGTTCCGACGACGGCCCCTACGGCTCGGCACCCGCCACGCACGAGGTCCGCCTGCGGATCCCGGTCCCGTCGGACGTGGCGGTCGTCCGGCGGTCCGTGAGCGAGACCGAGGGCAACGCGTGGACCGCGTGGCGCGAGCTCGGCCGGCCGCGGAACCCGTCCGCGCGCGTGCTCGACCTGCTGCACGACGCCTCGGTGCCCGCGCTGCGGCACTCCGCTCTCGTCGCCGTCGACGGCCACGTGGACCTCGACCTGGTGCTCGGCCGGCACGAGGTCACCCTCGTCGAGCTGCTGCCGGTGACGCCCGACGAGCACCCGGGGCTCGACGACGCTCGGCTCCTCGGCCAGGGCGTGGTGGGATGACGGCCATGGCCACGAAGCCCGACGACGAGATCGGCGCCGGTGCGCTCCCGCGCTGGTCGGCGGTCGTCTACTGGTTCGTCGTGATCGAGGCGATGCTCGTCCTCACCGCGGCCCCCGGCCTCGTGCTCCTTGCACTGCTCGACCGCGACGCCAGCAACCTCCCGCTCCTCGCGCTGGCGTGCGTGCCGTTCGGCCCGTCGGTCGCGGCCGCCGTGTTCGCGTGGCGGGTGTTCGCACGCGACCGTGACCTGTCGCCGGCACGGCACTTCTGGCGCGGCTACCGGCTCGACGTCCTCGACGTGTTGCGCTGGTGGGTGCCGACCCTCGGCGTCCTCGGCATCATCGCCGTGAACCTGACGCACCTGGGCGCCGCGGGCCTCCCCCCGGTGCTCGGCTGGGCGCTCGGCGGGGTCGCGCTCCTGCTCGTGCTCTGGTCCGGTCACGCCCTGGTGCTCAGCGCGCTCTTCTCGTTCCGCACCCGCGACGTCGCCCGGCTCGGCGCGTACTTCGTCGCGGGCAAGCCCCTGGTCACGCTCGGCTTCGTCTCGGTCCTCGTCCTGACCGCTGCCGTCGCCTACCTCTCGGACTGGCTGGTGGTCCTGCTCGCGGCGCCCCTGACCTACCTCTACGCGCGCACCGCCGCGCCCGTGGTGGCCGCCGCGGAGGAGCGCTTCACAGCCTGACCAGGGTCTTGCCGGTGGTCTGGCCGCGCATCATCGCCAGGAACGCGTCGACGGCGTGGTCCAGACCGTCGACCACGGTCTCGTCGTAGGCGATCTGCCCGCTGGTGAACCACCCGGTCATGTCGGCGAGGAACGCGGGGTAGTGCTGCGTGTGGAACGGGACGGTGAACCCGCGCAAGGTGAGGCCCTGCTGGATGATCCGGGCCATGTTCCGCGGTCCGGGCTGCGCCTGCTCGTCGTTGTACCCGGAGATCGCACCGCACACGGCGACCCGACCGTCCCGTCGCAGCGACCCGAGGGCCGCCTCGAGGTGCACGCCGCCGACGTTGTCGAAGTACACGTCGATCCCGTCCGGGGCGGCGGCCCGGAGCTGCCGGAAGACGTGGCCGTCCTTGTAGTCGAACGCGGCGTCGAAGCCGTACCGCTCCTGGACCAGGGCCGCCTTCTCGGGCGACCCGGCCGACCCGATCACCCGAGAGGCGCCCTTGAGCTTCGCGATCTGCCCGACCATCGACCCGACCGCACCCGCCGCCCCGGACACGAACACGACCTCGCCCGGCTGCATCCGCGCGATCTGGAGGAGCCCGAGGTGGGCGGTGAACGCGGTCATGCCCAGGACCCCGAGGTACGCCGACAGCGGCACCCCGTCGTCGACCACCCGGAACTGCGCGGCGTCGCCCTGCGCGACGTCCCGCCACCCGAGGTCGTGCGTGACGGCGGAGCCGACGGGGACGTCCGCCGACGTCGACTCCACGACCCTGCAGACAGAGCCGCCGGTCATCGTCGCGTCCAGGGCGAACGGCGCGACGTACGACTCCGCATCGTTCATCCGCCCGCGCATGTACGGGTCCACCGACAGGAACGCGTTGGCGACGCGCACCTGGTCCGGCCCGAGCTCGGGCAGCTCGACGGCCACGGTGCGGAAGTCCTCGGGCACGGGCCACCCCTGCGGCCGGCGGACGAGCTGGACCTGGGTGCTGATCGCCATGGCCACGAGTCTGCGCCACCTCAGTAGATGGTGCGGCCCGTCGCGTCCGCGATGCCCGAGCGGCGGAAGAAGGCGCTGCGGAGCTGGTCGCGCCACTCGCGGGCGCTGCGCTCCTGCTCGGCCAGCCGCTGCGTGACGCGGTCGAAGAACGCCTGCGGCACCCGCCCCTCGATCGAGGACCACGCCGACGCCATGCGGACGACCTCGTCGTACCCGTCGGCGTGCGTGTCGTACAGGTGCTGGATGACGGTCGTCCCGCTGTGCAGCACGTGCGTGTACGGGACGTGGTGGAAGAACAGGAGCAGCTCGTCGGGGCACGTCTCCACCGACTCGTACACGTCCCGCCACGGCGCCGCGTACTGGCCGGTGAACCCCGTCCCGGTGGCGCGCGTCCGGTCGACGCCGATGCCGTCGCGGTCGGCGAAGTGGTAGGTGCCCCAGGGGGTGTACTCGTAGCCGTCGACGTCGGGGCCGTAGTGGTGACCGGGGCGGACCATGAAGCCCACGCCGAGCGGGGCGGTGTACCTCTCGTAGGTGCGCCAGGAGTCGTCGAGCACGGCGTGCACCGTGGCCCGTACGGCGGGGTCGTCGCCCAGGGTCAACCCGATCCACTCGTCGAGGACCGCGTCCGGGTCCTCCTCGCCCCAGGCCAGCCGCGCGAACGCGTACAGGTTGGCCTGCGCCAGGGGGTGGCCGGTCCAGAACTCGTCGTCACCCACGCTGGAGACCGCGACCAACCCTCCGGCCGGCGGGACCGGGTCGTCCCCGCGGTGCACCGTCCCCACGGGCAGCCCGGCCGCCAGGTACCCGACCGTGCGGCCGTCCTCCGCCAGCGGGAACCGCAGGATCTCGTCCCACTGCGGCCCCAGGTAGACGGCGTGCTGCTGCTGACCCGTGTACTCCTGCGTCACCTGGAGCTCGACGGCCAGCCGGGTCCGCGGCATCGCGGCGATCACGGGGGAGACCGGCTCACGGGTCTGGAAGTCCATCGGCCCGTACTTGACCTGGAGCACGACGTTGTCGTCGAACCGGCCGTCCAGCGGGGTGAAGTGGTCGTGCGCCGCCCGCGCGCGGTCGGTGGACCGGTCGCGCCAGTCCTGGTGGTGGTCGTACACGAACGCACGCCAGAACACCGTCCCGCTGAAGGGAGCGAGCGCCCGGGCCAGAAGATTCGCGCCGTCGGCGTGGTCGCGGCCGTAGGCGAACGGTCCCGGCTGCCCCTCCGAGTCGGCCTTGACGACGAACCCGCCGAAGTCAGGGACGGTCTCGTAGACCCGTCGGACCGCCGACGCCCACCAGTCCTGCACGCCGGGGTCCAGCGGGTCCGCGGTCGGCAGGCCGCCGACGGTCAGGGGCGACGCGAAGCTCACCGACAGGTACACGCGGATCCCGTGCGGCCGGAATACGTCAGCCAGCCGCGCGACGTCGTCCAGGTGGTCGGTGAGCAGCCGCGCCTCGGCCGCGTGCACGTTCACGTTGTTGAGCCCGACCGCGTTGATCCCGACCGAGCCGAGCAGCCGCGCGTACTGCGCGACGCGCGTGAGGTCGTCGCGCACCCGGCCGTCCGACCAGAAGATCGACCCGCCCGCGTACCCTCGCTCGACCTGGCCCATGACCGGGTGGACGACGGTGTTGTCCCAGTGGTCGAGCATCCGGACCTGGTGGACGGGCAGGTCCCACACGACGTCGTCAGGGCATGTGAGGGCGGGCGCGCCGCGGCGGACGAGCTCGTGCAGACCGTAGAGAAGACCGGCGGCATCGCCGGCGACGACGACGGTCCTGCCGTCGTGTCGGGCGAGGCCGAACATGCCGGGACTCATCGGCGCGCCCCGGCCGAGGACGAGCAGCCCGTCGACGACCGCCTGCACGGCGGGCACGTACGAGTCGGTCCGCGGTAGGTAGCCCGCAGGAGGCGGCTGGGTGGCGGACGCCGTCCCCACCTGTCCGGCGCTGCCGACGATCGCGAGCACGACGTCGCACGCCAGGGCGTCCTCGGGCGTCACCGGGCCGGTCACCAGAACCCCGCCGAACCGCGAGGTCGCCGCCGCGACCTCGTCGACCACGGTCTGCGCCACGGGCCCGTCGTCCGGCCCGACCGCCACGAGCACGCGCCGCGAGCCGAGCGGTCGGAGCGCCTCGTCGGGAAGCCACATCGGGTGCGCTGGTCGGGCGAGCCGCCTGGTCACCAGTCGTGCACCGTGCCGTCCTTGAGCCGGTTGAACGGCAGGTACGCCGCTTGGTACGGGTACCGCGCGGCCGCGTCGTCGTCGTACTCGACGCCCAGGCCGACCGACGAGCCCGGGTGCAGGTACCCGTCCTCGAACGTGAACGACTGCCGGAACACCTCGCCGGTGCGCGCGCCGTGCTGCATGTACTCCTGGATGCCGAAGTTGTGGATGGCCAGG
>NZ_JABMCI010000039.1 GCF_013359775.1 Cellulomonas humilata | reverse complement strand
GCCTCGTGCAACGCGGCCACGGCTGCGGCCGCGGTCTCGCGGACGGCGTCGGCCAGGGCGATAACCCCGACCAGGCGGCCGTCGACCGCGACGAGCACGGCGGTCCTGCCCGACTGCGCGAGCGCGTCACGCGTGGCGGACAGATCGCCGAGCGGGACACCCTCGGCGGACATCAGGCGCTGGTTGCCGACGAGCACCCGGTGACCGTTCACCGTGGCGCCGGCGCCGTG
>NZ_JABMCI010000038.1 GCF_013359775.1 Cellulomonas humilata | reverse complement strand
TTCTGAATGATGTCCGGCGGCGTCCTACTCTCCCACACCCTGGCGAGTGCAGTACCATCGGCGCTGAAGGGCTTAGCTTCCGGGTTCGGAATGGGACCGGGCGTTTCCCCTTCGCTATGACCGCCGTAACGCTGTCGAGTTGTCAAACGGGTTCCCGTTCGTCTCTCGGGAACCGCACAGTGGACGCGTAGCACAACACTTGAATGAAGTGGTGAAGTTGTCGGCTTATTAGTACCGGTCAGCTGCGAGGGTCGTTAGTCCCCTCTTCCACATCCGGCCTATCTACCCAGTGGTCTAGCTGGGAGCCTCTCACCCCTCAAGGGGGCATGGAAACCTCATCTTGAAGCAGGCTTCCCGCTTAGATGCTTTCAGCGGTTATCCCTTCCGAACGTAGCTAACCAGCCGTGCTCCTGGCGGAACAACTGGCACACCAGAGGTTCGTCCGTCCCGGTCCTCTCGTACTAGGGACAGCCCTTCTCAAGTTTCCTGCGCGCGCAGCGGATAGGGACCGAACTGTCTCACGACGTTCTAAACCCAGCTCGCGTACCGCTTTAATGGGCGAACAGCCCAACCCTTGGGACCTACTCCAGCCCCAGGATGCGACGAGCCGACATCGAGGTGCCAAACCATGCCGTCGATATGGACTCTTGGGCAAGATCAGCCTGTTATCCCCGGGGTACCTTTTATCCGTTGAGCGACGGCGCTTCCACAAGCCACCGCCGGATCACTAGTTCCGACTTTCGTCCCTGCTCGACCTGTCAGTCTCACAGTCAAGCTCCCTTGTGCACTTGCACTCGCCACCTGATTGCCAACCAGGCTGAGGGAACCTTTGAGCGCCTCCGTTACATTTTAGGAGGCAACCGCCCCAGTTAAACTACCCATCAGGCACTGTCCCTGGTCCGGATCACGGACCGAGGTTAGATATCCAGAGCGACCAGAGTGGTATTTCAACGTTGACTCCACCGACACTGGCGTGCCGGCTTCACAGTCTCCCACCTATCCTACACAAGCCGCACCGAACACCAATACCAAACTATAGTAAAGGTCCCGGGGTCTTTCCGTCCTGCTGCGCGTAACGAGCATCTTTACTCGTAGTGCAATTTCGCCGAGTTCGCGGTTGAGACAGCGGAGAAGTCGTTACGCCATTCGTGCAGGTCGGAACTTACCCGACAAGGAATTTCGCTACCTTAGGATGGTTATAGTTACCACCGCCGTTTACTGGGGCTTAAATTCTGAGCTTCGCCTTGCGGCTGACCCGTCCTCTTAACCTTCCAGCACCGGGCAGGCGTCAGTCCGTATACATCGTCTTGCGACTTCGCACGGACCTGTGTTTTTAGTAAACAGTCGCTTCTCCCTGGTCTCTGCGGCCCTTCACGCTCCCCGAGCAAGTCGGTTCACGCTTCAGGCCCCCCTTCTCCCGAAGTTACGGGGGCATTTTGCCGAGTTCCTTAACCACGATTCTCTCGATCGCCTTGGTATTCTCTACCTGATCACCTGAGTCGGTTTGGGGTACGGGCGGCTAGAACCTCGCGTCGAGGCTTTTCTTGGCAGCATAGGATCACCAGATTCCCGCATTCGCGGTCACCGTCAGCTCTCAGGCTATATGAGGTGCGGATTTGCCTACACCTCGCCCTACGACCTTGGACGTGGACTACCATCGCCACGCTTGGCTACCTTCCTGCGTCACCCCTGTTAATACGCTTACCTACTACCGGTTCGGGTCACGCGCTCCACGCCACGGTGTCCCCGAAGGGACGATGTGACGTCTCGGGCGTTTAGCATCACCGGGCTCGGTATGGGCGGTTCTTCGCCGGTACGGGAATATCAACCCGTTGTCCATCGACTACGCCTGTCGGCCTCGCCTTAGGTCCCGACTTACCCAGGGCGGATTAGCCTGGCCCTGGAACCCTTGATCATTCGGCGGACGGGTTTCTCACCCGTCATTCGCTACTCATGCCTGCATTCTCACTCGTGTGGGCTCCACCGCTGGGTTCCCCCGCGACTTCACTGCCCACACGACGCTCCCCTACCCATCCACACGCCTGAACACACCCGAGGGTGCGCTGAGCTGATATGTGAATGCCACAGCTTCGGCGGTATACTTGAGCCCCGCTACATTGTCGGCGCGGAATCACTTGACCAGTGAGCTATTACGCACTCTTTCAAGGGTGGCTGCTTCTAAGCCAACCTCCTGGTTGTCTGTGCAACTCCACATCCTTTCCCACTTAGCATACGCTTAGGGGCCTTAGCTGGTGGTCTGGGCTGTTTCCCTCTCGACTACGGAGCTTATCCCCCGCAGTCTCACTGCCACGCTCTGGCTTACCGGCATTCGGAGTTTGGCTAACGTCAGTAACCTGGTGGGGCCCATCGGCTATCCAGTAGCTCTACCTCCGGCAAGAAACACGTGACGCTGCACCTAAATGCATTTCGGGGAGAACCAGCTATCACGGAGTTTGATTGGCCTTTCACCCCTAACCACAGGTCATCCCCCAGGTTTTCAACCCTGGTGGGTTCGGTCCTCCACGCGGTCTTACCCGCGCTTCAACCTGCCCATGGCTAGATCACTCCGCTTCGGGTCTAGAGCACGCGACTGAGACGCCCTATTCGGACTCGCTTTCGCTACGGCTTCCCCACACGGGTTAACCTCGCCACGTACCACTAACTCGCAGGCTCATTCTTCAAAAGGCACGCTGTCACCCCTGCTAGGGAGGCTCCAACGGATTGTAGGCACACGGTTTCAGGTACTATTTCACTCCCCTCCCGGGGTACTTTTCACCTTTCCCTCACGGTACTTGTCCGCTATCGGTCACTAGGTAGTATTTAGGCTTACACAGTGGTCTGTGCAGATTCACTCCAGGTTTCTCGGGCCCGGAGCTACTTGGGATCCCCTTCGGGAGGCCACGCCATTTCGTCTACGGGGGTCACACCCTCTGTGCCGGGCCTTTCAATGCCCTTCGACTATGACGCGACTTTCTGACTCCCTGTCGGATCGGCAGATCCAACGGAAAGGTCCCACAACCCCGTGCACGCAACGCCTGCCGGCTTGAACACGTACACGGTTTGGCCTGATCCGCTTTCGCTCGCCACTACTCACGGAATATCTCTTCCTGGCGGTACTGAGATGTTTCACTTCCCGCCGTTCCCTCCACACACCCTATATATTCAGGTGCGGGTCACACGACATGACTCGTGCGGGGTTTCCCCATTCGGACATCCTCGGATCACGGTTCGTTTGCCAACTCCCCGAGGCTTATCGCAGGCTACAACGTCCTTCTTCGGCTCCTAGTGCCAAGGCATCCACCCTGTGCCCTTATAAACTTGACCACAAAAATCATTCAAATAAAAGATGCTCGCGTCCACTGTGCAGTTCTCAAGCTACGACCGGGAAACCAGCACCCTCACCCCAGCGCCTACCCACCACACCCAACCTGTTGCCAGGTCCGTGCGATGGGTGGTTCGTCTGAGCGGTACCAGCCCGCAGCCACCCGCACCCACACCACACCCTCAGGTGCACCATGCGTGCGTAGCGACCCTGAACGAACAGACCTTTCGGCTGTTCCCTCAGGACCCAACAGCGTGCCCAGCCAACCCCTCACCAGCAACGATCCGTTCCCACCCAGAACCCCCGAAAGGGCCCGGCGTACTAGGTCGCCACCAGCTCATGAGCCGGCCACAGTCGATGTTCCACCCTCGAGCACCGTCCCCCACTCGTTCGGCAGGGACAACGGGCCTGGACACCCCCCACCACCCATGACAGGTGATGTGGCTGCCAGATGCTCCTTAGAAAGGAGGTGATCCAGCCGCACCTTCCGGTACGGCTACCTTGTTACGACTTAGTCCCAATCGCCAGTCCCACCTTCGACAGCTCCCTCTCTTACGAGTTGGGCCACCGGCTTCGGGTGTTACCGACTTTCGTGACTTGACGGGCGGTGTGTACAAGGCCCGGGAACGTATTCACCGCAGCGTTGCTGATCTGCGATTACTAGCGACTCCGACTTCATGGGGTCGAGTTGCAGACCCCAATCCGAACTGAGACCAGCTTTTTGGGATTCGCTCCACCTCGCGGTATCGCAGCCCTTTGTACTGGCCATTGTAGCATGCGTGAAGCCCAAGACATAAGGGGCATGATGATTTGACGTCATCCCCACCTTCCTCCGAGTTGACCCCGGCAGTCTCCCATGAGTCCCCGGCATAACCCGCTGGCAACATGGGACGAGGGTTGCGCTCGTTGCGGGACTTAACCCAACATCTCACGACACGAGCTGACGACAACCATGCACCACCTGTACACCGACCTTGCGGGGCAACCATCTCTGGAAGTTTCCGGTGTATGTCAAGCCTTGGTAAGGTTCTTCGCGTTGCATCGAATTAATCCGCATGCTCCGCCGCTTGTGCGGGCCCCCGTCAATTTCTTTGAGTTTTAGCCTTGCGGCCGTACTCCCCAGGCGGGGCACTTAATGCGTTTGCTGCGGCACGGAACTCGTGGAATGAGCCCCACACCTAGTGCCCAACGTTTACGGCATGGACTACCAGGGTATCTAATCCTGTTCGCTCCCCATGCTTTCGCTCCTCAGCGTCAGTTGCGGCCCAGTGACCTGCCTTCGCCATCGGTGTTCCTCCTGATATCTGCGCATTCCACCGCTACACCAGGAATTCCAGTCACCCCTACCGCACTCTAGTCTGCCCGTACCCACTGCAAGCCCAAGGTTGAGCCTTAGGTTTTCACAGCAGACGCGACAAACCGCCTACGAGCTCTTTACGCCCAATAATTCCGGACAACGCTTGCGCCCTACGTATTACCGCGGCTGCTGGCACGTAGTTAGCCGGCGCTTCTTCTGCAGGTACCGTCACTTGCGCTTCTTCCCTGCTGAAAGAGGTTTACAACCCGAAGGCCGTCATCCCTCACGCGGCGTCGCTGCATCAGGCTTGCGCCCATTGTGCAATATTCCCCACTGCTGCCTCCCGTAGGAGTCTGGGCCGTATCTCAGTCCCAGTGTGGCCGGTCGCCCTCTCAGGCCGGCTACCCGTCGTCGCCTTGGTGGGCCACTACCCCACCAACAAGCTGATAGGCCGCGAGCCCATCCCAGACCGATAAATCTTTCCAGACACCACACATGCGCGTGTGTCTCGTATCCGGTATTAGCCATCGTTTCCCATGGTTATTCCAGAGTCTGGGGTAGGTTGCTCACGTGTTACTCACCCGTTCGCCACTGATCAGACCAGCAAGCTGGCCATCACCGTTCGACTTGCATGTGTTAAGCACGCCGCCAGCGTTCGTCCTGAGCCAGAATCAAACTCTCCGTAAATGTCTACATGGCACCCCACCACCCAAAAGCAGCAGAGCAACCGACACACGAAATGGTCCCGATAAGGACCGTTCAGATTCGGCTGAATTTTGGCACCGCCCCAACCACGGAGGTGGAAGAAAACGGCACCTATCTCAACCAAGACCCACCACCCTCGAACACCCCCACCCAAACGGGCAC
>NZ_JABMCI010000037.1 GCF_013359775.1 Cellulomonas humilata | reverse complement strand
GAGCACGCCCGCGCCCCCGGCCGCGGCGTCGCCCGTGCCGCCGGCGCCCCCCGCGTCGCCGCCGCCCGTCGGGACGCTCTCCGCCCCGGTCACCCGCACGGTCCCCGTGAAGAGCGCGACGGCCCGCGCCACCACACCGGCAGCCGCAACCGCAGCAGCTGCAGCGGCAGCCGCGACCGCAGCGACTGCAGTGACCGCCGCGACCGCCGGGACTGCAGCGACCGCCGCGACCGTCGCCCCGACAGCCGCCGGCGCCGTCGAGACCCCCGCCGCAGTGCCGAGTGCGGCCGTCGCGGCGCCGACCGCGCCGATCCCGTCGGGCCCGGTTCCGCCGAACGCTCGCCCGAGCGCAGCAGCCACCGGGGCGGCTCCGGCGCCCAGTCCCATCCCGTCCGGCCCGGTTCCGCAGTCGGACCGCAAGGAGTCCCCCCTCGACGTGTTCGAGGCCGAGGACGGCAAGCGACGCTGGCCACGCCGGCTCCTGCTCGTCCTGGGGATCGTGCTCGTGCTCTGCGCCGTGTACGTCGGGGCGTCGTACGCCCTGGCGGACCGGGTTCCGCGCGGCGCGTCGGTCGCGGGTGTGGACATCGGCGGTCTGCCGTCCGCCGACGCGGTCACGCGGCTGGACGACGAGCTGGCGGACGCCACCACCCAGCCCATCGAGGTCGTCGCCAACGACGTCCAGGCGACGATCGACCCGACCGCCGCAGGGCTGACGTTCGACGCCCGGGCCACGGTCGACCGCCTGACCGGGGTGGACCTGGCGGACCCGGGGCGGCTCTGGGCCCACCTGGTCGGCGTCGGCGCGCAGGACCCCGTCACGTCGGTCGACGACGACGCGCTGTCCGCCGCGATCGGCGACCTCGGGACCTCGCTCGCGCTCCCGCCGGTGGACGGCACGGTCGTGTTCGTCGACGCCTCTGCCCAGTCGACCGACGCGGTGGACGGGTGGGACCTGGACCAGCCGGGAGCCGCGGACACGCTGGAGTCCGACTGGCTGGTGGCCGCCCGCCCGATCGAGCTGCCGACCGTGACGGTCGAGCCCGACATCACGCAGGCCGAGACAGACGCCACCCTCGAGAGCGCCCGGAAGGTCACGTCGGCGCCGGTCGCGGTCGCGGTCGAGGGCAGGACAGCGACGCTCGACGCGGCCACGCTCGCCGCGAACGCCTCGTTCGTGCCGACCGACGGGAGCCTGGTGCTCCAGATGAACGGCGAGGGCCTCGCGGCGGTCGTCCTGACGCAGCTGCCCGACCTGCTGACCCAGTCCGCGGACGCGCACTTCGAGTTCGTGAACGACGCCCCGGTGATCATCCCCGGCACGCCCGGCACGTCCTTGGATCCCGTGGCGCTGGCCGCGGGCGTGGGTACGGCTGCGACGGCGAGCGATCGCACGGCACCCGTCGAGCTGGTCGAGGCGGACCCGTCGCAGTCGACGGCGGAGCTCGAGGCGCTGGGCGTCAAGGAGATCGTCTCGGAGTTCTCCACCCCGCTGAACAGCGAGCCGCGGCGCACCATCAACATCACCAACGGCGCGAGCAAGATCAGCGGCACGCTGATCCGCCCGGGGGAGACGTTCAGCCTGACCGAGGCGCTCGGCCCGATCGACGCGGCGCACGGCTACGTCGAGGCCGGCGCGATCGTCAGCGGCGAGCACACGGACGCGTGGGGCGGCGGCCTGAGCCAGGTGTCGACGACCACCTACAACGCCGGCTTCCTGGCCGGGTTCGAGGACGTCGAGCACCGCCCGCACAGCGAGTGGTTCTCCCGCTACCCCGAGGGCCGCGAGGCCACGATCTTCACGGGCACGCTCGACATGCGCTGGAAGAACAACACCCCGCACGGCGCGCTGGTGCAGGCGTGGGTGTCGGGCGGGCGCGTGTACGTCCGCATCTGGGGCACCAAGTACTGGACGGTCGAGTCGAGCACGAGCCCCCGGTCGGGGGTCGTCGCCCCGACGACCGTGTACTCCCAGTCGCCCACGTGCGAGGCGCAGGGCGCGGGGAACCCGGGCTTCTCGGTCACGGTCACGCGCCGGACGTACCTGAACGGCGCGCTCGAGAAGACCGAGTCCAACTCGTGGCGCTACAAGCCCCAGAACAAGATCATCTGCGGGGCCCCGCCCGCCGCGACGCCGCCCCCCGCGACGCCGTAGCTACGCCTCGTCGGGTCGGTGACGCCCGCGGACGGGGGCGGGCGGGACGACCTTGGTGAGCACGATGTCGGCCGCGGGGACCCGCACGTCCCCGCGCCGCGTGCGCACCAGGACGCCGTCGTCGTCGACCGCGAGCAGGTCCCCGAGCACGTCCGTGTGCTGGGGGACGTGCACGCCGGGGTGCTCGGGCTGCGGTGCCGACAGGTCGTCGCGCAGGCGCCGCACGACGACCCGGATTCCCGGTGACCAGGCGCGCCATGCCTCAGTGGTCATCGGGGCCACCGGTGTCCCAGCCGTGGACAGCGCGTCGCGGGCAGGTGCATGTGAGCGATACTAGGAGGACCCCTGGCCTGTGGAGGACCGACCGTGACGTATGTGATCGCCGAGCCCTGCGTGGACGTCAAGGACAAGGCGTGCATCGAGGAATGTCCCGTGGACTGCATCTACGAGGGCAAGCGGTCGCTGTACATCCACCCGGACGAGTGCGTGGACTGCGGCGCGTGCGAGCCGGTGTGCCCGGTCGAGGCCATCTACTACGAGGACGACGTCCCCGAGCAGTGGACCGAGTACTACAAGGCGAACGTCGAGTTCTTCGACGACCTCGGTTCGCCCGGTGGTGCGGCGAAGATGGGCGAGATCCCCAAGGACCACCCAATCATCGCGACGCTGCCGCTGCGCGTGCACGGCGACTGACGCCAGCTTCGTGGGCCTCCAGACCGGCGCCCTGCCCGACTTCCCCTGGGACACCCTGACCCCGTTCGCGGACGTCGCGCGCGCGTTCCCCGGCGGCATCGTCGACCTCTCCGTCGGTACGCCCGTCGACCCGACGCCCGAGGTTGTGCGGCAGGCGCTGGCGGACGCGGCGGACTCGCCGGGCTACCCGACGACGCACGGCACACCCGCGCTGCGGCACGCCGTCGTGGACTGGTTCGCCCGCCGGCGTGGCGTGCGCGGGCTCGACCCGGCGGCCGTGCTGCCGACGGTCGGGTCCAAGGAGCTGGTCGCGTTCCTGCCGTCGCTGCTCGGCCTCGGTGCGGGTGACGTGGTCCTGCACCCGTCGGCCGCCTACCCGACGTACGACGTGGGCGCCCGGCTGGCGGGGGCCACGCCGGAGCCGACTGACGACCCGGTGTCGCGCCTCACGGGACGCACCGACGTGCGGCTCGTCTGGCTGAACTCCCCGGGCAACCCCGACGGCTCGGTGCTCGGCGTGGACCAGCTCCGCGCTGTCGTCGACACCGCCCGGGCGTCGGCCCAGCCGGTCGTCGTCGCCTCGGACGAGTGCTACGCCGAGCTGGGCTGGGACGAGCCGTGGGCGTCGTCCGGGGTGCCGAGCATCCTCGACCCGCGGGTGACCGGCGGCGACCTCACGGGGCTGCTGGCGGTGTACTCGCTGTCCAAGCAGTCGAACCTCGCGGGGTACCGGGCCGCCTTCGTCGCCGGCGACCCTGCCCTGGTGGCCCAGCTCCTCGAGGTGCGCAAGCACGCCGGCATGATCGTGCCGGGCCCGGTGCAGGCGGCGATGACCGTCGCGCTCGCCGACGACGCGCACGTCGCGGCTCAGCGGGCCGTCTACGGTCGCCGTCGCCGGGTGCTGCGGGCCGCGTTCGAGAGCGCCGGGTACGTGGTCGACCGGTCGCACGCCGGCCTGTACCTGTGGGTGCGGCCGGAGGCCGGTGACCAGGACAGCTGGGCGACGGTCGCCGATCTGGCCTCCGTCGGAATCCTCGCCGCGCCGGGGGCGTTCTACGGTGACCCGGTGCACGTACGGGTCGCGCTGACCGCGCCGGACGAGCGGATCGCCGAGGCGTCCGCACGGCTGTCGGGGGCGTGAACCACAACGTGTGATCGTGGTCACACCAGTACCAACGTCTGATCGAGGATTGGTCACGCCCGGCCCAGCGCGGGTACCGTCGATCCACGCCAACGAGGGCGCGCACGCGCACGCCCATCAGGACGTCGTCGCCGATGACCGGACGCGCGGGACAACCCCCGCCTGGACGGACGTCGCAGGAGAGGAACACCATGTCGGACGTCGTCACCGCGGTTCACATGCCCGTCCAGCTGATCGTCGACGGACAGTCGAAGGACCTGCCGATCGTGACCGCGACCGAGGGCAACGACGGCATCGTCGTCTCCTCGCTGCTGCGCGACACGGGCATGGTCACCGTGGACCCGGGGTTCATGAACACCGCGTCCTGCGAGTCGAAGATCACCTACATCGACGGCGACGAGGGCATCCTGCGCTACCGCGGGTACCCCATCGAGCAGCTGGCCGAGCACTCCACGTTCCTCGAGGTCGCCTACCTCCTGATCCACGGCGCGCTGCCGACCCCCGCGGAGCTCGACGCGTTCGAGGAGCGGGTCAACCGCCACACGCTGGTGCACGAGGACTTCCGCACGTTCATGGGGACGTTCCCGCGGCACGCGCACCCGATGGCCGTGATGTCGTCGGCCATCAACGCGCTGTCCACGTTCTACCCGGAGTCGCTGGACCCGTTCGACCCCGAGACGGTCGAGCTGGCCACCGTGCTGATCCTGGCCAAGACGCGGACCATCACGTCCTACGTGCACCGGGCGTCCAAGGGTGAGCCGCTGCTGTACCCCGACTACTCGCGCGGGTACGTCGAGGACTTCCTGCGGATGACGTTCGCGGTGCCGTACCAGCAGTACGAGGCCGACCCGGTGGTCGTCTCCGCGCTCGACCAGCTGCTCATCCTGCACGCCGACCACGAGCAGAACTGCTCGACCTCGACCGTGCGCATCGTCGGGTCCAGCCAGGCCAACCTTTACGCGTCCGTCGCGGCCGGCATCAACGCGCTGTCCGGTCCGCTGCACGGCGGCGCCAACGAGGCCGTCCTGAAGATGCTCACGGAGATCCAGGCCAACGGCGGCGACGCCACCGACTTCATGAAGCGCGTGAAGGACAAGGAGCCCGGCGTCCGCCTCATGGGCTTCGGGCACCGGGTCTACAAGAACTACGACCCCCGCGCCGCGATCGTGAAGAAGAGCGCCGACTCCGTCCTCGAGGCCCTCGGCCACAACGACGAGCTGCTGGACCTGGCCCGTGGCCTGGAGGAGATCGCCCTCTCCGACGACTACTTCATCTCCCGCAAGCTGTACCCGAACGTCGACTTCTACACCGGCCTCATCTACAAGGCGATGGGCTTCTCCGAGGAGATGTTCACGCCGCTCTTCGCGCTCGGCCGGATGCCCGGCTGGATCGCGCAGTGGCGCGAGATGATGACCGACCCGCAGACGAAGATCGGCCGCCCGCGGCAGATCTACACGGGGGCAACAGCTCGCGACTACGTGGGGCCGGACGCCCGCTGACGGTCCGGGTGGTCGGCGGCCGCGTCTGGCGAGCTCGCGACTACGTGGGGCCCGACGCCCGCTCGCTCGCCACGGTGAGGCGGACGCTGCCGGCTGCGAGCGGCTCGCCGGTCGCCCACGTGCCGCCCGTGCGGTCCCAGGTGCGGTCGGCGACGGCCACGGACGTCAGCTGGAGCGGCTGGGCCACGGACACCGCCCACTGCGCGACCGCCCAGTCCAGCCGTGCGCGGTCGGCGTCGGTGCCCAGCGCGGTGGTGTCGACGACGAGCGCCCCCGTGGCGTCCGCGACGACCGGGAGCGGCCCGAGGTCGCGCTGGAGGCGGGCGACGACCGCGTCCGCCGAGGCGGCCGCCGGGTCCGGGTCGTGCAGGTCGCAGGTCACGGCGGCCGGGGACCAGCCCGTGAGGGCCGACGCCCACGCGCGCGACCGCGTCTCGTGCTGGGCGTACGCGTCGGGGAAGCCCGACCGCTGCACGGCCTGGGCGGCCTCGGTGACCGGCAGGTTCTCGTACCCGTCGACGGTCACGAGGCCGTCGTAGAAGCGCCCGGTCGCGTAGACCGGGTCCTGGACCTGCTCAGGTGTGCCCCACCCCTGCGACGGCCGCTGCTGGAACAGTCCGAGGCTGTCGCGGTCGCCGTGGGTGACGTTGACCAGCTTGGACTCCTGGAGGGCGGTGGCCAGGGCGATCGTCACGGCCCGGGCGGGCAGTCCGCGCTGGACGCCGGTCGCCGCGATCAGGGCCGCGTTCTGCGCCTGGTCCGGGCTGAGCGCCCAGCCGGTGCCGTCCAGCTGGGCGACGCACCGCTCGGCCCTCGGGGGGCCGGGATGGGTGGTGGTGAGCGTGATGACCACCGCCGCGACACCGGCGACCAGCACGGCCGACGCGGCGGCCACCGCGAACCCGGCCCGTCGTGCGCGGCGCCGGCGTCGTGCGCTCACTCGTTGGCGTGCAGCGTGGCGTTCAGCTGCACCCCGGACCCGGCGCGGGCGACGGCCTCGACGCCGCCGGTCAGGGAGTTCCGGCGGAACAGCACGCCGTCGCGCCCGGCCAGGTCGCGGGCCTTGACGACGCGGGGCGAGTCCTCGAACCCGACGAGCGACACCTTGGTGCCGGCGGTGACGTAGAGCCCGGCCTCGACGACGCAGTCGTCGCCGAGCGGTATGCCGATGCCGGCGTTCGCGCCGAGCAGGGTGCGCGAGCCGATGGAGACGACCTCGCGCCCGCCGCCGGACAGGGTGCCCATGATCGACGCGCCGCCCCCGATGTCCGAGCCGTCCCCGACGACGACGCCCGCGGAGACGCGACCCTCGATCATCGAGGTGCCCAGCGTGCCGGCGTTGAAGTTGACGAACCCCTCGTGCATGACGGTGGTGCCGGCGGCCAGGTGCGCGCCGAGGCGGACCCGGTCGGCGTCGGCGATCCGCACGCCCGACGGCAGCACGTAGTCCACCATCCGCGGGAACTTGTCGACGCTGAGCACGGTGACCGGCACGCCCGTGGCCGCGCGGATGCGGCCGCGCGTCTCCTCGAAGCCGTCGACGGCGCACGGGCCGCGGTCGGTCCAGACCACGTTGGGCAGCACGCCGAACAAGCCTTCGAGGTTCTGCCCGTGCGGCTGGACCAGGCGGTGCGAGAGCAGGTGCAGGCGCAGGTAGGCGTCGGCCGTGTCCACCAGGGGGGCGTCGAGGTCGGAGACCGTGCGGACCACCTCGACGCGCACGCCGCGGGCCTCGTCGACGCGTGCCGCCGCGGTGAGCGCGGCCGGTGCGGTGGCGTCGTCGTCGGGCGGTCCGAGGGCTGGCGAGGGGTACCAGACGTCCAGCGTCGTGCCGTCGTCGGTCACCGTGGCCAGGCCGAAGCCCCAGGCCGTCCGTGCAGTCATGGCGACAACCCTAGGTCACCACCCGAGCGGGCTAGGGTCGGGCCCGTGGCCACCCTCGACCTCGGCACCGATCTCCTGTCCCTCACGCGCGCCCTGTGCGACCTGCCGTCGGTGAGCGGTGACGAGCGCGCGATCGCCGACGCCGTGCAGGACGCGCTCACCGGGTACGCCCACCTGGAGGTGCTGCGCGACGGGGACGCCGTCGTCGCGCGCACGCACACGGGCCGCCCGTCGCGCGTCGTCATCGCGGGGCACCTCGACACCGTGCCGATCGCCGACAACCTGCCCACCCGGCTGATCGGCGAGGGTGCGCTGGCCGAGCTGTGGGGCCGCGGGACCGTCGACATGAAGGCCGGGGTGGCCGTGCAGCTGGCCCTCGCCGCCGAGCTGACGGAGCCGACGCACGACGTCACGTGGGTGTTCTACGACCACGAGGAGGTCGCGGCCGACCTCAACGGTCTGGGGCGACTCGTGCGGAACCACCCCGACTGGGTGGTGGGCGACTTCGCTGTCCTGTGCGAGCCCACGAACGGCGGCCTCGAGGGCGGGTGCAACGGGACGCTGCGCGCCGAGGTCCGGCTGGCGGGCGTCGCGGCGCACTCGGCTCGCGCGTGGATGGGGCGCAACGCCATCCACGCGGCCGGTGAGGTGCTGCGTCGGCTGGAGGCGTACACGCCCGCGGAGGTCGAGGTGGACGGTCTCGTGTACCGGGAGAGCCTCAACGCGGTCCTCATCTCCGGCGGCACGGCGGCGAACGTGATCCCCGACGCGTGCGTCGTCACGGTGAACTATCGGTTTGCGCCGTCGGCGTCCGTCGAGCAGGCCACGGAGCACGTGCGCGAGCTGTTCGACGGCTTCGACGTCGTGCTCACCGATGCCGCACCGGGCGCGCGGCCCGGCCTGGACGATCCGGCGGCGCAGGACTTCGCGCGGGCCGTGCTCGGCGTGACGGGAGGCGTGCTCGCCGCCAAGTACGGCTGGACGGACGTCGCCCGGTTCTCCGAGCTGGGGGTTCCCGCGGTGAACTTCGGCCCCGGCGACCCGCTGCTCGCGCACAAGGACGACGAGCGCTGCCCGGTCGGTCAGATCACGCTCGCGCACGCGGCGCTGCGGGCGTGGCTGACCTCGTGAGGTGAACGTTGGGTGACTCGTCCGCCGAGGGCCCCCGACCGACCTAGAGTCGGCCCATGAGCGACGACGGTGTGTCCGCGCCCGGCCACGGCTACCGGAAGGGTCCGGTGCTGCTGCGCGGCGAGCAGATCCCGAAGACCACCTCCGACCAGCGCCTGCTGAGCGGCGCCGGCAGCGCCGACTGGGTGCACGGGGACCCGTGGCGAGTGATGCGGATCCAGAGCGAGTTCGTCGAGGGATTCGGCGCGCTGGCCGAGGTGGGCCCCGCCGTGAGCGTGTTCGGGTCGGCTCGGGTGCCGGTGGACCACGCCGACTACGCGCTCGGCATGGAGGTCGCGCGGCTGCTGGTGGAGTCGGGCTACGCGGTGATCACCGGCGGCGGCCCCGGGATCATGGAGGCCGCCAACCGCGGCGCGCTCGAGGCCGGGGGTCTGTCGGTCGGGCTCGGGATCGAGCTCCCGTTCGAGCAGGGCATGAACAGGTATGTCGAGCTCGGCGTGAACTTCCGGTACTTCTTCGCCCGCAAGACGATGTTCGTGAAGTACTCCGAGGGCTTCGTGGTGATGCCCGGCGGGTTCGGCACGTTCGACGAGCTCTTCGAGGCCATGACCCTGGTGCAGACCCACAAGGTCATCAGCTTCCCGATCGTGCTCGTCGGCCGCGACTACTGGCAGGGCCTGCTCGACTGGGTGGGGACCACCGTCCTGGACCGCGGCATGATCTCGGCCGCCGACCTGGAGCTGCTCCAGGTCGTCGACACCGCCGAGGAAGCCGTGAAGATCGTGCTCGAGCGTGGGGCGGAGCTCCGGGCGGCGGAGGAGGCGGCGGCCTCGGCGAACGCCCGTGCGGAGCAGGCGGCCCAGGACTCGGGCCGGTGACGACGCCCCCGGTCGGTGCCGTCCTGCGCCTGCGGGGGCGCGAGGTCGGGGCCGGCCGGCCGGTGGTCATGGCGGTGGTCAACCGAACCCCCGACTCGTTCTACGCCCCCGCGCGGCACGACGACGCGAGCGCCGACGAGGCCGTCGCGCGAGCGGCCGACGAGGGCGCGGACATCGTCGACCTCGGGGGCGTGCGGGCCGGCCGCGGTCCGCGGGTAGAGGTCGACGAGGAGGTCGCGCGCGTGATCCCGCTGGTCAGGCGGGTGCGCGCGCGTCACCCTGACCTGCTCGTCAGCGTGGACACGTGGCGCGCGGAGGTGGCGCGCGCGGCGGCCGACGAGGGCGCCGACCTGGTCAACGACACGTGGGCGGGCCACGACCCGGCGCTGATGGAGGTCGCGGCCGAGCGCGGCCTCGGGATCGTCTGCTCGCACACGGGGGGCGCCCGCCCGCGCACCGACCCGTTCCGGGTGGAGTACGCGGGTCCGGTGCCGCTCGACGGCGTGCTCGACGACGTCGTCCGCACGGTGTCGACGGCGGCGCAGCGGGCCGTCTCCCTCGGCATCGACCCCGCGAGCGTGCTGGTGGACCCGACGCACGACTTCGGCAAGAACACGTGGCACTCCCTGCACCTGGTCCGCCGCACCGAGGCGCTGGTCGCGCTCGGCTTCCCCGTCCTCATGGCCCTGTCGCGCAAGGACTTCGTGGGGGAGACCCTCGACCTGCCCCCGGAGGAGCGGCTGGAGGGGACGCTCGCCGCGACCGCGGTCGCGGCGTGGCTCGGTGCCCGGGTGTTCCGGGCGCACGACGTGCGCGCGACCCGGCGCACCCTCGATATGGTCGCGTCCATCCGCGGGGACCGACCCCCCGCCCGGGCGGTCAGGGGGCTGGCGTGAGCGAGGTGCGGGAGGTCGACGAGCCGACCTCGGAGCCGACGACGCCGACGACGGCAGGTGCGTGGGCCTGGATGGTGAGCCGGCCCTGGTGGGTCCAGGTGCTCGCCGTGTACGCGACCGCGCGGCTGTTCACGACCGTGGTCTTCCTCTGGGTGGCGAGCGTCCAGGAGCAGAACCCGTGGACCGCCGAGCACCCGGGCTACTTCCCGTACGTCGGCTTCATGTTCGACGGCTCCTGGTACCGCACCGTCGCGGAGACCGGGTACCCGGCCGAGCTGCCGCGCGACGAGAACGGACTGGTCCAGCAGAACGCCTGGGCCTTCTTCCCGCTCTTCCCGATGCTCGCGCGCGGGCTCATGCAGCTGACGGGCGGCTCGTGGGAGGTCGTCGCGCCCCTGCTGGCGCTGGTGCTCGGCGCGGGCGCGGTCCTGGCGATCCACCAGACCGTCGTCCGGGGTGCACCGCGCGCCGTCGCCGCCCGCCCCGGGCTCCCGCTCGCCTCGGTCGCCCTGGTCAGCGTGTTCCCCACGGCGGCGGTGCTCCAGGTCGCGTACACCGAGGCGCTCGCCCTGCTGCTCATCGCGAGCGCCCTCCTGCTGCTGATCCGGCGCGAGTACGCGTGGATGGCGCTCGTCGTCGTCGCGCTGGGGTTCACCCGGGCGGTCGCGCTGCCGATGGCCGCGGTCGTCGTGGTGCACGCCGCGGTGCGCTGGTGGTCCGCGCGGCGGGGGACGGACACCTGGACGTGGCGCACCGGCGTGGGGCTGGGGGCGCTGACGGTCCTGGCGGCGGCGTCGGGCTTCCTGTGGCCCGCCATCTGCGGCTGGGCCACGGGGGTGCCGGACGGGTACCTCCAGACGCAGGAGGCGTGGCGAGGGGTCCGCGAGGTCGCCCCGTTCGGCGGGTGGTTCTACGTGCCCGAGTTCTGGTTCCAGTCGCGCGCCCTGCTCGTGGTGACGCTGAGCTTCGCCCTGGTGATCGCGGTGCTCGTCGTGCCCGCCGCCTGGCGCCTGGGCAACGAGCTGCACGCGTGGGCGGCCGCCTACATCGTCTACATCGCCGCGGTCGTCGAGCCGGGCAGCAGCCTGGCGCGGTTCCTCCTGCTGGCGTTCCCGCTCGCGGCCGTCACCGCCGGCGTCGTCACGCGGCCGCCGGCGGCACGACGATGGTGGTTCGGCGCGGTCGTCGTCCTCATGCTCGGGCTCCAGGTGCTGTGGGTCCGGCAGATGTGGCACGCCAACCCGGTGGCCGACTGGCCACCGTGACCCGCTGCGACGCCGCGGTGACCCCCCGGGAGCCGCCGGACGTTCGTCCGATCGGTGGCCTGACCGGCATCGGGACAGGTGAGGGGCCTCGGGTGAACTAGGATGGACCCCGGACAACCGGAAGACGAGGCCCACGTGGGGTGCGTGAAAACGCCCCCACGAGCCACGCACCGGACGCACGAGCTGAAGGAGAGGCCCCGCATGGCCGCGATGAAGCCGAGGACCGGTGACGGCCCGCTCGAGGTCACGAAGGAGGGGCGCGGCATCGTGATGCGCGTGCCGCTCGAGGGCGGTGGACGGCTGGTGGTCGAGCTCAACGCGACCGAGGCCGCGGAGCTGGGTGAGGCCCTGACGTCCGTCGTCAGCTGACGATGGCCAAGACAGGTGCAGCCCGAGCACGGCCGCCTGTGGGTCGCACGCCCCCGTCGGTGACCGTCGACGGCGGCAGCATCGCGACGACGACGCTGCTGACCGACGGGTCGACCGACGCGGTCGCGGTTCCCGTGGCCCCGGCGCGTGCCGGTGACGACGCGTTGCGCCCGCTCCAGGGCACTGCCGAGGCCGCGGCGCGCTACGGGGTCGACCTGGCCGAGATCGGCGAGCGCGCACGGCTGACGGGTGCCGCAGGCGAGATCTACGTCCTGCAGCTGCCGCGACCGGTCGGCTCGTCGGTGACCCTGCCCTGGTCGGGCCTCCCGCCCCGGCTCGTGCTGGTGGGCGTCGGCTCCGGCCGTCCCGCCGACCTGCGCCGTGCCGGTGCCGCGCTCGCGCGGTCGACGCGCGGCCTGCGTCGCGTCGTCACCACGCTCGGGGCAGAGGCGGCCCAGGACGACTCGACGGCTGCCACGGCGGCGCGGGCCGTCGCGGAGGGCTACCTGCTCGCCGCCTACGTCCCGCCGACGGCGGCCACCTCGGACTCCCCGGCACGGGAGGCAGCGGAGCTCGTCCTGCTCGGGCGCGACGGCATGCGGCCCGCCGCCGCGGTCGCGGAGGGTCACACGGCTGCCACCGCGACCTGGCTGGTCCGGGACCTGGCGACCACCCCGTCCAGCACGAAGACACCGGCGTGGCTGGCGGACCAGGCCAGGCGTCTGGCGACGAAGGCGGGTCTCGAGGTCACGGTCCGCAGCCCGCGCGAGCTGGCCGCGGAGGGCTTCGGCGGCATCCTGGCCGTCGGTGCCGGGTCGGCGTCGTCGCCCCGGCTGGTCACCGTCGCGTACACGCCCACCAACGCCGGCGGCAAGCACGTCGTCGTCGTCGGCAAGGGGATCACGTTCGACACGGGCGGCATCTCGATCAAGCCGCGCGAGGGCATGGTCCCCATGAAGACCGACATGACCGGAGCCGCCGTCGCGCTGGCGACGGTGCTCGGTGCGGCCGCCGCG
This sequence comes from Cellulomonas humilata, assembly GCF_013359775.1. Taxonomy (GTDB): domain Bacteria; phylum Actinomycetota; class Actinomycetes; order Actinomycetales; family Cellulomonadaceae; genus Cellulomonas; species Cellulomonas humilata. The sequence continues at coordinate 59,142 of NZ_JABMCI010000037.1, read as the reverse complement.
GGCGTCGCCCACCGGGTCACCGCCGTGCTGCCGCTCGCCGAGAACCACTTCGGTGGCGCCTCGTACCGCCCCGGTGACGTCCTGACGATGTGGGGCGGCACCACCGTCGAGATCGCCAACACCGACGCCGAGGGCCGTCTCGTCCTCGCCGACGCGCTGGCCTGGGCCGACGCGACGCTCGACCCCGACGTGCTCATCGATGTCGCCACGCTCACCGGCGCCGCGACCCTGGGCCTCGGCAAGCAGCACGCCGCGCTCTACTCCGCGGACGACGAGCTGGTGGCCGCTCTCGTGGCCGCCGGCGATGCGTCCGGCGAGCTGGCCTGGCACATGCCGCTGGTCGAGGAGTACGAGGAGGCCGTGCACTCCGAGGTCGCCGACCTGCGGCACGTGCCGATCGACAAGCACATCGGCGGCGGGTCGATCACCGCAGCGCTGTTCCTGCGGCACTTCGTGGGCGCGCGCACCTGGGCGCACCTCGACATCGCCGGTCCCGCGCGCTCGACCTCCGACAAGCACGAGGTCACCGAGGGCGCGACGGGCTTCGGCGCCCGCCTCCTGCTGCGGTACCTCGACAACCTGCGCTGACGTGCCCCGCCCCGTGACGGGTCTCGTCACGGGACGGGGTCGCCCGGTCAGAACGGGCAGCTCGTGCTCACGGCCGAGAACACCGAGCCCGAGGGCGCCGGGCAGAGGAACTGCGTGTAGCGGGTGTCGTTGTCGACGAACCGCTTGAGCCACGAGATCGACGACGAGGCGATCGTCGTGTTCGAGGTGTTCGGCGCGAAGTGGCTCGCCCCGCGCAGCTCGAGGTACGTGCGCGGAGTCGCGGACGGGAGCGTCTGGTAGAACGGCCGCGCGTGCGACGCCACGGGCGCGATGGTGTCGCTCTCCGCGCCGATCACGAGGGTCGGTGTGGTGACCTCCGGCCAGGTCTTGTCCGTGTTCCAGGGCGTCAGCGGGATCGCCGCCTTGAGGGACGGCCGGTCCTTGACGGCCTCGAGCGTGCCTCCGCCGCCCATCGAGTGGCCGATGACGGCCACCCGGCCGGCGTCGACGCGACCGGTCACAGAGCTCCGCTGGGTCAGGTAGTCGACGGCGGCGAGCAGCTGGTCACCGCGTGAGGCCGGCTGGTCGTAGACCGTCGTGGTGTCGATGGTGAGCACCACGAAGCCCTGGGACGCGAGGCGCGGGCCGAGCCACGCGATGCTCGACTGCCGCGCGGTGTACCCGGGCGCGACGACGACGGCGCCGAACGTGCCCTGGGACTGGTCGGTGGGGTAGTAGATGGTGCCGCCACCGAACCCGGACACGAGGTACCGGGAGACCGAGGTCTGCGCGACGGCGAACGCGCCGCGGGCAGCCTCGATGCTGCTCCTGCTGGGTTCCGGGCCCCGCTGGTAGGGGTTGTCCGCAGCGACGGCCGGAGCGGCGATGCTGCCGGCGACGAGCGTGGTGGTCAGGAGTGCGGTGGCGACGGCTCGGCGCCACGATCTCAGAGATGTCACGACGGTGTGTCCTCTCTCGGATGGAGCCCGCGGACGGACGTGCCCGTAGGCGCTTCATGCACAAACCGACCGGTCGGTTTCGACACGCTAGCACCGCCCTCGGGACTTGTCATCGACGATCTGTTGCTCCTGTCACACGCCGTAGCACTGCGGATCGTCGCCCTAGGCTGATCCGCATGCCGGACGCGACGCCCCGCCCCGAGCCGTTCACCCTGCACACCGACCCCGCCGCACTGGCGGACCTGCGCGCCCGCCTGCGGGCCACGCGCTGGCCGGATGCTCCGGAGGATGCGGGCTGGGCGCTCGGGACCGACGTCGCGTACCTGCGCGACCTCGTCGCGTACTGGGCGGACGGGTTCGACTGGCCGGCGCAGGAGGCGGACCTCGCCCGGCTGCCGCACTTCCGGGTCCCGCTGGGCGGCCTGGGGATCCACTACGTGCACGCACGCGCGGTCGCGCCGGCCGGGCCGGTGCTCCCGCTGGTCCTCAGCCACGGCTGGCCGGACTCGTTCTGGCGGTACTCGACGGTCGTGCCGCTGCTGACCGACCCCGGGGCGCACGGCGGTGACTCCGCGGACGCGTTCGACGTCGTGGTCCCGGACATGCCGGGCTACGGCTACTCGGACCGCCCGACCGGTCCGGCGCTCGACACGGTCGCCGTGGCCGGCCTGTGGGCCCGGCTGATGACCGTCCTCGGCTACGAGCGGTTCGGCGCGGCGGGCGGCGACATCGGCAGCGGGGTCAGCCGGTTCCTCGCACTCGATCACCCCGACCGCGTCGTCGCCGTCCACCGCACCGACGGAGGCCTGCCGGTCTTCGCAGGGGACCCGGCGACCCTCGCGCCCGAGGAGCGCGACTTCCTCGCGGGTGCCGCCGCGTGGGGCGGGTCGGAGGGCGCGTACGCCGCGATGCACCGCACCAAGCCGCAGACGGCCGCTGTCGGGCTCACCGACTCACCCGCGGGGCTCGCCGCGTGGATCGTCGAGAAGCTCAGGTCCTGGAGCGACCGGAGCCTCACGCCCGACGAGATGCTCACGAACCTGACGATCTACTGGCTCACCGGCACGATCGGCTCGTCGATGCGGATGTACAACGCCAACTCCGCGATCCCGCCCGCCCAGCACGCCCGCCGGGTCGAGGTGCCGTCCGGCTTCTCGCTGTTCCCCGGCGACCTCGTCCGGCCGCCGCGCGCGTGGCTGGACCGCACGGCGAACGTCGTCCGGGTCACGGAACCCCCGCGCGGCGGACACTTCGCGCCGATCGAGGAGCCCGAGCTCTACGCGCAGGAGCTGCGCGACTTCTTCCGGCCGTACCGCGTCAGCGCTTGACCGCGACCAGCAGGCCGTCGCCGGTGGGCAGCAGGGCCGGCAGCAGGCGGTCGTCGGCGCGGACGATGCGGCCGACCTCGCGGATGGTCGTCGTGGTCTCGTCGCGGCGCGCGGGGTCCGCGACCCGGTCGTGCCACAGCGCGTTGTCGACCGCGAGCACGCCGCCGGGCCGGAGCAGCCGCACGGCCTGCTCGACGTAGCCGGGGTAGTTCTCCTTGTCGGCGTCGACGAACACCAGGTCGTAGCCGCCGTCGGTGAGGCGCGGCACCACGTCGAGCGCGCGGCCGGAGATGGTGCGCGTCCGGGTGGGCTTGACGCGCTCCTCGACGAACGCCTCCTTGGCGGCACGCTGGTGCTCGACCTCGAGGTCGATGGTGGTGAGCACGCCGTCCGCGGGCATCCCGCGCAGGAGGTACAGGGAGCCGACGCCGGCGCCGGTCCCGATCTCGACGACCGCACGGGCCGCGACGGCGGCGGCCAGCACGCTCAGGGCGGCACCGGACCCGGGCAGGACCGGCGTGCACCCCAGCTGCGCGGCGCGTTCACGGGCGCGCAGCACGATGTCGTCCTCCTGCAGGAACTCCTCGCAGTAGACCCAGCTCTGGGCCTTGTCGGTGGAGATGGCTGCCTCCTGGGCGGATGACGGGGTGGTGCAACGGTCGTCGGCCAGCGTAGTCGCGCCCTGTCCGCCGACGCGGGAGGCGGTGGCCTCCGCTACCAGCGGAACTTCTCGCCCGTCGTGGGCGTTCCTAGCGTTCGAGGCTCACAGTTCCACCTGGGACACTGGAGCACGATGGCACGCACCGAGGAGACCGACCCCATGAGCACCCAGCCCGCCGCCTGGCAGGCACCGTCATGGGAGGAGATCGTCCGCGACCACTCCGCGCGGGTGTACCGGCTGGCGTACCGCCTCACGGGCAACAAGCACGACGCCGAGGACCTCACGCAGGAGACGTTCGTCCGCGTGTTCCGCTCCCTGCACTCCTACACGCCCGGCACGTTCGAGGGCTGGCTGCACCGCATCACCACCAACCTCTTCCTCGACCAGGCCCGCCGCAAGCAGCGCATCCGCATGGACGCCATGGGGGAGGACGCCGAGCGCTACGCCTCGGGCGACCAGCTGAGCGCCCCCGAGCGCGCGTTCGAGCACGGCAACCTCGACCTCGACATCCAGCGGGCGCTCGACCAGCTGCCCCCCGAGTATCGCGCGGCCGTCGTCCTGTGTGACATCGAGGGCCTGTCCTACGAGGAGATCGCGGTCACGCTCGGCATCAAGCTGGGCACCGTCCGCTCCCGCATCCACCGCGCTCGGGCGCGGCTGCGCGTGTCCCTCGAGCACCGCGCACCGAGCTCCTTCGCCGACTCTGCTGATGCCTCACCCCTGACGGTCCTCGGATGAGCCACCTCGGGTCGCGGATCAGCGCGCTGGTCGACGGGCAGCTCTCGGTGGCGGACACCGAGAAGGCCCTCGCGCACGTCGCCGTCTGCCCCGAGTGCTCCGCGGAGCTCACCGCGTCCCGCGCGGCCCGCCGCGCCCTGGCCTCCGCCGACGAGGTCGCCCCGGCCCCTGACCTCACGGCGCGGCTCCTGTCCCTCGGCTGCGGCGCGGAGCCGCTCACGTCCGACCTGTTCGCGCCGCCGGTGCGGCAGTCCCGCGACGAGCTGGCGTCCTACGGCGTCGCCAGCGGCGGCCTCGGTGCTCGGGGCTGGCGTGCCGGCAGCTCCCTGCGGGGCGACGTCGGCCACCGGCGGTCCTCGGTCCGGATCGCGGCCGGCTCGATGGCGGGCCTCGGCGCGGTCGCGGCGATGCTCTTCGTGCTGGGCGAGCGTCCCGACGTGGTGCCCACCGTGCACCCCGGCGTGGACCTCGGCCTGCTCGGTCAGGCGATCACGGCCGACCCGTCCGCCTCCGCCGACGAGATCAGCTCGTCGACCGTGCCGGTCGCGGGCAGCACCCGGGAGACGGTCGCGTGGCTCCGCCAGCACGCCTGGTCGTTCCCGGCCGAGCTGCCCACCGGCTGGTCGGTGACCACCGTGCGCTGGTCCGGCGACGATTCACGGGTGCTCGAGGTCGACGTGCTGGGACCGGACGGTGCCTCGCTCGTGGTGACCGAGCAGCAGGGCAGGCTCGACGCGACCGCGCTCGCCGGTGCACCCACGGCGGAGGTCGGCGGGCGTGAGGTCTACGTGCTGTCGTTCGAGCCGTGGCACGTCGTGTGGCAGGCGGACGGGACGGTCGTCCAGGTGGTCGGCTCGCAGCAGACGGACTCTGCCGCGACACTTGTGGGAGCCTTTCCGGGCGGCGCCTTCGACGACGGCGTGCCCGCGCGCATCACGCGCGGCTGGGCCACGGTGACAGGAGCGCTCGAACGGCCATGACGACCCCCGACGACGTGCAGCCCGTCCCGGTGCCCGCCGGAGAGGCGCCGGCGAGCCCGTTCGCGTCGCCGTCGGGACGCCGCACGCTGCCCCCGACACCGGACGTCGCTCCGGCTCCGGTCCCCGACGCGGCGCCCGTTGCGGAGGACCCGCCGGCGCGCGCCGAGCAGGTCCGGCCTCCCGGGACCCACTGGTCCGTCCCGCACGGCTCGGTGCCGTCCGCGGCGCCGACCTCACCCTTCGCGCCGCCGAACCCGTCCGGGCCGGCCGCCCACCAGCCCGCCCCGGAGTCGTGGGCGGGCGTGCCGTACGCGGCGACGGACGTCCCGTCCGAACCGGCACCAGGTCCGAGCGGCGTGCCGCACACCGTCGTCCTGCACCGCAAGCGCCGGCGCACGCTCTCGGCCGCGTGGCTGGTCCCGCTGCTCGTGCTCGCACTGGCGGCGGGTGCGATCGGCGGGGTCGTCGGCTCGCGGCTGGGCGAGGACGACCACCTGGCCGACGCCGGGCTGCCCCTGGCCGCCGCAGGCTCGAACACCATCGTGCGTGCACCCGAGTCGGTGGCGGGGATCGCCGCCGGGGTGCTGCCGAGCGTGGTCTCCATCCAGGTCGACGGTCCCGAGGGCAGCGCCACCGGGTCGGGGTTCGTGCTGCGCGGCGACGGCTACCTGGTGACCAACAACCACGTGATCGCGCAGGCCGACGACGCGGGCACGACCATCACGGTGACGTTCGGCGACGGCAGCGAGCAGGAGGCGTCGATCGTCGGGCGCACCTCCGACTACGACCTCGCGGTGCTCAAGGTGGACGTGCAGGGCCTGACCCCGCTGCTGCTGGGCGACTCCGACGAGGTGGTGGTCGGCGACGCCGTCGTGGCCGTCGGTGCGCCGCTCGGGCTGGCGGGGACCGTCACCACGGGGATCGTCAGCGCGCTCAACCGGCCCGTCTCGGCCGGCGAGTCGGAGGACCCGGACGACCAGGCGTTCATCAACGCGATCCAGACCGACGCCGCGATCAACCCCGGCAACTCCGGCGGACCGCTGGTGAACGCGGCCGGCGAGGTCATCGGGATCAACTCGGCGATCGCCCAGCCGCCGGGGTCCACGTCGCTCGTCGGGGGGAGCATCGGGCTGGGGTTCGCCATCCCCTCGAACCAGGTGCGCCGCACGTCCGACCAGCTCATCGAGACGGGCCACGCGACGTACCCGATCATCGGCGTGCTGCTCGACCAGCGGTACACGGGCGAGGGCGTGCAGGTGTCGTCGAGCGCGCAGGAGGACCGGCAGCCGGTCACCGCCGACGGCCCCGCGGAGCGTGCCGGCATCCACCCGGGCGACGTCATCCTGGCGATCGACGGACGCCCGGTGACCGACCCGGACGAGCTGATCGTGGCCATCCGCGCGCGCACCCCGGGAGACACGATCGTGCTCCACGTGCGCAGCGGCTCCAGCGAGCGCGACGTCCGCGTGAAGCTGGACGAGTCGCCCACGGACTGACCCCTGAGGGCTCAGCGCGCGGGGGTACTCTGACCCGGTGTTCGGGATCAACGGCGGTGAGCTGCTGGTGCTGCTCGTCGTCGCCGCGCTGGTCATCGGCCCCGAGCGGCTGCCCGGCTATGCCGAGCAGCTCGGCCAGTGGGTGCGTCGCGGCCGCCAGTTCGTCCGGGACGCCAAGGCGCGCGTGGACGAGGAGCTGGGCGAGGAGGTCGGGGACGTCGACTGGGCGGCCCTGGACCCGCGCAAGTACGACCCCCGCCGGATCGTGCGCGACGCGCTCCTGGAGGACGACCCGCCGGTCCGCCGCGTGAGCACCCCGGCCACCCGCCCCGTGACGGGCGCCGCGGCCGCGCGCGCGGCCACGGGGGGTGCTGCAGCGGCCTCCGTGCCGGCGCCGGCACCGACGCCGTACGACGACGAGGCCACCTGACGCCCACGCGAGATCACGTCCCCCCTCCTCCGGGACGGCACCCGGCACGACGGGTCCTCCCGCCCTGACAGAATGGTCCGATGGTCTTGGCGCCCCAGCAGTCGCGCATCTTCTCCGGGATGCAGCCCACCTCCGACTCCCTCCAGCTGGGCAACTACCTGGGCGCGCTGACCCAGTGGGTCGCCCTCCAGGAGGAGCACGACGCCATCTACTGCGTCGTCGACCTGCACGCGCTCACGGTGAGCCCCGACCCCTCCGTCCTGCGCGACCGCACGCGTCGCACCGCGGCGCAGTACCTGGCGGCCGGCGTGGACCCCGCGCGCTCGATCCTGTTCGTGCAGTCGCAGGTGCCCGAGCACGCCGAGCTGGCCTGGTTGTTGTCGTGCCACACGGCGTTCGGCGAGGCCAACCGGATGACGCAGTTCAAGGACAAGTCCGGCAAGCACGGGACCGAGGGCACCACCGTCGGGCTGTTCACGTACCCGGTGCTCATGGCGGCGGACATCCTGCTCTACGACACCAACCTCGTCCCTGTGGGGGAGGACCAGCGCCAGCACCTGGAGCTCACGCGCGACCTCGCGCAGCGGCTGAACGCGCGGTTCGGGCCGGACACGGTCGTCGTGCCGGAGCCGCACATCGTCAAGGCCACCGCCAAGATCTACGACCTGCAGGACCCGACGGCCAAGATGAGCAAGTCGGCCGAGAGCCCCAACGGCCTCATCGAGCTGCTGGACGACCCGAAGGTCGTCGCCAAGCGGATCAGGTCCGCTGTCACGGACGCGGAGCGCGAGATCCGCTTCGACCCCGAGCACAAGCCCGGCGTCTCCAACCTGCTCACCATCTACTCCGCGCTGACCGGCCGGGAGATCCCCGCGCTCGAGGCCGACTACGCGGGCAAGGGCTACGGCGACCTCAAGGTGGACCTGGCCGCCGTGGTGGTCGACTTCCTCACCCCGTTCCAGGCGCGCGTGCACGGGTACCTGTCCGACCCGTCGACGCTCGACGACGTCCTGTCCGACGGGGCCGACCGGGCGAGCAAGCTGGCCGCCGGCACGCTCGAGCGGCTCTACGACCGCAGCGGTCTGCTGCCGCGTCGCGCGCGCACCCGGGTGGGCGCGTGAGGCTGCCGGAGCGGTCCGGCGACCAGGTCCGGATCGGCGTCGCCATCACCGTGCCCGAGCCCTACGGCTCGGTGCTGCAGGCCGCCCGCGCGCGGTTCGGCGACCCGTGGGCCGAGTTCATCCCGCCGCACATCACGCTGCTCGGGCCGACGGTCATCGAGCACCACGAGATCCTCCCGGTCGACGAGCACCTGGCGACGATCGCCACCCAGCACGCACCGTTCGTCATCCGGCTGCGCGGCACCGCCACGTTCCGGCCCGTGTCGCCCGTCGTGTTCGTCCAGGTGACCGAGGGTGCGGGCGGCTGCGAGGCGCTGGAGCGCAGCGTGCGGTCGGGGGTGCTCACCCAGGAGCTCCGGTTCCGCTACCACCCGCACGTGACGGTCGCGCACGAGGTGCCCGACGACCAGCTGGACGCAGCGTTCGGGGGCATGGCGGACTTCGACGCCTCGTTCGTCGTCGACAGCTTCCACAGCTACGCCCACGGCGACGACGGTGTGTGGCGGCCAGCGCGTGACTTCAGCCTCACCGGTTCTCCCGCGGATGCCGGGGTCATCACCGCGACCTAGGGTCGGTCCATGGCAGCCGACGGCACGGACGAGACAGGGCCCGCGGTCGGTGCGGGAGCCGCTCACGCGCGCGCCGTGGCGACGTCGCCGGACCCGGTCGAGACGGGGCCCAAGCAGTCAGTGATCCAGAAGGCCAAGGCGCTGTTCGCGTGGTGGCAGCGCACCCGACCGGCCCGCGCGAACGCCCGGTTCGGCGCCCGCGGCGGTGGCGTGCTCACCGGAGGGATCGCCTACGCGGCGCTGTTCTCCGTCTTCGCCGCGCTGACCATCGGCTACACGGTGTTCATGGCGGTGCTGGGCGGGAACGACGAGCTGCGGCAGAAGGTCCTCGACGCCGTGAACGAGTCTCTGCCGGGGCTCATAGACACCGGCGACGGCGGGATGATCAAGCCCGAGTCCCTCGAGCTCAGCGGTGGCCTGACCGTCACGGGGATCATCGCCGTCGTCGTGCTGCTGCTGAGCGCGATCGCGGCGATGGCGGCCCTGCGGACCGCGGTGCGGGCGATGTTCGCCGAGGAGGGTGCCGGCGGGAACGCGGTGCTCGGCAAGGCGCGCGAGCTCGGCGGCTTCGCGGGCATGGCGTTCGCCGTGCTGCTCTCGGCGCTCGTGACGACGGGGGTCGCGAGCGCGGCGTCGTGGATCCTCGACTCGCTCGGCTGGGGGAGCGCGGCGACGGTCGTGGCGCGCGTGCTCGCCATCCTCGTGGCGTTCGTCATCGACGCGGCGACGTTCCTGCTCATCGTCTGGGTCCTCGCCGACGAGCGCCCGGCGTGGTGGGACCTGCGCTGGGGCGCGGTCATCGCGGGTGTCGGCATCGGCATCGTGCGCATCCTCGGCACGTCGGTCGTCGCCGGCAGCGTGAGCAAGAACCCGCTGTTCACCTCGGTGGCCGTGATCGTCACCCTGCTGGTCTGGATCAACCTCATCGCCCGCATCGTCCTGCTGGCGGCCGCATGGACCGCGGACCCGCCGTTCGTCGAGCCGGCGGCCGACGAACCCGAGGCGCCCACCGACTGAGCCGCCGCCCTCGACCTGTACCGGGCTCGCGCGCCCGACCTAGGGTCGGCCCATGGCAGCCGACGAGGTCGCGAGCGCAGGGGTCCGGCAGACGTCACCGGCCGCGCGGGGCAAGGCCCTGTTCGTGTGGTGGAAGCACACCCGACCCGGTCGGGCGAACGCGCGCTTCCGCGCACGCAGCGGCGGCGTCCTCTCGGGCGGCATCGCCTACGCGGCGCTGTTCTCGGTGTTCGCCGCACTGACCATCAGCTACACGGCGTTCGTCGCGGTGCTCGGTGACAACGACGAGCTGCGTGAGAGGGTCCTGCGGGCCGTCGACACCACGTATCCGCACCTGCTCGACACCGGGGACGGCCAGGGTGCCATCGACCCGGAGGTGCTCGAGCTGTCCACCAACCTGACCGTCGCGGGCATCGTCGCCGTCGTGGTGCTGCTGCTGAGCGCGATCGCGGCGATGACGGCCCTGCGCAGGTCGGTGCGGGCGATGTTCGCGACGGAGCTCGGCGGCAACCCGGTGCTCGGCAAGGCTCGCGACCTCGGCGGGTTCGTCGGGATGGGGTTCGCCGTGCTGCTGTCGGCGACCCTGACCACCGGCCTCGGGACGGTGGCGTCCTGGATCCTCGACGCCCTCGGCTGGGACGGTCTGACGACCGCCGTGGTGCGGGCGCTCGGCATCCTCGTCGCGTTCGCGATCGACGTCGCGCTCTTCGTGCTGGTCGTCACGGTGCTGGCCGCGGAGCACCCGCCGCGGCGGGACCTGGTCCGGGGGGCGCTGGTCGCGGCGACGGGTCTCGGGATCGTGCGGACGCTGGGCACGACGGTCGTGGCGGGGAGCGTGAGCAGGAACCCGCTGTTCACCTCCGTCGCCGTGCTGGTGACGCTGCTGGTGTGGGTCAACCTGATCGCCCGGATCATGCTGCTCGCAGCCGCCTGGACCGCCGACCCGCCGTACGTCGCGCCGCCGGGAGCGCCCGCCTGAGCCGTCAGCGCGTGGCGTCCACCGCGGCGTGCAGCTCCGGGAGGCGCGACGCGAGGACCCTCAGGCGTGCGCGGGTGTTGGCGGGCTCTCCGGCCTCGCCCAGCCGCAGCATCCCCGGGTCTCCCGCCGCCTGCGCGGCCGCGATGCGGTCGGCCGCGTCCGTCATGCGGGTGATCACGTGGTCGAGGACCGCGTGCGGGTCCAGGCCGCCGTAGCCGTCCGCGATCGTGTGCAGGGCGTGCGCGACCTCGGCAGCGTCGGCGTCGGGGAACAGGACCGCGCTGTTCCAGGTGAACATCGCCACGTCGTCCAGCGGGATCCCGGGGCCGGCGACGTCCCAGTCGAACACCCCGGCCAGCTCGTCGCCGTCGAACGTCATGTTGTACATCGCGGAGTCGTGGTGGCAGACGATCTCGCCGGGCGCCAGCGCGCGCTCGACGAACCGCCAGCGCCGGGTGTCCCGCGGGAAGCCGGCGACGACCGCGTGGTACTCCCGCAACCAGTGCATCGCCGACCGGACCTGGGCGTCGCTGAGCGTCTCCCGGCCGATGTCCAGCACGCGGCCGGGCAGGAACGTGAGGATCTCCCGGTCGCGGTCGTCGATGCCGAGCACCCGGGGGATGCGGGGGAGCTCCGCGGCGGCCAGGAAGTCGAGCAGCTCGTGGACCGCCGGGGTCCACGGGCCGGTCGGGCGGCGGACCGTGTCACCGACGCGGACCGCCCCGCCGACGTTCCCGCCGGGCAGCGGGATCTCGTCGTCCGGGCCGGGGGTCGCGGTGAGGGGTTCAGCGGGCACGGGTGATCATCGCGCGCCTGACGGCCGCTGCGCGACTCACTTCTCCCGCGCACCCCGACGAGCTCGTGTGACGACTTCGCTCCGCCAGGCGGAACAAGGTACTCACACGAGAGGGCGCGCACCCGGTGCGGGTGCGTGCCCCCCTCGTAGACGAATCGCTGTCGTGCGTCAGAAGGCGCGCGTGATCATCGCGCGCTTCACTTCCTGGATCGCCTTGGTGACCTCGATGCCACGCGGGCACGCCTCGGTGCAGTTGAAGGTGGTGCGGCAGCGCCACACGCCTTCCTTGTCGTTGAGGATCTCGAGGCGCTGGGCGCCACCCTCGTCGCGGCTGTCGAAGATGAACCGGTGCGCGTTGACGATCGCCGCGGGGCCGAAGTACTGGCCGTCGGTCCAGAACACCGGGCACGACGAGGTGCACGCGGCGCACAGGATGCACTTGGTGGTGTCGTCGAACCGCTCGCGCTGCTCGGCGCTCTGCAGGCGCTCCTTGGTGGGCTCGTTCCCGGTGGTGATGAGGAACGGCATGATCTCGCGGTAGGACGCGAAGAACGGCTCCATGTCGACGACCAGGTCCTTGATCACCGGCAGGCCCTTGATGGGCTCGATGATGATCGGCTTGCTCGGGTCCAGGTCCTTGAGCAGCGTCTTGCAGGCCAGCCGGTTGCGGCCGTTGATCCGCATCGCGTCGGACCCGCAGACGCCGTGGGCGCAGGAGCGACGGAACGTCAGCGAGCCGTCCTCCTCCCACTTCACCTTGTGCAGGGCGTCGAGGACGCGGTCGGTGCCGTGGGCGCGGACCGTGAACTCGTCCCAGTACGGCTCCGGTGCGCCGGCCCCGTCGTCCGGCAGGAAGCGCCGGATCTTCAGGGTCACGTCGAAGGACGGGATCACGGGAGCGGCCGAGGGCGCGTCAAGCGTCGCAGTCATCAGTACTTACGCTCCATCGGCTGGTAGCGGGTCATCGTGACGGGCTTGGAGCCCAGCACGAGCTGGTAGTCCTCGAACAGGGTGGTGTGCGCGAACGAGCCCTTGTGGTCCCCGTCGCCCTCGGTGCCCCAGAGGCGGTGGCCCTTCACGGGGAGCGGGCGCCGGTAGGCCATCGTGTGGCGCATGTAGTTCTTGTCGTCGCGGTCCGGGAAGTCCTCGCGGAAGTGCCCGCCGCGCGACTCGTCGCGGTTGAGGGCGCCGACGACGACCGTCTCCGCGATGTCGAGCAGGAAGCCCAGCTCGACGGCCTCGAGCAGGTCGGTGTTGAACATCTTGCTCTTGTCCTGCACCGACACCCGGCGGAACCGCTTCTGGAGGGCCTTGATGTCGTTGAGCGCCTGGGTCAGCGACTCGGACGTGCGGAACACCTGCGCATTCAGGTCCATCGACTCCTGGAGCGCCTTGCGGATGTCCGATACACGCTCGCCGTCGGGGCGCGTGCGGATCTCCTCCAGCCCGGCGACGACCGTGGCCGCGGGGTCGTCGGGGAGCTCGATGAACGACGCGGTCTGCGCGTAGGCCGCAGCCGAGATGCCGGCCCGCTTGCCGAACACGTTGATGTCGAGCAGCGAGTTGGTGCCCAGGCGGTTGGAGCCGTGCACGCTCACGCACGCGACCTCGCCGGCGGCGAACAGGCCGCGGATGACGTCGGTGGAGTTGCGCAGCACCTGCGCCTCGATGTTGGTGGGGATGCCACCCATCGCGTAGTGCGCCGTCGGGTAGACCGGCACGGGCTCGGTGTACGGCTCGATGCCGAGGTACGTCCGGGCGAACTCGGTGATGTCGGGGAGCTTGGCGTCGATGTGCGCCGGCTCGAGGTGCGTCAGGTCGAGCAGCACGTAGTCCTTGTTCGGACCGGCGCCGCGGCCCTCGCGCACCTCGTTGGCCATGGATCGGGCGACGATGTCGCGCGGCGCCAGGTCCTTGATGGTCGGGGCGTAGCGCTCCATGAAGCGCTCGCCCTCGGAGTTCCGCAGGATGCCGCCCTCGCCGCGCGCGGCCTCCGACAGAAGGATGCCGAGCCCGGCCAGGCCGGTCGGGTGGAACTGGAAGAACTCCATGTCCTCCAGCGGGATGCCGCGGCGGTACGCCAGCGCCATGCCGTCGCCCGTGAGGGTGTGTGCGTTGGAGGTCGTCTTGTAGATCTTCCCGGCGCCGCCCGTGGCCAGGACCACCGACTTGGCCCGGAACACGTGGATCTCGCCGGTGGCCAGCTCGTAGGCGACGACGCCCGAGACGTTGACCTCCTCGCCGTCCGGCACGTGGCCGGCCGCGAGGTCGTGGTCCACCAGCAGGTCGAGCACGTAGAACTCGTTGTAGAACTCGACGTCGTTCTTCACGCACTGCTGGTAGAGCGTCTGGAGGATCATGTGGCCGGTGCGGTCCGCGGCGTAGCAGGACCGGCGCACGGCCGCCTCGCCGTGGTTGCGGGTGTGCCCGCCGAACCGGCGCTGGTCGATCTTGCCCTCGGGCGTCCGGTTGAACGGCAGGCCCATCTTCTCCAGATCCAGCACCGCGTCGATGGCCTCCTTGGCCATCACCTCGGCGGCGTCCTGGTCCACCAGGTAGTCACCGCCCTTGACGGTGTCGAACGTGTGCCACTCCCAGTTGTCCTCCTCGACGTTGGCCAGGGCGGCGCACATGCCGCCCTGCGCCGCACCCGTGTGGGAGCGCGTCGGGTAGAGCTTGGAGATGACGGCGGTGCGCACGCGCGTCGAGGACTCCAGGGCCGCGCGCATGCCGGCGCCGCCCGCGCCGACGATCACGACGTCGTACTGGTGGGTCTGCATCGCGGTCGATGCCTTCCTGTTTCTGAGGGGAGAGCGTCAGGCCGTGGTGCAGAACGAGGGCAGCAGGTCAGCCGGTGATCCCGCCGGGCACGGGTCGAACGTGAAGATGACGAGCGTGCCGAGCACGACGACGACGACGAACGCCAGGTACAGCGACGCCTTGAGGGCGAGCCGCACACCGTCGCGCTCCGCGTAGTCGTTGATGATCGTCCGCACGCCGTTGGTGCCGTGGATCATCGCGAGCCAGAGCATCAGCAGGTCCCAGATCTGCCAGAACGGCGACGCCCACTTGCCGGCGACGAAGCCGAAGTCGATCGCGGAGATGCCCTCACCGGCGACCAGGTTGACGAACAGGTGCCCGAAGATCAGGACGACGAGGATCACGCCGGACGCGCGCATGAACACCCAGCCGTAGAGCTCGGTGTTGCCGCGGGTGGTGAGGCGGGCCGGACGGGGCTTCGGCGGACGTGGGGCCTTCGGGTCGGCGATCGTGGTCATCACTCGCCTCCGAACACGTGCATGAGGTGACGGGGCAGGAAGCCGGCCATGGTCACGGCGAACAGGCCCATCACCACCCAGAGCATCACGCGCTGGTACTTGGGGCCCTTCGCCCAGAAGTCCACCAGGATGATCCGGATGCCGTTGAACGCGTGGAACACGATGGCGGCCACGAGCCCGGCCTCACCGAGCCCCATGATCGGGTTCTTGTACGTGCCGATCACGTCGTTGTAGGCCTCGGGCGACACGCGCACGAGCGAGGTGTCCAGCACGTGCACGAGCAGGAAGAAGAAGATCGCGACGCCGGTGACCCGATGGGCGACCCACGACCACATACCTTCCCGCCCTCGGTAGAGCGTTCCGGCGGGCACCTTGCGGGTGGCCGGCACTCCGCTGGGCGCGGGCGCTGCGGGCACTGGGGGCCTCCTGGCGGATCAGAGGTTCGGACGACGGCGTCCTTGTCGGCCCAACTGTAGTGAACTGAGGAGTACGCAACCGCTCGGCAAGGGTCCTTAGGCCCCCGCTGTGAGGTATTGCACAGCGTGGGGCAGGGGCGCGCGGTCGCTACCCTGACCCCCATGTCGACCACGCCCACCGTGTCCTCGGTGATCCCCGGATTCCACGCCGTCGTCCCGGCAGGCGGTGCGGGCACGCGCCTGTGGCCGCTGTCGCGCGCGGGCCACCCGAAGTTCCTGCTCGACCTCACCGGCTCGGGTCGCACCCTGCTGCAGGCGACGGTCGACCGGCTGCTCCCGCTCACCGGGGCGGGGGGCGTCCTCGTGGTGACCGGGGCACGGCACGCGGAGACCGTCGCCGGGCAGCTGCCCGAGGTCGGGGCCGAGGACGTGCTGGCCGAGCCCTCGCCGCGCGACTCGATGGCCGCGATCGGGCTGGCCGCCGCGGTCCTGCTCGCCCGGCACGGCGAGGACGTCGTGCTCGGGTCGTTCGCGGCCGACCACGTCATCGACGGTGCCGAGGGGTTCCAGCGCGCCGTGCGCGAGGGCGTCGTCGCGGCCCGTGCCGGGTACGTCGTGACCATCGGCATCGCGGCGACCGGACCGTCGACCGCGTTCGGCTACGTCCGCTCCGGTGCCTCGCTCGGCCTGGTTGACGCGCCGACGGTCGCCCACGCCGCCGGGTTCACGGAGAAGCCCGACGCCGACACCGCGACCGCGTACCTGGCGACGGGGGAGTACCGCTGGAACGCCGGGATGTTCCTCGTCCGCGCGCGCGTCCTGCTGGACCACCTGGCGACGCAGCTGCCGACGCTCGCCGCCGGACTGCAGGAGATCGCGGCCGCCTGGGACGGCCCGGACCGCGGCGAGGTGCTGGGGCGCGTCTGGCCGGGGCTGACCAGGATCGCGATCGACCACGCGATCGCCGAGCCGGTGGCCGCCGCCGGGGGAGTGGCCGTCGTGCCCGGCGACTTCACCTGGGACGACATCGGTGACTTCGAGTCGCTCGCCACGCTCCTGCCGGTGGACACCCTCGGCGACGACGGCGCCGTCCTGCGCATCGACGCCGACGGAGCCTTCGTCGTGCCCGGGACGGGCCGGACCGTGTCGGTGATCGGTCTGCCCGGAGCCGTGGTGGTCGACACCCCCGACGCCGTGCTGGTGACCACGCTCGCGCACGCGCAGGCCGTGAAGTCCGCGGTCGACGCCTGGCGCGCGCGCGGCCGCGAGGACCTGCTCTGACGCGGACACTCTCGGCCGCTGCTCGCGTGCGCGGCTAGGGTCGAAGCGTGTCCTCTGCTCATCCCGACCCGGTCGTCGCCCCCCTGACCAGCCTGCGACCCGACCCCACCGACCCCGCGTCGGCCCGCCTCGCCGTGCTGGTCGCCGAGCTGCGTGACGAGCTGGCCGCCGTCCGCCGGGACCTGCACGCGCACCCGGAGCTCGGCCGCACCGAGGTCCGCACCACCAAGCTGGTGGCCGAGCGGCTGCGGGCCGCCGGGCTCGAGCCGCGCCTCCTGCCCGGCAGCGGTCTGATCTGCGACATCGGTCCGGGCCCGGCGACCAGCGGCCGCAAGCGGATCGCCCTGCGCGCCGACCTCGACGGGCTGCCGGTGCAGGACACCACCGGCACGCCGTGGGCGTCGACCGTGCGGGGCGTCGCGCACGCCTGCGGGCACGACGTGCACACGGCGGCGGTGCTCGGCGCCGGGCTCGTCCTGGCCCAGCTGGCGGACGAGCTGCGCACCGGGGTGCGGCTGGTGTTCCAGCCGGCCGAGGAGGTGCAGCCCGGCGGGGCGCTCGACGTGGTCGCCGCGGGCGGGCTGGACGGCGTCGGGGAGATCTACTCGTTCCACTGCGACCCCAAGGTCGACGTCGGCCAGGTGGGCACCCGGATCGGCCCGATCACGTCCGCGAGCGACGAGGTCACCGTGACGATCACCGGACCGGGCGGGCACACGTCGCGCCCGCACCTGACGGGTGACGTGGTGTTCGCGCTCGGGCAGGTCATCACGCAGGTGCCCGCGATCCTGGGCCGCCGCCTGGACCCGCGCTCCGGGGTGAACCTCACCTGGGGCGCCGTACAGGCGGGGTCGGCGCACAACGCGATCCCGTCGACGGGGACCGTCAAGGGCACTCTGCGGTGCCTGGACGTCCGCGCGTGGGAGAAGGCGTCGGAGGTGTTCCACTCGGCGGTCGAGCAGGTCCTGGCGCCCCTGGGCGTCGAGGTCCAGGTCCGGCACCACCGGGGCGTCCCGCCCGTCGAGAACTCCGCGCACGCGACCGGGATCCTCGAGGCCGCTGCGCACGACGTGCTGGGCGCCGGGTCGGTCCAGCTGACCGAGCAGTCGCTGGGCGGCGAGGACTTCGCCTGGTACCTGACCAAGGTGCCGGGCGCGATGGCCCGGCTGGGCACGCGCACGCCGGGCGGTCACACCTACGACATCCACCAGGGCGACCTCCGGGTGGACGAGCGCGCGGTCGAGGTCGGGGCACTGCTCCTGGCGCGGACTGCCCTTCTCGCGGGCTGAGACGACGCGTCCGTCACCTGGGCGGACATACCAAGTCGGTAACGGAACCTGCACGGATACCCGCCGGTAACCTGCCCGACACCTCGTGCTGGCTATGGTCCGAGAATCAATGCCGGGCAGCCCCAGACCTTGTGGTGGTACACCGTCGTGCCAACCGCACGGTCGGCCCAGCCGGACCGGCTGCTGACGAGATTCAGGAGAGTCGCGTGAAGAAGATCATTCGAGTGGCCGCCCTCAGCGGGGCTGTAGCCCTCGCGCTTGCGGCGTGTGGCAGTGCTCCGGAGGAGACCGAGGAGACGACTGGCGGCGAGACAGCCGCGAGCGCCGACTACAAGGCCTGCATGGTCTCGGACGCGGGCGGCTTCGACGACAAGTCGTTCAACCAGTCCGGCTTCGAGGGCCTCACGCAGGCCGAGGAGGAGCTCGGGATCGAGATTGCCAGCGTCGAGTCCGCCGCCGACACCGACTACACCCCGAACATCGAGGGTCTCGTCGCCGAGAACTGCGACCTGATCATCGGCGTCGGCTTCCTGCTCGAGGACCCGATCCAGGCGGCCGCCGAGGCCAACCCGGACGTGAACTTCGCGCTCGTCGACAGCTCGTTCTCCGACGCTGACTTCAACCCGGTCACCCTGGACAACGCCAAGCCGATCCTCTTCGACACCGCCCAGGCGGCCTACCTCGCCGGCTACGTCGCCGCGGCGACGACGACCACCGGCAAGGTCGCGACCTTCGGTGGCATCGCCATCCCGTCCGTCACGATCTTCATGGACGGCTTCGCCGACGGCGTCGCCAAGTTCAACGAGGACAACGGCGGCGCCGTCCAGCTCCTCGGCTGGGACAAGGCCGCGCAGACCGGCGTCTTCGCCGGCAACTTCGACAGCCAGGACGACGGCAAGAACATCGGCCAGAGCTTCATCGACCAGGGCGCGGACATCATCATGCCCGTCGCCGGCCCGGTGGGCATCGGCACGGCGTCCGTCGCGCAGGCGGCCGGCACCGTCTCGATCATCGGTGTCGACGCCGACTGGTTCGAGACCACGGAGTACGGCCCGATCGTCCTCACCTCGGTCATGAAGGAGATCGGCCCGGCCGTCTTCGACACCATCAGCGAGGCCGTCGACGGCACCTTCAGCTCCGACCCGTACGTCGGCACGCTGGAGAACGAGGGCCTCGGCCTGGCGCCGTTCCACGACCTCGAGTCGAAGGTCCCCGCGGACGTCGTCACCAAGCTCGACGAGCTCAAGGCGTCGATCATCTCCGGTGACATCGTCGTCGAGTCCGACGCTTCCCCGAAGTGATCTGACGCAGTACCGACGGACGACGGCCCGGGCCAGTGCCCGGGCCGTCGGCCTGTCCGGCGCACTCGCGCCACGCAGATGGATAGTGTCTGAGAACGCTCGTGACGTCGAAGGAGACCACCGGTGAAGCTGGAGCTGCAGGGCATCACCAAGACCTTCGGGCCGCTGGTCGCCAACGACCACATCGACCTCGTGGTCGAGCCCGGCGAGATCCACGCCCTGCTGGGCGAGAACGGCGCCGGCAAGAGCACGCTGATGAACGTGCTGTACGGCCTGTACGTCCCCGACGAGGGCAGGATCCTCGTCGACGACGCGCCCGTGACGTTCGCCGGGCCCGGGGACGCGATGGCCGCGGGCATCGGCATGGTGCACCAGCACTTCATGCTCGTCCCCGTCTTCACCGTCGCCGAGAACGTGGTGCTCGGTCACGAGCCCGTGCGCGGCGCAGGCCTGATCGACCTTCCCGAGGCGCGCCGCCGGGTCAAGGAGATCTCCGACCGGTTCGGGTTCCACGTCGACCCCGACGCGTACATCGAGGACCTGCCCGTCGGCGTCCAGCAGCGCGTGGAGATCATCAAGGCGCTCTCCCGCCAGGCCGAGGTCCTCATCCTCGACGAGCCCACCGCCGTGCTCACGCCGCAGGAGACCGACGAGCTGATCGGCATCATGCGCCAGCTCAAGGAGTCCGGGACCTCGATCGTCTTCATCACCCACAAGCTGCGCGAGGTGCGCGCGGTCGCGGACCGCATCACCGTCATCCGTCGCGGCAAGGTCGTCGGCACCGCCCAGCCGTCGTCGACGGAGACCGAGCTCGCCTCCATGATGGTCGGCCGCTCGGTGGACCTCGGCGTCGACCGCTCCGTCGCGGTGCCCGGTGAGGTCACCGTGCAGGTGCGCAACCTCACGGTGATCGACCAGGCGGGCGTGCGGCAGATCGACGACGTGTCGTTCGACGTCGCCCGCGGGGAGATCGTCGCGATCGCCGGCGTGCAGGGCAACGGGCAGACCGAGCTCACCGAGGTGGTGCTCGGGCTCCAGGCCCCCGTGGCCGGCTCCGTGACGCTGGACGGCGTCGAGCTGGTCGGCCGCTCGGTGCGCGACGTGCTCCACGCCGGCGTGGGCTTCGTCCCCGAGGACCGCTCGACCGACGGCGTGATCGCCGACTTCTCGATCGCCGAGAACCTGATCCTCGACCTGCACCGCTACGAGCCCTTCGCGCGCGGGGTCGCCCTGCGGCCGGCCGCGGTGCGCGAGAACGCCGAGAAGCGGATCGCGGAGTTCGATGTGCGGACGGGGTCCATCGACGCGCACGCGAGCACCCTGTCCGGCGGCAACCAGCAGAAGGTGGTGCTGGCGCGAGAGATGTCGCGGCCGCTGCGCCTGCTGATCGCCTCCCAGCCCACCCGTGGCCTGGACGTCGGCTCGATCGAGTTCGTGCACACGCGGATCGTCCAGGAGCGCGACAACGGCACCCCGGTGATCATCGTGTCGACGGAGCTGGACGAGGTCCTGGCGCTCGCCGACCGGATCCTGGTGATGTACCGCGGCCGCATCGTCGGCGACGTCCCCGGTGGGACGGACCGCGACGTGCTGGGCCTGATGATGGCCGGCGTGCCGCTGGACGACGCCGTGCGGCAGGCCGCCGAGCACCGCACGACGCTCGGCGTCGCCGACCTCGAGGCGGCCGCCCCGGGGGCGCCACCGGCACCGCCGGCCCCCCCGACAGCCCCGACTTCCCCGACAGCCCCGACGATGCCCGACCAGGAGGAGCTGTGAGCAGCCCGACGCCGGTCCCCCTGCCCGACGCGCAGGTGCCGCCCCCCGGGCAGACGGGCGTGGCCGAGCCGGCCGACAGGTCGGACGGCGGACGGCGGATCCTGCACGAGATGCTCACCAGCAGCTGGCTGGTCTCGGTGCTGGCGGTGGTGCTCGCGCTGATCCTCGGCGGGGTGCTCATCGCCGCCGCCGACACGGCGGTGCAGGCCGCGGCCGGCTACTTCTTCTCGCGCCCCGGCGACCTGCTGTCCGCGGCCTGGACCGCGGTCTCGGAGGCCTACGCGGCGCTCTTCGCGGGGGCCGTCTACGACCCGCGGGCCGAGGAGCTGTCCCGGGCGGTCCGGCCCTTCACCGAGACGCTGACGGTCGCGACCCCCCTGATCCTGGCCGGTCTCGGCCTGGGCATCGGCTTCCGCGCCGGGCTGTTCAACATCGGCGCCCAGGGCCAGATCATCCTCGGTGGAATCTTCGCCGGGTACATCGGGTTCACGTTCGACCTCCCCCCGGTGCTGCACCTGCTGCTCTGCGTCATCGGCGCCGCGCTCGGTGGCGCCCTGTGGGCAGGCATCGCCGGCGTGCTCAAGGCGCGCACGGGCGCGCACGAGGTCATCGTCACGATCATGCTCAACAACATCGCGGTGTACCTGGTCGCGTACCTGCTGAGCCTCAACGCGTTCCAGCGGCCCGGCAGCAACAACCCGGTGAGCCCGCCCATCCCGGACACGGCCGTCTACCCGTTGCTGCTGGGCAGCGGGTTCCGCCTGCACGCGGGCTTCCTGGTGGCCATCGCGGCCGCGGTGTTCGCGTGGTGGCTGATGGAGCGGTCGACCATCGGCTTCCGGTTCCGCGCGGTCGGGTCCAACCCGCACGCGGCTCGCACCGCGGGCATCTCGGTGAACGCGGCGTACGTCTGGGTCATGCTCACGGCCGGTGCGTTCGCGGGCCTCGCGGGGTCCGCGCAGGTGCTCGGCACCGAGCGGGTGCTCACCGCGGGCGTCGCGGCGAGCTACGGGTTCGACGCCATCACGGTCGCCCTGCTCGGCCGGTCCAAGCCGCTCGGCACGGTGCTCGCGGGCATCCTGTTCGGCGCGCTGCGCGCCGGCGGCGTGGTCATGCAGGCGCGCACCGGGACGCCCATCGACATCGTGCTCGTCGTGCAGTCGCTCATCGTCCTGTTCATCGCGGCCCCGCCGTTGGTGCGGTCGGTGTTCCGGCTCCCGTCGCCGGACACGCCACGCGCACCGAAGCCCGTCGTCCCCGTCACCGCGAAGGAGGTCACCGCATGAGCGCCCCCACGATCGACGCCCCGGCGTCGGCACGCCCCGCCTCCGCGCAGGTCCTGCCCCCGATCCGGTGGCACGCGCCGATCGCCTACGCAGCGGTCGCCCTGGTCGGGCTGGTCGTCTTCGGCCTGCTCGGTCCCAGCGGGGAGACCAGCACGTTCGGCATCTCCACGTCGCGTGACTTCATCCAGTTCACACCGTTCTCGGTGCCGTCCAAGCTCACGGCGATCGTCCTGTGCCTCGGGGCGCTGGCGCTCGCGGGTGTGTCCTTCTACGAGACCCGCCGGCGCGAGAAGGCCGGCGTCTGGCTGCCGATCACGTACGGCGTGCTCATGGTCTTCGCGTTCCTCGTCTGGGCGGTCGCCGGCAAGGACAGCGCGCTGCCGCTGACCGGCCTGCTCCAGGGCTCCCTGTTCCTGGCCATCCCGCTGGTCTTCGGTGCCCTCGCGGGTCTGCTGTGCGAGCGCTCGGGCATCATCAACATCGCCATCGAGGGTCAGCTGCTGGGCGGCGCGTTCCTCGCCGCAGTCGTCGCGACCCTGACCGGCAGCGCGTATGCGGGGCTCATCGCCGCGCCGGTCGCGGGCGCCCTCGTCGGGCTGCTGCTGGTGCTGTTCTCCATCAAGTACGTGGTCAACCAGATCATCGTCGGTGTCGTGCTGAACGTGCTGGTCATCGGCGTGACCAGCTACCTGTTCTCCACGGTGCTCAAGGCGAACCCGGACACCTGGAACAACCCCCCGGGCCTGCCGGTCATCAGCATCCCCGTGCTCTCGCAGATCCCGATCATCGGCCCTGTGCTGTTCCGGCAGACCGCGCTCGTCTACATCATGTACGTCGTCGTGATCGTGCTGCAGATCATGGTGTTCCGGTCCCGCTGGGGGCTGCGCCTGCGCTCGGTCGGCGAGCACCCGAAGGCCGCGGACACCGTCGGCATCAAGGTCAACCGCACGCGTCTGCGCTCGACCGTGCTGGGCGGGGCGGTGGCCGGTCTGGGTGGCGCGTTCTTCACGGTGGCCGCGGGGCTGGCGTTCGGCAAGGAGATGACCAACGGCAAGGGGTACATCGCGCTCGCCGCCATGATCCTGGGCCGCTGGAGCCCCAAGGGTGCGCTGGCGGCGGCCCTGCTGTTCGGGTTCGCCAACAACCTGCAGCTCCAGCTGAGCATCATCCAAACGCCGATCCCCAGCCAGATCATGCTGATGACGCCGTACATCGTGACGATCTTCGCCGTCGCGGGGCTGGTCGGACGCGTGCGCCCGCCGGCCGCCGAGGGCATCCCCTACACGAAGTGAAAAGCGGACATGAACAGCGAGTCACTCATTGATTGGGACGCCCTGCGCTCCGCCGCCACCGAGGTCATGCACAAGGCGTACGCGCCGTACTCGAACTTCCCCGTCGGCGCCGCTGCGCTGGTGGACGACGGCCGGGTGGTCGTCGGCTGCAACGTGGAGAACGCGTCGTACGGCGTGACGCTCTGCGCCGAGTGCGCGCTGGTCTCCGGCCTGCACGTCTCGGGCGGCGGACGGCTGGTGGCGTTCACGTGCGTGGACAAGCACGGGAACGTCCTGATGCCCTGCGGCCGGTGCCGGCAGCTGCTCTGGGAGCACGGCGGAGCCCGGCTGCTGGTGGAGACGACGCACGGCATCAAGCCGATGACCGAGGTGCTCCCGGACGCGTTCGGGCCCGCCGACCTGGAGGAACGGGCATGAGCACCGAGGCTTTCGACGCAGTCGACGTCATCGTCACCAAGCGCGACGGGCACCGGTTGAGCGACGCGCAGATCGACTGGGTCATCGACGCGTACACGCGCGGGGTGGTGGCCGAGGAGCAGATGTCGGCGCTGAACATGGCGATCCTGCTCAACGGCATGGACCGCGCCGAGATCGCCCGGTGGACGGCCGCGATGATCGCGAGCGGCGAGCGGATGGACTTCTCCGGGCTGTCGCGCCCGACCGCGGACAAGCACTCGACCGGCGGCGTGGGGGACAAGATCACGCTGCCGCTCGCGCCGCTCGTCGCGGTGTTCGGCGTCGCTGTGCCGCAGCTGTCGGGCCGCGGTCTGGGCCACACCGGCGGGACGCTGGACAAGCTGGAGTCCATCCCCGGCTGGCGGGCCGCGCTGAGCAACGAGGAGATGATGGCGCAGCTCGACGACGTCGGCGCCGTCATCTGCCAAGCCGGGTCCGGGCTCGCCCCCGCCGACCGCAAGCTGTACGCGCTGCGGGACGTCACGGGCACGGTCGAGGCCATCCCGCTGATCGCCAGCTCGATCATGAGCAAGAAGATCGCCGAGGGCACGGGTGCGCTCGTGCTCGACGTGAAGGTCGGCTCCGGCGCGTTCATGAAGGACGTCGCCCGCGCCCGCGAGCTGGCCCGCACGATGGTCGCGCTCGGCACGGACGCGGGCGTGAAGACCGTGGCGCTCCTCACCGACATGTCGACGCCGCTCGGGTTGACCGCGGGCAACGCCCTCGAGGTGCGCGAGTCGGTCGAGGTGCTGGCCGGCGGGGGACCCGCGGACGTCGTGGAGCTCACCGTGGCGCTGGCGCGCGAGATGCTCGACGCAGCGGGCCGCCCGGGTCAGGACGTCGTGGCCGCGCTGTCCGACGGTCGCGCGATGGACGCGTGGAAACGGATGATCGCGGCGCAGGGCGGCGACCCGGACGCGACGCTGCCCGTGGCCCGGGAGACCGAGCAGGTGCTGGCGGAGTCCGACGGGGTGCTGTTCGGGCTCGACGCGTACGCGGTGGGCATCGCTGCGTGGCGCCTCGGCGCGGGACGCGCGCGCAAGGAGGACCCGGTGCAGGCGGGCGCCGGCGTCGAGCTGCACGCGAAGCCCGGCGACGTCGTGCGAGCCGGTCAGCCGCTCATGACACTCCACACGGACACCCCCGAGCGGTTCGCCCGCGCGCGGGAGGCGCTCGACGGTGCGGTCGTCGTCGCGCCCGCGGGCACGGCCGTGGCGGCACGCTCCCTGGTGATCGACCGCATCGACGCCTGACCCTTCCGGGCGCGCGCCGACGGGAGCACGATGGGGTCATGAGCACCGTGCCCGGGAACGACTCGTGGCGGGACGCCGGCCTGGCCCCGGCGGACCTGGACGTGCCCCGCCGGCTCGGCGACGACGACGCGTCGGCCGACGACGCCGACCCCGAGGAGTACGAGCCGGAGTTCGCCCGGGCCGACCGGGACGGCCGCGCGGACGAGGCCGACGTCGTGGAGCAGGACACCGAGGTACCGACCGACGACGAGAGCGGCGACGCCTGAGCGGTGGTGAGGGCGGTCCGTCCCGGTACGGTGAGCGCATGACCTCCCCCTCCGAGCCCTCGGTGGCTGACGCCCCCAGCGACCCGCCCGAGGCCACCGACCCGGTTGCAGCCCTGGTCGCGCTGATCCCGACGTTGCCCAAGGTCGTCCTGCACGACCACCTCGACGGGGGCCTGCGGCCGGCGACGATCATCGAGCTCGCCGCCGAGATCGGCTACGAGCTGCCCGCGACGGACCCCGTCGAGCTGGGGCGCTGGTTCGTCGAGGCCGCCAGCTCCGGCACGCTGGAGCGGTACCTCGAGACGTTCGACCACACGGTCGCCGTCATGCAGACCGAGGACGGGCTGCGCCGGGTCGCGCGCGAGTCCGTGCTCGACCTGGCTGCCGACGGGGTCGTGTACGCCGAGCAGCGGTACGCGCCCGAGCAGCACCTCCAGAAGGGACTCTCGCTCCAGCAGGTGGTCGACGCCGTGCAGGCCGGGTTCGCCGAGGGGATCTCGGAGGCCGCGGCGCAGGGCCGCTCCATCCGGGTCGGCACCCTGATCACCGCCATGCGGCACGCGGACCGCGGGGACGAGATCGCGGCGCTCGCGCTGGAGAACCGGGACAACGGCGTGGTCGGCTTCGACATCGCCGGCGCCGAGGCGGGCTTCCCGCCCTCACGGCAGGCCGCCGCGTTCACGACGCTCGCGAACGCGGACTTCCCCGCGACCGTGCACGCGGGCGAGGCGGCCGGCGTCGAGTCGATCGCCGAGGCCGTGCACGTCGCGCACGCCTGCCGGATCGGTCACGGAGTCCGGCTGGTCGAGGACATCACCACCGACGGCCTGGGCGATCGCCTGGGCACGCTCGCGCACTGGGTGCGGGACCGGCGCATCCCGCTGGAGCTGTGCCCGTCGTCCAACGTGCAGACGGGAGCCGCGGAGTCCGTCGCCACCCACCCCGTCACACGGCTGCGGAACCTGGGCTTCGCCGTCACGGTCAACACCGACAACCGCCTGCAGTCCGGCACCTCGATGACCCGGGAGCTCACGCTCCTGGTCCAGGAGGCCGGCTGGGACCTGGTGGACCTGCGCGACGTGGCCGTCACCGCCGCGGCGCACTCGTTCCTGCACCACGACGAGCGGTCCGCCCTGATCGACCAGGTCATCCGGCCCGCGTACATGGCGGCCCGCGGCGGACGCCACCGCGCCTGACCTCCTCGCGGCGATGCCGCGAGCGCGCGAAAACAACCTTGCACGCGCTATAGAAGTCAAGAACGCGTGCAAGGTTGTTCTCGTCGGGCGTCGGGCGTCGGGCGTCGGGCGTCGGGCGTCGGGCGTCGGGCGTCGGGCGTCGGGCTAGATCAGGCCCTTCGTGTGCCAGACGGTCTTCGTCTCGACGAACGCCGTGATCCGGCCCAGAGTCGGCGCCGCTGCGTCCGAGCCGTTCTCCGGCGTGAGCACCCGCTTGAGGGTGTCAGCGGCCGCGATCTGGAGGTCGACCCAGTCGAGGGCGCCGGCGCCGACCAGGTCGAGCGCGTTGACGTCCTGGTGGCTGGCCAGCCAGGGCGCGATCTCTGCGGGCGACCCCGTGAGCACGTTGACGACGCCCTTGGGCACGTCGCTGGTCGCGAGCACCTCGGACAGGCTGATCGCCGACAGGGGGAGCCGCTCGGACGCCACCACCACGACCGTGTTCCCGGCGACCAGCGCGGGGGCCACCGCGGAGACCAGCCCGAGCAGGGACGAGTCCTGCGGCGCGATGATCGCGACGACGCCCGTGGGCTCCGGCACCGAGATGTTGAAGTACGGCCCGGCGACGGGGTTGGCGTTGCCGGCCACCTGCGCGTACTTGTCGGCCCAGCCGGCGTACCAGACCCAGCGGTCGATCGCAGCGTCCACCTGGGCGGTCGCGACGGCGGTGGAGACGCCCTCGGCATCGACGATCTCGGCGACGAACTGCGCGCGACGGCCCTCGAGGATCTCGGCCACGCGGTAGAGCACCTGGCCGCGGTTGTACGCGGTCGCACCCGACCAGCCGCCGAACGCGCCGCGGGCGGCGACCACGGCGTCCCGGGCGTCCTTGCGTGACGCCTTCGAGGCGTTGGCCAGGAACGCGCCCTTGGCGCTGACGATCTCGTACGTCCGACCGGACTCGCTGCGCGGGAACGCCCCGCCGATGTACAGCTTGTAGGTCTTGGGCACGGCGAGGCGGGTCACTTGGCGGCTCCCTTGGTGACGGACTTGCGCGTGGGTTCGAGGGCTGCGGCGGGCGCGGCGGTCTTCAGGTAGGAGGCGATGCCGTGGCGGCCGCCCTCGCGTCCGTAGCCGGACTCCTTGTAGCCACCGAACGGGCTCGCCGGGTCGAACCGGTTGAAGGTGTTCGCCCAGATGACCCCGGCGCGGAGCTTGTCGGCGACGGCCAGGATCCGGCTGCCCTTGTCGGACCAGATGCCGGCGGACAGGCCGAACGGGGTGTTGTTCGCCTTGGCGATCGCCTCTGCCGGGGTGCGGAACGTGAGCACCGACAGGACGGGCCCGAAGACCTCCTCCTGGGCGATCCGGTGGCTGGTCGAGACGTTGGTGAAGATGGTCGGCGCGAACCAGAACCCGTTCTCCGGGATGGTGCACTCGGCCGTCCAGCGCTCGGCGCCCTCGGCCTCGCCGATGTCGCTCAGCGCCCGGATGCGGTCCAGCTGCGCGGAGCTGTTGATCGCGCCGATGTCGGTGTTCTTGTCCAGCGGGTCACCCAGGCGCAGGGTGGACAGGCGGGACTTCAGCCGGTCGACGACCTCGTCGTGGATGGACTCCTGCACCAGCAGCCGGCTGCCCGCGCAGCAGACGTGACCCTGGTTGAAGAAGATGCCGTTGACGATCCCCTCGATGGCCTGGTCGATGGGGGCGTCGTCGAACACGATGTTCGCCGCCTTGCCGCCCAGCTCCAGCGTCACCTTCTTGTGCGTCCCGGCGACGGACTTCGCGATCGCCCGGCCGACGGGCGTGGACCCGGTGAACGCGACCGCGTCCACGTCGTCGTGCCCGACCAGCGCGACGCCCGTGGCACCCGCGCCCGTGATGATGTTGACGACGCCCGGCGGCAGGTCGGCCTGCTGCACGATCTCCGCGAACAGCAGCGCGGTCAGGGACGTGGTCTCCGCCGGCTTCAGCACGACGGTGTTGCCGGCGGCCAGCGCGGGGGCGATCTTCCACGCGAGCATGAGCAGCGGGAAGTTCCACGGGATGACCTGGGCGGCGACGCCGAGCGACGCGGGGTTGGCGCCGAGGCCGGCGTGGTCGAGCTTGTCGGCCCAGCCCGCGTAGTAGAAGAACCAGGCCGCCACGAGCGGCACGTCGACGTCGCGGCTCTCCTTGATCGGCTTGCCGTTGTCGAGGCTCTCGGCCACGGCCAGCTCGCGGCTGCGCTCCTGGACCA
The DNA here is from genome assembly GCF_013359775.1 of Cellulomonas humilata. Classification (GTDB taxonomy): domain Bacteria; phylum Actinomycetota; class Actinomycetes; order Actinomycetales; family Cellulomonadaceae; genus Cellulomonas; species Cellulomonas humilata. Next base: position 30,211 of record NZ_JABMCI010000037.1, on the reverse strand, counting down.
GGCGCGCGATGCGGAACAGGTACTTGCCGCGGTCTGCGCCGGACATCCGCGACCAGGTGCGGTCGTAGGCGCGACGGGCCGCGGCGACGGCGGCGTCGACGTCCGCGCCGTCCGCGGTGGAGATCGTCGTGAGGTGCTTCTCGGTGGCCGGCGAGATGGAGGCGAACGGCGTGCCGTGGCCCTCGCGGAACTCGCCGTCGATGAACAAGCCGTACTCGCTGCGCAGGTTCAGGATCGCCTGCGACTCAGGGGCCGGGGCGTACTCGAGGAATGACATCAGGGGCCCTTCAGTCGATCGTCACATAGTCGGGACCGGAGTAGTGGCCGGTCGTCATCTTCTGCCGCTGCATCAGCACGTCGTTGAGCAGGCTCGAGGCGCCGAACCGGAACAGGTGCGGGGTCAGCCACTCCTCGCCGACGGTCTCGGCGACGGTCACCAGGTACTTGATCGCGTCCTTGGAGGTGCGGATGCCGCCGGCGGGCTTGACGCCCACCTTGTCGCCGCTGAGCCGGTACCAGTCGCGCACGACCTCGAGCATCAGCAGGGTCACGGGCAGCGTGGCCGCCGGGGCGACCTTGCCGGTCGACGTCTTGATGAAGTCGCCGCCCGCGAGGATCCCCAGCCACGACGCCCTGCGGACGTTGTCGTAGGTGTTCAGCTCGCCGGTCTCGAGGATGATCTTGAGGTGCGCGTAGGTCCCGTCCGCGCGGCGGCAGGCTTCCTTCACGGCGATGATCTCGTCGTACACCTGGCCGTACCGGCCCGCGAGGAACGCACCGCGGTCGATGACCATGTCGATCTCGTCGGCACCCGCGGCGACCGCGTCGGCGGTGTCCTCGAGCTTGATCGACCGCGACGCGCGCCCGCTCGGGAACGCCGTCGCCACCGCGGCCACGGCGATCCTGCCCTGGTCCGGGTCGCCGTGCGCGGAGCCCAGCGCCTGCACCGCGTGACCGACCATGTCGCCGTACACGCACACGGCCGCGACGCGGGGGCAGCCGGGGTCGGCCGGGTCCGGGGTGACCGCCTTGGCCACCAGCGAGCGCACCTTGCCCGGGGTGTCGGCCCCCTCGAGGGTGGTCAGGTCGATCAGCCCGATGATCCGGTCCAGCGCCCACGCCTTGGAGGTCGTCTTGATGGAGCGGGTACCGAGCCCGGCGGCGCGCTGCTCCAGGCCGACGGCGTCGACCCCCGGGATGCCGTGCAGGTAGCGCCGCAGGTTGGCGTCGTTCGCTTCACCGCCCAGGAGCGCGATCGCGCGCTCCCCGGGGACGATCTGGGTGCCTGTCATGCTGTGCCTCGCTGTCCTTCGCTGTCCTGGACGGGTGGGTGGTGCTCGATGAGGTGCACGGCCGTCTCCTCGTCGGTGACGAGCACGGTGCACAGGCCGCTGCCGACGACCGCGCTCGCGACCGCGTGCTTGGCCGCCCCCGCGATCACCGCGATGCTGAGCCGCGCCGCGCGCAGGCTCTCGAGGGACAGTCCGACGGTCCGCTCGTCGAGCCCGGGATCCACGATGGCACCGGCGGCGTCGATGTACCTGCCGACGACGTCGCCGACGGCACCCCGACGGACGAGCCCGGACACGTCCTCGGCGGTGAGGTAGCCGCTGTCGACGAGCACCGAGCCCGCGTCGGCCGCCCCCGCGCTGAACAGGTAGGCGTCGGCCCCCGCGGCGAGGTCCAGCACGGCCGAGACGGCACGGTCGGACTCGATGGCCTGCTTGGTCTCCAGCCGCTCCAGGATCGCCGGGCTGGGCAGCAGGGTGGCGTGCCCACCGGCCTTCTGCGCGATGCTGACCGCGGTGGAGGCGGCGGTGCCGGCGCGCCGGTTCAGGCTCACGCCTCCGTTGATCTGCACGACGTCGACGTCGCGGGCCCAGCCGTCCCGCAGGTGCAGGGCGACGTCGTCCAGGGTCCGACCCCAGCTGATGCCGAGGGTGCGCGGGACCGGGCGCAGGGCTGTGAGGTAGTCGGCTGCCGCCTGGGCGACCCGCGACTGGAGCTCGTCCGGGTCGTCGACCCCGGTCGCGGAGATGACGACGGCGTCGGTGAGGCCGCAGGTCTCGCGCAGCCGGCGCTCGAGGGGCAGCCGGCGCGCGCGCGGGTGCACGATCTCGATGCGGATGAAGCCGTTCGCCTTGGCCTGCGCGAGCAGTCGCCCGACCTTCCAGCGGGTGAGCGTGAGGATCGACCCGATCTCGTCCTGGGTCTTGTCCTCCTCGTAGTACAGCTCGGCCGCGCGGATCGACAGCAGCTCGTCCGACTCGATCATCCCGTTCCTCTCACGTCGACCCAGGGTAGGCACGGCCGCCGCGCGCCGCAACACTCGTTGCATTCTTTGCTCATATGAGCAGGCGCCGGCCTCGACCGGCAGAATCACCCGATCGGGACTTCTGCCCCCAATTGACTCGACCGGGGCGGTCGGCGACAGTGGGGCGGCCGTGCGGCGGGCCCGAGTCCTCGGGAGCGCGCCCGGCGTGCGCCGGGCGAGGGGACGAGCGGGGATGGGGCGATGGGGACGCGGCGGCATCGTCGCCGTCGTGGTCCTGGTCGCCCTGCTGGCGGGCCTCGGCGTGGGGGCGACCGTCCAGCACCTCCGCTCCGACAAGACCGTCGTCGTGCCGACCGCCTGGACTCAGTCGTGGAAGAAGGCGCACGTCCGCGAGGGCCAGGACGTGGTGCTCGCCTGGGGTGACCGGGCCGGGCCCGACCCCTCGACGGCGCCGGCGGAGCTGCGGTTCGACGCAGCGCGGGCCGTCGCCCAGCTGGACGCGCTGTACGCGCTCGACGTGTTCGACCTGGGGGTCGTGGACGCCGACGGGGCGATCGCCCGGCACAAGATCGTCGTGGTCGTCGACGGGACCTGGTCCGACGGGCCTGGCGCGCCCACGGAGGTCGTCGTCGTCCCCACGGTCGGCGGGCTCTCGCAGCCCGAGCGCGGGGTCACCGGGTCGGTGACCGAGGGCGTCGGGCTGTTGCGGGTGGACGTAGCGGCGCTGACCGCGCGGGGACACCGGTCCGCGACGTCGCCCGCCACCGCCGACCCCGCGGTCGCCGGCGGCTCGGAGTTCGACCCGTCGTGGGAGCTGGCGCGGGGCTTCGCCGAGGTGGTGCAGGGCTTCGCCTCGCTGGACGCACCCGGTCGGGGGTTCGCGTCCGACGACGCCGCGACGTTCTGGTCGGCCAGCGCGGCCTACCTGGCCACCGTGGCCGCCCCCGGCGGGATCGGCGACCCCGCCGACCTGGTGCGCAGCCCGCAGCTGCACTGGGCGAGCCCGCGCCTGGGAGACGGCGGCTGGCTGCTGCTCCAGTACCTCGCGGAGCGCGACGGCGAGCGGCTGCTGGGGAGCATGTGGCGCGAGGCGCAGGAGGGCGAGGACCCGCTGAGCACCTACAAGCGGCTCACCGGCCTCACGCAGGCGGACCTGAACCGGCGGATCGCCGAGTACGCGCTGCGGACCGTCACGTGGGACTTCACGGACCGGTCCGCGATCGCCGCCGCGGTCGACGCACTCGACCCCGTCCTGCTCGCGGACCGGACCACCCCGGTCGAGACGGTCGAGGGCGACCCGGGGCACTACCGCGTGCTCGACGGGTTCGCCCCGTCCGACTACGGCTTCACGATCGTCCGCCTCCAGCCCGACGCAGGGGTCCGTGACCTCCACCTGCGGCTGCGCGGCCACACCGACGCCGCGGACGCCGGCCTGAGCTTCGGGTTCGTCGTCCTGCGCAACGGCGTGCCCCGGTACAGCCCGGTCACGGAGAGCCTCGACCAGGAGGTCCAGCTGACGCTGCGCTCGGGGGAGCAGGAGGTGTACCTGGTCGTCGTCGGCACCCCGACGCAGAACCACGCGCACGGCTCCACCGCCGGGTTCGGCGAGGTCGCCCGGTACCCGTACGAGTTCCGGTTGTCCGGCGCGCGCGTGGTCGAGGACGCCGCGAGGGCCGTGACGCCCGGCGGTCACCGCCACGCCAACGGCGGCGGCTGGGTGGACGACACCGCGACGGTCGACCCCACCGCCTTCGTCGGCCCGGACGCCGTGGTCCGGGGGGACGCGCAGGTGCTGGGCACCGCGCGGATCGAGGGCCGCGCCTGGGTCGAGGCGGGCGCTGTCGTCGAGGGCAGCGCTGTCGTGCGCGACGTCGCGCTCGTCCGCTCGACTGCACGCCTCGGCGGCACCGTGCTCGTGGCGGGCGACGCGGTCGTCAGTTTCACCTGCGCCTCGGGGACGTACACGACCTTCGATCCCGCCCGCTGGTGCGACGGCCGGACGAGCCTGGCGGACGTGAACGCGACCTCGGTGCCCTTCTCGGCGGCCGACCTGGTGCTCAGCAACGCACCCGAGCCCACCGCCACCCCCACCCCGGACCCGACGCCGACGCCGACGCCGACACCCACCCCGAGCAGGACCCCGCCGGCGCCGACGCCGGAGCCGACCAAGGCGCCGAGCCCCACGGAGGGCGGCGTCGAACCGCCGGAACCGATGCCGGCGAGCGCGTGCACGGCGGTCTACACGGTCACCAACCACTGGACCTCGGAGGGCCAGAACTGGTTCCAGGGGCAGGTCGTCGTCACCGCGGGCAGCACCGGTGTGGAGGGCTGGGCGGTGACCTGGGCGCTCCCGGCCGGTGAGCAGATCACGACCGTCTGGAACGCCCGCCTGGGCACCAGCGGCTCCCAGGTGACCGCGGAGAACATGAGCTACAACGGTTCCCTGCGGGACGGCGACTCGGCGACGTTCGGCTTCCAGGGCACCGCACCCGGGGACGCGGGCCTCCAGGTGCCCCCGGTCAGCTGCACCCGGACCCGCTGACCCGAGCTCCTAGATCCCCAGCGCGGTCCGCACGTCCGCGGCCACGGCGTCCAGCCGGGAGCGCGCCTCCGTGCGGGCGTGACCGACGGCCTTGTGGTCCGCCGCGGGGTCCAGCGGGAGCACGACCTCCAGGTAGCACTTGACCTTGGGCTCGGTCCCGCTCGGGCGGACGATGACGCGCGTCCCGTCGGCGGTGAGCAGGCGCAGCCCCTCGGTGGGCGGCAGGCCGTCCCGGTCGTCCTCGGTCCCGGTCGCGAGGTCGACCACCTCGGTGACACGGGATCCACCCAGCTTCGTGGGGGGCCGGCTGCGCAGCCGCTGCACGGTCGCGCCGATCTGCGACAGGTCGGCGAAGCGCGCGGACACCTGGTCGGTCAGGTGCAGGCCGTGCTCGCGGGCCAGGTCGTCCAGCGCGTCCGTGATCGAGCGGCCCTCCGCCTTCAGGCGTGCCGCGAGCCCCGCGACGAGCACCGCCGCCGAGATGCCGTCCTTGTCGCGCACGTGCGCCGGGTCCACGCAGTAGCCCAGCGCCTCCTCGTACCCGAACACCAGGTTGTCGACGCGGGAGATCCACTTGAACCCCGTCAGAGTCTGGGAGTAGCCGAAGCCCGCGGCGCGCGCGATCTTGCCGAGCAGGCGCGACGAGACGATCGAGCTGGCGAAGGCCGACCCGTTGGGGTGCGGCGCGGACGCGAGGCGTGCCCCGAGCAGGGACCCCGTCTCGTCGCCGTGCAGGATGCGCCAGCCCTCTGCCTCCGCGGTGTCCGGACCGCGGAAGGACCGGTGGCGCAGGTCCTGGACGCAGACGCCGCAGCGGTCCGCGTCGGGGTCGAGGGCGATCACCAGGTCGGCGCCCTCGTCGCTGGCCAGGCCGATCGCGAGGTCGATGGCGCCGGGCTCCTCGGGGTTCGGGAACGCGATGCTCGGGAAGTCGCCGTCCGGCTCCGCCTGCTCGGGCACCACCAGCACGTCGGCGAACCCCGCCTCGGCGAGCACCCGCTGGGCGACCGCGCCGCCGACGCCGTGCAGCGGGGTCAGGACGATGCGGAGCTTCTTCGCGGCCGCGCGCGTGGCGTCGTCGGTGGGTGCCAGCGCGACGACGGAGGCGACGTACGCGTCGAGCACCTCGGGGCCGAGGACCGTCCAGCCGCTCGCGGCACGTGGCACCGAGGCCACGGACGGCACGTGCGCGATCTCGGCGGCGATGGCGGCGTCGGCCGGGGGCACGATCTGCGCGCCCTGCCCGGAGTCGGTGACCACGCGGCCGCCCAGGTAGACCTTGTAGCCGTTGTCCTGGGGCGGGTTGTGGGACGCGGTCACCATGATCCCGGCGTCGGCGCCCAGGTGGCGGACGGCGAACGCGAGCACCGGGGTGGGCAGCGCCGACGGCAGGACGAGCACCTCGATGCCCACCGCGGTGAGCACCGCCGCCGAGTCGCGCGCGAAGTCGACGGACTTGTGCCGGGCGTCGTACCCGATCACCACGCGCGGGCGAGGGCTGACACCGTCGAGCTCGCCCAGCAGGTAGTCGGCGAGCCCGGACGCGGCCCGGATGACGACCGCGCGGTTCATCCGGTGCGGACCGCCGCCGAGCCGCCCGCGCAGCCCCGCGGTGCCGAACTGGAGCAGTCCGGTGAACCGGTCCGCCAGCTCGTCGCGGGCAGCCGAGCGTGCGTCGAGCGCCTGGCGCTGCGTGGGGTCGGGCTCGTGCCCGGGCGCGAGCGCCGGGGGTGCGGAGCGGGCCAGGTCGAGCAGGCCGCGCAGCTCGTCAGCCGTCTGGGGATCGGGGTCGTCGTCGATCCAGGTCTGTACCCGCGCCTCGAGGCCTGCCCATGCGTCGTCGCCGGTCATGGGCCCAACGTACTCAAGCCGCCGGGCCCCCTGCACCTAGAGGCGACGGACGATCTGCGCGAGCAGGTCGCTGATCCGCGGACCGGCCGCCCGGCCGGCCTCGAGGACCTCGGCGTGCGACAGCGGCTCCGGGCTGATGCCGGCCGCGAGGTTGGTCACCAGCGAGATGCCGAGCACCTCGAGGCCGGCATGCCGCGCGGCGATGGCCTCCAGCGTCGTCGACATGCCCACCAGGTCGCCGCCGATCGTCCCGGCCATCCGCACCTCGGCCGGGGTCTCGTAGTGCGGCCCGCGGAACTGCACGTAGACGCCCTCGTCCAGCGAGGCGTCGACCTCCCGGGCGACCGCGCGCAGCCGTGCGCTGTACAGGTCCGTGAGGTCGACGAACGTCGCGCCCTCCAGCGGGGAGGTGGCCGTGAGGTTGAGGTGGTCGCTGATGAGCACCGGGGTGCCGGGACCCCACGCCGGGTTGAGCCCGCCGCAGCCGTTGGTGAGGACCACGGTCGACGCACCCGTCGCAGCCGCGGTGCGCACCCCGTGCACGACCCTGCGGACGCCCCGGCCCTCGTACAGGTGGGTGCGCGAGCCGAGCACCAGGGCGTGCCGGTCGGTGCCTTCGATCCGGATGGACCGGATGGTGCCCACGTGCCCGACGACGGCCGGTGCGGCGAACCCCGGCACCTCGTGGCTGGGCAGCTCCGCGACCGTCTCGCCCAGCAGCTCGGCCGCGCCGCCCCAGCCCGAACCCAGCACGAGTGCGACGTGGTGGCGTTCGACGCCGGTGGCCTGCGCGATGTACGCGGCTGCGGCGCGGGCCACGTCGGACGGGTCCGTCGCCGGGTCGTCGAGGTCGGGGGCCGGTGTGACGTCGCTCATGGTCGAAGGCTAACGCCCACCGTCCGCCTGGCCGCTCGCCGCCGGACCGGCAGAATGGGTGACCGTGAGCACCCCCGCGCAGCATCCCGCAGCCAACCGCGTCGTCATCCTCGGCGGCGGACCCGGAGGCTACGAGGCGGCCCTCGTCGGGCGTCGGCTCGGCGCGGACGTCACGGTGGTCGAGGCGGCCGGGATGGGCGGCGCCGCCGTGCTGACCGACGTGGTCCCGTCCAAGACCCTCATCGCCACCGCCGAGTGGATGACGATCGCGGACCGCGCCCCGGAGCTGGGCATCCGGCTCGACGGCACGCTGCTGTCCGGTGCGGTCGGCGGCACGCTCGAGCAGCTGCGGCACCGCATCGACCTCGCGGCCGTGAACACGCGGGTCAAGGCGCTCGCGGCCGCGCAGTCCGCCGACATCCGGGCCCGCCTGGAGCGCGAGGGCGTGCGCATCGTGATCGGGCACGGCCACCTCGACGGTCCGTCGAAGGTCGTCGTGACCACCCCGCAGGGCGTCGACGACCTCACGCTCGACGCCGACGTCGTGCTCGTCTCCACCGGGGCCACCCCGCGCACCCTCGACGAGGCCCGGCCCGACGGCGAGCGGATCCTCACCTGGACCCAGCTGTACGACCTGAACGTGCTGCCGAAGCGTCTCATCGTCGTCGGGTCGGGCGTCACGGGGGCCGAGTTCGCCGGGGCGTACACCTCGCTCGGCGCGGACGTGGTCCTCGTGTCCAGCCGCGACCGGGTGCTCCCCGGTGAGGACGCCGACGCCGCCCAGCTGCTCGAGGACGTGTTCAAGACGCGTGGCATGACGGTGATGTCCCGGTCGCGTGCCGCGGGGGCCCGCCGGACCGCCGACGGCGTCGAGGTGACCCTGTCCGACGGCCGCGTGATCGAAGGCTCGCACGTGCTGTTCGCGGTCGGCTCCATCCCGACCAGCGCGGGCCTCGGCCTGGAGGAGGCGGGGGTGCGGCTCACCCCGTCCGGGCACATCGAGGTGGACAAGGTCTCCCGCACCAACGTGCGCGGCATCTACGCCGCCGGCGACGTGACCGGGGTGCTGCCGCTCGCGTCGGTCGCGGCCATGCAGGGCCGGCTCGCCATGGCGCACGCGCTGGGCGACGCGGTGAAGCCCCTGTCGCTGCGGGGGGTGTCCGCGAACATCTTCACGTCGCCCGAGATCGCCACGGTGGGCTCGTCGGAGGCGCGGCTCCAGGAGCAGGGCGTCAAGTACTCGGTGAGCATGCTGCCGCTGGCCCGCAATCCTCGCGCCAAGATGCTGGGCGTGCGCGACGGGTTCATCAAGATCTTCGCCCACGGCGCCACCGGGACCGTGCTCGGCGCCGTGGTGGTCGGACCCCGCGCCAGCGAGTCGATCTACCCGCTGACGCTCGCCGTGACGCACCACCTGACCACGGACCAGCTGGCCGAGACGGCGACGGTCTACCCGTCGATGTCGGGCACGATCGCCGAGGTGGCGCGCGTCCTGCACCACCGCGCGGAGGACTGACCCGGAGCGCCGCGGAGGGTGGGGGTCGCGGAGCGGCACGCGCCCGTAGTGGAGCGCAGGGTCGGTCCGACCATGGACTCTGGGACTGACCCGGAGCGCCGTGGAGGGTGGGGGTCGCGGAGCGGCACGCGCCCGTAGTGGCCCGCAGGTATCCCTGGCGGTATACTTGCAGTATGACTGTGATGACCACCATCAAGGTCCCCAAGGATCTCCGCGATCGGCTGTCGCGGCTCGCGGAGCAGGAGCGTACGACCCTCGCGGGGGCGCTGACGGCTGCGCTCGACCAGGTGGAGGAGCAGCAGTTCTGGCAGCAGGTGCGGCGCGCGAACGCCGAGTCGGCGAACGTGGTCGACGCCGGCGCCGCGACGATGCGGCAGAACGTCGCCGACAGCGCCGACGACGCCATCAGCGCGGCCGGCGACTGGTGAGGCGCGGCGACATCTACCTCGCGGACCTCGGGCAGCCCGTCGGGCACGAGCAGGGTGGCACGCGGCCGGTGCTGGTGCTCAGCGCGCAGCCGTGGCTGGACTCGAACCCGCCGGTCGTCACGGTCGTTCCGATCACGAGGACACCGTGGGATTCACCGACCCGGATCGAGATCGAGCCGGGCAGCTCGGGCTTGAAGGCGACGAGCTACGCCAGGTGCGAGGACGGCGGCGCGATCTCGCCGCGGCGCCTGACGACCCGCTTCGGCTCGGCCGAGCCGCTCGTCGTCCTCGCGGTCGAGCAAGCGGTCCACAGGCTCCTCGGACTCTGAACGGAAGCGATCGACCCTGTCGTCAGGCGCGGGCCAGCAGGAGCTCGCCGACCGCCGTGCCCAGGGCCGGGTCGAGCTGGAGCGACTGGAGGTGTGAGGCGCGGACCGTCAGGGGCGCGTCGGACGTCGCGATCTGGTGGATGCGCGTCTTGAGGTCGTAGCTGATCTGCGCGCGGTCGAGCAGGGCGAACAGGCGCGCGGCGACGTCGTTGGGAGCGAGCTGCGGGTCCGGGCCGACGTCGACCGTGAGCGTGGCGCCGACGGGGACGTCGTCGACCGTGATCGAGACGCGACCGTCGGTGCGCTCCAGCCGGCTCTCGACGCCGTCGACCGACGGTGAGCCGTCGAAGGACAGGAACGTCACGGTCCACGACCGGGTGGCGGGCAGGCAGTCCAGCGCGCCGACCGCGGGCCCCGCCGTGAACGTCCCGGTGCTCTGCGCGAAGGTGAGCGGCGTCGACGCGACACCGTCGGCCGAGCCGTCGTCCTCGACGAGCGTGAAGGTGCCGTCCGCGCCGACGACGACCAGGACCTCGAGCGTCGAAGGGTTCACCGGGTCGTTCCCGGGAACCGCGGCGCCGTCGAGCGGCACGATCGCACCGGCGGGGGCGAGCACGGGGATGGTCGCCAGGTCGCGGTGCAGCAGGAGCTCGCGGCCGCCGTCGTAGACCAGGCCGGTGAGCACGTCGACCCAGGTGCCGGCGGGCAGCCAGGCGCGGACGGAGGCCAGTCGCGTGCGCAGGTCGGCGGGGCTGGTCAGTGGGGCCACCACGAGCTCGCTGCCGAACAGGTACTGGTTCGGCTGGTCGTACGCCTCCGGCTCGGACGGCCAGGCGTGGTACATCGGCTCGACCAGCGGCCGGCCCTGCGCCGCGGCCCGGTGGTTCATCGTGTGCAGGTACGGCAGCAGGCGGTGGCGCAGGCGCAGGTGCTCGGTCATCACGGCGCGCGCGGCGGGCTCGAACGTCCACGGCTCCTTCGCCGTGAACGGGTTGGAGCCCGAGTGGAGGCGCAGGATCGGCGAGAACACGCCGAGCTGGAGCCAGCGGGTGGCCAGCTCGTCGTCCTTACCGCCGAACATGTGCCCGCCGATGTCGTGGCTCCACCAGCCGTAGCCGATGTTCGACGCGGTCGCGGTGAAGTACGGCTGGAAGGCCAGGGACGCCCACGAGATGACGGTGTCGCCGCTGAACCCGACCGGGTAGCGGTGGCTGCCGGGGCCGGCGTAGCGGGAGAACGTGAGCGGCCGGCGCCCGTCGCGCGCGTTGTCGAGGAAGTGGAAGTGGTTGAGCATCCACAGGGGGTCGATGCCGGCGACGCGCGAGTGCGGTCCGGACTGCCAGTCGAGCCACCAGAAGTCCACGCCGTCACGCTCGAGGCCGCGGTGCAGGACGTCGAAGTAGGCGTCGAGGAACTCCCGGTCGGTGACGTCGAACGGGATCGGCTCCTGCGGCGGGCGGCCGAGCGCGGCGACCAGCTCGGCGTGCGCGTCCTCGTGCGTGCGGACGCCGTCGGCGGGGTGGACGTTGAGCGTGACGCGCAGGCCGCGGTCGTGCAGGGTGCTCAGGAACGCCGCCGGGTCGGGGAACAGGTCCCGGTTCCACGTGTACCCGGTCCAGCCGCTGCCGATGGCGGGGTCGACGTCCGTGACGTGCCAGTCCATGTCGATGACGGCGACGCTGAACGGGATCCCCTCGGCGTCGAACCGGTGCAGCAGGGCCGTGTACGTCTCGGTGGTGTAGCGGTGGAACCGGCTCCACCAGTTGCCCAGCGCGAACCGGGGGAGCACGGGCGTCGGGCCGGAGACCGCGTAGAACGCCCGCAGCGCCTCGCGGTAGTCGTGGCCGTACGCGAACACGTACAGGTCGGTCCGGGACCCGTCGCGCGGCGCCACCCACCCGTCGGCCTCGAACACCATCGAGCGCGAGTCGTCGAGCACCGCGTAGCCCTGCCGGGACACGATGCCGGGCTCCAGCGGGATGGCGCCGTCGGCCAGGTCGAGCGTGCGGGCGGTCCCGCCCAGCCCCACGGAGTCGGGGGAGTCGTCGCCGTACCGCCACACTGAGTGGTACGCGCTGACGCCGCCCAGCACAGACACGCTCAGGCCGCTCGTGGAGAACGGTCCGCGGTCGTACACGAGGTGCAGCCGGGCCGTGAGGACCTCGACGTGGGACCCCGTCTCGATCACCCGGAACTCCGGTACGGGCAGCTCGCGGTTGAGGGCGAACGTGGACGCGCGGTCCTCGAAGACGCCGTCCGGGGAGTGCTCCAGCCGCACGAGCCCCTCGGTGAGCACCGTGATCCGGAACTGCGGCCCGAGGACCACCGCTCGGGGGTCCGCGGCCGGGCGCGAGGGCAGGGGCTGCCTGGGGGTCATGGTGTCCTCTCGGGTGCTGCGGGCGTTTAACGCTAAACTTCCCTAGGTCGGGCGTCAACACGCGAAGGAGGTCCCGGTGCCCCGCGTCACGCTCAAGGACATCGCGCGCGAGGCCGGCGTGTCCGTGATGACGGTGTCGAACGTGGTCAACGGCAACCTCGGCCGCGTGTCACCCGCCACCGCCGCGACCGTCGAGCGGATCGTCCAGGAGCGCGGCTACGTGCCGAGCGGTCCCGCGCAGAGCCTGGCCACCCGCCGCACCCGCCTGGTGGGGCTGCTGCTCCCCGCGCGCGACGGCGGGATCAGCCTGCTGGGCAGCCCGCACGACGTGAGCGTCGCCGGTGCGCTGGAGGCGGGCCTGCGCGAGCGCGACCACCACCTCATGCTCCGCGCCGTCCAGGACGCCCGCGAGGTGCAGGACTCGGTGCAGCGGTGGAACCTCGACGGCGTCGTCGTGATGGGCTTCACGGACGACGAGCTGCGGGCGCTGGACCTCCCGGAGGACGTGCCGACGGTGGTGATCGACGCCTCGGCTGACGGGCGCGCGGGAGCGGTGCGGACCGACGACGTCGGCGGCGGCCGGCTGGCGGGCGACCACCTGCGCGCCCTCGGGCACCGGCGGGTCGTGTTCTGCGGTCCCACCGACTCGCGCAGCCCCGTGGTGGCCGGTCGGCTGGCGGGCCTGCGGGACGTCCTCGGTGCCGACCCCGTCACGGTCGTCGCCCGCACCAGCTACGAGGACGGGCTCGCCGCAGGGGAGCGGATCGCGCGCGAGCACCCGTCCGCGACGGCCGTGTTCGCGACCGCGGACCTGCTCGCCGCGGGCATCCAGGCCGGGCTGATCCGCGCGGGCCGCCGGGTGCCGCAGGACGTCTCCGTGCTGGGGTTCGACGACGCCGACCTCGCCCGCTACGTCAGCCCGAGCCTGTCGACGATCCGTCAGGACACCGCCGGCAAGGGGCGCGCGGCCGCCGAGCTCCTGCTGCGCCTGATCCACGGCGACAACCCACGGGACCGCGTCGTGCGCCTGGGCGTCGAGCTGGTGGTGCGCGAGTCGACGGGGCCGGCGTCAGTCGACTGAGAACTCCACGGACAGGGGTCGGTGGTCGGACTGCGGGGCGGTCCACACGTACCCCCGGAGGAAGCTCACGCCCTGGCCGAACACCCAGTCGATCTTGGCCGTGGGGGCGTCCGCGGGCGAGGTGAGCGTCTCCGAGTCCGCCGGCACCCAGCCCGCGGACTCCAGCAGCTCGATCTCCGGCCAGCCCGGCTCGGCGTTGAGGTCCCCGGCCAGGAGAGCAGGGGGCGTGACAGGCTCGGCGTCGGCCAGCGCGGTCAGCTGCTCCAGCCGGGTCGGCGTGTTCGCCTCGCGGTGCTGCGTGTGGATGGACGTGACGCGCAGGGCGGTCCCGTCCGCCGTGGTGAGCGTGGTCGACAGGGCGGACCGGCTCTGCGGGCCGGCGCCGTAGGGCAGCGGGTGCACGACGGAGTCGGTGAGCTCGGAGCGGGCCAGCACCGCGTTGCCGAACTGGTGGTCGGCCGCGGGCGCGAAGTGGACGGTCATGCGCAGGCGGTGCGCGAGCCAGGTGGCCATGTCGGTGCCGCCGCCGAACACCCAGCCACGGTTCACCTCCTGCAGCGTGACGACGTCCGGGTCCATCGACTCGATCTCCACCGCGATGCCCTCGAGGTCGACCGCGGTCAGGGGGGAGACGCCGTAGTGCAGGTTCCAGCCCACGAGGACGAGCGGCTCGTCGTCCGCACGGGCTGGCACGTCGGCACCCGTGGTGCTGGTGGTCGACGGGTTGAGACCGACCGCTGCGAGGGCGAGTGCGGGCAGGACCAGCAGCCGGACCGAGCTCATGCGGCGCGGCAGCCGGTCCGGGCTGGTCAGCGCGGGGACGGCTCCCGGGGTGCGTCGGCGCAGGCCGGACAGTGCCAGCCCGAGCGCGGCGAGCACCATGACCCACACGTTGTCGACCGGCAGCGGGACGTCGTAGTCCAGCATGTAGAGCAGCAGCGGGCCGATGGTGCCGAGACCGACGACGAGCGTCGCGGCGCCCGTGCGGCTGATCCCGTGCTGCGCCGGCCGGTGGGCGCTCAGCGCGGCCGAGAGCACGATGCCGATCGAGAGCTGGAGCACGACGACGGCCACCAGCGCGGCGATGCCGGTGAGCCACAGCGCGCACGCCACCCCGGCGACCAGCAGGACCGCTGCGCCCACCCGCACGGACGCGGACCACGGGTCGCGTCGCAGGAGGGTCAGGGCGCCGAGGCTGTTCGCGACGACGACGACGAGCCCCGCCCAGCCGAGCGCTACCCCGGACTGCGAGGCCACGAACGCAGGGTTGGCGACGATCATCGCGGCCAGCGCGAGGAACAGGCCGAGCACCCAGAGCCGGCGGGGGCGCCCGGTCGCCTCTGCCGAGGTGGCGGCGGTGAACGCGACCAGCCCGCGCGCGGTCGCGACCACCCCGAGCGCGAGGATGCCCGCGACCACCCAGCCGGTCCACCCGTCGCGCCACACCGCGTCCCACGTGCCGAGCACCAGCTGGAGCCCGACGGACAGCCCGCAGCCCAGGACCAGCCCGATGGCCGCCTCCCGCCCGCCGGCGGGACGTCCGGCGACGAACGCGACCGCCAGCGTGAGCACCCCGACCGCCACGGCCACGGCGACCAGCCCGACCACGAACAGCGCGGAGCCGTCGAGCGCCTGGAGCACCAGCCGGAGCGCGGCGAGCACCGCCGAGCCGACCAGCAGGGTGCGGGCGTCGGGGGAGCCGGTGGTGCGCCGCGTCGCGAGCAGCAGCAGCGCGGCGACGACCCCCGCGAACGCGTAGGTGCCGAGCGCGGTCACCGCGGCGTTGACGACCCCGGCCGCGAAGGCACGGTCCAGCAGGGGCCCGCTGGCGCGGACCAGCTCGAGGCAGAGCACGGTGAGCAGGGCGACGAGCCACACCCGGGTCGGGGTGCCGGCGTCGGGCGGGGTACGGACGGGGGTGCCGGCGGGCGGGGTGGTCGTCACGCGCGCGAGACTACCGGGGCGGTCAGGCGAACAGCTGCTGCCCCACGAACGGGCTGTCGTCCGTGGTCACGGGCGTGCCGTCGTCGCCGAGGACCAGCGCGCCCTCGGGGATGCCGGGCGGCACGGCGAACAGGCCGGACCCGGTGTGCGTGAGGTACTCCATGAGCGTGTCCTGGCTGGACAGCCTGGTCTGCATGGGGATGAAGTGCGTGCGCGGGTCCCGGACGAACGCGAGGAAGAACAGCCCCGCGTCGAGCCGCCCGAGGGTGTCGTTGCCGTCGGTGAAGTTGTACCCGCGACGCAGCAGCCGGACCCCGTCGTTGGACGTCGGGTGGGCGAGCCGCACGTGCGAGTCGACCGCGATGAGGGGCGCGCCGCCGCGGCCCTCCTGCGCGAAGTCGGGCTCGGTGAACTCGGTCCCACCGGACAGGGGAGCGCCCTCGCCCTTGGTGCGCCCGACCAGGTTCTCCTGCTCGCGCAGCGAGGTGCGGTCCCACGTCTCGATCCGCATCCGGATGCGGCGGGCCACCAGGTACGAGCCGCCGACGAGCCACTCCGAGGACGCGTCGACATCGCTCGCGGGCACCCAGACGTGCTCCGCGAGCGCGTCGGTCTCCTCCGCCTTCACGTTCGCCGTGCCGTCCTTGAACCCGAACAGGTTGCGCGGGGTGCGCTGCGCGGTGCTCGTCGAGGACGTCCGGCCGTACCCGAGCTGGGTCCAGCGGATCGTCGCGGACCCGAACGCCGCACGGGACAGGTTGCGGATGGCGTGCACGGCGATCTGCGGGTCGTCCGCGCAGGCCTGCACCACCAGGTCGCCGTCGCTGCGGGCGGGGTCGAGGTCGTCGGCGGCGAAGTGCGGCAGCGCGACGAGCCCCTCGGGCAGCCGGTCGGCGAGGCCGAACCGGTCCTCGCCGGGCGTGCCGTCCGGACCGGGGGTGCCGACGAACAGCGACCGGCCGAAGCCGAACGTGAGGGTCAGGCCCGCGGGGGACAGGTCGGCGGCCTCACCGGTGTCGTCCGGCGGCGCGTCGTACGGTCCCGACGCCGGCCCGAACGGTCCCGCCGACAGGCCCTGCGTCAGCCGCGCGGCGATGGTGGTCCACCGGCGCAGCAGCTCGACCAGCTCGTCGCGCGACGTCGTCGTCAGGTCGAACGCGGCGAGGTAGAGCCGGTCCTGCGCGGGGGTGACGATGCCGGCCTGGTGGGCGCCCGTGAACGGGTAGGTGCCCTCGGCGTCGTCGGTCACGGCTGCCGTCGGCGCACCGGTCACGCGCCCTGCACCGAAGCCGGCAGCCACCCCGACGGCGGCCAGGCCGCCCCCGAGCCCGAGGACGGCGCGTCGCGACAGCCGGGGACCGCCGGGCTCGTCGCGCGGGTCCGTCGGGGAGGCCAAGGTCAGGCGCCCGTCACCGTGGCCGTGAGGCGCGACAGGGGCTCCGACAGCGCGTCGACCGCCGCGGCGAGCTCCTTGACCTGCGCGTCGGTCAGCTGGTCGTAGTACGTGAAGCCGGACTCCAGGGAGCCCTGCTCGGCCAGCAGCGCGTCGATCTCGGCGAAGCGGGTGGTCAGCGTCTCGGCCAGGTCCGGGTCCTCGGCCTCGACGACGTCCGCGAGCACCTCGTACCCGACGCGTGCGCCGTCGACGTTGGCCTGGAAGTCCCACAGGTCGGTGTGCGACCAGATCTCCTCCTCGCCGGTGACCTTGCCGGTGGCGACCTCGTCGAGCAGCTCCTTGGCGCCGTTGGCGATCTGGAACGCCTCGAACGTGAAGTCGGGGGCGTTGACCTCGTCGACCAGCTGTTGTGTGTAGGTGACCAGGTCGGCCGCGGCCGCGTCGCGCTGCTCGGGCGTCAGCGGCACGTAGGTGACCCCGCCGTTGGCGTCCGGGGCGGGCTGCCAGAGGTCCTTCTCGATGAGGTGCCAGCCGCTCCAGGCGGCACCCTCCTCGACGTCGGCCTCGCGCAGGTCGAGCAGGGGGTCCAGGTCGCCGAACGACTCCGCGACGGGCTCGACCCGCTCCCAGTGCGCGCGCGTGTCGGCGTACAGCGACTTCGCGGTCTCGTCGTCGCCCGCGGTGTACGCGTCGGCGAACGCCTGCGTGCCGGAGATGAGCGCGCCCACCTGGTCCTTCACGTACGCGACGTAGGAGGCCTCGGCGGCGGCGAGCTGGTCGGCGGTGTCCCCGGTGGGGCCCACCTCGACACCGCTGTCGTTGACGGTGAACTCGGCGCGGATCCCGTCGCCGACCATGCCGGGCTTGCACGCCGTGAAGTACGTGCCGGGCCGCACCTGCACGACGAGGTCGCGGGTCAGCCCGGGGCCGACGTTCTCGACCTCGGAGATCACGCGCAGGCCGTCGTCGCCCAGCAGGTAGAACTCGGTGACGTCGTCGCCGTCGTTGGTCACGGAGAAACGGAGCGTGCCCGAGTCGGCCTCGGCGGCGGACACGTCGCACGCGTCGGCGGTCGAGGTCACCGTGAGCACGCCCGCGCTGCCCGAGTCACCAGGTGCTGCCGTGTCGTTGGGGACGCAGGCCGCGACCAGCGGGAGGACGAGCGCGGCCAGGGCGGCGGCGACGGCGGTGGTGCGGCGGGACATGGGTCTCCTCGGAGAGGGTGCTGGGGGCGTGCGAGCGGGTCAGGCAGCGGTGGCGCGCACGGCCGGCGTGACGGCGGGCGACGACGGGCGGGCGGGTGCGGAGCCCCACGTGGTGCGGACGAAGAGGTACATCGTCGGAACGAGGTAGGCCACCCACGCGACCGCCTGGAGGACGGTCGTGGCGGGCGAGAAGTTGAAGACGCCCTTGAGCAGCGAGCCGTACCAGCTGCTGGGCGGGATCGTCGCGGAGACGTCGAAGGCCAGGGTGTTCAGGCCCGGGAGGATGCCGGCCTCCTGGAGGTCGTGGATCCCGTAGGCGAGGACGCCCGCGGCGACGACCACGAGGAACACGCCGGTCCAGGCGAAGAAGACGCGCAGGTTGAGCTTGAGGGCTCCGCGGTAGATGAGCCACCCGGCGAGCACCGCCGTGCCCAGGCCCAGGGCCGCGCCGACCAGGGGCGCGAAGGTCGAGCCGGTGCCGCTGGTCGCCTGCGCCGACGCCCACAGGAACAGCGCGGTCTCCAGGCCCTCGCGGCCCACGGCCAGCATCGCGACCACCAGCACCGCCTGCTTGCCCGCGCCGAGCGCGTCGTCGAGCTTGTGGTGCAGGTCCGCCTTGAGGTGGCGGGCGGTGCGCGCCATCCAGAAGATCATCCAGGTGACCAGGCCGACCGCGACGATCGAGAGCGTGCCGCCGATGGCCTCCTGCGCCTCGAACGACAGCCCGGACGGGCCGAACGTGAGGATCGCCCCGAACGCCAGCGACGCGACGACCGCCACCCCGACCCCGGCCCAGAGCGCCGGCAGCTGCTCGCGGCGCCCGGACTTGACCAGGTACGCGACGAGGATGCTGACGACCAGCGCGGCCTCGAGACCCTCGCGCAGACCGATGAGGTAGTTGGCGACCATGGAACGCTTCCGAGTGCAGTGCTGACCCGCGTCAGGTGAGGGCAGGCTTACCTCACCGCCCGGACACTACCCCCGCACCTGCCCCGAAAGCGACACGGTCCCAGCAGCCGGTGCTGTGAGACGGCTCACCGACCGCCGAGCGCCACGATCCGCTCGCGCAGCCGGGGCCACGCGTCGGCGAAGGCGGGGAGCAGGTCCAGCTCCGTCACCTGGTCCAGCGGGACCCAGCGCAGCTCGACGCTCTCCGAGTCCGTGACCGCGGGGTGGATGGGGAGGATCTCGTCGGCGATCACCGTGGTGTAGGACCAGTCCGGGTGCTGGAGCACCCGGGACTCGCGCAGCCGGACACCCTGACGGTCGATGCCCGCCTCCTCCGCCGCCTCGCGCAGGGCCGCGTCCTCGGGGGTCTCGCCGGGCATCCGTGCGCCGCCCGGGACGCCCCACGTGCCGCCCTGGTCGCTCCAGAGCGCGCGGTGCTGCAGGACGACGGCCTCGGGGGACCCGTCGGGCGCGCGGCGCACCAGGAGCAGGCCCGCGGCGCCGTGCACACCCCAGTGCCGCCGGCCGCAGGCGCACTCCACCCAGCCGTCGCCAGGGAGCCGGTGGTGGTGGATCGTCAGCCGACGATCTCGCAGATGGCGGTGCCGGCGCTCACGCTCGACCCGACGCCCGCGGTCAGCGCGGTCACGGTGCCGGCGCGGTGCGCGACCAGCGGCTGCTCCATCTTCATGGCCTCGAGCACGACGACCAGGTCGCCCTCGGCCACCTGCGCACCCTCGGCCACGGCGACCTTGACGATCGTGCCCTGCATGGGAGACGCGAGAGTGGTGCCGTTGCTGCCGCCGTTGGTGCGGGCGGCCCGACGGACCGGGCGGCGCGCGGACGGGCCGGCGGACCCCCGACCGAGTCCGCCCATGCCACGACCGAGCGCCAGCGCGGCGGGCAGGACGACCTCGAGGCGCTTGCCGCCGACCTCGACGACCACGCGCTCGAGGACCGCCGGCTCGTCGTCCTCGTCCTGCGCGGGGGTCGGCGCGGCACTGAGCGCGGCGACGGTCTCCGCGAACTCGGTCTCGATCCAGCGGGTGTGCACCGAGAACGGCTGCGCCGGGTCGGCGGGCGCGAACGCCTCGGCGTCCAGCACGGCACGGTGGAACGGGACGACGGTGGGGATGCCGACGACCTCGAGCTCCGCCAGCGCGCGGCGCGCCCGGGCGAGGGCCTGCGGGCGGTCGGCGCCGGTGACGACCAGCTTGGCGATCATCGAGTCGAACAGCCCCGACACGCTGTCGCCCTCGACCACGCCGGAGTCCACGCGGACGCCGGGGCCGGAGGGGAACTGGAGCGTCGTGATCCGCCCCGGGGCCGGCAGGAAGCCTGCGCCCGGGTCCTCGCCGTTGATGCGGAACTCGATGGAGTGGCCGCGCGTCTGCACGTGGTCGTAGCCCAGCGGCTCGCCGGCCGCGATGCGCAGCTGCTCGCGGACCAGGTCGATGCCGCTGATCTCCTCGGTGACGGGGTGCTCCACCTGGAGGCGTGTGTTCACCTCGAGGAACGAGATGGTGCCGTCGGCCGCGACGAGGAACTCGCACGTCCCGGCACCGACGTAGCCGGCCTCGCGCAGGATCGCCTTCGACGACTCGACCAGCTGGGTGTTCTGCGCGTCGGTGAGGAAGGGTGCGGGCGCCTCCTCGACCAGCTTCTGGTGCCTGCGCTGGAGCGAGCAGTCGCGCGTGGAGACCACGACGACGGTGCCGTGCTGATCGGCCAGGCACTGCGTCTCCACGTGGCGCGGCCGGTCGAGGTACCGCTCGACGAAGCACTCGCCGCGCCCGAAGGCCGCCACGGCCTCGCGGGTGGCCGACTCGAACATCTCGTCGATCTCACCCGACTCGCGTGCCACCTTCAGGCCTCGTCCGCCGCCGCCGAACGCCGCCTTGATGGCCACCGGCAGGCCGTGCTCCGCGACGAACGCGTGGATCTCCGCGACGCCCGCCACCGGGTCGGAGGTGCCGGCGACCAGCGGGGCACCGGCGCGCTGGGCGATGTGCCGCGCGCTGACCTTGTCCCCGAGGGCGTCGATGGCCGACGGCGGGGGACCGATCCAGACCAGGCCGGCGTCGATGACCGCCTGCGCGAAGCCCGCGTTCTCCGCGAGGAAGCCGTATCCGGGGTGCACGGCGTCGGCGCCGGACCGCCGCGCGACGTCGAGCAGCTTGCCGATGTCCAGGTACGTCTCGGCCGCACGAGCGCCGTTGAGTGCGAACGCCTCGTCGGCGACCCGCACGTGCAGTGCCTCGCGGTCGGTGTCGGCGTAGACGGCGACAGAGCCGATCCGGGCGTCGCGACAGGCTCGGGCGATGCGGACGGCGATCTCACCGCGGTTGGCGATGAGGACCTTGGAGATGGCGGGCACGGCTCACCGTAACGCCCGGGGCGTCGTCGCCCGTCGCCCGTCGCCCGTGCCTCGCCAAGATTGTCGATCCGGCCAACCGTCCAGGGAGGTCGTTTGTAGGGATCCACAGGCGACGCGGCCGTGATGCCCGCTCTGCGAGCCCGCGGTTGTCCGGTGGGCACAAGCGCAAGAGCCCGGCCCCTCAGGGGCCGGGCTCTGTGTGCGTGCGCTGGGGTCGTCAGACAGCGGCGAGCGCGTTGTCGTCCTTGACGGCGACGGCGGTGGCCGGCGCAACCTGGCGGAGGGCGAAGCCGATGAGGCCGAAGACCACGCCGATGCCCATGACCAGGGCGGCGACACCGAAGGCGACGACCGAGGTGAAGAGCGAGGCGCGCAGGAAGGAGCCGTTCATCGCGGTCGCCCGCAGCGGGTCCTCGCGGTCGAGCTCGGCGTAGGTCTTGCCGCCGGTCGCCTCGAGGGAGTGGTGGTTGATGATGTCCGCCTGGGAGAAGGCCTCCCACGGGGTGTCCACGGCCTGGCCGGCAAAGGCAGAAGCGTCATCGGCGACGGTGATGTTCTCTGCGGCGAGGTGGGTCGACACCTGGCTCCAGGTGACGGCACCGGCGACGAGGAAGACCGCGCCGGCGATGATCGAGAGGAGTCCGGCGAGGCGGACGAAGCGGGGGTTCGTGACGGTCGACATGATGAGGTCCTTGGATGCCCTGGACGGTCCCGGCCTACCCGGACCCGGTGAACCTCGCGGGCTGGCTCACGTGAACATCGTGGCGTGGCCCTCGGGGTCCTCCCTGGGACCTAGGTCAGGACTTGTTCCAGAGGCTCGGGATCGTCACTCCGACCTCGCCGAGCAGCTCCCGGAGCAGCGGCAGGCTCAGCCCGACGACGCCGTGGTGGTCGCCCTCGATCCTGTCGACGAACGGACCGCCCAGCCCGTCGACCGTGAACGCCCCCGCCACGGCCAGCGGTTCGCCCGTGGCGACGTACGCGTCGATCTCCTCGTCAGACAGCGCAGCGAACGTGACGGTCGTCGACGACGTCGCCCCGAGCATGGTCGGCACGTCCCGCTCGTCCATGAGCCAGTGCCCGGTGTGCAGCACGCCGGACCGCCCGCGCATCGCCCGCCAGCGGGCCGTGGCGTCGGCCGCATCCGTGGGCTTGCCGAAGATCTGACCGTCGAGCTCGAGCATCGAGTCGCAGCCGAGCAGCAGCAGGTCGACCGCGTCCTCGAGCTCGTCGGGCAGGTTCCGGGACACGTCCTCGACCTTCGCCTGCGCCAGCAGGAGCACCGCGTCTGCCGGGTCGAGTGCCCCGAACCGGGCCGTCGCCGCCGCGAGCACCGCGTCCTCGTCGACGTCCGACACCGCGACCAGGGGGTCGATCCCCGCGGCGAGCAGGGTGGCGCGGCGGGCGGGGGAGGCGGAGGCGAGCAGCAGTCGGGTCACGGGTGGGGAGCCTAGTTCGTCGGTCGTCCGAAGGTCCTGGGTCGGCCGAGATCGTGAGTCTGCGTCGAGAGTGTGAGCTGCAACCGACGATCTCGTCGCACACGCACGACGTCGAGCTCGCTCCTGCGTTGCTGTTCGTCCGGATCGGCTCGTCCGGCCCCGGCTGAGCGGACGATGGTCCTGGTCCGTGGCACAGGTGTGGGGGGCACAATGGGCGCGGGTCTCAGTTGCGGCGGGCGGTACCGCCGGTCCGGGATCACGAGGGACGCGAGGAGACGCTGTGGGTGACGCGACGAGGTCGTCGAGCGAGGTGGGCGAGGGGCGCGACGTGGCCGTCGACGAGCTGGACGAGTTCGACGGGCTCGACGAGCTCGAGGTCGATCCCGACCCCGACCTGCTCGAGCCGCCGACCCAGGCGTGGCGGACGCGCACCGCGATCGAGATGGCCGTCTCCGGCCTGCTCGGCCTGCTGGCGTCGTTCGTGCTCTCCATCGAGGCGCTGGCGCTCGCGGCGGACAAGAACGCCACCTTCGGGTGCGACTTCAACACGGTCATCAGCTGCTCCACCGTCGCCAAGAGCTGGCAGGCGCAGCTGTTCGGCTTCCCCAACGCGTTCCTCGGCATCGCCGCCGAGGCCGTGGTGATCACCGTGGCGGTGGCCATCGCGGGCGGCGTCCGGTTCCCGCGCTGGTACATGCTCTGCGCGCAGACGATCTACACCCTCGGCTTCCTGTTCGCCTGGTGGCTGTTCTTCGAGGCGTTCTTCGTCATCAAGGCGCTCTGCCCGTGGTGCCTGCTCATCACGGTGACCACGACGCTCGTGTGGGCCGGGCTGACCCGGCTGAACGTGCGCGAGGGCGTGCTCACGTTCCCGGGTCGCTGGGGGCCGGCCGCGCGGCGGTTCGTGGCCCACGGCAACGACTGGTTCGTCACCGCCGCGCTGATCGTCCTGCTGGCCGTCGCGGTGCTGGCCAAGTACGGGTCCACGCTGATCGTCTGAGCACCGACGCACGAAGGGCCGGTGGCGTGCGCCACCGGCCCTTCGTCGTCGGTCGTCAGCCCGCGAACGCGGTCTTCAGCACGTCCAGCGGCAGAGAGCCCATGCTCAGCGCCCGCGCGTGGAACGCACGGATGTCGAACTCCTCGCCGGCGGCCTCGGCCTTCGTCGCGGCGGCGTCGCGCGTCTGCTCCCAGAGGCGCTGCCCGATCTTGTACGAGGGTGCCTGACCCGGCCAGCCCAGGTACCGGTTCCACTCGAAGCGGATGAACGCCTCGGGCATGTTGACGTTGGCCTTGAGGAACTCCCAGCCCTTGTCGGCGTCCCAGGTGCCGCCGCCCCACTCCTCGGGGGCCTCCAGACCCAGGTGCACGCCCAGGTCGAAGACCACGCGGGCGGCCCGCATGCGCTGGCCGTCGAGCATGCCGAGCCGGTCGCCCGGGTCGTCGAGGAAGCCCAGGTCGGCCATCAGGCGCTCGGCGTACAGGGCCCAGCCCTCGCCGTGGCCCGACGTCCAGCAGGCCAGCCGGCGCCAGGTGTTGAGCGTCGCGCGCTCGAACACGGCCTGCCCCACCTGGAGGTGGTGTCCCGGGACGCCCTCGTGGTAGACGGTCGTCTTCTCGCGCCACGTGTTGAACGTGGTGACCTCCGGCGGCACCGACCACCACATGCGTCCCGGGCGGCTGAAGTCGTCGCTGGGACCCGTGTAGTAGATGCCGCCGCTCTGGGTCGGGGCGATCTTGCACTCGAGGGTGAGCACGGGCACGGGGATGTCGAAGTGCGTGCCGTTGAGGGCCGCGATGGCCGCGTCGGACGTCTCCTGCATCCAGTGCTGGAGGGCCTCGGTGCCGTGCAGCGTGCGCTCGGGGTCCTCGTCGAGCTTGGCGACGGCCTGCTGGACCGTGGCGCCCGGACCGGCGATCTGCTCGGCGACGGCCTCCTGCTCGGCGACCACGCGGGCGAGCTCCTCCAGCCCCCACTGGTACGTCTCCTCGAGGTCGACCGCGGCACCGAGGAACGCGCGCGACCACAGGGCGTAGCGCGCCCGGCCCGCGGCGTCCTCCTGCGGAGCCTGCGGGGCCAGCTCGTCCTTCAGGAAGGCGGCGAGCGTGGCGTACGCGGCGCGCGCGGCCGTGGCGCCGTGCTCCAGCTCGGCGCGGACCAGCGAGCACGCGGCGGAGTCGTCGAGCACGGAGTCGACGGCCTCGCCCGTGATGAAGGTGGTGAAGAACGAGCTCTCGGGGTCGGCCTGCTCGGCGGCCTGGCGGGCGCACTCCTCGACCTGTCGGACGGCGGCGACGGCCCCGGTGCTCGCGGCGAGCCGCAGCGACTCGATGTAGCCGTCGACCGCTCCCGGGAGCGCGTTGAGGCGGGCGGCGATGTTCGACCAGGCCTCGACGTCGCCCGTCGGCATGATGTCGAAGATGTCGCGCAGGCCCTGCACGGGCGAGGCGATGTTGTTCAGGTCCCGCAGGAACTCGCCCGCCTCGTGCAGCTCGACCTCAAGGCCGAGGCGCTCGCGCATGGCGGCCAGGGTGATCTCGTCGATCTCGTCGGTGGGGGCGACGCCGTCGAGCGTCTGGAGCGTCTCCCTGGCCAGCTCGGCACGGGTCTGCTGGCCCGCGGGGGAGAGGTCGGTCATCTCGGCGTCGTGACCGGCGATCCCCATGGCGGTGGCGCCGAGCGGGTCGAGGGTCGCGTACTGGGTGATGTAGGACTCCGCGATCGTGTCGATCGGAGAGGCCGCGCGCTCGGCCGGCGCGCTCGGGGTGGTGGGCGTCGTTGTCACCCGCCCGACCCTACTCGTCGGTACCCGACCGGTCAGAGCGCTTTCCGGGGTCAGCCGCGCAGGCTCCAGCGCCACGCGTCCGGGCCCGGCCGCAGCGTGACGCGGGAGCCCCGCATCGTGCGGCGCCGGTCCGCCCACGGAGCCGCGACGGCGCGGTCGGTGACCTCCGCCAGGCGTGCTCGCTCCGACGCGGCGGCCATCAGCCCGGCCACCAGTGCGGCGAGCTCCATGTCGTCCGGCGTGCCGCGGACCACCTGCACGTGGGCGTCGCGCTGCATCACGACATGCCCGTCACGTCGTCGTCGCTGTCGTCGTCCTCGTCCGCGTCGTCCAGCTCGTCCTCGAACTCGACCGCCGCACCGCGCGACGCCCCCCACTCGCCCACCTCGAACCCCGCGTCGACAAGGTGCTGCGCCAGCTCGGCGCCCCCCTGCTCCACGAGGTCGAGCACCGACTCCAGCGAGAGGTCCGACGTGCCGGGCGGCGGACCGACGACGAAGCCGAGGTGGAACGTGTCGACCTCGGCGTCGCTGCGCGGTGCGTCCGCGTCGCCGTGCTCGTCCTCGCCCCAGGACATGCCCGTGAGGTCGGCGTGCAGGCCCAGGCGCTCGTGCAGCAGGTCGTACAGCCGGGCGTTCAGGCCGCCGATCTCCGACTCCAGCACGAGGATGCGCGGGTCCTCGTCGGCCTCCGTCGAGCCGAACTCGGCGCGCACACCCACCGCCGCGTCGACGTACCCGTGCAGGGCCGCTGCCAGTGCGGCGACGGCGGCGTGCAGGTCCGTGGCGTCGACGCCGACCAGCGGCTCGGGGCCGTGGGAGGGGTTGTCGTGCCCGCTGTGCTCGTCATGCTCGTCGTGCTGGTGCTCGCTCATAGGGGGATGTTCCCGTGCTTCTTCGGCGGGAGGCTGGCGCGCTTGGTGCGCAGCAGACGGAGGGCCTTGGTGATCTCGGTGCGGGTCTTCGCCGGGGCGATCACCGCGTCCACGTAGCCGCGGTCGGCGGCGTCCCACGGGTTCACGATCGCCTCCTCGTACTCCGCGGTCAGGCGTCGGCGCTCGGCCTCCACGTCCCCACCGGCCTCGGCGACGGACTTCAGAGCGCCGCGCTGCAGGATGTTCACCGCGCCGCCCGCGCCCATGACGGCGATCTGCGCGGTCGGCCACGCCAGGTTCACGTCGGCGCCCAGCTGCTTGGAGCCCATGACGATGTACGCGCCACCGTACGCCTTGCGGGTGATGACGGTGACGAGCGGGACGGTGGCCTCGGCGTACGCGTAGATGAGCTTGGCGCCGCGCCGGATGATGCCGTTCCACTCCTGGTCGGTGCCCGGCAGGAACCCCGGGACGTCGACGAACGTGAGGACCGGGAGGTTGAACGCGTCGCACGTGCGCACGAACCGGGCGGCCTTCTCGGCGGCGTTGATGTCGAGCGTGCCGGCCATGGACATCGGCTGGTTGGCGACGATCCCGACGGGGTGGCCCTCCACGTGCCCGAACCCGATGAGCACGTTCTGTGCGTACAACGGCTGGACCTCGAGAAGTACACCGTCGTCGAGCACGTGCTCCAGGACACTGCGCATGTCGTACGGCTGGTTGTCCGAGTCGGGCAGGAGGGTGTCGAGCTCCTCGTCGGCGTCGGTCACCTCCAGGTCGGTCTCGTGGTCGAACGTCACCGGGTCCGTGAGGTTGTTCTGCGGCAGGTAGGTGAGCAGGGAGCGCACGTAGTCGAGCGCGTCGTCCTCGTCGGACGCCATGTAGTGCGCGACGCCCGAGCGGGTGTTGTGCGTGGTCGCGCCGCCCAGCTCCTCGAAGCCGACGTCCTCCCCGGTGACCGCGCGGATCACGTCCGGGCCGGTGATGAACATGTTGGAGGTGCCGTCGACCATCACGATGAAGTCGGTGAGCGCGGGGGAGTAGACGGCGCCGCCCGCCGACGGGCCGAGGATGAGGCTGATCTGTGGGATGACCCCGGACGCGGCGACGTTGCGGCGGAAGATCTCCGCGAACTGCGTCAGGCCCGCGACACCCTCCTGGATGCGCGCGCCGCCGCCGTCGCTGATGCCGATGAGCGGCACCCCGGTGCGCAGCGCGAGGTCCATGACCTTCGTGATCTTCTCGCCGTGCACCTCGCCCAGGCTGCCGCCGAACACCGTGAAGTCCTGCGAGTAGATGCAGACCGGACGGCCGTCCACCGTGCCGTGGCCGACGACGACGCCGTCGCCGGCGATCCGTTTCTTGTCCAGGCCGAAGTTGGTGGAGCGGTGCCGGACGAACGCGTCGAGCTCGGTGAACGAGCCCGGGTCGAGGAGCTGCTCGATGCGCTCGCGGGCGGACCGCTTGCCGCGCGCGTGCTGCTTGTCGACGGCGGACTGCTCTGCCGCGGCACCTGCCTCGTAGCGCGAGGCGAGGTCCGCCAGCTTGGCGGCCGTGGTGCGCGGAGCCGTCTCGACGGGCTGCTGGGTGTCGGTCACCCGACCGAGGCTAGTTGTCGATGCCCACCATGCACGTGCAGTGCGATGACCGCGTTGCCCGCGTCGGGGTGTCGGGTTCCCACAAGGGGCGTCAGGATGGCGGCATGCCCACGCTTCGTGTCGCCGAGCTCCGCGACCTCCTGCTCGCCCCCGCCGGGCCGCTCACGCGCGTCGAGGTGGTCGACGTGACCGAGTCCACCAACACCGACCTCGCCGACGCGCTGCGCGCCGACCCGGCCTCGTGGCCGGACGCGAGCGTGCTCGTCGCGGAGCACCAGGCCGGTGGGCGCGGCCGGGCGGGGCGCACGTGGGAGACACCGCGCGGGACGTCGTTGACGTGCAGCTTCGTGGTCCACCCGCCGGTGCCGGCGACGTCGTTCGGCTGGATCGGACTCCTCGCCGGGCTCGGCGCGGTCAACGCCCTGCGCGCCACGGCCGGCGTCCCCGCCACGCTCAAGTGGCCGAACGACCTGCTCGTACCCGCCGAGACCGAGATCGAGGGGTGGGGGGCCGTGCGCAAGGTCGGCGGGATCCTGGCCGAGGTGGTCGCGCTGCCGTCGGGTCAGCCCCCGGCCGTCGTCATCGGGATCGGGATCAACGTCAGCCAGACGGCCGACGAACTCCCCGTGCCCAGTGCGACCTCGCTGGCGCTCGCGGGTGCGCAGCACGTCGACCGCGAGAGCATGCTGGTCGCCCTCGTCGCCGCGCAGGTCGAGGTGGCCCAGCGCTGGCGCGAGTCCGGGGGAGACGCCGTCCGGTCCGGGCTGGCCGACGAGGTCGCGGCCGTCTGCGGCACCCTCGGCTCCGTCGTGCGGGTCGAGCTGCCGGGAGGCGGCACGGTCACCGGCCTGGCCGCACGGCTCGACGAGGACGGTGCGCTGGTGGCCGTCGACGACGCCGGCACCCCGCACCGGGTGCTCGCGGGTGACGTACGCCACGTCCGCGCAGCCGGGTGAACTACCCTCGTCCCGTGCCGGACGAGCAATCGCAGGACCTCGACTTCCTCGAGTCGACCGTGGGGGAGCTCGACGCCGAGCTGCTGGGCGGCCCGCGCACGCTGAGCGCCCGTGACCTGGCCGAGCGCGCCGGGATCGAGATCGACGTGGTCCGCGCGTTCTGGACCACCATGGGCCTGCCGCACGCCGACCCGGACGACCCGATCTACACCGAACGCGACGCCGAGGCCATCGACCGGGCGGCCGCCCTGGTCCGCGAGCACGGGCTCGACCTGCGCACCGTCATCACCGTCACCCGCGCCCTCGGGCACACCTCCGACCGCCTCGCGCTCTGGCAGGTGGAGGCGCTGGTCGAGGACATGGCCACGCGCTACGAGCTCGACGACACCTCGGCCCGGCTGCTCGTCCTCGACCGCCTCGCGTCCCTGGCGCCGGTCCTCGAGGCCCAGCTGGTGCACTCCTACCGCCGCCAGCTCGCCGCCATCGCGGGCCGGTACGCGGGCGAGTTCGGCCAGCTCCGCGGCCCCGATCCGGACCGCTCCGCGCTGCCCCTGGCCCGCGCGGTGGGGTTCGCGGACATGGTCTCGTTCACGCGCCGGACCGCCGGCCTGGGGTCCACGGACCTCTCCCAGTTCGTCCAGCGGTTCGAGGCTGCCGCGCGCGACGTGGTCTCCGCCAACGGCGGGCGCGTGGTCAAGACCATCGGCGATGCCATCCTCTTCGTCGCCGACAGCGCCGCCACCGGGGCGGTCATCGCGCTCGGCCTGGCGGACGCCCTCGGTAAGGAGCTCGACGTCGACCGAGAAACCACGACCGGCGGCCTCTTCGAGGGTGCCCGCGGTGTCACCCCCGTACGCGTGGGGCTCGTGTGGGGGCGGGTGCTGTCGCGGTTCGGCGACGTCTTCGGGCCCGACGTGAACCTGGCCGCCCGGCTGACCGACATCGCCGATCCGAGCACCGTCCTGGTCGACGCCTCGACCGCCGAGGTGCTCTCCGCCGATCCGCGGTTCGTGCTCGAGCCTCGGCCTGCGCGGCGGTTGGCGGGGATCGGGTCCGTGGCGCCTGTGCGGCTGCGGGCGGCGGGCGCGTAGGTCGAGGGCTGGTTTGGCGGTCCGGCCTGCGGACCGCACGGTCCGCTTCGGATCCTGGCGCCCGGACTCTCTCTCGATTCTGGGCTTTGCGCGTCCGACTTTCGACCGCGTGTCTGAGCCTGAGTTCGCGGGCTGTGGGCGGCTCGGCGTGGGTCCTGTGGATATGTTTGTGCAGGTCAGGGCCTTGCCGGGTGCGTACGGTTCGCGTAGAATCGTACACATGTTCGAGACGACGGTTGCGGTGGTGGAGGTGGCGGCGCGGGTGCGCGATGCCACGTCCTCCCTGGCTGTCGTGGCTCGGGATTCGCGGGCGTGGACGGGT
>NZ_JABMCI010000036.1 GCF_013359775.1 Cellulomonas humilata | reverse complement strand
CCGCCGACGCGTCCGCCGCGCTGGCCCACGCGCTCGACGTGCTCGCGGCCGCCGCTGCCGCGGCCCAGGCCCGCACGGCCCCGGTGCTCGCGGAGGCCGAGGCGCTCCTGCACGCCGGTGCCCTGGAGCTCGCCAGGGCGGTGCTCGGTGTCGAGCTGGACGACGCGGAGCGCTCCGCGGCCGCGGCGCTCGCCCGCGTGCTGCGCCGCTCGATCGCCGCCGAGACCGTGACGGTCCACCTGCACCCGCGTGATCTCGACGCCCTGCGCGCCGGCGGCCTCGACGAGCTGCCCGACGGCGTGGAGCTCGTGGCCGACGCCGCGCTGGCGCCCGGCGACGCGGTGGCCCGGCACGCCGACGGGTACCTCGACGCACGCATCGGCGCGGCGCTGGACCGTGCGGCCGCCGCGCTGGTGAAGGACCTCGCATGACGACGGCGCTGCGCAGCCGCTGGGACGACGCGCTCGACGCCGTCGAGCCCGAGGTCGTCGGCACCGTGCGGGCGGTCGTGGGCCTCTCGATCGACGTCGCCGGCACGGGCGCCGCCGTGGGCGAGCTGGTGCGGATCGACGGCGGGGCGGTCGAGGAGTCGTCGGCGGGCGTGCTCGCCGAGGTCGTCGCCGCCACCGGGAGCACTGTGCGGTGCATGCCCCTGGGCGCCACCCGCGGGCTGCGCGCCGGCATGCCGGTGCGTCCGCTGGGCACCGCGCTGCGCGTCCCCGTGGGGGCCGGGCTGCTGGGCCGCGTGCTCGACGGGCTCGGACGTCCGATCGACGGGCGCGGCCCGCTGCGCGCCGACGCCTGGGTGCCCGTGCACGGCAGCGCCCCGCACCCGCTGGACCGTGCACGCGTCGACGTCCCGCTCGACCTCGGCGTCCGCGTGCTCGACACCCTGGTCACCGTGGGTCGCGGTCAGCGGCTCGGGCTGTTCGCCGGGTCCGGCGTCGGCAAGTCCAGCCTGCTGTCGATGATCGCGCGCGGCACGGACGCCGAGGTGTCCGTGATCGCGCTGGTGGGGGAGCGCGGCCGCGAGGTGCGCGAGTTCCTCGAGGACGACCTCGGCCCCGAGGGGCTGGCCCGCAGCGTCGTCGTCGTGGCGACCTCCGACGAGCCGCCGCTCGTGCGGCTCCGGTCGGCGTTCGTCGCCACGCGCATCGCGGAGCACCTGCGCGACGGCGGCGCGCACGCCGTGCTGATGATGGACTCGCTCACCCGCGTCGCCATGGCGCAGCGCGAGATCGGCCTGTCGGTCGGCGAGCCGCCCGCCACCCGCGGCTACCCGCCGAGCACGTTCGCCCTGCTGGCCCAGCTGCTGGAGCGTGCCGGCACCGGCGCGACCGGCTCGGTCACCGGCCTGTACACGGTGCTGGTCGACGGGGACGACCACAACGAGCCGATCGCCGACGCGGCCCGCTCGATCCTCGACGGGCACGTGGTCCTCGACCGCCGCCTGGCCGTCGCGGGCCACTTCCCGAGCGTCGACGCGCTCGCCTCGATCAGCCGCGTGGCGTCCCGGGTCACCTCGACCGAGCGCCAGCTGCTCGCCCGCCGGCTGCGCGCCGTGATGGCTGCCCGCCGGCAGGCGCAGGACCTCCTCGACGTCGGCGCCTACGTGGCAGGCTCGAACCCGCTCGTCGACGCGGCCGTCACGCACGGCCGGGCCATCGACGCGTTCCTGCGTCAGGGCATGGACGAGTCCGCGCCGACCGAGCAGTCGTGGGCCCACCTGGCGGCCCTGGTCCACGCGCTCGGGGACCTGTCGTGACCCGCGCGTTCCCGCTGGCCGGGCTGCTGCGCCTGCGCGCGCTCGCCGAGGACCAGGCGGCGTCCGAGCTGGCCCTGGCCCGACGCGAGCAGGCGTCGGCCGAGCGCCGCGCCCGGGAGACCGCCGAGCGCCTCTCCGGGTCGACCATGCCCGCCGTGGGCGACCGCCTCGCCTGGCACGCGGCCGTCGCCGGCCGGGCCGCGCTCGGGGCCCTCCTGGTCGAGCGGCGCACCGAGGTGGTGCACGCCGAGGCCGCGACCGACGACCGCGAACAGACGTGGACGGACGCCCGGCAGCGGGTGCGGGCGCTCGAGCGCCTCGAGGAGCGGCACGACGATGCCGAGCGTGCCGAGGAGGCGCGTGCCGAGCAGAAGGTGCTCGACGAGGTCGCCGGCCGGCGTGCCGCGCAGGACCGGGGGTCGGACGCATGACCGCCGGGATCGCGGCCGTGCAGACCCGGATCGGGGAGCTGCGCCAGCTGGTCGAGAAGCCTGCGATCACAGCAAAGGCCTCCACACCGACGACGGGCGTCTCGTTCGAGGCCGCCCTCACGGCCGCCGGCGCGCCGCGGACGAGCCCGCCGAGCCCCGGCTCGCCGACCGGCCAGGACCTGGTGGCCGCGGCGTCGACGTACCTCGGGGTGCCCTACGTGTGGGGCGGGGAGTCGCTCGACGAGGGCGGCCTCGACTGCTCCGGGCTGGTGCAGCGCGCGCTGGCCGACCTCGGCGTCACGGACGTGCCGCGGGTTGCCCGCCAGCAGATGACCCTGGGGACCGCGGTCCCCTCGCTCGACCAGGCGCTGCCCGGGGACCTCGTCGTCTTCGGCGGCGGCAGCCACATCGGGATCTACGTGGGAGACGGCAAGATGATCGACGCCCCCAAGCCCGGCAAGGCGGTGGTCGTCCGCGACGTCTACACCGAGCCGACCGCCATCCGCCGCATCCTGCCGCAGGCCGGAGCCGCAGCGGCCGCCGCGACGGACGTCGGTGCGACGGTCGCCGCCGCCCAGCGTGCCGCGCTCGAGGCGCTCGTCGGCCTGAACGCCACCGCGGGGGCCGCCGCGTGACCGCCGCCCTGACGGCCCTGCCGCCCGCCACCCCCCGACCCGCCCGCGTCGGCGCGACCGCGCCGCAGTCCGACTTCGCCCAGGTGCTCGAGCAGGCCTCCGCGCGCGCCGAGACCCTCACCCGGTCGACCGACCGTGCCGACGCCACGGCCCCGGGCACCGACTCGTCGAGCACGAGCACGAGCACGGAAGCGGGCGCGGGCGGTGCGGCCGCCGCCGCCGAGACGCCCGCGACCGACGCCGCCGCCCCGACGGTCGCGACCACGACCGATCCCGCAGCCGCCGCGCTGACGGCGCTGCTGGCCGCCCAGACCGTCGCCGCCGCTCCGGCCGACCCAGCGGTGACGACCACCCCCGCACCGCCGGCGGCCGTCACCGGCACGCCGCCCGCCGCCGAGCAGCCCGAGCAGACCGGGCCGTCCACGACGCTCCCGGTCCCGGCGCCCGCGCCCGCCCCGACCACCACCCAGCCCGCGGTCCCGGCCGCCGCGGCCGACCCGGCCGCGACCGGCACCGACCGACCGGCCGCCGGCATCGACCGTCCCGCGCCCACCGCGGCGCACGTGCCGGCGCCGGTCACTGACGACCAGGTCGCCCTGACGCCGACCCCGGCCGGCACGGCGGCCCCGGTGCTCGTCGCCGACCCGACCGTCGCGGCGAGCCCGACCCCGACTCCGGCTGTCACCGGCGTCGTGGCCCCCGTCGCGACGCCCGTCACCCCCACGATCCCGACGGCGCCCGCCCTCCCGACCCCGACCGCCCAGCCCGCACCGCCGCCCCTCGCCGAGCAGCTCGGCGCGCGGCTGACGGCCCTCACCGGCCCGGGCGGGCTCAGCCACGGCCGGCACATCCTCACGGTCCCGGTGGACCCGGAGAACCTCGGACCGGTGCGGATCGTCGCCCACATCGGGCCGGAGTCGGTCCGCGTCGAGCTGGTGGGTGCCACCGAGGCATCCCGCGAGGCGCTGCGCGGTGCCCTGTCCGAGCTGCGCCGGGACCTGGCGGCCAGCGGGCTCACGGTCGACGTGGGACCGGACGGCGGCCGCCCCGACGGGCACGAACCCGACCCGCGCGGCGCGGTGCCCTGGCAGCAGCCCCGGGTGCCGACGACGGACCCCGGCACCCCGGCCCCCGCCGCGCCCGACCGACCACCGTCCCGAGGACTCGATCTCCTCGCCTGAGACCCACCCGCCCGTCCCCAGAGCCCCCGGAGGCAGCATGACCATCGACGTCTCGTCGTTCGGCGCGGCCCGCGCCGCGACCAGCACCAGCACCGGCACTTCCGCCAGCACCGCCGCCAACGGCGAGCTGGACAAGCAGGCGTTCCTCGACCTGCTGGTCGCGCAGCTGCGCAACCAGGACCCGAGCAGCCCCATGGACTCCTCCCAGCTCATGGCGCAGACCACGCAGCTCACCACCATGGAGAAGCTCGTGCAGCTCTCCGACACCTCGCGCGAGTCCTTCGCGCTCCAGATGCGCATGGCTGCCGCTTCCCTGGTGGGGCAGCAGGTCACCTGGGCCGACGCCGACGGCGGCGGTCACACCGGCACGGTCTCCGGCGTCTCCTACGCCGGCTCCGTGCCCACCGTGACGGTGGGCGACCAGACCGTCGCGCTCGACGCCGTCTCGTCCGTCACCAAGCCCACCGCTGTCCCCACCGCCTGACCCACCCGAAGGGAACCACCATGCTCCGCTCACTCTTCTCCGGCATCAGCGGCCTCCGCAGCCACCAGACCATGCTCGACGTCACCGGCAACAACATCGCCAACGTCAACACCACCGGCTTCAAGTCGTCGCAGACCCAGTTCCAGGACACCCTGAGCCAGGTCGTGCAGAACGCGGGCGGCGCCCAGGCGGGCACCGGTGGGACCAACCCGGCGCAGGTGGGCCTCGGCGTCCGCGTCGCGGGCATCACCACCAACTTCACGCAGGGTGCGTCGCAGATCACCGGGCGCAGCACCGACATGATGATCCAGGGCGACGGCTTCTTCGTCGTGCGCAAGGGCGCCGAGTCGTACTACACGCGGGCGGGCTCGTTCGACTTCGACTCCACCGGCCAGATGGTGCTGCCGGGCGAGGGTGCCCTGGTGCAGGGCTGGGCCGCGGTCAACGGCGTCGTGGACACCAACGGCCCGCTGTCCGACCTGCGCGTGCCCGCCGGCGCGATCATGCCCGCGGTCGCGACGACGTCCGCCACGTACGAGGGCAACCTCGACGCGGACGCCGCGGACGGCACCGTCCTGGAGCGCACCGTGGCCGTGTTCGACGCCATCGGCAACGAGCGCGAGCTGGCCCTCACGTTCACCAAGTCGGCCACCGGCTGGTCGCTGTCCGCCACCGACGGCACCGCGACTGCCGCCCCCGGGCCCCTCACGTTCGCCGCCGACGGCTCCCTGGCGGCCCCGACCACGCTCACGGTCGGGGGCGTCACGGTCGACATCTCGGCCCTCTCCGGCTTCGCCGGTCTGGACACCGCCAAGGCCAAGACCCAGGACGGGCAGGCCGCCGGCACGCTCCAGAGCTTCGCGCTCGGCGCCGACGGCACCATCACCGGCTCGTTCAGCAACGGCCTCAAGCAGACGATCGGGCGCCTGGCCCTCGGCTCGTTCACCAACCCGTCGGGTCTGGAGAAGGCCGGCGGCTCGCTGTTCCGCACGTCGGTGAACTCCGGGGAGCCGCAGGTCGGTGCCGCAGGCACGGGCGGCCGCGGGTCGCTGGCCGGTGGATCGCTCGAGATGTCGAACGTCGACCTGTCCGCCGAGTTCACCTCGCTGATCATCGCGCAGCGCGGGTTCCAGGCGAACTCGCGGGTCATCACCACGTCCGACGAGGTGCTCCAGGAGCTGGTCAACCTCAAGCGCTGACGACTCGTCCGGAGGAGGACCAGGTTCATGCAGGGGATCACGGGTATCGCGGGGATCGCGCAGCGGATGTCCCAGATCCAGGCGCTCGTGGCGCCGGTGGTGGTGGTCCGGGCGACCACCACGGTCGGCGCGACGGCGGGCACCTCGTTCGCCGACGCGCTGGCCGACGAGGTCGCCCGCACCACGCCGGCACCCTCGGCGCCCTCGGCCGCGCGGCTCAACGGCGACGGGGTGCCCACCGAGCTCGCCGCATACGGCAACGGGAAGATCCCCGCGTCGGCGCTGCAGGAGGTCGGCACCACCGGCCACCGGCTCTGGGCGCCCGCCGCCGAGGCGCTCACCGGACTGATCTCCGCCGCGGCGGCCGACGGGGTGACCGTCGGCATCACCGACT
Source organism: Cellulomonas humilata (assembly GCF_013359775.1). Classification (GTDB taxonomy): domain Bacteria; phylum Actinomycetota; class Actinomycetes; order Actinomycetales; family Cellulomonadaceae; genus Cellulomonas; species Cellulomonas humilata. The sequence continues at coordinate 15,631 of NZ_JABMCI010000036.1, read as the reverse complement.
CCTACCGCTCGTACGCGGGGCAGGTGGACGTCGCGCAGCGCAAGGGCCTGTACAGCCAGGGCGGGCTCGCGGCGGCACCGGGCACCAGCGACCACGGCTGGGGGATGGCCGTCGACCTCGACCTCGGCTCCGCCGCGCAGGCCTGGATGCGGGCGCACGGGGCGGAGCACGGCTTCGTCGAGGACACCCCGCGCGAACCGTGGCACTGGGCCTACACCCCGTAGCTGCCCGACAGCCGTCGGGGACGACTCCTCAGACTCGCGCCGTCCCGGCCGATCGGAGGGTCATGCGGGCCCACGGACGGGACCGAGCAGCGGCATCAGCCGCTGCAGGAGCAGGTGACCAGGGACGGGTATCGCCGTGATTGTCGTGACGCGCCTTGCAGGTGGGCAGTTCGGGGTCAACCCCGACCTCATCCAGCGCATCGACAGCGCGCCGGACACGATCCTCACCCTCATCGACGGCACCAAGTACATCGTCGCCGAGTCGATGGCCGAGGTCATCGACCGCATCCAGGAGCAGCGCGCGCAGATCCTCGCCCGCGCCCACGAGATCCAGGTCCAGCCCCGCATGGAGCTGGTGCCCGACCTGCCGTCCGAGCCCGACGAGTCCGACGACTCCGCCGAGCCCGCCGACCAGTTCGCGCCACCCGTCCCCTTCCGACCGAGGAGCCGCTGATGGATCCCGCCGGCCTGATCGGCATCGGGATCGCGTTCGTCGCCATCTTCGGGGCACTGTTCCTCGAGGGCGCCGACCCGATGTCGATCTTCCTGCCCGCCCCCCTGCTGCTCGTGTGGGTAGGGACCATCGGCGTCGGCATCGCCGGCCACACCATCAAGGACGTGATCGGGTCGTTCGCCGCGGTGCCCCGGGCGCTGCGCAGCAAGGCGCCGGACCCGGCCGCCACGGTGGACACCGTGGTCGACCTGGCCGACCGCGCCCGGCGCGAGGGCCTCCTGGCGCTCGAGGACGCGACCCGCACGATCGACGACGCGTTCCTGCGTGGCGGCCTCCAGGCGGCGATCGACGGCACCGACCCGGACGACCTGCGCACCATCCTCGAGGACAAGATCGCGACCAAGCGCACCCGGGACCGGGTGCACTCCAAGTACTTCGTGGACATGGGCGGGTACGCGCCGACCATCGGGATCATTGGCACGGTCATCTCGCTGGTGCACGTGCTGGAGAACCTGTCCAAGCCGGCCGAGCTGGGGCACTCCATCGCTGCCGCGTTCGTCGCCACGCTGTGGGGCATCCTGTCCGCGAACGTCGTCTGGCTCCCGCTCGGTGCGCGCATCCGTCGGATCTCCGACCTGGAGTGCGCCCAGATGGAGGTCACGCTCGAGGGTCTGCTCGCCGTGCAGGCGGGCGCCAACCCGCGGCTCGTCGGCGAGCGTCTGCGCAGCCTGCTGCCCGAGGAGGCCCCCGCCAAGGCGGGCAAGACGGCCAAGTCCGCCAAGGCCGCCGCATGAGCGCCTCCGCCGCGCACGGCGCCCGGCGCGGACGGGCTGCGCGCGGGGGCGGCCACGAGGAGGAGCACGTCAACCACGAGCGCTGGCTGATCAGCTACTCGGACATGATCACGGTGCTCATGGCCCTGTTCATCGTCCTGTTCGCGATCAGCCAGGTGGACCAGGACAAGTACGTCGCATTGCGGGACAGCCTCGCGGCGGGCTTCCAGGACACCACCACGTCCCCGTCGGTGCTCGACGGCAGTGCGGGGACGATGGACGGCACGAGCGTCGTCCCGGACACCAGCCCCGCCGCCGGCACCGCGGGGATGGTGAGCGCCGACAACGGCCTCGGGATGCAGGGCTCGGAGCCCGTGCCGCAGCCGCAGCCGACCACGACCGACACCGCGACGGTGGACCCCGAGGTGCTGGCGGCGGCCGAGCGGGAGGCCGCCCACCTCCAGGAGCTCCAGGCGATGATCGCCGCCAACCTGGCCGCCAACGGGCTCGACGGAACGGTCCGGTTCCGGATCGACGAGCGCGGCCTGGTGCTCGGCCTGGTGGCCGACGACGTGTTCTTCGCCGCCGCGAGCGCCGAGATGACCGACACCGCGCGCCGGGTGCTGGACGTGGCGGCGCCGTCGCTGGTGGGTATCGGGGAGCAGATCTCCGTCGAGGGCCACGCCAACGTCATCCCCGTGTCCGGCCGGTACGCCACCAACTGGGAGCTGTCGGCCGACCGCGCCACGCAGGTGCTGCGGCGCCTGGTGGAGAGCGACGGCATGCCCGGCGGACGGATCATGGCGATCGGCTTCGGTGACACGCGACCGCTCGTCACGGACTCGTCGCCCGAGGCCCTGATGCAGAACCGTCGGGTCGACCTCGTCGTCCTGTCCGCCGCACCCGAGCAGGTGCGCGCGCTCCTGCCCGCCCTGACCGCGAAGGGATAGCGCCATGCCCATCGAGCAGAGAGTGGTCTCCGGACCCAAGATCGGCGGCAGCAACAAGATCGGCGGCGGCTCGGTCTCGGCGACCCCCGCGGTCGAGGCCGAGAAGCCCGCGAAGAAGTCCAGGAAGAAGCTCCTCCTGATCGCCGGCGCCGTGGTGCTGCTGGCCGGGGGAGCCGCCGCGTACCTCCTGCTGGGCAAGGGTGGCGGCGAGCCCGCGGCCGAGCCCGCGCCGGTGCCCGGTGCCGTCCTCACCGTCGAGCCGGTGAGCCTCAACCTCGCCGAGGGCCACTACCTGCGCCTCGGCCTCGCGCTCCAGCTCACGGAGGAGGCCGGCGAGGAGGCTCCCGACACCGCGCGGGCGCTCGACCTGGCCATCGCCCTGTTCTCGGGACGCACCGTCGCCGAGGTCTCCGACCCGGCGACGCGCGACGCCCTGACCGCCGAGCTGGCGCACCAGCTCGCCGAGGCCTACGAGGGCGAGGTGATGGACGTCTACCTGACGAACTACGTCACGCAGTAGGCAGGCCGCAGGCCGCAGCCAGCACAGTTCGGGGCGCCACGGAGGGCGCCACACCGCTCCGCAGAGCAGGACATCCCGACCCAGGACGGGTCGGTGCGGAGAAGATCCAGCGCCAACCGCTCACAAGCCGTGCGCGCCCGCCGATGGGCAGCACGTGACGGTCCAGGACACGATGCCCGCGCGCTCGGCGACAGCTTCGGCGTCCGCCGTGCGTCGCGGTCGAACCGCAGAGCCAGAGCTGTACGACTTCCGTCGTCCGCTCACCCTCCCGCGCGACCACGCCCGGCACCTGGAGATGGCGTTCGAGCGGTTCGGCCGGCAGTTCGGCAACCAGCTCACCTCCCGCCTGCGCACCCTGACCCACCTCACGCTCGACGGGCTGGCCCTGAGCACGTACGACGAGTACGTCAACCTCCTGCCGACGCCCACGGCGATGGTGCTGTGCACGATCTCGCAGACCCGCCAGACGGCGATGCTCCAGCTCCCGGTCGCCGCGACGATGGTGTGGATCGACTACCTGTTCGGCGGCGACGGGCGCGGCGACGACCGCGAGGGCCGCGAGCTGACCGAGATCGAGCTGACGCTCGTGCGCGACCTGCTCCAGCACTCGCTGAGCGACCTCGAGTACGCGTTCGCCGGCCTGGCCCCGCTGGGCATCACGGTGCGCGGCGTCCAGTACAACCCGCAGTTCGTGCAGGCCGCCGGGGCCTCCGACGCGGTGGTCGTCGCGTCGTTCACCCTGCGCGTCGGCGAGCGCGAGGACGCCCTGACCCTCATGCTCCCGGCCGACATCATGCTCGCCACGCTGCGCGCCGCCGACGGTCCCGTCGCCCGCTCCGAGGACGAGCGCCGCGCCGCCGCGCTGGCCCACGCCGACCTCGAGCGAGCGGTGCAGGACGTGCCCGTCGAGGTCTCCGTGCGCTTCCGCCCCGTCGTCATCCACCCGCGCGACGTCGTCCACCTCGTGGTGGGGGACGTGCTGCCCCTGTCCCACCCGTCGACCGAGCCGCTGGACGTGGTCGTCGACGGGGTCGTGCTCGCCCAGGCCGCCGCCGGCAGCCACGGGTCCCGGCTTGCCTGCCGTGTCGTCACCGTCGAGGAGAACCCGTCATGAACGTCACCGAAGTCCCGACGGCACGTACCGCGGCGGACGTCGACGCCGCGGCGACCGCGCTCGCGGCCGCCACCGCCGCCGCCGAGCTGGTCCCGTCCGCCGTGGCGCTCGTCGCGGTGCCGGCGGACCACACCGACGTGCCGGCCGGCGCGACCGCCCTGGTCGCGTCGTTCGTCGGCTCGCCGAGCGCCGAGCTCGCCCTCGTCGCGGCGGACGTCATCGAGGACGCCCTCGTGTCCGGTGCAGCCGCCGGAACCCCGCTCGCGCTCGTCGACGCCCTGCGCCCCGCCCTCGAAGCCGCGGCCGACGTGCTCGGTGCCGGCGTGCTCGAGCCCGGCCGGTCCGAGCCCGTCGCGGGCGTCCTCGGCCCGGACACCCACGTCGTCGCGCTCCAGCAGGCCGGCGTGCCGGTGGCGTGGTTCGCGCTGCGCGTCCGCGGCCCGCGGGTGGTCGCACCCACCGCCGCCGCGGCGACCCCGCGCGCCAACCTGCGCATGCTCTACGACGTCGAGATGGTCCTGACCGCCGAGATCGGCCGCACGCGGCTGCCCGTGCGCCAGGTGCTCGAGCTCGCCCCCGGCGCCGTGCTGGAGCTGGACCGCACCGCGGGCAGCCCGGCCGACGTCATGGTCAACGGGCGGCTCGTCGCGCGCGGTGAGGTCGTCGTCGTCGACGAGGCCTACGGCATCCGGGTGACGGAGATCGTGCCGGGCACGGAGCCGGCTGTCTGATGGTCTCGACGATGCTCGTGCTGCGGGTGCTGCTCGCCCTGACCTGCGTGGTCGGGCTCATCTGGTTCATCGGCCGCCGGTTCGGTGGCGGACAGACGCAGCGGTCCTCGCGCGAGCACGTCGTCAAGCTGGTCGGTCGGCAGTCCGTCGGCCGGCACACGGGTGTCGCGGTCGTCGCGGTGGGCAACCGCCGCCTGCTGCTCGGGTACGGCGACCAGCAGGTCACGCTGCTCACCGAGCTGGGCCCCGTCGTCGAGCCCCTGCCCGATCCGGTGGCCGAGCAGACCGGACCGCGCCGCGACTGGGTGGCGTCCGCGCTCTCGGTGGCCGGCCGCGTCCCCGCGCAGCGCCCGGCCCCGTCGCTGGAGACCGCGTCCCCGGAGCCCGCCGCCCTCGAGCAGGCGCCCGAGGCCCCGACATCGACGCTCCAGGGGTCGATCCTCGCTCCCGAGACGTGGCGCCAGGCCGTCCGCACGCTCCAGGACCGCACGGTGCGCCGATGATCTTCGCCCCCACGCCGCCCACGCCGCCGGACCTGCCCGCGCTGGGCGACACCGTCACGGTCGCGGTCAACGGCGTCAACGGAGCGCCGAGCAGCTCGATCGTCGTGCTGCTCGCGATCACCCTGCTCTCGGTGGCACCCGCGCTGCTGCTGATGACCACCAGCTTCACCAAGATCTTCGTCGTCCTGTCGTTCACGCGGAACGCGCTGGGCCTCCAGGGCGTCCCGCCCAACCAGGTGCTGGCCGGCCTGGCGCTCTTCCTCAGCCTGTTCATCATGGCGCCGGTCCTCGGCGACGTGAACGAGCTCGGGGTGCAGCCCTACCTGGCGGGCGACGCGACGTTCACCGAGGCGATCGACGTCGGCAAGGGGCCGCTCCAGGCGTTCATGCTCGAGCACACCCGGGAGCAGGACATCGCCCTGCTGACCCGTGCGGCGGGGCTGGAGAACCCGGAGGACCCGTCGGCGGTCCCGTTCGGCACCCTGGTCCCCGCGTTCCTGCTGTCGGAGCTGCGGTCGGCGTTCATCATGGGCTTCGTCATCTTCGTGCCGTTCCTGGTCATCGACCTGGTGGTCTCGGCGTCCCTGATGTCGATGGGCATGATGATGCTGCCCCCGGTGATGATCGCGCTGCCGTTCAAGCTGCTGCTCTTCGTGCTCGTCGACGGCTGGGGCCTGGTGGTCACGTCGCTCGTAGGTTCGTACACGGGAGCGGGGTAGCCGTGGACACCAACGCCGTCCTCGACGTCGGCATCGACGCCCTGGTGCTCGCCGCGAAGCTGTCCGCGCCGGTGCTCGTCACCGCCCTGGTGGTCGGGTTCATCGTCTCGCTCGTGCAGTCGGTGACGCAGATCCAGGAGGTCACGCTCAGCTTCGTGCCCAAGGCCGTCGCGGCCGCGATCGCCCTGATCGTCTCCGGGCACTGGATGATCTCGGAGCTGGTCGCGTTCACGCACGACCTGTTCGCGCGCATCCCCGTGCTCGTCGGCGGCTGACGTGGACCCGATCTCCGTCGCGCTGCCGCTGGCCGGGCTCCAGACCACGATGCTCGCCGGCGTGCGCATCGTCGCGTTCCTCGTGATCGCGCCGCCGTTCTCGCAGCGGTCCGTGCCGAGCATCGTCAAGGTGACCCTCGCGCTCGCGCTCGCGCTGGCGGTCGCGCCGCGGCTCGAGCCCGTGGCGGCCGACGGGACGGGTGCCTTCGTCGGCGCCCTCGTGATGCAGGCGGTCGTCGGTGCCGCGTTCGGGTTCCTCGTCATGCTGGCGTTCTCGGCCGTCCAGTCGGCGGGCACGCTCATCGACCTGTTCGGCGGGTTCCAGATGGCGGCCGCGTTCGACCCCATGAGCATGACCAGCGGCGCGCAGTTCCAGCGGCTCTACCAGATGGCCGCCGTCGTCCTGCTGTTCGTCACCGACGGGTACCAGGTGGTGCTCGCAGGCCTGGTCCGCACGTTCGACGCGCTCCCGCTGGGGGCGGTGCTGGACCTGGGCGCGCTCGGGGAGGCCGTGACCACGGGGCTGTCCCAGATGTTCGTCGGGGCGATGCAGATCGCCGGACCCCTGCTCGTGGTGCTCTTCCTCGCGGACGTCGGCCTCGGCCTGCTCACCCGCGTCGCGCCGGCGCTCAACGCGTTCGCGATGGGCTTCCCGCTGAAGATCTTGCTCACCCTGTCGTTCGGCGCGTTCGCGTTCCTCGCGCTGCCGGCGGTCATCGAGGGCCTGACCGGGCGCTCGGTCGAGGCGATGCTGGGGGTGGCCCAGTGAGCGAGAGCGGCGAGCGCAGCGAGAAGGCCACCGACCAGCGCATGAAGGACGTGCACCGCAAGGGCAAGCTCGGGCGGTCGCAGGACCTCTCGGCCTGGATCGGGATGGGCGCCGCCGTGCTCACGCTGCCCATGGTGATCACCCGGGGGCAGGCTGCCGCGCTCGACCAGCTGGCGATGGTCCGCGACGTCGCCCGCAACCCCACGCCCGCCGGTGCCGTGCAGGTGCTCGACGACGCCCTGCGCTCCCTGCTGACCACGCTCGCCCCCCTGTTCGTCGTCCTGGTGCTGGTCACCGTGGCGGTGGGCATGGCGCAGGGCGGCATCCACCCGCGCCGGTTCAGCCTCCACGTGGACCAGTTCAAGCCCGTGAACGCGGCCAAGCGCCTGGTCGGGGGGCAGGCCTGGTGGCAGGGGGTGCAGACGCTGCTCAAGACCGGCGCGGTCGCGCTCGTGCTCCTGGTCGGGCTCCAGGCGCTGGTGCCCACCCTCATGGCCTCGGGCCAGCTGCCCCTGTCGCACCTGCTCGGTGTGGCCGGCGACGGCACGGCCTCGCTCCTGCGCACCGGCATCGCGGCGGGCATCCTGCTGGCGATCGCCGACGTGGTGGTCGTCATGCGGCGCAACCGCAAGCAGACGCGGATGACCCTCCAGGAGCTCAAGGAGGAGAACAAGCGCACCGAGGGCGACCCCATGCTCAAGGGCCACATCCGCTCGAAGCAGATGGCGATGTCGCGCAACCGCATGATGTCCGAGGTCGCCACCGCCGACGTGGTCCTGGTCAACCCGACCCACGTCGCGGTCGCGCTGCGGTACGAGCCCGGCTCCGGCGCACCCAAGGTGGTCGCCAAGGGGGCCGGCGTGGTCGCCGCCCGCATCCGCGCCGAGGCCACCGAGCGCCGCGTGCCCATGGTCGAGGACATCGCCCTGGCGCGCGCCCTGCACGCCGCGTGCGAGCTGGGCCAGGAGGTCCCGGCCCACCTGTTCACCGCGGTCGCCCGCGTGCTCGCGTTCGTGATGGCCCTGCGCCGCCGCGGCGCCGGCGCCGGCCAGCACCGCGTCCCCGGCGGCTCCACGCTGCCCGCCGACGACACCACCGACCACCGGTCCGCGGCCCGTGCCGCCCGCCGGCCGGCCCGGGCACCCCGCCCGCCCGCCGTGTCCGCAGCCTCGTCCGACAAGCAGGGATCCCGATGAAGAACCGTCCCATCGCCCAGATGGCCGTGCCCGCCGGTGTGGTGGGCATCGTCCTCATGCTGGTGGTGCCGCTGCCCGCCGCCCTGCTCGACGTGCTCATCGCGATCAACATCACGGTGTCGCTGGTCATCCTGCTGACCAGCATGTACGTCAAGCGGCCGCTGGACTTCTCGGTGTTCCCGTCGCTGATCCTCGTCTTCACGCTCTTCCGGCTGGGTCTCAACGTGGCCTCGACCCGGCTGGTGCTCCGGGACGGGTACGCGGGCCAGGTCATCGACGCGTTCGGGCACATCGTCGTCGGCGGCTCGCTGGTCATCGGCCTGGTGATCTTCCTGATCCTGGTGGTCATCCAGTTCGTCGTCATCACCAACGGCGCCGGCCGCGTGGCGGAGGTCGGGGCGCGGTTCACCCTCGACGCGATGCCCGGCAAGCAGATGGCCATCGACGCCGACCTGAACTCTGGCCTCATCGACGAGGACACCGCGCGCCAGCGCCGGGCGGACGTCGCGGCGGAGGCGGACTTCTACGGTGCGATGGACGGCGGGTCCAAGTTCGTCAAGGGCGACGCGATCGCGGGCATCATCATCACCGTCATCAACCTGGTCGGCGGGTTCGCCATCGGCATGCTCCAGATGGGCATGAGCCCGGCGGAGTCGCTCCAGCGGTTCAGCCTGCTGACCATCGGCGACGGCCTGGTCACCCAGATCCCCGCGCTGCTGCTGTCGGTGTCCACCGGCATCGTCGTCACGCGTGCCACCGCCGAGGGTGACATGGGCACCGCGGCCGCCAAGCAGCTGGGCCAGTCCCGGTCCGCCCTGGTGATCGCGGGGGTCGGTGCCATCGCGCTGGCCCTGCTGCCGGGCATGCCGAAGCTGCCGTTCCTGCTGGTCGGCGCCGTGCTGCTGCTGGTGGCCCAGCGGTCCCGGACCAACGAGGCCCAGGAGTCGGCCGCCGAGCAGGCGGGAGCGGTCACCGCCGCCACCGCACCGGCCAGCGACAGCCCGGAGCAGCTCATCGAGCAGATGCGCGTGCACACCCTCGAGATCCTGCTGTCGCCGGACCTGGTCGACCTGGTCGGCTCCGGACCGGACCAGGACCTGCTCGCCCGGGTGCGGGGCCTGCGGCGCAAGACCGCCATGGAGCTGGGGATCGTCGTGCCGCCGGTGCGCACACGGGACAGCGTCGACCTGCCGCGGTCCACCTACGTGGTGCGCATCGCGGGCGTCGAGGTGGGTCGTGGCGAGGCTCCCGCCGGCCGGATGCTCGCGCTCGGGGACGACCTGGGCTCGCTGCCCGGCACCACCGTGCACGAGCCGGTGTTCGGGCTGCCGGGCAAGTGGATCCCGGCCGAGCTGAGGCACGCGGCCGAGATGTCCGGCGCGACCGTCGTCGACCGCGTGTCCGTGCTCATCACGCACCTCGGCGCGCTCATCAGCCAGCACGCGGCCCGCCTGCTGGGCCGCGAGGACGTGCGGGTGCTCACCGAGGGCGTCAAGCGCGTCAACCCGTCGGTGGTCGAGGAGCTCATCCCGACGCTGCTCAGCCTGGGCGAGGTGCAGCGCGTGCTCCAGGGCCTGCTGACCGAGGAGGTGCCGATCCGCGACCTCGGCCGGATCTACGAGGCACTGACCCTGCGCGCACGCGTCAGCACCGACCCCGAGGGTCTGGTCGAGGCCGCCCGTGCCGCGCTGGGCCCGGCCCTCGGAGCCCTGTACGTGCAGGACGGCTCGCTGCGCGCGATCACCCTGGACGCCGTGCTCGAGCAGCAGCTGGTCGAGTCGCTGCGGCCGTCGGAGCACGGCACGCACCTGCTGGTCGACCCGGCCCGGCTGGAGTCGGTGCTCGCGCAGCTGCGGGACGCGGTCGCCATCGCCGAGCAGGACGGCCGGACCGTGGTGCTGGCGTGCGCACCCGCCATCCGGCCCGCCCTGCGCCGGCTCGTGGCGATGGGGCTGCCGCGGCTGCCCGTCCTGTCGTACGCCGAGGTCACGGGCGTCGGCGCCCTGGTGGAGACCGTCGGGGCGGTGAGCGGTGGGCACGCGATTGCTGCTTGAGGGCGGCGACCTGGCGCGGCTCATGGCGCAGGTGCGCGACGAGCTGGGCCCCGGGGCGCGGGTGATCAGCGCCGAGCGCGTGCGCTCCGGAGGGGTGGCCGGCTTCTTCGCGCGGGAGCGGTTCGAGCTGACGGTCGACGTGCCCGAGGCCCCCGCACCGCGCCCCCGGGCACGCCGCGGACCCCCGGCTCCGGCCGCCGGCATCGAGGACCTCCTCGCGGCGGCCGACGCCTACGACGCCCTGCCGGACGGCTCGACCCCCGAGCTCCCGCCCGCACCCGCGGCGCCCACCGTCTCGACGGGCGCCCCCTCGTTCGCGGCGATCCTCGACCAGATGCGCTCCATGGCGGGCACCCCGGAGCCGGCCGACATCGAGATCCCGGCGCCGGCCGCGCAGGACCCGCTGCGGGTCGCCCTGCGCGGCCTGGGTGTGCCGGACCGGCTGCTCGTCGGCGACCCGCTGACGCTCCCGTCGGTGCTGGCCCGCGTGCCGGCCGCACCGGTCGCCCCGCGCGGACCGGGGCAGGTGATCGCGGTCGTCGGCACCCAGGAGGACGTCGACGCCGTGGCCCTCCTGCTCGCCGAGCGGCTGCGCGTGGAGCGCTCCGCCGTGGTCGCCACGGGTGCGCGCGCAGCCAAGGCCACGAGCCGGACCGGCCTGGCGCGGGCCGCCGGTGCCGACGAGCTGGCCGGCTGGCGCGAGCGCGCGTCGCTGGCACCGCACCCGGGGATCGTCGCGATCGCGGTGGGACCCGATGCCGCGGACCGGGCCGACGCCGCGGCACTCCTGCGCGTCGCACGCGCCGACCAGGTCTGGGCGGTGGTCGACGCGCGGACCAAGACCGTGGACGCTGCGACGTGGATGGCCCAGGTGGGCGGCGAGGTCGGCGTCGACGCGGTCGCCGTGCGCGGCCTGTTCGACACCGTCCAGCCCGGCACCGTCCTGGACCTCGGCGTGCCCGTGGCGTGGGTCGACGGTGTGCCGGCGACCACCGTGGCGTGGGCGGCGGCGCTCGGTCAGGCGCTCGGACCCGCAGGCGACGCGCCTCGCGGCGCACGCGGGATCGCGGGGTAGGGTCACCGCATGCTGGTGCTCAGCCGTCGCGTGGGGGAACGGCTCGTGATCGGTGACGACATCGTCGTCACGGTCATCGAGGTCCGCAGCGACGGCGTGCGCATCGGGATCGACGCCCCGCGGCACGTGCGCGTGCACCGGGCCGAGGTGCTCGACGCGCTGACCGCCGCCAACGTGGACGCGGTCGCGGCGGACGACCGGACGGCCGCGGCCCTGCGGCGCCTGGTCTCACCCGCCCCCGCCCAGCCGGACGCCTCAGGAACCCCGCCCACCGACCGATGAGGTCGGACGCCAGGACGCTGGGTCCTCGGCGGGCTGGAGGGCACCGTGGAGGACGTCGACGAGATCGTCCGTGAGTTCCTGGTCGAGAGCTACGAGAACCTCGACCAGCTGGACCGCGACCTCGTGGCGCTCGAGGAGTCGCCCGGGTCGCGTCCGCTGCTGAGCAGCATCTTCCGGACCATCCACACCATCAAGGGCACCAGCGGGTTCCTCGCGTTCGGGCGCCTCGAGCGCGTCGCGCACGCCGGGGAGAACCTCCTGGTCGAGCTCCGCGACGGGCGCCGGTCCATGGACCAGCCGACCACCGACGTGCTCCTGCGCCTCACGGACGTCGTGCGCGAGATCCTCGCCGCGATCGAGGCGGACGGCACCGAGGGTGCCGTGAGCGTCGACGCCGTCATCGAGGCGGTCGAGGCGGTCCGCGACGGACGCACGACCGTCGCCGAGGAGCCCGTGGTGGTCGCCGAGCCCGTCGCCGCGCACGTGGCCGAGCCCGTCGCCGCGCCCGTCGTCGCGCCCGCGCCGAGCATCATCGTCGAGCGCAGCGCGGCTGCCCCCGTCGTCCCCGCCCAGCCCGCCGCACCCGTCGCCGAGCACCTCCCCGAGGAGGTCCTCGCGCTGCGCAGCGCCGCCGACACCTCCATCCGCGTGGACGTCGAGCTCCTCGACGCGCTCATGCGTCAGGTGGGCGAGCTGGTCCTCGCGCGCAACCAGATCAGCCGCCTCTCGTCCGGGACCGACGACGTCGACCTCGCGCGCTCGGCGCAGCGCCTCAACCTCATCGCCGGTGAGCTGCAGGAGGGCGTCATGAAGACGCGCATGCAGCCCATCGAGCACGTGTGGTCCAAGATGCCGCGCATCGTGCGGGACCTGGCTGCCGCCTGCGGCCGCGAGGTGCAGCTGGAGATGACCGGTGGCGACACCGAGCTGGACCGCAGCCTGCTCGAGGCGGTCAAGGACCCGCTGACCCACCTGGTGCGCAACGCGGTCGACCACGGGATCGAGCCGTCCGACGTGCGCGTCGCCGCCGGCAAGGCGCCCCGGGGCGTCCTGTCGCTGCGGGCGTACCACGCGGGTGGCCAGGTCGTGGTCGAGGTCGCCGACGACGGCCGGGGCATCGACCCCGAGCGCGTCGCGGCCAAGGCCGTCGAGAAGGGCCTGCGCACCGCGGACCAGGTCGCGGCGGTCAGCCACGCCGAGCTGCTCCAGCTGCTCTTCCTGCCGGGCTTCTCCACCGCCGAGGCGGTCACCAACGTGTCCGGCCGCGGGGTCGGCATGGACGTCGTCCGCACCAAGGTGGAGGCCATCGGCGGCACCGTCGACGTGGACTCCACCGTCGGCTCCGGCACCGTGTGGCGCCTGCGCATCCCGCTGACGCTGGCGATCATGCCGGCGCTCACGGTGGAGTGCTCGGGCGACCTGTACGCGGTGCCGCAGGTCAACCTGCTCGAGCTCGTCGCCCTCGACGGGCAGCGCTCGGGCTCCGGGATCGAGTACGTGCACGCCGCCCCCGTCTACCGGCTGCGCGGCGAGCTGCTGCCGCTGGTGTCGCTCGCGGCGGTGCTCGGCGTGGAGGACGGACCGGCCGAGGGCTCGAGCGTGATCGCGGTCGTGCAGGCGGACCACCAGCGCTTCGGGCTGCTGGTGGACCGGGTGCTCAACACCGAGGAGATCGTGGTCAAGCCGCTGTCGGCGCGCCTGAAGTCCATCGGCGCGTACGCGGGGGCCACCGTGCTCGGGGACGGGCGCGTCGCGCTCATCCTCGACGTGCAGGCGATCGCGCGTCGTGCGCTGGTCGGCGTGCTGGAGCAGGTGAGCGCCGAGGCCGCACGGCGTGCGCAGGAGGCTGCCACGCGTACCGCTCCGATGGAGCAGGTGCTCGTCGTCGGTATCGGCGGCGGTCGTCGGGTGGCCATGCCGCTCGCGTCCGTGGCCCGCCTGGAGCACATCAAGGCCGCGCACGTGGAGCTCGTCGGGGGACGCGAGGTGGTCCAGTACCGCGGGACGATCCTGCCGCTGGCCCGGCTCGACCGCGTGCTCGGCGGCTACGGCGACGAGCTGGGCGAGGAGCTGCTGGTGGTCGTGTACAGCCGGGCCGGACGCAGCGTCGGCCTGGTGGTGCACGAGATCGTCGACATCGTCGACGACGACGTCACGCGCCACTCGGACATCGAGGACCACGGCCTGGTCGGCTCGACGGTCCTCGGCGAGCGCGTCACCGAGCTGCTCGACGTCCGGACCGCGATCCTCGCGGCCGACCACGCCTTCTACGACACCGCACCGACGTCGTCCGACGAGCTCGACGAGCTCGCCGGACTCCCCGGGCACCCCGACCTGGTGGGAGCAGCACGATGAGCCAGTACGTGACGTTCACGCTGGACGGCAGCCTCTACGGCATCGACGTGGTGCGCGTGCAGGAGGCCCTGCGCTCGCACGTCCGCACGCGGGTGCCGCTGGCGCCGCCGACGGTCGCCGGCCTGGTCAACCTGCGGGGCCAGGTGGTCCTCACGATCGACCTGCGCACCCGGCTGGGGCTGTCCGGCCGCGCCGACCTGACCGAGCCGATGATGGTCGTGGTCCAGGTGGACGGTGAGCCCGTCAGCCTGCTGGTCGACGAGATCGGTGACGTGGTCGAGGTGGGTCCGGGCTCGTTCGAGGGTCCTCCCGACACGCTGGACGCCGCGCTGCGCCAGCTCATCCTGGGCGCCCACAAGCTCGAGGGCGGGCTGCTGCTGGTGCTCGACGTCGACCAGGCCGCCGCGGCCTGACGCCTGCTCGGGGCAACCTGTTTGCCCCGATGTTCACCCTCCACCACGACTCACCGATCGGTCCGGCCGACCGATCGGCTGGGCTGGAAGGCCCACCGGGGGCCTCGTGAAGGAGCCCCTCCCATGTCGACGACACAGCCCCTGGCCAACGCTCGGACGACGCGCCGCGGCGCGTGGTTCTCCGACCGGTCGGTCCGCACCAAGATCCTCACCCTCACCGCGATCTTCGCGATCACGTCCGCGGGGTCCGGTGTCTACGCGCTGATCACCATGGAGCAGATGGCGGGCCAGACCGAGGAGCTCTCGACGACCGTGACGACGATCATGGCGCCGCTGAGCACGGTCCACCAGGACCAGCTCAAGGCCCGCATGATCGTCGCCCAGCTCGGCGCGACGCGCAGCCCCGAGGCCCAGGAGCACTGGCTCCAGGAGCAGGTGGACAACGACGCCGAGATCGACGCGGCCATCGCCGAGTTCGAGGCCGCGGGTGGCGACGTGGTGCCCACGTGGGCCGACTTCCGCGCCGGGTTCGACGCCTGGCGGGCGGCCCGTGACGAGCAGCTGGTGCCGGCCGCGACGAGCGGCGACGTCGCGCTCTACGAGCAGGTACTGGACGAGGTCACCGAGCCGCTGAAGTCCACCTACGTGGACGCGCTCGACGCGGCGGCGCTCGCCGGCGACGAGTACGCAGAGGGCATCGCGCACGAGGCGCGCACGGAGGCGGACCGCGCCTCGACCGTGCTGATCACGACGCTGCTGCTCGCGATCATCGGGGTCACCGCGCTCGGTGCCGTGGTCGCCGGTGCCATCCGCAAGTCGGTGCAGCGCGTGCAGGGATCGCTCGACGCCCTGGCCCGCGGCGACCTGACCGTGCGGGCCGACGTGCACAGCCGCGACGAGATCGGCCGCATGGCCAGCTCGCTGACCATCGCGCAGGACTCGCTCCAGCGGACGCTGGCCGGCGTGGTCGAGACCTCCGAGACGGTGGCGGCTGCGGCGGAGGAGCTGTCGGCGTCGTCGGACCAGGTGGCGGCGGGGTCGGATGAGACGTCGGCGCAGGCGGGTGTGGTGGCTGCGGCGGCGGAGCAGGTGTCTCGCAACGTGCAGGCGGTGGCGGCGGGTGCGGAGCAGATGGGTGCCTCGATCCGGGAGATCGCGCAGAACGCGAACCTGGCGGCGAAGGTGGCGGGTCAGGCGACGGCGGCGGCGGAGTCGGCGAACGAT
>NZ_JABMCI010000035.1 GCF_013359775.1 Cellulomonas humilata | reverse complement strand
GTCCGCCACGCGTGACGCGCTCGCGCAGTCGGGCAGGACCGCCGTGCTCGTCGCGGTCGACGGCCGCCTGGTCGGGGTTATCGCCCTGGCCGACGCCGTCCGCGAGACCGCGGCCGCAGCCGTGGCCGCGTTGCACGAGGCGCGCATCGAGGTGGTCATGCTGACCGGCGACAACGAAGCGACCGCCCGCCGCATCGCCGGCCAGCTCGGCATCGACACCGTCGTGGCCGAAGTGCTGCCGGGGGACAAGGCGGACCAGGTCGCCCGCCTGCAGGCCGATGGACGCAAGGTCGCGATGGTGGGCGACGGCGTCAACGACGCCCCCGCCCTGGCCAGGGCCGACCTCGGGATCGCCATCGGCGCCGGCACGGACGTCGCCATTGAGACCGCGGACGTCGTCCTGATGCGATCCGACCCGCTCGACGTGGCGATCGCGCTGCGGATCGGCAGGGGCACGTTGCGCAAGATGCGGCAGAACCTGGGCTGGGCGATCGGCTACAACGCCCTCGCGCTCCCCATCGCCGCAGGCGTGCTCTACCCGTCGCTCGGGGTGTCGTTGAGCCCCGAGATTGCCGCCCTGACGATGTCCGGATCTTCGGTGATCGTCGCCGTCAACGCCCTGCTGCTCAAGCGGCTGCCCCTCCCCGCGGCACCGGGGACCCGCGAGCTCACGCCCACGATCGTGAAGGAAGCAGTCAGCGGGGGAGCAGGACGGTAAAGGTGCTCCCCTTGCCGGGGCCAGGGCTCGCGGCGGTGATCGTGCCCCCGTGGGCGTGGGCCAGGGCGAGGGAGATGGCCAGTCCGATGCCCGAACCGCCGTGCCCGCGATCGCGGGCCGTGTCGACCCGGTAGAAGCGCTCGAAGACGTGCGGGAGATGTTCGCTGGCTATCCCGTCGCCCGTGTCGGTCACGGAGAAGCGGACCCCGCCGTCCGACGTACGCCCCGCAGCGACCGTCACACGCCCGCCCGCGGGCGTGTGACGGATCGCGTTGCTCACGAGGTTGTCGAGGACCTGAGCCATGCGCAGCGGGTCGACCTCCAGCCCAGGCAGGTCCTGCTGAACATCCCCTTCCAGATGGACTGCGCTCTCAGCGGCCCTCTCGCGGCCGGCACCCACAGCGGAGCTGACCAGGTCGGCGGGCGCGGTTGCGCGGACCTCGAGCTCCAGGTCACCGCTCTCGGCCTGGGTGACCGCGGCCAGGTCTTCGGAGATCCGAGTCAGACGCAAGGCCTGCTCCCGAAGCAGCTCGATAGTCGTGGCATCGAGAGGGCGAACGCCGTCCTCCACCGCCTCGAGGTAGGCCGTGATCGTGGCGACCGGGGTGCGTACCTCGTGCGCCACATCAGCCAACAGGCGTTCACGCAGTCGATCGCTGTCCTGGAGCCGCTCGGCCATGTGGTTGAAAGAGACGGCGACCTCGTCGAGCTCCGGCCCCATCTCCGGTGGTGCGACTCGGGCGTCGTACCGACCAGAGCCGACGCGTGCCGCCGCGTCCGACAGCGACGACAGAGACCGGCCGATCCGGCGCGTGAAGACCAGACTGACCGCGATCGATGCGAGAGCGGCCGCTGCGATGGCGACGGCGAGTGCGATGGCGCTGGCGTATCGAAACGCCTCCTCCGCGTGCAGGATCGCTTCGTCCTGGTCCCGCAGGTCGGCGTGCATCAGGTGCTCGTGGAACAGAGGAGGGCCGACGAGGGCGACGACCGTGGCCGCCGTGAGCGCACCGACCGTGAGGACGAGCACGCTTCCGACCTGGAGGCGAGTGGCCAGGCTCCACCGAGCCGCCCGGCGCGGGACCTCGCGATTCATGTGCCCGCACCGATGCGGTAACCAACGCCGCGGACCGTGCGGATGAACCGTTGTCGCTCCGCCTGGCCGCCCAGCTTCTTGCGGACGTGGAGCACGTGCACGTCGACCAGGTGCTCGTCGCCCACCCACCCGGGGCCCCAGACCTCGTCGATCAGCGACCTCCTGCTCAACACGGTCTTCGGGCGGCGCGCGAGGGCCGCGAGCACGTCGAACTCCGTGCGCGTCAACAGGATCTGCTCGGTGCCGACGCGAACCTCGCGGCTCTCCGGATCGAGGGTGAGCGATCCGATCACGATGACGGGGGACGCCTCGATGACGGGCGCCGGAGCGCGGCGAGGCCGTCGCAGGAGAGTGTTCGCTCGCGCCACGAGCTCGCGGGGGCTGAACGGTTTGGTCATGTAGTCGTCCGCCCCGACCCTGAGCCCTCGCAGCGTGTCGACCTCCTTGGCGCGCGCGGTCAGCATGATGACGTAGCAGTCCGAGAACGTCCGCAGCTGCCGGCACACCTCGACACCGTCCAGACCCGGGAGGCCCAGGTCGAGGACGACCAGATCCGGGTCGACCTCGCGCAGCAGTGGGACAGCCTCGGCCCCGTCGTGGACCTGGTGCACCTCAAAGCCGTCGCGCTCCAGGTAGCCGGCGATGACGTTGGCGAGCGGCTCTTCGTCGTCGACGACGACGGCGCGACGTAGTGCCACGCTCGGTGCTGGGCTGATCACCAGGCCCATTGTTACGGAGCGCACACCTCGATCGTCGACCTTCATCAAACCTTGATGCAACGACGACCCTAGCGACAGCGTCACGAGCCAAGGTAGATGGCCTACACGCTCGCAACCGCTCGAGGGAGACCAGACAGATGAACCCGATGCGCCGTCGAATGACCGCCGCCGCCACAGCCGTCGCCCTAGCCATCACCCTGGCGGCCTGCTCCAACAGCGCGGACTCGGGCGACGCCCCGACCACGGGAGAGAGCTCGCAGAGCGCGGCGGCGACCCACAACGACGCCGACACCCAGTTTGCGCAGCTGATGATCGTCCACCACCAGGGCGCCATCGAGATGGCTGGCCTCGCCGTCGAACGAGCCTCGACCCCCGAGGTGAAGGCTCTTGCCGAGCGAATCCAGGCCGCACAGGGCCCCGAGATCGACCTGATGACCGGCTGGCTCACCAGCTGGGGCGAAGAGTCCGGGCACGACATGGGCATGGGCGGCATGGACATGGGCGGGATGGACATGGATGGCATGAGCCAGGACGAGGTCATGGAGGAGCTCGACGCACTCGAGGGTGCCGAGTTCGACCGGGCGTTCCTTGAGCGCATGGTGGCGCACCACCGCGGCGCCATCGAGATGTCCGAGCAGGAGAAGGCCGAGGGCTCGAACCCCGACGCGATGTCCCTTGCCGGCACGATCATCGACGCCCAGACAGCGGAGATCACCGAGATGCAGAACCTGCTGGCCGGTCTCTGAACCGAGTTCGGGACGTTCGTCCCTACGTGGACAGGTCGGGCCGGCGCAGCGTGAAACGGGGAGGTCGGTGCTCGCGCCTGGCCTCACGACCGAGAGGTGGTTCGTCATGATGTGGTGGGGACACGGCGGATGGGGCGCTGGTGGTTGGGTGACGATGGCGCTGATGATGCTGGTCTTCTGGGGCTTGGTCGCGGCGCTCGTCGTCTGGATCGTGCGCAGCGCCTCCGGCACCCAGCAGGTTCCGGGGGGCTCTGATCGCACGCTCCCGAGTCCCGACAGCGTGCTTGCGGACCGGTTCGCTCGCGGTGAGATCGACGAAGCCGAGTTCACCAGCCGGCGAGCCGCGCTGCATGGACCGGGGAAGCAACAGCCGCGGGATCAGTGACAGAGCGAACCCGGCCGAGCCGGGGCGTCTCAGAACCGCCCACGGCGCTGTGCAGCAGATGGACCAGACCGCTCAAGACCCATCGAGTGCTTCGTCTGTCACCGCCGTCTGACCCGAACCCCGGCCCGTAGCTCCTCCGAACGAACGGAGACGCCTGCCATGCCCACCCCATCGCCGACTTTCCGAGTCAGCCGAGGTGCCCTGTCGACGGCTGCCATCGTGCTGGTTCTGGCCGGTTGCTCGGAACCCCTACCCGGGCAGGCTGGGAGCACGGCGCAAGCATCGGGCGGGCAAGGCCTGCCCAGCGAGCACGTGCATGGCATTGCGTTCAACCCCGCCGACGACAAGGTGTACCTGGCCACCCACGATGGACTGTTCCGCTATGACGACGCCGGGCCCGCCCGAGTTGGCCCCGTGATCGACCTGATGGGCTTCACCGCCGCAGGCCCCGACCACTTCTACTCCTCCGGCCACCCAGGGGCTGGCGTGGATATGGCCAACCCGGTCGGACTGATCGAGTCCACCGACGCCGGCGAGACGTGGTCGACCCTCTCGCGCGAAGGTCAGACCGATTTCCACAGCCTCACTGCGTCTGACGCTGGCATCATCGGCTTCGACGGAGCCGCAGTGCTCGGTACGCCCGACGGGCAGGCCTGGACAAGCCTGGAACCTCCCGTTGCCACCTTCGCCCTCGCGGCCTCGCCGGACGGCACGACGCTGCTGGTCACAAGCCAGTCTGGGCCTGCACGTTCCACCGACGGCGGCAACACATGGAACGTCGTCGCGAAATCGCCGCTGCTGCAGCTCGCATTCTTCCCCGACGACCAGACCGTCGTCGGGGTCGCACCTGATGGCGGCGTCTTTCTCAGCACCGACGCGGGAGCGACCTGGGTCCAGAGCGGGACTGTAGGACAAGCACCCCAAGCAGTCACTGCCCGCGCCCAGCCCGATGGCCAGCTCGAGATCCTTGTCGTCATCGAAGGCGCTCTCCTGCGATCCGTCGATAGCGGATCCACGTTCACCGACTGACTCACGCACGCCGAGCAGTCCGTCCTCGCCCCCCACAGCCAGAGACTGAGCGCTGTCGGGCTATGTCGCCGGCAACCGACGGAAGAGGCCTCTTGAGCGCGAACAGGGTCAGACCCGAGGATTTCTGACGCTCGCGGACTGTCGGTTCGTCCAATTCCGATGAAGGTTTCATGAAGTCAGGCAGGTGAAGGCCGGACCCGACCGGATCGATGCCTACCATCGTCGGAGCCGGGACACCCCTGGCACGGTCTTCTGGTGGGCGCCGAGCCCTGCCACCGCCCGAAGGCTCCGCAGATCATCGATGGCAGGGACGGGGGAACCAAGATCGTGGACGCTCCAGCAGCGTCCTTGGGGTGAAGCCAGCACCACTGGCCGGGCGACTCTCTCCCGAACCCGACAGCTCACCTCGCAGGCGTCCGAGAGGACATCCATGCCCGCACGCCACCGCGCCGCCCGCCGCCCGCTGACTGCCCTCGACGACCTCGCCGCGGCATCCGCCGACGGCATGGTGACGGCCGGGAGACGATCAGCAGCCGCCGTCATCACCTCCGGCCTCGTCATGTCGATGTCCGGCACCCCCGCCTTCGCGGCGCGCACCTCGGAAGCCGGCTCGCTCAGCGGCTCGGTCGACACCGCGCGACTGACGCAGGACGCCCGCGCGGTTCTCCAGCAGCAGGTGGTTGCCCCCTCGAACGTCGAATGGACATTCGAGGCGCCCGCCGTGACCGCCGTTGCGCCGGCCCCCGCGCCGGAGCCTGAGCCGGAGCCGCAGGTTTCTCGGTCCCGTGAGCGCGCAGCCGCACCGGCCGCGGCGACAGCGACCGCCGAGCCCACGGTCGGCGTGCCGGCGAGCGCCAACGGCAACGCGATCGTCGAGATCGCCGCCCGGTACGTCGGGGTGCCCTACGTCTACGGCGGCTCGACCCCCGACGGCTTCGACTGCTCCGGCTTCACGTCCTACGTCTTCGCGCAGGTCGGCATCTCGCTGCCGCGCACCTCCTCCGCGCAGCGCAACGTCGGCACCGTCGTCTCGCGCGCCGACGCGCAGCCCGGCGATCTGGTCTGGTCCCCAGGCCACATCGCGATCTACGCGGGTGACGGACTCCAGGTCGACGCCCCCCGCCCCGGCAAGACGATCCAGATCAGGGAGATCTGGCAGTCCAGCCCGATCTTCATCCGAGTGGGCTGACGGTCCGTTGCCCGGCAATCTCGACACTTCACTGCGGCCTGTACCTCCCAGTGGAGGTGGCATGGGGCCTCGGCCGTCCAAGCCCGGCCTGACAGCGTGCTCCCTGTGCGTGGGCGAGACTCTGGGCGACGCTGACGAGCGTGAAGGCGGCCAGCTCGCACGACTCCGAGAGCTCGACTCGCTCGGCGTCGCGCGCCTGACGTTGGCCGATTGCCTCGACGAGTGCAATCGCGGCGACGTCATCGTCGCCCGTTCTGCGCGATCTGGGCGGCGCCGATCGGGCCGCCCTGTGTGGTTGGAGCGGGTCGCGGGTGATGAGCTGACCGGCGCGCTGGCGAACTGGCTCGATCAGGGCGGGCCTGGAGGTGCGCCCGTGCCCGCCACCCTCGAGCCGCTCGTCATCGACAGGTCGAAGGGGCCCGCGGGCCAGGTGTCGCCTTAGTCGTCCCGGCAGCAATCCCTTGGTGATTCTCTTTGGCTGTTTCCCAGCGCTGCGAGGAACACTCAGGCGGAGGCTGTCGTGGCAGCGCTTCGCCGACCCCAGAAGCGGCCGCGATGGGGCATCTTCATGGAACCTTGACGGCGTCGCAGGCAGGAGTTCGTCATCCACGCCGATGATCGAAGAGGCGCGACCGTCGCGCACGGCCGCCACGGCCGATCCCTGTGAAGAGACTGGCGGGCCATGACGACCACGAAGCGCTGGCCGGAGATCGATGACGTCACCGCTTCGGCCCGACGGACGGCCGCGTGAGCTCGTCGCTCAGGGACGGGCCGCTCCCCACGCGGCGCTCTCTGCGCCACGAGGACCGTAGATCTGTTCGCACGCGGGTCGCTCGGAACCGAAACCCTGCGTCGCTGGTGAGGGTCGGATTGCTCGCGACGATGGTGGCTGTGTTCGTTGCAATGCAACCGTGGGGGGATCCGGGTCCTGCCCAAGCGTCCGCTCCGGTGGTTACGGGACCCACGACCGTGCAGGTGCTGAGCGCTCCAGACTCTCTGACTCCGCCGGCGTCCTTGCTGAGCGCTGAGAACCCTCGCGAAGGCGGAGTCGCCGCGTCGCGGATGGCCGACCGCACCGAGCTGCCGGACTGCACCGGGATCTTCAGCGGCCGCGGGAGCAACGGGCGCCTGGCCAAGTCCGACCTGTGCGACCTGTGGCAGAAGCCGTACAGGGACCGTGCGGACGCGGTCGCGACCATCACCGACCTGAACTCCGCCTACACCGCCCGGTTCGGCGAGCCGATCTGCCTGTCGTCCGGGTATCGCACCATTGAGGAACAGGCAGCTCTTCGTTCCCAGAAGGGTGGCCTGGCGGCACCTGCCGGACAGAGCAATCACGGGTGGGGCCTCGCGGTCGACCTGTGCCCGGAGGCGTACGCCGGGGAGCGGGGGAGGTGGCTACATGACGTCGGGCCCGTCTACGGGTGGGCGAACCCCGACTGGGCGCACCGGGGCGGAGACGGCCCATACGAGCCCTGGCACTGGGAGTTCGTCCCTGGTGTCGAGGCACTGGCCGACGGCTCCTGAGCGTGGCAGGCGTCCGCCGCCGGCCGGAGCCCTTGACGCGGGTTGCAGGCGCGGCCCGGATCCCGAGCGCTCGGCTCGCCCTGAATACCGCACGCCAACTCCGTGCAGTCCTGCGCGAGCAGGGGTTCCGTCGGGACGCGCGTCTTCAGCAAATCTTCGTCGTTCGGCAAGCGAAAACGCCTTGCCGATGGCCCATCGTGGGCATGCCCGACCGCGGGCGCCGTTTCGGTGAGACCCGAACGCGTGTGGCGCGGGCCCCGAAGCACAACACCTAGGAGCCCACGTGAGCCCGGACGGCAAGCGTTCGAACGACCGAGCAGCCCGCAAGGAACGCCTGCTGCAGCTCCAAGCCGCCCAGAGGCGCGCCGAGCGCCGTCGGACGGTGCTCATCGTCGGGATCGTGGCCGCAACGCTGCTCGCACTGATCATTCCCACGGCTGTCATCCTCACCAACGAGCAGCGGCGCAATGATGCCGTCGAGGCCGTGGCGAGCGCCCCCATCGAGGGTGAGCAGGAACTCCCGGTGTCGGCGGCCACGCACGTCGAAGGAGAGGTGCAGTACGCGGACGTCACCCAGCCGACCGCCGAGCCCACGCCCGCACTCGAGGACCCGGCCGAGCAGGGCAGGCTGCTGCCCCCCGTCGGCGGGGACCACGATCCGCTCCCGCAGACTTGCGGGTTCTACAGCGAGCCGATCCGAGACGAGAATGCCGTGCACTCCCTCGAGCACGGCGCGGTGTGGATCGCCTACCGGCCAGGCCTCGGCGACGCCGGAGCGGAGAGACTGCGCGTACTGGCTGACGCGAACCCCTACCTGCTGGTCAGCCCCTACGAAGGACTGGCGGCACCGCTGGTCGCCACGGCCTGGGGCGTCCGACTGGAGCTCCCTTCTGTCGACGACGCGCGACTGGAGCCGTTCCTCACCCGCTACCTCCAGGGAGAGCAAGCCCCCGAGCCCGGCGCCTCGTGCGAGGGCGTCGGTGGGTAGAGCCACGAAGGGCGAGGCGCGTGCCACGCCCGAGGTGCGAGAGGCCAGGACCGAGATCAGGAGCACCCAACTCCCGCCTGATCGGGAGCGATCGGATGCCGACCGGGGTGAACCAGAGGTCGCTGTCGCGTGTCATGCCCTCGGGGCGCGACATCGCGCACGTAGCCTGCGGGCGGCCGAGCCTGACACCCTGCTCCCGATCCCGGCCACCCCGCACATGTCGACGCGCTTTCGCGGTACGCCGCCGCCCCCTTCCGCCGTGTCCACCCGTCGCCTCAGGCGGCGGGTGGGTGCGGTTCTCCTCGCCGCCGTGATCGCCCTGATGGGTACCGGAGGGGCGAGCTACGCCGACGGCATCGACGACCGCCGCGCAGAAGCGGAGCGCCGCAGTGCCGCCGCCGAGCGACGCGCCGAGGAGCTGGAGGCGTCCATCGAGGGACTCAGCAGCGAGCTGAGTCAGGCGGCCCTCGACCTCCAGGCCACCGAAGCACGCCTTCCCGAGGCACAGGCCGAGCTGGAAGCTGCCCGCGCCGCCCTGGAGGCGACCCAGCGTGAGGCAGCCATGGTCGCCAGCCGACTGCAGGACGCGACCGACCTTCGAGGCAGCCTGACGGCCACCATCGCTGCTGACCGTGCCGACGAGGCCGAGCTTCGTGACGCCCTGGGTGCTATGGCGCGCGAGGCCTACCGCGGCGGACCCGGTCTCTCCGCCCTGGACGTCATGCTCGACGCCGAGAACGCCACCGACTTCCTCGACAACGCCCGCCTCGTCGACGCGGCCCTGGCTAGTCAGTCGCGGATCCTGAACGAGCTGCGCGAGGTGGACGCCACCAACCGCAACAGCGCGGCCCGCCTGAGCGCCGTCACCGACCGCGTGGCCGAGCTCAAGCAGCAGGCCGAAGCCAAGGTTGTCGCCGCCGACGAGGCCCGGAGCGTCGCACAGGCGCACGAGGACGAGATCACCCAGCTCATCGCGGATCAGAGCGCCAAGCGGGACGTGATCGCGGCGCTCAAGTCCCAGGCCGAGACCGAGCAGGCCGAGATCGACGCCCAGCAGGCGGCCATCGAGCGCGACCTCGTCGCGATCATCGCCGAGCAACGGGCCGCCCGCGAGGCTGCCGAGGCAGCGGCACGGGCCGCCGCCGAGGCTGCCGCGAGAGCCGCGGCAGAAGCGGCCGGCCGAGAGCCACCACCCCCACCTCCGCCGACGCCTGTGCAACCGCCGTCGGGGTCCGTCTCTGGAGCTCTGTTCGGCAACCCGACCTCGATCAACCCGATGTACGTCACGTCGGAGTACGGGATGCGGCTGCACCCGATCCTGGGCTACGTGCGGCTGCACGCCGGGATCGACCTGCGCACCGGGTGCAACACCCCCCTGTACGCGCCGCGTGACGCGACGGTGCTCTGGTCCCAGTGGCGTAACGGGTTCGGCAACCAGGTGATGCTCGACTACGGGACAGTCCAGGGGAACGCTCTGATGAGCAGCTCGAACCACCTCACCCGCTCGGTCGTCGGGGCAGGGCAGCGCGTCGCCAAGGGTCAGCTCATCGGCTACTCCGGCAACACGGGCCTGTCCGGTGCCTGCCACCTGCACTTCGAGGTCTACGTCAACGGGTCGACCGTGAACCCGCGACCACTTCTCGGCCTGTAGCTGGAGTCGCAGTCGGACTACGAGCCGCCTACGGAGGCAGCCAACACCAGGCGGTCTCGTGATCGATCGTCCGCTACCCGGCGGCGCGAGCATGGTCGTCGATCATCCCGAGCACCGGCCAGCTCGGGACGACGGTTTCATCAAACCTTGATCGAATCGCGCGCAATCGTTCGAGGGCGTTGGGTGACACTGGATTGGTCAGCGAGAGGCCAGGGAGCGCCCGTGCCTGTTCTACTTCGTCCGCCGGTGCGGATCACCGTCGTCCAGACGTCGGCGTGCCCACTCTGTGACGAGGCGAACGCGGTGCTTGCCGAACTTGCCAAGGACCACCCAATCGAGGTCGACGTGCTGGACGCGCACTCCGATGTTGGGCGCGACCTCGTCGCACGGCACCGTCCACCGCTCGCACCACTCGTCCTTGTCGACGATGTCTACTTCTCCGCGGGCCGCCTGCCGCGGCGCAAGCTCGAACGCACGCTCACGGCGCTGTCCACTCGCGACGCAAGAGTCGCCGGCTGAGTGCTCGGAACAGGTCAGCGCAGAGGGCTCGGTCCCGATTCGCCGTGACTGACCAGCGCGGCCGCTGCGGAGGTACGAGCGCGCCGAAGCCCCGTCACCGAGGAGCGGTGCGTGATCGTCCCCATATTGGCAGCCGAACCTGCAGGCCGGTGGGGGACCATCGACCAGGTTCGCCGACGCCACGACCCTTGACCTGACCGGCCGTAAGTCGTAACTTACCGTTCGTGGCTACTTACGGGTCGGCGGCGAGTTGGGAGGCTCTCGGCGACTCGACCAGGCGAGCGATCATCGAGTGTCTGGCCGACCGCCCGCGCGCGGTGGGTGAGCTGGCGGCCGAGCTGCCGATCAGCCGGCCCGCGGTCTCACAGCACCTGAAGGTTCTGAAGGACGCTGGGCTCGTCACCGATCGGGCCGCGGGTTCGCGGCGCGTGTACCGGCTCAGCCCCGAGGGGCTTGGTGCCCTCCGCGACCAGCTGGAGACGTACTGGACGCGTGCTCTGTCCGGCTACGCCGGCGCAGTCGAGCAACCGTCGGAGGAGGAGCAATGAGCTCAGCACCGCAGACCGCAGTCCTGCGGGAGGTCACCGTCGACGCCCCGATCGACCAGGCGTTCGCGGTCTTCACTGCACGCTTTGGGGACTTCAAACCGGCCGAGCACAACCTGCTCCAGGTCGCGATCGAGGAGACCGTTTTCGAACCGTGGGTTGGCGGGCACATCTACGACCGGGGGGTCGACGGGTCGGTATGCCGATGGGCTCGCGTCCTGGCCTTCGAGCCGCCGCACCGCGTCGTGTTCACCTGGGACATCAGCCCGCAGTGGCAGCTCGAGCCCGACCCCACCCGGACCAGCGAGGTCGAGGTCACCTTCGTGTCCGAGAGTGCCGGTCGCACGTGCGTGCAGCTGAAGCACCGCCACCTCGACCGGCACGGAGCGGGATGGTCCGCCGTCAGCGAGGGCGTCGCGGACGACGAGGGCTGGCCCGTGTACCTGACCCGGTTCACCGACCTGCTCGCGGGAGGACGCTGACATGTCCGCCATCACCGTCTCCGTCGAGGTCGAGCGGAGCGCGCCCGACGTGTTCGACTACGCGACCGATCCGACCCGCTTCTACGAGTGGCAGCAAGGTGTCGTCAGCGGCGAGCTGGAGCAGCCCGGCATCCCGGAGGTGGGAGCGAGATGTCGGACGGCCCGGCGCATCGGCGGCGCGACTCGCGACAGCACGTCCGAGGTCACGCACATCCGCCCCGCCGAGCACTGGGGAGTGCGCGGGATCGACGGTCCCATCCGAGCCGTTGTCGACCTGACGGTGGAACCCCTGGCGCCGGCGTTGACTCGACTAACGATCAACGTCGACTTCGAAGGGCACGGCATCGGACGGCTGCTGGTTCCGCTCGTCGTTCGACGCCAGGCCGCGGCCGAGATGCCGGCGAACCTCCAGCTGCTCAAACGGCGCCTCGAGCTGCCGGATTCAGCCGCCCGCTGATGACTGTCGGGGATCGACGACGAGGGACTATCAGTCACATCTCAGGTGGGCCGCGCTAGGTTTCGAGAGTGAGCGCACCGCCACGGTCGGCTGCCGTCGACGTGCTGGTGGTCGGGGCGGGTCCGACCGGACTCACCCTGGCGGCGGAGCTGGCCCGTCGGGACGTCCGGGTACGGATCGTCGACCGCCGGCACGACCGTGTACACGAGTCCCGGGCGCTGGCGATCCAGCCGCGGACCCTGGAGGTCCTCGCCCCGTTGGGCGTGACCGACGAGCTGCTCCGGCGCGGCAACCCCGCGGTTGACGTGCAGATCCACTTCCCCCGCAAGGTCGTGCGCGTGCCGCTGTTCGGCATCGGAGCCACGGACACGCGATACCCGTTCCTCCTCTTCCTCTCGCAGGCGGAGACCGAGGCGGTGCTCGGTCAGGACCTGGACGCCCGCGGTGTCCCGCTCGAGCGCGGGGTGGAGCTTGTCTCGTTCGAGGACGGCGACGATGCCGTCAGGTGCACGGTGCGCGACGAGTCCGGGCGCAAGGAGGTCATCGAGGCGCAGTACGTCGTCGGGTGTGACGGGTCGCGCAGCGCGGTGCGCCGCGAGGCCGGGATCAGCTTCACCGGCAGCGCCTACCCGCAGACGTTCGTCCTGGCCGACCTCGAGGCGGATGGGATCCAGCGGGGCGCGGCTCACGCGTTCCTCGGCGGGGAGGGCATGCTCTTCTTCTTCCCGCTCGGCAGCCCCTCGACCTGGCGGATGCTGGCGATGCGCCCGCCTGGTCAGTCCGGGAGCGACCGTGACACCGTCGACCTGCGCGAGGTTCAGGCTCTCGCCGACCGCTACACGAGTGGCGGAGTCCGGTTGCGCGACCCCATGTGGATGACGAACTTCCGACTGCACAACCGCGGAGCCTCCCAGTACCGCGCCGGTCGAGCGTTCGTGGCCGGTGACGCCGCGCACGTGCACAGCCCAGCGGGTGCGCAAGGGATGAACACCGGGATCCAGGATGCGGTGAACCTCGCGTGGAAGCTCGCACTCGTGACCTCCGGACGGGGCGCACCCGCACTGCTGGACACCTACGAGTCGGAGCGGGCACCGATCGGCCGCACGGTGCTGCGCTTCACCGACCGCGCGTTCACCATCGCCACGTCCACCCACGCCGCCGTCGTCTTCGCCCGCACCCGGATCGCCCCGGCGGTGCTCCCGCTCCTGGTGCGCATCCGCGTGGGGCGCGCTCTGGCGTTCCGGACGATCTCCGAGCTTGCCATCCGCTACCGGCGCAGCCCACTCTCGGTAGACGGGCACGGAGCCGTCGGCCGCGCCGTCCGCGCGGGCGACCGCCTCCCGGACGCGCCGCTGACGCTCGACGGCCGGCCGACGACCTTGCACGAAGCCACCGCAGGTCGTGGGTTCCACCTGATCGTCCATGGGCCCGCCGACGCCGCGCGCCTCGGCGTCGAGCGCTCTCTGGGCGGCGGACCCGGCGAGGTCGCAATCCACCGCCTGAGCAAGGTCGCGGCCCCGCACGTCCTTCACGACGCCACGGGGTGGGCGCACCGGCTTCTCGGGGTCGACGGCTCCAAGTCCGGGCACCTCCTGGTCCGCCCCGACGGGTACGTCGCGTACCGCGGCGGCGGTGACCCGACCGGAGTGCGGGAGTACCTCGACGACTGGCTGATGATGCACTGATGCCCCGCTCAACATCGAGACAGAGCTGACCTCCAGGAGGTAACCTCCACTATTCATTGGAATATTGGAGAAGTGTGACCAAGTCTGAGCTCTACGACGCACTCGCGCGAACCGGCAAGGCGCTCTCCAGTGGCAAGCGCCTGGAGATGCTGGAGCTCCTCGCCCAGAGCGAGCGGGCTGTGCAGGAGCTCGCCTCCGTCGCCGGGCTGAACCTGACTACGGCATCGGCACACCTTCAGGTGCTGCGCGACGCCGGGCTGGTGGTCTCCAGGCGCGCGGGCACGCGAGTCATCTACCGCATGGCGGGCGATGACGTGGCGGAGCTGGTGACTGCGATGTCCCGAGTCGCCGAGCATCACCGACCCGAAGTTCGTGACGCGAAGGCTCGCTACCTGCCCGACGACGTCGAGCTCATGAGCCGAGTGGAGCTCCTGGAGGCTGCCGCAGACGGGCGTGTCATCGTCCTCGACGTGCGGCCCCGCGGCGAGTACGAGGCAGGTCACCTGCCGGGAGCCGTATCGATCCCGGTGGATGAGCTGCCAGACCGGCTTGCCGAGATCCCTGCAGATGCGGAGGTCGTGGCGTACTGCCGGGGTCGGTACTGCGTCATGTCCTACGACGCCGTGCGCCTTCTCAGCGACGCCGGCCTGTCGGCGCGCCTCCTAGACGAAGGAGTGCTCGAGTGGCGCTCCGACGGCGTGCAAACCGTCGCCGGCGGTGCGCAGTGAGGCTCCCTACGAGCCTGCCGCTCCTGCAGGACGCACCAGAACAGAAACGGGTCCTGTCGATCCTCGTAATCGCCCAGGTCCTCAGCGGCGCCGGCCTGGCCGCGGGCATCACTGTCGGCGCGCTCCTTGCGCAGGAGATGCTGAGCACCACCAGCTTGTCCGGGCTCCCGAGTGCGCTATTCACGCTGGGATCGGCGGGAGCCGCGCTGGCAGTCGGCGCTCTGTCGCAGCGGTCCGGCAGGCGCGTCGGCCTGGCGACGGGGTACGCCTTCGGTGCGGTGGGCAGCGTCGGCGTCGTGATCGCAGCAGTCTTTGACAACGTCGCGCTCCTGTTCGTCGCTCTGCTCGTCTATGGCGCAGGAACCGCGACGAATCTGCAAGCCCGCTACGCAGGTGCGGATCTGGCCGCTCCTTCGCGACGCGGCCGCGCCGTCTCGACCGTGCTCGTCGCCACCACGCTCGGCGCGGTCGTCGGGCCAAATCTCGTCACTGTCATGGGCGACCTCTCGATGGTGTGGGGGATCCCCATGCTGGCAGGCCCGTTCATTCTTGCAGCGGCCGCGTACGGGGCGGCGAGCATCGTGCTCGGGTGCTCCTTCGCCCAGACCCCCTTCTGCTGGCGCGGCGGCGTGCGACGGATACACCCGAGTACGTCTCGTTCGTGGACGCATCAGATGCTCCGCAGACCCGCTTCTCACGGGACGTCGCCTTTGGCGCGAGCGTCATGGTGATCTCTCAACTGGTGATGGTCGCGATCATGACGATGACCCCGATCCACATGGCCCACCACGGTCACAGCCTGGCCTCCGCCGGGGTGGTCATCGCCGTGCACATCGGCTCGATGTACCTGCCGTCGCCGCTGTCCGGCTGGCTCGTCGACCGATACGGCTCGGCCGTGGTCGCCGGGCTCGGCGCCGCGACGCTGCTCATTGCCGGACTCCTGGCGGCATTCGTCCCCGCCAGCTCGGTCGCCGGGCTCGCCGTCGCCCTAGGACTGCTCGGTCTCGGCTGGAGCTTCGGGCTGGTCGCGGGGACGGCCATCATCACGGGTGCAGTCCCGCCGGCCAACCGTGCCAGGACGCAGGGGAGGGTCGACGTCCTGATCGCCCTCGCCGGGGCAACAGGCGGGGCTGTGTCCGGACTGGTCGTGGCCGGTGCGAGCTACTCGGCTCTGGCGCTCGGTGGTGGAGTGATCGCGCTCGCACTTCTCCCGCTGGTCGCCGTCGAACACTCGAAGCGGTCCACCATCCCCACGACCGCGGTCTTGTCAGGGCGATAGCTTCGAGGCGAGCCGAGCTCGACAACTCGCTCTCGTCCGCGTTGCGCTCACCACCGCCGCATTGCCAGGAGGGCGAGCCCAGACCCTGCAACGAGCCCCGACGGGCGCCCCGTTGGTCTTCTGGATGACGGTTGGCGCTGATGGTGTGCCACTGCGACGCGGCCCCGCGGTCATCCATGCACACGGGTGTCACCTTCGCTCGCCTCGCCGCCCCAACCGCACCGGGACCTCGACGGCATGCACCCCCATTGCGCAGCGATATCGGCGAAGCGCACCGCAGTGCAGAACCGGGGAGAGTGCGGTGGACGCGGACGCGAGTCCGAGCGGCCGCTCTCGGGCTCAATACCGAGATCGTGCACGCGCCGCGCGGTTCGGCTCCCGGGGGTAAGCACGGGCCGCCCCGACGCGCCGAAACGTTGTCAAGCAGCGGAAGTTCGGCCCAGGAGCGGTCGCCCTCGTCTCCCGCATGGATGCCCTTGGGTGACGGGCCTTCGGTCAGTGATGGCCAGGCTCCGCGCCAGGTCGAGGAAATAGTCCATCTGGACCCATCCGGGCGAAGCCGCGTTCCGAACTCCCGGTGTCAGCAGCATCCCGACATGAGGCGCCTGTGAGGCCGGCCCGGAACGGAGTTTTTGTGGGTACGCCTCTCGAGGTCGCGCTCGTCTCGTCTGGCGGCGCCGCCGTCCGTGCGACCAGCCAGCCCGTCGACGGCGGGTGCCGCGGATGAGCGCGGTGAGACGAACCTGGGTTATCTCGGCGCTGTTGGCTGCCCTGTCGGGGATTCTGGCTGCTGCGACCACCCTCGCCGTCGCGCAGCTCGTCGCGGTCGTCGTCTCGCCGCAGGCAGCGCCGCTCATCGCCGTCGGTGGGGCCTTCATCGATGCGACGCCGCCGGCGCTGAAGGACTTCGCGATTGCCACCTTCGGCACGAACGACAAGCTCGCCCTCCTCATCAGCATGACCGTGGTTATCGCGGTGGTCGCTGCCGTCGCGGGAGTGCTCGCGCGCCGACGGTGGGTGCTCGGAGCCGGCATCGTCCTGGTCCTGGCGGCGGTGGGTGCGGCGGCCGCGGCAACTCGGCCCAGCGCCAGCCCGTTCGCCGTCGTGCCGAGCATCGTCGGCGGCGCGGTGGGGCTGGTCGCCCTGCGGATCCTCCTGTCCCGGCTGCCCGGTCGACGCGCGCCGCAGCCCTCTGACCGCGACTCCTCTGATCATGGCCTGGGGCGACGCTCTTTCCTCGCGGCGGCCCTGCTCGCCGCGGCGGTCGCTGCCGCGGCTGGCGTCGGGGCGCAACTGCTCGCCAGCGCTACGCAGACCGTCGAGGCGGCACGCCGCGTCCTGCGCCTCCCAGCCCCGTTCCGCAAGGCGGCGGCGCTGCCGGCGGGTGTGGAGTCCGGCGTCTCGGGCTCCGAGCCGTTCGTGACGCCCAACGACGGTTTCTACCGGATCGACACGGCACTGGCCATCCCGCAGGTCGACGCCGACTCGTGGCGGCTGCGCGTGCACGGACTCGTCGAGGAAGAGGTCGAGATCTCCTTCCAGGACCTCCTTGACGCCGACCTGGTCGAGTCGTGGGTGACGCTCACGTGCGTGTCCAACGTCGTCGGCGGCGACCTGGCCGGCAACGCCAAGTGGCTCGGGCTGCCGATCCGAGACCTCTTGGCCCGGGCCCGGCCGACCGCTGACGCCGACATGGTGCTGTCCACCAGCATCGACGGTTTCACCGCCTCGACCCCGCTCGCAGCGCTCATGGACGACCGCGACGCCCTGCTGGCGATCGGGATGAACGACGAGCCCCTCCCCGCCGTCCACGGGTATCCCGTGCGCATGGTCGTTCCCGGGCTGTACGGGTTCGTCTCCGCCACCAAGTGGGTCGTCGACCTCGAGGTGACCCGGTACGCCGACGCCCGCGCGTACTGGACCGACCGGGGATGGTCGGAGAAGGGGCCGATCAAGACGGCGTCGCGCATCGAGGTCCCCGGCCCGTTCGCCCGGGTCCCCGCCGGTCAGGTCGCGATCGGGGGCACCGCGTGGGCCCAGCAGCGCGGTATCACGGCCGTCGAGGTGCAGGTGGACGACGGCGACTGGGCTCCGGCGACACTCGCGATGGAAGCCTCCGTCGACACCTGGCGGCAGTGGTCGTTCTTCTGGGACGCCACTCCGGGCACACATCAGCTGACGGTCCGCGCGACGGACGCCACCGGAGAGGTGCAGACGGCCGAACGGCTCGACACCGTGCCCGACGGAGCAACCGGTCAGCACTCCATCTCCCTCACGGTGGAGTAGCAGCTGCCGGTCGTTAGGTCCAGCGCGGCCGCGACGACCTGACTGAGACGGCCCCCTCTCGCGCGGACCCGAGTGACCGGCATGAAGAGTCAGGGTCATCTCGACCGAGAGGAGGGCGTCCGCCAGGTCGGCGACACGAGCGAGGGCGATCTGTCGAGCTCGGATGTCGGTCACCGTGCTGGCGTCGGCCGTACGCGGGGCGCCCTCATTACCCCCTTGCCGGCGGTCGTGAGGAAGGAAATGGGCCATGACTCGTCTGGCACCACGGGTCGGTCCCTCGGCTGAATGACGCGTCTTGGAGCCGGTTTTGCCTACCTGCTGGTGTGAACCCTGCAACGCGAGGTGAGTCCGGACCGGCGGTCGGTGATCGCCCGTGGTGATGACGATGCACCGGCTGACTGCGGGGGCCGGCTATCGATATCTGATGAAGAACATCGCCTCGGGCGACTGCGCGCGCACCTCGGCAACCCCACTCATCGCGTACTACACGGAGTCGGGGAACCCGCCGGGACGGTGGCTCGGCACGGGACTCGCTGGGCTCGGGCGGGCCGACGGCAACGGCGTGGCCCCAGGTATCGCCGCGGGGACCGTGGTGGTCGAGGACGCGCTGGCGCGACTGTTTGCGCACGGCGGCGACCCGCTGACGGGGGAGCCGCTGGGGCGACCGTTCCCCACAGTGGTGCATCCGGCAGAGCGGATCGCGGCTCGTGAGCGTGAGCTGCCAGAGTCGATGGACGCAGACGCCCGACGGTCTGCGATCGACACGATTACCCGGATCGAGCTGGCGAAAGACTCGCCGCGGACCATAGCCGGGTTCGATCTGACGTTCACGGTGATGAAGTCCGCGTCGGCTCTGTGGGCCCTCGGGGACCCGCGGACGCAGCAGGCGATCCTGGATGCCCACCGCGCTGCTGTCGGGCAGGCGATGGACATGATCGAGACAAGCGCGCTGTTCACGCGGACCGGGCACGCGGGATGCCGCCAGGAGCGGACGAGGGGAGTCCTGGCCGCCGCGTTCGATCACTGGGACTCACGTGCCGGCGATCCCAACTTGCACACCCACGTGGTCGTCTCGAACAAGGTGCAAGGCCTGGACGGTGCTTGGCGGTCGGTGGACTCGCGCGCCCTGCATCACGCAGTCGTGGCGGTGTCCGAGACGTACGAGGCGTTGTTCGTCGACGAGATGGTCCGTCGGCTGCCGGTGCGCTGGGGGTGGCGGGACCGCGGTCCGCGTCGGTCGGTCGCGTTCGAGCTCGACGGGGTCGAGGATCCGCTGCTCGCGGAGTTCTCCGCCCGGTCCTCGCAGATCGATGAGGCAATGACCGAGGTCGTGGCAGCGTTCTGTGCCAGCCACGGACGAACACCGAACCGCATCGAGGTGACCCGGCTTCGGCAGCAGGTCACCCGGGCCACACGTCCGCACAAGCAGGTCCACCCCCTCGGCCAGCTCATCGAGTCCTGGCGCCAGCGGGCCACCACACGCTTCGGGCATACCCCCGAAGCGTTGACCGCCGCGGCCCTTCACGACTCGCAGGTGCGGGCTCGCACACTTGCGGAGATCACTGCACCGGTCCGGGAGCACATCGCGGCACAGGTGCTGGTCGGGGTGCGGGAGCGCCGCTCGACCTGGACCAGGTGGAACGTGCTGGCCGAAGCGGCCCGTGTCACCAAGGGCCTAGTCATGGCGACACCGGACGACCGCCTTGGACTGCTCAACGCCGTAGCGGACTCCGTCCTTGACGGCTGCATCTGCCTCGAGGCGCCACGTGTCTTCGACTCGGTCGGCCGATACGCGCGGCCGGATGGAAGTTCGGTCTTTGACCGGTCTCGTGAGTCACGGTTCACCGACCAGGTGATTCTGGATGCCGAACGACGTCTCCTCGCCGCAGCCGACGACCACGACGCTCCGACGGCCCTCGTCCTGGGCGACGCGCGCGCGATTCGCGGACCGACGAAGGAGCCCATCGACCTGTCCGACGATCAGCTCGACGCGGTGCGCACAGTCGCATGCTCGGCAAGGCGCGTCGACGTGGTGGTCGGCCCGGCCGGCGCCGGCAAGACCACCACACTGCTCGGGCTGCGCACCACCTGGGAGCGGACGCACGGCCAGGGAAGCGTCATCGGGATCGCCCCCTCCTCGAGCGCGGCCGCCACACTGGCCGCGGCGCTCGGCATCAACTGCGAGAACACCGCGAAATGGCTGCACGAGTCAGCCGGAGCCGGCGCCGTCCACCGCGGCAACATGCTCACCCGACTCATGGCGCGCCGAACCGCACTGGCGGGACCCATCCAGCGCGCGACTCTGCGCGCGGTCGACACGGCGCTCACCGCGCTGACCGCACAACAGCGTCGATGGGGCCTGCACCCAGGTCAGCTCGTCATCATCGATGAGGCGTCCCTCGCCGGCACCCTCGCCCTCGACACCCTCATCGGGCAAGTCACCGATGCAGGTGCCAAAGCGCTCCTGGTCGGCGACCACGCCCAACTGTCCGCGGTCGATGCGGGCGGAGCGTTCGCGCTGCTCGCCGAACGCGCCGGCGCCACACACCTGCGCACCCTCTGGCGGTTCTCCAAGCCCTGGGAAGCCGCTTCCAGCGCCGGCCTTCGACTCGGCGACTCCCGCGTCCTGGACACCTACATCGACCAGGGCCGCGTCCACTCCGGCGCCAGTGAAGCGATGCTCGAGGACGCCTACACGGCGTGGGCTTCCGACATCGACGACGGCCACGCCGCGATCCTGGTCGCCCCGGACAGCCGGACCGTGGCCGCATTGAACGAGCGCGCCCACAACGACCGTGTCGCCGACGGGCTCGTCCAGGCAGAGGGCATCGCCACGAAATCCGGCGTGTCCGTTGGAACGGGGGACCGCATCGTGACCCGAGCCAACGACCGCCGGCTGCGAGCCGACGGCGATGCGCCGGAGCACTATGTGCGCAACGGCGACCTGTGGGATGTGCTCTCCACCCGGGCCGATGGAGCACTCGTCGTGCGCCGCAGCGATTACGCAATCGGCACCAAGGCCGAGACGCGCCACGACGACGGATTGACGGGCACCGTTGTCCTGCCTGCGGACTACGTCGACAACCACGTCGACCTTGGCTACGCGACCACTACACACCGCGCCCAAGGGATCACCGTCGAGCACGCGCACGTGCTCGCCCACGCGGGTATGACCCGAGAGAACCTCTACGTCGCAATGACCCGCGGCCGCCACGAAAACCACGTCTACGTCGCGGTCGAGGACATCGCGGTGGACTGCGACGGGCTCCCGGACTCCCATGCCGCCCTCGACGCGTACGACATCCTGCGCACCGTTCTGGCCACGGCGGGCGCCGAGCTGTCCGCTACGGCGACGATCGTGGCCCGGCAAGACGAAGCACTCTCTCTTCGCCGGCTCGAGCCCATCCGACGCACCTTGCTCGCCGACGCCGCCCATGCTCGATGGACCACAGCGCTCGCTGACGCAGGACTAAGCGCAGAACAGTTGCGCTCCGTCGAACGATCAGCCTCCGCCGGGCAGCTCTTCGCGACGCTCGACCGGATCACTCTCCTCACCCGAGATCCTGCCCCGGTGCTCCGTTTGCTAGTCAGCAGCGCAGAAGCCTCCGGGCCCGGGTTGGTCGACACGTTGGCTCGCTCCGCGTCATCGTGGCTGCAGCTGCGTGCGCCGGACTCCCGCGACGTCCCACCAGCCGGCCATGGTGGCGGGCTAGGCACCGAGGGCCTTGCCCTGCTCGCCGAGATCGATGGGCTCATCGCCCAGCGCACCAAAGCCCTGACGGCGTCGGCGCTGACAGACAGGCCCGACTGGCTCGCGCGACTCGGTCCAGAACCCGAGGCGCCCGAGGCGCGCGACGCGTGGATCGCGCAAGTCGGAGCAACGGCCGCTCACCTCGACCATCTCGCGCCGACGTCGCGCGTGCGAGGCATCTCACCGACACCGGCCGACTCTGCAGCGCTGAGCATCTGACGAGGGGAGCGCCGAGGATGCGCCACGGTTCACCACCTTCTCTGACCCAACCATTCGGTCCGCCCATGCCGATCCTGTGGTGCGCGCACACGGACGCCGACCAGCGAGGACTGCTGGAAGCGCTCGCGGACTGGGTGTCCTGGCTCAAGGATCGGTACCGGCTTGACCACCGGGTCGTGCCCGAGTGCTGGGCACAGCACAGCGAGCTCGTCGAGGAACTCTCCGCCCTGCACCTCGCCTGGCAGGTCGCCTACGCGTCCACCTCACCAGCCGACGCCGCATTGACCTGGCACGAGCGCTTCGCCATGGCGCGGATCCGGTTCGGAGACTGGGTCGCACGAACGGGATGTCGGCCTGACGCGCACCGGCCTCCGTTGTAAGCGATCCTCAGTCCGGTGATTGGTTCGCCGCCAGCGGCGCCGGTCGTGCCGGTCGGCCGCAAAGGTCTGGCCATCCTCGGCCGTGCGTGCCGGGTGTGGCTTTCGCCGCTGGATGGCGATCGGCGCGGCGAAGGTCGGTTCGGCACCGATGCCACGGGCCCGGAAGCACGCGGCAGGCGGTCTCATGTTCGCAACGGACGCTGGTCACGACCAGCGAGCCGGCGTCAGATGGACGGCGAACTGCGCGGCGTGAACCCTGAACCCGGCCCGATCTGGGAACGCTCGCTCCCAACCCGCAGACAGGATCCTGCGGACGCCGAGCGGGGCGACCACGCGCGTGAAGAAGAGCTCGCCGACCCAGGGGCCGGATGGCGGCGCCGGCCGCAACCGTTCATCTGCGCGGTGCGCGCATGCCGACGATGTGGCACCGGACCGCGGGCCCGGTGCTGCTGACGGAAACATCGGCGCAGGTCAGACGTTGCCCGACGCCGGCGCGCAGCGAGGCAGCGTGATGACGAAGGTGGTGCCGTGGCCCACGCCGGTGCTCTGCGCGTGGATGCGCCCGCCGTGGGCGTGGATCAGTGCCCGCGTGATCGTCAGTCCGATGCCGCTGCCACCGGTACTGCGCGAGCGCGCATGGTCCACGCGGTAGAACCGCTCGAAGACTCGCTGTAGGTGCTCAGCCGCGATCCCCTCACCGGTGTCCTGGACCTCGAGCTTCACGGTCGAGGACACGGCGCGGCTCCGCAGTGAAACCGTCCCCCCGGGGGGCGTGTACCGGACCGCGTTGGAGATCAGGTTCATCAGTGCTTCGTGCAGACGGTCCGAGTCGACCAGGACCCATGAACCGCCCTCGCCCCCTTCCACCTGGACGGTAACGCCGGTGCCGTGGAACGCCAGGGAAGCGGAGCGCGCGGCGCCCGCCAGGAGCTCGGCCACCTGAACGGGGCGCAGACGCAGGTCGCTGCCTCGCTCCTCCGCGCGCGAGACGGCGGCCAGGTCATCCACGAGCCGCTCGATCCGCGACAGCTCGGCATCGACGCGGTCGAACGTCGCACGGTCAGCCGGCAGCACGCCGTCGGCGATCGCCTCGTGGTATCCCCGCACACTGGTCAGCGGTGTGCGCAACTCGTGCGCGAGGTCGCGCAACATCTCCCCGCGGGTCCGCTCGGTGCTCGCGATGTGCTGGGCCATGCCGTTGAACGCCTGACTCAGCGTGACCAGCTCCGAACCGAACCCCTTCTCCTGGACCCGCACGGAGTAGTCGCCGTGAGCGACCGCGGTGGCGGCCACCGACATCTCGCGAATCGGTCGAACGGCTCGACGGGTGACCAGGACGGCCACCACGAGGGCGGTGAGGGTCGCGGCGGTGACAGCCACCGTCAAAGAGACCAGGGTCGCTCGCGCGAACGCCATGTCGACATGGCTCGCGAGTTCCGGAGGGAGGGTGTCGGCCACCTCCTCCAGGTGGGAGCGGAAAAGTGCAGGAGCAAGGCCGAGCGCGACGGTCAGGAGCGTGGCCCCGCCGACGAGAACGACAAGGAGCTGGGAGAGCAGCAGACGAGCACCCAGACCACCGCCCCGCGAGACCCGGCTCATGCCCCGTCACCCATCCGGTAGCCGACTCCGCGCACGGTGCGGATGTACCGCGAAGCGCCCGGGTCGTCCGCGAGCTTGCGCCGAAGGTTCGCGACATGAACGTCGATCACGTGGTCGTCCCCGTACCAGTCGCTGCCCCAGACCGACCGGAGGAGCTGCAGACGTTCGAAGACCGTCCGTGGCCGCGCCGACAAGGTGTCGATGATGTCGAACTCGGTCCGCGTCAGATCCACCGGGACGCCGTCGAGAGTGACCTCACGCGCACCCGAGTCGATCAACAGCGCACCGAACCGCCGGAGCGGCTGCTCGTCCTCGCGTCCCTGACGTGGCCGGCGCAGCAGCGCCTGCACCCGGGCACTCAGCTCGCGCGGGGAGAAGGGCTTGACGACGTAGTCATCGGCGCCCACCGACAGGCCGATTACACGATCGACCTCGTCGCCTCGGGCCGTCAGGATGAGGATGTAGGCGTCGGAGAACGCCCGCACCCGTCGACACACCTCGATCCCGTCGATCCCGGGCAGCATCAAATCCAAGATGATCACGTCGGGTCGGGCGTCCCGGGCCAGCTCGACCCCTCGTTCGCCGTCCATGGCCACGTCGACGCCGAAGCCCTCATGCCTGAGGTACTCCTCGACCAGGTGCGCGATAGCAGGATCGTCCTCCACGACGAGCACCCGCCCGCGCCGACCCCGTGACGGGGAGACGCCGACGGGCTCCGAGGTCTCAGCTGGCGGGCGCGACATCACTTCCCCGTCACCGTCGCTCGTACGGGGCTCTCACCGCTGAGCCGGGAGTCCTCGACCAGCATCATCCGTCCATCATCGAGCCGTGGCGCTGGCCGTCCATCATCGAGTCCTGGCGGTCCATCATCGAGCTGTCGCTCTGGCCGTCCATCATCGAGTCCTGGCAGTCCATCATCGAGTCCTGGCCGTCCATCACCGAGTCCTCGCTCTGGCCGTCCATCATCGAGCCGCCGCGCTGGCCGTCCATCATCGAGTCCTGGCCGCCCATCACCGAGCCGTGGCGTTGGCCGTCTATCGAGCGGTGGCGCTGGCCGTCCATCATCGAGCCGTAGGAGCTGTTCGACGCGCCATCACGCACCACCAGTTCCCGGGCCCCGCCACTCTGGCCGAGGAGCATCGACAGGCCAGACCCCACCAGCGCAACGGTGGCCAGCATCGGGATCCACCATGAACGCACAGCCCGCCTCATCGTGCCTCCGCCTGACCACTCGTGCGGCTCGAGGCGAGGTTGACGCGCATCACCTGATAGGTGTCGCTGTCGATCTCCCCAGCCGCGTACCGCCGGTCGAGGACCTGCTCAGGAGTCTCGATGCCCGTTGGCTGGCCACGATCGGCTTCGCGTCCACTGGGCAGTGCTCGCGCAATCAGCCACGCGACCAGGGCGATGAGCGCAACCCAGAAGATAGCCATGGCGATCCAGCCACCGGCCCCCATTCCCCATCCGTATCCCATCACGGCGTACTCCTCTTCTTCGATCTAGCGTCCTGCTGACAAGACCAACTCTGCGTGCAGCTCCTCAACCCGACCGGGCGAGCAGGCTCAAGATTTGGTCAAGCCGCTCAGCTGACGCACGACGTTCGCATCAGCTGGAATCTGCGCGTCGCGCGTTCACGTGGACCGCGTCGGGCCGTCGTCGTCGGCGTGCCCACGTCGGGGCCGGTAACGAACTAGAGGTCCTGCGCTTCTCCCGGGTTGCTTCTGCACTCGAGGTCGCAGTCCATCAGGATGGTCGGGCGCTGTGCGATGGCTCCGCCCCTCTCGCGCCCCGGTGCGAGCACCACCCACCATGGCCTACATCGTGCGCGTCGGAGCCAATCAGCCCGCGAGGAGACGCGTACTCGCCCAGCTCGTTGCCTCCGCGCCGGTTGTCTTGACTCTTGCCCGACGTCACGGCTTCTCCGAGTCGAGTAATTGCGGGTTGGTGGGGTCGACATCGATGTGTAGGTGGTTGCAGCCGTCGTCGATCTGGAGCATGTGGACGGTGTTGGCGGTGGACCCAGCGACCGCCCGGCAGTTCTTCTGCCCGACCTCCGACGCCTCAGGCATGAGGGGGTCGAGGACGGCGATCAGGCGTAGTGCGTTCGGGTCGGCGCCGTTGGTCGGGCGGCCGTTGAGAGTGAAGAAGTCGACGGCATGACCTCCGCCGTGGATCCAGTGCCGCGACGCTGTGCCGGTGCCGGCAATGGTCCGCGTGCAGAACCGGTTGAGCGAGGAGATGCCGACCTGGTCGAAGGTGTTCGCGGCGACCGTGATGACCTGCAATATGCGCAGGTTCACGGCGCATCCTGGCTCTGGTGTGCCGCCCGCCATGCCACGAAGCTGGAGGGTGGCGCCGGTCCCGGCAACCAGTGCACCGGTCTCCAGGCGCTCGACGAGAGCCGCGGCGAGTTGTTGCGCGTTTGCGGAGACGTCAACAGGAACGCACGCGGTCGGCGGGCTCGAGGAGGCGGTGATCTGCGCGGCGGCAACCGGGTCGCGCGAAGAGTTGTTCTGGCTGGAGTTGCGCTGCAACGCGTCGCTTGCCAGCGCTGCAGCGGCGGAAGCATCGTCGGCGGCAGAGTTGGGCGGCGCGGAGTCGGCGGCCCACCAAGTGATGCGCTCGTTCACATTGCGGATGAAGGCGGTAGTGGTAGCAGGGATGGCCGGGTAACTGCCGAGGCGTGATTCGCCGGCGTTGTGGGCGATGACGAGGGCGTCGAGAACAGGGATGGTCGAGGAGGCCCAGTCCGGGTGCTGTTGCCGGATAGTGCGGACGCCGACGAGTCGGGTGCACAGGTACGCGCCGCCGACGCGGGCGTGGATGTCGGGGTCCTCGATGTCGGGTGTCCCGTTGGCGTTGAGATCAGCGGTCCAGGGTTGGCCGTAGCTGGCCTGCCAAACGGAGGCGTTCATCTGGAGGAGTCCCCGGGTGCCGCCGTTGGAGTCGTCAGCGTGCGCGTCGGGACGGAAACCCGACTCTTGCGCCATGACGGCGGCGATCCAGGTCTCAGGCAGTTCCGGGCATGCAGCCCTAGTCTCGGCGACCCATGCCCGCGCCGCTGCGGGTACCGGTGCATCCTCGGCGAGCGACCCGCCGGCCGAGGTCGCGATGCACGCGCTGGCGGTTCCCCCCACGGCGATGGTGGCGAGGACTGCGATGGCGGGGATCGCGAGGAAGCTAAGAGCTCCGAGAGCAATCTTGATCATGTGGGGATCGCCGTACCGGTGGCGGTGGCGGTCTCGACGGCCGCTCGGTCGGCGCGCAGCCGGTCGACATCTCGTCGTCCGGTCCAGGCGGTGAGGTCGATGACGGTCGGCTTGGTCTGCCGAAGCAGGAGGATCCCGGTGCCGAACGGCAAGGTCCGCAGGACCGAGGCAGGCATCACGGGAACGGTGCGCACAGACGTCGAGGACGATCGTTCTCCCGCGCGGCCGCGGGATCGGGTCTCCGTGAGTTCGTCGATCTCGCCGATGAGTCGGGCCACGTCGTCCAGGTCCCGGTACTTGGCCAGGCCGCCCAGGACGATCTTGACCGTGGCGGCGTCCCAGATGGCGTCGGCGGCGTGCTCACCCCACCGGGCGCGGGCCTGGGCCAGGGACTGCAGGACGGCCAGGGTGGTGATGCCGGAGCCGCCGCCCTCGGCCATCAGTGAGGGCAGTGAGGGCAGTGGGGTGAGGTTGGCGATCTCGTCGAGGGCTAGGAGTAGTGGTGGGTCGAGGCGGGCGCCGGGGGAGCGGGCGGCCATGGCACGTGCGGTCTCGGTGATGTCTTCGACGAAGGCTGCGACCAGGGGTGCGCAGGAGCCGGAGGCGACGGCGGAGGCAAGTAGGTAGAGGGTGCCGGAGTCGCGCAGGAACGTGGTGGGGTCGAACACGTGGCCGGGTGCCGGGTCGACGGCGGCCAGGACGTCGGGGTCGGCCAGGGCTGCGAGGGATTGGCGGACGCCGAGCCAGATGGAGTCGCGGGTGCGGGCGTCGGAGTGGATGGAGGCTTCGAGGGCGTCGGCCCATCCGTCGGCGGACTCGCGGTGCCGGTTCAGGATGGTCACAGCGTCTTCGGCCAGCACGGGGTTCAGCGACCACCGGTACAGGTCGACGGCGCGGCGGTTGTCCAGGGCGGCGGCGTGCAGGAGGCAGCGCAGGGCGGTCTCGGTCTGTCCGGCCCAGAAGTCGGAGTCCGAAACCGTCCGGCCGAAGCCGGCGCCGGCGGCCAGGCCGCGGGCGCGGACCAGGGCGGTGCGGGGTGTCTCGCAGCCGCGCACGGGGGACCAGGCCAGTCCGCCGGGGAGGCCAGCGAGGCGTTGCGGGTCGAAGATCGCCACTGGTCCGAGGGCGCGTCGGGCGCGCATAGTCACGGCCAGGGTGTCGGGACGGGTGGAGGTGGCGACGACCGGGCCGGGCGCGTCCAGGATCCAGGGGATGACGACGTGCAGGCCTTTGCCCATGCGGGGTGGGCCGATCAGCAGGGAGGAGTCCTCGACGGTGCACCACAGGTCTTTGCCGCGCAGTCGGCCGAGCCGGTAGCCGACCTGTGCCGGAGCGGCCTTGTGGTCCAGGGATGGGCGAACGACCGGCGCGTGCTTGCGCACGGCTCGTCCACCGGCAATCGAGTGGACGTCGGCCGGGGCGGCCATGCCGGGCAGATTTCGCAGGGTGTCGACATCCGAGCGGCGCCCACGGGCGAGGCGGCGGCGCAGCGCGACGGCGCCGACACCGATCCCCACTACGACCGCGATGACCAGAGCCGTGCAGGCCCAGTAGGTGCCAGGTCCCGGGAGTTGATCCGGGTTCGGCCAGGCGGCGGCGGGGTCATCGGGGTGGGTTGCGGCGCTCAGGGCGGGCAGAAGTCCGCCGTCGAGCCTGGAGTGGCCGGTGAGCCATGCTGCGAGGGCCGCGCCGGCGCGTAGGACGATGCCGGCCGCGAGGATGGCGCCGCCGACGGCTAGCGCCCAGTCCGTCAGGTCGGGGCCTCCGGGCTCGGTGGGTCGGCGGCGGATCGGTGGCCGGTACTGGCTCATCGGGCGACCTGCTGGTGCGTGTGGACGGCCGTGAGCTGTCGTTGAGGTGCGGCCGTGTCGACCGGT
The DNA here is from genome assembly GCF_013359775.1 of Cellulomonas humilata. Classification (GTDB taxonomy): domain Bacteria; phylum Actinomycetota; class Actinomycetes; order Actinomycetales; family Cellulomonadaceae; genus Cellulomonas; species Cellulomonas humilata. The sequence goes on along the minus strand of NZ_JABMCI010000035.1, from coordinate 38,436 downwards.
CGGGACAGTCCGGTCGCGGTGCGGCGCAAGGCGTCGGCGATGAGGTGGCCGGTGTCGACAAGGTCGGTGACCAGGACGCCGGGGTTGGCGGCGCCGGCGAGAAGCTGGTCGGCGCCGGTGTCGGCCAGGTGTCGGATCTGATCCCCGGCCACGGAGCGCTCCGCGGAGTGCACCTGGGTGTGCCAGCCGTCGTCGACCGCTGCGCGCAGCTCGTTCAGGCCGGGTAGGGCGGGCCCGTGCTGGGCGTGCTTGCGCGCCTCCCACGCGACGGTGACCAGATCGACGTGCTGCCCCAGGTCGGCGAGCTCGACGAGAGTGGCATAGATGGCGCGCCAGGCGGGGTCGTGGATCCTCGCTGGCGTCAACCAGGTGGCAACCACGGCGACGTGGTCGGGGCTCGCGATGAGCGCCCCGATGAGCTCGACGGTGTGGCGTCGTTCGGTGAGCAGGTCACGCGCGGGGTGGGCGGTCAGGTACTTGTCCGCGCCCATCCGAGCTTCGGTGTTCCGTAGGGCGGGTCGCAGCGCGAGGGGGACGACGACAGTGTCGTGGGGCAGTCCGTGGCCGGCGGCCCAGCGGGCGGCGGCGACGTCGAGGCCGGCGTCGACCAGATTGCAGGTCGAGAGGATCGGCTGCGGGACGCCGTCGAGCGCGGATTGCAGGGCTGCAGCGCGCAGGAGCACGCCTTGGCCGGCGATCTCGTGGCGCAGGCCGCTGTCCAGGACGAGCCGGGCGTAACCGATGGCGTCCGGATGCGGCGGTGTGACGTGGAGCAGGTCGGCGAAACGGGGCATGTTCGCCTGCCGTGACCCGACCCGGTCCACCAGAGCGCGAGCGACAGTCTGCGGGGCGATGGGGTCGTGGGCCGCGTGGTGCTCGAGCAGCGTGGTGAAGAGCTGCGCATGCCACAGATCGGCGAAGTCGCCTGCGCGCAACCACTTCTGGACCTCGCCCAGGCGTGCTGGTTCCAGGAGGAGGGCGCCGAGGGTGGCTTGTTCGGCCAGTTGGACGACGTCGTCGCGGCGCATCACAACGCCTCCCAATCCGTGGACGATTCGTCGTCCCGCATCGCGGCGTCCGTGTCGACGACCGGCACCTCGACGGGGTGCAGCAGGTGGTGCACGACGTGGGTGCGGTGGGGCATCTTCCACAGCCCGGTTCCGCGGGGCAGCAGCGGCAGAAGGTCTCGTTCCGGGCGAGTCAGGCCGAGGGCACTGGTGGTGCCGGTGAGCTGGTCGGCCTCTTGCCTGTAGATGATCCGGGTCGAGCAGTCGGCCAGCAGCCCCGCGGCCAGGGCGCGCGCTTCGGAGCCTTGCTGGCCGATGGCGTCCAGGTCGGACAACCGGTGCAGGACCATGAGGTTGGCGACCCCGTAGGCGCGGGACAGCTTCCACTGGGACTGCATGCGCCGCACCAGGGCGACCTGCCGCAGCACCCGCCATGCCTCGTCGTAGATCACCCACCGCTTCGCACTCGAGGCGGCGAGCGCCCCTTCGAGCCAGGCTGACGCGCACGTCATGGCAACCGCCAAGGCGTCCTCGTCTGACCCCAGACCGGACAGGTCGAGGACCACCATCGGCGCGGCGGCGTCGAGGGTGTGAGTCGAGGTGCCGTCGAAGTGGCCGGCTAGGTCGCCGCGGACCAGGCGGCGCAGCCCGTGGGCGACATCGCGCCCGTCCCTTAGCCGATCGGCGACCCGGACCCCGTCGCGTCGAGCAGCCGTCGGATCCGGTGTGGCGAGCCGATCCAAGACGTCGCTGATCGTGGGGGAGTGCTGCGCGAGCTCGGACTGTGCGAGGGCGGCGTCCAGGGCGCCCTGCTCAGCGGCAACGAGGTCGCGATGGATGGACAGCGCCGTCACTGCCGCCAAGAGCCGAGTTCGGGCGGCGTGTGCGTGGGGTCCGTCGCCGGTCACCTCGAGCGGGTTGAGCCGGGTCGCTTCTCCGGCCCCCAGGCGAAGCACGGTGCCGCCGGCGGCGTGGGCGACGGCCGCCCACTCGCCCTTCGGGTCGCCAGGGACGTAGACGCGTCGCCCGGCGGCGATCGATCGCAGCGCGATGGATTTGGCCAGGGCGGACTTGCCCTGCCCGATGACACCTGCGAGCAGCACGTTTGGATTGGTGAGGTCCCCGCCGGCGTACAGCGCCCACGGGTCGAAGCAGAACGGCGCACCCGTGAGAGCGTCCGTCCCGATCGGCACTCCGACGTCGCACGGAGCCCCCGCCAGGAACGGATACGCCCCAGCGAGCGTCGCTGAGGACGCCCGATGCGCCGGCAGGTGAAGCCGCGGACCTCCCGCGTACCGCCCGGCAGTGCGCCGGAAGACCGTGGTCCGCGATGTGGCGTTCACAGAACACCCCGGGCCAACGGCACCGCAGCAGCCAGGTGGGCGAGGCCTTGCTGGCCGACGAGGCGACGGACCTCGCACATGCTCTGCGCGGCAGCGGTCTCCAGCGCCACACACCGCTGCTCGAGGGTAGGCAGGTCGGGCGCGCTGACGGTGAACAGACCGGTGAATCGCAGGTCGCCGTGTCCCGCGACCAGCTCGGCCTCGCGGCGATCCAGATCGGCGACCTCAGCTCGAGTGGCCTCAGCCTCGACCTGGCCGATCCTGGCCCGTTGCGCTGCATCGGCGATGTGCTCGACCTTGGCCCGGCGGATCTCGCGGAGCGCCTTGGTGATGCTCAACGGTTCGGCGATCACCGTGGCCGTCCGCGCCGTGGTCTCGCCGAGCAGCATTGGCTGGAGAAATGCCGGGTGGACGTCGCTGCGCGGCCACTCCGACACCCAGTACGTCGCGTGCACGGACGTGTCGAGTCGCACGTGGTCCCAGTGCTCGTCGATACCCATCGGCCCCACCAGCGCCGCGGCCGTCTCGTCGGCGGGTGCGGCAGCGTCGGGGTCGTACGCCGAGCGCATCGTGCGGGCGAGCGCCGCACGGTCGAGCCAACCCTGGACACTGAGCGCCGCTCCGCTGAGCGACGTCGCGACGGCCTGCAGCTGCTTGGCCACGGTCGCGGTCCCGTCGGCGCTGAGGGCGCGGTGCCCTTGCGGGCTGCGCACGGCGACCGCCAAGAGAGTCTCGCGCACGTGCGGCACGACGAACCCGTCGTCAAGCATCGACGCGAGGGCTGCGGACACACCCGTAGTTCTTGTGCAGTGCTCGCGCCACCACGCCCGGGCGGGGGACAGGCCACCGGGGACGATGCGCATCAGCAGCTGCACGCGCACGATCGACGGCTGCTGGCACAGGCCGCCCAACACGCGACCCCACGCGGCTACCTTGTGCTCCTGCGCGCCGACCTCATCGAGCACGAACCCGGATCCGTGCACACGCAGGACAGCAGTCACGGTGCCCGCGCGGCGATCGGCGATCAGCGCACCGCCCAGCGCATCGCAGCCGACGATCGCGAGTCGCCCGGCGATGCCCGGCAGCACGAGCCCGTCGCCAATCGAGCGAGCTCGCGCCGAGGTGACCGACGTCTGCGATCCCGTCGCGCGTCGAACCCGCCATTGGGCCAGCAATGGCAACCAGGCCACGACCGGGCGACCGGCGACGCTCACCGTTCCCGCCACCAGCAGGGTCACCCACAGCGGTGCCGCGACCAACAGTCCCGAAGCGCCTGCCGAGTACACGCCGGTCACGGCGACGAACGTCGCAACACCCACCACGACCAGCTGCGTGACACTCAAACCCAACAGGACGCCGCGGTGCTCCAGGCGACCGAACCGTGCCGGCGAAACGACGGCCTCGGGCAGGGGCGCGGTGCTCATCGCTGCTCCTTGGCCGATCCGGCCGGCGGAACCGCCCGGGTGGCTGGGCGGGGAGTCGGCAGGTGGGCGACATTCGCCGCCGCCGCTCCACTAGCAGCCCCGCTCCCGGCCGCACCGCGTGCTGCCCCTGCGGCGGCGGCGCCAGGGCCTAGCACACTGGACATCACGGCCTGCTGAGCCGCGTACCGCCCGGTCGTCGCGGTGCCGCGGGCGACCTTGCTGATCGGATTCGCCGCGACCGCGCTGTGCATCGTGGCGGCGGCTTCCATGCCGGACCAGTGCACGAACCGCCAGGTCAGCCACGGCGCCCAGATCGCAATCGCCAGCAGCAACAGCCCGACCAACGCATCGGACAGCCCTGCCAGCCCACCGGCACCCGCCGCAGGCTCCGCGTGTCCGGGGACGGTCGGGCCTGTGCCGGTGAACGCAGAGGCGCCGATGACGAACGCCACGACGATCACGACCTTGCTGAACACCAGCGCCGCGACCAGCTCCAGCCACCGCCGCGTCCAAACCCGGGTCTGATCCCACGCCGACCCGGCGAACGCGATCGGCGCGAACACGACGATCAAGATGAGTGCCGCCTTGCGGAAGAGCAGCACCCCCCACAACAAGATGAACCCCAGCATCAGCGCCAGCCCGAGCAGCAACTGCAATGCCGGGGCGATCTGCGCCAGCGCGGCAAAGTCGAAGAATCGCGCCGCGGCCTCAGCCACCGTCATCCCCGCTGCGGCCGCGATGTACCGGCAGATCTCATCGACGGCCGTCAGCACAAGCTGCGTGACACCCAGCGCGATCGTTGCTCCCAGAACCGCCTTACCGACGCCGACCACCGCCCGGACCAGGCCACCAGGCTCGTGCCGGAGGACCGAGGTCAGCACCTGGATGACAAACAGGCCGACCAGCACGGGCAACGTGATCGCAGCCACGACGGCCACATTTGCGCTGAACCACGACGCTCCCAGGTCGATCGACGTGGTCGCGTCCAACGCGGCCAACGCCATCTCGCCGAGCTGTGCCGCGCCACTGATGAACGACCCACCCAGGCCGCCGAGCACATAGTCGGAGGCCGCGCCTTGTGCGGCGCCGGCCGCGCCGGAGCTGAGGTTGCAGACGAACGCGGCCGGGCCGATGCAGACGTCGGCCATCTCAGATCGCCGCACCCAGACCGGAGAAGAACGCCACGATCGCGTTCGCTCCACCGATCAGTAGCGCACCGCCGGCGGCGATCAGGACGCCGGTCTTGCCACCGGACGCGTAGCCGTAGTTGCCCTGCTGCCGGGCGACCGCCCACACGATCACCGAGACCACCAAGCCAGCGACGCACGCGACGAGGCCCCACGTCATGAGGGCGCCCACGATGCTCTTCACGACCGCCAGACCAGGAAGGCCATCCTCGTTTGGAGAGATCCCAGGATCAGCCGAAGCGAGTCTGCCAACGAGTACCGATTGGAAGGTCATGTGTGCCCCCGCGATCCAGCGAGCATGTCCCGGCGACACACCCTTCTAGGAGCAGGTAGGCGGAGATCGCTGCAAGACGCGGAGCGAACCGGGAGATCCGTGATTCCGCCGCTGAGCACTTCCAGGGCTTGTGGTCCCCTCACGCGCCCCCAGTGCATGCGGATGCGATGCGGAACGTCAGCCCCGACACCGCTCAGGAGGTCGTCTCCGAGACCTTCCTGGTGGCCTGGTGGCGCCTGACCGAGGTCTGCTAGACCAACCTGTCCCAGGCGTCATCATCGAGCAGCTCGACGTGGAGGATTGCGAAGAAATCGTCTTGCGCGAGGCAGATGGCCGCCCACTCTGAGCGCTCGACGTTGCACGTGGTCCACTGGCCGCCGGTCACTCGAACCCGAATTCCACCCACGCTCTTGGCCTTTGCGAGTGCGTAGTGAAGTCGCGGCCCCACTCCGTGAGCGGGGGCGACGGAGCCCAGCATGCGCGTCTCTTCGGACGGGTCGATGACGGTGGGTACGAACGTGGCACCGGATGACGTGTTGGTGACGACGACAACCAGCCATCCGGTGGCCTCATCTCGGACCAGGGCCAGGGCGCACCCAGCGGCCTGAGCCGTGATCACCAGACCAGCAGCGTGCGTCGTTCCGGCACCTGCGGCGACCCGGCGCGCGGCCAAGAGATCGATGGCGTCCCAGTCGGGACCGGCGGCGTGGTCAGGGCTGATGGCGTCCATGTCTCAGGGTCGGCTAGATGTGATGGTTATGGCCATCGCCCGGGCTGAGGGAATCACCGCGGCAGGCGCGCACCGAGCGTCGCCATCAAGTTTCAACTGGATCTGCTCGAGCACCTTGCGACCGTTGACCTTCGGGCAGGCTCAGCTCGAGCAGAGTCAACGACGGTCGCTGCGAGGCATGGTCGCCTCGCGGGTGCATGCAGTCGGGGCGGCCAGTCCGTCACAGGGCAGCTCTTACCTAGCAGCGCGGGCCGCCGGTTCGCGGATTGGAGTGGGGACTTCGATGCGTGCCTAGGAGGACCGTGTCGACGACCGCGGTCGCGAAGTGGTCGTCGAGGACGCGGTCGGAGACCCAGCGCCGGTGAAAGAGGGGGCCTGCGAGCAGGTCGACGAGCAGGTCGACCTCGGTGCCGGGCGGTAGCTCGCCGCGCTCGATACCGCGTCCCAGGACGGTGCGGAGGGAGCTGTGGCGTGCTTCGGCCTCGCGATGGTGCAGGGCCCGGTAGGCGGGCTGGCGTTCGGCGGCATCGATGAGCGCCGGCATGAGTGCGGCGGCGGGGCTGGTCGTCAGTGCGGCAGCCAGGCCACGCAGCATCTGCAGCAGGTCCTCTCGCAAGGTGCCGGTATCTGGTGGTTCCTGGGCGGCGAGCAGGCTGGAGAACGCGTCGAGCACGAGCGACGGCTGGTCGGGCCACTGCCGATAGATCGTGGTCTTGGCGACGCCGGACCGTGCGGCGACGGCCTCCACGGTCGCGCCGGCGATGCCGCGCTCGATCAGGAGCTGGACCGTGGCTGTCAGGACGGCCGCCCGCGAGCGGGCGACGCGGGGATCGAGCCGGGGAGCGGCCGCCGCGGCTGTGGTCATGACGCGGTCGCCCACAGGTCGCGGTTGTCGTGGACGTACTGGGTCAGGGTGCGACCCGAGCGGCCGAGCAGTCGCTCGAGTGTGGGGTCGACCCTCTCGGCCTGGCCGCGGCGCAGACCGGTGTGCAGGACGGTCTGCACCACTGCCTGCACCCATGGCCTTCCCTGGGAGTGCACGTGCCGAAGATAGCGAAGGGCGGTTGTCGGCTCGTAGCGGATGCGTCGACCCAGCTCGTCGCTCAGCAGCGCCGCGACCTGCTCGAAGTCCAGTGCCTGCGGGCCGGTCAGCGTGTACCCGGCACCGCGGTGGGTGACAGGGTCCGCGAAGACCAGCGCGGCGACGTCGCCGATGTCGCGCACGTCGATGAACGCGGCCCGGCCCTGCCCAGACGGCAGGATGATTCGGTCGTCGCGCACGATGTCGGTGCGGTACGCGTCGGCGAGGTTCTGCGCGAAGAACCCGGGCCGCAGGATCGTCCAGGACAGGCTCGAGCCCGCCAGGTGCGTCTCGACCCGGTGGTGCGGCACCACCCGGTTGGTGTCCGCGCCCGTGACCGAGGAGAACACGACGTGTCCGACCTGTGCCCGCGCGGCCGCGTCGAGCAGCGCGTTGAGCGTCGGGCCGACCTTCGCGATCGCCGGCGGGCGGACCAGGAACAAGCCATCGGCGCCCTGGAGAGCCGGCGCGAACGTGGTCGGGTCGAGCAGGTCAAGGTGGACGCTCTGCGCGCCCGGCAGCGCTCGTGCAACAGCGGCGGGGTCGGTGCCGGCCGCCCGCACGGGGATCCCGGCATGGATCAAGGCCCGAGCGACTGACCCCCCGATATTGCCGCTCGCCCCGACCACCAGCACCGGCCCCGACATCAGCGAACCTCGCCCACACGCAGATACACCAGCGACAACCCATCGCGCACGACCGCCTGAATGAGCTCGTCATGCGATGGCGCCCGGTCGACGTTGACCCGCACCCCCAGCTGGCGCGCCGCCTTGCCCCGTCCGACGCTGTCGATCAGCGTCGCGTAGACCTCTGCGACCGACTGCGGGTCCTCGACCAGCTCGGCGGTCGCGGACCTGCGCTGCGCCCGCCACGTCACCTCGACCGCAGAGGTGTCACGCAGGTTCAGCCGCCACACCGAGCTGGTCAGCACCAGCAGCCGACCGTCGTCCTGCGGCCGGTAAGCCACCGGGACGTCGAGGACGCGGCCGGACCTGCGGCCCGTGAGGTGCAGCACCAGCAGGTGCTCTCCAACCCGGCGGGCGCGGCGCGGAGAGGACAGGAGCCAACGCATCGTCCGGTTCATCAGGTCGAAGGGAGCGACCGGCGGGATGACGCGCTGCACAGCAAAGGACGAGGTGGTCATCGACTGATCATACGCTACGGCCCCGTAGCGAAACGTCCCCTAGCCGCACGGATACGACTCACATCGCCGCGCAGGATGGCAGACTTGCCACCTTCGTCCGGCCGGCACGCGTCCTGGGTGTCCCGGCTACCGTTACGCCGTGACAAGCGCTGACCCCGCCCACTACGGGCCGTGCCGGCTACGCGTCCAGCTCGGTAGGGGTGGGCCGCTGGCGCCGATCGGTCTCGGCGGCGTTCGGGGCGGGAGCTGGGGTCGGTCTGCCTGGCGGGATGATCGAGCTGGGTGGCGCAGAGTTCCGGTTGCCGCTGTTGATCGGTCTGTTCGGATTCTTGACTCTGCAGGCCGTCATAATGAACAAGGCGATCAGCCTGGCTGTGGTCATCACTGCGCTGCGCGCTGGTAGGGCCCCTGCTTCTCGGGATCGTTCCCACCTGGTCCTGATCCCCGCCCTCGCGGTGCTGTTGCTGCTCTCTGCCGTCAAGCTATGGCGCCACTTAGCGCGACCGCGCCACCACGGTCGAAGACCATGAAGCGGCTCTGCGACGGCGCAGCACCACTCATCCGTCCTTCGACCCGTAGGTCCTGTCGAGGGCACTCGGTCAAAGCGGGACGCTCAACTGCAGCCAATCCAGCCAGCAGTTCGACACCGCCCGGGGTCGCACGCGGGCAGGCAGGGATCCGCTTGGGGGCGTGCTCGAGGGCTTGACCTTCGACTCGAGTCGAAGGTTTACGGTCCCGGTATGAGCTACCGCATCGCTGAGGTCGCCGAGCTGGTCGGGGTGCCGGCTACGACGCTGCGCTACTACGAGGACATAGGCCTGGTCGAGCAGCCCGCCCGAGGGGGCAACGGGTACCGGTCCTACGAAGACGCCGATCTCGCTCGGCTGCGGTTCATCACCGCGACCAAGAACCTCGGCATCCCGCTGACCGACGTCGCCGAGCTGGTGAAGGCCTACGACGTCGAGGACTGCTCGAGCGTCGCGCACCAGGTCGTGGAGATGGTCGCCGTGCGTCTAGCCGAGACCCAGACGCGCATCGGCGAACTCGTGGCGCTCGCCGCCCAGCTGCAGGGCGTCTCGGCGCGGCTTGCTGACGCCCCGACCTCGGGCCCGTGCGGGGAGGGGTGCCCGTGCGCGACTGCGGCGCCGGCACCGCTGGCGGACCGGCGCACGTTCGTCCCGCTGACCCGCGCTCCGCTCGTCGCCGCGCCGGATGTTCCGGTACTCGCGTGCTCGCTGGACGCCGGCTCGGTGCCGGGCCGGATCTCCGACTGGCGGGCCCTGGTCGCCCGGGCGGTGAGGCGCGAGCCGATCACCGGCGGCATGGCTCTGCAGTTCGTGGCCTCGCCCGAGCTCATTGCGGAAGCTGTTCGACTCGCTGCTGCCGAGCAGGACTGCTGCACCTTCTTCACCTTCACCGTGCAGATGACCACCGGGCAGGTCCGCCTCGAGGTCCGAGCACCCGAGGACGCCGCCGACATCGTCGCGGCCATGTTCGGCACCGCCGGCTGAAAACTGCTCGCCCTTCGACCGGCACCTCAAACGGTTCCGGCCGGGATCCCCTCTGCTCGAACACCACCAGGAGAAGCCATGAACACCCCGACCATCCACGACCACCACGCGACGAGCACGAAGGCACCGGCGAAGAAGGGCGTCCTTGCCGGGATCGGCATCGCGGTGGCCTGTGCCGTGGCGTGTTCCCTGCCGCTGATCGCCGCCGGCGGCCTCGCGGCAGGGGTCGGGGCGTTCCTTGCCGGCGGAGAGGCCGTCGCCCTGGGCGTGGTCGCGGTCGCCGCAGTGCTGGTCGGCGCCGCGATGTGGGTGCGCCGACGTCGGGCCGCGGCGGCGACGACCGGTTGCGGCACCGGCTGCGGGTGCGGCGGCGGCTGCTGACCGCCACCACCCGCACCCCACGCGAGCCCACCGAGAGGCCGACCATGAGCATCGTCATCACTCGCGAGGAGCTGGTGCGTGCGATGCGCGAGGGCACCATCACCCTCCTCGAGGCCTTGCCCGCCGCGCACTACGCCGCCGAGCACTTGCCCGGCGCCGTCAACGTCCCTGGCGAGCTCACCGCCCGGGACGCCGGCCGCATCGCCCCCGACCTGCACCGCACCGTGGTCGTCTACTGCTCCGGGCCTGGGTGCAGCCGCTCGACGGTGACCGCCGCGGCGCTGACCCGCGCCGGCTACACAGACGTCCGCGTCTACGTCGGAGGGAAGGCGGACTGGTTCGCCGCGGGCCTGCCGGTGGAGCGCACCGCGGACGCCAGCTGACCCGGCGCGCGAGACTGCTCCCATGACCGTGCTGCGCTCACTGCTCCTGTTCGCTGTGGCAGCCGTCGCCGAGATCGGTGGCGCCTGGCTGATCTGGCAAGGCGTGCGCGAGCACCGCGGCGTGCTCTGGATCGGTGCCGGCGTGGTCGCGCTCGGTGCCTACGGGTTCGTCGCGACTCTGCAGCCGGACGCGAACTTCGGGCGCATCCTGGCCGCATATGGGGGCATCTTCGTGGCCGGTTCGCTGGCCTGGGGAATGGCCGTCGACAAGTTCCAGCCCGACCGCTGGGACGTCATCGGCGCCGCCATCTGCCTGCTCGGCGTCGCCGTCATCATGTACGCACCCCGCACCTGATCCGGCGCGATGCGCCCGCAAGCGCGGGCGGCGGGAGACTGGGATCGTGAATCTCAAAGCATGGAGCAACCCCGAAGTCCGGGCTGACCTCTTCTCGGCGCTGCTCTCTTCGGCGCCGGGACCCCGCTGACGAAGATGCTCCTGGGCAATGTGGACCCGTAGATGCTCGCCGGCTTGCCCTTATGTCGGGTCAAGACTCCGGACGGACCACCGGATGTGTTTCACCGGCACCCGAGCAGGCCGCACACGCGCTGGGTGGAAGCAGTTTGCGTCTGACGCCGCTCTGGACCCAGCGGCAGAGGACACTCGGGGTGTTTGGCCGATCGCCTCGTAGCGGTCCAGCGACGTCAACGTGATCTAGGTCGTCCCGAGCGCTCTTGCTTAAGTTGTGTGGCAGTCGTTCGCGCACCAGTAGCAACCATTGACGTCGTCGTAGTGCCGCCTCGCCTCCACAACCGCCCCGCGACACGACGTCTGGAATCCGAGGTCTAGCCTGCTAGCCACGTCGGGTAGGCACCCCTTTGTCGAGTTGACGTCGTGCACCTCGTGGTCCCCGGTACCGCTTTGGGCGTTCCGATTTACGCAGTAGTACGGCATCGCGATACTCCTCGGTTGCCTTCGACACGACGTTGTGCCTCTTTCGACCGTAGCGCGCTGCGGAGCTGGCAGGCCGCACCGCGACGAAGAACCCCCGTAAGCGTGAATCCACACTCTTGGAGGTTTGTGCGGTCCTGCAGCTGGTGGTCGCGGACGGTCGTTCTCAGCGCGGCGTGGATCGAGTGGACCGTGGGTGAAGCGGTCGGATTGTTGTGCCGCGCGCTTGCGCGACCCTTTCGCCGGTTCCGAGTGGGAAGGCCGCTCGTACCGGCAAACCTCCGAGGCCGGGAGGGTGGTGGCCGCGCCAGACCTCCACCCGCCAGGGCGGCGTCCGCAATCGGCAACCCAGCGAGACGCCGCTCCGGCAGCAAGCCCTGCTATGCGGACAGTTCAGGATCGAGGCGCACTAGTTGTTCGTTGAAGCGCTCACGGAGGTGCCGGGCTGCTTGCGCTCCGGCGCTGGCTTCCGTGGCGTTGATCGCGTCGTCCTGCAGTTGCTCGGAGTAGGGCTCGACCAGGAGTCCGAGAGTCGCCGTGTGGAGAGCGTCGCGGGGTCGACCGGCGTCGAGCTGGAGTCGGGCGAGGACGTGGGCGGCGTCGGCGATGGTGGAGATCATCTGTTGGATGTCGTGATCAGCCCAGGTGTAGTCGGCGCCGCCGATGCCGAGGAACGGCCGGTCGCGCACGAGCTCGAGCGCTGAACTGAGGGCGTCGATGCGCTCGGTATCCGGGCCATTGAGTGCTCGGGTCAGGCGTCGCTGGAACTGGAGCCAGTCCGTGGATGCTCCTGGTCCCAGGGCAAATGTTGACTCGCCCTCGAGGCGAGGTAGAACGTCCTCTCCGACGCGACCACGCGTCCGATAGATGAGTGCGTTGCGTGTCGTGGGGGCCACGCGTGCTCCGGCCCAGAGCACTTCGTCTAGTGCGGGTCCGGACGCTGGTCCGCGCAGCGCGAGGTAGACGAGAAGCTCCTGCATGCGCGGACTCAGTGGTGCACGGGGATTGGTGAGCCCGGTTATCTGGATCGGGCCGAGCACGTTGATGTGGAGCGTCGGTTCGGTGTCGCCGTCCGTCTCTACGACGTCAGGCTGACGTACCGCTGCCATCGCCGCGATGTCGGCCGTCGCATCGGGCTGCTGGTGGTGCGACGCGTCGAGCGAGGGAGGAAGAGACGTCAGGAGTAGGGAGCGCATCACCTCGAGTTGCTCAGGCGCGAGCCGTTGCGGCTGAACCTTGATGCCGAGTGGCGACAGCCTTGCTGTTCCACGGCTATCGAGTTCCAGCGTCCAGGCTCCGTCGACAGGTGCACGGGTGATGAGGATGGTGGCGGACCAAGGCGTGGCGGGAGCCGAGGCCCTAGGTTCGTGTTCGACATAGATGACGGGCAGCCAGGTGTCTTCGAGGAGGCGGTCGGAGCGGGCCTGGAGGGTGTCGTCGATCCCGGAGTCGGCGATGACGTCGGCGACCTGCCTGGTGTGTCGAGAGCGCGCGGGACCAGGGTCGTCGGTGGTGTGCAGGCGGACGAAGTCGAACGCCTCCGCGAGCTGGGTGAACCGTTCGTCGGCTTCAACGCAAAGCTGGCCGGAGAGGTCGCTCGTCGCCAGTTCCACAACCATGGCGCGCAGCACGGCTTCGGCTTGCTCGTGGTCGCCCACGATCGCCAGAGTTCCGGCCGCTTCGAGGTTGAGGATGAGGGTGGCGTCCTCGGTGTGCCCGAGGGTGACGAGTGCGGGGTAGGGGACGCACAGCTCGCTGTCCTCGATCGGCGCTTCTGCTGCGATGTCGGACGTGGTGGCGCTCCAGGTGCGCGCGCCGCGAGTGGTGAACGGCGCGACTGGCTCGGCGTCGTCCTCGAGCAGGTGCAGGGTCACGGTGTGCTCGTCGAGGGTGAGCGCGCCCATGCGGGGCAGGTCACGTTCTGCTTGGTAGCAGCGGCATCCGAGGTTGGTCAGCGCGGTCTGGATGTGGGGGATGGTGACGGGGGTTGGGGCCGAGCGCAGTGCTCTTTCGGTGCTCGCTTCGGGCGACCCCGGTTCGGGCAGCGGTATCGACTCGCCGACGCGGCGGGCACGGCGTTGCAGGTGCCGACGGCGGGTGATCTCGCCGATCACGCCGGCCGCGGCGAGGGCGGTGAACCCGGCGAAGTACGAAGCGGGGTTGGTGTTGCGCTCGGCGTGCACTCCGGAGGGTCGCGGCTCGGCGGTCTTCGGGACAGGTATGACCGCCGCCTCTCGCTCAGGCCCGGGCTGCGGGGTCACCTCTGTGAGCGACTCGCTAGGAGAGGGCGCGACATCCTCGACGAGAGCCGGCGCCGGTGACGGCGCGGCCGAAGGGGCGGGGGCGGTCAGGCTCGGCTCATTGCTGGCGCCGGGCAGGATGATGTGCCAGCCGGCGTGGATCAGGTTCGGGTCGGTCATGGTCGCCCCGTCGGGTTGGGTTCGGCCGAGGTTGAGGGCGGCGAGTTCGGTGAAGCGTCCGCCGTCACCGAGGTGCTGGCCTGCGATGCTCCACAGGGAGTCCCCGGGTTGCACGATGACCGTCGTTGAGGATGGTTCGGGTGTCGTGGGTGCGTCGGGTGCTGGTGTGCCGGTGGCGTCGGCGGGCAGGAGCAGGGTCCAGCCCGGGTAGATCCAGTCGGCATCCTGCAGGGCGCGCCCGTCCACCTGGGGTCGTCCGAGGTTGAGGTCGCGGATCTCCGCGAAGCGGGTTCCTGATCCGAGGTGACGCTCGGCGAGGTCCCACAGGGTGTCGCCGCGCTGCACGGTGACGGACGGCGTGCGTTGGGGGGCCGCTGGTGGCGTTGTGGCGTGGTCCGTCATCGCCGGGTCATTGGCTTGAACGAGGTCGGGCGTGACGCGGGGCGTCATTGCTTGCTGGGTGCGGCTCGTCATCGGGGCGTCGTCGTCCGCCCGCTGCGCGGAGGCGACGGTGAAGGACGCGGCTGCTGCGGGTGATGCTCCGGCGGTGGTCGACGTGAGGGTGACGAGGAGCGCCGCGGTGGTCAGGAGCCCGGACGCCGCACGTTGCGCCGTCCCGAGCAGCGGGATCGACGGCGCCGTCATTCGTCGCATACCGGCGACGACTTCGATGACGACGCTGAGGGTGAACGCGGCCCAGGCGACCCAGCCGATGACGGCCAGCGTCGCGAAGAGGAGCGATCCGTCATCGGGAGACGTCAGGGCATCCCCGAGCTCGCCGAGGGTCGGGACGGCGTCGGGCAGATGGACCGGTGCCAGGCCGATCAGCGCGATCGGTGCGCCCACGACGAAGAGGACCAGGACGACGGCAGCCCCCAGAGCGCGAAGCAGGTCAGCGGCCCGGTGGGTGCGGGTGCGGGTTGTGGTCATGTGCCACCTCCGGTGATGCCTTCGATGAGTGAGGCTTCGGCGTGCCCGGTCACGGTCAGGTTGGTGATGCCGATGAGGGAGAGGAACGCGGTCGGGGCTGTCGCGGTGACGGTGACGACCAGGCGGGTCCGGTCGTCACTGACCGTCACGGTCCCGTCCCGCCCGCTCTGGCGTAGGTACGTGGTCGCGGCGGCGACGGCGATGCTGCGGTCCACTCGCACGCCGGATCCGGCGATGGCGCCGGGCAGGTCGAGGGCTTGCCCGCCTGCGCGGGCGGCTTCGGCGGCGATCGAGTCGGCGCGTTGGGTGGCGCGCAGCTTCGCGCCACCGTCTGCCACGAGGCCGATCAGGAGAAGGAGTCCGAGCACGCTGATCGCGACGAACACGGTGACCGAGCCCGACTCCGGGTCGGTCGGTGCGGGTGTTCGTAGGCGGTGGATGAGGGCGTTCATCGGGTGCGGTACCTGTCCAGTGGTGAGGTCGCCTGCGCGGTGATCGTGCGTGCGCCGGGCAGTCCGGGGACCGCGAGGTCGGCGATGCTCACGGTGCAGCTGACGGTCGCGGTCACGATTCCGTCCTGACCGATACGGGTCGAGAAACCGGAGGTGTCCACGTCGACAGTGGTTGCGGCACAGGCCGTCGTCGCCAACTCGCGGGCGGCCGCGGCGACAGCCGCCGCCCGAGCCGCGTCGGGGGTGCGGGCGAGTGACGCGTCGCGGGCGGCCGACCTGGCCGCCTGCTCGACACTGCTCGCCGAGGTCTGGATCCGCCCGGCGAGCACGAGGGCACCAAGCAACAGGATCAGGACCGGGGTGAGGATCGCGAGCTCGACGGTGATCGATCCACGCTCGTCGGCACGCAGCCACGACCAATTCATGGGGCGCCTGCCGTGGTGAAGCGTTCCAGCGGGCCGTCGGCCGACTGCGTCACCCGGATCCCCGCTGCACCAGGAAGCACCGACAATGACCGCCCGGATACGACGACCTGCACGTGTTCGGGGCCAGGGATAGACGCGACCGCGGTCGCCTCGGTCAGGGTGTCGGCACCGTGGTCACGGATGAACGCCAGCGCGGTCTCCCGGCCTGCCTCGGGGCTAGCGCCGTAGGAGCGAGCGATCGCGACGCCCTCTTGGGCTGCGGCCAGTGCGAGGGATCGGGCGTGGAACCAGAGGGCGTACTGGATCATCGCGGTGATCAGCAACAGAAGGGCTGGGAAGAGGATGACCAGTTCGATGCTGGCCGATCCGGTGTCCCGATGGTCACGCATGGTCAGGTGATCTGGTCGACGCGGCGCTGCACTGCCGCGGTGACGGCAACGACGAGGACCCCGGCGACGGCGATCAGGCCCAGGATGATGATGACGAGCTCGAGGGTGGACGCTCCGGCGTCGCCGCCGGAGTGGTCGCGAATCCGGTGTCGGGCGCTGGTGATGTAGCCGTTGAGGAAGGTCAGCATCACGAGGGTGTCCATGTCGTTCTCCGATCGTCAGGGCGTTCAGCTCAGAAGGATCCGCACGAAGGCGGGGTAGCCGAGCAGGGCCATGAAGCACAGGCCGAGCAAGGAGACGGGCACAACCATGTGTTCGGAGGCGGCGTTGGCCTTCGCGGTCGCGGTGGTGAGCAGCTGCGTGCGCAGTGACGAGGCACGGGCGCGGAGCGTGGCGTAGACGGCGGCGCCGTCCTGACCGGCGATGCGCATGATGTCGGCCACGTCGCCGAGCTCGGTGACGCCCGTGGTCTGAGCGAGGTGGTTCAGTCCGGTCCAGGAGGGTTCGCCGGCCAGCTCGGCACGCAGGAGTGCGTCGCGGATGCGAGCGAACTCGGCGGATCCGCCGATGGCGGCTGCGCGGTCGAGAGCTTCGGTGGGTCCGGCGTCGGCGATGCGCTCCATCGCGACCAACTCGAGGAATACGCATGTTGCCGCGCGCATGGATGCCCGGGCCGCGGCTGCCTCGGTACGCAGGTTGAGGTCCGGGAGCATGAAGAGCACGCCACCCAGGGCCAGCCCCGCGACAGCAGGAACGGCGAGCGGCAGCTGTGTGCCGCCGGCAAGAGGGAGTGCGGACAGCATGGCCGGGAAGAGCAGTCCGATGAGTCCGTACCCGATCTTGCGGGCGGCGAGGTCCTCGGGCTGCTGGGCAAGCATGTGCAGGTCGGCGGCGTAGCGGCGCAGCCCGAACGTCTGCACAGCCTGGGGCAGCACCGTTCGCCCGGCAGCGCCCCACCGCCCCGCGAAGCGGGTCGGGTCGCTGGCGCGACTCCCACCCGCGGAGGGAAGAAGCCTCTCGACCGCCGCTGCGAGGTCGGGGCGGGCTGGTGCGAGCCCGGCCGCGATGACGACGAGTCCGGCGCCGACCATCGCCCCGACGAGCAGCACAACCCACACCGTCATAACGCGCCCCCGGATTCAGGCGCAGTCAGGAACCGGGGCACCGGCGGGGTCAGGGTCAGCGCCCGAACCCACAGCAGGCACCCGGCGAATGCGGCCGCGATCGCCGCGAGAACGAGCTGGCCCAGCCCGTCCCCGTAGGGCTGCAGAAAGGAACCGTTCAGCATCAACAACCCGGCGACGCCGAGCGTGATGAGCGTGACCAGGCGGGCGGTGGAACGGGGTCGCGCACGTTCGGCTTCGACCTTGCGCCGCGCACCCACCTCATCAGCCACGGACCCAGCCACAGCCGTGAGCGCACCGCTCAGCCCGGGTCCTCGGCGCCGGGACGCGAGCAGCAGGGACGCGACGACGAAGTCGCCAGCCGCGTCGTTCAGGTCAGAGGCGAACGCCCGCAGCGCCTGGTCGGTCGGCCAGCGTGCGGAGATCCGCGCCACCAACGCACCCACT
The DNA here is from genome assembly GCF_013359775.1 of Cellulomonas humilata. Lineage (GTDB taxonomy): Bacteria > Actinomycetota > Actinomycetes > Actinomycetales > Cellulomonadaceae > Cellulomonas > Cellulomonas humilata. Next base: position 20,835 of record NZ_JABMCI010000035.1, on the reverse strand, counting down.
TCTTTGGTCAGTTGTGGCGGGCAGGTGCTGGCCGAGACGAGAAGGCCCTGCTCGAGGCCAACGCCTGTGGCCAGCACATCGGCGAGGCGCCGGGTCCATTCTTCGATGGCCTCGACCCGGTCGATCGCTCGGGCCGCGACCTTCGCCGACCCAAGCAGGTAGGGCAGACCGACGACCGCCGCGAGCACGATCACGGCGGCCACGGGCCAGCGGGTGATCGCCCAGGCAAGCAGTCCGGCTGCAGCGGCGACCAGCCACCGCCACCGTCCCCACCAGCCCTCCACGGGGCGGCTCCGAGGGTGCTTGGGCTTCGGCTGTGCGGGCTGCGAGCGACGCAGCCCCATCGCCGCGACGAGCACGCCGCCGACCACGAGCGCGCCGATGAGGGCAGCGAGCATCGGGGTCATCGCCGTCCTCCGTCCCGCAGGTCTGCCCACGTGCCAGCTCGGTAGTCCAGCAGCGACGGGTCGAACCCGGCCCGCGCCAGATCGGGGAGGCATTGCGCGCGATGCTGGGGTACTGCACGCCCGTCGGGGCCGGGGCCGAACACCGTGGTGGTCGCCGGCCGGTTGCCCTCACCGAGGCCGGCGATCTCCACGACCTGAGACACGAACCGCTGTCGGCGCCCGCCTGTCGCTGTCTCGTCGACGAGCTCGATATGGACGAACAGGTCGACCGACCCGGCCAGGAGCCGGTAGGCGAATGCGTCGGTCATCGAGACCCCCGCCGACAGGCACAGAGTGACTATCCGGTCGACGGCGTGCTGGGCTGAGCGTGAGTGCAGTGTGCACAGCGATCCGTCCCCCGTCGACATCGCCTCGAGCATCGGCAGGACCTCGGGGCCGCGGACCTCGCCGACGATGATTCGCCGCAGGTTCAGCCGCAGCGCATCTACGACGAGATCCGACAAGGTGATCTCTCCTGCCCGCCGGCCGGCGGTGTCCTTCTCAGCGGACCCTTCCCGCGCTTCCAGAGCGACCACGCGGGGGTGGCGATCGGGGAGGTCGTGCAGGTGGAGCTCGTACTCCTTCTCGATGGTGGCGAACCGCTCCATCGGGGCGAACTCGTTGGCCAAGGCGCGGATCAAGGTCGTCTTGCCCGCGTTCTGCAACCCGGTGACCACGATGTTCTTGCCCGCTCGGACGGCCGCCCGCAGGAACTGCGCGAGCACGGTGTCGAGGGTGCCCAGGTCGATGAGGTCGTCGAGGTCGATGTCGCGGACCCGGTGGCGACGGATCACGACATGGGGCTTCGGGGTCGTCCACGCCACCGCCGCGAGCCGTGACCCGTCCTCGAGTCGCAGATGCAGGGCCGGGTGGGCAGAGGAGAAGGTTCGCTCGGCGTTGCCAGTGCGGGCGGCGAGCAGCTGCAGGATCTCGATGAGCTCGGAGTCTGAGTCCGCGACGGGCGGGACGCGTTCGTCACGGCCGTCGGCGTAGGACACCCAGACGCTGTCGTGCCCGTCGACCTCGATGTTCTCCACGGTCGGGTCGTCGATCAGCGGCTGGAGACGGCCCAACCCGAAGAGCGCGGCCATCACAGCGCGTGAGGTGACCATCTCCAGATCGATCGACCACGGGTCTTCCCCGCGACGCACCCGTTCCCGTCCACGCTCAGACAACTCCGCCGCGACAAGGGAACGGGCCAGCTCGCGTCGGGCGTCGGGGGAGTCGACGTGCTGCGCCTGGAGGCGTTCGGCCAGGCGATCCGCGACAGCCCGGCGTACCTCCCGAACGATCACCAGATCGGGTGCGGGCAGCACAGGGCCGGTGGCGGTACCCAGGTGAATTCCCGACGGGCCGAACCCGTTCGACCGGGTGTGCGGAACCCACTCTCGGGTGGACTCGCCGAGGCCGGTCACGAGAGCACCGCCGGCCGGGGGTCTGGTGCGAGTTGCGAGAGGCGCTCGACGACGCTGCGCGCCGAGCGCAGCAGGGGTGAGCGGTCGAAGCGCCACCCGCTGGCGACGCCAGAACTGAGGGCGGTTGCTGCCCAATCGTCGCGCGCCACCGACAGGGTGCTCGACACGTCAAGAGCTTCGCTGATCTCGGCGGGGGAGTAGCCGCCACCGATCACGAGCGCCACGGGAGCCACTCGACCCGAGCGAGCTGCGCGCAACGCGCGCACGGCTGCCGCGGCCGGCACTACTGAGGCGAGATCACCGCGCAGGACGACGGCGACGAGGTCGGCCTCGTCGATCATGGGTGTGGGCTCGTACCGGTGACCCAGCCGCCCGATGTCGACCACCACGTCGACGCCGAGCTGGCCGAGCTCGCGGGCTGCCTCTCGGAGCGCGTTCCAGGTGCCGGCCAGTGGCCGGCCCTGCAGCGGTTCGGCGATGCCGGGGACGACCATCCGTGCGGAGTTCGCGTCGAGCGCCACGGCGCACTCGACGACGTACTCGGCGGTCACCGGTGCCCGTCGCGCGGCGATCGCGAGGATCCCCACCGTGTGTGCCACTCCAGCCTGAAAAAGTCCGGTGAGCAGCCCCGACCCGGCGGGATCCGCGTCCACGAGCAGAACGCGGCGACTGGGATGGGCGAGTGGCCACGACCACGCCATCGCGAGCGCCGTAGTCGTTGCCCCAGGTGCGCCGTGCGCGGAGCACACCGCGAGCATGCTCACTTCGACTCCTCGGCGGGGAGCACGACGATGGCGAACCGGCCGGTCGCGGCCCGGGTAGCGAGGGCCCGCCCGTCCGCGGCGTCGGCGACCAGATCTGCCACGATGAGGCCGTTGATGTCCGGTACTCCCACCCGCGCGACCGTGGCCCGGAACGACTGGGGCGTGCCGACCACCGGATCGGCGCCCTGAGGTGGAGCATCGACGACCAGCACGTCCTCACCCGCCGCCAGCCCGCCCGCTGGCACCCGTTCTACCGTCAGTGGCAGCGGGACCAGTACTTCCCCAGGTCCCACGATGCCGTCCGACGTGACGTCTGACCGAGCAAGGAGCGACCCTTCCGACAGCGCGCGTCCGGCGATCTGACCGACGACGTCGCGAGCCTCACTGGCAGGGACAGTTGGCACGGTCGAGTCGACTGAGACGGCCGTCGTCGTCAGGTCGTCGGCGGTGATCGTCGCCCCGTAGGGAACGTCTCGTGCCAGTGCGACCACGTCGGTGCGGTGTCCCGTACTGGAGACCAACCAGACGGCCGCGAGGGCACCGATCACCACCATCGCGATACCCGCGATCACGAACGCCGGACGGCGCCTCCCCCGAGGAGGGGCAACGTTCGGAGCCCGCAGCTCGGCGCGTGCCGGCGATCCATTGAGCTTGGTCGTCTCACTCGTTGCCGTCATGGCAACCTCCCCCTGCAGGCGGGCGCGCCGCCGGTAACTACTCCTGGGTGATGAGCACCTGCATCTCGCCGATGCGCACGCTCGCCGTCGACTGCCGTGTGACCGTCAGTGCACCCGAGGCGCCACCGCCGGTCCACGTCACGTCCCACGTCGTCGTTGCGGTGACCGGGAATGCCTCATGGGCCTGCCCGGCAGAGGACTGCTCGTAGATGTGCTGGCACGTAGGCGACGTGACTCCGCCCGTGTAGTACGGCGTGCCAGCGTTCTTGCAAGTCTCAGTACGTCCGTCGCCCATGTCCCAGACGATCTGCCGGGCCTGCGCCGTGGCCGTCACGGACAACCCCGGGACCGAGGCGGTCGCCGAGTTCGGGCCCCACGTCGTCGGACCGACCTCGGTCCACAACCACAACGGAACCCCGACCAAGCCCATCTCGTCGCCCTCGATCGTCATCCGGATCGCCGGCCCGGTCAGACCGAGGTGCGCTACCGCCTCCTGCGCCAGCTGAGCGGGCGAGACGGCCGTGCTGCCGTAACCGGGCGGCTCGGTTGGGGCCCACACCCAACCGTCGGTCCCGCCTGGATGGGTGGCGGCGCACGAGACCGCGTAGATGGCGCCTTCCGGATAGCGCCCTCCCCAGATGACGTCGGTCTCGGCCGGCTGGTGCTCGAGCTTGCGCCAGTAGCAGTCGTCGCCGTCGTTGAACCACCCCAGTGGCCCCTGGCACGGGACCTCCCTGCCGGTGCTCGACACAGTGCAGTGACGGACCGAACTGCCCACCCCGCCGGGGTCGGTCGGAGTGCCGGGCTGACCCGGGTTCTGGACTTCGATCACGCAGAACGTCGTGTTGGGTGCACAGGTCACTCCGCCGGGCATCCCGCCGACGCTGGTGCCGAGGATGGCAAGACCGACGAGAGCCGTCAGCACGGCGCACTCCGGTCGACGTTGGAGGTTCGGATCGTCCAATGGTCGACGTAGAAGTAGGCGGTCGACGTGGTCAGCAGCTTCTGTGCCTGACCCGGCGCCGCGGCCGACTCGCCAGTCGACGTGTACACGGGCTGCCAGTTCGTGCCGTCGACGCAATCGGTGATCGTGGCGGTGCCTTCGCTCCCGACGACGATGTTCGAGACGGTCGGCGTCAGAACCGGTCGGCCGTTGACGTGGATAGCTGAGTCGCGGAACGTGAAGACGCTTGAGGCTACGTCGGCGAATGCCTTGTCGACGGCGAACTGCTCGAGCTCTGGACCCGGGTCCTTCGTCGGATCGGCGAACGCCGCCACCTTCGCGTCCCAGTAGCCCTGGTACGCCTCGAGAATCGCGGCCTCCGCCGCAGCGATCGTCGGGTCGACCGACGGGGTGGAACTTGGTGTCAGGGTCGGCGCGACAGAGGAGTTCGACGGCTTGGGCGTCTGAGTCTGGTCGGGCTCCGTGCACGCGCCGAGAAGGGTCGCGACGACGATCAGCCCTGCGGCAGTCGCGGCCCCCTTGGTGATCTGTCGACTTCTCATCGGCAAACACCCGCCCCTGTGCGGCGCCCGCTCACGCGAGAACCGCTCGACGACAGCGTCGGAACGCCCATTGGACACCCAGACGAGTCAACTGCGCACCCCCTTCTGTGCGCGCACTTCGTGACTCTGACATCGCCCATACATGCAGGTATGCACGATATGGAGCAAGACGCGTGCCGTCACCGTGTGATCTGTGGACAGACTTCAGCGTGGAGCGTGCTGTTGATGAGCCTGGGTGGCAACAGCACGTTCAGCAGCCAGGACGGGCGAGCGATGGTTGCGGACGCGAGTCGACCGGAGGGCCGCGAGCATCGCCGGAGAGCGGCTAGCTCCGGGACCCTCGGTGATGATCCTGGCGAACAAACCGCGCCACGACGTCGTCCCCCGCAGAACAACGCAGAGCCGGCGGGCTTGCCACGGAGGAACGCCGAGCGTGGTCGCCATCCTTCGCCATCCAAGGGCTCCGCTACGCGGATCCGTGGCCGCGTCGGGGAGCTCGGTCACGGCCGCGACTATTCGCACCGCATCCTGCTTCGACCAACCGACGTCGACCAGGGCGTGTCCAGCCGATGCGATGACGTCGTCTAGATCGACCGACTCCGCAGGCGAAAGTAGGGCCGTCGAGTCCCACCCGGTTGTCCTGAGAGAGTCGAGACTCACCGGCGCGAGCGTCCGTCGGTCGGCGTGGGCGGCCCAGACTTCCAACGCGCGGCGCTCGTCCTTTCCATACCTCGCCGACAGGACCTCGCCCAGTGCCGCGCGCTGGGCGGCGCGCCAGATGACGCCCCATGGAGACTTCGCGTCGCGCAGCCCGGGTCGCGTCATCGCGATCCACGCTGCCTGCCACGCCGACGCTTCGCCCTGAGAGGCGGCCAGCCCGCGCAGCCCGGCATCGATTGCGAGCGGACGGGCGAGGTCGACACGGACGAACTGCAGCAGTTGCGTCCCCGTCGGACCGTCCCACCCTTCTTGGTCAATCGACTCCAGCATGCGCAGGAGGCACGCCTTCGTTCGCCTAACCGGCTCGGCCTGCTCGCCGGGATCGCTCTTGTTGGCCGTCATCATCGCCTCCGATGTCCTGGATCACCGGCGACGTTCCTCACGAGCGATAGACATGGCGATGACGACCCGGACGGGGTGGCGACGTCACCGTCGCGTCAGCGGACGCAGCAGCTCTGCTTCCGCGCGGCGTACCCGTTACTGCGGCGTCATCGCGATGTAGAGCGCAGTAAGTGCCGAGGTCAGGCAGCCCGTCATCAAGCGGTCTATCGGAAGGGAGGACCGTTGGCATCCCAGCACGAACGAGGAGGTCCGCAGATGTCCGCACCCACGCAACTCGTCCGCGTAGCTGCTGCGAGCAGTCGTCGCGGTCGGAAGGCGACCGTGGAGGAGCACGTCATCAACGTGAGCATGGAGCCCGATGACCGCATCCTGCTGACGGTCGTCGAGGCCGCCAGGCGCCTCGGCGTTGGCCGCAGCCTCATGTACGAGCTCCTTGGATCCGGCCAGGTTGAGTCCATCCATATCGGCCGACTCCACAAGGTGCCAATCGACGCACTCGAGACGTTCGTCGCTAGGACCCGCGCAGATTCCAGACCGAGCAGTACAGGCGCTACCGCCTCCACGCAACGGCGCGCTGACGGAACGGATAGGTAGTCCCGCAGCGGCGCGGGTCGAATCTCTCAAGTCGGCGGTCGTCCGTGGCGATGCAGAGCCATGAGGACAAGGGCTGCGAGTCTCGCGCTAGCGGTGTGTGCAGTGCTGCTCGCCGGATGCGAGGAAAGCCCTGTCGACGAGCCAACCCCGGCCCCCGTGGTTGAGGAGACCGTCGCGGCGCCGGAGCCGATCCAGACCCAGCCGGCCGAGGCCGAGCCGGTCCCAGTCGTCGAGCTGCCGGCTGAGGCTCCTGCAGCCGAAGAGCCTGCGCCCGTTGTGCCTCCGGTGCCGGCGGCCGACCCGCAGTTCGGGACATGCAAGGAAGCGGTCGCAGCCGGTTACGGGAACTACTCGCAGGGCGTCGACCCGGAGTACGACTGGTACCAGGACCGCGACGGCGACGGCGTGGTCTGCGAGAGCTAGGGGCGGTAGGTGGTCGCGGCAGCAAGGCCGGGTGCATGGCTGCTATCGAGCGGGTCTCGACCGAATCGACTCGAACGCAGCCAGCGCCTTGTCATCCGCGTCCGGCAGCGTGTGCAGGTACTTCTGAGTCGTCATGATCTGCGCGTGTCCCATCCGCTCCATCACGGACTTGAGGTCCGCGCCGCCCGCTAGTAGCCACGAAGCGTGCGCGTGTCGCAGGTCGTGCATCCGGACGTTGAAGTCCACGCCGGATCGCTGGACGGCGGGTCGCCAGTAGCGCGTGTTGAAGGTCGCACGCGACAACGGCTGCCCCCCGGCGATCTCCCGAGATGGGAAGAGCAGGTCGTCCCGCCCGAGCCCGAGCTCCGCGATCCGCTCGGCCAGAACGTCCAAGAGGTCCTGCGATACACGCAGCGTTCGCGACACGTCGTTCTTCGGGTACGGCTTCACGATCATCCGCTCGCCGGTCGGCGAGTCCTTCCGCGACACCTCGACGATGGTCTCCTCAACGGTCACGGTCTTGCGCAAGAAGTTGAGGTGTCGGGGCCGCAGCGCGACGAGCTCGCCCCACCGGAGGCCGGTTTCGATGTCCGTCATGACGAGCGCTCGAAACCGCGACGGGATCTCGTCAAGCACCGAGGCGAACTCCTCGGGCGTGAGGGTGCGCCCCTTCCTCGCGACGACCTTCGGCAGCTCGGTGTCCTCGCACGGGTTGAATGCGAGCAGGCGGTCGCGCACAGCGCGGGCGAAGACCGAGTGCAGCATCACGTGATACTTGCCGATCGACCTCGGGGACAAGCCCTTGTCGACGGCGACGCTGATCCACGCCTGCACGGTCGACGGCATGATCCGCGAGATGGGCATGGCCCCGAAGAACGGTACGAAGTGGTTTCGAAGGTAGGAGAGATAGCCGGCTCGCGTCGTCACCTCGAGATGCCGGGCCGGCAGCCAGACGTCCATGGCGTACTCGGCAAACGTGATCCGACCGGCGCGCGGGTCGATCCACGAGCCGTCCGCGACAGAGCCTTCTGCCTTCGTGGCTGCACGCAAGGCGGTTCGCTCCGTCGTGAACGTGCCGACGGTCTGCTTGAGCCCGAACGGGTCGCGATACCGCCCTTGGTACCGGGTTGATCCGTCGTCCGCGAGCCGCTCGGTCACCCACGCCATGGCCACCCCGATGTGGGCAGAATGTGGGCAGACGTTGCCGGACGACCCCGACCCTGGACGGACGTCGTCGAACAAGAAAAGGCATCTGACCTGCACGGATGCATTCTTGCATCCTACGTGATCTGCGGCGCTACCACCCTTGCGCCCGGCTCATAACCCAGAGGTCGCAGGTTCAAATCCTGCCCCCGCTACACAGAAGACGAAGGCCCGGACCTGATGGTCCGGGCCTTCGTCATGTGGCCGATCGACCGTCGGCGGAGACGGGTCCGCGTCCGAGCTCACCCGCCGTCGTCTGGAGGTTCCGGGGCGCCCTCGCGTTCATCGCGCTCGGCCCAGCGCAGCAGCGGCGCCAGGTCGAACACCGCGTCATCGATCCCGGCATGGAGATCGCCGAGCTCGGCATAGCGTGCGGGGACCGTGCGCAGCGTGCAGTCGCGGGGATCGACGTCGTCGATCTCGTCCCAGCGCAGAGGCGTCGAGACGGTGGCCTCCGGTGTTCCGCGCACCGAGTAGGCCGAGGCGATCGTGTGGTCGCGGGCGTTCTGGTTGTAGTCGACGAACACGAGCGAGGGGTCCCGGTCGCGCCGCCACCACGTGGTGGTGACGTCTCCCGGTGCTCGGCGCTCCACCTCCCGCGCGAAGGCGAGCGCTGCTCGTCTCACGTCCGCGAACTCGTGCTCGGGCGCGATCCGGACGTAGACGTGCAGGCCTGAGCCGCCCGAGGTCTTCGGCCAGCCGACTGCGCCCAGCTCGTCCAGGACCTCCCGAGCCACGTGCGCTACTCGCCGCACCCGGTCGAAGGGGCAGTCCGGCATCGGGTCCAGGTCGATGCGCCACTCGTCAGGGTGCTCGGTGGCGGCCCGGCGACTGTTCCACGGGTGGAACTCGACGGTCGACATCTGCACCGCCCAGATCACGTGGGCCAGCTCGGTCACGCACAGCTCGTCGGCCGTGCGGCCGTAGCGCGGGAAGTAGACCTCTACCGTCTCCATCCACGGCGGTGCGCCCCGCGGCAGCCGCTTCTGGTGCACCTTCTCCCCGGCGACGCCCGTCGGGTAGCGGTGCAGCATGCACGGGCGTTCCCGCAGCGCGCGCACGATCCCGTCACCCACGGCGAGGTAGTAGTGGGCGAGGTCGAGCTTGGTCGCCCCGCTGGCGGGGAAGTAGACGCGGTCGGGGTTGGAGATCCGCACGGTGCGGGACCCGACCTCGAGCTCCACGGCGGGTGAGTGTTCCGGGGCCATGACCCATTCAAGCGTGCTGCGTGCCTCCGCGGCCGCAGGTCGGTCCCCACCGAAGCCGGAGCGGCTGCACAACCGGAAGCGGAGTTCCACATCCGCTTCGTGCTACGGTCCCAGCATGGCTTCCTCACCTTCGCCCGCGCCGACGATGCGTTCGGATGCTGCGTTCAACCGGCAGCGCGTCCTCATCGCAGGCGCCCGCCTGCTCTCCGAGCAGGGCGTCGAAGCGACCCTGAACGACGTCGCCCACGCCGCGGGGGTGGGCGTCGCGACCGTCTATCGGAACTTCCCCAACCGCGACGCTCTGCTGGATGCCCTGTTCCAGGCAAAGCTCGACCAGCTGATCGAGCTCGCCGACCACGCCGCGGGCATCGGCGACGCGCCGGCGGCGTTCGACACGTACCTGTACTCGGTCATGGAGGCTCACGCCACGGACAGGGGAGTGGTGCCGGTGCTCATGCGCGCGAACCAGAGCGCGCGGTTCGCCGAGGAGCTCGCCGCCCAGCTGGGCCCGAGAGTCCAGCCGCTGATCGTGTCCGCACAGGCTGCGGGCTCCCTGCGCGACGGGTTCACGATCCAGGACCTGTGCCTGCTGTCAGCGATGGTCGGCTCGGTCGCCGACCTGACCCGCGACACCCAGCCGGCGCTCTGGGAGAGATACGCGCAGATGCTCATCGACGGCACGCGACCACCGGCCTAGGCCCTCCACAGCCACCACGCATCCACTGACTACAGGAAGCAGTACGAGATGGACATCAACGGCAAGGTCGTCCTCGTCACCGGAGCGTCCTCAGGGATCGGCGCCGCCACCGCCCGCGCGGCCGCCGCGGCGGGCGCGAAGGTGGTGCTGGTCGCGCGGCGTGAGGACCGCATCACCGCTCTCGCCGGTGAGCTCGGGGACGTGGCGATCGCCGTCCGCGCGGACGTCACCGACGCGGCGCAGGTGCGTCACGCGGTCGACACCGCAGTCGAAGCGTTCGGTGGGATCGACGTGCTGATCAACAACGCCGGACAGGCGATGACGGGAGCGATCGCGGACGTCGACGTGGAGGACTTCCGCGCGATCGTCGACCTGAACATGGTCGCACCTCTGATCGTCATGCAGGCGTCCATCCCCGTGCTGCGTGAGCAGGGCGAGAGCGCCATCGTCAACGTCAGCTCCGGCGTGACACTGATGGCCGTTCCCGGCTCCGCGACGTACTCGTCGAGCAAGTCGGGCCTGAACCAGCTGTCCGCGGTCGCCCGCAACGAGCTCAAGGATGACGGCATCACGGTCTCCACGATCTACCCGTTCGTGACCGACACCGAGCTCTACGAGAACATGCGGGGCGCCGCACCTCACGAGGAGAGCTCCGGATGGCGGCCCACCCCCCACACCGCCGAGCACGTCGCTGAGGGAATCCTCGCCCTCATCACGAGCGGTGACGCCGAGCTCAGCCTCCTGCCCGCCGAGTGGGACCACTGACCACGACGAGGAGCCCTGGACTTCCGTCACGCGCTCACGAATCGCTGGTCCGAGCCGATGAGGTCCTGTGACGCCTCCTTTCGGACGCGGCCGATCAGGGAGCCCCCATGCAGTCGAGCACCTCGGCGAGTCCCCGTGCGCACACCGCGGGCGACGGCTCCTGCGACCTCTCCGCCGAGCTCGCGCGCATCCTCGACGATCGTGCCGTCACGGTGCGGTTCCACCCGGTGATCGAGCTCGCCACCGGCGACGTCGTGGGGCTGAAGGCCTCCGCGCACGGCCCGGACGGCTCGCCGTTGCACCTGCCGGCGGACCTGTTCGCGGCCGCTGCTGTCGACGGCCGGACCGGGGAGCTCGACTGGGTGTGCCGGGCCATGGCCTTCCGCGCCTTCCTCGCGGCCGAGCTTCCTCCCTCGATGTCGCTGTTCGTCACGATGGAGCCCGAGGCGCTCGCGGTCCCGTGCCCGCTCGACCTGGCGGGCATCGTGTCGGTCGCCGAGTCACGGCTGCGGGTCTTCGTCGGGATCAACGAGCGCGAGCTGGCCCTCGACCCCGGCGGGCTCCTCGCCGCCGCCGACCGCGCCGTCAACGTCGGGTGGGGCATCGCGATCGAGGACGTGGGGGCGAGTCGCGCGCCGCTCGCCCTGCTCCCGGTGGTCGGTGCCGACCTGATCACCCTCGACCTGCGCCTCCTGGTCCAGCGCACCGACGACGACGCCGCGGCCATCACCCTCGCCGTGCTTCAGCAGGTCGAGCTCACGGGAGCGGCGCTGCTGGTCGAGGGCGTGGAGAGCGAGGCCGACCTCCAGTGGGCGCGCGCGCTCGGCGCGACGTACGGCCGCGGCTCCCATCTCGGCGACGCGACCGCGATCACGGAGCGTCTCCCCGCGCCGCGGACGGTCGTGCCGATGCTCGCGCGCGCCGACGTGGACGCGCCGTTCGCCTCGCCGTTCGACCTCGTGGCCGACGCCCCGAACCGGCGGGCGTCGGAGGCGAACCTGAGCCGGCTCATGCAGGCGGTCTACCGGACCGCACTGACCCCGGGCGCAGCGCCCGTGATCCTCGCGGGTGGCGGACGCAGCGACCAGCCCGACGAGTCGTCGGCGGAGGGTTTTCCCGCGCCCGCGACGATGCCGCTGCTCCTCGTGCTGTTCGGCACCGGCCTGCCGCAGGAGCCGCTGCCGGGGTTGCGCGGGGTCCGGGTGCGCCGTGACGACCCGTTGGCCGCCGACCGCTTCCTCATCGTGCTCAGCGAGGCGGGCGCGTTCGCGGTGCTCGCCCGGTCCGACCGTGCAGACCCGGGCCGTGAGGTGGAGATCGTGCTCACGCAGGACCCCGACCTCGTGCACTCCATGGCCCGGCAGCTGATCCGCCGGATCCCCTCGTCGGGTGGCTCGAACGACGCCCTGCCCGGGCCCGAGACTCCCGCGTCGGGGCCGGAGGTGACCGTCGACGGGCACGCACCCGACGGTGACGCTGCTCCGGGCCGTGGCGGATGGCGGTCCCGGCTCGGCCGGCGGGTCTAGGCGCGCTAGGTTTCGGTTCCGGACGAAGGCCGTCCGGAACCAGTCCGGAACCAGAGGCTTCGCATGAGCGGCGACCAGAACCCCACGGCCCGCGCACTGCTGACGCTCGGGCTCATCCAGGCCAGCCCCGGCATCACCGCCGACCGGCTGGCCGACAGGCTCGGCGTCTCGGACCGCGCCGCGCGACGCTACGTCGCCACTCTGCGCGAGGCGGAGATCCCCATCGAGTCGGTGCGCGGACCGTACGGGGGCTACCGGATCGGCCGGGGGCTGCGGCCGCCGCCGCTCATGCTCACGGCGGCCGAGGCGTTGGCGCTGGTCATGGCGGTGCTGGACGGGCACCACGACGCCGACGACCCGGAGCAGCCGGTGGGTACCGCCCTGAGCAAGATCGTGCGGTCGCTGCCTGCGGCGGTGGCCGGTCCCGTGCAGGCGGTCCGGGAGACCACCGCGCCGGCCCCCGACCGCGGAGCTGCCCGGCCGGACCCGACGACGGCGACGACGCTGGTGCAGGCCTGCTCCGCCCATCGGCGCGTCCGGGTGGCGTACCGGTCGGAGGGCGGCAACGCGTGGCAGACCGTGGTGGACCCGTGGGCGGTGGTCGTGCGGCACGGCCGCTGGTACCTGCTGTGCCACTCGCTGTCGTCCGACGCCCGCCGCGCGTACCGGGTGGACCGGGTCGAGGGCGTCGAGCTGCTCGACGAGACGTTCACGCCGCCCGAGGACCTCGACCCGGTGGCGGAGCTCGAGGCGCACCTGGCCGTCGGCTGGGAGTACGAGGTCGAGGTGCTCCTGCAGGTGCCGGCGCACCGGGCGCAGCAGTGGCTGCCGCACGACCTGGGCCGGGTGGAGCCGGTCGACGGGTCGACGTCGCGGCTGGTGGGGTCGACGAGCAACCCGCCCTGGTACGCGGAGAGGCTCGCGGTGATCCCAGTCGACTTCCGGGTGCTCGGCGGCCCCGAGCTGCGCGCGTGCGTGCGCACCCTCGGCCGGCGCATGCTCGCGGCGACCGACGAGGTCAGCTCCGCCTGATCCAGGTGAGCGGGGAGCCGGAGACCGGGCGCCAGTCGTTCGGCGGGTCCTCGCCGACGCGACCGTCGACCACCTCGCGCAGCAGGTCGGCGTGCCCGGTGTGCCGGCCGTACTCCTCGATCAGGTCGAAGAGCAGGCGGCGCAGGCTGGCATGGTTCCCGCGGTCGTCGCCGTCGTTGACGTCCTGGTCCAGGCCGCCCTCGGCCAGCGCGGCGTCGAGCCGGGCACGCGACCGTGCGACGGCGTCGTCCCATGCCGCGTAGAGCTGCTCGGGCGTGTCGTGCACGGCCGAGAGGATCTCGGTCTCGTTCTCTGCCCAGCTCGCGGGGTCCCACATCGGTCCGGGGTGCTGCCCGGCGAGCTTCCAGCTGAACGTGGTGTCCTCGACCGCGGCGAGGTGCTTCAGGAGCCCGCCGAGGGTGAGGGCCGAGGCCCCCACGTGCTGGGCGAGGCCGGCGCTGTCGAGGCCGTCGGCCTTCCAGCGGAACGTCGTGCGCAGCCGGTCGAGCGCGCCGACGAGGTGGTCGAGCTCGGTGCTTGCGAGGGGCGGTTCCCAGGGGATCGTCGTCGTCATGCTCCCGACCGTAGGACCGGTTCCGGACGTTCTGCGTCCGGATGAGCGGCGAGACAGGGAGCGTCCGCCAGGTGAGATGCCTTGACAGCATGTGGACGTCGTCTCACACTCGTCGCATGCCCGTCGCCCGGCCCGTGCCCGTGACCCCGCTCCACGCGGGATCCGTCGCCGTGCCCTCGATGCGCCGGTGTCTCTGTCGAATGTGTCGCTGACGACCCAGTCGTCGCGGTCCCCGCAGCTCTGACGAGCTCGCCAGGGGGACCCCCGTGCCGCACCGCGGCGCAGCCCGTGATCGAACGTTCCAGGTCAACCCTGCGGCGTCGGTCCCGGACCACCCGGACACACCTCGCGAGACCACCGATGGAGCAGACCGTGCCGAACCGCACCCGCATCAACCTGTTGCCGATCCAGGAGGCCGTCGCCGCGGCCTCGCCCAGCGCCTGGCGCGACGGGCTGGTGGCAGCCCAGGAGCCCGGCACGATCACCGTGGCCCTGCTGGACGGCGGCGTGTCCGTGCTGGCGACCAGCGCGGTGCCCGCGACGGGCGAGCCCGTCGCTGTGCACCTGGTCGCGGAGGTCGTCGCCCTCGGCGGTGCGTGGTACTCCGCGCGCCCCGTCGTCAGCTAGACATCGAGGCCATCGCCGAGCGGCACGCCTCGACCATGGCCGTGCACGCCGACGCGCAGATGCGGCAGTGCTCGGACATCTCGGCGTGCATCATGCACTCGGCCGCGCAGGCCTCGCCCATGGTCATGCAGGCCGTCATCATCGAGGTCATGCAGCCCATGTCGTAGCCGTTCGGGCGCATCATCATCCGCATCATCGTCATGGCGACGTCCGCGGTGTTCATGCACATGGACGCACATCGGCCCATGTTCTCGGCGCCGTCGGCGTCCGCGCACATCGTCGCGGCCATCGACGCCGCGGAGCACGCCTCGATGCACCCCTGCATCATCGACATGTCCATGCCCGTGGTCTCCGCCATCGGCATGGACTTCATCATGTCGGCCATCATGCTCATCGTCGTTCGCCCCTCGTGGTCGCCCGGTCACTGATCCGGACGACGCTACGCCGGGCACCCGCCGCCCGCCATGGTCTGCGGTGCGGCTTCTCTGGTGCAGCAGGTGCGCCGACGCGCCTCAGATCCGGAACTGGCCGACGAGGCTGCGCAGCTCTCCGCTCACCCGCGCCAGGTCCGCGCCGGCGGCCTCGCTCTCGACGACCGCGACCGAGGTCTGGGTCGCCGCGGCCGCGACGTCGACGATCGTGGAGGCGATCTCGCTCGAGCCGGCCGCCACCTCGGTCACCGAACGACTCATCTCCTGCGTCACGGAGGTCTGCTCCTCGATCGCACTGGCGACGGTGGTCTGGTAGTCGTTGATCCGGCGCACGACATCGCCGATCTCGCCGATCCCCGCGACTGCACCCGCGGTGTCGGCCTGGATGGCCTCGATGCGTGCGGTGATGTCCCCGGTGGCCTGTGCGGTCTTGCGCGCGAGCTCCTTGACCTCGTTCGCGACGACGGCGAACCCCCTGCCCGCGTCGCCCGCGCGAGCTGCCTCGATGGTGGCGTTGAGGGCGAGCAGGTTGGTCTGCTCAGCGACGGACGTGATGACCTTGACCACCTCGCCGACCTCAAGGCTCGAGGCCCCGAGGCGTGCGACCAGGAGGGTCGTGGCCTCGGTGACCTCGACGGCGTGCAGGGTGACCCGGGAGGCCTCACCCGTGCTGTGGGCGATCTCGCGGATGGACGAGCCCATCTGCTCGGCGCCGGTGGACACCGACTGCACCTCCCGGGAGACCTCCTCCGCCGCCGCCGCGACCACCTCCGCCTGGCTCGAGGAGCTCAGGGCGTTCCGCTCGATCCGCGCGTTGGCGCCGGTCAGCTCGGTCGAGACGACACCGAGCTCGTCGGCGCTCGCGGCGACGCGACGCACCACACCGTGCAGGTCGTCCATGAACGAGTTGAACGCGGTCGCCAGGGCGCCGATCTCGTCGTCGTGCTCGATCCCGACGCGCGCGGTCAGATCACCGTCGACCTCCTCGATCTGCCGACGCAGCCGCCCGATCGGTGCGAGCACGCCGCGAGAGAACATCACCCACAGGGCGCCCAGGACGAGCAGCGTCAGCGCCAGCACGGAGCCGGCGACGCGCTGCAGGGTCTGCTGATGGGCCTGCACCGCGGCGAGCTGCACACTCGTCGTCGCGTCCACCTCGGCCTGGACGGCGTCGAGGTCGGCTCCGATGGCGTCGCTGACCTCGACGTTGCGGGTCGTGACCGAGGCGGCCGCAGCCGTGAAGTCGCCTGTCAGCACCTGGTCGTGACCCTCGGCGAAGAAGGCGTCGTAGCCGTTGATCGAGGCGCGCAGCTCGGCGAAGACCGGGGCGAGGTCGGTTCCTGACGCCAGTGCGTCCGCCGTGTCGAGCTCAGCCTCGAGCGCGGCCGACCACTCCACAGCCTGGTCGTACGTCGTGTTCCACAGGTCATAGCCCTCGTCGCCGCCCGTGGCCGCGACCAGCACGTACATGTTGTTGGCGCCGTCGTAGGCGAAGAAGTCGCTGCGCATGTGGGACACGGCGGTCTGCATCGCACTCGTGTACGCGCGGAAGTCGGTCACGGTGGCGGCGGAGCTCGTCGCCTGCTGCAGCACGAACCCGTCCACCCCCGCCAGGACGATCGTCAACGCACCTAGCGCCGCAGCGCTCTTCCGGCCGAGGCTGGAGCTCACGTGGAATGGCTTTCTCGTCTGCGACTGCTTCCCGACTGGCGCAGGACTCGCCACGGTATGAGGCCCATCCGCCGCACGAGCATGGGGTCATCTGCCCGCCTGATCGGCAGGCGACGCACGTGGTTGAGGGTTTCGACGGACGACTTCCGTCGTCGCGGTGACGGTCCGGGACTCAGCCGGGTGCGGGCAGGCTCGGTGACCGCCGCGCGCGGCCGGGGGAGACGCCGACCTCGCGTTTGTAGGCGCGGCTGAAGGACGCCTCGGAGTCGTACCCGAGCTCGGAGGCAACCTCGCGCACGGTGGCGCGGCCGTAGCCGAGCCGGTCGGCGGCGACGTGCATGCGGACCCGGGTGACGTACTGCATCGCGGGCTCGCCGACGACCTCCGTGAAGCGCGCGGAGAACGCGGACCGGGACATCGCGGCCTCGTGCGCCATCGTCGCGACGGTCCAGGGCCGACCCGGCGCGCGGTGCACGGCAGCGATCGCGGTGCCGAGCTGCGGATCGCGCAAGGCACCGAGCCAGCCGGTGGTGACCTGCTGGGCGTCCAGCCAGGCGCGGATCGACTGGATCACGAGGATGTCGGCCAGCCGGGTGGTGACGGCCTCGCCACCCGGCCGGGCGTGGGTCAGCTCCTCGGTGGTGAGGGCGAGCGTCGCCGCCATCCACGCCCCGCCCTGCTCGCCGTCGACGTGCACGACCGAGGGCAGCAGGTCCAGCAGGAGCCGGGACGAGGCCCCGTCGACCGAGAGCACGCCGCAGATCAGCTCCACCCTGGTTCCGGCGCCCCGGTGGCGCAGGACCGAGTAGTTCGGGCTGAGGAACTCCTGCGGCAGCTCGTCGACGCGGCCCAGCGACGGCACCCCCGGCGCGCTGCGCAACAGGTGGCCGCGTCCGTGCGGGACGAGCGCGAGGTCGCCCGGGACCAGCCGGACGGGCGGCGCTCCCTCGACCTCGACCCACGCCTCGCCGACGGTCACCACGTGGAAGCTCACGCAGTCGCCGAACGCGGGCATGTCGACCGCCCAGGGGCCGTCCGCCTCGGTGCGGCTGTAGAAGACGCCCGTGACGCGCAGGTGGTGCAAGGCCTCGCCGACGGGGTCGATCGGGGTCCACGGAAGATCGACGACGGTCACGAGACCTCCTGGATGATCTGCCATGAATTGGCGACGACTCATCATAGACCGTCCAGCATGCCGCTGGTGAGGTGGGAACCACAGGAATCCACACCGCACCGAAGGAGACAGATCATGAAGGTTCTCGTCGTCGGAGCGACGGGCGGCTCCGGCCGTGCCGCCGTCACCGAGCTGGTCAACCGTGGGCACGACGTCACCGCGCTCTCGCGCCACGCGTCGTCGCTGCCGGGGGTCCGGGGGATCGACGGAGACGCCACCGACGCCGCACTGGTCGGGAGGCTCGTCGAGGGCCAGGACGCCGTCGTCGTCACGCTGGGGATCAGCGAGAGCGCGGTCCGCGTGCGCCTGCGTGGCCCGTCGCGCACCCCGCTCGACATCCGCTCGCGGGGCACGCGCACGGTGCTGACCGCGATGCGTCGCCATGGGGTACGCCGGGTCGTCGTGCAGACGTCCTACGGCACCGGACCGACGAGCGTCGGCCTCCCGCTGGTCAACCGGCTGATCTTCGCGCTGCTGCTGCGCCCACAGATCGCGGACACGGAGCGGCAGGGCGCCGAGCTGCGCGCGAGCGGGCTCGACTGGGTCGAGGTCCAGCCGGTCACCCTCACCGACGAGCCGTGGGCGGGTCCGCCCGTGACCTCGACCGGCGGGGAGATCGAGGAGGTGCGCGTCTCGCGCGCGCAGGTCGGGTGGGTCCTCGCGGAGGCCGTCGAGGACGCGACCCTGGTCCGACAGGTTGTCGCCGTGTCGGCCGGTGCCCGGGTGCCGGCCGCCGTCAGGGGGTGAGCGACCAGGCCTGCCCGGCGCAGAGGTCGGTGCGGTCCCGTGCGGCACCGTGGCGGACCAGGACCGAGACGTCCTGGTCGGCCACCAGCCGCGCGGTCGTGAGCACGTGCCGGTCCCACGTCAGGTCGACGGTGAGCCCACCGCGCGCGCGCAGGCCGCGCACCGACCCGGAGGGCCACGACGCCGGCAGCGTCGGGAGGAGGTGGACCTCGCGCAGGCCGTCCGTCACGGCGTGCGACTGGAGCAGCAGCTCGGCGACGCCGGCCGTGAACCCGAAGTTCCCGTCGATCTGGAACGGGGGATGGGCGCAGAACAGGTTCGGGTAGACGCCTCCGCCGTGGTGGCCCGGACCGACCGGCCGCAGGAACGCGTCGATCATCGTGGCGGCGCCCGCGGGGTCGCGCAGGCGGGCTCGGAGGTTGAGCCGCCAGGCGAGGGACCATCCCGTCGACTCCGGCCCGCGCGCGTCGAGCGTGCCCAGCGCCCCGCGCGCCAGGTCCGGTGCTTGGTCGGGGTCGATCGACGTGCCCGGGTGCACACGGAACAGGTGGCTCTGGTGGCGGTGGGCGGGCTCGGCCTCGGGGACGTCGTCGCGCCACTCCGCCACCCGTCCGTCGCGGTCCACCCGCTCCACGGGAAGGCGGTCGAGGGCCGCCGACGCCTCCGCGACGAGGTCGGACGGGCCACCGAGCCGGACCACGTTCTCCAGCAGGTCGCGTGCCATCGCCAGGTCCGCGGTGGTCGACGTCGTCAGCGCGGCGGGCAGGCCGTCGGGGGCGACGAAGGTGTTCTCCGGCGAGGTCGAGGGGCGCGTGCCGAGGGTGCCGTCGGGGAGCTCGACCAGCCAGTCCAGGACGAAGCGCGCTGCGCCCAGCAGGACCGCCAGGTCGGGGGGCTCGCCGGTGAAGTCGTGGTGGTCGACCAGGTGCCGGGTGAGCCACACGCCGCCGAACGGCCAGAAGCTCCAGGACGGGTCGCTGGTGCCGTCGCCGACCGGTTCCGTGAACGCCCACGCGTCGGAGTTGTGGTGGGCGGTCCAGCCGCGCAGGCCGTAGAGCTCGGTGGCCGTGCGGGTGCCGGCCGTCGCCAGCTCGCCGATCCACCGCACGAGGGGCTCGTGGCACTCGGCGAGGTTGGTGCTCAGCGCCGGCCAGTAGTTCATCTGGGTGTTGATGTTGACCGTGTAGCTGCACGACCAGGGAGGCTGCACGGCGTCGTTCCAGATCCCCTGGAGCGTGAGCGGCAGCGTCCCGCGGCGTGAGCCCGCGACCATCAGGTACCGCCCGTAGTGGAACGCCAGCGCCGCCAGGCCGGGGTCGGGGTGCCCGGCTGCGTGCCGGCGCAGCCGCTCGTCCGTCGGCAGCCCGGACGCGGTGGACGCCCCGAGGTCGAGGGCCACCCGGTCGACGAGTCCGGCGTGGTCGGCGACGTGCTCGGCGCGCAGGGTCGAGAACCCTCGCGACGCGGCCGCGTCGGCCGTCGCCGTCGCCGCTGCGCGCAGCCGGGAGGCGTCGCCGTGCAGCGGTGCCGTGGCGCCGGCGTAGTCGGTCGCGGTGGCGACGACGAGGGTTGCCCAGGTGGCGTCGCGCAGCCGCAGGCCGTCCGGTCCGGCGTCGACCGTGCCGTCGGTCCGCACCGCGAGCGCCACCGCGGCCGTGACGCTCGCGCCCCGCGTCCGGTCGCGCAGGACCCGCGCGCGGGGCACGTAGTCGGGCGGCGAGTCGGACGGCATGCGCAGGGTGGCCGACCAGCGGGCGTCGCCGCCGACCGGCTCGTCCAGGGGGTGTGCCGAGGTGGTGCTCACGCGCACGTCGCCCGACCCGGCGGACCAGGTGCGGTGCAGCACCAGCACGGAGGCGGGGTGGCTGACGAAGGCCTCCTGCGTGCCCGACGTCCAGGAGTGCCCGGCGACCCCCTCGTCGAGGTGGAGCCACCGGGAGTAGCCGTCGAGCCCCGCGGGCGCGGCTTGCTCGATCCAGAGGTCGACGAGTGGCTGGTACGCCTGCCCGAAGCCGCCCTGGAGCCGCTGCACCTGACGACCGGCCTCGCGGACGTCCTCGCGCTCGAGCGCACCGCGCGCGGCGGCCAGGGCGGCCGGGCCGTCGGGCGCCGACCGGGATCGGGGGGAACCCGACCAGCACGTGTCGTCGTTGAGCTGGAGCCGCTCGACCGCGACGCCGCCGAAGACCATCGCGCCGATCCGCCCGTTCCCGAGCGGGAGGGCCTCGGTCCAGGCCGACGCCGGGGCGTCGTAGCGCAGGGTCGTCTCGGTCACGGGTCTCCAGGGCTGCCG
>NZ_JABMCI010000034.1 GCF_013359775.1 Cellulomonas humilata | reverse complement strand
CCCACCCGCGACGGTCCAGCGCCGCATCGGGCTCGGCGCACCGCTGCGGGCGAGCGAGGCGGCGAGCGTCGCTCCGCCCGCCACGGTGTCGCCCGCCCGCGAGCGCCCGGCGCAGGGTGCGCCCGAGCCGGCTGTCGCACCGCGGCTCGAGGTCGGGGTCGACCTGCCTCTCGTGCAGCGCTCGGCCGACCCGTCCGGCACCGCACCGACCGAGCCGTCGCCGCCCGCTGCCGAGCCCCCGGTCCAGCCGGCCGAGCCGCTCGACCAGCCCGCCGCCGCGACGGCGCCACACGCGCCGGACCCGACGCCGACCCCGACCACCGGCCCGCTCGGCGACCTGCTGACGGCGCTCCCGGTCACCGGCGAGCCGCGGCCCACCGGTGACGCTCCCGCCACGATCCCCTCCCCCGCGTTCGAGCCGCCGGTCGTCGCCCGACAGATCGCTCACCGCACGGGAGAGGACCTGGCCGGCGAGCCACCGGCGACGACAGGTGCACCGGTCCGGCCCGCTGCGGACCCGCACCCGGGCGGCCCCGGCGCGAGCCCCACGGCCGCTCCATTGGTGCAGCGCGCGAGCATCGACCCACCCACGGTCGGCGGAACGATCCCGACCGTCGCGCCACCGGTCCGAGGTGGCGGCGCACCGGTCCGCGCGACGAGCCCGACGACGGGGCTTCCCGTCCGGCCCGTGAGCAGCCCGCCGCCGCCCGCCGGCGCTGCCGCCCCGGAGACCGCGCCACTGCTCCAACGCTCGAGCGTGCCGCCGACGATCAGCCCGCCGAGCCCGACGACCGGGCCTGCCGTCGAGCGCTCCGGCGCTCCGACACCCGAGCTGCCAGACGCCCCCGGGCCGGGGCTGCCGGTCGTCGCTCGCGCGGTCGCCGACGGTGCCCCCGACCTCGACGAGGCACCGACCGGGCTCCTCGACGTGCTGCCTCTGCCCAGCGATCCGGCCCCCACGACGAGCGGCCCGTCGCGCCCGGGCACGCCGGTCGTCCAGCGCGCCCCCCTGCTCTCGGTCGCCCGCGCTCCGCTGCTCGCCACCTCACCGCGGCCGCCCTCGACGCTCGCTCCCCACGCCGGTCGCCCGGCGCCGGTCTCGCCATCCCGGTCCGCGGTCGTCCAGCGCGCCGACGTCGCACCCGTGCCCGCACCCGTGTCGCTGCATGCGCTCGCCACGCCGGCCCCGTCCTCCGCCGCGATGCCACGCACCCCGGACAGCCGGCTGGCCGTGACGCCCCCGGCGAGTCCCGCGGCCGCCGGACCGATGCCGGTACAGCCCCTGCCCGTACAGCGCGTCGACGCCGTCGTCGCGATGCCGGCCCACCCCGTCCAGAGGGCGGCGGGGCCGTCGGCGGGCGAGACCGACGCGCTCCCGGAGGAGGCCGTGCAGACCCTCACGGAACCGCCGACGGTCCAGGCCGTCACTCCCCCGGAGCCGGCGTCGGAACCGGGCCCGCGCGGCGGATCCCCCTCGCCGTTCGCGGCGGCGTCGGCCGCCGACCTCGACGAGCTCGCCCGGCGCCTGACGCCGCCGCTGCTGCGTCGCGTGCGAGGACAGCTGCTGGTCGACCGCGAGCGCCGCGGCGTGCGCGTGGACCTGTGACCGGGACGACGGGAGGCCGACCATGGCGGACGTGAAGGTGCTGGAGGACGTCGACACCGCCGTCGGCGTGTCCTACCTGGTGAAGGTCGACGGCGAGAGCCTCGGCAGCTTCAGCTCGTGCGAGGGGCTGGGGGTGGAGGTCGTGCTCGAGAGCCGCGAGGAGGGCGGGTTCAACACCGGCATCTGGCAGCTCCCCACGCGGCTGAAGTACCCCAACGTGAAGCTGTCGCGGCCGCTCGGCGAGGGCACCGGCGACGTCGCGCGCTGGCTCGCCAAGGTGAGCCAGGGGCTCGTTGCGACGACGGCCACCATCACCGCCCAGTCGACGTCCGGGCAGGAGATCGTGACGTGGAACCTGCAGGGGGTGGTTCCGGTGCGCTGGACCGGTCCGTCGCTGACGTCCGAGAACGCCAAGGTGGCCACCGAGACGCTGGAGCTCGCGCACCACGGCTTCCACGACGGCGCGGGGTGGTGAGCGACCATGAGCGGCACCCCCACCGGGCTCGACGCCGGCGCTGCCACGGCCGCGAGCGGCTCGCAGGGCTCGCTGAAGAAGGCGATGCTCGAGCTGCACGAACCCTCGAAGGACGGCTCCCTGGACAAGCCGGGCGACCTGATCGGGACGGTCGACTTCCAGTTCAACCCGAAGGAGCTCACCCTCAGCAAGTCGGCCAAGTGGACGCGGCCGACGACGAAGGGCAGCACGAAGGCCAGCCCGCCGCAGTACCAGGGGCCGCAGCCGTCCAAGATGACGCTCGAGATGTTCCTGGACGCGTCGGTGTTCTTCGCGCCGGGACGCACGCAGGACGACTACGTGGTGAAGACGGTCGAGCAGCTCTTCCGGTGCTGCGTGCCGACCGACGCGTCGCACGGGCAGAAGAAGGACTCGCCGCCGTGGGTCCAGCTGCGGTGGGGCGGGGTCACGGGCTTCCTGGCGTACATCGAGAGCGTGCAGGCGAAGTACACGCTCTTCACCCCCGCCGGCCTGCCCGTGCGCGCGGTGTGCACCGTGGTGCTCCAGGAGCTCGCGGGTGAGCCGCCCGGCACCAACCCGACGTCCGGCGGCCGGGTGCCGTACCGCGAGCACGTCGTCGTGCATGGCGACTCGCTGGCCGGGATCGCGTACGCGGAGTACGGCGACGCGTCCCTGTGGCGGGCCGTCGCCGACGTGAACAAGGTCGACGACCCGTCCCGCCTGCGGCCGGGGCAGCGCCTGCTGCTGCCGACCGCCGAGGAGCTCGTGCGACCCGCGTCCCCGTCGGCGCGCAGCCGGCTCCCGGTCCCGGGCCTCCCTGTGCCGGCGCCCGCACGCGGTCGGGAGGTGGCCGGTGCCCCACGGTGAGGAGCACAGCGCGTCCCTGCTGGTCGAGGTGGAGGGCTCGCCGCTGCCGGTCGACGTAATGGCGTTGCTGGTCAGCGGGTCGGTGGACAGCAGCCGGAACGTGCCGGACATGTTCGTGCTGCGCTTCAGCGACGAGCACGCGATCGTCCTGGCCAAGGGAAAGCTCACGATCGGCGCCAAGGTCCGGCTGCGCGTGCAGAACAGCGGCCCCGGCGGACCGGCACCGCTGCTGGACGGCGAGGTCACAGCGCTCGAGGCGGAGCTCGACGCGGACGGCTTCCACACCGTGGTGCGGGGCCTGGACCGGTCGCACCGGCTGTTCCGCGGCCGTCGCATCGAGGCGTACCAGAACATGACCGCCGACGAGATCGCCCGCAAGGTGGCCAAGCGCGCCGGCCTGAAGGAGGGCACGTGCAACACGGGCGGCGGCGTGCTCGAGCACACGGTGCAGGAGAACGTGAACGACTGGGACTTCCTCGGGTCGCTGGCCGCGCAGCGCGGGGCCGTGGTCCGCGTGGTCGAGGGAGCCCTGGACTTCACGCGTCCGGCGCAGGCGTCCACCGCACCGGCCGGCGGCGACGGGGCGCGTACCAACCCGCTGGTGCTGGAGAAGGGCGTCAACGTGCAGTGGCTGCGCTCGACCGTCACGGCCGCCGGCCAGGTTCCGGAGGTCGAGGTGCGGGGCTGGGACGTCGCGCAGAAGAAGGCGGTCGTGGCCGTCGCGCCGGCGGCCACCGCGACCGTGACGCTGGCCGACGCCGACCCCGCCACGTTGGCGAGCTCCTTCTCCAGCCCCGGCTACGTGCAGCCGGCACCGTCGGTGGCCGACCAGGGACAGTGCGACGCACGGGCGAAGGCCCTCGCCGACCGGATCGCCGCCGGGTTCGCCGAGCTGGAGGGCGCGGCGCACGGCAACCCCGCCATGCGGGCCGGGGAGCCGGTCACGCTGCGCGGGATGGGCAGCCCGTTCGACGGTCGGTACACCCTGAGCGCGGTGCGGCACGAGTTCACCGCGGACACCGGGTACGTCACGTCGTTCACCGTGGCGGGGGCGTCCGAGCGGTCCCTCTACGGCTCGGTCGTCGGGGCGGGACATCCTGCCGCCACGCCCGGGGTGCTCAGCGCGGTGGTCACCGACATCAAGGACCCCCAGAACCTCGGTCGGGTGAAGGTCAAGCTCCCCGTGCACTCCGACCAGTACGAGAGCGGGTGGGCGCGGACCCTGGCCCCGGGGGCGGGCGCCGGACGCGGCACCGCCCTGCTGCCGGAGGTCGGCGACGAGGTGCTCGTCGCGTTCGGCAACGGGGAGATGGGGCACCCGTTCGTCCTCGGCGGGCTCTACAACGGCAAGGACACCCCCGAGCCCGACCAGGTCAACGCCAACGACGGCAAGGTGCAGCGCCGCGTGTTCGTCTCCCGCACGGGGATGCGCGTCGAGCACCTGGAGAAGCCCGACGGGGAGGAGCTGGTGCTGAGCACCAACGGCGGAGCGCAGAAGGTGCGGCTCGTGCAGAAGCCGGACGCGAGCATCGAGATCATCTCCGAGGGCCCGGTGACGGTGACGGCGAAGAAGAACGTGCAGGTCACCGCGCAGAAGGACATCGAGGTGAGCACCCCGTCCGGCAAGGTCACGGTCAAGGGGACCGACCTGGTGCTGGAGGGCACGTCGTCGATCGCGCTGAAGGCCCCGAAGGTCACCGTCAACGGCACCGCGAGCGCCGAGGTGTCGGCGCCGAACGTCAAGGTGTCGGCGACGGCGACCGCGGAGCTCTCCGCGAGTGCGACGACGACCATCCGCGGCGCGATCGTCAAGATCAACTGAACGACGGCGGGAAGGAGCGGCGACGTGGGACAGGAGTTCGTCGGGGCCGGCTGGGCGTTCCCGGTGCGCACGGACGCGACCGGGCGCATCGCCCTGTCCCGCGAGGGGCGCGAGATCGAGGAGAGCATCCGGCTGATCCTCGCGACGTCACCGGGCGAGCGCCCCATGCGGCCCGAGTTCGGCTGCGCGGTGCACGACTACGTGTTCGCGCCCGCCGACGCCTCCACCGCGGGGGCGGTCGCGTACGCGGTGCGCGTCGCGCTCGACCGCTGGGAGCCGCGCATCGAGCTGCGGGACGTCACGGTGCGGTACGACGAGGTGGAGCACGGGGTGCTGTACATCGACG
Organism: Cellulomonas humilata; assembly: GCF_013359775.1. Lineage (GTDB taxonomy): Bacteria > Actinomycetota > Actinomycetes > Actinomycetales > Cellulomonadaceae > Cellulomonas > Cellulomonas humilata. The sequence goes on along the minus strand of NZ_JABMCI010000034.1, from coordinate 44,740 downwards.
TGCACTACGCGCTGCGGGGGACGAACGACCCGCGCAACCTCGTCTTCCCGTTCTACACGATCCCCGACGAGCGCCCCGCGACGAGCATCGGAGCCTGACGTGCTGCCCACACCGAACCTCGACGACCGCCGCTTCCAGGACCTCGTCGACGACGCGAAGCGCATGGTGCAGCGCCGCTGCCCCGAGTGGACCGACCACAACGTGTCCGACCCCGGCGTGACCCTCATCGAGACGGTCGCGTTCATGACCGACGAGCTGTTCTACCGCCTGAACCGGGTGCCCGACCGGCTGTACGTGGCCTTCCTCGAGCTGCTCGGCGTCCGGCTGCACCCCGCGGCCGCCGCGACCGCGGACGTCACGATGTGGCTGTCCGCCCCGCAGGAGGAGACGGTCGTCGTGCCGGAGGGGACCGAGGTGGCGACGGCGCACTCGGAGCGCGACGAGGCCGTGGTCTTCACCACCACCGTGGAGCTGCACGTCCCCCCGCGGCACCTCGCGCACCTGCTCACGCAGCGGCCGGGCGGCGAGCCGGTGGGGCACGACGAGCAGCTGGGCTTCCGTCAGCCGTTTCCCGTGTTCGCCGACCAGCCGCAGCTCGGCGACGTGCTGCTGCTCGGTCTCGACGACAGCGCCCCGTCGTGCGTGGTCGTCCTGCGGTTCGACTCCGACGTGCAGGGCGTCGGCGTCGACCCGCGGCACCCGCCGCTCGTCTGGGAGGCGTGGGACGGCCACGGCTGGGTGGCGTGCGAGGTGGACAGCGACGGCACGGGCGGGCTGAACCGCCCAGGCGACGTCGTGCTGCACGTGCCGGCGTCGCACACGGCGTCGGTGCTGGGTGACCGGCGCGCAGGCTGGCTGCGCTGCCGCGTGGTGCCCCCCGACGACGACTACTCGCCCTACAGCGCGTCGCCGACCGTCCGGGAGGCGAGCGCGTTCACGATCGGCGGCACGGTGGCCGCCGTGCACGCCGATACGGTGACCGACGAGGTGATCGGGCTGTCCGAGGGCGTGCACGGGCAGGTGTTCCCGCTCGAGCACCGGCCGGTGGTGGCAGGCCCTCCGCTCACGCTCGAGGTCGCTGCCGGGTCCGGGTGGGACACCTGGACCGAGGTCGACTCGTTCGCGGGGCACGACGAGCAGGACCAGGTGCTCGTGGTCGACCGCGCCGCGGGTGAGGTCCAGCTGGCGCCCGCCGTCCGGGAGCCGGACGGCACGCTGCGCGCGTACGGCGCCGTACCTCCGAAAGGCGCCCCGCTGCGCGTGCCGCGCTACCGGACCGGAGGCGGTCCGGGCGGCAACGTCGCGGCGGGCACCGTGCAGGTGCTCCGCGGGACCGTGCCCTTCGTCGACCGGGTCTCCAACCGCCGCCCGGCGTCCGGCGGCGTCGCGGCGGAGACCATCGAGGAGGCCAAGGAGCGCGGGCCGCTCGCGCTCCGCGTCCGGGACAGGGCCGTCACCGCCGAGGACTACGAGGAGCTCGCGCGTGCGGCCGTGACCGGCGTCGCGCGTGTGCGGTGCGTCGCGGCGGGCGACGGCGCGGACGCGGGCGGCGTGCGCGTGCTGGTCGTGCCCGCCGCGGTTGCCGACGCCGACGGCGCCCTCCGTTTCGAGGAGCTCGTGCCGGACCCCGCCCAGCTCGCCGCGATCGCGGAGCACCTCGACGACCGCCGCCCCGTCGGTGCGCGCGTGAGCGTCGAGCCGCCGTTCTACCAGGGCGTGACCGTCGTGGCGCGCATCACCCCACGTCCACGGGCATCGGTGCCGCTGCTCCAGGCCGAGGCCGTCCGCGCGCTCAACCGCTACTTCGACCCCCTCCGCGGGGGTCCCGACGGCGTCGGGTGGCCGTTCGGTCGGCCGGTCCAGGCCGGCGAGGTCTACGCGGTGCTCCAACGGCTGCCCGGCACCGAGCTCGTCGAGGACGTCAAGCTCTTCGCGGCCGACCCGCTGACCGGCCGCCGCGGCGAGCCCCTCCAGCGCATCGACCTCGACGCGCACGCGCTCGTCTTCTCGTTCCGCCACCAGGTCCGGGTCCTGGAGCCCTGACGTGCGCGGCATGGTCGAGGGCCTGACGTCACCGGTACCGGTGAGCTCCCGGCTGCCCGCCGTGCTCCAGGAGGACGACCTGCTGCACCGGTTCACGGGCGCGTTCGACGATGCCCTCGCGCCCGTCTACCTCACGCTCGACGCGCTGGCCTGCTACGTCGACCCGCACCTGGCACCCGCCGACTTCCTCGAGTGGCTGTGCGGCTGGGTCGGGATCGAGCCGGACGACACGTGGACGACCGAACGGCGCCGCGAGATCGTCGCGCACGCCGCGTCCGTGCACCGCTGGCGAGGCACGGCACGCGGGGTCGCGGAGGCCGTGCGGCTGGTCGTCGAGGGCGACGTGCAGGTGCGCGACAACGGCGGCTGCTCGTGGTCGGCGGCTCCCCTCGGCCCGATCCCGGGGTCGGCCGAGCCCGCGCTCCAGGTGCGGGTGTCCGCGCGTGGCGAGGTCGACCGGCGGCGCGTCGAGCGCGTCATCCGCGCGGTCTGTGCGGCGCACGTCCCGTTCACCCTCGAGGTCGTCCAGGAGGAGCCGTGATCGTCTGCCCGCAGTGCGGCAGTGCCAGCAAGGCCGACGAGCAGTTCTGCGGCGTGTGCGGCGCGTACCTCGTGTGGGACGCCGGTGCGCCGGAGGTGTCGCCGGGAGCCGAGGCCGCACCCCCCGAGGAACCGGCGACCGAGCCCCCGCCCACCGCGCTCCCGAACGAGACCGCGCCCCCGGCGCGCCGCGAGGCCGGACCGCAGGACGCACCCGTCGCCGCCGCAGCGCTGCTCGCGACACCGCCTCCCGCACCCCCGGAGGCCCGGTCGCAGCAACCCGCCGCCGTCCGCCCCGGTGTGCCGAAGCCGGCACCCACGCCACGACCGGCCGCGCTCGACGAGCCTGAGCCCTCCCCGGGCGACCTGGTGTGCGGGACCTGCGGCGCCGGCAACGCCGCCAGCCGCAAGTTCTGCCGGCGCTGCGGAGCGAGCCTCGCCGACGCACGCGTCCAGGCGCGCCGGTCGTGGTGGAGCAGGCTGTGGCGGCCCGAGCCGAAGCACGGCCCGGTGGCCGGCTACCGCCCGACGCTGCGCCGGCGACGCTTCCCGACGCGCCCGGTGGTCGCGGTGGTCGTCCTCGGCGCACTCGTCGGCCTCGGGCTCGCCTTCCGGCCCGAGATCGAGCGCGCCCGGATCACCGTGGTCGACCGGGTGCAGGGCAACGTCGCCGTGAACCCGACCGACGTCGTCGCGTCGAGCGCGCGCGCCGACCGCCCGGCGTCGCAGGCCCGCGACGGTGCCACGAACCTCGCCTGGAGCCCGGCGGACCCCGGCGACGGCGTGGGCCAGTACCTCGACCTGCCGTTCGCGCAGCCGTTCCGGCTCACCCGCGTGATCGTCCACGCGGGTGCGTCGACCGTCGAGAAGGAGTACCTGACGGGCTCGAGCCCGCAGGTGCTGACTCTGACGGCGATCACCGCCGCCGGCACGCAGCAGGTGGTCGAGATCCCCCTCGCCGACCGGGTGGGGCTCCAGAGCGCCGCCGTCGGCATCGACGACGTCGTCGGTGTGCGCCTGACGATCAGCTCCACGTACCGGGCGACACCGGAGACGTACGTGGCGATCGCCGAGGTGGAGTTCCGCGGCCGGACGTGACCTCGGCGGACGGCGCGAGGGCAGGGGTGGCCGGGAGGGTCGGGATGCCGAGCGCGTCGAGCATCGCGCGGTAGCCGGACGTCGCGCGGTGCGCCGCGGCCGCGTCCCCCGATGCCGTGTAGGCGGCCACGAGCAGGCGCCAGGCGTGGTCGCGGCACTCGTCGAGCTCGATGCTGCGCGCCGCCGCCGCGATCGCCTGCTCCGGTCGTCCGCGGTCGAGCTCCAGCTGCGCCAGGTCGGCGGCTGCGTCGGCCACCATCAGGCGGAGGCGCGCGCGCGGCGCGACCACCCACTCGGCCGGCCCGTCCTCCGGGAGCAGGTCCCCGCCGTAGAGGTCCAGCACCCGCCCCAGCTCGTCCGCGGCGGCATCGCTGTCCCCCGTCGCGCGCCGCCGCGCCGAGCCACGGACGGCGCGCTCCAGCTCGTCGACGTCGCACCGGGACCCCGGCCGGAGCACCAGGGTGTACGCCTCGCCGTCGCGGACGACCAGTCGGCTGGAGCGCGTGGGCACCCGCGGCTCGAGCGCCCGGCGCACCGCCGAGATGCTGACGTGCAGGTTGTGCATCGCCGCCCGCGGGTCGAGCTCCGACCACAGCGCCTCGGCCAGCTGCTCGCGGTGCACGGGTCGGCCGGCGTGCAGGGCGAGCATGCGCAGCGCGCTGCGCGCCCGGGGCCGCACCCCGGACAGGTCCACCGCCGAGCCGTCGACGGCCACCCGGAACTCCCCCAGGCAGCGGACGTGCAGCTCCGGCGCCCGGTCCTCCGCCTCGGCCGGGCCGGGACCGACACGACGACCCACGGGCGTCGGCACGGCCGGCACGCGCGCGGGGGGTGCCGGCCGGACCGGCACCCGCCCGCCGCACAGCCCGACGGCCCGGACCGGCCGCATGTCCACCCCCGTCTCGAGCCCGGACGACTCGGCCAGAGCGGCCAGCTCGCCACCGTCCTCGGGGTCGGTGGCCGCCAGCGCGGCGTACGCGTAGGCGAGGGCACCGGGGACGCCGGCCGCGCGGGCGACGGCCTCCGCCACGCGTGCGTCCTGCCCCGCGTCCGGGAGCTGCTGCGCGGCCGCCGTGACCGCGTAGCAGGCGCGGGCCCACGCCGCGGGCACCGCCGCGTCGAGCGCCTGCCACCGCCGCACCAGCTCCTCCCAGGCGTCCGGCTCGGCCGCGCCCAGCGAGAGGCCGGCGAGCGCCGACCACGTCAGGACCAGCGCAGACCCCCAGGGGTCGTGGTCCGCCTGCCGGTCGGCGGCGAACGCGCGGGACTGCGCGCGAGCGGCACCCGTGCCGTCGAGCCCGACGATGAGACCGTGCGCCAACCGGGCCAGCCAGGTCAGGCCCTGCCGGTCGGCCTCCCCCTGCACCCGGTCGATCGTGCGCAGGACCGCACCCAGACGGCCGCCGGCCAGCGCGGCCTCGGCGAGCGCGGCACCGAGCACCAGCGGCCGCGGCCCGTCCGGGTCCGCGGCGGCCCGCCGCAGCGGTGCCGCAGCCTCGTGCTGCCGTCCCGCGAGCAGCAGGCACAGGCCCTCCGCGAGCGCACCGCCGGTCCCCCCGAGCCGATGGGCCCGCTCGGCCTGCGCTGCCGGGTCGCGGCGGAGGGCGGCACGGACCAGCCCGACCCACTCGTGCCCGTCCACCGGGACCTCGATCCCGTCGAACTCGGCCCACGTCGCGGCGCGTCCGGCGTCGGTGCGCGGCGGCGGCTCGTCGGCGAGGACGGCCTGCGCGCGGTCGTGCCAGATCCGCGCGGAGGCACCCAGGTGCTCGGCGTGCGCCGCCCGCAGGTGCTGGTGCAGCACGCGCGGCAACCGGTAGTGCACACCGTCCTCGGTGCTCGCCAGCGACCACGTGCACTCCAGCTCGCGCAGCAGCCCGGTTGCCTGCGGCGCGCCGTCGGCCCCGCTGATCTCCCTGGTCAGGGCGTCGCAGCGGTCGGCGGTGAGCTCGTCGAACACAGAGCCCCAGTGCAGCAGCTGCACCAGCGGTCGATCCAGCTCCGCGAGCACCTCACCGACGAGGTAGTCGCGCGCGTAGTGCGGGTCGCCCCGCATGGACCGGACGGCCCGGCGGCGGTCGGCCGGGAGCAGGCCGTCGGTCGCCCGCTGGAACAGGTGGACCGCGGCAGCCCACCCCTCCGTCTCGTGGGTGAGCGTCTCCACGTCGTCCGTCGTCAGCGGGTGCCCGTACACGTCGCGGAACAGCCGGTCCACCTCCCACGTGCGCATCCGCAGGTCCGCCCCGGTGACGACGACGGGCGGGTCGATCTCGGAACGGGCGAGCGTGAACGTGGGCTGGCGTCGCGTTCCCATCACGACGTGGACGGTGGGTGCCGACGTGAGCAACAGCTGCTCCAGCTCGGCAGCGGCACCGGCGCCCAGGAGCTCGTGCACGTCGTCGAGCACCAGCAGGGTCGGCCCGGCGCAGGCCCTCAGCACCCCGCTGACCTCGGTCGGCGTGAGAGTCACCGCGCGCGAGCCCGACCGCACCGAGATCCCCGCGCGCGTGCAGCGCGCCCACACCACAGGCAGCCCGCACGAGGCAGCCCACTGGGCCAGCACCGTCGTCTTCCCCGACCCGCGGGGTCCGACGACGATGCCCGTCCCCGCCTCCAGCACGTCGTCGAGCGCGCTCATGAGCGCGCGACGAACGACGCCCCGCCGCGCAGCCGGCACACCCGACTCGATCACGGCAGCGGCGACGGCCTGCATCCCCTGCGCCATCGCAGCCTCCGGCCCCCCCTGGGCGGTGCCCGGCATGCCGACCGAGCACCACCCACGATCCTCGCAGCACGGCACCCTGTTCGACGAGGGAATGACCGGGCGAAACGGCGCACATCGGACAGTCGCGCCGGGGACCGTCACACCTTTGCGCGGTACTCCGCACTCGCGACGATGGACGCGATGATCTCCTCGTCGCGCGCTCCCTGCTGGATCGCGCTGACCCACGTCTGCCGGCCGGTGGGGTCGATGCCCCGCCGCAGGAGCGTCCCGTAGTACCCGTCGACGACGCTCGTCAGGTGCTCGTCGGAGTACAGGAACCCACGGGCGACCGACTCCCGGCTGGTGCCGGCGTTGAGCCGTCCCTGCCAGAACGCGATCTCGCTCGCGGCGGGGGCGCGGCCCAGCACCTTCGTGTACAGCCGGACGATCCACCCCGTGTCCGTGCCGCCGCCACGGGCGTAGTACTCGGGCGACGAGATGAAGCCGGCCTGCATCTGCTCGATGTGCAGACCGGAGCGCATGGCGGACAGCCAGTCGGCGGCGCCCGCCGGATCGGGCCCACGGTCGAGGTACGTCGCGTACGCCTCGGCGATCATCCGCCCGCGGTACTCGTCGGAGTACGTGATCCCGTTCGCCACCTGACCGTAGGGCGTCCCCGTCCGCAGGCTCGCCGACCAGCTGGTGAGTCCCACCGCGTCGGGGGTTCGCCCGAAGAGGTCGCTGTAGACCTTCGTGACGTAGGCCTGGACCGGGTCCACCGCCGGGGCGGGCGGCGCCGGGGCGGGCGGCGCCGGGGCGACGACCGGGGCGCACTGCCCGGCGTACGGCGGGATCCTCCAGACGATCGTGACGACGTTCCCGTCCTCGGTCGTCGTCGCGCCCAGGCGCGAGGGGTCGTACTGGTAGCCGTCCCGGACGACGACCTTCACGATCAGGTCACCCGCGGCCAGGTCGTGGACGCCGGTCACCGGGTGACCACCCTGCGTCAAGGTCACCGACTCGATGCCGTCGCGCGACTGCTGCTCCTGCTCCTGCGGTGTGCCGGGCGCTCCGAGGATCGAGTCGTACCCCCACCCGAACTCGGCACCCACGAGCTGACCGCCCACGCACGTGATCGGTCCGCCTCCGTACCCCAGAGCGACCAGCAGCGGAGCCGGGTCGTCGGCGTTCAGGTTCCAGCCGGAGATGCCCACGAGCTCGCCGCGCGCGGTGCGGGCCCACGCGAACAGCGTGTGGGAGCCCCCTTCCACGTCGGGCAGCACGACGGAGGCGTGGCGGGGGTCGGTGCCCTTCAGCTCGGTCACCGGAGCGTCGTCCAGCTGGTAGGTCCAGTGCGCGATGTCGGCGTTCTCGGCCTCGAAGCCGAGCTCCCAGCCGTTCTCGCGCGGGCCGCCGCCGGAGTCGAGGATCGAGACCCCGATCCACGGCGTCCCGACAGCGATGCTCCAGGTCTTGACGCCGACGAGGGCGCCCCGGTCGTCACGGGCCTGGACGACGACGGTGTGGTCGCCGTCGGCGAGCGCCAGCTTCAGCACCGCCTCGCGCAGCGCGCTGCCGGGGAACACCGTCGCCGGGCCGCCGTCGAGCCGGTAGGACCACTGCGCCACGTCCGAGTGCAGCGCCGTGTAGCCGAGCTCGTAGTGGTGCTCGTCGGGCCAGGTGGAGTACCACGAGTGCAGCACCTCGGCGCCGGCGGGAGGCACCTCCGTGTCGAGGTCCCAGGCCCCGATCCCGACCAGCGCTCCCGCGTCGTCCCACGCGCGGACAGTGACGGTGTGGTCCCCGGCAGGAGGCGACGTCAGACGCACGGTCGCGTGCCGGGCGTCGGTCGCTGCGAACTCCACGCTGCGGCCGTCGTCGATCTGATAGGTCCACCGCGCGACGTCCGAGTGGTTGGCGCCGAACCCGATCTCCACGGCGCCGTCGTAGAAGCCGCCTCCGGAGTCCAGGTGCTCGACGAAGCCCGCCGGGGTCGCGACGGTGACGACCAGCGTCACGGTGCCGAGCAGGGCGCCGCCCGCGTTCCGCGCCCAGACGGTCGCGTCGTAGGTCCCGTCGCTCGGGCGGCCAAGGTAGCCGGTCATGTGCCGGGCGTCGGTCCCCAGGACGGCCTTCACCGGCTCGCCCTCGAGCTGGTAGGTCCAGTGCGCGACGTCGGCACTGTTCGAGGTCGCGGTGAGCCAGTAGCCCGAGCCGTCGACGTTCCAGCCCGCCGACAGGGTCCCGACGGGGACGACGAGCCCGACGGCGCTGTGGGCCGTGGTGGGGGCCGTCGCACCGGCCGAGGTCGGCACGGCGCCGACGAGCGCGACCGCGCCGGCGGCGACGAGCGCCGCGGCTCGCAGGCCGAGTCGTGACGGCAGGGTGAGCGCGGGCACGGATCCTCCGAGGAACGTGGGTGACTTGCCTGAAACATCGGTGTCTGCGACGCCCGGCTTGAGCCGAAAAGCGCCGCGGTTCCGCTATTCCCGGCGCTCGCGTGCCGCGCGCACTGCTTCCCGAAGGAATGCCCGAGAGCTCGAACCGCGTGGCCCCTCCGGCGTCCCCCTGCACCCCTAGCAGGTCGACGTGGTGCCGGCGCTCGTCAAGCGACAGGTCCGGTGGACTCGCGCAGTCGCAGCTCGGTCGGCAGGACCACGCGGACCGGTGGCCCGTCGGCCGTTCCCCGCACCGCGGCCTTGAGCAGGATCTCGACCGCGGCCCGCCCCACGTCGGCGTGTGCGCCGCCCAGGGTCGTCAGGCGCGGGGTGCAGAGGTCGGCGGCGAAGATGTCGTCGAAGCCGACGACGGAGACGTCCGCCGGAACCCGGACCATGCGCTGCTGCAGGCGCTGCACCACACCGATCGCGAGCAGGTCGTTGTGCGCCACGAAGGCGGTCGCGCCCGTCACCAGAGCCGCATCGGCCGCGAGGCCGCCCTGTGCCACCTTGGGTGTGAACGGGCCGACCCGGTCGGCACGCATGCCGGCCTCGTCCGCGGCCGTGCGCAGCGCCGACCACCGGGTGCTGGCCATCCAGGAGCTGCGGGGGCCGGCCAGGTAGACGAGGTGACGGTGCCCGAGCGAGTCCAGGTGCTGCACGATCTGCCGGCAGCCGTCCACGTGGTCCAGCAGCGCGCACGGCAGACCGGGCAGCTCGCGGCTGACCAGCACCACCGGCCGTTGCGCGGCCAGGTGGGCCAGGTTCTCGTCCGGGAGCCTGCTGGCGGCCAGCACGAAGCCGTCCACCGACGGGAGGAGGCGCTGGATCTGCTCGAGCTCGATGCGGGCGGACTCCTCCGCGTTGACCAGCACGAGGGTGTGCTCGGAGGCCTTGGCCCGCATCTCCGCCCCGCGGATCAGCTCGAAGTAGTGCGGGTTGGTGATGTCGGAGACGACCATCGCCACGGTGGAGTGGTGGTCGGAGAGCAGGGCGCGGGCGTGGGGGTTGGGCCGGTAGCCCAGCTGCTCGGCGACGGCCAGCACGTGCTCGCGCGTCGCCGCGCCGACCCGTGACGGCGTGGAGAACGCCCGGGACACGGTGGACGTCGCCACCCCCGCCGCACTGGCGACGTCATAGATCGTCGGGCCTCGCACGCAGCCAGCCAACCCATCTCGGCAACTTTTGACAACCCCTTGCCCTGGTTGTCACGGGCTCAATAGCGTCCCGGCTGTGACGAACATCACATCCCAGCCGGGAGGCCGGCTGCACGCGTTCTTCGCCGACCCTCCCCGGCCGGTGGCCCGCACGGTCCACGCGCTCACCGTCATCGAGCTCGCCATCGGCGTGCTCGCCATGCTGCTGATCTTCGTCCTGGTCCTGGTGCAGGCCGCGCAGCGCTACCTGCCGGTGCAGGGGTGGCCGTGGACCGGCGAGCTGGCCCGGTTCTCCCTGGTCTGGCTCACCTTCGTGACCGCCGGCGTCCTCGTCAGCAGCGACTCGCACATCGCCATCGAGACGATCGACGCGGTCCGCAACCCCACCGTCCGCCGCGTGGTCCGGGTGGTCGCCTGCCTGACGGTCGCGGCGATCGGCGCCCTGCTCACCGCCGAGGCGTGGGAGCTGATGCACACCCAGGGCATCCTGCGCTCGCCCGCGATGGGGATGCCCATGTCGTGGCTGTACGCGATCTCGATCGTGGGCTTCGTCAGCACCACCCTGCGCGCGACTGTCGCGGCAGCGCGGTTCGCGGTGCTCGGCGTCCCCGACCCGGACGAGCTGGACGCCACGCTTCCCGGGGTGGCGAGCACATGAGCCTGCTCGTGCTCTGCGTGCTCATCACCGTGCTCCTGCTGGCGCGGGTGCCGGTCGCGTTCGCGTTCATCGGACCGTCGCTGCTGTACCTGCTGACCACCGGGCAGTCGCTCGGGCTGTCGCTGCGGCTGGTCGCCCAGTCGACGGCCAGCTTCCCCCTGCTCGCGGTGCCCCTCTTCATCCTGCTGGGCTGCCTGGCCAGCCACGCGGGGATCGCGGACCGCCTGTACGCGTTCGCGCTCGCGCTGCTCGGCCGGGTCCGCGGGAGCCTCGGTTACGTCAGCGTCGGGGTGAGCGTCGGCTTCTCCTGGATCAGCGGCTCGGCGGTCGCGGACGCTGCGGCGCTGGGCAAGATCCAGATCCCGGCGATGCTGCGCGAGGGGTACTCCAAGCGGTTCGCGCTCGGTGTGTCGGGGGCGTCCGCGCTGATCGCCCCCGTGATGCCGCCGAGCATCCCCGCGGTGATCTTCGCGGGCCTGGCGGCCGTGTCGACCGGTGCGATGTTCGCCGCATCCGTGGTGCCGGCGCTGCTGATGGCGCTCGGGCTGTGCGTGGTCGTGTTCTTCTGGGTGCGCCGCGACCCGAACATCCGCGTCACCCGGTTCGACCGCGGCGACCTGGGACGGTCTGGTCGGCGCGTGCTCGGGGTCCTGGTCGCGCCCGCCCTCATCCTCGGTGGCATCCTCAGCGGCTGGTTCACGCCGACCGAGGCGGCCGCGGTGGGTGCGGCGTACATCGGCCTGCTCGGCTTCGCGTACCGCACGCTGCACTGGAGGGATCTGCCGAAGGTCCTGGTCGAGGCGGTGCTCACCTCGGGCGCGATCCTGCTCATCGTGGCCTCGGCCAACCTGCTGGGCTACATCTTCGCCCGCGAGCGCGTGCCGCAGGCGATCTCCGGGTGGGTGCTCGGGATCACGACCGACCCGACCGTCTTCCTGCTGCTGGTCCTGGCGCTCTCGCTCGTCCTGGGCACCGCGCTCGACGCGATCGCGGTGCTCACCCTCACCGTGCCGATCCTCATGCCGATCGCCGCGCAGTACGACGTCGACCCCATCGCCCTGGGCGTGCTGATGATCCTGTCGCAGATGATCGGGCTGCTCACGCCGCCGGTCGGCACGGTCATCTTCGTCCTGCAGGCGATCGCGAAGGCCCGCATGTCGGAGGTGTTCTGGGGCTCGCTGCCGTTCATGGTGCCGCTGCTGCTGCTGTGCGTCGCGATCATCCTGTGGCCGGACGCGATCCTCTACCTGCCGCAGAGGCTCGGGCTGTGAACGCGCGGCGCTCGATCCTCGCCGGGCTCCTGGGCCGGGGCGTCGGCCCGTCGCTCACGCCGGAGCTGCACGAGCGCGAGGCCGCGCGCCAAGGTCTGCGATACGTCTACAAGACCGTCGACCTGGACGACGGCCAGCTCGACCCCCGCCACCTGCGTGAGCTGCTCAGGTCCGCGGTGGAGCTCGGCTTCGACGGGCTGAACGTCACCCACCCGATCAAGCAGGCGATGGTCCCGCTGGTGGATCGGGTGTCGTCGGAGGTGGCCGCCATCGGGGCGCTGAACACGGTCGTCGTCTCCGACGGGCTGACGACCGGGCACAACAGCGACGTCACCGGGTTCACCGCCGCCTTCCTGGACGGCCTGCCCGACGCGGATCTCGGTGAGGTGCTGCTGCTCGGCGCGGGCGGTGCGGGTACCGCGGTCGCGCACGCACTGGCTGCTCTGGGCGTGCGGCGGCTGTCGGTCGCCGACCCGGACGTCGAACGCGTGCGAGCCCTGGTGCGCTCGCTCGACCGGACCCCGCACCAGGTGCAGGTCGACGGCGTGGCCCCGCACGACGTGCCAGCAGCCCTCGCGCACGTGGCGGGCCTGGTGAACGCCAGCCCGATCGGGATGACCGGGCACCCGGGCGCCCCGGTGGACACCTCCGCGCTGCCGCCCGGGCTGTGGGTCGCGGACATCGTCTACCGCCCGCTGTTCACCGCTCTGCTGCGGGACGCGCACGCCCGCGGCTGCCGGACCCTGTCCGGGGCCGGGATGGCCGTGCACCAGGCGGCCGACACGTTCGAGCTCATCACCGGGCGACCGGCGCACCGAGCGGACATGTTCGGCGACTTCGACGAGCTGGTCGCCGCCGAGACCGGCGGTGATCGTCACACCCCCGAGGCCCCGGCTCCGGGATCCCCCACAAGGAAGTGAGGTCGAGATACCCATGCGATGGAACCCGAAGGTCGCCCTCGTCGCAGGGGCGGTCATCACGCTCACCGCGCTGACTGCGTGCAGCGGCGACGACGATCCCGCCGCGGAACCCAGCGAGCCTGGAGCCACCGCCGAGGAGGTCACGCTGCAGCTGGCGCACAGCTACGCCGAGACCCAGCCGCAGCACCGTTGCGGCGCCCAGGTCATCGCCGACGAGGTCGCCGCAGCCGACGTCGGCCTGACGGTCGAGATCTTCCCCGGCAGCCAGCTGGGTGGGGACGCCGACCGCATCGCGTCCGTCGTCTCCGGCGACATCGACATGGACATCCAGGGCGCGTCCGCCCTGGGTGCCGTGTACACCCCGATCAGCGTGCTGGACGCGACGTACGCGTTCGACGACAGCGACCACCTGGCCCGGTTCTTCTCGGACGAGGCGTCCGACGAGCTCCTCGGCGGGTTCGAGGAGGAGACAGGCGTCCACACCCTCGGCGCGTGGTCCGCAGGCATGCGGCAGTTCACCGCGAACAAGCCGATCCGCAGCCCCCAGGACCTCGAGGGGCTCAGGATGCGGTTCCCCGCCTCGCCGCAGTTCCTGATGAACGCCGAGGCACTCGGTGCGGCAGCGACCGAGGTGGCGTACGAGGAGCTCTTCCTGGCACTGCAGCAGGGCACCGTGGACGGCCAGGAGAACCCGATCGTGAACATCGACGCGAGCAACCTGGAGGAGGTGCAGGACTTCATCAGCATGTCGTCGCACCAGGCCAACTCCAACCTCGTGATCATCGGCGGCGACGCATGGGGCGGCTTGTCCGCCGAGCAGCAGGAGGCGCTGCAGGCCGCCGTCGACACGGCCATGGAGCAGGTGCCCGGCTGCGTGGACGAGGACGAGCAGGCGAAGCTCGCGGAGTGGCAGGAGACCGGTGCCATGGAGGTCGTCGACGACGTGGACGTCGACGCCTTCCGCACCCAGGCCGACGCCTACCTGCGGGAGAACTTCACGCCGGAGCAGCTCACCGTCTACGAGGCCATCCGGGCCACGTCCGAATGACGACCGTCGGGGAGGTTCACACGTTCCGCGGACCGGTCTCGACGGCCGACCTCGGGACGACGTTGCTGCACGAGCACGTGTTCGTCCGCGACCACGAGCTCGAGGTGAACCTCCCCGACCCCGAGTGGGACCCGGCGGCGATGGTTGCCGCCGCGGTCGACGGGCTGCGCCGGGCGCACGCGCTCGGCGTCCGCTCCGTCGTCGACCTCACCGTGCCCGGCCTCGGTCGGGACGTCGCCCTCGTCGCACAGGTGGCCGCCCGGTCCCCCGTGCACCTGCTGGCCAGCACGGGCTGGTACGCGCCGAGCGCGCTGCCGGTGACGTTCGGGGTTCGCGGTCCTGGCCTCCTGATCGACGGCCCGGACCCGCTCGACGCGCTCTTCGTCCGGGACATCGAGCAGGGCATCGCCGGCACCGGCGTGCGGGCCGCGATGCTCAAGATCGTGCTCGACCGCGCGGGAGCGACGCCCGACGTGCTCCGGGTGCTCGCCGCCGCAGCCGCAGCCCACAGGCGGACCGGCGTCCCGGTCACCGTGCACACCGACCCCGCGACACACCGCGGCCGCGAGGCCCTCGAGCTGCTGGGCCGGCACGGCGTCGACCCGAGCCGGGTGATCCTGGGGCACAGCGGTGACAGCGAGGACGTCGACGAGCTGCGTGCCCTGCTGGACAGCGGCGCCACGATCGGCATGGACCGGTTCGGCATGGAGCACGTCCTCCCGGACGACCGCCGTGTGCGCACCGTGCTTGCCCTGCTCCGGCTCGGCTACGCCGACCGGATGGTGCTCTCGCAGGACGCCGCGTTCTACAGCCGCGTCACCCCACCGTCCTGGCGGCGGGCGCACGCACCCCACTGGCACCTCGAGAACCTGCCGCGGCGCGTGCTGCCGATGCTCCGGGCCGGCGGGGCGACCGAGGAGGACCTGCACCAGATGCTGGTCGCCAACCCCGCCAGGCTGCTCGCCACCGCGCCGGTCGCAGCCGGCGCGCGCACCGGCCCGGCCGCACGTGAGGAGGAGCGGTGATGCTGCGGACCTCGATCGCCACGGTCTGCCTCAGCGGCACCCTGACCGAGAAGCTGCACGCCTGCGCCGAGGCCGGGTTCGACGGCGTCGAGCTGTTCGAGCCCGACCTCCTGGCGTCCCCGACCAGCCCTGAGGAGGTCGGCGCACTGGCCCGTCGGCTCGGCCTGAGTCTCGACCTCTATCAGCCGTTCCGGGACGCCGAGGGCGTCACCGAGCCCGAGCTCGCGGCGGTGCTGCATCGCGCCCGTGCCAAGTTCCGGCTGATGCAGCGGCTCGGCGTCGACACCGTGCTCGTCTGCTCCAACGTGGGCACCGCGACGGTGGACGACGACGCGGTGTCCGCCGACCAGCTGCGTCGGCTCGGCGACGAGGCACAGGCCCACGGCGTGCGGATCGCCTTCGAGGCGCTCGCGTGGGGACGGTACGTGGACGACTACCGGCGCGCCTGGCGGATCGTGGAGCGGGCCGACCACCCCGCCGTGGGCGTCTGCCTGGACAGCTTCCACATCCTGTCGCGCGGCCACGACCCCGCCGAGATCGCACAGATCCCGGCGGAGAAGATCTTCTTCCTGCAGCTCGCGGACGCTCCGGCCCTGACCATGGACGTGCTGTCCTGGAGCCGGCACCACCGGCTGTTCCCCGGAGAGGGCTCGTTCGACCTGGCGGCGTTCCTCGCGCACGTGCTCGACGCCGGGTACACCGGCCCCGTCTCGCTGGAGGTCTTCAACGACACCTTCCGGCAGACCGACGTGCAGCGCACCGCCCGGCAGGCGAAGCGCTCCCTGACCTGGCTCGAGGACCAGGTCGCGCGGCGCCCGCTGCGGTCCCGGCGTCCCGACGGCCCGAGCCGGCTGCCGGACGTCGGGCAGCCCGTCGCGTTCGACTTCGTCGAGGTGAAGGCGGAGGACGCCGGCGAGGTGGACGAGGTGCTGCGGATGCTCGGCTTCACCTTCCGCGGCCACCACCGGAGCAAGCCGGTGCGGCTCTGGACCCAGGGCGCGGCACGGGTGCTGTGCAACGAGCACCTGGCCCGCGAGTGGGCGCCCACGCTGGCCGCGATCGGCATGGAGGTGCCCGACCCGGAGGCCTCGGTGCGCCGCGCCCGCCTGCTCGGAGCGCCCTCGGTGTTCCGACGCACCCGCGCCGGCGAGCAGGACCTGGTGGCGTTCCGCGCCCCGGAGGGCACGGAGATCTTCTTCGCCGAACCCTCGCTCGCCGAGCCGACCTGGGTGCCGGAGTTCGACGGCGGCGAGGAACCGGGCGGAGCGCCCGCGCTCACGATCGACCACGTGAACCTCGCCCACCCGTGGCAGACCTTCGAGGAGTCCGTGCTCTTCCACACCAGCGTGCTCGCCCTGCGCTCGCAGGGCACCCAAGAGGTCGCCGCCCCGACCGGGTTGGTGCGCAGCCGCGTGATGCGGTCGGACGACGGCGCGGTCCGGCTCGCGCTCAACGTGGCTCCCGTGCTGGACCGCGGACTGCCCCAGCACGTCGCGTTCCGGAGCCCCGACGTGGTCGCAGCCGCGCGGGCCGCCCGGGCACGCGGTCTGCACCCGCTGCCGATCCCTGCCAACTACTACGACGACCTGGCAGCCCGGTTCGACCTGCCCGCGGCGGTGCTCGACGAGATGCGCGAGCTCGGCGTGCTGTACGACCGGGACGAGTCCGGGGGCGAGTTCCGGCACTTCTACACGCGCACGGTCGGCGCCGTGTTCTTCGAGCTCGTGCAGCGCGACGGCGGGTACGACGGGTACGGCGCGGCCGGTGCCCCGGTCCGCCTCGCCGCCCAGCACCTCGCGTCCGCCGGGAGGTGAGCGGGATGACCGACCTCACCCAGGAGACGATCTCCGCGGAGATCGCGGACCGGCACCAGCGGGAGCAGGGAAGCGGTGCCGTGCACCCGCGTCGCGACTTCCCTCCGTACCGGTCGACCGTCCTGCGCCACCCGACGCACGAGCTGGTGCGTGCCGACCCCGAGGAGATCGAGCTGGTCTCCCCCGCGTTCGGGCACACCGACGTGGCGGCCCACGAGTCGGACCTCACCATCCAGCACGCGGGTGAGCCGCTCGGCGAGCGCATCATCGTCACCGGCCGCGTCCTGGACGGCGACGGGCGCCCGGTCGGGGGTCAGCTCATCGAGGTCTGGCAGGCCAACGCCGGCGGCCGGTACGCGCACAAGCGCGACCAGCACCCCGCGCCGCTCGACCCCAACTTCACCGGCGTCGGCCGGTGCATCACCGGCGAGGACGGCTCGTACCGACTGACGACGATCAAGCCCGGCCCGTACCCGTGGCGCAACCACCGCAATGCCTGGCGCCCCGCGCACATCCACTTCTCGTTCTTCGGCACGGCGTTCACGCAGCGGCTCGTCACGCAGATGTACTTCCCGGGCGACCCGCTGTTCGGGCTCGACCCGATCTACCAGTCGATCACCGACCCCGCAGCCCGCGCCCGGCTCGTCGCGACGTACGACCACGAGGTGAGCGAGCCTGAGTGGGCGCTCGGGTACCGCTGGGACGTCGTCCTGACCGGCCCGGGCGCCACCTGGACGGAGCCGGAGGATCCGGACCATGCCTGAGCAGACCCCCGGCCAGACGGTCGGCCCGTTCTTCGGGTACGCCCTGCCCTTCGACGGCGGTCCGGAGGTCCGGGCACCGTGGCAGCCCGACGCGGTCCGGCTGCACGGGGTCGTGCTCGACGGCGCGGGCTCCCCCGTCCCCGACGCCATGATCGAGGTCTGGGGCGCCGACGGGGACGGGCGCCCCTCCACGGAGCGCGGCTCGTTGGCCCGGGACCCGAACGGGTTCACCGGCTTCGGGAGATCAGCGACGAGCGCGGACGGGCACTACGCGTTCAGCACGGTGAAACCTGGTGTCGGCCGGAGCGGTGTCGGCCGGAGCGGTGTCGGCCGGAGCGGTTCCGCGCCGTACGTCGTGCTGGCCGTCTTCGCCCGCGGCCTGCTGCACCACCTGCTCACCCGGGCGTACTTCGGCGACGAGCCCGACGCCAACGCGACCGACCCCCTGCTGCGGCGCCTCGACCCGGACCGGCGCGGCACGCTCGTCGCCACCGTAGACGGTCCGCGCTCGTACCGCCTGGACCTGCGGCTCCAGGGGCCCGGCGAGACCGTGTTCCTCGACTACGGGACCGCGCAGTGACGCCCGGCGACTGGGGTCTGCTCCAGCCCGTGACCGCCGGCACCCGGGAGACGGCGGGTGACGACCAGGTGCTCGCCGCCATGGTGCAGGTCGAGGCCGCGCTGCTGCGCGCCTGGGCCCGGGTGGACGGTACCGACGACGATGCGGCCGCTCTCGCGCTCGACGCTGTCGCCGCGAACCCGTCCGACCTCGACCGGGACACGCTCGTGGCCGGCGTGGCACGCGATGGCGCCGGCGTCGCGGCATTGCTCGAGCTGCTGCAGGATCACCTCGAGCAGCGCGAGATCCCCGCTGCCCGGCTGCACACCGGCGCCACCAGTCAGGACGTCCTCGACTCCGCGCTCATGCAGGTCGCGCGCACCACCTTCGAGCATCTCCGCGCGCGGCTCGTCACGGTGGGAGCGGCCCTCGCCGTGCTCGCCGACGCCGACCGCGACGCCCCGCGCGTCGGACGCACCCTGGGCCGGAACGCCGCGCCGACGACGCTCGGGGTGCAGGTCGCCGGATGGCTGGACGGCATCAGCTCGGCCGTCGCCACCGTGGACCGGACACGGTTCCCGGTCCAGCTCGGCGGCGCAGTCGGCACCGGCGAGCAGGCCGATCGCGCCGCAGACCGACCCGGCGCCATCACCGTCCTCCGGTCCGCACTCGCCGAGGAGCTGGGCCTCGACGACCCCGGCCGCTCGTGGCACACCGACCGCAGCCCCGTCCTCTCGGTCGCCACCGCGGCAGCCACGGTGACAGCCGCCCTGGGTCGGATCGGTCGTGACCTGCTCACGGGCTCCCGTGAGGGCGTCGACGAGGTCGCTCTGGCGGGCGGCGGTGCGTCGTCGGCGATGCCGCACAAGCGCAACCCGGTCGATCCCATCGTCATGAGTGCCGCGGCCCTCCAGGCTCCGGGCCTGCTGTCCACGGTCACCCGCACGGCGGTCTCGTCCGACGAGCGTCCCGCCGGCGAGTGGCACGCGGAGTGGTCGCCGCTGCGTGACCTCGTGCGGCTCGCGGGCGGCTCGGCCGACGCGGCGGCGCGCACGGTCGCCGGGCTGACGCTGGACCGCGAGTCGGCCGCCCGGAACCTGCGGGTCGCCGGCGTGGGACCGGCTGACGACGTCACCCTCGCGGCATGCGGCGCGGTGGTGGACGCCGCGATCGCCCGCTTCCGGAGCACGCTCGACGGCGGGCCGACCTGATGAGCGTCCCCCGGTTGCGCGGCTCGTTCGCCCCGGCGACCGCCCCGGCCGCCCACCAGGACCTGCTGGTCCTGCTGCCGTCGCTCGGCACCACGACAGAGCTGTGGGACGGGGTCGTCGCGCACCTGCGGGACGACGCGTCGACCGCAGCGCTCCGCGTCCTGCGGGTCGATCTGCCCGGGCACGGCGCGAGCCCGGCGACGCGGGACCCGTTCACCGTGACCGAGCTCGGCGCGGCGGTGCTTCACGTCGTCGACGAGGCCGGGGGCGGGTCGTTCCACGTCGCCGGCGTCTCGCTCGGCGGAGCCGTCGCGCTCGAGCTCGCCGTGGTCCAGCCTGCCCGGCTGCTGAGCCTCACCCTGTGCTGCAGCGGTGCCCGCATCGGCACAGCCGACGGCTGGGTGCAGCGCGCGGCCGCGGTGCGCGCCACCGGGACCGCGTCCCTGGTCGCGGCGAGCGCGCATCGGTGGTTCGCCCCCGGCTTCCTCGAGCGCGACGGCCGCGCGGGGTCCGACACGCTCGACGCGCTCAGGCACGTCGACGACGAGTCGTACGCGCGCTGCGCGGAAGCGCTCGTGGACTTCGACCGGACCGGGTCGGTCTCCTCCGTCGCGGTCCCGACCCTGCTGGTCAGCGGCGAGCACGACGAGGTGACGACGCCCGCCTCGATGCAGCAGCTCGCCGAGGAGCTCGCGCGCGCGACGCACGCCACGGTCGCGTCGACCTCCCACCTGGCTGTCCTCGAGGCACCGGCGACGGTGGCCGCGCTGCTGCGGGACCACCTGAGCGGCTCCGGCGCGGACGACGACGTGCACGCCCGCGGGATGTCCGTGCGGCGCGCGGTCCTGGGCGACGAGCACGTGGACGCGGCGATCGCGGCGAGCACACCGCAGACGGCCGCGTTCCAGGACCTCGTCACCCGGTACGCGTGGGGAGAGGTCTGGAGCCGGCCCGGCCTGTCGCGCCGCGAGCGGTCGATCGCGACCCTCGCGCTCCTGGTCGCCGGCGGCCACGAGGCGGAGCTGCGGATGCACGTGCGGGCGGCGCTGCGCAACGGCCTCGAACCCGAGGAGATCACGGAGGTCATCCTGCACACCGCCCTCTACGCCGGACTGCCCTCGGCGAACGCCGCGATGACCGTCGCCCGCGACGCCTTCGCCGACGCCGAAGGAGGACCCGATGGACAAGACCGTCGCGACGGCTGACGCGGCCGTCGCCGACATCCGCTCGGGTTCCTCGCTCGCCGTCGGCGGCTTCGGGTTGTCGGGGGTGCCCATCGCCCTCGTCCGGGCCCTCCTCGCCCGCGGCGTCGACGACCTCGAGGTGGTGTCCAACAACTGCGGCGTCGACGGCTGGGGTCTGGGCGAGCTGCTCGCGGCGGGCCGCATCCGCAGGGTCGTGGCCAGCTACATCGGCGAGAACAAGGAGTTCGCCCGGCAGTACCTGAGCGGCGAGGTCGAGGTCGAGCTCACGCCGCAGGGCACGCTCGCCGAGCGGCTGCGCGCCGGCGGGGTCGGGATCCCCGCGTTCTACACGCCGGCCGGCGCGGGCACGGCAGTCTCCGACGGCGGGATGCCGCTGCGGTACGCCCCGGACGGCTCGGTCGCGCTGGCCAGCGCGCCCAAGGAGCTGCGGCGGTTCACGGCGTTCGGCCGGAGTCGCGAGTACGTCCTCGAGGAGGCCATCAGGACCGACTACGGGCTGGTGCGGGCGGCGGTCGGCGACCGGTACGGCAACCTCCGGTTCGAGAAGGCCGCCCGCAACTTCAACCCGCTCGCGGGCATGGCGGGCCGCCTGACCATCGCCGAGGTCGACGAGCTGGTCGAGCCGGGCGAGCTCGGGCCGGACGACATCCACCTGCCCGGCATCTACGTCGACCGGGTCGTCCTGCTCACCCCCGAGCAGTCCGCGGACCTCCCGATCGAGAAGACCACCGTCCGCGCGCGCCGCGAGGAGTCCTGATGCCGCTCACGCGCGACCAGCTGGCCGCCCGCGCTGCCCGCGAGCTCGAGGACGGGTCCTACGTGAACCTCGGCATCGGCCTGCCCACCCTGATCCCCAACCACCTGCCGCCCGGCGTCGAGGTCGTCCTGCACTCCGAGAACGGGATCCTCGGCGTCGGGCCGTACCCGTGGGAGGGCGAGGCGGACCCGAAGCTGATCAACGCGGGCAAGGAGACCGTCACGGTCCTGCCCGGCGCCGCGTACTTCGACTCGGCCGCCAGCTTCGGCATGATCCGCGGCGGCCGCGTCACGCACGCCGTCCTCGGCGCGATGCAGGTGTCGGCCGGCGGGGACATCGCCAACTGGGCCGTGCCCGGCACGCTGGTCAAGGGCATGGGCGGGGCGATGGACCTGGTCAACGGCGCCGCGCACGTCCTGGTCGTCATGGAGCACGTTGCCAAGGACGGGTCGGCCAAGATCGTCGAGCAGTGCACCCTGCCCCTGACCGGGCGGGCATGCGTCGACCGCATCGTCACCGACCTCGCCGTCCTGGACGTGACCGACGACGGCCTGCTGCTGGTCGAGCTCGCGCCGGACGTCACGGTGGAGCAGGTGCGGGCAGCCACCGCGGCTCCGTTCGCCGTGGCCCTCGCGGACCGGCCATGACCGAGCTCCGCGAGGTCGTCCTGTGCTCCCCGCTGCGCACTCCGGTCGGACGCCTGGGCGGGGCGCTCGCGCCGCTGACCGCTCGCGACCTCGCCACCACCGTGCTGCGCGCGCTCGTCGAGCGGACGCACCTGGACGTCTCCGCCGTCGACTCCGTCATCGGCGCGCAGGGCTACCCGACGATGGAGTCCCCCGCCTTCGGCCGCGTCGCCGCCCTGGACGCGGGCTTCCCCGTCACCACCACGGGCTACCAGCTCGACCGGCGCTGCGGCTCCGGGCTGCAGGCCGTGCTCAACGCCGCCATGGAGGTGCAGACGGGTGTCGCGGACGTCGTCGTCGCCCTCGGCGCCGAGTCCATGTCGAACGCCCCGCTCTACACCGAGCAGGGCCGGCGCGGTCTGCCGCCCGGCGGGCTCCTGCTGCACGACGCGCTCGCCCGCGGCCGCGCGACGGTCGGCGGTGCCGCCTACCCGACGCCTGAGGGGAACGTCGGCACGGCCGATGCCCTGCGCGCCGAGTACGGCATCAGCCGCGGGGACCAGGACGCCCTCGCGCTCCGCTCCCACCAGCGCGCCGTCGCCGCACAGCGCGCGGGGGCGTTCGACGCCGAGATCGTCCCGGTCACCGTGCCGGGGAGACGGGGACCGGTGGTCGTCGAGCGCGACGAGCATCCCCGTGCCGACACCACGCTCGACGCCCTCGCGGCACTCCGGCCCGTCCTCGTCGCCTCCGACCCCGACGCCACGGTGACCGCCGGCAACTCCAGCGGGCAGAACGACGCCGCGGCGGCCTGCATCGTCACGACCCCCGAGCACGCGCGCCGCCTCGGCCTCACGCCGGCCCTGCGTCTGCGCTCCTGGGCGGTCGCCGGCGTCGACCCCCGGCGCTTCGGGATCGCCCCCGTCCCCGCGACCCTGCTCGCGCTCGACCGCGCCGGTGCGACCCTCGCCGACCTCGACGTCGTCGAGCTGAACGAGGCCTTCGCCGTCCAGGTCCTCGCGTGCCTCGCCGACTGGCGCGTCGACCCCGACGACCCCCGCGTCAACCCCCGCGGCAGCGGCATCTCGCTCGGCCACCCGATCGGCGCGACCGGGCTCCGCATGCTCGCGACCCTCGCCCACGAGCTGCCAGGGCTCGACGGCACGCTCGGCGTCGAGACCATGTGCATCGGGGGCGGCCAGGCCCTCGCCGCCGTCCTCGAACGCGCCTGACCCGCAGGGAGCCGCGGGCCGGTCGTCCGCACTGCTCGCGTGCCGGCGCCGAGCGTGACGGCTTCCGGAGCGTGGACGCCCGCGGCGCCTACAGCCGCGTCACGGAGCGGGTGGCTCCGTGGAAGCGGTCGGGCTGCTGCTCGGCGTCGGGGCCGGCGTGGCGCTCGGGGTCGGCGCCGGCTCAGCCGGCGCGACGGCGGGCTGCTCGACGACGGGCGGCGCGGGTGCGGTCGGGGGCGGCGTGGTGGGCGCCGGGACGCCCACGGTGATCGGCACGGAGGTGCCGGTGCCGGCGTCGTCCGACGTGCCGAACTCCCAGTGCCAGGGCTCGTGGGGTCCGCGGCCGCCCTCGTCCATGTAGGTCGGGTGGTGCCAGCCGTAGGCCATCGCGTTGGCCTTGAGCCAGAGGTACTGCGTGGACCGGTAGCCGTTGGCCTGGTCGAGGTCGATCGCCAGACCCCAGCCGTGGTTGGACGTGCCGGGCACCGCGGCCATGGTCCCCTTGGCCGCACGGGTGCTGACCTGCTCCTCGAGCGTGCGGTAGGAGCCCGTGATCCTCAGGTCGTGGCCGAAGTCCGCCCGGTAGGCCGCGTTCAGCCGCGCCAGCGCCTCCGCAGCGTCGCAGCGCAGGTGCTGGCTCGGCGCGAACGCGACCGCGCAGAGCACCTTCAGCGGGATGTTCCCGTTGGTGTAGCCGTCGGTCGACCGGGCCTGCTCCGCCACCTTGGCGACCGCCGCCTTGGCGTCCTCGTCCCCCGTCACGGCGATCTGCTGGGCTGCGACCGTGATGCCGGCGGCTGCGTCCCGGGCCTGGACCGCGGACGTGGCGGCCGCGACGACGTCCCGGACCTCGGCGGCGGCGTGGGTGGCCCCGACGGCCGCGTCCAGCAGCGCGACCTGCGGGTCCGCGGAGACCAGCAGGCGTGTCATCGCGACGTTCTGCGCCGCCTGGTCGCCGAGGTCGAGCGCGACCAGCAGGACGTCGGTCTCGACGTCCTCGACCACGCGCGCCGCCGTGGCGACGTCACCCGAGGCCACCAGCTGGCGCGCACCCAGGACCCGGTCGGGCAGCTGCTCGGCGGTCAGCCCCGACGTGACGGGCGCGGCCGTGGCGTCGGCCAGGTCGGGACGGAACAGTGTCCGCGAGGCGGCCTTCGTGGCGTCGACCAGCGGATAGCCGACAAGCGTGACGATCGCCGCCTCCATCGCCGCCACGCGGTCGTCGAGCCGCGTCAGCGCCTGCGTGTACGCCGGTCCCGTCGGCTCCCGGGAGAACGAGCCCTCGCCGCCGGCCGCCGCCCCCGCGACGTCGGCGGAGTGGGAGGTGTCGATGGGCGGCGCAGCCAGGACGGCCGTCAAGACCACCATCGACGCGAGGATCACGACCGACTCCCACGGTCGCCGCCCCTGCCGCGGGCGCGCCGAATGACGACCCTCGGTCGTCCGTCGTGGTCCGAGCACTGGCATGTCCTCCGCGGTGCGTCGTCCGACGATCCCACCGCGACACCGCGTTCGTCGACCCGCCAGACGGGGGCAACTCGGGCCGACCACACCCGCACGGCGACCGGCGGGCTCTCACCCAGCCATGGATCGCCGCAGGGACCTCGCCGGCACCGTGCGCACGGCTCGTCGGATCTGCGCGCGACTCGGGCGCTACCCGACCCGCTGCTCGTCGCGGTGCGGGAGCCGCCAGCCCGGGCGCACGTAGTGGCAGGTGTATCCGTGCGGGAGCTTCTCCAGGTAGTCCTGGTGCTCCTCCTCGGCCTCCCAGAACTCACCGGCCGGCTCGACCTCGGTGACCACCTTTCCGGGCCAGAGCCCGGACGCATCGACGTCCGCGATCGTGTCGAGCGCGACCCGACGCTGCTCCTCGGAGCTGAAGAAGATCGCCGACCGGTAGCTGCGGCCGACGTCGTTGCCCTGCTGGTTCATCGTCGACGGGTCGTGGATCTGGAAGAAGAACTCCAGCAGGTCCCGGTAGGAGATCTGCTCGGGATCGAAGGCGATCTCCACGGCCTCGGCGTGGTCGCCGTGGTTGCGGTAGGTGGCGTTCGGGGTGTCGCCGCCGGAGTACCCGACGCGCGTGGAGATCACCCCCGGGCGGCGGCGCAGCAGCTGTTGCGCACCCCAGAAGCAGCCCCCGGCGAGGATCGCCGTCTCCGTCGTAGCCATCTGCGGTCTCCTTCGTGGGGACGGCTGCAGCCGTCGGGCGATCTTGACCCCGCAGCGCGCTGGGGCGCAACTGATGCGGTGCACGTGCCTGTCGCCCACAGTGGCATGCACGACGCCGGCGGTGGCCCGCGAAGGGCCACCGCCGGTGGTGCGTCAGGCGCGAGCGCTCAGAGCGCTCTCCGGACGACGTCGACGACCGCGGTCACCGGACCGTGCTCCGCCGTCGTTCCGCTGACGACGACCTGTCCGGGGCGGGACGGGGATCGGGCGGGGACCGCGTCCCAGGTCACGGGCACCGCGTGGAGCGCGCCGTCGGAGTCGAGGACGTCGACGGTGGCCGGCAGCCTGATCGGGCTCGACGTGCGGACGGTCCGGTAGACGGTGTCGGCGACCACGAACTCGGCATCGCTGGCCTCGTAGACCTCGATCGTCTCGTGGAACGTGAGCACCGGCCACGCGCTGCTCGACCAGTCGATCATCTCCTGCCAGTTCGCAGGCTCCCAGACCAGGACGCCGGCGCCGCGGTTGTCGGGCAGGTCGTTGGCGATCCGGAAGACCTCCTGGAGGAAGAGGCCGGCACCCTCCGCCGTCTTGGGGTAGGGCGAGTTCGGCACCGGCAGGCCGTCCCAGTCGTTCGACTGGTGCGACGTCTCGGCGATCTCCATGGCGTAGCCGGGGTGCGCCGCGGCCACCTGGTGCAGGTTCGCCTCGTAGTGCTCGGGCGTCCCGTGCCAGTCGGGGTAGTAGGAGTGCGCGATGACGTCGATGTCCTGGCCCTTGGCGTTCAGCCGGGTGAGGAACTGGTCCCAGAACTCGAGCGTCTTGTCGACCTTCCCGTTGTCGATGATCACGTGCGTCTCCACCGGGATGTCCACGCCGTGGGCGGCGGCGACGGCCCGGACGGCCGCGATGCCCGACGCCTGGAGGGTGGTGAACCGGTCCCACGCGGCGTCGTAGGCGGCCTGCTCGGCTGGGTCGTCCGAGCCCCAGTAGTCCCAGAGCAGGGCGCCGCCCGGCTGCGAGACGAACGACGGGTCCTGGTTGAAGTAGCACGTGCCGCACCACGCCGCGTCGTCGAACCACGGCAGCGGACGTTCGCTCCCCCACATGAACCCGTTGATGAGCTCG
Organism: Cellulomonas humilata; assembly: GCF_013359775.1. Taxonomy (GTDB): domain Bacteria; phylum Actinomycetota; class Actinomycetes; order Actinomycetales; family Cellulomonadaceae; genus Cellulomonas; species Cellulomonas humilata. Next base: position 18,370 of record NZ_JABMCI010000034.1, on the reverse strand, counting down.
TTGCCCACCGCGACCTTCTCGGGAGTCGTGCCCTGGGCGACGAGCGCGTCGACGGACGCGTAGGTGTAGTCGTAGACCGCCTGGGTGAGCTCCTCGAAGGGCAGCTCGCGCCACGCGGTGGGCTTCGCCTGCTTGCTCGGATCGGCCCACGAGTCGGCGTAGTGCAGGTCGACGCCCAGGCCCATGCCCTGCTCGACGACGTCGCGCGCCACGTCGAGGGTGCGCTCCGGGCTCTGGTACGCGGGGTCGAGGTACTCCCCCGTCCGCTCGTCGCGCGGGTCGTTGAAGACGCGCAGGCGGATGTACTCCATGCCGGCGTCGGCCGCCGCCTCGAGGATCGGCACCGGTGCGGCGCCCTCGTCCACGACGTAGGTCAGTCCCTGCGCGTCGTTCTGGTCGGCGTACGAGATGTCCGCGCCCAGCACGACGTCGTCGCGCAGGTAGTTCCACACGGACAGCTCGCTGATGCCGGCGACCGCGCCCGGGGACACGTCGGTGATCGTGACGCGCAGGAACGCGATCCCCGCGTGCGCGACGAGGTGCTCCTCGCCGCGACCCGCCTGCTTGTTCTTCTTGCGGTCGACGAGGGTTTGCCAGGTGCCACCGTCCGGGGAGGCCTCGACCACGTACCGGTAGGTGCCGTGCGCGTCGGGGAAGACGAGGCCGACCTTCCGGATGTTGTCGTACGCGCCGCCGAGGTCGAGGACGAGCGAGTGCCGACCCTTGCCGCGGGCCGTCCACGCGGTCGTCAGGTCGCCGTCGACGGCGAGTCCCGCACGAGCCTGCGCCGCGGTGGCGCTCACCGTGACCCAGGGCTTCGCGGCGAGGTTGCTGCGGACGGGTGCGAAGTGGACCGTGCCGTCAGGATCCTCAGCCGCGGCGGGGCCCGCGCCGCTGAGGACGAGGGCGCCCGCCGCGAGGAGGGCGAGCGTGGAGGATCGGCGTCGTCTGGTGGGCTGCATGGGACGTCCTTGTCTCATCGGAGTGTGCACGTGCACAGCACTCAGCCACCGTATGAGCGCGCGAAAGCACCCGTCAAGATGGCGCGTATGTCCGGTCCGCGGTGGGAGCGTGCACAGGGGTCCGTGCAGGGGTGGCTCGGACCGGGCGGTCCGCGAGATCCGGCTCGTCAGGAAGGGGTAGAGGCAACCCATCCCGTGCTGGCACGCACGACGAGCGAGGTCGGCAGCGTGACGGCGGCCGGCTCCCCGCCCTCGACCAGCTCGATCAGCAGGCGCACCATCTCCCCGGCGATCCGCTCGAGCGGCTGCCGCATGGTGGTGAGCGGCGGGTCGAGCGTCGCCGCGAGCCCGGAGTCGTCGAAGCCTCCGACCGCGACGTCCTGCGGGACGCGCCTGCCGGCCTCACGGAGCACCTGCAGGGCGCCCGCGGCCATGAGGTCGGACGCCACGAAGACCGCGTCGATGTCGGGTCGGCGCTCGAGGAGGGTGCGCATGCCCGCCGCGCCGCCGTCGCGCGAGTAGTCGCCGTGGGTCACCAGCGACTCGTCGTAGAGCGACCCGAGCTCGTCGCGGTAGCCCTCGAGCCGGAGCCTGCCCCCGGGGGTGTCCAGGGGTCCGGTGATCGTTCCGATCCTGGTGCGGCCGATGTCGAGCAGGTGCCGGGTCATCCGCCGCCCGCCGCCGAGGTCGTCGGCGGAGACGGAGCCGAGGCTGCCCTCGAAGCCGAGCGGGATGCCGCAGGAGATCATCGGGATGCCCTGCCGCACCAGCACGTCGAGCAGGGGGTTGCCGCTGTGCGACGAGATCGCGAGGACGCCGTCGACGTGCCCGGCACCGACGTAGGCCGAGACCTGCTTCTGCTCCTCGGGGGTGCCCGCGACCATGAGCAGGAGCGGCATGCCGCGTGCGGCGAGCGCCTGGGCGGCCCCCCGCAGGAGGATCGAGAAGTTCGGGTCCTCGAACAGCAGGTGCTGGGGTTCGGTGAGCAGGAACGCCACCGAGTTCGACCGTCCGGTGACCAGGCTGCGCGCGTGCTGGTTGGCGGAGTAGCCGGTGGTCCGGATCGCCTCCTCGACGGCCGCGAGCGCGTCCGGGGACACCCAGTGCCCACCGTTGATGACGCGCGAGACCGTGCCTCGAGACACGCCGGCCGCAGCCGCGACGTCACGGATCGTCGGGCGTTTGCGCGGCGCGGGCGTCGGTCCCATCGCACGAGACTCTAGGGGAACGGCGTCCCAAACCACGCCATGACCTCGCAGGCAACGAGATCGACCTTCCCGCACCGCCGCAGGGCGAGGAACGGCAGCGGCAGGGGATGATCGAGCTCGGTCGAGGTAGCGTCGCGCAGGCCGAGATCGACCTGCGCGCTCGGACCGAGGCTCGGAGGCCGGACACACGTGGACGAGATCCTGTATGGCGCCGCCTACTACGACGAGTACATGCCGACCGACCGCATCGACACCGACGTCGCGATGCTGCAGGCGGCGAACCTCAACGTGGTCCGGATCGCCGAGTCGACCTGGAGCACGGTGGAGCCGCAGCCCGGCGTGTTCGACTTCACGCACGTCGACCGGGCGCTCGACGCCATGGAGGCCGCCGGCATCCACGTCATCGTCGGGACCCCCACCTACGCGGTGCCGGCGTGGCTCGTGACGTCGCACCCGGACGTGCTCGCCGAGACGAGCACGGGCCAGGGACGCTACGGGGCGCGCCAGATCATGAACATCACCCACCCGGCCTACCTCTTCCACTCCGAGCGGGTCATCCGCGCGCTCCTGGAGCACACCGCGCACCGCAGTGCCGTCATCGGCTTCCAGCTCGACAACGAGACGAAGTACTACGACGTCGCCTCGGCGGACGTGCAACGCACGTTCGTCACGCACCTCCGCGCGACGTTCGACGACGACGTCGACGCGATGAACCGTGCTTTCGGCCTGGACTACTGGTCCAACCGTGTCGACGCCTGGGAGGACTTCCCGGACGTGCGCGGCACCATCAACGGCTCCCTGGCCGCCTCGTTCGACAGGTTCCGTCGCTCCCTCGTGGAGGAGTTCCTCGCCTGGCAGGCCGCGATCGTGCGCGAGTACGCGCGGGACGACCAGTTCCTCACCCAGAACTTCGACTTCGACTGGGGGCCGGGCTGGTCCTACGGGCTGCAGCCGGCCGTCGACCACTTCCGCGCGGCGGCGTGCGTAGACATCGCCGGCGTGGACATCTACCACCCCACGCAGTCCGCGCTCACCGGCAAGGAGATCGCGTTCGGTGGGGACATGACCCGCTCGATCAAGGGCGGCGCGAACTACCTCGTGCTGGAGACCCAGGCCCAAGGGCAGCCGGCCTGGCTGCCCTATCCGGGCCAGCTGCGGCTGCAGGCCTACAGCCACCTCGCGAGCGGCGCCGACGCCGTCATGTACTGGCACTGGCACTCCATCCACAACTCCTTCGAGACGTACTGGCGCGGGCTGCTCAGCCACGACCTCCAGGCGAACCCCACCTACGACGAGGCCGCCGTCATCGGTGCTGAGCTCCGGCGGGTGGGGCGGTCGCTGGTGCACCTGCGCAAGTCCAACCGGGTCGCGGTCATGGTCAGCAACGAGGCCCTGACGGCGCTGACGTGGTTCAGCGTCGAGACCGGGTTCCCCGCCTTCCGCGGCCCCTCGATCGGCTACAACGACGTGCTCCGCTGGGTGTACGACGCCCTGTTCGAGCTGAACGTCGAGTGCGACTTCGTCTCCGCCGACACCGAGGACCTCGGCCGGTACGCGATGGTCGTCGTCCCGGCGCTGTACTCGGCGCCCGAGTCGACGCTGCAGCGGCTGGGCGCGTTCGTCGGCGACGGCGGCCACCTGGTCTCGACGTTCAAGTCGTTCGTCGCCGACGAGCACGTCACGGTCTGGCACGACCAGCAGCCCCACTCGCTCACGGAGGTTCTCGGGCTCACGTACAACCAGTTCACCGTCCCGGTCGACGTGCGCCTCACCCTGCACGGCGACCTGGCAGCCACCCCCGGCGCCGCCGCGCTGAGCCCCGACGAGCGCTCCGCACTGCGCTTCATGGAGCTCCTGCAGCCCGACGGCGCGGAGGTGCTCGCGTCGTACGACCATCCCGCGTGGGGCGGTCAGGCGGCCGTGACCCGGCACCGCGCGGGGGCCGGTACGGCGATCCACCTCGGCACCATGACCGGTCCCGCCCTGGTCCGCGAGGTGCTCGCCCTGGCGGTACGCGACGCGGGCCTGTGGGACTGGCCGCAGGAGCTCGCCGGAACCGTCACCGTTCGCCGGGGCGTGAACTCCGCCGGAGCGCCGCTGACCTACCTCCTGAACTACTCCGACAGCCCGGTGCAGGTCACGAGCCCCGTCACGGCCCGGTGCGTCCTCGACGGTGTCAGCGTCGAGGACGGCACCGACCTCACCATCGGCGCCTGGGACCTCACCATCCTCGAGGAGGTGCGCCGACTCGCAGCACGCTGATGCGGTCCGACGCCGTTCACGGCGCTGTCCCGGGCCGGACCTACAGGAGCCCGCGGAAGGCGAACCGGAACGTCAGCTCGGTGTCCGTGGGCAGTCGGTACTCGGCATGGGTCTGCGCACCCCAGGAGTCGTCGCCGCCGACCCCGCGCCGCTGGAGAGCCGGCCGCAGGACGGTCTGGTAGATCGGCGGCAGCTCGGTGTGGTGCGCGGCGTTCTCGACCTCGAACGGCGTCCACGGCAGGGCCGAGAGCTCCATGCCCTGGTCCGACTCCAGCCGCAGGCCCGCCCCTCGCTCGTCGGTGACGGTCGCCCAGCGGACGCCCGTCCGGCTGCCCGCCTCCTGCGGACGCAGGTAGGGCGTGAGCGCGGTACGCACGTCGGCCTCCCACACACCCAGCCGAGCGCCCGCTCGGCGGTCGACATAGGACTCCTCGGGCCCGTCCCCGTACCAGCGCAGGCGGTGGAACGCGTCGTCGGTCGCCAGGAGGAGACCGAGCTCCGGCATGTCCGGCAACCCCGCCCCGGGTCGCACCGTGAGGGTCACCTCGACGCGACCGTCACCGTCCACGAGGTAGGAGAGCTCGCACTCCCCCGCCGGTGCGGTGGGCAGCTCGTACCGGAAGCTCACGCGCACGCCGTCGTCGGTCTGCTCGACCGCGGGCTGGTCGGGGCCGCGGACGGCCGTCGCATACCGGCTGGCGAGAAGCCACGCCCCGTCCTGCGCAGGGGCGCCCCACCCGCGCTCGTTGGAGGTGGGTGCGTGCCAGAAGCTGGGCTGGGGCATCGAGCGCAGCAGCTCGCGGCCTCCGTCGTGCGTCAGCCCGTAGCGGTACGAGACCAGCCCGCCGTACAGCCGGGAGAACAACACGGTGAAGTGCCGCCCCCGCACCCCCACGTTGTGGATGCCGTCGATGACCTCCGGCACCGGGGCCCGGCGGGCCGGTACGGCGCCCCGGACGAGCGCCACGGTCTGCTCGTGCGCCACCTCGTGCCCGGCCGACGCCCAGCGCGTCGTCCGACGCAGTCGGAAGGACACGTCGACGGTGTACTCCCCGGGTGCGGTCGGCACCGTGAGCGGGAGCGCGTAGACCTGCGAGGCACCGGGGGCGACGTCGGTCTCGAGCACCTCCTCCTGGAGCACCCGGCCCTCTCGGGCGAGGGTGACCACGCACTCGTGCGCCGACGACGGGGTCGCGAGGTGACGGTTCTCGACCGTGACCTTGTCGTCGCCCACCGAGAGCCGGTAGCCCTGGTAGAGGTAGCGCACCTCCTGGGCGATCGGCTTGAGGGTGCGATCGGCGAAGACGATGCCGTTGCCGCTGAAGTCCGAGTCGTGCGGCGCGTCACCGAAGTCACCGCCGTAGCCGAAGAACTCGCGCCCAGCGGGGTCGGTGCGCCGGAGCGCCTGGTCCGCGAAGTCCCAGATGAAGCCGCCCTGGAACAGCGGCTCGCGGTAGGCCAGGTCGACGTACTTGTGGACCGCCCCGAACGAGTTGCCCATCGAGTGCGCGTACTCGCACAGCAGGTAGGGCTTGTCGCGGTGCGTCGCGAGGAACTCCTCGATCTCGCTGGCCGGCGCGTACATCCGGGAGACGACGTCGGTCGTCTGCGGGTAGCGCGGGTCCCAGTGGACGCCCTCGTAGTGCACCGGCCGGGAGTCTTCGCGACGGAAGTACTCCGCGACCTCCAGGATGGTGGTGCCACCGAACGACTCGTTGCCGCACGACCACATGACCACGCTCGCGTGGTTCTTGTCCCGCTCCAGCATGCTCGCGGCGCGGTCGAGCAGGGTGGGCAGCCACTCGGGGCGGTCCCCCGGCAGCGCCTCCTCGATCCCCGCCCCACCGAACCTCACGCGGTCCCACATCCCGTGCGACTCGAGATTCATCTCGTCGATGACGTACAGGCCGTACTCGTCGCACAGCTCGTAGAAGTAGGAGTTGTTCGGGTAGTGGCTGGTGCGTACGGCATTGATGTTCAGCCGCTTCATGAGCCGGATGTCGACCTCGGTCTGCTCGCGGGTCATCACGCGACCCTGGAGGCCGAAGTCGTGCCGGTTGACCCCGTTGAAGACCACGCGCGAACCGTTGACCTTCAGCACGCCGTCCTCGATGCCGAACCGGCGCACACCCACCCGCACAGGGACGTGCTCGGTCAGGCGGCCCGACGCGTCGTGCACGTCGAGCGTGAGGTCGTACAGGTGAGGGTCCTCCGCGCTCCACAGCCGCGGGCTCTCGATGCGGAGCACGAGCTCGTCGTCGCCGGTGAGCTGTCCGGCACCGGCGATCCGGGCGTCCACGTGGCCGTCGCCGGCCAGGACCACGCGCACGCGCACCGTCGCCTCGGAGAGATCGTCGGCGACGTCGGTCACCACCCGGACGTCCTCGACGTGCACGGCCGGCCGGCGGTACAGGACGACGTCCCGGAACAGACCGGAGAACCGGAAGAAGTCCTGGTCCTCGATCCACGACCCGGCGCTCCACCGGACCACCTGGGCCACGATGACGTTCTCACCGTCGACCAGAGCGTCGGTCAGGTCGAACTCCGACGGGGTGAAGGAGTCCGTCCCGTAGCCCACGTAGGTGCCGTTGAGCCACAGGGCGACGGCGCTCTCCGCACCGTGGAAGCTCACGCTCAGCCGCTCACCGGGCTCGAGCGGGTGCTCGAGGGTGAACGTCCGACGATACGTCGCCACGGGGTTGTACCGCTGGGGAACCTGCCCCGGCTCGACCTGCTCGTAGCCGTCCCACGGGTACTGCACGTTGGTGTACTGCGGGCGGTCGTAGCCGAGCAGCTGGATGTGAGCCGGCACCGGCACGTCGTCCCAGCCGGAGTCGTCGACGTCCACGCGCTCGAAGCCGGGGACGACGAGGGCGGGGCTCTTCGCGTAGTGCAGCTTCCACAGCCCGTTCAGCGACTGCTCGAAGGAGCTCGTCCCGGTCGCCGCCTCCTGCGCGGAGGCGAACCACCGGTGGTCGGAGTGCGCGTCGAGCCGGTTCTCCAGGACGTACTCGGGGTCGGCGATGCGGTTGAGGTCGAAGGTCACTTGATGGCCCCCGTGACGCCCTCGGCAAAGTGGCGCTGCAGCGCGAGGAAGACGACCATCGTCGGCACCGACACGATGAACACGGCGAGCATGAGGCTCCCGTAGTCGGTGACGTACCCGGCGCGCATGTTCGACAGCAGCATCGGCAGGGTCTGGTACGCGTTGTCGACGAGGATCACCTTCGGCCACAGGAAGTTGTTCCACGAGAACAGGAAGGTGATGACACCCGCGGCCGCAAGGGTGGGCTTCATCGTCGGCAGGTAGATCCGCGCGAAGATGCTCACCTCGCCCAGCCCGTCGAGGCGCGCCGCCTCGATGATCTCGTGCGGGAACGACCGCGAGGCCTGCCGGAACAGCAGGATCAGGAACGGCGTCGCGATCAGGGGCACGATGACCGCGAACGTCGAGTTCACCATCCCCAGCTGCGCGAAGAGCCGGAACAACGGGATCATCGTCGCCGCGAACGGGATCATGATCGCCAGCAGCAGGATGGCCATGACGGCGTCCTTCGCCCGCGAGTGGTAGATCTCGAACGCGTACCCGGCGATCGAGCACAGGATCAGGGCGAGCACGGTCGTCGCGATGGCGTTGACCGACGAGTGGTAGAGCGCCGACCCCAACGGCTGGGAGTCGACGAGCGTCTGGAAGTTCTCGAGAAGGTGGCTACCCGGCAGCAGCTTGGACGCCACCACCTCGTTGCTCGTGTTCGTCGCCGAGACGGCCATGAAGTAGAGCGGGAAGACCGACAGGAAGACGGCGAGGGACAGGAACGCGTATGCGGGGATCCGGCGAAGCTGTGTCTTAGTCACGCTTGTCGCCCACCTTCATCTGAATGGCGGCCAGGATGGCCACGATGATCAAGATCGCGTAGGAGATGGCAGCGGCGTACCCGAAGTTCGGGCTGTTGCGGAACGACACGTTGTACAGGTAGTGCGACACCGTCATCGTCGTGTTTCCGGGCCCACCGTTGGTGAGGTTGAACGACTCGTCGAACATCTGCAACGTTCCGTTGGTCGACAGGATCGCGCAGAGCAGGATGATCGGCTTGAGCTGCGGCATGGTCACGTACCAGAAGGTCTTGAACCCGTTCGCACCGTCGACGCGGGCAGCCTCCAGGGTCGACCTGTCGATGTTCTGCAGCGCGGCCAGGAAGAAGATCATGTTGTAGCCGGTCCACCGCCACAGCAGGCCGAGGATGATCACCATCCGGGCGGTGCCGGTCTGGCCGAGCCAGTTGACGTTGGCGTCGAGCAGTCCGAACTTGATGAGCAGGTCGTTGGCGAGGCCGTCCGTCGCGAAGATCTGCCGGAACACCAGCGCGTACGACACGAGGCCGACGGCGCACGGCAGGAAGATCGCTGTCCGCCAGAACCCCTTCCACCGCAGCCACGGTGCGTTGAGCAGGTTCGCCAGCACCATGGCGATGGTGAGCATGATCGGTACCTGGATGATCAGGTAGATGAACGTCGTGCTCAACGTCAGCCGGAACGTCTCGTCCTCGAACAGCCGCTGGTAGTTCAACCACAGCGGCTCTGCCCAGGTCAGCCGGGTGCCGCGTCCCGTCTGCAGCGACAGGAACAGCGCCTGGATCATCGGCCAGAAGTTGACCAGCACGATGAGGGCTGCCGCGGGGATGATGAACGACCACCCGGTCAGGCTGCGGCGGCGCGCGATCGCCGACAGGGGTACCCGCTTCGAACTACCTGGGGACTCCTTCGTCCCTGGGGGTGGTGCGCTGGATGCGCGGTCCTCGGTTGGTGCGGTGGGAGCGGACACGATCAGCTCACCTCATCTTCGCCGGTGACGGACTGGGCGGGGTAGCGGGCGGCGGAGCCGTGGAGGCCTCCGCCGCCCGCACTGAGATCACCCCATGGCGAACTCGACCGTGCTCTGCGCCTCCTCGAGCGCGGAGGCCGGGTCCGCGCCGTTGAGGATGTTGGTGATGGCGACGCTCACGGCGTCACGCCCCTCGTAGTAGTAGGCGCCCGTGTTGTTGCTGGGCACCTCTGCCGCGAACGTCAGGACGTCGGCGTAGATCGGCTGCCCGCCGAAGAACTCCTGCGGCTCGCTGTAGACGTCCGACTCACCGGCGGGGAGCCAGTTGGCGAGCGCACCGGAGGCCGGGAGGATCGTGTCGTAGAACTCGGTCGAGCCCGCGAACGTCGCGTTGAGGAAGTCGGTGGCGAGCGCCTCGTTGCCGTTCGGGGTGATCGCCCAGGACGACCCACCGTTCGCCGTGTAGTTCGTCGCACCGTCGACGCCGTCGAGCTTCGGGACGTTGGTGACGGCCCACTTGCCGGACTGGTCGGCGGCCGACTGGATGGATCCGGAGATCCAGATGCCGTTGACGATGCCGGCCGTGTTCGAGTTGACGATCGTGTTGATGTACTCGTCCCACGAGTTGACCTCGACGAAGACGCCCGCGTCGACGAGCTGCCCGTACATGTCGATGGCGGCCAGCAGCGCGTCGTTGTCGGTGATGGTCGGGTTGCCCTCGTCGTCGAACAGGCTCGCGCCGGCGCTCTGCAGCATCATCATGATCGTGTCGGCCGAGCCGGCCTGGCCGGTGAGCATCGGCTTGCCCGTCTTGGCCAGCACGTCCTTGCCGAGGGTGAGGAACTGGTCCCACGTGATGTCGGTGAAGTCGTCGACCGTGTAGCCGGCCTGCTCGAGGAGGTCCGTCCGGTACGCGCCGATCGCGGTCCCGTTGTCGAACGGCACCCCGTAGTTGACGTCGTCGTACGTGGAGTACGACACCACGGACTCGGGGAACTCGCTGAAGTCCACGTCGGAGTCCGCGAAGTCGGCGAAGATGTCCGGGTAGTTGATGACGTTCTTCTGGAACGCGTTGTTCTGCATGAGGAAGATGTCGGGCAGCTGGTCGGTCTCGCCGGACTGGGCGAGCGTGGTCAGCTTGGTCTGCACGTCCTCCCACGGCGTCTCGACGATCTCGAGCGTGAAGTCCGGGTGGTCCGCCTGGTAGACCTTCTCGGCCTCCTCGAGCGCGTAGATGTTGAAGGCCGGGTCCCAGGCCCAGACCGTCAAGGAGTTGTCGCCGGTACCACCGCTCGCGCCAGTCGTCTCGTCCTCGCCCGAGCCGCCACCTCCGCCACTGCAAGCGGCGAGAGCGAGGCTCAGCGACATGACGGCGCCCAGCGCCCCGAGCGTGCGTGTCTTCTTCATCGGGTGATCCCTTCGTGCTGTTGGTCGTCCCGTGGACCGTCGCCGGCTCTCGCCGAGCCGCCGGCTCCCGCTCGTCCTCCGCGACGTCGCGGCGGGTGGGCGGGACAGGTCGACTGTGCTGTGTGGAGGTCGTGCGCCGTGCTGAGGTCAGGCGGTCTACCAGCTCTGCGCCGTGGAGTCTGGTCCACATCGACCACGAGCGACATCTGTGTCGCTCGACCCTGTTCGGCGTTTGGTGACGTCACCATAGCAGCGCGAATCGACTCGTTAGGCGACGCTTTGGTAACGGTCTGCTGTGCAAGTTCGGCACATGGTGACGTCACCATCGTGAATCCCCACTAGCATCTCGCCATGACAACCGCGTCAGCACCTGGCCGTCGTCGCTCAGGTCCTTCTATCGGCGACGTCGCGCGTCTTGCCGGGGTCTCACCCCAGACGGTCTCGCGCGTCTCGACCGGTGCCGACTCGGTCCGACCGAGCACCCGCGCGAAGGTCGTGCACGCGATGGACCAGCTCGGGTACTCGCCGAACCGGGCGGCCCAGGCGCTGCGGAACGGCACCTTCGGCGCCATCGGGGTGCTCTCGACCGGCTTCCAGCGCACCGGCGAAGCCCTTACCGTCGAGGCCCTGGTCGAAGCCGCCGCGCTCGAGGACTACTCGGTCACGCTCCTCCACGTGCGCAACCCCGCTCGGGAGAGCTGGGACAACGCAGCGCACCGCATCTCGCACCAGGCCATCGACGGCCTCGTCATCATGCGGGCCGAGCAGGCGTCGCCGGCGACGCTGGCGCTGCCCGCGGGCATGCCCGTGGCGGTGTCCTTCTCCAAGTTCGCGGGCCACTACCCCACCGTCACCGCCGACCAGGTCCAGGGCAGCGAGGATGCCATGCGCCACCTGCTCGGCCTGGGACACCGCACCGTGCACCACCTCGCTGGGCCGCGGGACTCGGAGCACGCCCTCGTACGCAGCGCCACCTGGCGCCGCTGTCTCCTGGAAGCCGGAATACGTCCACCCGAGCCGGTGTACGGAGACTGGAGCGCGCACGACGGCTACGAGGCAGGGCTTCGGCTCGCAGCCGACCCCGACGTCACCGCCGTGTTCTGCGCCAACGACGAGATGGCGCTCGGCCTGGTGCGGGCGCTGCACGAGGCCGGTCGCCGCGTGCCCGACGACGTGTCCGTGGTGGGCTTCGACGACATCGCCGTCGCCGGCTGGACCTCACCGCCCCTGACGACCGTCCGGCAGGACTTCCATGCCATCGGCCGCGCCCTCATCACCCTCGTCGTCGGTCAGCTCCGGTCGAGGTCCGTCCCACCGCCGGCCCTGACGGTCGTGCCCACGGAGCTCGTCGTCCGGGCGAGCACCGGACCCCCTCCACGCTGAACCCGAACGTTGAGGCGCCTGGAACGCCCCGCCGCACGACGATGAGGACTCGATGGAGAGCATCACGAAGAACCGCCAGACGCCCGCGACGCTGCGTGCGATGGTCGAGCGTGCCTACGGCGCCGAGCAGGTGCCCACCGGCGAGCCGGACACCTGGCTCGAGGAGCTGGGGCACGGCTGGTTCAACGTCGCCTACCGGATCCTGCTGCGCGACGGCCGGGCCGTGGTCGTGAAGATCGCGCCGCCGCGGGGCGTGCCCGTGATGCCCGCCGAGCGCGGCGCGATGCGCATCGAGCTCGACGCGCTGGCGCTGATCGCGGCACGCACCGACGTCCCGGTCCCGCAGGTCGACCACGCCGACCTGAGCCACGAGCTCGTCGACGCCGACTACTTCTTCATGCCGTTCGTCGACGCCGAGAACTTCGGCATCATCACCGACGGCCTGGGCACCGAGCGGCGCGCCGCGTACAACGAGGCTCTCGGCGCTGCCAACCGCGAGCTGAACTCGATCCGCGGGAGCTGGTTCGGACCGCTCGCCGGCCCGGGTGACCCGTCGTGGCGGGTCGTGTTCACCGGCCTCGTCGAGGACGTCCTTGCCGCCGGGGAGGCACGGAGCGTCGACATCGGCCGGGACTACGACGAGATCCGCAAGGTCGTCGCCCTGCACGCAGACGTCCTCGACGAGGTCATCGAGCCGAGGTTCGTCGAGTGGGACCTCTGGGACTCCAACGTCATGGTGCGCGACGGCAGGATCGTCACGATCATCGACCACGAACGAGCCCTGTACGGGGACCCGCTGATGGAGGCCGGTTTCGCCGGCACCTATCTGTCCGACTTCGGCGACCCGACCGCGTTCATGCGCGGCTACGGCCAGGAGCAGCTCACCCCGAGGGAGCAGACCCGCCGAGGCCTGTACTGCCTGCACCTGGTCGTCATCATGGCGATCGAGACCGTGTACCGCGGACACACGACACCCACCCAGTACGACTGGGCACGCAAGCAGATCGACACGATGATGCGCCTGCTCACCGAGCCGTGAGCACCCGCACGCTCGATGCCGCCGCCCTGGGCGAACGGCCCGTCGGGCGCCTGCTGTGGCACGCCTGCACCCAGACCACCATCGCGGTCGGGGTCTATGGGATCTACGCGCTGACCAACGCCTGGTTCGTCGCCCGCGGCGTCGGGACGACCGCGATGGCGGCGGTCAACCTCGTCGCGCCGCTGCTCCTGGCGCTGGGCGCGGTCTCGACCGCCCTCGGCGTCGGAGCAGCCTCGGTCGTCTCCCGGCACCTCGGTGCCGGCGACACGAGCACAGCGGCACGCGCGGCCGGGAACGCCTTCGTCGTGTTCTGGGCCGCCGCCGTCACGACGACGGTGATCGGGCTGACCGGGCTCGAGCCGCTCCTGCGGCTGCTCGGCGCCCACGGCGAGACCCTGGGCTACGCACGCGAGTACGCCCAGATCATCCTGGCCGGCGCGATCGTCTCGACCGGGTTCTCCAGCCTCGTCCGTGCCGAGGGTCGGATGCGGTTCGCCACGATGCTCTGGGTGGTCCCCGTCGCCGTCCAGATCACCCTCGATCCGCTGCTCATCTTCGGCCTGGACCTGGGCGTCCGTGGAGCCGCCCTGGGGACCGTCGGCGGCCAGGCCGTCTCCGCCGCCATGAGCATGTGGTTCTTCTTCGCCCAGCGGCACCGGCCCTACCGCGTCCGCAGGTCCGACCTGCGTCCCCACCTCCCGACGGTCCGCACCCTCGTGGGCATCGGCGCCCCCTCGTTCCTCGCCGGCTTCGGCGCCACCCTGCTCGTCGTGGTCGTCAACACCTCGCTGTCCCGGGTGGCCGCCGCCACCACGGCGCTCTCCGCGCTCGCCGCGTTCGCGATCTGCTCCCGCATCCAGACCTTCGTCGCGATGCCGCAGCTCGGCATCAGCCAGGGGATGCAGCCGATCGTCGGGTACAACGCCGGTCGCCGGCTCACCGCACGCGTGCGACGCGCCCGGACCCTGTCGCTGCGCGCCACCCTCGTCTACAGCACCGTCGCCGCGGGCTCCGTCGCGCTGCTCGCCGAGCCCATCACTGCCGCGTTCGTCGACGACGCCGCCGTCCGCTCCGAGTCCGCCGACGCTCTGCGCATCCTGGCGATCGGGTTCGCCGCCGCCGGCGTCACACCACTGGTCTCCGCGTACTTCCAGGCCCTGGGCAGACCACGACCGTCCTACGTCATCTCCGTCGGAACCCTCCTTCTCGTCAAGATCCCGCTCGTGCTCGCCCTCGGCCACACCGGCCCCACCGGCACCTGGACCGGACTGGCCGCGGGCGAGCTCGTCTCCGCGGGCATCGCGCTCCTGGTCCTGCGCCGACTCGACGTCCCCGCGGGGTCAGCCGCGGCGGACGGCGATCCGGACGGCCGCGGCCATGCCGCCGTCGCCGTACGTGACCTCCCCGACCGGCAGTGAGCGGTCCGCAGACACGAGGTCCTCCCACCGTCCGGCGGCGTCCATGGCGCGGGCCTCGAGCGCCAGGAGCACCTCCCGCACGTGCCGCTCGAAGACCGCGTGGTGCTTGTCGACGAGCCGGCCATAGAGCTCGAGCCGGTGGTCCATGGAGCGGACGTTCGCGGAGGCGGGCGCCGTCCGGTACTCGATGAGCGGCTCGGGTACGACGGTGACGTGCCCGCCGTCGCCCACGAGTGACAGGAAGAAGTCCCAGTCCTCGAACCCGCTGCGCATGTCCTCGTCGTAGCCGCCGCACGCACGCCAGGCGTCGCGGCGGACCACCGCGGTCGCAGGGCAGGCGTTGCGGTGCAGGAAGTCGACCGCCGACCCTCCGCCGGGCCGCACGACCGCGTCGATCACGCCGTGCGCATGCAGCCACGACGAGGCGGCACGTGCGCCGGGGTCGCCCTCCAGTGCCGCGACCGTCCGCTCGAGGAACGTCGGCGCGAGGCGGTCGTCGCCGTCCAGCACGGCCACGAGGTCGGTCGCCGCAGCGGCGATCCCCGCGTTCCGGGCCGCGCCGACCCCACGGTTGGACTGACGCAGCACCCTGACACGAGCGTCCCCCTGCAGCCGCTCGATGACGTCAACCGACTCGTCGTCGGTCGAGCCGTCGTCGACCACGATGACGGCATCCGGGACGCGGGTCTGGCGCAGGACCGACTCGACCGCTTCGGCGACCAGTTCGCCCTGGTCGAACGCGGTCACGATCACGCTCACGCTCAGCACGCCTCATGCTGGCACGACCGACCGCCGGCGAGCACCGACGTGCTCGTGGATCCACCGCCTCGGTGCACCCGTTCGGCGATATTCGAGCCCGTGGGCGCGCAAGGTGTCCATGTTCTGTCCATCGCGACCCGCCCGACCGGTCGGAACGCTCGCGAGCTGCCACGAATGGGCAGCCGCACGGGGCCACCTCGTCAGCCCCGTCCATCTCCGCCCTGAGCCCCGCTGGCGCGGAAACTCGGGCCGCAAGAGGTACGAGTTCTCCCTCGAGGACCACTGAGCCCTCCGCCGCTGCTCGGCAAGCTAGAGGGGGACGTTCCTTGCGCTGCGCGGTCGACCCCTTGTAGATGTAGTGCCTGAGCGCGCCCGTGCGCGCGCCCGCCCAGGGGTGGTCAGAGATGACAGGCGCGATCTTCGGACTCATCGGCGTCGTCGTCGGGGCAATGCTCAATCTTGTGGTCCTGACGTTGCGCGAGCGCTCCACGACCAAGTCGGCCGCTCGAGCGGCCGCACGCCTCGTCGGGACAGAGCTCCTCACGTTCGCGACGGTCATCAGGGCCACACGCTCGCGCGATCCAGCCGACCTGCCACAGGTCAAGCTCCTGGACACCACTGCATGGACCGCCTACCGGGAGGTTCTGGCTCGCGTCCTCCCGGACCAGTCGTGGACCCTCGTTGCCCTCGCATATGCGCACGTCGACGGAGTGCTGTCCCTGCTCGTCTTCGAGCCCGACGGGACTCTCGCGGACTGGCGGGTGAGCGAGCTCCGTCGCGAGCTGCCGCGAGTGTTCGACGCCGTCAGCGCAGCGATCGGCGAGCTCGGCGAGCTCGGCGCACCAAGCCGGCCGCCGGAGACGCTGGACGACGACGGAGCGTTCGACGAGCCGTGGGGAACCGGAGGCGACGAGGGACCATTCCCGGTCTACGCCTGAGTTCCGAGAACGTCGAACGGCACGGGCTCACTCTGATGGAACTCAAGCCAGTCGAGCTCGTCTGGGCACGAGACGCTCGAGACATTGATCCCGTCGGACGAACACCAAGGCCGGGAAGCGCGAGTGTCCCATCGAACGTTCCGATCGCGGTCCCCGATCGACCCCGGCTCACGTGCCTGCGCTTGGTGCGTGTCACTCGCCGGCGGCGGCTCCCAGTCGCGCGAGCCACGCCGCGATCTCGGCGCGGCCGAAGCGCGGCCACAGCCCGACCCGAAAGCCGCGCGGCTCGCGGGCCCGGGGAGCGCAGGTCGTACAGCGCCGGGGGGCTGACCTACAGGTAGGCGGCGAGCTCAGACGGGGTCATCGCCGGCTCGGTGGCCGACGTCACATTGGTCTCCATGCCAGCAGGTGTGCGGAGCATGGCCCAACACGCGGCAGGAGGCCCGAGAGTCGACCCTGACAGGTCGAGTCCGGACCGATAAGTGTCCATTAAGTGTCCAGTGGCCACGTCAGGCTCCTGTGTTCAGGATCCTGGCGTGGCCTCTGACCAGCACTTTCGGTGGAGCTGAGGGGATTCGAACCCCTGACCCCCTGCATGCCATGCAGGTGCGCTACCAGCTGCGCCACAGCCCCGCGACCCCCCGAGGGGGATCACTCACGCCCGGAGGCGCTCGGAGAGTTTAGAACGAACGCGGGCCCAAACGCTAATCGGGGTCCCGGGTCTCGGCATCCGCCTCGGACTCGTGCGTGGTGTCCGGTCCCGCGTTCCAGTCGGTCGACGCGTCGGTAGGGCCGAGGTTGTAGCCGACCATCCGCCACGCAGGCAGGAAGTCGCCGCGGGTGGCGACGAGCTCGGTCCAGTGCGCGTTGAGCATGCCGGCGAACCCGTGCCAGTCGGTCGGCATACCGAGCAGGTCCCCGACGGCGCAGCTGATGGCGGAGCCGTGCGAGACGACGACCAGCGTGTCCTGCGGGCCGAGCGCGTCGGCGTGCTCGAGGATCCCCTCCCGGGCGCGCTGAGCGACTTCCGCACGGGTCTCCGCGCCGACGCCCTCGGGCTGCCCACCGGCGCGCCAGACGGCGAACTCGTCGGCCCAGTCGCGCTTCAGGTCCTCGCCCGTGAGGCCCTCCCAGAGCCCGAACGCGCGCTCGCGCAGCCGGACGTCCACGGCGACGACGAGCCCGGCCGCCCGCCCCAAGAAGCCCGCAGTCTCGTGCGCGCGACTCAGATCGGACGCGACGATGACCGTCGGCTCGTGCCGTGTCAGCAGGCGCGCGGCGGCCGTGCGGGCCTGCCAGCGGCCGACGGCGTCCAGCGGGATGTCGACCTGACCCTGCAGTCGCGCCTCGGAGTTGTACGCGGTCCGGCCGTGCCGGACCAGGAGCAGGCGCCCCGCCGTCACGCGTCGGCGCCCTCGTCGGTCCCCCGCGCGTCGGCGGGGAGATCGATCACGGGGCAGTCCTTCCACAGCCGCTCGAGGGCGTAGTACACCCGGTCCTCCGCGTGCTGGACGTGCACCACGACGTCGCCGAAGTCGACGAGCACCCAGCGCCCGGCGGCCTTGCCCTCGCGCCGGATCGGCTTGGCGCCGAGCTTGTACAGCGCCTCCTCGACGGCGTCGACGATGGCGCCGACCTGCCGCTCGTTGGTGCCGGAGGCGATGAGGAAGACGTCGGTGAGCACCAGCTGCTCGCTGACGTCCAGCGCGATGATCTCCTCGGCCTTGATGTCGGACGCGGCACGAGCGGCCGCCAGGGCCAGCTCGATCGCTCGTTCGGTCGCAGCCACAGGTCTCCTAGGTTCGGGGTCAGACAGGTCCGGCCGAGAGGCCGGTCGTGGAGTGGGTGACGGAGACCGCGGCGGTGGAGCCGGGGTCGTCGTCCGTCGTGTTGCCGAGCAGGAGCACGATCAGGAAGCCCAGGACGAACGCCACGAGCGCGAGCACGATGAGGTGCAGCCACGTGTACGGGTGCCGGGGGCGCTCTTCGTCGTCCTCGTCGTCGTCGTAGTCGTCGTCGTCGTCCCGCGCGGCACCGTCACGCACGGGGTCCGGTCGACCGCCGAGCGGCGCGGCGAACACGGGTGCCGCAGGCTCGCCGCCGGCCCGGGGCGCCGGGACGGTGCCGGACGACAGCCCCGTGGGCGCCCACGCGCCGGGCGCTGCCTCGGGT
>NZ_JABMCI010000033.1 GCF_013359775.1 Cellulomonas humilata | reverse complement strand
GCCGACGTTCATCGGCTCCTGGGCGAACACCGCCGGGGTGAAGGTGGTCACCGGGGACTTCAACGGCAACGGCCTCACGGACATCGCGTTGGTGCGGCAGAACGCGGGGTGGGCGTCGATCCCGGTCGCGTTCGCGCAGGGTGACGGGACGTGGCAGATCACGAACGGGTCGGCGCCGACGTTCATCGGGTCGTGGGCGAACACCCCGGGCGTGCGGGTGGTGACCGGGGACTTCAACGGCAACGGTCTGACCGACATCGCGTTGGTGCGGCAGAACGCGGGGTGGGCGTCGATCCCGGTCGCGTTCGCGCAGGGTGACGGGACGTGGCAGATCACCAACGGGTCGGCGCCGACGTTCATCGGCTCCTGGGCGAACACCGCCGGGGTGAAGGTGGTCACCGGGGACTTCAACGGCAACGGCCTCACGGACATCGCGTTGGTGCGGCAGAACGCGGGGTGGGCGTCGATCCCGGTCGCG
>NZ_JABMCI010000032.1 GCF_013359775.1 Cellulomonas humilata | reverse complement strand
CGGCCAGGTCCACCACGCGCTCACCCGACGGGACCACCGGCGACGCCCCGGGACGAGCACCGCGACCCGAGTCGGACCAGACCATCGCGGGCGAGGTGGGCGAGGTGGGCGAGGTGGGCGAGGTGGGCGAGGTGGGCGAGGCAGGCGGCGACGGAGACGACGTGGGCGACGGAGCCGAGGGGTGTGAGGTGGGCGTGAACAGTAGGTCGTCGACCGCGCGCCGCTCGAGCAACGCCGTCATCGCCACCACCTCCTGCCGCAGAGTTCACCCGATCCGGACATAGAACAAATGTACGACCAGCCACTGACATACGGCGCTGACCTGGGCAAACGCGGCGGACAGGGCTGCGATGGATCCGAGCACACTCGTACACTTGTTCGATGGTCCGCGACGTCGACTGGTCGAAGTGGCAGCGCACGCCACGCGGCTGGGTGCGGGTGCCGCCGCCCGCCTGCGCGGCAGGTCATCGGTGGACCACGAGCGGCCCGGGCCGGCCGTCGGAGCGGTTCGTCACCTGCGGCTGCACGGTGGACCGGCACCACACGCTCTGGGTGTGCCCGACGTGCGGGATGCACTGCGCCGAGGGATGCACGGACCCGGACCTGTGGGCGGGCACGACGGTGTCGTCGGGAATCGTCGGAAGCCGCCGCGGGGTCGTGTGACCGCGGCACACTGGTCGCCATGGGGCGTCGGGCGCGCACGGCCGCGATCGTGATGGTCGTCGCGCTGCTGTCGGGGTGCGCGTCGTCGCAGGCGAGCAGGGCTCCGAGAGCGGCCAGCACGCCCAGCGCCACCTCCACCCCCGTCACGGCCCCGAGCGCTCCGGACGCGACCGAGGACCCGGTCGTCGCCGTCCCGCCAGCCTTCACGTCGGCGATCTCCCCGATCACCCCCGAGCTGGCGGCCCGCATGGAGCCGTCGTGGCGACCGGGCTGCCCGGTGCCCCTGGAGGACCTCCGCTACGTCACGGTCACCCACCGGGGCTTCGACGGTGTGGACCGGCAGGGCGAGCTGGTGGTGCACGCCGACGCGGCCGAGGCCATGGTCACGGTGTTCCACGCGCTGTTCGACGCCGGCTACCCGGTCCGGTCGATGCGGCTGGTGGACGACTTCGGCGCCAGCGACGACGACTCGATGGCGGCGGACAACACGTCGGCCTTCAACTGCCGGGCGATCACGGGCGGGTCGGAGTGGTCCGAGCACGCGTACGGCCGGGCGATCGACCTCAACCCGGTGGAGAACCCGTACGTCCGGGGATCGTCGGTGGCGCCCGACGAGGGGCGCGCGTACGCCGACCGACCGGACAGCCCGGGGGTCATCCACGCCGGCGACGAGGTGGTCCGCGCGTTCGCGTCGGTGGGCTGGCTGTGGGGCGGCGACTGGGAGTCCCCGATCGACTACCAGCACTTCTCATCGTCGGGACGATGACGGCGCTCGGGACGATGGCGGTGCTCAGGTACCGGAGAGCCGCGCGTCGACCTCGGCCATGCGGCGCTCGGCGATCAGTCGCACGGTCTCGACGCCGAGCGGGGATCCTGCGTCGAACCGCAGGGTCGCCCCGGACAGCGTCCCCTCGGTGAGCACGCCGGCCAGGGCGCGGGCCAGCGGGGGGCTCATCAGGTGCAGGCTGCAGTGGGTCTTCGCCACCGACAGGGCGACGAGACCCGCGCCGCGGTAGCGGATCGTCGGCACCTGGTAGGAGATCACCTGCTCGGCGTCGGGCACCACGGCGAGCAGCCGGTCGCGCACCACGCGCAGCGCGGCACCTTGCGCAGGCGGGATCGCGTCGAGGTACTCGTCGACGGTGGCGGCCGGGTATCCCTCACGGGACATGGCTCCTCCTACGGACGCGGGACGGCGGCGAGCTCGACGAAGTCGTCCACCCGCATCAGGCGCAGGCCGACGCGGATCACCCCGGGCACCAGCTGCGCCCCGGCAGGGCCGTGCAGCCGCCGGGGATGGCTCAGCACCAGCACCCGGCCCCGCCGGACCATGCGCGCCCCACCGGCGGCGTCGAGGTTGTGCAGCCACTGCACGTCGGTGCCGTAGGTGAGGGCGATGACGACGCCGCGCGGGGTGCTGAACGCGAAGACGGGCGTGCGGTACCGGCGGCCGCTGGTGCGCCCGACGTGGTGCAGCGTCGCGAAGGGCGGCAGCCAGTCGGACACCGTGCCGAGCACGGGGTTGGTGACCCGGCGGTTGAACCGCGCTACCTGCAGCGGGATCGGCATGAGGTCGACGGTACGGGTCCTGCGGCCGCGGGCACAGGGCGCAGGAGTGGTCTCGCCCAGCGGACGCCGAGTTGCGGCCGGTCGCCGAACGTGAGCACGGTGGTGTCGTCCGACGAGCCGCCCGCGAGGGTGGCACCACCGGCAAACCGAGAGGAGAGCCTTCGTGCTCACCCTGACTGACAACGCCCTGTCCGCCGTCCAGACGCTCACCACGCAGGCCGGTCTGCCCGACGAGACGGGTGGCCTGCGCATCGCGCAGCAGGAGGCTGGCGGCTTCGAGCTCGCCCTGGTCCCCGAGCCCGTGCCGGGCGACGACGTGGTGACCGACGGATCGACCCGCGTCTACGTTGAGCCCGAGGCGTCACAGACCCTGGCCGACCTGCAGCTGGATGTCGAGCCGGCCGAGGCGGGCCCCGCATTCACCCTCAGCCCGCAGTAACCCGCGCACGCAGGACCGACGACGGCGGGGAGCACCCCTCAGCTCCCCGCCGTCGCCGTGCCCGGGGCGACCTGGACAGCCGACTCACAGCGGGGACATAGTGGAGCGGCGCCCGATTCGGGCGGTTCGTCCGCATCCGCCGGCACCTACGCCGGCCGCTGACGACGCGGGCGATGTTTTCTCGACGAGGAGGAAGCATGAGGGGGACCAGGTCCATCGCCGTCGCCGCGCTCGCCGCGGGCGGTCTGCTCGTCGCCGGCCTTCCGGCGTCCGCCGCCGACACCGACGGCTTCGGCCATCGCGGTGCCACCGTGCAGGAGCTGGCCCGCGGCTGGCATCCCGGCCACGGGCACGGCCCGAAACCGCCGACCGCGGGGGAGCCGACGCCCGTCGCCGAGCACCTCGTGACCCCGTTGACGTTCGACCTCGACCGGCGCGGCACGCTCTACGTCGGGCAGGCGTTCGCCGGCACGCTGGTGAGCGTCCGGCCGGGTGAGGCGCCGCAGGAGCTGTCGCCGTCGTCCGGCACCGACGTCGCGGCGGTCTCGACCCTGCTCGGTTCGGTCACGTGGGCGGAGCGCGGGGGCGACCAGTTCCAGGTGCTCTCCTCCGTGCTCAAGCGGCGCGGTCACGACGGGCAGATCCGGGTGGTCGCCGACCTGCTCGCGTACGAGCAGCAAGCCAACCCCGACGGTGCCGTGGGCTATGCGTTCACCGACCTCGACCCCGCGTGCGCCGCGACCCTGGTGCCGCCGTTCGCCCCGTACACGGGTGCGGTGGACAGCCACGCGTACGGCTCCGTGAGCCTGCCCGGTGTCACCTACATCGCCGACGCGGGCGCCAACGCGGTGCTCAAGGTGGACCACCGCGGGCGTGTCAGCACGGTCGCGGTCCTGCCCCCGGTGCCGGTCGAGGTGACCGCGGAGATCGCCGGCGCGCTCGGGATGCCCGACTGCGTCGTCGGCCACCAGTACAACCTCGAGCCGGTGCCGACGGACGTCGAGCTGGGTCACGACGGCTGGCTCTACGTGTCCACGCTGCCCGGCGGTCCGGAGGACGGCAGCCTGGGACCGCTCGGAGCGGTGTACCGGGTGAACCCGTGGACCGGCGCGGTGAAGCCGTTCGCCTCGGGCTTCTCGGGCGCGACCAACGTGGCGATCGGCTCGGGCGGCACGGTCTACGTCGCCGAGCTGTACGTCAACCAGGTCTCGTCCGTGACCAGGCGCGGGGTGGTGACGCCGCTCGTGTCGCTGAACCAGCCGGCAGGGCTGGAGTGGTCGCACGGGAAGCTGTACGTCTCCATGGACGTGTTCGGCGACGGCAAGATCGTCTCGCTGCGAGTCCGGTAGACGCATGACGAAGGGCCCGACGCGTGTGCGTCGGGCCCTTCGGTCAGGCGGAGACCAGGCGGGGATCAGGCGCCGCCGAGCAGCTGCTCGAACGACGGCACTGCGTCGTAGAGACCCACCGGCGCGGACGGCTCCCGGTCGGCCACCATCTCGGCCAGCTCGCGGCCGGCGCGGCGGATGCGGTTCGGCAGCGGGTTGACGTCGTCGCCGCCGCCGTCGGCCCAGTCGTCGGTGGCCGCGAACACCGCGGTTCCGGCGACGTCGGCCCGCAGGTACGCGAACAACGGACGCAACGCGTACTCCAGCGCCAGCGAGTGCCGGCCGGTGCCGCCGGTCGCGCCGACGAGCACGGGCCGCCCGACGAGCGCGTCCTTGTCGAGGATGTCGACGAACGACTTGAACAGCCCGGAGTACGACGCCGAGAAGATCGGCGTGACGGCGATGACACCGTCCGCGGCGGTGACCTTCTCCAGGACGTCCTTGAGGGCGCCGGAGGCGAAGCCGGAGAGCGTCATGTTGACGATCTCGTGGGCGACGTCGCGCAGCTCCACGGTCTCGACGTGCGCGGTGATTCCGCGGGCGGCGAGCTCGGTGATGGTGGCGTCGGCGAGGCGGTCGGCCAGCAGGCGCGTCGACGAGGGCTGGGACAGCCCGGCCGAGATGACGACGATCGAGCGGTCGCTCATCGTGGTGCCTTTCCCGAGCATCAGGAGGAGAGGGAGTCTTCGGCCCGGAGGCCGGTGTACTCGTCGGTCGCGGTCACCGTCTGCTCACGCACGGTACCCGCGGCCAGCGCGGCCGCCACCCGGTCGGCGTGCGACGGCGGGTTGGCCGGCACGTGCGCGGGACGGGCGGACTCGGCCTCGGCGCGCAGCACGGGGACGACCTCCGTGGCCAGGATGTCGATCTGCTCCAGCACGGTCTTCAGCGGCAGCCCCGCGTGGTCCATGAGGAACATCTGGCGCTGGTAGTGGCCCACCTGGTCGCGGAACTTCCCGTACCGGTCGATGACCTGCTGGGGGCTACCCACGGTCAGGGGGGTGTCGCGCATGAAGTCCTCCATCGACGGTCCGTGCCCGTAGACGGGCGCGTTGTCGAAGTACGGCCGGAACTCGCGCACGGCGTCCTGCGACCGAGCGTTCATGAACACCTGCCCGCCGAGCCCGACGATGGCCTGGTCGGCCTGCCCGTGCCCGTAGTGCTCGTAGCGCTCGCGGTAGAACTTCACCATCTGCGCGGCGTGCTCCAGCGGCCAGAAGATCGCGTTGTGCAGGAAGCCGTCACCGTAGTAGGCGGCCTGCTCGGCGATCTCGGGGCTGCGGATGGAGCCGTGCCACACGAACGGCGGCACGCCGTCGAGCGGGCGCGGGGTCGAGGTGAAGCCCTGGAGCGGCGTGCGGAACTTGCCCTGCCAGTCCACGACCTCCTCCTCCCAGAGGCGGCGCAGCAGCGCGTAGTTCTCGATGGCCAGCGGGATGCCCTGGCGGATGTCCTGGCCGAACCACGGGTACACGGGGCCGGTGTTGCCGCGGCCCATCATGAGGTCCATCCGACCGTCGGAGATGACCTGGAGCATCGCGTACTCCTCGGCCAGCCGCACCGGGTCGTTGGTGGTGATCAGCGTGGTCGCGGTCGACAGGATGATGTTCTTCGTCGTGCCCGCGAGGTAGCCGAGCATGGTGGTGGGCGACGAAGGGACGAACGGCGGGTTGTGGTGCTCGCCCGTCGCGAACACGTCCAGACCGGCCTGGTCGGCGTGCTCGGCGATGGTGAGCATGTTGCGCACCCGCTCCGTGTCGTCCGGCGTCCGGCCGGTGGTCGGATCCGTGGTGACGTCGCCGACGGTGAAGATCCCGAACTGCATCTCGCGCCTCGCTCTGGTTCAGAGTTCCATGCGTTTGCATGTACTTGCCGCTCAACAGGGGGCTACCGGGTCCTATTCCCGGTGGGCGGAACTAGACAGTTGTCCAGGTCAACAGTGGCGGGCCGACCCGCGGAGCCACGATGCGCCGACCCGAGGATCCCGCTATAGCGTGGGGAGACCGGCCGGCCACGGAGGGCAACACGTAGTGACGAACGAGCAGATCAGGGTGCTGGTGGTCGAGGACGACGCCGACACAGCACAGTACGTCCGCACGGTGCTGGAGCGCCGCGGGGGCATGGACGTGACGGTCGTCCACGAGCCGATGTCCGCGCTGGCGGAGGTCGCGGCCCACCAGTTCGACGTGGTGCTCACCGACATCCAGATGCCCGGTATGAGCGGGTTGGAGCTGCTGGTGGAGCTGCGGTCACGCGCCGCCGGCACGCCCGTGGCGGTCATGACGGCGTTCGCGAGCGTCGACTACGCGGTCGAGGCGCTGCGGCGCGACGCCGACGAGTTCCTGGTCAAGCCGGTGGCCGCCGCGACGCTGCTGGAGCGCATCTCGGCGCTCGCGGTCGAGGGTCGGGCCAAGCGTGCGGCGATGGGCAGCAGCGAGGTCGTCCTGGCCGTCGGCGCCCATCCCGACGACGTGGAGATCGGGGTCGGCGCCACGCTCGCGTCCCACCGGGCGGCGGGCGACTCCGTGGTCATCCTCACCCTGTCCGGCGGGGCGATCGGCGGTGACGTGCAGTCCCGGCGGCACGAGGCGCTCGCGTCGGCCGGCGTGATCGGCGCCCGCCTGTACCTGCACGACTTCGAGGACACGCGGCTCGACCCCGCGGGCGGCCTCATCACGACGATCGAGGAGCTCATCGCCGAGATCGAGCCGACCGTCGTCTACACGCACAGCGAGCACGACCGGCACCAGGACCACCGCGCGGTCCGGCAGGCCGTCGACGTCGCCGCGCGCCGCGTCCCGTCGCTCGCCTGCTTCCAGAGCCCGTCGTCGACCATCGACTTCCGGCCCACCCGGTTCGTACCGGTCGACGGGTTCCTCGAGGCGAAGCTCCAGATGCTCGCGGCGTTCGAGTCGCAGTCGCACCGCGACTACATGGACCCCGACCTGGTGCGGGCCACCGCCCGGTACTGGTCGCGCTTCGGCGGTGGCGAGTACGCGGAGCCGCTGGAGATGGTCCGGGCCGCCACGATGCTGAGCAGCAAGGCGCGGGCGATCGGTGTCGCCGCTGCCCCCGCCGCCGAGAAGGTCGACGGGCACGGAGGTCACGCATGAGGGTCCTGGTCACGGGTGCAGGGGGACCCGCCGGGGTGGCGGTGATCCGCTCGCTGCTGCGGCGCGGCGACGTCGAGGTGATCGCCGCCGACATGGACCGCTGGGCCAGCGCGCTGTACCTCGTCGAGGCGGGTGCGCGGCACCTGGTCCCGGCCGGCCGTGCGGCGGACTTCGTGGACGTCGTGCGCAAGCTCTGTCTCGACGAGCGCGTCGACGTGCTCTTCCCGACGGTCGACGTCGAGCTGCCCAAGCTCGCCGCCGCCCGCGACGAGCTGCTCGCGGACGGCACCATTCTCGCGTCCCCGTCGCTGGCGACGCTGGAGACCTGCCTGGACAAGCTCGCCCTCGCCGCGGCCTGCGCGCGGACCGTCCGGGTGCCACGGACCGAGCTGATCGGCACGCCGCAGGCGGTGTCCGGCTGGGACTTCCCGGTGATCGTCAAGCCCCGCCGCGGCGCGGGCTCGCGCGGCGTCCGGCTGATCGGCACGCAGGCGGAGCTCGACGCCGTGCACGACGCCGAGGAGGACCTGCTGGTGCAGGAGCTCCTGCCCGGCGACGAGTACTCGGTGGACGTCCTGGCGGGGCTCGACGGTCGGGTGATCGCCGCCGTGCCGCGCGCCCGCCTCCGGGTGGACTCCGGCGTCGCGGTCGCGGGGGTCACGGTGCACGACGACGAGCTCATCGAGACCGCGTCGGCCGTGGCGCGCGCGGTCGGCCTCACCACCGTGGCGAACGTGCAGCTCAAGCGGGACGTCGACGGGCGTCCGGCCCTGCTCGAGGTCAACCCGCGGTTCCCCGGCGCGATGCCGCTGACCATCGCGGCCGGCGTCGACATGCCCTCCCTGACGCTCGACGCGGTGCTCGGCCGTCCGCTGCCCGACCACGTCGACTTCCAGGAGATCGCGAACGTGCGCTACCTCGAGGACGTCTTCCTGCCGATCGCCGACGTGCTGCCCCCACGATGAGCACAGGTCCGCTCACCGACGGCGACCACCACGTCCACTCGACGTTCTCCGACGACGCCGTCAGCACGCCCGCGCAGAACCTGGCGGCCGCGCAGGTCGCCCGCCTCCGCGAGATCCGCATGGTCGACCACGTCCGCGTCTCCACGACGTACGTGCCGGAGTTCCTCTCGGTGGTCCGCGCCCTGCCCCGGCTCGAGGGGCTCACCGTGCTGACCGGCGTGGAGGCCAAGATCCTCGACGCGTCCGGCGCGATCGACGCCCCGCCGGAGGTGCTCGCAGCCCTGGGCACGCCCGCCGGCCCGGACCGCGTGCTCCTGGCCGACCATCAGGTCCCCGGACCGGACGGACCCTGGAGCCCGCGGGCCACGCGCGAGCGCATCGATGCCGGCCTCGCCCCGGCCGACGTCGTCGAGATGCTGGTGACGGCGACGATCCGCGCCATGCGGGCGGCCGGACGGGCGCAGCTGGCGCACCCGTTCTCGATCCTGCCCAAGATCGGCCTGAAAGAGGACGACGTCCCCGACGAGCTGCTCGACGCCCTGGCGCAGGCCGCGGTGGACACGGGTACCACGGTCGAGATCAACGAGAAGTGGCAGTGCCCGGGTCCGCGCGCGGCGGACCGCTGGCGGGCGGCGGGCGTGCAGCTGGTGGCCTCCACCGACGCGCACGACGCCGCCGACGTGGGCGTCTACTCGTGGGTGCGCGGATGACGGGTGTCGGGCAGGACGCGCTCGTCGCGGTCTTCGTCGCGTTCGTGGGCATCGGCGTCATCCCCGTGCTCGCGGGGCTGTACCAGTACCTCCTGGTCCCCGTGCACGCGTTCCGCAACCACCTGCACGCCGCGGCGCCGCGGCTGCCCCGCGTGGTCGTCATCGTGCCCGCCTGGAACGAGGGGGCGGTGCTCGCGGCGTCGCTCGACCGGCTCATGGGGCTGGAGTACCCGCCGGACCGGCTCAAGGTGTTCGTCGTCGACGATGCCAGCACCGACGACACGCCCGACGTGGTCCGCGCCAAGGCCGCCCAGTACGACGACCGCATCGTGCACCTGCGCCGCGAGCAGGGCGGTCAGGGCAAGGCCCACACGCTCAACCACGGCATCCGGTACGCGCTGGACGACGACTGGATGCAGGCGCTGCTCATCATGGACGCGGACGTCATCTACCGTCCGGACTCCCTGCGGCGGATGGCCCGGCACCTGGCCGACGAGAACGTGGGTGCCGTGACGGCGTTCATCCGCGAGGGCAGCGGGCGACCGGGGACCGTCGCGCGGTTCATCGGCTACGAGTACGTGACCGCGCAGGCGGCCGCGCGGCGGGCGCAGAACGTCATGGGGGCCATGGCGTGCCTCGCCGGTGGCGCGCAGCTGCACTCGCGGGAGAACCTCCTGGCGGTGGGCGGTCAGGTGGACACCTCCACGTTGGCGGAGGACACGTACACCACCTTCCTCACGCAGCTGAACGGCCGGCGCGTGGTGTTCGAGCCGGCGGCGGTGGTGCTGGCGGAGGAGCCCGACACGATCACCGCGCTGTGGAAGCAGCGGGTGCGCTGGGCACGCGGGAACGTGCAGATCACGCGCACCTTCGCCCGCGTCTGGTTCCGGCCTTCCCGCAAGCACAACCTGGGCAGCCTCGACTTCGGGATCATCTGGTTCGCCATCTACCTGCTCCCGGTGGCGATGACCCTGGCGGCGGTAGGCCTGGTGGGCCTCTACTTCGTCGCCAGCGTGACCGCCACCGCGGTGTTCGAGGGGTTCTGGTGGGTCGCGGTGAGCGCCTACGTGTTCATCACCGCGACCACCCTCCTGCTCGACCGGGAGACGGCCCGCCGGTCGTGGTTCGAGGGCATCGTGTTCCCCGGCCTCGGCGCGATGGTCGTGATGACCGCCGCCTGGTTCCCCAACCTCTGGGAGGAGCGCCTCCCGCAGCTGCTCGGGCTCGAGATGACCGAGACCGGCCGCGCGGTCTGGACGCTGACCCTCTACTCCTGGTCGGTCCTGGCGATGCTCCTGGCGTGGGTGATCCGGATCCTCGAGCGCATCCGTCCGGTGCGGTGGCTCGCGCTCCCGCTGCTCTACGTGGTGGGCTTCGGTCCGGTGCTCTGCGCCATCACGCTCGACGCCTACGTGAAGCAGTGGCGCGGCGCCGCCGCAGTGTGGGACAAGACCGAGAAGACAGGACGGGTGATGGGATGACCGGCGCTCACCGAGCCGCTGCGGGCGACGACACCCGGTGGTGGGCGACGCTCTCGTCCGACGCCCTCGAGGACGAGATCCGGTCGAACGCGCGCTCCGAGCGTCGGCTCCTGCTGGTCGTCGCCCTGGTGTCGGCCGCGATCACGATCGCGGTCCTCCTGCTGCACGAGGGCGTGCTGTGACCGCGCGCGTGCTGGTGGTCGACGACGAGCCGGACGAGCTCGCGCTCATCGAGCGGCACCTGCGTCGGCTCGGCTACGACGTGCTGGCCACCAAGAGCGCCGAGGAGGCGCTGGCCGACGAGGACAACCTCGGGGTGGACGTCGCGATCGTCGACCTGCGGCTGCCCGGCATGGGGGGCTGGGAGCTGGTCGACGTCCTGCACGCGCGCCGCCCCGGCCTGCCGGTCATCGTGACGTCGGTGCTCGACCAGGACGACTACCCGCAGGTGGAGGCGTGGCTGCCCAAGCCGTTCACCGGAGAGGGAGTGCAGGCCGCGGTGGCCCGCGCGCTCGGGGAGTCCCCGTGAGTGCGCCATGAGCGAGATCTGGTCCAGCGAGCGCACCGACCTGGTCACGACGACCTCCCGCTACCTGCGACGCCTGGCCCGGCACCTCGGCCCGGACGGCGACGTGGTCGAGCGACAGCTGCCGTTCGTCGGGATGTTCTTCGTCGCGGTGCTCACGCTGCTGATCCCGGGAGCTCGCGTGACGAGCCCGGTCGAGGTCCTGATCGCCGGGGTGCTCACCGCGGGCCAGCTGGTGGCGGCGCGGCTGCTGCCCTGGAGCCGGTGGCCCGAGGGTGCCCAGGACATCCTGCCGATGGTCCAGCTGCTGGCCGTGGCCCTCCTGCGGTCCGGGACCGGCGGGCCCGGATCGCCGTACACGACGCTCGTGTTCTTCCCCGTGATCGCGCTCGCGTCCGAGACGGGCCGTCGAGGGATCGTGCTGGCCACGGCCGGCGTCGCGGGGGTCGTGTTCTCGCCGGTCCTGCTCTCGAGCGTGCCCGTCACCACGGACACGGTCATCCGGACCCTGTTCGTCACCCTGGTGGCCTTCGTCGTCGCCGCCACCGTGCACGAGATCACCGCCCGGCTCCGGGCCCGCAGCCGGGCCCTGCTCTCGCTCCAGATGGACCAGGCGACGCTGCTGGACCGTGCCCGCGCCGACGCCGTCGAGCTCGCACGGGTCGCCAACCAGCGGCGCGCGGCCCGCGACCAGCTGGTCTCCGTGATCGACTCGGCCACCGAGCAGGCCATCATCGCGACCGACGCCACCGGCATGGTCGAGGTGTTCAACGCCGGGGCCGAGGCGCTGCTCGGGTACGGACAGGGCGAGGTCGTCGGACGCATGCGCCTGACCGACTTCCACGACCGCGCCGAGCTGGAGGCGCGCCGCGAGATGCTGTTCTCCGACAACAGCCCTATCGACCACCCCCAGACCCTGGTGGACGCGCTGGTCGCACCGGCGCTCGCGGGCCGGCCGGAGGTGCGGGACTGGACGTACGTCGCGCGCGACGGTGCCCGGATGACGGTCCGGCTCGCGGTCACCCGGCGCGCCGAGTCCGACGGCACGACCAGCGGCTACGTCGTCGTCGCCACGGACGTCACCTCCGAGCGGGAGGCCTCGCGGCTCCAGGACGAGTTCGTCAGCCTGGTCAGCCACGAGCTGCGCACTCCGCTGACGTCGGTGCT
Source organism: Cellulomonas humilata (assembly GCF_013359775.1). Classification (GTDB taxonomy): domain Bacteria; phylum Actinomycetota; class Actinomycetes; order Actinomycetales; family Cellulomonadaceae; genus Cellulomonas; species Cellulomonas humilata. The sequence continues at coordinate 20,927 of NZ_JABMCI010000032.1, read as the reverse complement.
CGGCTACCTCGAGCTGCTCACGGACGGCACCGACCCGTTGTCCGACGAGCAGCGGGAGTACCTCACCGTCATCGAGCGCAACGCCCGGCGCCAGCTGCGCCTCGTGGGTGACCTCCTGCTCAGCGCCCAGGTGGACGCCGGCCGGTTCTCCATCGCGCCGCAGCGGATCGACGCCGCCGAGATCGTGTCCGCGGCCGTGGCGGCGGCCACGCCTGTGGCCGAGGCGGCGGGCATCGAGCTCGTGCCGTCGGTGACCTCCACGCCCCTGGACGCCGACCCGGTGCGGCTCGCGCAGGCCGTCGACAACCTGCTCTCCAACGCGATCAAGTTCACGCCCTCCGGCGGGACGGTCCGGCTCACCGTCGCCCCGGGTGTGCGCGGAGGCGCGGTCGTCGAGGTCGCGGACAGCGGCATCGGGATCCCACCCGACGAGCTGTCGCAGCTGACCAACCGCTTCTTCCGGGCGTCGACGGCCACGCGCCGGGCCATCCCCGGAGTCGGGCTCGGGCTGTCGATCACCAAGGCGATCATCGACGCCCACGGCGGCACGCTGGACATCACCAGCACCCTGGGCGAGGGCACCACGTTCTCGATCACGGTGCCGGCCACGCCCCCGGGCTGACGTACTGCTGCGTAACTTCGGACATCTCGGATGTATCAGGCGGCCGAGGCCCGGTCCCCTTCTGCCCGTGCGCCGACCGACGGCGCGGACAGGAAAGGGCACGACCATGACCATCCTCAGCTCGCCGATCGGTGCGGACTACCGTCCGGCCACCGCCGCAGCCATCCAGGCGCTCGCCGACTCCGGCGTCCCTGTGCACCTGCCCGGCACCGAGGCGTACGCCGCCCTCACGGGTACCAGCAACCTCCTCAAGGCGATCAGCCCCGTGGCTGTCGTCGCCGCTCGCGGGGCCGACGACATCAGCGGCACCCTGCGGCTCGCGGCCACCGCGGGCGTCCAGGTGGCCGTCCAGGGCACCGGCCACGGCGCCACCGAGACGATGCAGGACGCGATCCTCGTCAGCACCACCGCCCTGGACGAGGTGACGATCCACGCCGACGAGCGCTGGGCGCGCATCGGCGCCGGCGTGAAGTGGGCTGCCGTCCTGGCGGCGTGCGGGCCGCACGGGCTCGCCGGCCTGGCCGGGTCGTCGCCGGACGTCGGCGTCGTCGGCTACCTGACCGGCGGTGGCCTCGGCCCGGTCGCCCGCACCCACGGGCTCGCGTCCGACACGGTGCGCGCGTTCGAGCTGGTCACCGGCGACGGGGAGTTCCGTCGCGTCACCGCGGCGAGCCACCCGGACCTGTTCTGGGGCCTGCGCGGGGGCAAGGGCTCGCTCGGCATCGTCACGGCGGTCGAGATCGACCTCGTCGACCAGCCGGAGATCTACGCGGGCGCCCTGTGGTTCGCCGCCGCCGACGCGGCCGCGGTGATCCGTACGTGGAGCCAGTGGTGCGAGCTGCTGCCGGAGGAGGGGACCACGTCGATCGCCGTGATGCGGCTGCCGGACCTGCCGATCTTCCCCGAGCCGCTGCGCGCGACGATGTCGGTGTCGGTGCGCTTCGCCTGGACGGGTGACCCCGCGGTGGGCGAGGAGATGATCCGGGCCATCCGCTCGGTCGCCGCGCCGCTCATCGACACGGTGCAGGCGATGCCGTACTCGTCGCTCGGTGACGTGCACAGCGACCCGGTGGAGCCGATGCCGCTGCACGAGCACCACAGCCTGCTGCACTCGTTCGGGGCCGACGGCGCCGAACGCCTGCTCGAGCTGGTGGGCCCGGACGCGCAGACCGCCCAGGCGATGGTCGAGGTGCGTCAGCTGGGCGGCAAGGTCCGCGACGACCGAGGGGTGCCCAGCGCGTTCCCGCACCGCGACGCGGCGTACTCGCTCTTCACGATCGGCGTGATGATCCCGGAGATCGCCCAGGTGGTCACTGCGGACACCGCGCGCGTGCACGGCGGGCTCGCCGACTGGGCGTTGACCGGCGGCCTGCCCAACTTCACCGACACGGCCGGGCCGCAGTGGGTGGAGCGGGTGTTCCCGCCGGAGGTGGCGCGCCGGCTCCAGATGCTCTCGCTGGTGTACGACCCCGACGCCGTGCTGCTCGGAGCACGCGGCCTGCGGTCCTGACGGTCCGGGCTCCGGCTCCGTCAGGAGCCGGAGCTACGGCTCCGGAGTCGGTGTCGGCGTGACGGTGAACGTGATCGATACCTCGGTGCTGTCAGTGAACTGCGCGGAGGTCGAACCCACGTGCGGGCTCACGAGCGCGGCGACCGCCAGCGCGACGGCGACGCCGAGCCGGATCAGGCCGGCGCGGTCCACGGACCAGAAGCTGCGGCGCGGACGGTCAGTCGAGGAGGAGCTCATCGAACCTCCTGTCCGTTCCCGTCGGGTTCCCGGAGACCGGGTCCGCGCGCCGGTCGCGTCGTCCGTCGCCCAGCGCGAGCAGCTCCAGCGTAGCGAGCGCGAGCAGTGGCGGAACGAGCATCGTCGCGCGTCCCTGCGCGGAACCCGCCCACTGCAGGACCCAGCCCCACCCCTTGTGCACGCCGAGATGCACCCCTCGGACGCGGCCGATCGGCGTCGCGTTGACGTCAGCCTCGCTGTTGGCGTCGCCCTTGGTGACGACGTAGAACTTCGTCACCGGATCCCCGTTCGCGTCGCGCTCAGGGACCATCCGCCCGTCCGCGGCCTCCTCGAGGTCGGGCAGCGCGCGCAGTGCCACGATCCGGTGGGTGACCAGCTGGGTGGACTCGCCGGTGGGCCAGAACGAGATGATCTGACCCACCTTCAGGTCCGACTCGTCGGAGATCGCACGGAGCACCACGGCGTCGCCCGCATCGAACTTCGGCGCCATCGAGCCCGACGTCACGATGAGCAGGCGCTGCTGGTGCAGCTGGTACCACAACGGGATGGCCAGGGACGTCGCGTACGCGGCCCCGCAGACGCCGATGACCACCCACAGGGCGACGCCGGTCAGCCGACGCCAGACGGGCTTCGAGACGCGACGACGGCGTCGACCGACGACGCGCGGCGCGCGCCGGTCGACGTTGGGGGCGTCACGGCGCCCGTCCGACCAAGGGGACATCAGCTCAGGGGTTGTTGACGACCTGCTCGGCGTTGAACGTCAGGTCGAGTGTCGCGCCGGTGGCCTGGTAGCTGTTGTCGGCCAGCAGCAGGGGTAGGTCGACCTTGAAGCACAGCCACTCGGAGGGGGTGTCGACCTCGAGCTCGCGGTCGCCCGGCTGGTCGCCCTGGGTACTGCTGCCCACGAGCGGCGCGGTGAGGGTGGGCCAACTGTTCGTCGCCACGTCGGGGTGAAGGGCGACTGCAGTAGCCGTGCCGATGGTGGTGGCACTGCACCCCGCCGCGTCCGCGACCTCGAACACCGACAGCTCGAGGACGTCCCGGAGGTCGCCGACCGTCGGTGCGGGCGCGAGAGTGGGGCCCGCGATTCCGCTCGGCGTGACACTGGCCGAGTAGGAGATCGAGTACCGCAGCGCGAGCGAACCGTCGCTCCGGACCTCGATCGGGGCATAGGTGGAGTCGCCGGGAGCGAGGTTCACCGAGTCGAACGCGAACGTGGTGGGCTGCCCGAGGGCGAGATCCACCGTTCCGGTCGAGATCGAGGCCGACGCCGCATCGTTGTCCGTGAAGATGGCGGACGTCGTCAGCGTGGTTGCACCGATGGCCGCGAGGCCGACGATCGCCACGGTGGTCCACAGGCGCCGACGACGCGGTGCGTCGTGGTGCACCGGTGCGGGGTCGATCATCTCCTGGAGCAGGTCGTCCATCATGCGGGAACCCCCCTTGGGGCGAGAGTCGAGAAGGTTGTATCGGCACCTCGGGGCCCGACTTGAGGCGAACGCACGATACTCACCCGTTCGGGTTGTCTGCGACCGGCGCGCCCGGCGGCCGCGGCGGTCGTGTGTGGCGGGTGCTGGTGGTCGGGGTCGACGCCATCGCGGCACCGGTGCGGACGCCCCTGCCCCGTCGCGGCCGCGGCACCGACTGCGTCAGCGGGAGGTCGCCGGCCGGGACCGCCTGCGAGTAGAGGAAGCCCTGCGCCTGGTCGACGCCGAGCCTGCGCAGGATGACGGCCGTGGACTCGTCCTCGACACCCTCGGCGACCACCCGCAGGTCGAACGAGTGCGCCAGGTCCACCATCGCCTGCACCACCACCTCCGAGCCCTCCCGGCCGTCGGCGCCCAGGTCGGAGACGAACAGCCGGTCGATCTTCAGCTCGTCGACCGGCAGGTCCCGGAGCTGGGAGATCGACGTGTTGCCGATCCCGAAGTCGTCGATGGCCACGCGGATGCCGAGCGCGCCCAGCCGCTCGAGCACCGGGACCACCCGGGAGGGGTCGGCCACCAGCGCGGTCTCCGTGATCTCGACCTCGAGCAGGTCCGCCGGCACGGAGTGCTCGTCCAGCAGCGACTCGATGAGGTCCACCACCGCCGCGGTCGTCACGTCGTGCGCCGACAGGTTGACCGCCACGGGCGTCGCGCGGCCCTCGGCGCGCCACGCCGCGAGCTGCGTCACGCACTCCGTGAGCGCGTAGCGGGTGACGTCGTGGATGAGGCCGGACTGCTCGGCCAGGGGGATGAACGTGGTGGGCGGCAGCACTCCGCGCGTCGGGTGCACCCAGCGCATCAGCGCCTCGAGCCCGACGGTCTGGCCCGTCGCCAGCTCGATCTTCGGCTGGTAGTGCATGCGCAGCTCGCGCGGGGCGTCGGCCGCGGGGGTCAGTGCGCGGTGCAGGTCGCCCAGCAGGACCAGGCGGGCCGGCGACGAGTCGTCCTCGTCGGCCGAGTACACCGAGACGCCGGTACGGCGGTGCTTCGCCGCGTACATCGCGACGTCCGCGGTGCGCATCAGCGAGGACGGGTCCGTGGCGTGGTCCGGCAGGCAGGCGACACCGACGGACGTGTCCACGTGCAGCGGCAGCTCGCCGAGCATGAACGGCGGGACGAACAGTCCGCGCACCCGGCGGGCCAGCCGCTCGGCGTTGGCCACGGAGCGGACGTCGGGCAGCAGGATCGCGAACTCGTCGCCGCCGAGCCGCGCCACGATGTCCTCGTCCCGCAGCGCGCCGCGCAGCCGCTCGGCCACCTGTTCGAGCAGCTCGTCGCCCCGGTCGTGGCCGAGCGAGTCGTTGATGTCCTTGAACCGGTCGATGTCGAGGAGCATCAGGCCGACGCGCGAGCCCGTCTCCTCGGCCTCGAGGATGGTTCGGCGCATCCGCTCGGCGAGCATGCGCCGGTTGGGCAGGCCGGTGAGCGAGTCGAGCAGGGCCAGCCGGGCATTCTCCAGCGCGGTCGCCTGGAGCCGGCGGGACGCGGTCCACACCGTCCGGAACAGGACGGTCCACAGCGCCAGCAGGCCCAGGGCCACCACCAGGGACACGGTGCGGACGGCGTCGGCGAGGGCCACGCCGGCGGCGTCGTGGTTGAGCATCACCTCCGCCGCGCCGATCACGTCCTCGCGCGGGCGTGCCGGGTCGCGCTCCGCGGTGTCGCCCGCGATCACCGGTACGTAGACGTCCAGGACGCGACTCTCGGTCCCGCCCTCGCCCTCCACCTCCGCGCCGCGCACGTCGGTGATCACGCGGGCGCTCGGACGGCCGCCGTCCTGCGTCACCAGGTCCAGCCGCGCGCCGTCGGGGAAGCCGGTCGTGGTCCGGTCGGCGGAGCTGTAGATCAGGGAGCCGTCGAGCGCCCAGAGCCGCAGCTCCACCAGCCTCTCGCCGAGCCCGGACGTCGCGGCGCGCACGGCTTCCCTCTGCTCCGGGGTGAGCGCGTCGGGCGACACGTAGGAGTCGGTCGGCACGATGGTGTTGGCGTAGGAGGTCACGGTCTCGGCGGTCGCGATGCCGTCCCGCACCGACTGCTGGCTCATCACGCTCCAGGTCACCCCGACGAGGGCGAGTCCGAGCACGGCCATGGCCACGATGCTGATGACCGCGAACGATCTCGTCAGCGGCCAGCGACGGCGGGTGGCTCTGGGCACGCGGGACCTCGTGTGCTGGTTCGAGCGCGGACCGGGAGGGGCCCGCGCTGAGCCGAGAGTATGCGTTGTGCCCGGCGAACAGCGACACCGCAGGTCAGGGATCATCCCGGCGAGTCGGGAACGTCCGTCCTCGCCCGACGGTTGCACAGGACGCCGACTTTTCCCAGGAGGATCCGATGACGTACGACGTGACCAAGACCGACGAGCAGTGGGCCCTGGAGCTGGAGCCGCAGGAGTTCGCCGTGCTCCGGCGCGCCGGGACCGAGCGGCCGTGGACGGGCGAGCTGCTGGACGAGAAGCGCACCGGCGTCTACCGCTGCCGGGCGTGTCAGAACGAGCTGTTCCGCTCCGACACGAAGTTCGACTCCCACTGCGGCTGGCCCAGCTTCTTTTCGCCGCTGGCCGGCGACCGGGTGGAGCTGATCTCCGACCGCAGCCTCGGCATGGTCCGCACCGAGGTGCGCTGCGCGCGGTGCGGGTCGCACCTCGGGCACGTGTTCGACGACGCCCCGCAGACCCCCACGGGCGACCGTTTCTGCATGAACTCGGTCAGCCTGACGTTCGAGGCCGAGGGCTGAGCTGGAGTGCAGCGGAGGGTGGGGGCGCGCCAGCGCACCCGCCCGTAGCGGAACGCAAGCCCGGCGCGACCATGGGACCTGAGGGCTGAGCTGGAGTGCAGCGGAGGGTGGGGGCGCGCCAGCGCACCCGCTCGTAGCGGAACGCAAGCCCGGCGCGACCATGGGACCTGAGGGCTGAGCTGGAGTGCAGCGGAGGGTGGGGGCGCGCCAGCGCACCCGCCCGCAGCGGAACACAAAGCTCGGCGCGACCATGGGACCCGACGCGTGAGTGGACTCGTTCGGGGTGCGCTGCGGCGCGCCGGAGCCGACACCCCGAACGGGCGACGTCCACATGGTCGACACAGGTGAAGTCCAGACGCGTACCTGCCGATAATGCACGCGTGGAAGATGTGCTGACGGTGCGGCGGTGGAGGCGGTACGGCGCCGACCGTCTCTATGTCACGCAAGGATCCGGCGCCCGCGTCGGATCGGTCGACCTCCAGTCCGGTGAGGTCGTGGTCGACGACCCGATGCTCGAGGGCGGACTGCGCCGCGCGGCCCAGGCCTACCTGCGCGCCGATGTCGCCGAGCTGGCGCTGACCATGCCGACCACCGCCCTCGGGGACCTCCACCCGCTCGACGAGGCCGCGCTCCAGGCGTGGCTCGGCGGGGAGGACTGGGACGCGATCCACCTCTCGGCTCTGCGGGGCGAGCGGGGCAGCTCGGTACGCACGCGGCTCGAGCGCATGGGCGACGAGGGCTGGCAGGTGATCCACGACGTGCCGCTGGGCCGCCAGGGGAGCCTCGTCGAGCACCTCCTGATCGGTCCGGCCGGCATCTTCACCGTCGCCGAGCGTCGGCACCCCGGTCAGCGCGTCGTCGTGGAGGGTCGCACCCTCGAGGTCGACGGCCGCTCCATGTCCTACCTGCGCGACGCGCGGCTCGAGGCCACCCGAGTGCAGGGCGCACTGCTTGCCGCGGCGTGCGCGGCGATCACCGTGCGCGGCGTCGTCGTCGTGCACGGCGACCTCGAGGTGCGCACGGTCCAGCCGGGGCACGACGCGTTCGCGATCGCCCGCCAGGACGTGCAGGCCGTCTTCCGCGCCATGCCCGCGCGGCTCGACCCGGCGCGCATCGGGGCGATCGCCCACGTCGCGCGCCAACGGTCCACCTGGTCGCACTGAGCCGCTGGAGGCGTTGACACCCTCCGGCGTCGGTGATCTGCTGAAACGCTCACCCACTTGGGTGGCGATGCAACGATTTCTATGCTTTTGGCACCAGGATGTCCCCGTGGTCGACGAACAGTTCCGCCAGCTCGAGCGAGAGCTCGGTCTTCTCCTGCGCCGCGCGCAGGCGTCCTCGGCAGCGATCTCGCGGGATGTCCATCCCGACCTCGAGCCCGCCGCCTACTCGCTCCTGGCGCTCATCGCGGCCGCGCCCGGTGTGCGGGCCAGCGATCTCGCCATGACGATCGGCGTCGGCAGGGGGACCATGTCGCGCCAGCTGGCCCGGCTGGGCGCCCTCGGCCTGGTGTCCCGGCGGCCCGACCCCGACGACTACCGGGGTCAGCTCCTCGAGCTCACCGACGAGGGCCACCGTCGGTTCGACAGCGCGCAGCAGGCCCGGCGAGCGTTCCTCCGCCAGGCGCTGACCGGGTGGGGCGAGGCGGACGTCGTGGCGCTCGCCCGCCAGCTCGCCCGGCTCAACGAGGACCTCGCGGCGACCCGCCGCCCGCACTGAGACGCAGACGCGCCGCCCGGTCGAGATGACCGGGCGGCGCGTTGCTGTGCGGGTCAGTCGCGGGTGGAGATCCGCTCCTGGTCGGTCAGGGCGTCCAGCTCGGCGTCGACGGCCTGGTCGGAGGTGGCCGGCGCGAGCATCGCGGCCTCCTGCTCGAGGAGCTGCTCGATGCCCGAGCGGTTGCCCAGCGGCACCTCCTTGAGGAACAGGACGGCGATCAGCGAGATCAGCGCGACGGGCGCGGCGACGAGGAACAGGTCCGCGATCGCGTTGCCGAACGCCTGCTCGACGACCATCCGGATGTTGTCCGGGAGGGTGGACAGGTCCGGGATCGCTCCGTCGGAGCCCATGGCGGACGGGTCGATGCCGATCGCCACCAGCCCGCGGACCATCAGGTCGGTCACCCGGTGCGAGAGCACGACGCCGAGCGCGGAGACCCCGAGCGCGCCGCCGAGCGTCCGGAAGAACGCCACGGTCGAGGTGCCGGAGCCGACCTCCCGGACGTCGAGCGTGTTCTGCACGGCGAGCACGAGGTTCTGCATGAGCATGCCGACGCCCGCGCCGATGATCACCAGGTAGAGCGCGACCAGCGTGAAGCTCGTGTCGAAGTGGATGGTGCCCATGAGGCCCAGGCCCGCGGTGAGCAGGATGGCGCCGGCGATCATGAACTTCTTGTACCGGCCGGTGCGGCTGATGATCTGCCCGGAGAGCGTCGAGGACACCAGCAGGCCGACGATCATCGGGATGGTGAGCAGGCCGGACTGGGTCGGCGTCTTGCCCCGGGCCAGCTGCATGTACTGGCTGAGGAACACCGACGTGCCGAACAGCGCCACACCCACGGCGATGCTGGCGATGACGGCCAGCACCAGCGTCCGGTTCTGGAACAGGTGCAGCGGGATGATCGGCTCGGCGGCGCGGGACTCGACCCACACGGCGAGCGCGAGGGCGAGCAGCGAGCCACCGACCATGGCGGCGGTCTGCCACGAGGCCCAGTCGAACGAGGTGCCCGCGAACGTGATCCACAGCAGCAGGGTCGCGATGCCGATCGACAGGAGCGTGGCACCGGCGTAGTCGATCTTCACCGTGCGGGACGTGCGTGCCGGCAGGTGCAGGGTGCGCTGCAGCACGATGATCGCGCCGACCGCGAACGGCAGGCCGACAAAGAAGTTCCAGCGCCAGCCGGGGCCGTCGGTGATCACGCCGCCGAGCAGCGGGCCGCCGACCATGCCGATGCCCATCACGGCGCCCATGAGGCCCATGTACTTGCCGCGCTCGCGCGGGCTGATGATGTCGGCGATCAGGACCGCGCCGAGCGCGGTCAGGCCGCCGGCGCCGATGCCCTGCAGAGCGCGCATGCCGATGAGCATCCCGGTGTCGTGCGAGAACCCGGCGAGGGCCGAGGAGATCACCGAGATGGCGAGCGCGAGCTGGATGAGCAGCTTGCGGTCGACGAGGTCGGCCAGCTTGCCCCAGATCGGCGTGGAGATGGTGGTGGTCAGCAGGGTGGCGGTGACCACCCAGGTGAAGGCGGACTGCGTGCCGTCCAGGTCGGAGATGATCCGCGGCAGCGACGAGGACACGACGCTCGTCGCGAGGATCGAGACGAACATCCCGAGCAGGATGCCCGAGAGGGCCTCGAGGACCTCTCGGTGGGTCATCTTGGGGGTGATCTCCGCGGTGCTGGTGGGGGTGGGGGTGGACATGGTCTCGCTCTCGATGGTGCTGGCAGGGAGACCCGGCGACGTCGGCAGGTCGGGAGGGGAGTCAGGCGGGGGTCAGGACGTCAGCGGCGTGCACAGGAGCAGGCGCGTCCGTGGGAAGGGCGAAGCGGGACACGGACTCGCCGAGCCGGTCCAGGGTCGCGGCGGCGTCGAGCAGCTCGTCGGGCGACCAGTCGGCGAACACCTCGGCGGCGCGCCGCCCGAGCGCTGCCGCGATCTCCACCGCGAGCGACCGGCCGGCGGGGGAGAGCTGGATCGTGCGGGCGCGGCGGTCGTCGTCGGCGACCGCGCGCTCGACCAGGCCGTCGTCGACCAGCTGGCTCACCTGACGGCTGGCCACCGAGATGTCGACGCGCAGGACGTGCGCGAGGTCGCTCACCTGGAGGGTGCCGCGACGCTGGAGGATCCGGACGATCGCGAGGGTGCCCTTGGAGCACCCGATGTCGCGGGCCACCCCTAGCGACGACTCCCGCAGCGCGCGGTTGAAGGCCTCGACGGACCGCAGCAGTGTTTGCGGGGGCGTCTCGGGCAGGGCGGACGGCATGGGACTCCTTTTGTTGCTTGGTGCAACCATACGATCGATAATTGCTTCAAGCAACTGAAGTACCGGGTTATTCCTCGGATGGGAGCACAGCAACGCGGCCGGGCCCGTGGAGTGGCCCGGCCGCGCGCAGCAGTCGTGCGTCAGGAGGACGCGCTGGTACCCCGCCAGTTCCGGTCGACCTTGACGTCTTCCATGTCCTCCAGCTCGATGCCCTTGGTCTCGGGCACCTTCCAGAGCGTGAAGAAGAACGAGAGCGCCGCGAAGATCGCGTACATCAGGTACGGGATCGAGGCGCCGAACGCTGCCAGCATGGGCGGGAACGAGACCGTGATCAGGAAGTTCGCGATCCACTGCGCGGCCGCTGCCACACCGAGCGCCGCGGCGCGGATGCGGTTGGGGAACATCTCGCCCAGCAGCACCCAGACCAGCGGGCCCCACGTCGCGCCGAAGAAGACGACGAACAGGTTGGCGGCGATCAGGGCAATGACCCCCCACGAGCCGTCGAGCGTGACGTCCTCACCGGACCCGGACGACTGCGTGAACGCGATCGCCATGATGCCGAGCGTCACGGCCATGCCCGCGGAGCCCGTGAGCAGCAGCGGCCGGCGCCCGACCTTGTCGATGAGCGCGATGGCGATGAACGTCACCAGCACGTTGGTGATCGACGTGATCGTCGAGACCATGAACGACTGGCTCTCCTCGAACCCGACGGCCTGCCACAGCGTCGTCGAGTAGTAGAAGATCACGTTGATCCCGACGAACTGCTGGAACACCGACAGCAGGATGCCGATCCACACCACCGGCAGGAGCCCGAAGCGCGGGCCCTTGAGGCTCGCCTGGGACTCCAGCTTCTTGTCGGTCTCGATCGTCTTCTCGATCTGGGCGACGTGGGCCTCGACGTCGTCACCCTCGGCCAGCGTCGTGGCCAGCACCGCCTTGGCCTCCTCGCGCTTGCCGGTGGCGATGAGGTAGCGCGGCGACTCGGGGATCCGCAGGGCGAGGATGCCGTACACCGCGGCGGGGATCACCGCGACGATGAACATCCAGCGCCAGGCCTCGAGCCCGAACCACAGGTCCTCGGCCGCACCGCCCGCGGACGTCGCCAGCAGCTGGTCGGAGAGCAGGGCCGCGAAGATACCGAGCGTGATCGCGAGCTGCTGCAGCGAGCCCAGCCGGCCGCGCATCGCCGCCGGGGCGATCTCCGCGATGTAGGCCGGCGCGATCACGGACGCGATGCCGATGCCGATGCCCGCCATCACGCGCCACAGGACCAGGTCCCACGCGCTGAACGCGATGCCGGACAGGATCGAGGAGACGAAGAACAGCACCGCGCCGAGAAACATCACGCGGGTGCGGCCCCACCGGTCGGCGAGCTTGCCGCCCAGCCACGCGCCGAACGCGCAGCCCAGGAGGGCGATGGCGACGACGATGCCCGTGACGGCCGGGTCGATGTCGAACTCGCCCTCGATCGCGTTGACCGCGCCGTTGATGACCGAGCTGTCGAAGCCGAAGAGGAAGCCACCGACCGCAGCCGCGACCGCGAGCCCGATGGCCTTGTTCTTGTACGGGTGCGGCGGGACGACCGGGCCTCCCGTCGCCCCCTGCGGCGACCCTGACGCGTGGGACATGTCGATACCTCCGTGGCGCCCCCGAGCCGCTCCCGGGGAATCATTCCCACCTTGGCCCCCAGCGGGTGAGGGCGCACGTCGGAGGCGTGCCTGCTGGCTCGACGAGGGCGTCCGGTGCAAGATCGTCCGATGGACGGGACGGACGGAGCCGGGGCGCGCAGGGCGCAGCGCCCTCGGCGACCCGCGATGCTCGACCCGGCGCAGGCGGACGAGCTGCCGGGCGGCTACGACCCGGCGCTGCGCAGCGAGGCGGCCCACACCACCGCGGCCGCCCTGGTGCACCAGGGCCGGGCCAACTCCGATCCCGAGGTCGTCGCACGGCTGGTGTCCCTGGTCGAGCGGGAGGGGCTCGACGTGGTCGCCGCCCTGTGGTCGGACAGCGCGGCCGACAGCCTTCCCGGGGCGTTGTGGCGGCTGTACGTGCTGCGCGAGTGGGTCCGACGCGACCCCGCGACGGTCGCCGACCGGTACCGGCTCGGCGTGGCGGCAGCCCCGGTGCACGACGTCGTGGCGGGCGTGGCCGACGCCCCGGGACCTGCCGACGTCCGGGTCGTGGCGGACGCGGTGCTCTCCGGGGTCTACACGGGCGACCTGGATGTCGCGCTCGAGCGCGCGGCCGCGTTCTGCCGCGTGCTCGCCACGGGTGCCGCGTTCGACGCCGACCACCTCGACGACCTCGACCCCACCGCGGCGGTCCGGCTGACCCGTGGCGCCGCGTCGCTGGTGCGGACGGCGGAGGAGCTGGAGCACGCCGCGTCCCTGTGGCGGGCCGGCCGGCTGGAGTGACGTCGCCCACGCCCGGGACTCGCGCACGGGTGAACCCGCTGGTAGCGCATCGGTCGCCCGGCTGCGGCACCCGAGGTCCCACGTCCCGACCGGGATCCGGGCGTACGATGAGCGGCGACGTCGGGCCGCGGTAGCCCCGGGCTCCATCTCAAGCCGCTTCGAGCGGCCACGCGCCGAGAGGCGCTCCGCGGTCCGGCGTCGCTCATGCTCTCGCAGAGCTCAGGGCTGACCCACAGGCGCCACCTGGCTGTCACCATGGGTCCATGCGCACGATGGCGTGCGTTAGGCATTCCCCCGACCGTGTCCTAGCCTGATCCCGCCCTTCCTCCCTGGCCGTTTCCACCTGCCCTGGCCGATTCCCCCTGTCTTCCGGAGCCCGCTGTGCGCCTGCGCCTCACCCCGCGCGACACCACGTTCTTCGACCTGTTCGCCGCTCAGGCGATCCATCTCGTCACCGGAGCCAACCTCCTCGGCGAGATGCTCGGGGCCGACCGCCCGACGCGCAAGGAGATCGGCAAGCGCATCGCCGAGGCCGAGCACGAGGCGGACGACGCGACGCACTCGATCATGCGGCGGCTCAACCAGACGTTCGTCACCCCGTTCGACCGCGATGACATCTACAACCTCGCGTCGAGCCTCGACGACTGCATGGACTTCATGGAGGAGGCCGCGGACCTCATCGTCCTGTACAAGGTCGATGCGCTGCCCGCGCGGGTGTCCGACCAGGTGCAGGTGCTCCAGCGCGCCGCCGAGCTCACCGCGGAGGCCATGCCCCGCCTGCGCTCCATGGAGTCGCTGGCCGAGTACTGGGTCGAGGTCAACCGCCTCGAGAACCAGGCGGACAAGATCCACCGCAAGCTCCTGGCGCAGCTGTTCGACGAGGTCACCGACCCGATCCTCCTGATGAAGGTCAAGGAGATCGTCGAGAAGCTCGAGGACGCCGCCGACGCCTTCGAGAAGGTGGCGAACACCGTCGAGACCATCGCGCTCAAGGAGTCCTGAGCCAGGTGGAGCTCGCGCTCGTCATCGTCGTCGTCGCGTTCGCGCTCGGATTCGACTACACCAACGGGTTTCACGACGCGGCCAACGCGATCGCGACCTCGGTGTCGACCCGTGCCCTGACCCCCCGTGCTGCCCTCATCATGGCGGCCGTCTTCAACCTGGTCGGCGCCCTGCTGGGCACGCAGGTGGCGACGACCATCGCCGAGGACATCATCAGCATCTCGAGCGTCAGCTCCCAGGAGGCGCTGATCATCGTCCTGTCCGGGCTGATCGGCGCCATCACGTGGAACCTCATCACGTGGCGCCTCGGTCTGCCGTCGTCGTCCACCCACGCCCTCATCGGTGGGCTGACCGGCGCCGGCATCGCCGCCCAGGTCACGGTGTACTGGAGCGCGATCCTGGACAAGGTCGTGATCCCGATGATCCTGTCGCCCGTCGTCGGCTTCTCCCTGGCGTTCGCGCTGATGGTGGGCGTGCTGTGGCTCGTGCGGAACTCTGCGCCCGCCCGCACCATGCGCCGCTTCCGGCTGGCGCAGACCGCGTCGGCGGCCGCGATGGCGCTCGGGCACGGCCTGCAGGACGCGCAGAAGACGATGGGTGTCATCATGCTCGCCCTCATCGCCGGCGGCTTCTACACGCAGGGTGACAGCATCCCGCTCTGGGTCAAGCTGTCGGCGGCCACCGCGATCTCGCTGGGGACGTACTCGGGCGGCTGGCGCATCATGCGCACCCTCGGCCGCAAGGTCATCGAGCTGGATCCGGCCCGCGGCTTCGTCGCCGAGTCCGTGGCCGCCTCCGTGCTCTACGCCAGCGCCTACTGGCTGCACGCGCCCATCTCGACCACGCACACGATCACGTCCGCGATCATGGGCGTGGGCGCCACCAAGCGGCTCTCCGCGGTCCGCTGGGGCGTCGCCGGGAACATCGGCGTCGCGTGGGTGCTGACCATCCCCATGGCCGCCCTGGTGGCCGCCTGCGTCTACTGGATCCTCAACCCGATCCTGGCGTGACCTCTCGGTACTGCCCGCTACAGCTCGTGCGGCCGGTGCGTCTCCGTGGCGACCACCCGCGGGCCCTTGGGTGTCTGCGCCACGTGCGCGACCAGCACCTGCGCCGGGTGCAGGAACGGGTCCGCGGTCGGCAGGGCGTCCGCGACCGGGCGGCGGGCGTGCTGTGCCAGCACGTCGACCACGGTCGGCAGCACCGGCCGGTGCGTGCACAGGACCGCGTCCCCGCCGAACTCCAGGAGTGAGAGCACCTCCGCGGCCACCCGCGCCGGCGAGGTCAGGTGCTGGGCCTCCGTGAGGATGCTCGAGACCTCGGGCGTGATCTGGGCCGCGGCGGCGTAAGGCGCGATCGTGCTCACGCACCGGGCCCACGCGCTGGTGACCACGCGGCCGACGCCGAACGTGGACAGCACGGAGACCAGGGCGCGCGCCTGCCGCTGGCCCTCGGGGGTGAGGGGACGGTCCAGCTCCGTGCCCTTCCAGTCCGCGCGCCGCCGCGCCGTCCCGTGCCGGGCGACCACGAGCGCGCGGGTGTCCAGACGGCCCTTGTCGTACGCCTCGACCAGCTCGGCCAGGGGCTCCTGGTCCTCGTCGCGGGTGAGCCGCTTGGACGCGGCGGCGACGTCGCACCACCGGAGCTGGTCGATCTCCTTGGTCGACGCGGGCGGCACGGGCGGGCGTGCGCGCAGCGCGGCCGCGTCCGGGCGGCCGGCCACCTGGGCGGCCCAGTAGTGCACGCGCTTGCGGCGGCCGTCGGACAGCGGGTACTCGAGGCCGGGCAGCGGGATGCCGAGCACGACGTCGTGACCGGTCTCCTCGGCCACCTCGCGGGTGGCTGCGGCGAGGATCGTCTCGCCCGGGTCCACCTTGCCCTTGGGCCAGGACCAGTCGTCGTAGCGGGGACGGTGCACGAGGGCGACCTGGAGCCGGCCGAGCCGCACGCGCCACACGAGGGCCCCGGCCGCCTCGACGACGACCGGTGCCTGGGTGGGGCTCACCGCCCGGTGCCCGGCCGGCGCCGTTGCCGGTAGATGAGAGCTGCCTGGAGGTCCATGAGCGGTCCGTCCGGGCCGAGGTGGTGCCGGGTCCACGTGCCGTCCTGGTCCAGGTGCCACGACGAGGTGGCGTCGTCGCTCGACTCGTCCATGAGCTCGATCAGCTCGCTGACCTGGTCGGGGTCGGCGATGCGGACCAGCGCCTCCACGCGGCGGTCGAGGTTGCGGTGCATGAGGTCCGCCGAGCCGATGTACACCTCGGGCCCCTCGAACGTCGCGTCGGCGGGGGGCGTCGCGCAGGCGAACGCGAAGATGCGCGAGTGCTCGAGGAACCGGCCGAGGATCGAGCGCACCCGGATGTTCTCCGACAGGCCGGGGACACCGGGCCGCAGCGCGCAGATGCCCCGGACCACCATGTCCACGGGCACCCCCGCCTGCGAGGCGCGGTACAGCGAGTCGATCGTGGCCTCGTCGACCATCGAGTTGACCTTGATCTTGATCCACGCCGGCTGGCCCGCTCGCGCGGCGGCGGCCTCGCGGTCGATGCGCTCGACGAGGCCGGCCCGCACCGAGCGGGGCGCGACGAGCAACCGGTGGAACCGCGACTTCGGCGCGTACCCGGACAGCTGGTTGAACAGGCGTGTCAGGTCCTGCCCCACCTCCGGGTCGCTGGTGAGCAGCCCGTGGTCCGTGTAGAGCCGCGCAGTCTTCGGGTTGTAGTTGCCCGTGCCGATGTGGCAGTAGCGGCGCAGCCCGTCGGACTCCTGGCGCACCACCAGGGACAGCTTGCAGTGGGTCTTCAGCCCGACGATGCCGTAGACCACGTGGACGCCGGCCTGCTCGAGCTTGCGCGCCCAGGAGATGTTGTTCTGCTCGTCGAACCGGGCCTTGATCTCCACCAGGGCCAGCACCTGCTTGCCGGCCTCGGCGGCGTCGATCAGGGCGTCGACGATGGGGGAGTCGCCCGAGGTCCGGTAGAGCGTCTGCTTGATGGCGAGCACCTGCGGGTCGGCGGCGGCCTGCTGGAGGAACACCTGCACCGAGGTGGAGAACGAGTCGTACGGGTGGTGCAGGAGGATGTCGCGCTCGCGGATCTTGGCGAACATGTCCGCGGGCGTCGCGCTCTCCACCTCGGCCAGCTGGCGGGGCGTGGAGGCGATGAACCGGGGGAACTGGAGCGAGGCGCGGTCCAGGTCCGCGATGAGGTTGAGGCCTGTCGCGTCCAGCGGGGCGGGCAGCTGGTAGACCTCGTCCTCGGCCACGTCGAGCTCGCGGATGAGCAGGTTGCGGATGCGCGGGCTGATGCCGTCGGCGATCTCCAGGCGCACGGGCGGCCCGAAGCGGCGGCGCAGCAGCTCCTTCTCCATGGCCTTGAGGAGGTTCTCGGCGTCGTCCTCCTCGACCTCCACGTCCTCGTTGCGGGTCACCCGGAACGTGTGGTGCTCCTGGACGACCATGCCGGGGAACAGCTGCTCGAGGTGCTCGGAGATGACGTCCTCGACGGGGACGAACGACATCGGCCCCTTCTCCGGGGACGCGGCCTGGACGTCCGGGGCGCTCGGCCGGCCGGAGGCGTCGACCGCGATGAACCGGGGCAGCAGCGGCGGCACCTTGACGCGCGCGAAGTGCTCCTTGCCGGTCGCGGGGTTGGTCACCACGACGGCGAGGTTGAGCGACAGCCCCGAGATGTACGGGAACGGGTGCGCCGGGTCCACGGCCAGCGGCGTGAGCACGGGGAAGATCTGCCGGCGGAAGAACTTGCGCAGGCGGTCCTGCTCGCTCTCGCCCAGCTCGTCCCAGCGGACCAGCGTGATGCCCTCGTGCGCCAGCGCCGGCTGCACCTGCTCCGCGAACACCGCCGCGTGGCGGGCCATCAGCCGGTGCGCCTCCTCGCTGATGGACTCCAGCACCTGCCGGGGGGACAGCCCGGACGCAGCCGTCACGGCGATCCCGGTGGCGATGCGACGCTTCAGGCCGGCCACCCGGACCATGAAGAACTCGTCGAGGTTGGACGCGAAGATCGCCAGGAACCGCACGCGCTCGAGCAGCGGGATGTCCCGGTCCTCGGCCAACTCGAGCACCCGTTGGTTGAACGCCAGCCAGGAGAGCTCGCGGTCGAGGAACCGGTCGGGGGGCAGCGGCTCGAGGTCCACGGCGGACTCGTCGAGCTCGGCCTGCGCCATGTGCTCGGCGATGTGGGCCGCCAGGGCCGGATCGATGGCAGGGGCGTCCGTCATGCGCCCATCGTGACACCCGGAGGTGAACTCGGGGTATCGGAACCGAACATGACGTCGACCGCGGACCGCTCGAAGCCTGCCCGTTCGTACGTGTGCACCGCGACGGTGTTCTCTGCGCCCGTGTACAGGATCGCCGCGGTCAGCCCGCGAGCCGCCAGGTGGTCGAGGCCGAGTGCGGTGAGCGCTCGCCCGAGACCGAGTCCCTGCGCGTCCGGGTCGACGCCGACCACGTAGATCTCGCCGACGGGTTCCGGACCGTGCTCGCCCGCCGGGTGCACCTTGGTCCACACCGAGCCCAGCAGGACGCCGTCGCGCTCGGCCAGCAGGAAGCCCGCGGGGTCGAACCACGGCTCCGCCTCGCGCGCACGCAGGTCCGCCGACGTCATGCGGCCCTGCTCGGGGTGGTGGGCGAACGAGCGGGAGTTCACGCGGCGCCACGCGTCCTCGTCGCGACCCGGCTCGAACGGCCGCACCGAGACGCCGGTCGGCAGCGCGGCCGTGCCGGGCGGGCGGGCGGTCAGGTCGAGCCGCATCTGGAGCAGCTCGCGCACCACCGGCATGTCCGCGTCGTCCGCGAAGGCCCGCGCCGCCGGCAGGTCGCCGTGCGCCCAGACCCGCAGCTCCCGGCCCCGGACCGTCGAGGCCTCGGCACGTGCCCGGTCCACGAGCGCGCGGCCGATGCCGCGACGGCGGTGCGCCGGGTCCACCACCAGCTCCGCCTTCACCGAGGACTGCGCGCCGACGTCCAGCTGGGCGTACCCGACGAGCCCGTCCCGTCCGGTGGCGTGCAGGTGGATCACCGGCGCCTCCGGCTCGGTCAGCCAGAGCAGCGGCTGCTCCGAGAGGGGTGCGACGCCGTCCACGGCCGCCGCCCGGTCCGCCAGGGCGCGGACGGCGTCGGCGATCGCGGTGGTCAACGGACCGGCCGTCGCACTGAGGATGACCTGCGCGGACGTGTCGTCGAGCATGGGCCCATCCCACCACGGCCGGGACCCGCGACGGGGGTGCCGAGCGGGTGAGCGGGTACGTTGGCGGGCGATGGATGCCTCTGGGAGCCCCCCGACGATGGCTGACGGGACCCCTGACACCCGCCGGTCGCGGCGGGCGCGCCGGTCGCCGGGCTCCGTCGCGAGCCCCGTGGACGTGACCGTCGCCGTGATCGGGGCGGGTCAGGCGGGGCTGTCCGCGGCCTACCACCTGCGCCGCGCCGGCCTGGTCGCCGTGGGGGAGTCCGGCTGGGAGACCGCCGCCGCGACGTTCGTCGTGCTCGACGACGCCCCGCAGTCCGGCGGCGCCTGGCAGCACCGGTGGCCCGGGCTGACCATGGCCGACGCGCACGGCGTCCACGACCTGCCCGGCATGCCGTTGCTGGTGCCCGACCTCACCGAGCCCGCCGCGTTCGCGGTGCCGTACTACTTCGCGCAGTACGAGGAGGCGTTCGAGCTGCGCGTGCAGCGGCCCGTGCGCGTGGAGCGCGTCGAGTCCGACGGCGACCGGTTGCTCGTGCGGTCGCGCAGCATCGAGCGGCCCGACGAGGCGGTCGTCTGGCGAGCCCGCGGACTGATCAACGCGTCCGGCACCTGGCAGAAGCCCTTCTGGCCCGCCTACCCCGGCCGAGGGGGGTTCCGCGGGCGGCAGCTGCACTCGCACGACTTCCAGCTGCCCGAGGACCTCGCCGACGGGCACGTGGTCGTGATCGGGGGAGGCACCTCCGCCGTCCAGCTCACGCTCCTGCTGGCCCGCGTGACGACGACCACCTGGGTCACCCGTCGACCGCCGCAGTGGCGCGACGAGGCCTTCACCCCCGAGGTCGGTCGCGAGGCCGTGGCCGAGGTCGACGAGCGCACCCGCGCCGGGTTGCCGCCGCAGAGCATCGTCAGCGTGACCGGTCTGCCGCTCACGCCCGAGTACCGGATCGGGATCACCGCGGGCGTCCTGCGCGCACGGCCCATGTTCGACCGGATCACCCCCGACGGCGTCGAGTGGGACGCCCCCGACGAGCCCGGAGACGGGTGGGTCGGCGGACCGGCCCAGGTCGAGGCCCGCACCCTGCTGTGGTGCACCGGGTTCCGCGCCTCGCTCGACCACCTCGCCCCCCTCGGCCTGCGCGCGCCCGGCGGCGGGATCGTCATGGACGGCACCCAGGTGGTGGCCGACCCCCGCATCCAGCTGGTCGGCTACGGCCCGAGCGCATCGACGGTGGGCGCCAACCGCGCCGGCCGCGAGTCGGTCCGCAACCTGCAGAGCCTCCTGGGCGTGTGAGCTCGGGGCCGCGCTTCGTCAGCGGTCGGGTTTGTGGCCGTCGGGGGCGTTGATGGTCTGCCCGCGGTGGTTGCGGAACACGTAGCGCAGGGGTGTGCGTCCGGCGACAGGTACGTCGATGCCCATGGCCGACGCGCTGCCGCCACTCGCCGTCTGACGGAGTTCTGCCTTGGCGTGTTGGCGTCGGGTCCACCCTGGGGGTTTCTCCAGGCGGGTGATGCTCAGGTTGAGACGGTGGACCTCGGTGTGGTGGTGCTTGCAGAGCAAAGCCGCGTTACCGATCGACGTGCCGCCCTTGTCTCGGTCCCACCAGCGGATGTGGTGCACCTCGCAGCGGGACGCGTGCTGGTCGCACCCGTTCCAGGTGCACTGCCCGTCGCGCACGATCGCGGCGCGTCGTTGCGCGGTGGTGAACAACCGCTTGGTGCGGCCGACGT
>NZ_JABMCI010000031.1 GCF_013359775.1 Cellulomonas humilata | reverse complement strand
TCGTCGTACTCGACGCCCAGGCCGACCGACGAGCCCGGGTGCAGGTACCCGTCCTCGAACGTGAACGACTGCCGGAACACCTCGCCGGTGCGCGCGCCGTGCTGCATGTACTCCTGGATGCCGAAGTTGTGGATGGCCAGGTCCAGGTGCAGCGCGGCGGCCATGCCGACCGGGGAGATGTCCGTCGGCCCGTGGATTCCGGACTTGATCTGGTACTGCGCCGCGAAGTCGAGGATCTTGCGCAGCGCGCTGATGCCGCCGGTGTGCGTGACGGCGGACCGCACGTAGTCGATGAGCTGCTCGCGGACCAGCGTCTGGTAGTCCCACACGGTGTTGAACACCTCGCCGATGGCCAGCGGGGTGGTGGTGTGCTGCCGGACCAGCCGCAGCGCCTCCTGGTTCTCCGCGGGCGTGCAGTCCTCGAGCCAGAACAGGTCGTACGGCTCCAGGTCCTTGCCCAGTCGCGCGGCCTGGATCGGCGTCATCCGGTGGTGGCCGTCGTGCAGCAGCGGCACCTCGGGGCCGAACTCGTTGCGCACCGCCTCGAACACGGTCGGGATGTGCCGCAGGTAGGCGCGGGTGTCCCAGTCCTCCTCGGCCGGCAGGGGGGCGCGCTGGGCGGGCTCGTAGTCGTAGCGTCCCGACGACGACGGCTGGGCGGCCACCCCGTAGACGGCGTCGATGCCCGGCACCGAGGTCTGCACGCGGATCGAGCGGAAGCCCTGCTCCTGGTGGTGCCGGATGGAGTCGAACAGCTCGGGCAGGTCCCGGCCGCTCGCGTGCCCGTACGCCATGATCCCGGTCCGGCTGGCCCCGCCGAGCAGCTGGTACAGGGGCAGCCCGGCGATCTTGGCCTTGATGTCCCACAGCGCCACGTCCACCGCGGCGATCGCGGCCATGGTCACCGGACCCCGCCGCCAGTACGCCGACCGGTAGAGGAACTGCCAGGTGTCCTCGATCCGGTGCGCGTCCCGCCCGAGCAGCAGCGGCACCACGTGGTCCGACAGGTACGAGGCCACCGACAGCTCGCGACCGTTCAGCGTCGCGTCCCCCAGACCGACCACCCCGTCCTGCGTGGTGATCCGCAGGGTGACGAAGTTGCGGTCCGGGCTGGTCACGAGCACCTCGGCGGACCGGATCGCGGTGCCGCCTGGCGCGGTGTCGGGGTGTTCCGTCGGCATGCCTGCTCCGTCCCGCCGACGACGCCGTCGGCGATGCTCTGCTCCCTCGCGCGCCACCGCCCCTGCGGCGGGTGCGGGTCCACCGTAAGCGCCGCGACACCCGATGGGCAAACGTTTGCCGACGGTTGCCATCTGGCGGGTTCACCGCCACGATGGGGACCGCGCCGGGCCGGTCGGTCCGGACGCTGCCGAGCGCTCGACGAGGACCGATGACCAGGCCACCCACCCTCCGCGACGTCGCGGCCGCCAGCGGTGTGGCCATCTCCACGGCCTCCCGCGCGCTCACCAAGCCGGGGCGGGTCAACGAGCGCACGGCCATCCGCGTCCGCGAGGCCGCCCGCGAGCTCGGCTACGCCCCGAGCCTGTCGGGCCGCGCGCTCAGCTCCGGTCGGACCCGGATGGTGGCGCTCGTCGTCCCCGACGTCACCAACCCCTACTTCTTCGGCATCGTGCGCGGGACGGCCGCGAGGCTGCGCGCCGACGGCTACGTGCACGTGCTGGTCGACGCAGAGGAGTCGGTCGAGGCGGAGGAGCGGGCCCTGCGCGCGCTGCGGCCCACGGTCGACGGGGCGGTTCTCGCGGCCTCCCGCCTGGACGACGACCGGTTGACCGCCTGGTCGCACGAGTTCCCGATGGTCACGGTGAACCGCCCGGTGCCCGACCAGTCCGGCGTGCTGGTCGACACCGCCGGCGGGACCGGCCAGGCCCTCGCGCACCTGGCCTCGCTGGGCCACCGCCGGGTCGCCTACGCGGGCGGGCCCCGCGCGTCCTGGTCGGACCGCCGCCGACGCGCGGTCCTGCGGACGGCGGCCAAGCGCCTCGGCGTGGAGGTCGTCGGGCTGGGTCCGTTCGTGCCGCGTCGCGAGGACGGCCCTGCCGCCGCCGATGCCGCGCTGCACGAGGGCGTCACCGCCGTGCTGGCGTTCGACGACCTGCTCGCCTTCGGCATCCTCGACCGCCTGGCCGAGCGGGGGATCGACGTGCCGGGCTCCATGAGCGTGGTCGGGTGCGACGACGTCTTCGGGGCCGACCTGGTCCGCCCCGGCCTGACGACGATCGCCGCTCCGCTCGAGCGCGCCGGCCACGCGGCCGCGGACCTCCTGCTCGCCCGCCTGGATCCCGCCCACCCGGGCGGCACGGTCACGGTCGAGCTCCCCACCCACCTGGTGATCCGTGGCTCCACCGGCACGGCGCCGCTGCGCGTGGTGCGCTGACCACCAGAAACACCGTGACCCGCGCGGGTCGCCCCCGCGAGGATGCCCGGATGCTCCCCCTCTCCGAGATCGCCCGGGTCGACGTCACCGTCGACGCGGACTGGCGCAGCCCTGTGGCCGACGCGGTCGCCGCGGCCTGGGGGATCGCCCCGGGCGCGGCCCGGTGGAAGCGGTCCAGCGCGACGCACGTCTTCGTGGTGCCCCCGGACGCGGACCCACGGGGCGTGCTCTACCTCCGGTTCGTCCCGGCCTCGCTGCGCACGGTCCGCGACCTGGAGACCCCCGCGCGCCTGCTGGCCGCCTGGTCGGTCGAGGGTGGGACCGTCGCGCCCCTGCCGTCGGCGGCCGGTCGGCTCGTCGAGACGGTCCCGACACCCCTCGGAGACGTGCACGCCACCGCCGTCCCCGCCGCGCCCGGGCAGGAGCTCGAGCTCGAGGACCTGACCTCGCCTCTCGCGCAGGCCTGGGGGGCCGCTCTGGCCCGGCTGCACCGGGACGCCCCGGCGCTCACCGGTGCCGACGAGCCCGCGCCCCTCGACCTCGCGGCACTGGAGCGGGCGTGCGCCGACGACCCCGCCGTGGCGCGAGCCGCACGCGCGGTGCTCGCCGAGGTGGACCGGGTCCGGATGCCCCGGGGCACCCTGCACGGCGACTTCGAGCTCGACAACCTGCGCTGGGCGGACGGTCGCCCGACCGCGTTCGACGCGGACGAGGCGCGGACCGGACCGTTCATCGAGGACATCGCCGCGGCGGTCCGGGACCTGGTCGGAGACACCCCCGGGAAGGTCGAGCACCCGACGCTCCTCGCGGCCTTCCTCACCGGCTACCGCGGGGTGCGCCCCCTCGAGTACGACGAGGTGGCCTCGCTCGAGCTCCATCACGCCGCGGTCGCCGTCCGGCTGCTGGTGGCCATCGCGCACCTGCAGGTCGATCCGGCGCCCGACGAGCCGTCGTGGTCGGTCGACCTGCGCGCCTCGCTCGTCGCGCACCGACAGGGGTTGCGCACCCGCGTCCTGGCCGCGACGGTGGCCCGATGACGCTCACCGACGTGGACCTGACCCACCTGAGGCGCACCGTCGAGCTCGCTCGAGAGGCCCTCGACGACGGCGACGAGCCCTACGGCTCGGTGCTCGTCGACGCGGCCGGGCAGGTCCGGTTCGAGGACCGCAACCGCGTCAAGGACGGCGACGAGACCCGCCACCCGGAGTTCGAGATCGCCCGCTGGTCGGCGAGCCACCTGACCCTCCACGAGCGCGCGGCGTCGACCGTCTACACCTCCGGCGAGCACTGCCCGATGTGCGCCGCGGCGCACGCCTGGGTGGGTCTGGGACGGATCGTCTACGTCGCGTCCGCTCAGCAGGGTGCCGACTGGCGCGCGGAGTGGGGCATCCCCGCCGGCCCGGTCGCGGTGCTGCCGATCACGGTCGTCGCGCCGGGCATCCCCGTCGAGGGCCCGGTCCCGGAGCTGGTCGACGAGGTCCGCGAGCTCCAGCGCCGCCGCTTCGGGGCATGAGGGTCAGGCCGGCTCGCCCACGCCCGCCAGCGCCGCCAGCAGGCCCGGGCCGTGCCGCTCCAGCTTGGTCGCGCCAACTCCGCTGATCCCACCCAGCGCGTCGAGCGACGTCGGCCGCTGCGTGACGATCTCGCGCAGCGTGGCGTCGTGGAACACCACGTACGCGGGGACGCCCTGCTCCTTGGCGACACCCGCGCGCCACGCCCGCAGCACCTCGAAGAGCTCGAGGGCGTCGTCCGACAGGTCCGCCGCCGCCGTCGCCCGCGCGCCGCGCGTCCCGCGGGTCTTCACGACCTTCTCGGTCTCGCGCCGCAACCGCACCTCGCGCGCCCCGCGCAGCACGTCCGCGCTGTCCGGCGCCAGCCGCAGCGTGCCGTAGCCGTCGGTGTCGACCCCCAGCAGCTCCAGGGCCAGCAGCTGCCGCACGACCCCGCGCCACTCGCCGTCGGACAGGTCCTTGCCGACGCCGAACGTCGAGAGCGACTGGTGCCCCAGCTGCGTGACCCGGGGCGTCTCCTTGCCGAGCAGGATGTCGACCAGGTGCCCCGCGCCGTACCGCTGCCCGCGCTGCTCGAGCCGGACCACGGTCGACAGCAGCTTCTGCGCCGCGACGGTCCCGTCCCACGACTCGGGCGGGGTGAGGCAGGTGTCGCAGTTGCCGCAGGCCTGCGACGGCTGGCCGAAGTAGTTGAGCAGCTGCACGCGGCGGCACGAGATGGTCTCGCAGAGCGCGAGCATGGCGTCCAGGTGCGCGGTGAGCCGCCGCTTGTGCGCCGCGTCGCCCTCGGAGGTGTCGATCATGCGCCGCTGCTGGACCACGTCGGCCAGCCCGTACGCGAGCCATGCCGTGGAGGGCAGTCCGTCGCGACCCGCGCGGCCGGTCTCCTGGTAGTAGCCCTCGACCGACTTCGGCAGGTCCAGGTGGGCGACGAACCGCACGTCGGGCTTGTCGATCCCCATGCCGAACGCGATCGTCGCGACCATCACGACCCCGTCCTCGCGCAGGAACCTGCTCTGGTTCCGCGCCCGCACCTGCCGGTCGAGCCCCGCGTGGTACGGCAGCGCGGTCACGCCGTGGTCCACCAGGAACTGGGCGGTCTGCTCGACGGAGTTCCGGGACAGGCAGTAGACGATGCCGGCGTCGCCCTCGTGCTCGGTGCGCAGGAGGTTGAGCAGCTGGTCGCGCGGCTTGTCCTTGGGCGCGATCCGGTACTGGATGTTGGGCCGGTCGAAGCTGGCGACGAAGTGCCGGGCATCCCCGAGCTGGAGCCGCTGGGCGATCTCCGCGTGCGTCTGGTCGGTGGCCGTGGCCGTCAGGGCGATCCGGGGGACCTCGGGCCAGCGCTCGTGCAGCATCGACAGCTGGAGGTAGTCCGGCCGGAAGTCGTGCCCCCACTGGGACACGCAGTGCGCCTCGTCGATGGCGAACAGGGCGACGGTCCCGCGGTCGAGCAGCTCGATCGTCTCCCGCACCCGCAGGCGCTCGGGCGCCAGGTACAGCAGGTCCAGCTCGCCGGCGAGGTACGCGTCCTCGACCTTCCGGCGCTCGTGCGACTGCTGCGTCGAGTTGAGGAACCCGGCGCGCACGCCGAGCGCGGACAGCGCGTCGACCTGGTCCTGCATGAGGGCGATCAGGGGCGAGACGACGACCCCGGTCCCCTCGCGCACGAGGGCCGGCACCTGGTAGCAGAGGGACTTGCCGCCGCCGGTGGGCATGAGCACCAGCGCGTCACCGCCCCGGACCACGGTGTCGATGATCTCGGCCTGCTCGCCGCGGAACGTGTCGTAGCCCCAGACGCTGCGCAGCACCTCGGCCGCTGCGGCCAGCGCGGCCTCCGGCTCGAGCACCTGCGCGACCTCGCGGGGGATGTCGGGGCGCGGCGGCGGTGCTGACCGGCCCCCCCGGGAGGGCTCGTGCTCCGGGGGCGCGGCGTCGTAGGACGGGTCGAACGGCGGCTCCTCGTCCAGAGGCCAGTCCGGCACGTCGCCACCCCATCCGTCAGTCACGCGGACACCCTACGTGCCGCCCCCGACCCTTCCCGGTGCCTCGTCCACAGGGCGGCGCAGGACCTTCGGAACGCGCGAGGACCGACCGCCTCCGTAGGGTGGGCCCATGGCAACCGCACTCATCACCGGGGCGTCGGCAGGGCTGGGCCTGGAGTTCGCCTGGCAGCTGGCCACGGCCAAGCACGACGTCGTCCTGGTCGCCCGCAACGAGGAGCGCCTGACGCGCCTCGCCGCCCAGCTCGAGGCCGCCGCGGGCATCCGCGCCGAGGTCCTCGTCGCCGACCTGTCCGTCCGCGCCGACGTCGAGCGGGTGGCCGACCGGCTGCGCGCCACCGAGCGGCCGATCGGGCTGCTGGTGAACAACGCCGGGCTCGGCCTGAACCAGCGGTTCGTCACCGGGGACCTGGCCCGCGAGGAGACCGCGCTCGCGCTCATGGTCACCGCCGTCATGGTCCTGTCGCACGCGGCAGCGGGGGCGATGGTCGAGCGCGGTCGCGGCGCCATCCTCAATGTCGCGTCCGTCGCCGCTCTGCTCACCTCCGGCACGTACTCCGCGCACAAGGCCTGGGTGCGGGTGTTCACGGAGAGCCTCGCCGTCGAGCTGCGCGGCACCGGCGTCACGGCCACCGCGCTGAACCCGGGGTTCGTGCACACCGAGTTCCACGCCCGCGGCGAGATCGACATGACCGCCTACCCGGAGGTCGCCTGGCTGACCGCGGAGGACGTGGTGGCCACCGGCCTCGCCGACGTCCGCCGCGGTGCCGTCCTGTCGACCCCGAGCCTGCGCTATCGGACCCTGTCGGCGGCCGCCCGCATCGCCCCCCGCTCGGCCGTCCGCGCGTTCGGCCGCTACCGCCGGGCCTACCAGGGGCAGGACGTGGAGCTGGTCACGGACGCCACCGACTGAGCCGTCCGGGTGACGGAGGCCGTGGCCACCGCCGTCCGGGGCGCTCTGCCCTCCTTCGTCGGCACCCCGCTCGCCGAGTAGCCTGACCGCCGTGACTTTCTCCCCGACGCCCCGCGAGCAGCTGCTCGAGCTCATCAAGACCCTGGCGGTCGTGCACGGGAAGGTCACACTGTCGTCCGGTCGTGAGGCCGACTACTACGTGGACCTGCGCCGCGTCACGCTGCACCACCGCGCCGCCCCGCTGATCGGGCACCTGCTGCTGGACCGGCTGGAGGAGGTCGGCCTCGGCACGGCGGAGATCGACGCCGTCGGCGGGCTGACCCTCGGCGCGGACCCCGTCGCGACGTCCCTGCTGCACGCCGCCGCGTCGCGCGGTCAGGACCTCGACGCGTTCGTCGTCCGCAAGGAGACCAAGGCGCACGGCATGCAGCGCCGCATCGAGGGACCGGACATCGCCGGCCGCAAGGTCGTCGTCCTGGAGGACACGTCCACCACGGGCGGCTCGCCGATCGCCGCGGTCGAGGCCGCGCGCGAGGCCGGCGCCGAGGTGCTGGGCGTCGCGGTCGTCGTCGACCGCGCGACCGGGGCGCAGGCCAAGATCGAGGCGCTGGGCGTGCCGTACCACTACCTGTTCAGCCTGTCCGACCTCGGTCTGGCCTGAGCACGTGGAGGTCGGGGGCGTCCTGCTGATCGGGGCCGCGGTCGTCGCCGTGTTCATCCTCGGCCTGTGGGCGCAGCGCAAGCGCCACGAACGGTTCCGGCAGTGGGCGGCGGTCAGCGGCTGGACGTACCAGGAGGTCGACTCCTCGCTGGTGAACCTGTCCCGGGACCAGCCGTTCGGGGTGGGCAGCAGCCGGTCCGCGAAGGAGGTGCTGCGCGGCACGTTCGAGTCCCGCGCCGCCCTCTCCTTCACGTACTCGTGGACCACCGGCAGCGGCAAGAACCGGAGCACCCACCTCGCGCACGTCGTCGCCCTGGCGCTGCCCACCTATCTGCCCACCGTCGAGGTGACGCCGGAGGGGCTGGGCGCCAAGCTGGTCAAGATGCTCGGCGCCCGGGACCTCCAGTTCGAGTCCGAGGCGTTCAACCAGGCGTACCGGGTGGCGGCCTCCGACGAGCGGGTGGGGCACGCGATCCTGCACCCCCGGCTCATGGAGCGGCTGCTGCGGTCGGACGCGCTGGGCAACGCCTGGCGGATCGACGGCACCTGGATCCTGTCGTGGGAGAACGGGAGCACGGACCTGGACCGGCTGGCGTCGCGCCTGGGCCTGCTCTCCGCGGTGGTGCGCTCCGTCCCGCGGCACGTCTGGCTCGACCACGGCTACGACCCGGCGCCCGCGGCGACCACCTAGCCGACGCTACGATCGCCTGACCCGCCCGACCTCCGAGAGGCCCCTGCTGTGAGCACCGGTGTCATCGTCCTGATCGTCCTCGCCGTGATCGTCGTGATCGCCCTGATCTGGGCGGTCACCACGTACAACGGCTTCGTCCGGCTGCGGAACCTGGTGCAGGAGGCGTGGCGCCAGATCGATGTCGAGCTGCACCGCCGGCACGACCTGATCCCGAACCTGGTCGAGTCGGTCAAGGGCTACGCGGCGCACGAGCGCGGCGTGTTCGACGAGGTCGCCCGTGCGCGCGCCGCCGCCTCGAACCCGGGGTCCAGCCCCGCTGAGCAGGCCGCCCAGGAGAACCAGCTGACCCAGGCGCTCGGACGCCTGTTCGCGGTGGCCGAGGCCTACCCCGTGCTCCGCGCCAGCGAGAACTTCCAGCAGCTCCAGCTCGAGCTCACCAACACGGAGGACCGCATCGCCGCCGGCCGCCGGTTCTACAACGCGAACGTGCGCGAACTGAACACCAAGGTGGAGTCGTTCCCGTCGAACGTCATCGCGGGCGCGTTCCACTTCGTGCGGGCCGAGTACTTCGAGGTCGACGAGCCCAGCGTGCGGGCCGCTCCCGAGGTCAGCTTCTAGTCAGATCCGCTCGATCAGGTCCTGCACCGAGTCGAGGATCTCGGTCGGCCGGAACGGGAAGCTCTCCACGTCGGCCAGCCGGGTGGACCCGGACAGGACCAGGAACGTCCGCAGCCCGGCCTCGATGCCGGCGACGACGTCGGTGTCCATCCGGTCGCCCACCATCACGGTGGTCTCCGAGTGCGCGTCGATCCGGTTGAGGGCCGAGCGGATCATCATCGGGTTGGGCTTGCCGACGAAGTACGGCTGCCGGCCGGTGGCCGCGCTGATCATGGCGGCGACCGCGCCCGTGGCGGGCAGGTCCCCGTCCGCAGACGGGCCGGTGACGTCGGGGTTGGTGGCGATGAATCGCGCGCCGCCCTGGATCAGCCGGATCGCCTGGGTGATCGCCTCGAACGAGTAGGTCCGGGTCTCGCCGAGCACCACGAAGTCCGGCTTCGCGGCCGTCAGCGTGTAGCCGGCCTCGTACAGCGCGGTGGTCAGGCCCGCCTCGCCGATCACGTACGCCGAACCGCCCGGCATCTGGTCGGTGAGGAACTGCGCGGTGGCCAGCGCCGAGGTCCAGATGGCCTCCTCGGGCACGTCGATCCCGGAGGCCGCCAGCCGCGCGCGCAGGTCACGTGTGGTGAAGATCGAGTTGTTGGTGAGGATGAGGAACGGGCGCTCACCGTCGCGCAGGGCCTTGATGAACTCCGCGGCGCCGGGCAGCGCGGTGCCCTCGTGCACCAGGACGCCGTCCATGTCGGACAGCCACGAGCGGATCTCGCGCGGGCCCTGGTGCGTCACGCGTCGAACGCCTTGCGCTCGACGGCCTCACGCTCGGCCTGCTCGTCGTACCGCGGGTCGCGGCCCGCCTCGTCGACGGGCAGACCCTGGGCGCGCAGCGCCTTGTCCTTGCGGTTCTTGCGCCAGACCTCGACGATCACCGGCGCCACCGACATGAAGACGACGAGGACCAGGAGCGCCTCGATGTTCTCCTTGATGAACGTGATGTTCCCCAGCAGGTAGCCGAGCATGGTGACGCCGCCGGCCCACAGGACGACGCCGATCGCGTTGAAGAAGGCGAAGTGCCGGTACGGCATCCGCCCGACGCCGGCCGCGACCGAGGCGTACGTGCGCACGAACGGGATGAACTGCGCCACGATGAGCGTCCGGCCGCCGTACTTGTCGAAGTAGGCGTACGTCTGGTCGATGTACCGCTGCTTGAAGAACCGCGAGTCCGGCTTGCTGAACACCTTCGGGCCGGCCGTGCGACCGATGAGGTAGCCCGTCTGGGTGCCCGCGAACGCGGTGACGATCAGCAGCCCGCACAGCGCC
Organism: Cellulomonas humilata; assembly: GCF_013359775.1. Classification (GTDB taxonomy): domain Bacteria; phylum Actinomycetota; class Actinomycetes; order Actinomycetales; family Cellulomonadaceae; genus Cellulomonas; species Cellulomonas humilata. The sequence goes on along the minus strand of NZ_JABMCI010000031.1, from coordinate 27,522 downwards.
CAGATGCTGATGTTCACGTTCAGCGACTCCTGCGCCACGAGGGCGCCGGCGGTGAACAGGAGCGAGTCGCCGGGCAGGATCGGGAACAGCAGGCCGACCTCGATGAAGATGATCGCCAGGATGCCGATGAGCGCCCACGTCCCGAACGAGTCGATCAGGTGCTGCGGGTCGAGGAAGTCGGGGCCGAGGGCCACGACGGGTCCGGCGGCCGAGAGGGCGGTCGTCATGAGCATGCGCCCAGCGTACGGGGCCACCCGTGGCCGGCCGGTGGGCGGGATGTGCGGACCGTGTGCGCCGGGCGCCACCTGTTGCCGCCCACTTCACCCGGTGTCACGATGCGAATCGGGCACGGTGACGAGCCGGACCCGCGCACCGACGATGACGTCGGACGTGTCTCACGAAGGAGTGAGGGCATGGCACCGCACCGCGTCGCGCGCACGCGCGCAGCCTTCCCGCAGGGCTCAGGGATCACCCGACGACAGATGCTCATCGGCTCGTTGGCCGCCGCCGGGGGCGTGGCCGCAGCGTCGACGCTCGCCGGCTGCGCCCCGACTGCCTCCGCGAGCGGTCTGAGCCAGCTCGCCTACTGGCACCTGCTCAGCGGCGGCGACGGCATCAACATGGCCGGCCTGGTCGACAAGGTGAATGCGCTCGACCACGGGTACGAGGCCACCCAGACCGTGCTGGCCTGGGGGGCGCCGTACTACACCAAGCTGGCCATGGCGAGCGTCGGCGGGCGGTCGCCCGACGTGGCGATCATGCACGCGTCACGAGTGGCGGGGTACGCCCCCGGCGGCCTGCTGGACCCGTGGGACCTGGACCTGCTGGCCGAGTTCGGCGTGCAGGAGTCCGACTTCCTCGAGCGCGTGTGGGCCAAGGGCGGGCTGGACGGCCGGCAGTTCTCGATCGCCCTCGACTCGCACCCGTTCATCATGATGTACAACCTCGACGTCGCGGATCAGGCGGGCGTGCTCGGCGCCGACGGTCAGCTGGCGCCGATCGAGAGCCCGGACCAGTTCCTCGAGGTCGCGCGCGCCATGCAGGCCGTGACCGGCAAGCACGGGCTGTCGTACGGGTACCTGGGCGACGGCGCCCAGATGTGGCGGCTGTTCTACACGCTGTACAAGCAGCACGACGCCGACTTCGACCTGTCCGGCAAGACCGCCTCCGTGGACGAGGACGCTGCCGTGGAGTCGCTCGAGTTCATCCAGCAGCTGCTCGACGGCACCATCTGCACGCCGAACGGCGACTACGGCACGGCGGTCTCGGAGTTCATGTCCGGGGAGAGCGGGATGTTCTTCACCGGCGTGTGGGAGCTGCCGACGGCCAAGAACTCCGGTCTGGCGTTCGACGCCCAGCCGATCCCGACGCTGTTCGGCACGCCGGCCGCCTACGCGGACTCGCACGCGTTCACGCTCCCGCACCAGTCGAGCCCCGACCCGGAGCAGCGCCGCGCCAGCTACCAGTTCGTCGCGGACCTGCTCCAGAACTCGCTCGGGTGGGCCGAGGCCGGTCACATCCCCGGGTTCCAGCCCGTCGTGCAGAGCACGGAGTACCAGGCGCTCCTGCCGCAGGCGCACTACGCGGGGGCCGCGGAGATCCTCAACTACGACCCGGAGGCGTGGTTCACGGGGTCGGGAAGCGACTTCCAGAACTACTTCCTCGAGACCGTGCAGGGCGTCTACCTGGACGGCTCCGACCCGGCCGACGGCTTCGCCGCCTTCGTCCGCCGTGTGAACGTCCAGCTGGCCAAGCCGAACCCGGTGTGATCCGAAGGAGTCGGAACGTGTCCTCTGCAGCCGTCGACGTCACCGGCGCCCCGCCTCGCACCACGTCACCCGACGAGGTCCGGCGCGGCGAGCGCGAACGACGTGCCCGCGACAACCGCATCGGCTGGGCGTTCGTCGCCCCGTTCGTGGTCGTCTTCGTGATGTTCCTCATCTGGCCGCTGGTCCACGGCTTCTACCTGAGCTTCACCGGCGAGAGCATCACGGGCGCCGGCGGCGAGCTCATCGGGTTCGACAACTACGCCGAGGCCCTCGCGGACCCGATCATGTGGCGCTCCCTGCTGAACACCCTGTGGTTCACGGTGCTCTCCACGGTCCCGCTCGTGATCGTGGCTCTGATCCTGGCGCTGCTGGTGCACCAGGGACTGCCCGGGCAGTGGCTGTGGCGGCTCTCGTTCTTCATGCCGTTCCTGCTGGCCTCCACCGTCGCCGCCCAGTTCTGGATCTGGATGTACAACCCGCAGCTCGGGCTCGTGAACTACCTGCTCGGGGCGGTGGGCGTCGAGCAGATCGCGTGGCTCCAGGATCCGCAGTGGGCGATGCTCGCGGTCGTCGTCATGACCCTGTGGTGGACGGTCGGGTTCAACTTCCTGCTCTACCTGGTCGCGCTCCAGAACATCCCCGAGCAGCAGTACGAGGCCTCCGCGCTGGACGGCGCCGGCCGCTGGCGGCAACTCCGGTCGATCACCATCCCGCAGCTCGGGCCGACCACGGTGCTCATCCTGATCCTGCAGGTCCTGGCCTCGCTGAAGGTCTTCGACCAGATCTACATCATGACCCAGGGCGGGCCTGGCGGCGTGACCCGCCCGGTGGTCCAGTACGTCTTCGAGGTGGGCTTCACCGGCTACCGGTTCGGGTACGCGTCGGCGATCGCCTACATCTTCTTCGCGATCATCGTCATCATCTCGATCGGCCAGATGCGGCTGACGACCCGGAGGGGTGTCTGATGACCACCACCGTCGCTCCTCAGCCCAACGCAGCCGGCTCTGTCCACAAGCAGCGGGGCCGGTTCGCCGACAAGGCGGGCCTGCGCATCGGCGAGCGGTTCGCCAGCCCCGGTCGCCTCGGCGCGATCGTCGCCCTGATCGTCCTGGCCCTGTTCTGGCTGCTGCCCTTCCTCTGGGCGGTCGCCACGTCGTTCAAGACCGAGACGTCCGCCGCCGCCACGCCGGTGTCCTGGCTGCCGCCCGACGGGTTCACCACCGAGGCGTACGCGAACGTGCTGCGCGAGGGCAACATCCCGCTCTGGACGTGGAACAGCCTGCTCACCGCGACGATCATCACGATCATCACGCTCGCGGTGACCGCGCTGGCCGCGTACGCGTTCTCCCGGCTCGACTTCACCGGTCGGCGCTGGCTGTTCTGGGGGATCATCGCGTCGATCATCATCCCGCCGCAGGTGCTCATCGTCCCGCTGTTCTACGAGATGCTCACGCTCAACCTCGTCGACACCTACTGGGCCGTGATCCTGCCGCAGACGGTCCACCCTGCCATGGTGTTCATCCTCAAGAAGTTCTTCGACCAGGTCCCCGTCGAGCTCGAGGACGCCGCGCGCATCGACGGTGCCGGCCGCCTGCGGGTGTTCTGGTCGATCGTGCTGCCGCTGTCGCGGCCGATCCTGGCCGCCGTCTCGATCATCGTGTTCATCGCGGCGTGGAACAACTTCCTGTGGCCGTTCATCGCCACCAGCGACTCCTCGCTGATGACCCTGCCCGTCGGCCTCCAGACCGTGAAGAGCGCCTACGGCCTCCAGTACGCGCAGGTCATGGCCTCCGCCGTGCTCGCCGCCCTGCCGCTGGTCGTGGTGTTCCTGTTCTTCCAGCGCCAGATCATCAAGGGGTTCGCCACCACCGGCTTCGGCGGGCAGTGATGAGCCGCGCACGTGTCACGCTCGACCGCGACTTCGTCGTCGGGCCTGTTCCCCGGCGGATCTTCGGGTCGTTCGTCGAGCACATGGGCCGGTGCGTCTACACCGGCATCTACGAGCCGGGGCACCCCGCGGCCGACGAGCACGGGTTCCGACGGGACGTCCTCGACCTGGTCAAGGAGCTCGGCGCGACCGTGATCCGGTACCCCGGCGGCAACTTCGTCTCCGGCTACGCGTGGGAGGACGGCGTCGGTCCCGATCGGCCGCGGCGGCTGGACGGCGCCTGGCACACGGTCGAGACCAACGCGTTCGGGCTGCACGAGTTCATCGACTGGTCCCGCATCGCCGGCGTCGAGGTCATGGAGGCCGTGAACCTGGGCACCCGTGGCGTGCAGGAGGCGCGCGCGCTGGTCGAGTACGCCAACCACCCCGGCGGCACCGAGCTGTCCGACCGGCGTCGCGCGAACGGTCACGAGGAGCCCTTCGACATCCGGCTGTGGTGCTTGGGCAACGAGATGGACGGGCCGTGGCAGATGGGCGCCAAGACGGCCGACGAGTACGGCCGGCTGGCGCAGGAGGCCGCCAAGGCGATGCGCCTGGTGGATCCGACGATCGAGCTGGTCGCCTGCGGCTCGTCGAACTCCGGCATGCCGACGTTCGGGGCGTGGGAGCAGACGGTGCTCGGGCACGCGTACGACGAGGTGGACTACGTCTCGCTGCACGCCTACTACCAGGAGCACGACGGCGACCACGCGAGCTTCCTGGCCAGCGCGGTCGACATGGACTACTTCATCGAGTCGGTCGTCGCCACGGCGGACGCCGTCCGCGCTCGCGGGAAGCACAAGAAGCACGTGGACCTCTCCTTCGACGAGTGGAACGTCTGGTACGCCACCGGCAAGGACACCGAGGACCAGCCCCACGTGATCGAGAAGGCCGGAGGCTGGCGCGAGCACCCGCGGATCATCGAGGACGAGTACTCGGTCACCGACGCGGTCGTCGTCGGCACGTTCCTCAACTCCCTGCTTCGGCACGGCGACCGCGTGAAGATCGCCAACCAGGCGCAGCTGGTCAACGTGATCGCGCCCATCCGCTCGGAGGAGGGCGGACCCGCGTGGCGGCAGTCGATCTTCTGGCCGTTCGCCCGGATGGCGGCCCTCGCCCGAGGGGTCATCCTGCGGACCGCGGTGACCTCCGACCGCTACGAGACCGCGACGTTCGACGCCGTCGACCTGGTGGACGTGTCGGCCACCTGGGACGAGGAGCACGGGCGCGTGGCGCTCTTCCTGGCGCACCGCGGGCTCGACGAGGACGCCGAGGTCGCGGTCGACCTGCGCGGCTGGACCGCGGGCAAGGTCGCGCGCGCCGAGGTGCTGACCGTGCCGGACGGCGGCGACCGGCACACCACCAACGCCCAGGACGCGCAGGACCGGGTGGGCCTGGTGCCGCTCGACGGGGTGCGCGCCGACCACAGCACGGTGCGTCTGCGGCTGCCGCCGCTGTCCTGGGCGGTCGTGGAGCTGGAGGTCACGCTCGCCTGAGAGCGCCGTTACCGTGGCGCCCGTGGACGAGGAGCGCGAGCAGGTCGGTGTCGGGCCCTGGCAGGGCGAGTGGCCTTCTGACGCCCACTACGACCCCGAGCTGCTGGCCCACGGGGACCGCCGCAACGTCGTCGACGCTTACCGGTACTGGACGCTCGAGGCGATCGTCGCCGACCTGGACACCCGGCGGCACCCGTTCCACGTGGCCATCGAGAACTGGGCGCACGACCTGAACGTCGGCTCGGTCGTCCGCACCGCCAACGCGTTCCTGGCGGCCGAGGTGCACATCGTCGGCAACCGCCGCTGGAACCGCCGCGGCGCCATGGTCACCGACCGCTACCAGCACGTGCGGCACCACCCCACCGTGGACGACCTGCTGGCCTGGGCGTCCGACAAGAGCCTCCCGGTGCTCGGCGTCGACAACCTGCCCGGCTCCGTGGCGCTCGAGGGCTACCCCCTGCCGCGCGCGTGCGTGCTGCTGTTCGGCCAGGAGTCGGTCGGGCTGTCCGACGCCGCCCGCGAGGCCGCCGTCGACGTCCTGCACATCGCGCAGTTCGGCTCGACGCGCTCGATCAACGCGGGCGCGGCCGCCGCGATCGCGATGCACACCTGGATCGCGCAGCACGCGTCCTGAGCTCTGTCCGGGGGTAGAACGTCCCGGACCGACGGACCCGAAGGCGTGCCAGAATCGAACCGATACCCCTCCCACGACACGCAGGAGATGCAGCAGATGGCCATCGCCACCCCCGAGGTGTACGCCGAGATGATCGACCGGGCACGCGCGGGCAAGTTCGCCTACCCGGCCGTGAACGTCACGTCGTCCCAGAGCGTCACCGCCGCCCTGCAGGGCTTCGCCGAGGCGGAGTCCGACGGCATCATCCAGGTCTCGGTCGGCGGCGCGGAGTACGCGGCCGGCTCGACCGTCAAGGACCGCGTCGCCGGCTCGCTCGCCCTCGCGGCGTACGCGGCCGAGGTGGCCAAGGGCTACCCGATCACCGTCGCGCTGCACACGGACCACTGCGCCAAGCAGAACCTCGACTCCTGGGTGCGCCCGCTGCTGGCGCTCGAGATCGAGCAGGTCAAGGCCGGCAAGCTCCCCACGTTCCAGTCGCACATGTGGGACGGCTCCTCGGTGCCGCTCGACGAGAACCTCGTTATTGCCGAGGAGTTGCTTGAACTTTCAGTTGCCGCCCGCACCATCCTCGAGATCGAGGTCGGCGTGGTCGGTGGCGAGGAGGACGGCCACACGGCCGAGATCAACGACAAGCTGTACACGACCGTCGAGGACGGCCTGGCCACGGTCAAGGCGCTCGGTGCGGGCGAGAAGGGCCGCTACCTGACGGCCCTGACGTTCGGCAACGTGCACGGCGTCTACAAGCCGGGTGCGGTCAAGCTGCGCCCGTCGATCCTCGCGGACATCCAGAAGGCCGTCGGCGAGGTCCTGGGCAAGGAGAACCCCTTCGACCTGGTCTTCCACGGCGGGTCCGGTTCCACCGAGGCCGAGATCTCCGAGGCCGTCGACAACGGCGTCATCAAGATGAACATCGACACGGACACGCAGTACGCGTTCAGCCGTCCGGTGGCGGACCACTTCTTCCGCAACTACGACGGTGTGCTCAAGGTCGACGGCGAGGTGGGCAACAAGAAGGCCTACGACCCGCGCGCCTGGGGCAAGCTGGCCGAGGCCGGCATGGCCAAGCGCCTCGTCGAGGCCGCGCAGCAGCTGCGCTCGGCCGGACACACGCTCGGCGCCTGACCTCTGCTGACAAGGAAGGCCCCGCCTCCGGGCGGGGCCTTTCTCAGCTCTGGTTGTCGCCGACCGGCTGGAACTGCGACTCGTCACCCTCGACGACGTCGAGCAGCTCGCCGATCCGGGTGACCTCGAGCAGGAACCGCACGGTCGGCGGCACGCGCAGGAGCCGGACCCGGTGCTTCGACCGGATGGACAGCCGCGCGAGGAACGCGACGCCCGAGGAGTCCATGAAGGTGACGTGGTGCGCGTCGACCTCGATGGGCAGGCCCACCTGCTCGGCCTCCGCGGTGGCCTCCTGGAGCTCCGCGCCGAGGTCGGCGTCGACCTCGCCCGAGAGCACGATGCGGGTGGCGTCGGTCCCCACGATGACGTGGACGGCGCCGGGCTCGCCGACGACCCCGGAGCCGGAGTCGGCGTTCGAGGTGTCCGCAGGCCCGTCGGGGGTGGTGCTGTTACCGTCGCGCACGGTGCTCCTTTCGCGGACTTCCGCCCGAGGCGGCGCCGGCTTCTCGACGACCTGCCTGTTCGGCACGCTAGACGATCGGAGGTGGTAGTGGTCAACTCCCACGCTTCGCCCGTCTCCGATCATGCTCTCGTCGGCGTGCGCGATCGTGCCCTCAGAGCAACTTCCGTCCCGATCGCCTTGTTGGATGCGACCGAGCCCGACCTGCCCGTCGTGTGGGTGAACGACGCCTTCGAGAGGGTCACAGGGTACGGCCTGGATGACGCTCGGCGCCGACACGGGGACGTGCTCCGGGACAACGCGCTCCCGGCGGCGGACGTCGAGCGGCTGCGCGCGGCGGTGCACTCCGGGCAGACCGCCGTGCAGACGCTCACCCTGCGCCGCGCCGACGGGTCCCCGTTCGCGTGCCGCGTGACCCTGTCGCCCGTGCCCGCCGCCGACGGCGGTGCGCTCACGCACTGGGTCGCCGCGCTCCAGGACCTGACCGAGCAGCTGTCCCACGACGCGGAGCAGGCGGCGCTGGTCGAGGCCGAGCGGCGCGAGCGGCGCAGCCTCGGGCTCATCGCCCAGGTGTCGGACCTCCTCATGGACGTCGACGACCCGCACGCGCTGCGCGAGATCGCGGCGGTGCTGCGCCGCTCGGTGGTCGGCTGGGCGGCCTTCTACCTGAACGACGGTGGCCTGCGGGTGGCCGACGGGATCGACGTGCCGCACGCGCCGACGGGCAAGGGCTCCCGGCACGGCGAGCTCCCCGCGGTGCGCGACGCGGGACCGGACGCCGTCCAGCAGCTCCTCGACGGCGAGCTGGACCGCCCGGTCGAGCTCGAGCTCCGGGGCTCCCACGGTGCCGGCAGCGCGTCGGCGTGGCTGGTCGGGCAGGCCGGTCTGGTCCTCGGGGACGCCGGACCGTCCGACGACCACCGCGTCGCGGTGTTCCCCCTGACGGGGCGCCGTCGCGTGCTGGGCGTGCTCGCGGTGCACCCCCACGAGGGCGGCGGGCTGCGCGGGCTGGAGCCGTCGGTGCGCACGGTGCTCGAGCTGACCGCGCGTCGGGTCGGCATGGTCATCGACAACGCACGGCTCTACGACCGGGAGCACCGGCTGGCCGAGACGCTCCAGCGGGCCATGCTGCCGGAGCAGGCCGAGGTGGACGGGCTGGACGTGTGGACGTACTACGCGCCCAACTCGGAGAACGCGCAGGTGGGCGGCGACTGGTACGACGTGCTCCAGGTCAGCCCGGACGTGGTGGGCGTCGTCATCGGCGACGTGGTGGGGCACGACGTCGAGGCGGCCGCCGCGATGGGTCAGCTGCGCTCCGTGGTCCGCTCGTACATGGTCGACCTCACGACGCCCGGGCCGGTGCTGGAGCGGGTCGACCAGCTGGTCGCCGGCATGCGGGTCCCGCGCCCGGCCGGCCTGGTCCTGTCGACCCTGACCCGCACGGGCGGCGCCTGGCGGCTGGAGTACTCGCGCGCGGGCCACCTGCCGGCCCTGCTGGTGCGCGGGGGCTCGGTCACGCAGCTGAGCGCCTCGGGCGGGCCGCTGATCGGGTTCGGCGGCGCTCCGCGATCCACCGAGGGGATCGACCTCGACCCCGGCGACGTCGTCATCTACTACACCGACGGCCTCATCGAGCGGCGCGACCGTGGGCTGCGCGAGGGTCTGGACACCCTCTCGGCCGTCGCCGCCGCGGTCACCGCGCTCGACGCGGCCGGCGTCGGGGAGGAGCTCCTGTCCCGGCTCGCGGACCACCGCGAGGACGACGTCGCGGTGGTCGTCGTGCGGGTGCCGTCGCCGTCGGACACCTCCGCCCGGACCCGCAGCCCCCGGCGCCGGCGCTGGTCGCTGCCCAGCGAGGCCACCTCGATCGGGCGCGCGCGGCACGCGGTCGTGCGCACCTGCCAGGCGTGGGGGATCGAGGACTCGGCGAACGCGGAGCTGGTCGTGTCCGAGCTGGTGGCCAACGCCGTGCTGCACGGGTTCGGGCACGTGTCGCTCCAGCTCTACGACACGGGCGACGGCCTGCGCATCGAGGTGGAGGACGGCAACCCGGCTCCGCCGGTCACCACGGACGGGCACCCCGGCCGCGTGGGCGGGTTCGGCATGCAGATCGTCGAGCGGCTGGCCGACTGGGGCTGGCGGCAGTCCCGCGGGGGCAAGCTCGTGTGGGCGAAGGTGCGACCGGGGTCGCTGCCGTCGCACACCCGCTAGGCCGGGGTCGGCGCCCCGTCGGGCCGACGGAAGCCGGACTGGCTGACGCCCGCCTCGCAGTGGTGCTCGGCGTCGATCCGGAACAGCTCGAGCGCGCCGCAGATCTCGATGACGAACAGGTCCCGCGGGTCCGCGCCGCGCAGGACGGTGGCGCCGCCACGCTTGCGGCCGGAGTCGGCGAGCGAGATGAGGAACGCCGCGCCGGTGGAGTCCATGAACGTGACCTGGCACATGTCGATCACCAGCAGCTGGCGGCGCAGTCCCACGACGCGCGCGGCGATCTCCGGGAACTGGTCGCGCTCGGCCAGGTCGAGGTCGCCGGCGACCGCCAAGGTGGTCGTCGTCGCGGACGTGGAGATCTCGATCATGTGTGCCCTGTCGGGTTGCGGGGCGGCGAGCCGAACAGCGGTCCAGGTCGGCGAGACGACTGTAACCGCGCCCCTCCTCCCGCGCACACGGTGGGGGACACTGTGCGCATGAGCCACGAGAACCTGCTGGACGGTCCCGCCCCGACGCTGCTGCCCGCCGACGGACCCGACGCGGACGCCCGCGCAGTGCTGAGCAGCGGGTCGACGCCGCGCGAGGCCGTGCCCGCCGCGCCGGCGTCGTCGCTCCTGTGGGCGCTCCTGGCGGAGAGCGCGCTCGCGGACGACGGGGACCCGGTGGCGGCGTACGCCTACGCGCGCACCGGCTACCACCGCGGGCTGGACGCCCTGCGCCGCGCCGGCTGGCACGGGCGGGGTCCGATCCCCGCCGACCACGCGCCCAACGAGGGGTTCCTCCGGGCGCTGCTGGCGCTCGCGGAGGCGGCCGAGGCCATCGGCGAGTCCGAGGAGGCCGAGCGCTGCGAGACGTTCCTCGTGGACAGCGGGACGTCCGTGGACGAGGTCGCCGCGCTCAGGTGACGTGCGCTGACATGACCATTTCTTGACGGTCCGGTACCCTCTCGGAGGTACTGGGTCACTGCCGCCCGGTGCCCGGCCCCCGAACACGGGTCCGCACCGTAGGCAGGGGAAGTGGTGATCTGGATGCCTGCCGTCGTGGTGCTCGGAGCTCAGTGGGGCGACGAGGGCAAGGGCAAGGCGACCGACCAGCTCGGCTCGCGGACCGACTACGTCGTGAAGTTCAACGGCGGCAACAACGCGGGTCACACGGTCGTGATCGGGGGCGAGAAGTACGCCCTGCACCTGCTGCCCTCGGGCATCCTGTCGCCCGGCGTCGTGCCGGTCATCGGCAACGGCGTGGTCGTCGACATCGAGGTGCTCTTCGAGGAGATCGACGCGCTCGCGGCCCGCGGGGTGGACACGTCCGCCCTCAAGGTCTCGTCGGCCGCCCACGTCATCGCGCCGTACAACCGCACGCTGGACAAGGTCACGGAGCGGTTCCTGGGCAAGCGCCGGATCGGCACCACCGGTCGCGGCATCGGCCCGGCGTACTCCGACAAGATCAACCGCGTCGGCATCCGCATCCAGGACCTGTTCGACGAGAAGATCCTGCGGGAGAAGGTCGAGGGCGCCCTCGACCAGAAGAACCACCTGCTGGTGAAGGTCTACAACCGCCGGGCCATCACGGTCGACGAGACGGTCGAAGACCTGCTGCGCCACGCCGAGCGCCTGCACCCGATGGTCGCGGACACCCCGCTGCTGCTCAACACCGCGCTCGACCAGGGCAAGACGCTGGTCTTCGAGGCCGGCCAGGCCACCATGCTCGACGTCGACCACGGCACCTACCCGTTCGTCACGTCCTCGTCGGCCACGGCCGGCGGCGCGTGCACGGGCTCGGGCGTGGGGCCGACGAGGATCGACCGCGTGGTCGCCGTCGCCAAGGCGTACACCACCCGCGTCGGCGAGGGCCCGTTCCCCACCGAGCTGCTCGACGACGACGGCGAGTGGCTGCGGCAGACCGGCGGGGAGTTCGGCACCACCACCGGCCGTCCGCGCCGCACCGGCTGGTACGACGCCGTCGTGGTCCGCTACGCCAGCCGCGTCAACGGGCTCACCGACCTGGTGGTCACCAAGCTCGACGTGCTCACCGGCCGGGAGAAGATCCCCGTCGCCGTCGCGTACGACGTGCAGGGCCGCCGGTTCGACGAGATGCCCTACGACCAGTCCGACTTCCACCACGCCAAGCCGATCTACGAGTACCTGGACGGCTGGAGCGAGGACATCTCCGGCGCTCGGGAGTTCGACGACCTGCCCGCCGCGGCGCAGCGGTACCTGCTGCACCTCGAGGAGATCTCGGGCGCGCGCATCTCGTCGGTCGGCGTCGGACCGGGCCGCGAGGCCACGATCGTCCGGCACGAGCTGCTCAGCTGACCGGGACGACCTCCCGGGCCACGACCGGCAGCTCGAGGTCGGCGACCATGCGCTGCCGGACGACGGCGATCGGGTAGCCGACCGCCGCGACGCAGACCACGGTCGCGCCGAGGAAGACCGCGGGCAGGCCCCACTGCTCGGCCACCAGCCCGCCCAGCAGCGCGCCGAGCGGCATGAGCCCGTACCCGAGCGTCCGGCTGGCCCCGCCCACGCGGCCGAGCATTCCGGGCGCGACCATCCGCTGGCGCATGGACTGCGAGATCACGTTGCCGTTGGTGTTGAGGAAGCCGAGGAGGAACATGCCGACCGCGATGGCCGGCACCGTCGGGACGAGCACCGGGACGAGCATGAGCAGGGCGTCCAGCGTCCAGCACGTCAGCAGGAGCCGGACCTCGGGGATGCGCCGGCCCAGGGGCTCGGCGGCGATCGAGCCGAGCACCGCGCCGACCGCGAGGACGGCGATGACCAGCGGGTAGTGCGCGGGCTCGAGCCCGACGCGCGAGCCGGGGCCGACCATCCAGAGCACGAAGACGGCGAAGTAGCCGGTGCTGGCCATGTTCATCACGCTGCCGGCCACCAGCAGCGGGCGGAGCACCGGGTGCCGCACCAGGAAGCCGACGCCCTCGCGGACCTCGGCCAGCGCCGAGCGCTTCTCGGGGGCCGCGTGCTTGTACCTCCCGGGGATCCGCGTGGCGATGAGCAGCAGGGCGAGGACGCCCAGGCCGGCAGGTACCCCGAACACCCAGCCGGCGCCGAGGGCCAGCAGCCCGCCGGCGATCGGACCGCCGACGAACGCGGCCATGACCTGCTGCGCGGCGAGCGTGCGCCCGTTGGCAGCCTCGAGCCGGGACCGCGGCACGATGTCGGGCACCAGCGCCGAGCCGGCGAGGTCCACGAACACGTCGGTCACCCCGTACAGCAGCACGATCACCGTGAGGGCGGTCATGGTCATGTGCCCGGAGGCGACCAGCGCCACGGCCACCCCGAGCAGGAGCGCGCGGCCCGCGAGCCCGACCACCTGGGTGTACTTGCGGTCGCGGCGGTCGACGACCACGCCGGCCGCCAGTCCGAGCACCAGCCAGGGGAGCCAGGCGGCGGCGGTGAGCAGCGCGATCTGGCTGGGGGAGCGCGTGAGCGTGAGGGCGTACAGCGGCACGCCGGTCTGCACGATGCCGTCCCCGAGGTTGGCCATCCCGGTCGCGGTCAGGTGGGCGGCGAACCGGCTGCCGAGGGGTTCGCGCGTGGCGACCTGCTCGCTCATGGGGACTCCTGCGATGGGACGGTAGGATCGAAGAGAATTCTCTGCAAAGACAACTCTGCAAAGGTATCTCTGCGAATGAGCGAGAGCAAGCCCCTGCCGTTCCGTGCCCGTGCCATCGGGCCGGAGGAGCTCAAGGCGTTGGCGCACCCGCTGCGGATGGCGATGTACGACTACCTGTCCGAGCACGGGTCCGCCACCGCCAGCCAGCTGGGCCGGCGCCTGGGGGAGAGCAGCGGGCAGACCAGCTACCACCTGCGCCAGCTGGAGAAGCACGGCTTCGTCGAGGACGACCCGGCGCACGAGCGCGGCCGCGACCGGTGGTGGCGCGCGGTCGGCTACAGCGTCGACGGGCGGGACATGCTGCGCGACCCCCGCACCGCGGAGGCGGCCAACGCGCTGCTGCAGGGGGTCGTCGCCGAGCGCGCGCAGGTGCTGAGCCGGTGGATGCTCGCGGGGGACGCCCCGGAGTGGGAGGCCGCGGCGATGAACGACCGGACGACGGCGGACCTCACCCTGCAGGAGCTGGAGCAGGTCGTGGTGGCCGTGCAGGAGATCATCGACGGCGCGCTCAAGCACGCCAAGGAGCGCAAGGCGGCCGGCGACACCGAGGGTCGCCGCCGGGTGCGGATCTACTTCGACGCCCTCCCGTTGCCGCTCGACGAGAACGCCTGAGTTGTGTAGATCGCAAGAATCGCGGATGTTTCCGGTCGCGGGTGATGGAATCCGCACGCGAAGAGGTCCACCGTGGAAGGACTTGGTCCCTTCACGGAGGTCGTCATGACGCTCGTCGAGCACCACCCGTACTTCGATCTCGCCCCGGTCGTCGTCCCCTCGGCGCCCGGCGCCCAGCGGCACGCCGGCCTGCAGGCGTGGGTCGGCGCGGTCGCGGCGCTGACGGAGCCCGACGAGGTCGTCTGGGTGGACGGGTCCGCCGAGCAGGCGTCGGCGCTGGTCGAGGGCATGGTCGAGGCCGGCACCCTGATCCGGCTGAACGAGGAGCTGCGGCCGGGCTCCTACCTCGCGCGCTCCGACCCGTCCGACGTCGCCCGCGTCGAGGACCGCACGTTCATCTGCTCGGAGGACCCCGACGACGCCGGCCCGACCAACCACTGGCGCGAGCCGCACGTCATGCGCGCGGAGCTGGCGGGGGTGTTCGCCGGGTCGATGCGCGGGCGGACCATGTACGTCGTCCCGTTCTCGATGGGCCCGCTGGGCGGACCGATCTCGCAGCTGGGCGTCCAGGTCACCGACTCGCCCTACGTCGTCGTGAGCATGCGGATCATGACCCGGGTGGGCACCCCGGTGCTGGAGCTGCTGGGTGCCGACGGTGACTTCGTGCCCGCGGTCCACTCGGTAGGCGCGCCCCTGGAGCCCGGCGAGGCCGACGTGCCGTGGCCGTGCAGCTCCACCAAGTACATCGCCCACTTCCCCGAGACCCGGGAGATCTGGTCGTTCGGGTCCGGCTACGGCGGGAACGCCCTGCTGGGCAAGAAGTGCTTCGCGCTGCGGATCGCGTCGGTGATGGCGCGCGACGAGGGCTGGCTGGCCGAGCACATGCTCGTCCTGCGCGTGACCTCGCCGGCCGGGCAGGTGTCGCACGTCGCGGCCGCGTTCCCGTCGGCCTGCGGCAAGACGAACCTGGCGATGCTCCGTCCGACGATCCCGGGCTGGACGGTCGAGACCATCGGCGACGACATCGCCTGGCTGCGCCCGGGCGGACCCGGCACCGACGGCCGGCTGCGGGCGATCAACCCCGAGGCGGGCTTCTTCGGCGTCGCCCCCGGCACGGGCGTGAGCACCAACCCGGCGGCCATCGCGACCCTCACGCACGACGTGATCTTCACCAACGTCGCCCTCACCGACGAGGGCGACGTCTGGTGGGAGGGCCTGACCGACACCCCGCCGGACCACCTGACCGACTGGCAGGGCCGTGACTGGACCCCCGCGTCCGACGAGCCGGCCGCCCACCCGAACAGCCGGTTCACGGTCGCCGCCGAGCAGTGCCCGACCATCGCCGACGAGTGGGACTCGCCCGAGGGTGTGCCCATCGACGCGATCTGGTTCGGCGGCCGACGGGCCACCAACGTGCCGCTCGTGGTGCAGGCGCGGGACTGGGCGCACGGAGTGTTCCTGGGCGCGACGATCGCGTCCGAGCAGACCGCCGCCGCGGAGGGGCCCGTCGGGACCCTGCGTCGCGACCCCTTCGCCATGCTCCCGTTCTGCGGCTACAACATGGCCGACCACTGGGCGCACTGGCTGCGGCTCGGCGCGACCCTCTCGGCCCGCGGCATCCCGCTGCCGTCGGTGTTCGGCGTCAACTGGTTCCGCAAGGGCGCGGACGGCTCCTACCTGTGGCCAGGGTTCGGGGAGAACTCCCGGGTGCTCGCGTGGGCTCTCCAGCGGCTCGACGGGTCGCTGGAGGGGACCGACTCGCCCATCGGCGTGCTGCCGGCACCGGGCGAGCTGGGCCTGGACGGGCTCGACCTGCCGGCGGACGCGCTGGAGCAGCTGCTCGCGGTCGACGCGGCGGCGTGGCTCGCCGAGTGCGACCTGACCGAGGAGTTCTTCGCCCGGTTCGGCGACCGGCTGCCGCTCGCGATGGTCGACGAGCTGGACGGCCTCCGGGCACGTCTGCGGGCCATGGAGGCCGCCGGGTAGGCTCCCGGCACGTGAAGATCCTCGTCGTCGGCACCGGTGCCCGTGAGCACGCGCTGGTGCGCGCGCTGTCCCTCGACCCGGCGGTCACCGCGCTGCACGCGGCCCCGGGGAACCCCGGGATCGGGACGCTGGCCACGCTGCACGCGGTCGATCAGCTGGACGGTGCCGCGGTCGCGGTGCTCGCCACGTCGCTGGGCGCGGACCTCGTCGTCGTCGGCCCCGAGGCCCCGCTGGTCGCGGGCGTCGCCGACGCGGTGCGGGCGGAGGGGATCCCCGTGTTCGGCCCGTCCGCGGCCGGTGCGCAGCTCGAGGGGTCGAAGGCGTTCGCCAAGGAGGTCATGGCCGCCGCGGGCGTGCCCACCGCCGAGCCGCGCGTGGCGACCACGATCGAGGAGGCCGCCGCCGGCCTGGACGCGTTCGGCGCCCCGTACGTGGTCAAGGACGACGGGCTCGCGGCGGGCAAGGGCGTCGTCGTCACCGACGACCGTGCCGAGGCGCTGGCGCACGCGGCGGCCTGCCTGGCCAAGCCCGGTGGCCGGATCGTCGTCGAGGACTACCTGGACGGCCCGGAGATCTCCCTGTTCGTCCTGTCGGACGGCGCCGACGTGGTGCCGCTGGTGCCCGCACAGGACTTCAAGCGCGCGCACGACGGCGACGAGGGCCCGAACACGGGCGGGATGGGCGCGTACTCGCCGCTGCCGTGGGCGCCGGTGGACCTGGTCGACGAGGTGGTCGAGCGCGTCGCGCGCCCGACGATCGCCGAGATGGCGCGCCGCGGCACCCCGTTCTCCGGCGTCCTGTACGTCGGCCTGGCGCTCACGTCGACCGGCGTGAAGGTCGTCGAGTTCAACGCTCGGTTCGGCGACCCGGAGACGCAGGTCGTCCTCGCGCGGCTGGCGACGCCGCTGGCCGGGGTGCTGCTCGCGAGCGCGACCGGCACGCTCGGCACGCTGCCGCCGCTCCAGTGGCGCGACGACGCGGCCGTGACCGTCGTGATCGCGTCCGGCGGCTACCCGGGCACGGTTCGCTCCGGGGACCCGATCACAGGGATCGAGGCCGCCGACGCCCTGCCCGGGGTGCACGTGCTGCACGCGGGCACGGCTCTCCAGCTCAACCCGCCCGGTGATGACGACGACGCGATCGACGGCGCCCATCTCGTGGCGGCCGGCGGTCGCGTGCTGTCGGTCGTCGGCGTCGGGCCCGACCTGGCCGCCGCCCGCGCCGCGGCGTACGCGGGAGTCGCGCAGATCGACCTGCCGTTCTCGCACCACCGCTCGGACATCGCCGCCGCGGTGGCAGGCGCTCCGCTGGTCTAGGTTCGCGGGATGGGCAGCACCGAGAAGTTCGTGTACGGCGGCGGCGAGTGGGGCGGGGACGCGGACGTGGTCCCGAGCCTGACGATCCGGGTCCAGGACGGCGACATCGCCACCGTCGACTACCGGCCGGCACCGGACGGGCTCGGGCGGTTCTACCTGGGCTTCCAGCCGCGGGACTACTTCGACGACCCGGCGGAGAGCGACCCCGTCGACCTCGACGCCGAGGCCGAGGCGTTCGCGGAGTGGGCGCTGCTGGTCGGGGCCGTGGACGTCGAGGCCAAGCACGTGCGGAGGCTGCTGGCGGAGGCGCACGTGGACGAGCCGGAGGACACGTTCGTCGAGGAGACCGTCGAGCGGCTGGTGCGGCTGGTCGGGCTGCCCATCCCGGAGGGGCTCGAGGGCGGGGACGACCTCGTCTGATCCGGCACACTAGGCGCGTGACTGCTGACCTCCCGGGCTGGACCCACACGTACTCCGGCAAGGTCCGCGACCTGTACGTGCCCGACGGCTCGGCGGCGACGGCGTCGCTCGGTGACGTGGTGCTCGTCGTGGCCAGCGACCGGGTGTCCGCCTACGACCACGTGCTGAGCCCCGGGATCCCCGGCAAGGGCGTCGTCCTCACGCAGCTGAGCCTGTGGTGGTTCGAGCAGCTGGCGGACCTGGTGCCCAACCACGTGGTGTCGACCGACGTGCCCGCCGCGGTGGCGGGGCGCGCGATGGTCTGCCGACGGCTGGAGATGTTCCCGGTCGAGTGCGTCGCGCGCGGGTACCTGACCGGCTCGGGGCTGGCGGAGTACCGGGTGTCGCGGTCGGTCACCGGGATCGCACTGCCGGACGGCCTGGTCGACGGCTCCCGGTTGCCGGAGCCGATCTTCACGCCCGCCACCAAGGCGGAGCTCGGGGAGCACGACGAGAACGTGCCGTTCGAGACGGTGGTCGCGCAGGTGGGTGCCGAGGTGGCGGACGCGCTGCGGTCGCTCACCCTCGCGGTGTACGGCCGGGCGGAGGCCATCGCGCGCGAGCGCGGGGTGATCCTGGCCGACACCAAGCTCGAGTTCGGCACCGACCCCACGACGGGCGCGATCACGCTCGGCGACGAGGTGCTGACCCCGGACTCGTCGCGGTTCTGGCCCGCGGACCTCTGGCACCCCGGCCGCGCGCAGGCCAGCTTCGACAAGCAGTACGTCCGCGACTGGCTGACCTCCGACGCGTCCGGGTGGGACCGGGCGTCGGACACCCCGCCCCCGCCGCTGCCCGCGGACGTCGTCGCGCGCACCCGGGACCGGTACGTCGAGGCGTACGAGCGGCTGACCGGGAACCCGCTCGCCGTGTGAGGTTCCCGACAGGACCTTCGTCCGATTCGGCGCTCGAGCTGAGGTTAGGCTTGCCTCATTCGCTCGACCCCGATCCGATGGGAGCACTCCTGTGCGCATCGCGCGCCTCTCGGCCCTCGTGGCCACCGCGACGGCCGTCGCCCTCACCGTCACCGCATGCGGCGCGGCGTCCGACGACGCCACCGTGGAGCCGTCCGGCAGCGCGTCGGCCCCCGCGGAGGACATCTTCCCCGTGTCGATCGACTCGACGCTCGGCACCGCGGACATCCCCGCGAAGCCCGAGCGGGTGGTGACCCTCGGCTGGGGCGCGGCCGACATCGCGTTCTCGCTGGGCACGACGCCGGTAGGCATCGAGGCGGACACGTGGGGCGGCGACGCCGACGGCTACCAGCCGTGGTTCCGGGAGGCGGTCGAGGAGTCCGGCGACGAGCTGCCGACCACCATCGCGATGTACCCCGAGCTCGACATCGACGCGGTCGTCGCGCTCGAGCCCGACCTGGTGCTGGCCCCGCAGTCGGGGCTCGACCAGGCGACGTTCGACCAGCTCTCCGCGCTGGTCCCCGTCGTGGCCTACCCCGGCGAGCCGTGGCAGACCTCGCTGGAGGACCAGGTCACCATCGCGGCCGAGGCGCTGGGTGTGCCCGAGAAGGCGGAGGCGCTGCTCGCGGAGCGTCAGGCCGCGATCGACGACGCCGCCAACGAGAACCCGGAGCTGTCCGGGCTGACCTTCGCCTACGTGTACGGCGGCGACCAGCCCGGTGCGCTGTCCGTGTACCTGCCGGGCGACCCGCGGGTCGAGCTGCTCACCGGCCTCGGCCTCCAGCTGGCACCGTCCGTCTCGACGCTGACGTCCTCGCCCGGCACGTTCGTCGCGACCCTCGGGCTGGAGAACGCCGACCAGCTGAACGACGCCCAGCTGCTGTTCACGTGGTTCAACGACACCGACGAGCAGGCCGCGACCGAGGCGCAGCCGCTGTGGGCGCAGATCCCGGCGTTCGCCTCCGGCGCGTACGTCCCGATGATCGACAAGCAGCTGGGCATGGCCGTCTCGGTGGCCACCCCGCTGAGCGTGCCGTGGGCGCTCGACGAGTACCTGCCGCTCATCACGGCGGGCGCCGCGAAGACCGCTTCGTAGCCTTCGTCAGTGAGCACCGCCGTCGCGCGAGCCCCGCACGCCACCCGCGTGCGGGGCTCGCGCGCGCTCGTGCTCGGGCTGGGGCTGGTGGCGGCGGTGCTCCTGCTCGTCCTGGTGGTCGGGCTGAGCGTGGCCGTCGGGGCCAAGCCGGTGCCGCTGGGCGACGTGTGGTCGGCGTGGCGACACCCCGACGGGTCGTTCGTGTCCACCGTCGTCGCGTCGCGCATCCCGCGCACCCAGCTCGGGCTGCTCGTCGGTGCCGCGCTCGCGGTGGCCGGCGTCGTGATCCAGGGGCTCACGCGCAACCCGCTCGGGGACCCCGGCCTGCTCGGCGTGAGCGCCGGGGCGTCGGCGTCGCTGGTGGTCACGGCCGCGGTGCTCGGCGGCGCGGCGGGCCGGTCGGTGTGGGCGGCCGTCCCGGGGGCCTTGCTCGCGGCCGTCGCGGTGTACCTGATCGGCTCCGGTGGCCGACGAGCCACGCCCGTGCGGCTGGTCCTGGCCGGCGCGGCCGTCTCCGCGGTGCTGGTGGCGGTCGTCGAGGGGATCACGCTGGCCAACCCGGAGGTGTTCGACACCTACCGGTTCTGGGTGGTGGGGTCGCTGGCCGGCCGCCCGCCGTCGACCGTGGACGCGGTGCTCCCGTTCGTCGTGGTCGGTCTGCTGGTGTGCCTGCTGCTGGCGCGGCCGCTCAACGCGCTCGCGCTCGGCGACGAGGCCGCGACCTCCCTCGGGCTGCGTGCCGGCCGCACCCGCCTGCTCGGCGCCGCGGGGGCCACCGTGCTGTGCGCCGCCGCGGTGGCCGCCGTCGGGCCCATCGCGTTCGTCGGGCTCGCGGTCCCGCACGTCGTGCGTGGGTTCACCGGGTCGGACCACCGCTGGCTCCTGCCGTACTGCCTGCTGCTCGGCCCGGTCCTGCTGCTCGCCGCCGACGTCCTCGGTCGGGTGCTGACGCGGCCCGGCGAGCTGCCGGTCGGCGCGGTCACCGCGTTCGTCGGGGCGCCGTTCCTCATCGCGGCCGTGCGTCGAGGACGGGTGGGTCTGTGACCGCCGTCCTCACCCTCGGGCCGGCCGTCACCGTCCGCTGGCACCGCCGCCCGGTCGTCGTCTGCGTCGTCGCGCTGGCGCTCGTGCTGGTCACCGCCCTGATCACGCTCGCGCTCGGTCAGCTCGGCATCCCGCTCGCGGAGCTGCCTTCCGTCCTCGCCGGCAACGGCTCCCGCACGCAGGAGTGGGTGCTCTGGACCAACCGCCTGCCCCGGTTGCTCGTCGGAGCCGCGGCGGGGGCGGCGTTCGCCGTGTCGGGGGCGATGTTCCAGTCGATCACGCGCAACCCGCTCGGCAGCCCGGACATCATCGGGCTCGGCGCCGGCGCGGCTGCGGGTGCCGCGGCCGCGGGGCTCGTGTGGCCGGGTACCCTCCCCGTGCCCGTCGGGGCGCTGATCGGTGCGGGGGTCGCGATCGGCGCGGTCTACCTCGGCTCGGGTGCCGGGTTCCGGGCGCCGCTGCGGATGGTGGTCGTCGGCATCGCGGTCGGCGCGATGTCGCTGGCGTTCTTGCAGCTGGCGCTCGCCCGGGCCACCCGCGAGGACGCGCAGGTGCTCGCCGCGTACCTCAACGGCAGCCTCGCGTCCCGGTCCTGGTCGGACGTGGTCCTCATCGTCGGTGCGCTGGTGGTCCTGCTCCCCGCGGCGCTCGCGCTCACCCGGCCGATGCAGCTGGTGGAGATGGGCGACGAGGTGGCGGTCGCGGTCGGTGTGCCCGCGGACCGGGTGCGCACGTGGGCGGTGGTCGTCGGCGTCCTGCTGATGGCCGCGGCGGTCTCGGTGAGCGGCCCGATCGCGTTCGTCGCGCTCACCGCCCCGCAGATCGCCCGTCGGCTGACCCGGTCGACCGGACCGGGTATGGTCGCCGCCGCGTGCTGCGGCGCCGCGGTGCTGGTCGTCGCGGACCTGGTCGCCCAGTACGCGGTGCCGGGCATCGAGTACCCCGTGGGGGTGGTCACCGCCGCGCTCGGCGGCGCGTACCTCGCGTTCCTGCTGGTCCGCGAGTGGAGGAGGAGTCCCGCGTGAACGGTCCGCCGCTGGAGGCGTCCGACCTGACGCTCGCCTACGACCAGCTGGTCGTCGCCACGAACCTGTCCGTGCAGATCCCGCGCTCGTCGTTCACGGTCATCATCGGCCCGAACGGGTGCGGCAAGTCGACCCTCCTGCGCGCGCTCGGCCGGACCCTCAAGCCGCGTGCCGGGCAGGTGCTGCTGGACGGCGTGCCGATCTCGTCGCTGCGGAGCAAGGACGTCGCCCGGCGGCTGGCGCTCCTGCCGCAGGCCCCGATCGCGCCCGAGTCGATCACCGTCGGCGACCTGGTGGCCCGCGGCCGGTACCCGCACCAGGGGCTCCTGCGGCAGTGGTCGGCGGCCGACGCCCGCGCGGTCGCGGACGCTCTGGCAGCCACCGAGGTCGCCGACCTGCGGGAGCGGTTCGTCGCCGAGCTGTCCGGCGGCCAGCGCCAGCGCGTGTGGCTGGCCATGGCGCTCGCGCAGCAGACCGACCTGCTGCTCCTCGACGAGCCGACGACCTTTCTCGACATCGCCCACCAGTTCGAGGTCATGGACCTGTGCGCGCGGCTGCACGAGCAGGGCCGCACGCTCGTCGCGGTGCTGCACGACCTCAACCAGGCCGCCCGGTACGCCACCCACCTGATCGCCATGAAGGCGGGCGTGATCGTCGCCGAGGGGCCGCCGTCCGACGTCGTCACCGAGCCCCTGGTGCGTGAGGTGTTCGGGCTGGCGTGCCGCGTGGTGCCCGACCCGGAGACCGGGACGCCGATGGTGGTGCCCGCCCGCCGGGACGCGCACGTCCGCCACGTCCGCTAGAGCCGGACCTCGTCCAGGGCCGTCAGGGGCAGCCAGCGCTGGCGGTCGCCGAGCGCGCCGACGGGTGCGAGGACGTCGGCACCGGTCAACGGCCCGAGGTCGAGCCCGGTGAGCTCCTCGACGTCCGCGACCGGCACCTGGAACGTGCGGAACGGGCCGAGGGGTGGCACCTCGCCCGCTGCCTGGAGCCTGGTCACGAACGGCGTCTGGTCGAGGACGAACGCGGCGGCGCGCAGCTCTCCCGCGGACGCCCAGGCGGCGACCTTCCAGAACAGCCGGGGGATCCCGACGCCGCGGTAGATCGGGTCGTCGTCGGCGAGGACGGGTCCCGTGAACACCGAGACCCGGCTGCCCTGGGCCCGCGCGTACTCCAGCACGTGGTCCTCGAGGCCCACCCAGAGCAGCTCGCCCTGGTTGAACGCGGAGGCCTGCGGCGCGGCGTTCGGGTAGGCGAACGTGTCGAGGTTGGCCCGGCGCGCGGTGACGAGGTCGCCCCAGACCGGGTCGCGTCGGCGGACCAGGTGGCCGCGGTCGAGGTCGTTGCGCACGTACAGCTCCGGGCCGACCTGCTCGTCGGCGGGGACGCGCGGGTCCAGGTGCCAGTCGTCGCTGCGCTCGAGGTTCACCAGCTGGGCGCCGTCGATGTTCACCGCCGTCGCGGCGGCCAGCCCGCGCTCCGGGTCGAGCAGCACGGTGAAGTGCGTCGACGGCAGCGTGCGGACGGCCTGGGCCGGGACCGGGAGGGGCACAGGCGGACCGAGGAACGTCGGGTCGTATCCCGCCTCTACGGTGCTCACATGGGGACCGTACCGACTGACCTGCTCCTGCGCTCCGCGCGGCTCCTCGACCACGACGCGCCCGTCGACGTGCTGCTCCGCGCCGGCAGGGTCGCCGCGGTCGGCACGTCGCTCGCCGCGGACGGCCCGGTGGTCGACCTCGACGGCCGCTGGCTGATGCCCGGGCTCTGGGACGCGCACGTGCACCTGACGCAGTGGGCGCTCGCCCGGCGCCGGCTCGACGTCTCCGGCGCCACCTCGGCCGCGCACGCCGTCGCGTTGGCCGCGGCCGCGCCGCCGCCCGTCCCCGGCACGGCGCTCGTCGGCTTCGGCTTCCGTGACGGACTGTGGCCCGACGAGCCGACCGCGGCCCTGCTCGACGCGGCCGTCGGTGACACGCCCGTGGTCCTCGTCTCGGGCGACCTGCACTGCGGCTGGGCGTCGACGGCGGGCCTGCGCTTCCTCGGCGTCGGGCACCACCCGACCGGGCTGCTGCGCGAGTCCGAGTGGCTGCCGCTGCAGGGGATCGTCGACCACGTGCCCGACGACGTCGGCGACGCCCTGGTCGACGACGCCACCGCGGCGGCCGCGGCACGCGGGGTGATCGGCGTGGTCGACCTGGAGATCGCCGACAACCTCGCCGTCTGGCGTCGTCGCGCCGCGGCCCGGCCCGGTCGGCTGCGCGTGCGGGCGGGCGTGTGGGAGGAGTACCTCGACCGCGTGGTCCGTGAGGACCTGCACACCGGCGACCCCGTCGGCGGGCTCGTCGAGCAGGGGCCGCTCAAGGTGATCACCGACGGCTCGCTCAACACCCGCACCGCGTACTGCCACGACCCGTACCCCGGGCTGACCGGCCCGAACGCGCGGGGCCTCCTCGCCGTCCCCGCCTCGCGCCTGGCCCCGCTGATGGCGCACGCCACCCGGCACGGCCTGCGCTGCGCGATCCACGCGATCGGCGACGCCGCGAACGCCCTCGCGCTCGACGCGTACGCCGCCTCCGGGGCCACCGGGTCGATCGAGCATGCGCAGCTGGTGTCGTGGGACGACGTCGAGCGGTTCGCGGCGCTCGGCGTGGTGGCCAGCGTGCAGCCCGAGCACGCGATGGACGACCGCGACGTCGCCGACCACCACTGGGCGGGCCGCACCGACCGCGCCTTCGCGTTCGGCGCCCTGCACCGGGCGGGCGTGCGGCTGGCGCTCGGCTCCGACGCGCCGGTGTCGCCCCTGGACCCGTGGATCGCGGTCGACGCCGCGGTCACCCGGTCCCGCGACGGGCGGTCGCCGTGGCACCCCGAGCAGGTGCTCGACCGTCGGGTGGCGCTGGAGTCGTCGGTCGACGGCCGCGGGCTGGCGCCGCTGGTCGGTGCACCTGCGGACCTGGTCGTGCTCGACGCCGACCCACTGACCGCCCCGCTGCGCGGGATGCCGGTCGCCGGCACGCTCGTCGCGGGGGGCTGGTCGCACCGCGGGTTCTGACGGCTGCTCGGTTCTGGCTCTGTTCCGGTTGGATGAGTGCCATGCGTGCCGTGGTGATCTCCGAGTTCGGCGTCGTGCCCACCGTCCAGGAGGTCCCCGCGCCCGACTGCCCCGACGACGGCGTCGTCCTGCGGGTCACCGCCACCGGCGTGTGCCGGTCCGACTGGCACGGCTGGCAGGGGCACGACGATGACATCACGCTGCCCCACGTCCCCGGGCACGAGCTGGCCGGGGTGGTCGCCGCCGCCGGACCGCGCGTGCGCTCCTGGGCGGTCGGCGACGAGGTCACCGTGCCGTTCGTGTGCGCCTGCGGTACGTGCGCCGCGTGCCTGGCCGGTGAGCAGCAGGTCTGCGAGCGGCAGCGTCAGCCGGGGTTCACCGACGACGGCTCGTTCGCCGAACTCGTCGCGATCCACCACGCCGACGTCAACCTGGTCCGGCTGCCCGCCGGGATGTCACCGGTCACCGCCGCGGGCCTCGGCTGCCGGTTCGCCACCGCCTACCGAGCGGTCACGGTGCACGGTCGGGTCGCCGCGGGGGACTGGGTCGCGGTGCACGGGTGCGGTGGCGTGGGGCTGTCCGCGGTCATGGTGGCCGTCGCCGCCGGTGCTCGCGTGGTGGCGGTCGACGTGTCTGCCTCCGCGCGCGAGGCGGCGCTCGCGATGGGTGCGTCCGTCGCGCTGGACGGCTCCGGAGACGTCGCCGCCCAGGTGCACGAGGTGACTGGCGGAGGTGCCGCGGTCTCGCTCGACGCCCTGGGCAGCCGCGCCACGGCGGAGGCCTCGATCCTGTCGCTGCGTCGGCGCGGCCGGCACGTCCAGGTCGGGCTGCTGCTCGGAGCGGACACCGCCCCGCCGCTGCCGATGGGCCGCGTGATCGGTTGGGAGCTCGAGGTCTACGGCAGCCACGGGATGGCCGCGCACGAGTACCCCGCGATGCTGGCGCGGATCGCGTCGGGGGAGCTGGACCCGTCCCGCCTGGTCGGACGCACCGTCGGGCTCGACGACGCCGCTGGCGCACTCGCGGCGTTCGGCGATGGCTCGGGTGGGCCGGGGATGACGGTCGTCGTCCCCTGACCCTCAGCTCCGGACCGCGCTCCGGGTCTCCTCGTCGGACCCCATCGCGACCGACAGCGCCGCGGCCTGCTCAGCACGCGCCGCGTCCGCCGACCGGCGCCGCGCAGCCCCCCACTGCGTCAGCCCGACACCGGCGAGCACGACCGCCCCGCCGACCGGCTCGTACCAGTGCAGCCCCTCGTGCAGGACGAGCACCCCGAGGGTCGTCGAGACCAGCGGGATCACGTACGTGACGCTCGCGGTGACCGTGGCGCCGGCGATCGCCAGCACGCGCCAGAACAGCACGTACGCCAGCCCGGTGCCGCCGAGCCCCAGCGCGAGCAGGGCCAGCGCGGGTGCGGGGGCGAGCTCGCCGGTGAGGGGGGTGGAGACCGCGAACGGCAGGATCAGCACCGCGCCGACCGCCAGCTGGATGGCCGGCAGCGCGACGTTCGACAGGCCCGTCGTGGTCAGCCGGCGGCGGCTCCACGCGTTGCCGATGCCGTAGCAGAACGTGGCGCCGAGGAGCATCAGGCCGCCGACCAGGTCGATCGCACCCGAGTTCCAGACGCCCAGCAGCACCGCGATGCCGGCGAAGCCCAGCACCAGTCCGCCGACCTGCACCCGGTCCGGACGCTCGCTCGGCAGGAGGAGCGCCACGAACACCGCCGTGAACAGCGGGGTCGTCGCGTTGACGAGGCCGGCGAGCACCGAGGTCACCCGCTGCTCTGCCAGCGCGAAGAGCACGAACGGGATCGCCGTCATCACCGCGCCGACGATGACGAAGTCGCCCAGCTGACCGCGCCCGATCCGCACGCGCTCGCGCCGCACCAGCAGGATCACGGCGAGCGCCACGAACCCGATGATGATCCGACCGAACGCCACCTGCGTGGGCGCGAACGTGCGCAGCGCCGTGGCGATGAACAGGAAGCTGCACCCCCACAGGACCGCGAGCACCAGATAGGGGCCGATCCAGCCACGGGTCGAGGGGGCCGGAGAGGTCATGGGCGCATCATGCCTCGCGCCACCGACACGCGACCGCGTCCGACCAGAGGGTCGGCGGCGGCGCGGCATGCGCGCCGCGCCTCCGGGTCGGATCCGGACGACCACTGACCGTCAGAACGGTGGGTCACCCCAGTCGGAGGGTGGCAATGGTGGTCGGTGGATGAGTGCGACGGGGGTGGTGTGGATGGGGATGGGGTGGCGGGCGTAGGTCAGTCCGTGGCGGTCGGTCCAGGTGGAGATGCCGGTGTGCCGGTCGTGGGTGACTCGCCACCAGCCCTTGGTCTTCGCCTGGTGGTGGTGTTTGCACAGCGAGTGGAGGTTCGCTTCGCAGGTCTGGGGATCGTGCGGCTGGTCGCTCGGCCTGCGGGTGTGGTTGTAGGGGATGCGGTGGTCGATCTCGCACCGGGTCGACGGCTGCCTGCAGCCGGGGAACGTACAGGTCACGTCCCGTGCGATGACGGTGCGGGTCAGGTCCGCGCCGGGCCGGTAGGTCTGGGTGCCGACGGAGCGGGCCTGGCCGGTGGTGGGGTCGGTCAGGAGGCGTCGCCAGGTGGCGTCCTGGGCGAGCTCGCGGGCGACCTGGGCGGGGATCGGCCCGTAGGAGCCGAGGGTGGCGGGGTGGTCGTCCAGGCCGGCGAGGGTGGTGGCGGCGACGGTGACCTGCAGGGCGACCCGTTGCCCGTGCCGGGTGGGCAGGGCG
>NZ_JABMCI010000030.1 GCF_013359775.1 Cellulomonas humilata | reverse complement strand
GCACCAGCGCGCGACCGGCCGCCTGCGTGCGCAGCAGCAGCCACTCGGGCGCCGCGTCGACCAGCTCCCCCGAGAGCGTGTCACCGCCCGCGACGAGCACCCGCACCTGACAGCCGACCGACGCGCGCACCCGGGCCGCGAGCGGGACCGAGGCGCGCTCCGCGCGCGCCAGCTCCGCGACGTCCGCGCGCGCGTCCGCCAGCCGGCCGGCCGCCAGCTGGGCCTCCATGTCCGCGAAGAGCGCCTCCCACCGCATGTGAGCACCGTAGGGGGTCGCCCTCTCAGCCCGGTCGCGCGCGCTCCCTATCCCGGATCGCGGGACCCGGCTGGACAGAACATCGGACATTCAGGTACATCTATGGCATCCAAGCCACATCAAACTGCATCAAACGACTAGATCAGGGGAGACCATGGCATCCGACGTCACACCGCACGACGCCGGCCGGGCAGGACGCGGTCGGGCCGCCACGACCGTCGGCTCCCTGCTCGTGGGAGCGGTGACAGCCGGCGCCCTCTGCCTGCCGCTCGCACTCCGGGTCCGGTCGCTGCTCGCCGGTCACAGGGGTCCGTGGCGGGTGGACGCGGCCGTCGAGGTCGGGGTGACCTCCGTCGGGTTGCTCGTCGCCGCCTGGCTCGCGTGCTCCGCTCTGATGGCGGTGGCCTGCCTGCTGGTCCGGGTGGCCGGGACGACCTGGCGGACGGGCGAGCGGCTCGTGCACCGGTACGCGCCGCAGGTCGTCCGCAAGGCTCTGGTGCTGGCCGTCGGAGCGGGCATCGGCCTCGGGATGGCCTCCGGCTCCACCGCCGCGGCGCCGGAGCCCGTGCCGACGAGCTCGGTCACCGCGGAGGTCACGGCGCCCGGCGACCTCGGGTGGGTGGTGACCACCCCGGCGCCGGAGCAGGCCGAGCCCGTTCCGGCGCCGGCTCCGGCGGTCGAGACACCCGTGCTCACCGGTGCGACCGAGCTCGATGTGTCGATCGCCAGCCCGGACACGGCAGTCAGGACGTCCGTCGGGGAGCCACCTCCGGCTCCAGCACCGAAGGAGGTAGTGGTGGTCGCCGGGGACAGCTTGTGGGCGATCGCCGCGCGGTACCTGCCGCCGGGCGCCAGCGATGCGGAGGTCGCTGCGGCGTGGCCGGCGTGGTACCAGGCCAACGCGGCGGTGATCGGTTCCGATCCGGACCTGATCCAACAGGGCCAGGTGCTCACCGCGCCCGTGGCGGCCGGCGAGGTGGCCCGATGAGCGCGCTCGTGCTGACCCGCGACGCCACCGCCGCGGAGGACGCGTTCGCCCGCGTGCAGAACGCCACCCCGGGACCCGGCTCCGTCGCCGACGCGCGGGCGTGGCACCCCCGCGCGCGCCTGGTCCCCGCCCCCGCCGCTCCCCTCGTCGAGGACGCCCCGGGACCGGCCCACGCCGTGCCCCTGACCGCGACCGCACGCATCGCGGTCCTAAGGGCGAGCGACCGCTCCCTGGTGGCGGAGGCCGACGACGAGCCCGGTCCCCCTCCCGAGGGCGACCCGACGGTGGTCGCCCGTGCGATCGCCCTGGCCGCGCTGGAGGTGCTGACCGGCCGACGGTCCGTCGCGCAGCTGGCCCGCTGGCTCACGCCGGGCGTGTACGAGTCGCTCCAGGTGCGTGCCGGCTTGACCCAGCGCGTGCTGGGCACCGACGGGGTGGTCCGTCCGCCGATGATCCGCCGGGCCCGCTCGTGCCGGGTCGGGACCCACGCGATGGAGGCCACGGTGGTCGCGGACCACGGTTCACGCGTCCGGGCCGTCGCGCTCCGGCTCGAGGGACATCGCGGGACGTGGCGGGTGACCGCGCTCGAGATCGGATGACCCCAGGCGCGCGGAAGCCCGCCCCCGGTGCAGGGGCGGGCCTCCGTGGTCTCAGCGCTTGCGCTGCTGCTTGGCGGCCTTGCGGCGCGCCTCGCGGTTCGCTGCGCCGTCCTCGGCGGTCGGGGCCGCCGGGCGGGTCCCAGCCTTCTTGCCGCCCGTGTCCGCGCGGGTGATCACGCCTCCGTCGCCGTCGATCGACGGAGCCGTGTACTGCAACGGGGTCCGCTGCTCCGGGCCGTCGATGCCCTTGGCCACCAGCCTGCCGGGCGTCGGACCATCGGACACCGAGCGTGCCGCCGCTGCCTGCGCTCCCGCGCTGGCCGCAGCCGCGACCGCCGAGTCGGCGGTGACCGCAGGAGCGTCGGGCTCTGCCACCTGGACCTCCAGGTTGTACAGGTACGCGACCGTCTCCTCCTTGATGGCGTCGGTCATGGCGTTGAACAGCTGGAAACCCTCGCGCTGGTACTCGACCAGCGGGTCGCGCTGGGCCATCGCCCGCAGGCCGATGCCCTCCTTGAGGTAGTCCATCTCGTAGAGGTGCTCGCGCCACTTGCGGTCGAGGACCGACAGGGTGACCCGACGCTCCAGCTGCCGCATGTTCTCGGAGCCGATCTGCTCCTCGCGCTCGGCGTACGCGTGCTCGGCGTCCGAGAGGATCTCGCGCTCGATCAGCTCGGCCGACAACCGCGTGGGCCCGCCCGCCTGGTCGACGACCTCGTCCGGCAGGATCGAGACGGGGTAGACCCCCTTCAGCGCCGTCCACAGCGCGTCCAGGTCCCACACCTCGGGGCGACCCTCCGTCGTGGCACCGGTGATGTAGGCGGAGAGCACGTCGGAGCGGAAGTGCCGCACCTGCTCGTGCAGGTCCTCACCCTCCAGCACCCGGCGGCGCTGCTCGTAGATCACCTCGCGCTGGCGGGACATCACGTCGTCGTACTTGAGCACGTTCTTGCGGATCTCGAAGTTGCGCGCCTCGACCTGCGACTGCGCCGACTGGATGCCGCGCGTGACGATCTTCGACTCGAGCGGCATGTCCTCGGGGAAGCCTGCGCGCGTCATCATCGACTCGGCGAGGCTCGAGTTGAACAGCCGCATGAGGTCGTCCTGCATGGACAGGTAGAACCGGGACTCGCCGGGGTCGCCCTGTCGACCGGAGCGACCACGCAGCTGGTTGTCGATGCGTCGCGACTCGTGGCGCTCGGTGCCGAGCACGTACAGCCCGCCCAGCTCGACCACCTCGTCGTGCTCGGCAGCCACGGACTCCTTGGCCTTCTCGAGCGCCAGCGGCCAGGCCGCCTCGTACTCCTCGGCGTTCTCCGCCGGGTCCAGGCCCCGGGCTGCGAGGTCCTCGACGGCCATGAACTCGGCGTTGCCGCCCAGCATGATGTCGGTGCCGCGGCCGGCCATGTTGGTGGCGACCGTGACGGCGCCCTTGCGGCCGGCCTGCGCGACGATCGAGGCCTCGCGCGCGTGCTGCTTCGCGTTCAGCACCTCGTGCGGCACGCCCTGCTTCTTCAGCTTGGCGGAGAGCAGCTCGCTCTTCTCCACGCTGGTGGTGCCCACGAGCACCGGCTGGCCCTGCGCGTGCCGCTCGACGATGTCCGCGACGACGGCGTCGTACTTACCGTCCTCGCTCTTGTAGACGTAGTCACGCTGGTCGAGGCGCTGCATGTCGCGGTTGGTCGGGATCGGGACGACACCCAGCTTGTACGTGCCCTGGAACTCGGCGGCCTCGGTCTCGGCCGTGCCGGTCATCCCCGCGAGCTTGCCGTACAGGCGGAAGTAGTTCTGGAGCGTGATCGTGGCGAGGGTCTGGTTCTCGGCCTTGATGGCCACGCCCTCCTTCGCCTCGATCGCCTGGTGCATGCCCTCGTTGTAGCGGCGGCCCGGCAGGACGCGGCCGGTGTGCTCGTCGACGATGAGCACCTCGCCGTTCGTCACGATGTAGTCCTTGTCGCGCTTGAACAGCTCCTGCGCCTTGATGGCGTTGTTGAGGAAGCCGATCAGCGGGGTGTTCAGGGACTCGTACAGGTTCTCGATGCCGAGGTAGTCCTCGACGCGCTCGATGCCCGGCTCCAGCACACCGACCGTGCGCTTCTTCTCGTCGACCTCGTAGTCGCGATCGGCCTGGAGGCGGCGGACCACCTTGGCGAACTCGGCGTACCAGCGGTTGGCGTCCCCGGACGCGGGACCGGAGATGATCAGCGGCGTGCGGGCCTCGTCGATGAGGATCGAGTCGACCTCGTCGACGATCGCGAAGTTGTGGCCGCGCTGGACCAGCTCGTCCGTGCTCCACGCCATGTTGTCGCGCAGGTAGTCGAAGCCGAACTCGTTGTTGGTGCCGTAGGTGATGTCGCACGCGTACTGCTTGCGCCGGTCGGCCGGGCTCTGGCTGGACAGGATGACGCCGCTGGTCAGTCCCAGGAACCGGTAGACGCGTCCCATGAGCTCGGACTGGTAGCTGGCCAGGTAGTCGTTGACCGTGACGACGTGGACGCCCTTGCCGGCCAGGGCGTTGAGGTACGCGGGTGCGGTGGCGACGAGGGTCTTGCCCTCACCGGTCTTCATCTCCGCGATGTTGCCCAGGTGCAGGGCGGCACCGCCCATGAGCTGGACGTCGAAGTGGCGCTGGCCCAGCGTGCGTCGGGCGGCCTCGCGAACCGTCGCGAACGCCTCCGCGAGCAGGTCGTCGAGCGTCTCGCCCTCCGCGAGGCGGGCCCGGAAGCGGTCCGTCTCCTCGCGCAGCTCGGCGTCGGACAGCGCGACGAAGCTGTCCTCCAGGGCATTGACCTGCTGGGCGATGCCCGACAGCTTCTTGACGATCCGGCCTTCACCGAGGCGCAGGACCTTCTCGAGGATCGCTGGCACGCACTACTCCCGACGTGTTCGCGCTCCGGGCGCGCGCGGCGTCGGAGCGGCTGAGGTGACCGGCCGCACGGCCGGGCGCGTCCATCGTAGGCGAGCCTGCACGGCGCGGGCGAAGAACGACCACCGCAGCCGCCAGCAGCACGGCACCCACCACACCGGTGACCCCGAGACGCTCGTCGCGCAGCACGACCGCGCCGACGGTGGCGGTGAGCGGCTCAAGCAGGGCCAGGAGCGCCGCCGTCGTCGCCGGGACGTGCCGGAGCCCGGTGAAATACGCGCTGTAGGCCGCCGCGGTGGGCACCACGGCCAGGTAGGCGAGCAGCGCCCAGCCCTGCGCGTTCGACGGGGTGGAGAGGCCGGAACCGGCCACCGCCGCGAAGGGCAGGAGCACGATTCCGCCGAGCGTGAACGACGTCGCGGTCAACGGGAGCGGACCGAGCCCCGGCACGCTCCGGCGGTTCAGCCCGGTCATGGTGGCGAACGCCGCGGCGGCGGCCAGGGCGAGCAACGCACCTGATGCGGTACCGGGGCCTGCGGCGTCCGACGGTCCGACGAGCAGGACCAGACCCACCAGGGCGAGGCCGAGCGCGACGAGCGTGCGCGCGGACGGCAGCCTGCGGGCCGACGCGGCCGTGCCCACGGCGACCAGCAGCGGCGCCGCCCCGAGGGCGACCAGGGTGGCGACGGCGACACCGGCCCGCTGGACGGCCGCGAAGTAGGCGGCCTGGTAGACGGCGGCGAGCAGGGCGGTCTCGACGACCCGGACGACGACGGGCCTCGTCCGCGCCAGACCGCGCAGCGCTCCCGTCGCCGCGAGCGCCAGCAGGAGCACTCCCCCGCCGCCGAGCAGCCGGTAGGCCGCGACCGTCAGCGGGGGCAGGCCGGCGGCGTCCGCCAGTGCGGCACCGGCGAGTCCTCCGGTCCCCCAGAGCACCCCGCCCAGGGCGACGAGAGCGAAGTCGCGCGGTCGCGTCTCGTGCGTCATGCGGCCTTGACGGCGTGCGCCAGGTCGACCGCCAGGTCACCACGCAGCAGCCCGGACCGGTCACCGACGACGATCTCCTCGAGGCCGAGCCACCCCGCGAGCTCGTGCAGCTCCGCGGCGAGCGGCTCCACGAGCTCGGCGGTGCGTGACGCCACCGGCGTGTCCGGGCCAGGGCTGCGGTGGGCCGCGTGGACCCGCAGCACGCCCGCCTTGCGGTCGGCTTTGAGGTCCACCAGCGCGGCGAGCGACTCTCCGAGCAGGAAGGGCAGGACGTAGTAGCCCCAGACCCGCTGCGCCTCAGGCACGTAGATCTCGATGCGGTACCGCAGGCCGAACAGCGCCTCGACGCGCCGGCGCTCGAACACCAGCGGGTCGAACGGGCTGAGCAGCGCCCGTCCCGACGCCCGCCGCGGCAGGTCGGCGTCGCGGTGCCGCCACACCGTGCCCTGGTTCCAGCCGTCGACCGCGACCTCGCGCAGCACGCCCTGCTCGGCCAGGTCGGCGACCGCCGGGGCGACCTGGTCCAGCTTGATCCGGAAGTAGTCCGCGATGCTGCGCAGCGTGCCGATGCCGTGCGCCCGCGCCGAGATCTCGGTGAGGGCCCGGATCGCGTCCTCGCGCGACGGCTCCGGGGTGGCCAGGACCTGCGGGGGCAGCACCCGTGACGTGAGGTCGTACCGGCGCTCGAACGCTCCGTTGCGGCCGGCGGACGTCACCTCGCCCGTGAAGAAGAGGAACTCGAGCACCCGCTTGGCGACGGTCCAGTTCCACCCCCACTCCCCCCGCGTGGTCGGGTGCTCGGCCTCGAAGTCCTCCTGCACCTGCCGTGCGGTGACCGGGCCCCGGTCGGCGATGATCGCCCGGATGTCGTCGACCAGCGGCGAGTGCTTCAGCGGGACCTCGGAGATCGCCCCCCACGCCTGGCGCTGGTAGTCGCGCTGGCGCCAGCCGAGCAGGCGGTACGTCTCGGGCGGGACGAACGACGCCTCGTGCGCCCACGTCTCGACCAGTCGCCGCGGTGCCTGGCCCGCCGCGCGGTCGAGCAGGGCGGTGTCGTAGGCGCCGATGCGGGAGAAGGCCGGCATGAGGTGCGCGCGGGCCAGCACGTTCACCGAGTCGATCTGCAGGACGCCGACGCGGTCGACGACCTGCTGGAACTGCCGCATGGTCGGTGCGGCGCCGCGCGCCGACCGCGGCCGATCGAGCCCTTGGGCGCGCAGAGTGATGCGACGGGCCTGCGACAGGGTGAGGCGTTCGGGCGCTCCCGGAGAGGTCACGTGCACATCCTGCCGTGCGCCACCCACACGCCGACGCCCGGCGGGTCACGAGGACCGGCCGGGCGTCAGCGGGATTCGACCGTGCCCGTCAGACGGGGACCCCGGCCAACGGCGTGCCCACCACGGCGGCGTCCAGCTTGATGACGCCGTAGCTCCAGCCGCGCCTGCGGTACGCGACCGACGGCTGGGCCGTCTCCGCGTCGATGAACAGGAAGAAGTCGTGCCCGACGAGCTCCATCTCGTACAGCGCGTCGTCGACCGTCATCGGCTGGGCCTGGTGGACCTTCTCGCGGATGACGACGGGCGAGTCACCCAGGGTCGTCTCGACGGCCGCCGCGGGGTCGACGGGGGCGGAGGCCTCCGGCTCGGGCTCGGGCGGGCGGACGTCGACGGGGGCGATCGGAGTGTGGTTGCGGTGGTCCTTGCGCCGGTCGCGGGTCCGCCGCAGCCTCTCGAGGAGCTTCCCGAGGGCGAGGTCGAGAGCCGCGTACCTGTCGTCGGCGCACGCCTCGGCACGGATCACAGGCCCTCGGTCGACCACGGTGAGCTCGACGCGCTCACTGCTTCCCGCCTGGCGAGGGTTGGTCTCGTGCGACACGACGACGTCGATGCGCTGAGCGCGGGGGGCCAGCTGCTCGACTTTCGCGAGCTTCTGCTCGACGTGCGCCCGATACTTCGGCAGCACCTCGGTATGCCGGCCGGCAACCACGATCTCCATGTGAGCCTCCTGAGAGGGTCGGGGGCGGGTCGGGCCCGCCCGAGGGTGACAGTGCAATGGGCTGCCCCAGGGGCAGTCGGGCGGCGTCACCTCCTCCCGCGGCGTGCCCGGACGACCCGACGAGGGCCGATCCGAGCGGTGCCAACGGCTCAGGCCCCCACGCTAACCCCGGACCTGCCCCCGAACCACTCGCCCCGCCAAGGGATCACCCTGTGGACACGATCCGGCCCGGTGGGAGCCGCGGCACAGGCGCCGGGCCGGGGGTGGACGCGAGCGTCACCGCTCCCACCACCTGCGCTCCGGCCCGTTCGAGCGCCGACCGGCACGCCGCGACCGTGGCTCCGGTGGTGAGCACGTCGTCCACCACCAGCACGTGCCTGCCCGCGACGCGATCGGTGTGCCGGTCCGGCACCCGCAGGTGACCCGCGAGGTTGCGGGACCGCGCACGCGCGCCCAGGCCGACCTGGTCGCGTCCCCGCGACCGGACCAGGACCGGCGCCGCAGCAGCGGGACGCCCGGTCCGGACGAGACCGTCGACCACCGCGTCGGCGAGCGAGTCGACCAGGTTGCCACCCCTGCGGCGTCGGGCCGCGGCCGTGGACGGAGACGGGACCACCAGGAGCGGATCGGTCCCGAGATCCGGCGGCAGCGCCCCCGCCGCCCGCGCGAGCGCGAACGCGAACGGACGCGTCAGGTCGAGCCGGCCGCGGTCCTTCCACGCGATGATCGCGCGGCGCACGTCCCCCGTGCAGTCGGCGAGCGTCCACACCGGGAGCGGGCCGGTCCCGTCCATCCGGTCGAGGCGTGGAGCACGGTCCTCGCAGCGCCACGGACCGCCCGCGAGCCGCCGCGCGCACCCCGGGCACCACGCCACGTCGTCGGCCCCGCAGCCCGCGCACCCGACGGGCAGCAGGAGGCCGACCAGCTCACGGGCGAACGTCATCCGGGCAGGCTGCCCGCCGACGCGTGCGGGCCGCCGGTGGCCTGGGGACGGCGGTGGGCTGTGGACGACCCGTCAGCCGGGGAACGACGGGTAGTCGGCACCGGTCACGCCCACCACCTGCGCCCAGGTGGAGCCGACGAACCGACGCAGCTCGCCGGCCGTCGTGGTCACGTAGATCACGGAGGAGCTTCCCGCGAGGCCGGCGAGCTCGGCCACCTCGGGCAGGGACCTCGTCGGGCCGGCGACGGGAACCAGGTGCACGGCAGCATTCCCCGTCGACCGTCCGATGACCGCGAGCGTCGACTCCTCGGCCCAGACCACGGAGGACGCGTCGACGAGCGAGGCGCCCGCCCGGACCGGTGCTCCCAGCCGCTGCGGCCCGCCCGACTCGTCGCGGGTGATCGCCGCGACGTCGAGCTGGACGCCGTCCGCGCCGGCGGAGACGACCGCCACCCGGACCCCGTCGCGCGCCACGCGGACCGCACGGACCGCGCGTCCTTCCAGCCAGTCCGCGCTCACCTGCACCGCAGCGGCGTCCGCGCGCGCCGCGACCAGGCCGCTCGACGGTCGCGCCGTCCACGCCCACCCGAACCGGTCGACGGACGGCGCCACGAGACCGGCGCCCGTCACCAGCTCCTGAGCGGCGCCGTCGGCGGTCGGCACGGTGCTCAGCGTGCTCGGCCCGGAGAGCATCACCCGCACCGACCCGTCCTCGTTGCTCGCGGGGCTCCGCGGATCGAGCGAGTCGAGGGCACCGAGGCCGGGCACCGGCTCGGGCTCGCCGTCCACGAGCGCCACGATGCCGTCGTCCTGGAGGAACTCGACGTTGCTCGGCCGACCGGATCCGCGCTCCAAGGTCGCTGCACCCTCCAGCGGCACGTCACCGGCGAACACCTGGACCGAGCCGATGCCGGGCACGGGCCGCAGGCTCGCGTCGATCTGGGCGAGGAGAAGGCCGCGGTCGGCTCGGGTCACCGCCAGCGCGGGTGCCAGCGTGACCTGGGCGACGCCCTCGTCGTCCACCGGCACGGACTCGGGGTTGAGCTCGACGCCGTCGGGCACCGCCGTGACGACCGCGTCCTGCAGCCAGGCCGACGGACCGGCCAGCAGCCCGCTGACGATCGACGTGCCCAGGCTCTTCTCCGGGAACCAGCGCGACTCCGGGACCAGGAACTTCTCGTCCGGAGACAGGAAGTACAACGAGGCCGGCCGATAGCTCCGGCTGAAGTCCTCCTGCTGCAGGATCAGGCCGGGAGGAGTCGCGGCGATCCGCCACTGGTCGGCGTCGTCCTGCACCATCCCGAACGTCACGGACTCCCGAGCGTCCAGCGGCGCCTCCGTGTACACCCCGTCCTCGTCCACCCGGGCCAGCACGGGGACCTCGATCGTGACCTCGGTGTCGCTCGTGGTCGGCGCGGGCTCGACCGGTCCCGACACGACGACGCCGGCCGACGGCTTCCAGGTGACCTTCGCCTCGCCCGAGAGGTACTCCCGGGCAGTCACGAAGTCGTCCGTGAAGCCGGCCGCACCCGCCGCCAGGAAGCCGTCGACGATCTCGGTCGGGCTGTCCCCGGGCTGCGGCCCCTCGGCCAGCACGTCGATCTCCGACGGCTCGGTGACCTCGGCGTCCCCCTGGTTGACGGGCCCGGAGGTCGGGATGGCCGAGCACGCCGCCAGGACGAGGACGGCCGCGACGGCGAGGGCGGCGCGGTGGAGCCGTCGGGCGGTCATCGGACCTCCTGCCGGTCGGAGTCGTCCGCGTACCTCTGGTCGACACCGTCGGAGACCATGTCCGGGAGCGCGGCGGGATCGGTGTTCGGACGCACGACCGGGATCCGCAGCGCCCCGGTGATCGGCGACTCGTCCGGCGCCAGCGACAGCGGCGACCCCGTCAGCCGGATGCCGGCGCGGCGCGGCAGCGTCAGCCGGAAGTTCGCGCCGCGGCCCGGTCGGCCCCACGCCTCGAGCCAGCCGCCGTGCAGGTGGGCGTCCTCCAGCGAGATCGCGAGCCCGAGACCGGTGCCGCCCGTCGTCCGCGCGCGCGCCGGGTCTGCCCGCCAGAACCGGTCGAACACGTGCGCGGCCTCGTCGGGCGTCATGCCCACGCCGCGGTCGCGCACGGTGATCGCGAGAGCGTGCGCGTCGGCCCCGACGGTCACCTCGACCGTGCTGCCCTCCGCGTGCTCCACGGCGTTGACCAGCAGGTTGCGCAGGATGCGCTCGACCCGCCGCGGGTCGATGTCCGCGACGCAGCGCTCCTCGGGCACGACGACGTGCAGCCACGCACCCCGCCGCTCCGCGAGCGGTGCCGCGTGGTCGACGGCGGTGATGACCACGTCGCGCACGTCGCGGCCCTCGGCGTCCAGCACCGCGGCGCCCGCATCGAACCGGCTGATCTCCAGCAGGTCCGCCAGCAGGTCCTCGAACCGGTCGAGCTGGGTCTGCAGGAGCTCCGCCGAGCGCTTGGCGGCCGGGTCGAAGTCCTCGCGCGACGCGTGGATGACCTCGCCGGCCATCCGGATCGTCGTCAGGGGGGTGCGCAGCTCGTGCGAGACGTCGGAGACGAACCGGCGCTGCAACGTCGAGAGCTCCTCCATGCGGTGGATCTGGTCCTGGAGGCTGTCGGCCATCTCGTTGAACGAGCGTGCGAGCGTCGCCATCTCGTCCTCGCCCTTCTCGGGCATCCGCTCGGACAGGTGGCCGTCCGCCAGCCGTTCCGCGACCTGCGCGGCACGCCGCACCGGGCGGACCGTCTGGCGCGTGACCAGCCACGTCATGCTCCCCAGCAGCACCACGAGGGCGACCGCCGCCAGGCCGAGCGTGCGCTGGAGGAAGTCGAGCCGGTCCTGCTCGGACTGGAGGCTGTAGAGGAAGAAGAGCTGGTACGTGCCGTCCACGGGGACGGTCACGTCCTGGCCGACGATGACACCGGGCGAGGTGCCGCCGTTCTCCCGCGGGATCGCGACCGACTGCCACTGCTGACCGCCACCCGCGGTCGCGAGGCGGAGCTCAGGGCTCACGAGCCTGGCGAGGGCGCGGTCGGAGGCGGCACCCGGGACGTTCGTGCTGCCGCCCCGCTGTCCCGGCGCGCGCAGCACGAACACCTCGCGGCGGTCGGACCCCCCGGTGCGCTGGGCCTCCGCGACATCCTGGCGCAGCCGCTGCACGTCGGTCCCCGAGGTCGCCGTGGAGGCGTCGAACGTGGCCTGCGCCTGAAGCGTGGACCGGGCGCTCTCCTGGAGCACCTGCTCGAGCCGGGCGTTGAACAGACCGTCGGCCATGCGGGAGCTGACGTACACGCCGACGAGCGTGAGGGCCACGAGCCCGATGGCCAGCGTCGACGTGATGACCCGGACCTGCAGGGACGACCGCCACACCCGCGACCACGCGCGCAGGCGTCGCCGCGACCGTGCCCGGAGCAGCCGCCAGGCGCCGCTCACGCGCACGATCGAGTTGCTCCGGACGAGCTCACGTCGACGCCACGCCCGCCTTGTAGCCGACACCGCGGACGGTGACGACGATCTCGGGCTGCTCGGGGTCGTTCTCGATCTTCGAGCGCAGGCGCTGCACGTGGACGTTCACGAGGCGGGTGTCGGCGGCGTGCCGGTAGCCCCAGACCTTCTCCAGCAGGACCTCGCGGGTGAAGACCTGCCACGGCTTGCGGGCGAGCGCCACCAGCAGGTCGAACTCCAGCGGGGTCAGCGAGACCGGCCGACCCGCCCGCGCCACCCGGTGGCCGGGCACGTCGATGGTCACGTCGCCGATGGTCAGGTGCTCCGGTGCGGGCTCGTCGGTGCGGCGCAGACGGGCGCGCACGCGGGCGACGAGCTCCTTGGGCTTGAACGGCTTCGAGATGTAGTCGTCCGCGCCGGACTCCAGGCCGAGGACCACGTCGACCGTGTCGCTCTTGGCCGTGAGCATGACGATCGGCACGCCCGACTCGGCGCGGATCTGCCGGCAGACCTCGTTGCCGTCCTTGCCGGGCAGCATGAGGTCGAGCAGGACGAGGTCCGGCTGCGTGGCGCGGAACACCCCGATCGCCTCGTCACCGTCCTCGCAGAACACCGGGTCGAAGCCCTCCGACCGCAGCACGATGCCGATCATCTCGGCCAGGGCGGTGTCGTCGTCGACCACCAGCACGCGTCCCTTCATGGCGGCATTCTCGCACCGCGCAGGCCCGTGACCGGGCCACCTCGGCCGCGGAGGCGACACGGGCCCACAGATCACCCGGTCGCGCGCCGTCGAGGGCACCCGCCGTGGCACGATGAATCCTCCGCGGGGGCACGCCACGGCTGCCCCCACCCGGACCACCTGGACCACCACAGCCGAGGA
Organism: Cellulomonas humilata; assembly: GCF_013359775.1. Lineage (GTDB taxonomy): Bacteria > Actinomycetota > Actinomycetes > Actinomycetales > Cellulomonadaceae > Cellulomonas > Cellulomonas humilata. The sequence continues at coordinate 2,797 of NZ_JABMCI010000030.1, read as the reverse complement.
GCCGCGCTCGCATGACGAGCCCGCACGACGACGTCCCGCAGCCGCCGACCTGGGCGACGCCCGCGGGGACGGGGACGCCGCCGCCGCCGGAGCAGGTGCCGCAGCCCGGGCCGCCCGCGCCGCCACCCCCGCCGCCGTCGGGCTGGGGTCCGCAGGCGCCCGGTGGGTACGGCTCCTGGGGGCCGGCCGCCCCGCCGCCCCCCGGGGTCGCGTGGCGCCCGCAGGCGCTCCAGCCGGGGATCATCCCGCTTCGGCCGCTCGGCATGGGCGAGATCTACGACGGCGCCTTCCGGGCGGTGCGGGCCAACCCGCGCGTCATGTTCGGGCTCGCTGCGCTGGTGGTGACGCTCGCCGTCACGATCCAGTCCGTCATCCAGTGGTACGTCAAGGGGCTCGTCGCGCCGCAGCTGACCGACCTGTCGACCGAGGTGGACCCGTCCGGGCAGATGGGGTTCGCCGAGCAGATGGGGTCGTCGGCCGGCCTGCTCGTCTCCACCCCCGTGACCGCGATCGCCACCACGATCCTCACCGGGCTGCTGATCGTGTCGGTGAGCCGCTCGGTCCTCGGCCAGGTCGCCTCCGTGGGTGAGGTCCTGCGCTCGTGGCGCGTCTGGCTGGTCGTGGGCTTCACGTTCCTGAGCGGGCTCGCGGTCCTGGTCGTGGCGGCCGTGCTGGCCACGGGGGTCGTGCTGCTCGCGGTGAACGACCAGACGGGACCGGCCGTGCTGGTCGGGCTGGTCGGGCTGGTCGCGTTCGTCGTCGCCGCAGTCTGGTTCTCCACCCGGACGCTGCTGGTCCCGCCTGCGCTCATGCTCGAGGGCAAGAAGTTCTGGCCCACGATCGCGCGGGCGTGGCGACTGACCCGCGGGAGCTTCTGGAGACTGTTCGGGATCTATCTGCTGACCAGCATCCTGGCGGGGATCATCGCGCAGATCATCGTCTTCCCCGCCACCCTCATCGCCCAGCTGGTCCTGCGTGACCCGACGGCGACGTCGTTCGGCTCGGTCGTCGTGATCGGGATCGCCACCGTCATCGCGTCCACCCTCTCCACCACCTTCGTCTCCTCCGTCGTCGCCCTGCTCTACATCGACGTGCGGATGCGTCGGGAGGGCCTGGACGTGGAGCTCGCGCGCGCCGCGGAGGCCACCGCGTGAACCTGGTGGCCCGGGCCACGGTCGGGGTCCCGGTCGACCCGGATGCCGCGACCGGGCGGCGCTGGGCGACCGAGGAGCTGCTCGACCCCGCCTACCACGAGCAGCGCTCACTGCTCAGGCGGCTGTGGGACTGGTTGGCGGAGCAGCTGGCGGGGCTGCGCACGCCCGCCGCGATCGATCCCGTCGCGGTGCTCGTGGTGGTCGGCGTGATCGTGGCCGTCGTGGTGGTCGCGTTCCTGGTCGCGGGCCCGGTCCGCGTCTCCCGGCGGGGAGCGTCGGACCGCCGGGTCCTCGAGCACGACGACGCGCGGACCGCCGAGGAGATCCGCGCCGCCGCCGACGCCGCGGCGTCCCGGGGCGACTGGGCGGTCGCGGTGCTGGAGCGCTACCGGGCGATCGTGCGCGGGCTCGAGGAGCGCACCGTCCTGGAGGAGCGGGTGGCCAGGACCGCGCACGAGGCCGCGCTCGCCGCCGCCGCGCGGTTGCCCTCGCTCGGCGACGACCTCGTCGCGGCGGGGCGGACGTTCGACGACGTCGCGTACGGCGACGAGCCGGCCACCCCGGACGACGAGCGCCGCCTGCGGGAGCTCGACGCTCGCGTCCGTGGCGCCCGCCCGAGCACCGGCGGCGACCGGGCCGACCTGGCCGTGACGGCGCCGCGATGAGTGCGCCCACCGTGACGACGACGCACGCGCCCGTGGTCGGCGACGGGACGTCCACGCGGACCCGGTCCTCGCGGCGCTGGCGACGCTGGCGCTGGCCGCTGGCCCTCCTCGCCCTCGTCGTGGTCGCCGGCATCCTGTCCGCCCTGCCCGAGCCGCGGACGTCCACCCTCACGCTCGCCCCCGACAACCCCGGAGACCTCGGCGCGCGCGCGGCCGCCCAGATCCTCGGGCGCCAGGGCGTCGACGTGCACTACGTCCGCCACATCGCTGACGTCGAGTCGCTGGCGGTGCCCGGCTCGACGGTGCTCGTCGTGGGCGACTACCTGCTCGACGCGGACCAGATCGACGTCCTGGACGCCGGCGGGGCCGACCTGGTGCTGGTCGACGCAGGCTGGGCGCTCAGCCTCCTGACCGACACGATCGCCGCCGGTGGCGGCATCTCGGGCGAGCCCGAGGTCCGCTCGGCCGAGTGCGAGGACCCTGACGCCGTCGCCGCGGGCTCCATCACCGCGCGAGGCACGCTCCAGGCCACGGGACCCGGAGCGGTCGTCTGCTTCCCCGCCCCCGGGACGGGCACGGACGGTGGCGGTGCCTACGCCGTCTCGGAGTCCGACGGTCGGCGGATCGTCGCGCTGGCCGACGTCGCACCCCTGACCAACGTGCGCCTCGCGGAACAGGGCAACGCCGCCCTGGTGCTGCGCGCGCTCGGCCGGCACGAGCGGCTCGTCTGGTACATCCCCTCGCTCGACGACGTCGGAGCGGGCGACGCGTCCGCCGGCGCCGCCCCCGGCCAGCTGCTGCCGCCGGTGGTCGGCGTGCTCGCGCTCCAGCTGCTCCTCGTCGTCGTCGTGACCGCCCTGTGGCGCGGGCGGCGGCTCGGGCGGCTGGTGACCGAGCAGCTGCCGGTGGTCGTGCGCTCGGGCGAGACCACCCGCGGCCGCGGCCGGTTGTACCGGCGGGCCCGGTCCTACGGTCACG
>NZ_JABMCI010000029.1 GCF_013359775.1 Cellulomonas humilata | reverse complement strand
GGTGAGCATGGTCTCGATGACCTGGGCGAAGGCGGGGAAGACGGGGTTGGACAGCTCGGGGACCACGAGGCCGACCAGGCCGGCGGAGCGGGTGCGTAGCTTCTCGGGTCGTTCGTAGCCCAGGACGTCCAGGGCGGCGAGGACGGCTTGGCGGGCTTGGGCGGACACGCCGTGCTTGCCGTTCAGGACCCGGGACACCGTGGCCGTGCTGACACCGGCCTGCTCGGCCAGATCCGTCAGACGGGTACGCACGATGGGCACGGTGGGGGCCACGTCACTCCTTTGTCCGGGGTCGCAACCGACGCAAGAAGCCGGAGGATCACCGTTAATCACGCTTCTGCAACAGTTCGCTGCAACTTACCGTAACGACTTGCAGCCGATGAGACAACGAGGTTACCGTCACGACATCACGCCAGCGCCGGTCGATCGTCGGGATCTGCCGAGCGGCATTCTCACGATCTAGGAGACTCACGATGCGACGGAGCATCCCCCTCACCGCTGCGGCCCTGGGCATCACGCTCGCGCTCGCCGCCTGCTCCGGGTCCGCCGACCCGGCTGACACCGAGACCAGCGCCGCCGCCGAGGCGACGGCTTCCGGCACGCTGACGATGTGGGTCGACGACACCCGCATCAACGAGATGGAGCCGGTCGTCGCCGCCTTCACCGAGGAGACCGGTGTCGAGGTCGAGCTCGTGCAGAAGGCCTCGGGCGACATCGGCAAGGACTTCGTCGCGCAGGTCCCGACGGGCGAGGGCCCGGACATCATCGTCTCGGCGCACGACGGCCTCGGCGAGTGGGTCAACAACGGCGTCGTGGCCCCCATCGAGCTGGGCGACAAGGCGGCGGACTTCTCCGACTCGGCCATCGCCGGCGTCACCTACGACGGCAAGATCTACGGCACGCCGATCTCCATCGAGAACATCGCGCTGGTCCGCAACAACGCGCTCCTCACGGAGACCACCGCGGCGACGTTCGACGAGCTGGTCGCCCAGGCCAAGGGCACGGGCACCCCGTTCTCCGTGCTGATCCAGCAGGGCGAGGCGTCCGACCCGTACCACCTGTACCCGCTGCAGACCTCGTTCGGCGCCCCGGTGTTCGAGCAGTCCGCGGACGGCTCCTACACCGACACGCTCGCCCTCGGCGGCCCCGCCGGTGACGCGTTCGCCGCCTACCTGGCCAAGCTGGGCACGGACAAGGTCCTCGACCTGAACGTCGACGGCGAGAAGGCGAAGCAGGCGTTCCTGGACGGCCAGGCGCCGTACATGATCACCGGCCCGTGGAACACCTCGGCGTTCGCCGAGGCGGGCATGGACATCTCCGTGCTCCCCGTCCCGAGCGCCGGCGGCCAGCCCGCCCAGCCGTTCGTCGGGGTCCAGGGCGTGTTCATCTCGGCCAAGTCGGAGAACCCGGTCCTCGCCAACGAGCTCGTCGTGAACTACCTGTCCACCGAGGCCGCGCAGGACATGCTGTTCGCTGAGGGTGGCCGCATGCCCGCCAACGCCGCCTCCGCCGCCAAGGTCGAGGACCCGATCCTCAAGGGCTTCAACGACGCCGGTTCGACCGGTGCGCCCATGCCGGCCATCCCGGCCATGAGCACCGTCTGGGCCTTCTGGGGCGCCACCGAGGCGCAGATCATCAGCGGCCAGGCCGAGCCGGCCAGCGCATGGAACACGATGGTGACCAACATCCAGGACGCCGTCGACAAGGTCTGACGGTCCAGGACGTCCCGTCGGGTGGCGCACAGCCGCCCGGCGGGATGTCCTTGCCCTCGCCGCACCGTCGCGGCGATCCCTGCAGCAGTGACCCGCGTCCCGGAGGACCCGCATGACCGACCAGCAGACCGTGGCGCCCCCCGCCCCTCCGGAGGAACCCGGCGTCCGGTCGCCGCGCCGCTCCCGCGGTGACGGCTCCCACGCCCGGAACTTCTCGGCGGGCTTCGTCGTCAAGCTCGTCCTCATCGCCCTCGTGGACGCGCTGGGTGTCTACGGCATCCTGACCGCCCTGGCGGTCGAGTCCTGGGGCATCGTCGCGTTCCTCGCCCTCGCGCTCGTCGTCGTGAACTGGGCCTACTTCTCGCGCCGCGCGATCCCCGCGAAGTACCTGATCCCCGGCCTGCTCTTCCTGCTGGTCTACCAGCTGTTCGTCATGGTCTACACGGGCTACGTGGCGTTCACGAACTACGGCGACGGCCACAACTCGACCAAGTCCGACGCCATCGAGTCGATCGCGATCCAGACCGAGACCCGCGTCGAGGGCTCACCGACGCTACCGGTGACCGTGGTGCGCAGCGGCGACGAGCTCGGCTTCGCGATCGTGCAGGACGGTGAGGTCGAGGTCGGCACGGCAGAGGAACCGTTCGCGCCGATCGACGGCGCCTCGGTCGACGGTGACCGGGCCACCGCCGTCCCCGGCTGGGAGGTCCTCGGGTTCGCCGGGATCGCCGAGGACCAGGAGGCGATCACCGCCCTGCGCGTCCCGCTCTCCGACGACTCCGCCGACGGGTCGGTGCGTACCCAGGACGGCTCGACCGGCTACGTCTACCAGCCGACGCTGGTGTACGACCCCGAGACCGACACGTTCACCGACACGGCGACGGGCGAGACGTACACCCCGTCCGACACCGGCAACTTCGTCTCGGAGGACGGCGACCGGCTCACCCCGGGCTGGCGGGTCGGGGTCGGCTTCGAGAACTTCACGCGCGTCTTCAACGACCCCCGGCTGACGGGGCCGTTCCTGCAGATCACCGCCTGGACGTTCGTGTTCGCGGCGCTGTCGGTGGTCACCACGTTCGCCCTCGGGCTGTTCCTCGCGATCGTGTTCAACGACCCCCGCGTCCGCGGCCGGAAGATCTACCGGTCGCTGCTGATCCTCCCGTACGCCTTCCCGGGGTTCCTCTCCGCGCTGGTCTGGAAGGGCATGCTCAACCCGAGCTTCGGCTACATCAACGAGGTGCTGCTGGGGGGTGCGAACATCCCGTGGCTGACGGATCCGTGGCTGGCCAAGGTGTCGATCCTCATGGTCAACCTCTGGCTGGGCTTCCCGTACATGTTCCTGGTCTGCACCGGCGCGCTGCAGTCGATCCCGGAGGACACCATCGAGGCCGCACGCATCGACGGTGCGGGCAAGCTGCGCATCCTCCGCTCCATGACGCTGCCGCTGCTCATGATCTCGGTGGCGCCGCTGCTGATCTCCTCGTTCGCGTTCAACTTCAACAACTTCACGCTCATCTACATGCTGACCGGCGGCGGCCCCAACTTCGTCGGGACACCGGTCGTGGTGGGCCACACCGACATCCTCATCTCGATGGTCTACTCCGTGGCCTTCGAGAGCGGCACCAAGCAGTACGGCCTGGCGAGCGCGCTGTCGATCCTGATCTTCGTGGTCGTCGGCCTCATCACCTGGCTCGGCTTCCGCCGTACCCGCACCCTCGAGGAGATCTGAGATGGCCGACACCGCCGTGGAGCGGGACCTGCAGCTGCGTGGGCGGCGCTGGTGGCTCGAGGTCGGCTGGCGGCACGTCGTCGCCGTCGTGACGATCGCGGCCTGCGTCCTGCCGCTCGTGTACGTGCTCTCGGCGTCACTCAACCCGGGCGGCACGCTGACCGGGTCGAACCAGCTGTTCCGCACGATCGACCTGGAGAACTACCGCGACCTGTGGGGCCGCGGGTACGGCAGCTGGTTCGTCAACTCCCTGATCATCTGCACGGTGACCTCGGTCGGCACGGTGCTCATGGGCGGAGCGGCGGCGTACGCGTTCTCGCGGTTCCGGTTCCAGGGTCGGCGCGCGAGCCTGACCAGCCTGCTGATCGTGCAGATCTTCCCGCAGATGCTGGCCTTCGTCGCGATCTTCCTCCTGCTCCTGGCGGTCGGCGACGTGTTCCCCGCGCTCGGCCTCAACAGCCGGTACGGGCTCATCGCCGTCTACCTGGGCGGCGCCCTCGGGGTGAACACGTTCCTCATGTACGGGTTCTTCAACACCGTCCCACGGGAGCTCGACGAGGCGGCGAAGATCGACGGCGCCTCCCACGCGCAGATCTTCTGGACGATCATCCTGCGGCTGGTGGCGCCCATCCTCGCGGTGGTCGGGCTGCTGTCGTTCATCGGGACGTTCGGGGAGTTCCTCGTCGCCAAGGTGGTCCTGCAGCGCAACGAGGACTTCACGCTCGCCGTCGGGCTCTACTACTGGGCCGCCGACGAGCGGACCGCGGACTGGGGCCTGTTCGCCGCCGGTGCCGTGCTCGCGGCCATCCCCGTGATCCTGCTGTTCCTCTTCCTGCAGAAGTACATCGTCGCCGGCCTGACAGCAGGCTCGGTCAAGGGATGACGGCGGTGCACGGCCCGGTCGGGCACCTGCTCGACGACCCGCACCACGACGGGTCGCCGCTGTACGCGCCTCCCGGGGCCGCGCTCGGCGAGCGGGTGCCGGTCCGGGTCCGTGTCCCGGCGGCGGGTGCCGAGCGTGCGGTGTGGCTGCGGACCGTCCGGGACGGGGAACCCCGGCTCGAGCAGGCGCGGCTGGACCGGGTCACCGAGCACGAGCGGTGGTACGTCGCCGACGTCCTGGTGCACAACCCGCTCACCAGCTACCGGTTCCTGCTCGACGAGCCCGGCGGCTACCGGTGGCTCAACGGCCGCGGGGTGCACGAGCGCGATGTCCCGGACGCCGCGGACTTCCGCCTGACGGTGCACGACCCGGCGCCGGCGTGGCTGGACTCGGCGTTCGTGTACCAGGTGTTCCCGGACCGGTTCGCCCGGTCGACGGGCCACCACGGCGAGCCCGTCGGCCCCCTGCCGGACTGGGCACAGCCCGTGGCCTGGGGGACCGAGCCGGCCGCCCTCGGCCGCGACACCTCGTCCCAGCTGTTCGGCGGCGACCTGCCGGGGATCGAGTCGCGGCTCGACCACCTCCAGCGCCTGGGCGTCGACACCCTGTACCTCACGCCCGTCTTCCCGGCCAGGTCCAACCACCGGTACGACGCCAGCACGTTCGACCACGTCGACCCTCTGCTCGGTGGCGACGCCGCGCTCGCCTCGTTGTCCGCCGCCCTGCACGCGCGCCGGATGCGGCTGGTCGGGGACCTCACCACCAACCACACCGGCGCCGGGCACGAGTGGTTCGTCCGCGCGCAGGCCGATCCGTCGAGTGAGGAGGCCCGGTTCTACTACCGGACCGACGAGGCGCCCGGCTACGTCGGCTGGCTGGAGCACGCCTCGCTGCCCAAGCTCGACTGGTCCGCCCCGGGGTTGGCGGCTCGGATGGTCGACGGTCCCGGGTCGGTCATCGCGCGGTGGATGCGCGCGCCCTACCACCTGGACGGGTGGCGGATCGACGTCGCGAACATGACCGGCCGCTACGGCAGCCAGGACCAGACGCACGAGGTCGCCAAGCTGATCCGGGCGACGATGCGCGCGCACGACCCCGACGTGGTCCTCGTCTCGGAGCACTTCCACGACGCAGGCTCGGACATGGGCGTCGGCGGCTGGCACGTGAACATGAACTACTCGGCGTTCACGCGGCCGGTCTGGTCATGGCTGGTCGAGCCGGACAGCACCCTGCCGTTCGTCGGGATGCCGGTCACCGTGCCCCGTCGCGGTGGGCAGGCGATGGTCGACTCGATGCGGGACTTCGACTCCGCCGTGCCCTGGTCGGTGACGCGGCACCAGTGGAACATGCTGGCGTCGCACGACACCGCCCGCCTCCGCACCGTCGTCGGCACCCGGGAGCGCGCCGAGCTGGCCGCCGCCCTGCTCTTCACCTATCCCGGCACCCCCGTGGTGTTCGCGGGGGACGAGGGCGGTCTGACCGGCGCCAACGGCGAGCACGCGCGCGCGAGCATGCCGTGGGACGAGATCGACGCCGGTGGCGGCCCGCGCTGGGACGCCTCGACCTTCGAGACCTACCGACGCCTGTCTGCGCTGCGCCGCTCCTCCGGGGCGCTGCGCACCGGTGGCCTGCGCTGGGCCGTCGTGACGGACGACGCGGTGGCGTTCCTGCGCGAGACGCCCGACGAGCGCGTCCTGGTGCTCCTCGCGCGCACGCCCTGGCAGGGTGCTCTGCTCCCCGGCCACCTGCTCGCGCCGGGGGCGACGGCGCAGAACCTCTACGGCGGCGCAGAGCTGCCGCTCGTCGACGGGCGGCTGGTGCTGCCGGCCGACGGACCCGGCGTGCAGGTCTGGCGGCTGGCGTAGCCCGGTCAGCCCGCGCGTGCGGCTCCGGTGGACCCGCGCACGATGAGCTCGGGATGGAAGGTGAGCTCTGTGCGGGAGGCGGGGGTGCCGGTGATCTCGTTGACGAGGGCGGACACGGCGGCGTGGCCCATGGCCAGCACGGGTTGGCGCACGGTGGTCAGGGGTGGGTCGGTGAACGCGATGAGCGGGGAGTCGTCGAAGCCGACGACCGAGAGGTCGCCGGGGACGCTCAGGCCGCGGGTGCGGGCGGCGCGGATGGCTCCGAGAGCCATGAGGTCGGAGCCGCAGATGATGGCGGTGTGTCCGGAGTCGATGAGCTCCAGGGCGGCGGCTTGGCCGCCTTCGACGGTGAACAGTGTGGTCACGACGTGGGGGTCGGGGTCGTCCTGACCGAGGTGGCGCTGCAGGTTGAGGGCGAACTCGGATCGCTTGCGGGCGGCGGGCACGAAGCGTTCGGGTCCGATGGCCAGGCCGATGTTCCGGTGCCCGAGGGAGATCAGGTGGCGGAAGGCGAGGTCGAGGGCGGCGGAGTCGTCGGTGGACACCGAGGGGGCGTCGACGCCGTCG
>NZ_JABMCI010000028.1 GCF_013359775.1 Cellulomonas humilata | reverse complement strand
CTGGCTGTCGTGGCTCGGGATTCGCGGGCGTGGACGGGTGCGGACCGGGCGTCGGTGCTGGCGGTGGTGCGGGCCTCGGAGGCGGCGTTGGCCGAGGCACGGGCGCACCTGCTGGTCGCGGACCGCGATGCGGGGGACAGTCTGCGGCCGGGGGACCGGTCGTTCGAGGCGGCCCAGGCGCGTTCGATGCGCTCGGGTCTGGGTGAGGCGTCCCGGGTGGTGCGGCAGGCCGACGCCCTGGTCTCGATGGGCACGGTCGCGGCCGGGGTGCGGGCGGGGTCGGTGCCGTTGGGGCACCTCGACGAGCTCGCCCGGGTCGCGAGCTCTGCGACCCCG
>NZ_JABMCI010000027.1 GCF_013359775.1 Cellulomonas humilata | reverse complement strand
GTTCTGGATCAGGACGATGCCCATGATCGCCATGGCGAGCATCGACTGCTCGATCTTGGGCTTGGTGATGAACCACAGCTCGCTGGTGGGCTTGCGCAGCCGCACCTGGATCGCGTCGTTGGGGCAGGACTTGATGCAGTTGGCGCACAGGTTGCAGTTCGCCGAGTCCTCCATCGTGCGGGGGAACGTGAACAGCGGGCACCCCGCGACCTTGTCGTTGCCGTTGTAGCAGACGGCTTTGGCCGTGCAGGTCTTGCAGATCCCGGAGTCGGCACGCAGCTCGACCATGCCGGTGCGGGCGTAGTTGCCCGACAGGCCGCCGAGGAAGCACAGGTACCGGCAGAACGTGCGTCGCTGGAAGAGTGCACCGGAGGCGATCACGGCGGTCGTGAGCAGCAGGAGGAGGACTCCGGATCCCCACGGTGACTCCACGACGCCCCAGACGTGGTCGGCCCACGTGATCGCCAGGAACGACGCGTCGATGATCCAAATGCCGTTGTTCTTCAGGAAGTTGGGGACAGGCCGGTTGACCCCGACCCACTTCTGCGCGAAGTCGGAGATGGCGCCGAACGGGCAGACGGCGCACCAGAAGCGGCCCAGCAGGACGAACACGATCGGGATGACCGGCCACCACAGCACCCACATCAGCGCGGTGCCGGCGTTCTCGTGGGCCACGTCGGGGCCGACCAGGAGCTGATAGGCGACCAGTCCGAAGACCGCCGCGACGGGGATCTGGAAGATCTTGGGGTACCAGCCGGACCGCAGGGAGCGGGCGACCCACGGGATCGTCATCAGGTTGCGGCCCACCGGCGGCGGGGTCAGGTCCGGGCCCGGCGAGACGTCCGGGTCGACTGCGGCGACCGGGGCCGGCGGCGGAGTGAGCGTGGTCATCGGGGTGTCCTTCGCGAGGGTCAGGCAGCGGTCGGGGTGGCGGCCGGGCGGGGCCGGTGGCGGGGGCGATCGCGGTCCCGGCGGCGGAGCACCGCAGCGGTGACCAGCACGGCTGCGTTCAGGCCGACGAAGGTCGACAGGACGGCCGCTCGGGGGCGGTCGGAGGTGGGCGTCGCGTCGGCGTTCCCGCCGGTGCTCCCACCGTGCTCGTCGTGCCCGGCAGCCGGCTCGTCCGGCTCGGTATCGGCCTCGCCGTGGTCCATCCCTTCCATGTCGCTCATGTCGTGAGCGGGCGCGGAGGGGTCAGCCGGCTCGGCGCCCGCGCTGATCAGCGTCGCTGTGCTCGGCGGCGTCGCGAAGGCGAGAGCGGGGTAGCCGATCAGCGACGTGGCGAGTGCCACGACGGCGGGCAGGCGGACAAAGGCGGGGTGCATGCGAGCTCCTCGAGAACGGTTCCGTCAGAACTCTCGACCGGCCGAGGGCCGCGCACCTGGGACCTGTGGGTCCGGGACCCGAACCTCCATCGAAACTTCATGGCCTGCCCAGCCCGGCGTCGGGTGCCCGGGGGCTGGTCGTTCAGGCCGGCTGACCGGGTGCGGGCACGAGGTCGATGTCGAACCGCGATCCACAGCCCGCTCCGGCGCTGTGGGCCGTGACGGTGCCACCGTGGGCGACGACGATCGCGCGCACGATCGCCAGCCCGATCCCGGAGCCGCCGCTGTCGCGGTCCCGCGCCGTGTCGACGCGGTAGAAGCGCTCGAAGACGAGGCCGAGGTGCTCGGGGTCGATGCCTTCTCCGGTGTCGGCGACCGTCAGGCGGACGAGACCCGCCTCGGTCAGGTGGGCGCCGAGGCGCACCGATCCGCCGCGCGGCGTGTGCCGAACGGCGTTGTCGAGCAGGTTGCCCAGCACCTGGCTCATCCGATCCGCATCGACGACGACGGCCGGCACACCTGGGTCCACGTCGAACGTCAGCTCGACACCGGCGGAGGCGTAGCTGCTGCGGGCAGCGGCGAGTGCCGCGGACAGGAGCTCGTGCGGTGAGGCGGGCGCGAGGACCAGGCTGCGGGTGCCCTGTTCCGCCCGGGTGACGGCCGCGAGGTCGGCGGCGAGGCGTGCCAGCCGGGCGCCCTGGTCGCGCAGCACGCTCACGGTCTGCGGTGTCAGGGTGGTCACCCCGTCCTCGAGCCCTTCCAGGTAGGCGCCGATGACTGCGACCGGGGTGCGGACCTCGTGGGCCACATCGGCGAGCAGACGCTGCCGCAGGGCGTCGCCGGCCTCGAGCTGGCGCGCCATGTCGTTGAAGGCGTCGGCGAGCTGGTCGAACTCGGCACCCAGCGCCGGGCGGTCCACGCGCGAGTCGAGATGTCCGGCCGCGATGCTGGTCGCGGCGGAGGTCAGGGTGCCGAGCGAGGAGGCGATGCGCCGGGTCAGGAAGACGCTCACGGCGAGGGATGCGACCACGGAGGCGGCCAGGCCGATGGCCAGGGCCAGCGCGCTGGACGACTGGAACGCCTCCTCGGCGTGCTGCACGACGCCGGGGCCCGCGCCCATGCCGGCCTCGCCCATGTGCTGGTGGAAGACCACGGGTCCGACCGCTCCGGCGACGATCCACGCGGTGACCCCGCCGGCCAGGACGACGACGGTCATCGCCGCCAGCAGCCTGCCGGCCAGTCCCCATCCTGGCGGCCTCATCCGCCGGTGCCGATGCGGTAGCCGACACCCCGGACGGTGCGGATGTACCGCTGCGCGTCGGCCGTGTCGCCGAGCTTCTGGCGCACGTGCAGCACGTGGACGTCGACCAGGTGCTCGTCGCCCACCCAGTTCTCGCCCCACACCGCTTCGATCAGGACGCGGCGGCTGAACACGAGCTGCGGGGACAGTGCCAGCGCCGCGAGCACGTCGAACTCCGTCCGGGTGAGCGGCACGGGCTCGCCCTCCAGGAGGACCTCCCGGGCAGGCAGATCGATCGAGAGGGAGCCGATGCGCAGCGCGTCGCGCGGTGGCTCGATGCCCTGAGGGGCGTGTCTCGGTCTGCGGAGCAGAGCGGCGATGCGTGCCTGCAGCTCGCGAGGGCTGAACGGCTTGGTCATGTAGTCGTCGGCACCCACCGACAGGCCGATCAGGGTGTCGACCTCCTCGCTCCGGGCGGTGAGCATCACCACGTAGCAGTCGGAGAACGTGCGCAGCCGGCGACAGACCTCGACACCGTCGAGGCCGGGGAGTCCCAGGTCCAGCACGACGACGTCCGGGTCGACCGATCGCGCCGCGGTGAGGCCCGCGGGGCCGTCGTGGGCGAGGTGCACCTCGAACCCGTCCCGTTCGAGGTAGCCGGCGACGAGGGTGGCCAAGGCCTTCTCGTCGTCGATGACGAGGGCCCGCCGGGGCGACGGCGTCTGCGGGGACATGTCACACAGTGTCTCCGGTCGATCCCCTCGGGCCGCGGGACCACGACCGCTCGGGCCACGGCTTCATCGAGTCTTCATGGTCGGCCGGGAAGTTCCCAGCAGGGACGCGCGTTATGCCACCAGTAAGATACCCCCATGGGGTATACGACGAAGGCGGTTCGAGGAGACAGAGGAGCGGTCATGAAGGTCGAGACGACAGTCCTGGACGTGGAGGGCCTGCACCGGGCGACCTCCGAGCCGATCGCGGAGCACGCGCTCGCTCAACACCCCGGGCACCACGGCGGCCTCGGTGCGACCGCTCCGATGTCGGCCCAGGACGCGATGGGCCACGGCGGTCACCACGGCAGCGGCTCGATGGCGGACATGGTCCGCGACATGCGCAACCGCTTCCTGGTCGCGCTGCTGCTGTCGATCCCGATCCTGCTGTGGTCGCCCATCGGCCGCGAGCTGCTCGGGTTCTCGGCAGGCACCCCGTTCGGTCTGCGCGACGACGTGTTCAGCCTGCTGCTCTCGCTGCCGGTGATCTTCTACTCGGCGTGGATCTTCTTCGACGGCGCCTACCGGGCGCTGCGGGCGCGGACGCTCGACATGATGGTCCTGGTCGCGGTCGGCGTCGGCACCGGGTGGCTCTACAGCCTGGGGATCACCCTGACCGGCGGCGGTGAGGTCTTCTACGAGGCCGCCACCGTCCTGACGACGTTCGTCCTGCTGGGCCACTGGGTCGAGATGCGAGCCCGGGGCGGCGCGAACGACGCCGTCCGGACACTGCTCGAGCTGGCCCCCGACACGGCGGTCGTCCTGCGGGACGGCGTCGAGGTCGAGGTCCCCACGGGGGACGTCCTCGTCGGCGACCTGCTGCTGGTGCGGCCCGGCGCGAAGATCCCCGTCGACGCGGTCGTCGAGGCGGGCGAGTCCGAGGTCGACGAGTCGATGGTCACCGGCGAGAGCCTGCCGGTGCCCAAGGCGCCGGGCTCGGAGGTCATCGGTGCATCGATCAACACCACAGGGACGCTGCGGGTGCGGGCGGCCAAGGTCGGCTCGGACACCGCCCTGGCTCAGATCGTCGCCATGGTCCAGGAGGCGCAGAACTCCAAGGCGCCCGGCCAACGGCTGGCCGACCGCGCGGCGTTCTGGCTCGTGCTCGTGGCCCTCGTCGGCGGGACCGTCACGTTCCTCGCCTGGACCCTCGCCGGGGCCAGCGTGCCGACCGCGATGCTGTTCGCCATCACCGTGGTCGTGATCACCTGCCCCGACGCCCTCGGCCTTGCCACCCCGACCGCCATCATGGTCGGCACCGGCCTGGGTGCCCGCCGCGGCGTCCTGTTCAAGAACGCCACCGCGCTGGAGACCTCGGCACGCATCGACACCGTGGTGATGGACAAGACCGGCACCCTGACCAAGGGCGAGCCCGAGGTCACGGACCTGATCGTCGACCACCTTCCCGAGCTGGAGGTCCTCGCGCTGGCGGCCGCCGTGGAACGCGAGTCGGAGCACCCCCTGGCGCGCGCCGTCGTCGCGCACGCCGCACGGCTCGACGCTGCCGTGCTCTCCGCCGACGACTTCCGGAACGTTCCTGGCCACGGCGCCGGCGCCACGGTGAACGGTCACCGGGTGCTCGTCGGCAACCAGCGCCTGATGTCCGCCGAGGGTGTCCCGCTCGGCGATCTGTCCGCCACGCGTGACGCGCTCGCGCAGTCGGGCAGGACCGCCGTGCTCGTC
>NZ_JABMCI010000026.1 GCF_013359775.1 Cellulomonas humilata | reverse complement strand
CTCGCCGCCCTGGACGTCCTGGGCTACGAACGACCCGAGAAGCTACGCACCCGCTCCGCCGGCCTGGTCGGCCTCGTGGTCCCCGAGCTGTCCAACCCCGTCTTCCCCGCCTTCGCCCAGGTCATCGAGACCATGCTCACCGAACGCGGCTACACCCCCCTGCTGTGCACCCAGTCCCCCGGCGGCACCACCGAGGACCAGTACGTCGAGATGCTCCTGGAGCACAACGTCGACGGCATCGTGTTCGTCTCCGGCCTGCACGCCGACACCACCGCCTCCAAGGACCGCTACCACCGGCTGCGCTCCCGCGGCATGCCCATCGTCTTGATCAACGGCCACGCCGACGGCGTCGACGCCCCCTCGGTGTCCACCGACGACTCCGCCGCCCTCGACCTCGCCTTCCGCCACCTGATCTCCCTCGGGCACCGGAACATCGGCCTGGCCATCGGACCCGAACGCTTCGTGCCCGCCGCCCGCAAGCG
>NZ_JABMCI010000025.1 GCF_013359775.1 Cellulomonas humilata | reverse complement strand
GGAGGCGGCGACGGGGTCGGGGGAGATCGCGGTGAACATCGGCGGGGTCGCCTCGTCGGCGGCGTCGTCCTCGGAGGTGCTCGGTCAGATGGGTCAGGCCGTGGGCGAGCTCGCCCGCCTGTCCACCGACCTGCGCACCCGGGTGTCCGCCTTCACCTTCTGACCGGTATCCGGATAGACCCAGGCAGACCGACGCCCCGCCGCACACCGCGGCGGGGCGTCGTCGCGCGAGGGCTCAGTTCCGTGCGGATCCGGCCGATCGGTGGGCCGACGCCAGATCGCACACCGAGGAGCCAGCCCCATGAGCACCACCCACCCGTCGAGCACCGCTCCGGCCTCCCGCCGCTCCGGGTCGTGGTTCCGGAACCGCTCCGTGCGCACCAAGATCCTCACCGCGATCCTCCTGCTCGCCGTCGTGGCGATCGGGTCCGGCGCCTACGCCGTCACCGCGCTGCGCGCGGCGGCGGCGGACACCCGGACGCTCGCGATGATCCAGTCGGACATCGTCGGGACCCGGGTCAAGATCCAGCTCGGCCAGGCACAGGCGCGGCTCATCATCGCCCAGCTGGCGGCCGTGGACTCGCCGACTGCCGAGAAGTCGTGGCTGGGCAAGCAGGACGCCAACGACGCCGAGATGGCGGAGGCGATGGAGGCGTACCAGGCCTCCGGGGCCGGCGTGGACCCCAGCTGGCAGGCCTTCGTCACCGACTACGACGCCTGGCTCAAGATTCGCGACGAGCAGCTGGTCCCGGCCGCGACCTCGGGCAACTCCGTCCTCTACTCCAACGCCCTCCAGATCGGTCAGCCGCGCGTCGACGCGTTCGTGGGGGACCTCGACAAGATGGTCGTCTCCACCGTCGCGTACACCGACGGCCTGGCGGACACCTCCTCGGACGAGGCCAACCGCGCCGCCCTGATCCTCATGTCGAGTCTGGCCGTCGCCCTCGTGGTCACCCTGGTGCTCGGCTTCGCGATCGCCGGCAACGTGCTCGCCGCCGTGCAGCGCGTGCGGAAGTCCCTCAACGCGATGGCGGCCGGTGACTTCACCGTGCGGGCCGACGTGGTCTCCGACGACGAGCTGGGCCGGATGGCGCACGCGCTGAACAAGGCGCAGGACTCGGTGCGCGCCGCGCTCGGTGGCGTCGTGGAGACGGCCGAGACGGTGGCGGCGGCGGCGGAGGAGCTGTCGGCGTCGTCGGACCAGGTGGCGGCGGGGTCGGATGAGACGTCGGCGCAGGCGGGTGTGGTGGCTGCGGCCGCCGAGCAGGTGTCTCGCAACGTGCAGGCGGTGGCGGCGGGTGCGGAGCAGATGGGTGCCTCGATCCGGGAGATCGCGCAGAACGCGAACCTGGCGGCGAAGGTGGCGGGTCAGGCGACGGCGGCGGCGGAGTCGGCGAACGAT
>NZ_JABMCI010000024.1 GCF_013359775.1 Cellulomonas humilata | reverse complement strand
GCGCGACGACGGCCGCATGAGACGTCTTTCCGCCGCGGGCCGCGAGGATGCCGTCGGCGACGATCATCCCCCGGAGGTCGCCCGGCTGGGTCTCCCGCCGCACCAGGATCACGTGGGCGCCGGCCTCGTTCCGCTCGAGCGCCTGGGCGCTCTCCAGGACGACCTCCCCCCCCGCCGCGCCCGTTGAGGCCGCCATGTCGGCCGTCTCCAGGCGCCGTTCTTCACTTGCGGCGCACTGCGGCAACAGCAGCTGGTCGAGCTTGTCGCCCCGCCAGCGGCTGAGCTCCTCGTCCCCCGTGAGCTGGCTCTCGCCGACCCGCGCGGCGGCGGACCGGTACGCCGCCTCCGCCG
>NZ_JABMCI010000023.1 GCF_013359775.1 Cellulomonas humilata | reverse complement strand
TGGGGGTTTCTCCAGGCGGGTGATGCTCAGGTTGAGTCGGTGGACCTCGGTGTGGTGGTGCTTGCACAACACCGCGGCGTTGCTGAGAGAGGTGGCACCTGTGTCTCGGTCCCACCAGCGGATGTGGTGCACCTCGCAGCGGGACGCGTGCTGGTCGCACCCGTTCCAGGTGCACTGCCCGTCGCGCACGATCGCGGCGCGTCGTTGCGCGGTGGTGAACAACCGCTTGGTGCGGCCGACGT
>NZ_JABMCI010000022.1 GCF_013359775.1 Cellulomonas humilata | reverse complement strand
TGGGCGAGCTCGCGGGCGACCTGGGCGGGGATCGGCCCGTAGGAGCCGAGGGTGGCGGGGTGGTCGTCCAGGCCGGCGAGGGTGGTGGCGGCGACGGTGACCTGCAGGGCGACCCGTTGCCCGTGCCGGGTGGGCAGGGCGGTGCCGTCCGGGGTGGTCTGCCGGTCCAGGATCGAGGTGAACACGTCACTGAACGCGTCGGCGCGGCGTTGGTCGATGCTGCGGGTGTCGCCGTCCACGCCGGCGTGCCCGGCCAGGGCGTCGATGGCGGTGAATGCGGCGGTGGCGTCGGCGGCGGGCAGGTAGGCGATCAGGCGGGCCATCGCGTCGGGGGCCAGCTCCAGGAACACGCCGCGCCGCTGTCGCTCGACCAGCCGGCGTTGTTCGGCGACGGCGGGGTCGGCGGCGATCAGGGTGGCGCGCAGGTGCCGGGTCAGCTGGGGTCCGGTCATCTCGGTGGCCCGGTGCACCGCATCGGCCACCACCGCGTCGACCTGTAGCCCGGCCAGCGCCGTGCCGGATCGGTGGAGCTCATCCAGAATCGCGTCGACCTTGCGGGTGTCGATCGCCCCGGCCGCCCACGCGTCGGCCAGGGCCGGGTGCTGTCCGGTGCCCCAGGCGCGCAGGAACGTGTTCTCTGCGTGCCGCTTGGTGGACACCAGGACGCACGCGAGCTCGTCGGGGACGTGCCGCAGCGCGTCCGGGGTGCGGGCCTGCAGCTCACGGACCCAGACCGCCTGGGCGGCCTGGGCCATCGTGACGACCTGCTGCCAGGCCGCCACCCCGTTGACCAGCGCGGCCCCGGACACCTCGGCGACCGGCACCGAGCCGAGCATCGCGACCAGCGCCGCGAGGTCGACCCCGGGCAGCGGGAACTCCTGCACGGCGGCCAGGTCCACCACGCGCTCACCCGACGGGACCACCGGCGACGCCCCGGGACGAGCACCGCGACCCGAGTCGGACCAGACCATCGCGGGCGAGGTGGGCGAGGTGGGCGAGGTGGGCGAGGTGGGCGAGGTGGGCGAGG
>NZ_JABMCI010000021.1 GCF_013359775.1 Cellulomonas humilata | reverse complement strand
TGGGGGTTTCTCCAGGCGGGTGATGCTCAGGTTGAGTCGGTGGACCTCGGTGTGGTGGTGCTTGCACAACACCGCGGCGTTGCTGAGAGAGGTGGCACCTGTGTCTCGGTCCCACCAGCGGATGTGGTGCACCTCGCAGCGTGAGGCGTGCTGGTCGCACCCGTTCCAGGTGCACTGCCCGTCGCGCACGGTCGCGGCGCGTCGTTGCGCGGTGGTGAACAACCGCTTGGTGCGGCCGACGTCCAGCGGGAGGCTCTCGGCGGACATGACGATCCGGGTGATGTCCGCTTCGCACAGCGCCCGGGCGAGTTCCGTCATGGGCACCGGGGTGCCGTCCTCCAGGGTCGCCGGGGCCACGGTCCCCCAGGGCAGGGCGATCGGCGCGCAGAGGCGATCTCGGGGTGCCAACCCGCCACTGGCGCTCCGACCGTCGCCGGCGAGCCCGCCGTCGGCGTCGTCGAACATGGTGGCCCTGTCGAGCGTGGTGGCGTGCCCGCGGGCCGCGCTGGCTGCTTCGTCCAGTACCCGCTGGTGGGCGAGCAGCTCCGCGACCGTCTCGGCCGGGACCAGCAGGGACAGGTGGGGGCGGCTCACCGCGCCGGTGGCGACGCCGCCGGTGGCGACGCCGCCGCCGTTGGCGGCGGCCGCCTGGGTAGGCGCGTCGGCCGCTAGCCTCGGCGTCGTCCGGTCCTCGCCGCGCGCGGTCGTGGGTCGCGCCCCGGCGCACGCGCCTTCGGCCAGCATCGCCAACGCGTCCGCGGAGGCTTGCCCCGGGGAGCGGGTCTGGTCGCCGTACTGGCCCATCGCGTCCAACGCGACCCGCAGGGTTTCCCCGGCGACCCGGTCCAGGCGACCC
>NZ_JABMCI010000020.1 GCF_013359775.1 Cellulomonas humilata | reverse complement strand
GGACCGGTCGTTCGAGGCGGCCCACGCCCGGGTGACCCGGTCCGGTCTGGGTGAGGCGTCCCGGGTGGTGCGGCAGGCCGACGCCCTGGTCTCGATGGGCACGGTCGCGGCCGGGGTGCGGGCGGGGTCGGTGCCGTTGGGTCACCTCGACGAGCTGGCCCGGGTCGCGAGCTCTGCGACCCCGGAGGTCGCGGCGGTGCTGCGCACCCCGCAGGCGCAGGAGCAGGTGGTGGGGATGGCGCGGGTCGCGTCGCGGCCGGACTTCGCTCGGGCGTTGGCTCGCTGGGTCGCCGCGCAGGATCCGGGTGCGTTGGAGGCCGAGCATGAGGTGCAGCGTCGGGAGCGGTTCTTCTCGTTGTCGG
>NZ_JABMCI010000019.1 GCF_013359775.1 Cellulomonas humilata | reverse complement strand
AGCAGGCCCACGGGCACCGACACGGCGACGGCGAACGCCACGGTGAAGATGACGGCGTAGCTGGTGATCCCGGTGAGCGCCTCGATCTGGGCGAGGACGCTGTTCCAGACCTCGAGCATGGTGATGTTCTGGATCAGGACGATGCCCATGATCGCCATGGCGAGCATCGACTGCTCGATCTTGGGCTTGGTGATGAACCACAGCTCGCTGGTGGGCTTGCGCAGCCGCACCTGGATCGCGTCGTTGGGGCAGGACTTGATGCAGTT
>NZ_JABMCI010000018.1 GCF_013359775.1 Cellulomonas humilata | reverse complement strand
GCTGCGGATCTACGCCACCCCGACGCCGACCACCACCCGCGTCTGGACCCTGCTGCACGACCAGACGTACCGCGTGGCGATCGCGTGGCAGAACACGGCCTACAACCAGCCGCCTCACACCGGGTTCTTCCTCGGCAGCCCGTTCACCCTGCCGGCCAAGCCGGTCATCAGCACGCCCTGATCTACGCTGCCGGTCGGACCGCACCCGTCCGCGGTCCGACCGGCAGCCCTGGAGACCCGTGACCGAGACGACCCTGCGCTACGACGCCCCGGCGTCGGCCTGGACCGAGGCCCTCCCGCTCGGGAACGGGCGGATCGGCGCGATGGTCTTCGGCGGCGTCGCGGTCGAGCGGCTCCAGCTC
>NZ_JABMCI010000017.1 GCF_013359775.1 Cellulomonas humilata | reverse complement strand
GGGTCGCCTGGACCGGGTCGCCGGGGAAACCCTGCGGGTCGCGTTGGACGCGATGGGCCAGTACGGCGACCAGACCCGCTCCCCGGGGCAAGCCTCCGCGGACGCGTTGGCGATGCTGGCCGAAGGCGCGTGCGCCGGGGCACGACCCACGACCGTCGGGCCGGTGGGCGCCGACAGTGGGGCACCCGCGTCAGGCACACCCGGGCCTGCGTCTGTCACCACCGGGTCGGTCAGTCGCCCGCACGTGTCCCTGCTGGTGCCGGCCGAGACGGTCGCGGAGCTGCTGACCCATCAACGGGTATTGGACGAGGCGGCCAGCGCGGCCCGCGGGCACGCCAGCACGCTCGACGGCGCCGCCACGCTCGCCGATGACGGCAGGAGCGCCGGTGACGTGCGGGCGCCCGGAGATCGACTCTGCGCCCTGATCGCCCTGCCCTGGGGCACCGTGGCACCGGCGACCCTGGAGGACGGCACCCCGGTGCCCATGACGGAACTCGCCCGGGCGCTGTGCGAGGCGGACATCACCCGGATCGTCATGTCCGCCGAGAGCCTCCCGCTGGACGTCGGCCGCACCAAGCGGTTG
>NZ_JABMCI010000016.1 GCF_013359775.1 Cellulomonas humilata | reverse complement strand
TGGTCGGACAGGTGCAGGAACCGGCGGGCGCGCTGGTTCTCGTGCGCGCGGTCCCGGGCGGCCGGGTCGAGCTCGGCGACGAGGCGCTGCACGGACCGGGTGAACGTGGGCGCGTCCTGGGTGGTGCCCAGGTGCACGATGGCGTCCTGCACCGACGGGTTGACCAGGGCGTCGTTGACGGTCTGGGAGGCGCCGGCGCTGATCCGGGCGAACGCGTCCAGGTGCCCGACGGGCATCGCCCCGGACTGCACCGCACCGGCGACCGCGGGCATGGTCGCGAGCACGTCGGCCTGGGCGATGTCCCGCCTGGCCCCGGGCAGACCCGCACGCGTGGCCGACCCGTGTGCGGCCTCGAACGAGGCGACCCCGGGGCGCTGCCAGGTGGTGGAGTCCCGTTCGGCGAGCAGCACCGCCGACCGGACTCCGGCGAGCACCCCGTCCACCGGCCGCAACCCGGACAGCACCGCCCGCCG
>NZ_JABMCI010000015.1 GCF_013359775.1 Cellulomonas humilata | reverse complement strand
GAGCAGGTGTCTCGCAACGTGCAGGCGGTGGCGGCGGGTGCGGAGCAGATGGGTGCCTCGATCCGGGAGATCGCGCAGAACGCGAACCTGGCGGCGAAGGTGGCGGGTCAGGCGACGGCGGCGGCGGAGTCGGCGAACGATCAGGTGGCGCGGTTGGGGGAGTCGAGCCAGCAGATCGGGAACGTGGTCAAGACGATCACGAGCATCGCGGAGCAGACGAACTTGTTGGCGTTGAACGCCACGATCGAGGCGGCTCGTGCGGGTGAGGCGGGCAAGGGGTTCGCGGTGGTGGCCGGGGAGGTCAAGGAGCTGGCCTCGGAGACGGCGCGGGCCACGGAGGACATCGCGCGGCGGGTGGAGGCCATTCAGGCGGACACCACGGGGGCGGTGGCGGCGATCGGGCAGATCGCGGCGATCATCGCCTCGATCAACGACTACCAGCTGACGATCGCCTCGGCGGTCGAGGAGCAGACGGCCACGACGAACGAG
Organism: Cellulomonas humilata; assembly: GCF_013359775.1. Classification (GTDB taxonomy): domain Bacteria; phylum Actinomycetota; class Actinomycetes; order Actinomycetales; family Cellulomonadaceae; genus Cellulomonas; species Cellulomonas humilata. The sequence continues at coordinate 158 of NZ_JABMCI010000015.1, read as the reverse complement.
ATGTCGCGGGGTGTGGCGGAGGCGGCGACGGGGTCGGGGGAGATCGCGGTGAACATCGGCGGGGTCGCCTCGTCGGCGGCGTCGTCCTCGGAGGTGCTCGGTCAGATGGGTCAGGCCGTGGGCGAGCTCGCCCGCCTGTCCACCGACCTGCGCACCCG
>NZ_JABMCI010000014.1 GCF_013359775.1 Cellulomonas humilata | reverse complement strand
GCCGACGTTCATCGGCTCCTGGGCGAACACCGCCGGGGTGAAGGTGGTCACCGGGGACTTCAACGGCAACGGCCTCACGGACATCGCGTTGGTGCGGCAGAACGCGGGGTGGGCGTCGATCCCGGTCGCGTTCGCGCAGGGCGACGGGACGTGGCAGATCACCAACGGGTCGGCTCCGACGTTCATCGGGTCGTGGGCGAACACCCCGGGCGTGCGGGTGGTGACCGGGGACTTCAACGGCAACGGTCTGACCGACATCGCGCTGGTCCGGCAGAACGCCGGGTGGTCCTCGATCCCGGTCGCGTTCGCGCAGGGCGACGGGACCTGGCAGATCACCAACGGGTCGGCTCCGACGTTCATCGGGTCGTGGGCGAACACCCCGGGCGTG
>NZ_JABMCI010000013.1 GCF_013359775.1 Cellulomonas humilata | reverse complement strand
GGGTGCCGTTCGTGGTCTCGCAGACGGTGCTGGACGCCCTGTTCTCGGTCGACGAGCAGCTCCTGACCACCTTGTTCGTCACGGCCGCCGACGGAGCCGACGTCGGTGCGCTCTGCGGGAAGCTCACCGCGACCGTGCGCCCGTACGCCGCGGTGTCGGTGCTGGACAGCGCGGAGTTCGTGTCCGACCTGGCCGCGCAGGTGGACCGCGTGCTCGTGATCCTCTACGCGCTGCTCGGCCTGCCGGGCGTCATCGCGGTGCTCGGCATCGTCAACACGCTCGCCCTGTCGGTCATCGAGCGGACCCGGGAGATCGGGCCGCTCCGCGCGGTCGGCCTGGGCCGGCCCCCGCTGGGCACCACCATC
>NZ_JABMCI010000012.1 GCF_013359775.1 Cellulomonas humilata | reverse complement strand
GCTGCGGATCTACGCCACCCCGACGCCGACCACCACCCGCGTCTGGACCCTGCTGCACGACCAGACGTACCGCGTGGCGATCGCGTGGCAGAACACGGCCTACAACCAGCCGCCTCACACCGGGTTCTTCCTCGGCAGCCCTGGAGACCCGTGACCGAGACGACCCTGCGCTACGACGCCCCGGCGTCGGCCTGGACCGAGGCCCTCCCGCTCGGGAACGGGCGGATCGGCGCGATGGTCTTCGGCGGCGTCGCGGTCGAGCGGCTCCAGCTC
>NZ_JABMCI010000011.1 GCF_013359775.1 Cellulomonas humilata | reverse complement strand
GGCTATGTCCCTGAGGCCGTTATCGTTGAAGTCCCCGGAGCCCACCCGCACGCCCGGGGTGTTCGCCCACGTCCCGATGAACGTCGGGGCCGACCCGTTGGTGATCTGCCAGGTCCCGTCGCCCTGCGCGAACGCGGCCGGGATCGAGGACCACCCGGCGTTCTGCCGGGCCAGCGCGGTGGCGGTCAGGCCGGTGCCGTGGAAGTCCCCGGTCACCACCCGCACGCCCGGGGTGTTCGCCCACGACCCGATGAACGTCGGAGCCGACCCGTTGGTGATCTGCCAGGCCCCGTCGCCCTGCGCGAACGCGACCGGGATCGAGGACCACCCGGCGTTCTGCCGGACCAGCGCGATGTCGGTCAGGCCGTTGCCGTTGAAGTCCCCGG
>NZ_JABMCI010000010.1 GCF_013359775.1 Cellulomonas humilata | reverse complement strand
CGCGGGGTGGGCGTCGATCCCGGTCGCGTTCGCGCAGGGCGACGGGACGTGGCAGATCACCAACGGGTCGGCTCCGACGTTCATCGGGTCGTGGGCGAGCACCCCGGGCGTGCGGGTTGTGACCGGGGACTTCAACGGCAACGGTCTGACCGACATCGCGCTGGTTCGGCAGAACGCCGGGTGGTCCTCGATCCCGGTCGCGTTCGCGCAGGGCGACGGGACCGGGCAGATCACCAACGGGTCGGCTGCGACGTGCTTCGGGTCGTGGGCGAACACCCCGGGCGTGCGGGTGGTGTCCGGGGACTTCGAGTACACCCGCCCGACTGTCCACACGCTGCTCCGG
>NZ_JABMCI010000009.1 GCF_013359775.1 Cellulomonas humilata | reverse complement strand
TCCAACGCGACCCGCAGGGTTTCCCCGGCGACCCGGTCCAGGCGACCCTTCAAGAACACCCCACCCGGCTGAGCCGACAACGAGAAGAACCGCTCCCGACGCTGCACCTCATGCTCGGCCTCCAACGCACCCGGATCCTGCGCGGCGACCCAGCGAGCCAACGCCCGAGCGAAGTCCGGCCGCGACGCGACCCGCGCCATCCCCACCACCTGCT
>NZ_JABMCI010000008.1 GCF_013359775.1 Cellulomonas humilata | reverse complement strand
CATCGCGCTGGTCCGGCAGAACGCCGGGTGGTCCTCGATCCCGGTCGCGTTCGCGCAGGGCGACGGGACCTGGCAGATCACCAACGGGTCGGCTCCGACGTTCATCGGGTCGTGGGCGAACACCCCGGGCGTGCGGGTGGTGACCGGGGACTTCAACGGCAACGGCCTGACCGACATCGCGCTGGTCCGGCAGAACGCCGGGTGGTCCTCGATCCCGGTCGCGTTCGCGCAGGGCGACGGGACCTGGCAGATCACCAACGGGTCGGCTCCGACGTTCATCGGGTCGTGGGCGAACACCCCGGGCGTG
>NZ_JABMCI010000007.1 GCF_013359775.1 Cellulomonas humilata | reverse complement strand
CGGCCAGCATCGCCAACGCGTCCGCGGAGGCTTGCCCCGGGGAGCGGGTCTGGTCGCCGTACTGGCCCATCGCGTCCAACGCGACCCGCAGGGTTTCCCCGGCGACCCGGTCCAGGCGACCCTTCAAGAACACCCCACCCGCCTGGACCGACAACGAGAAGAACCGCTCCCGACGCTGCACCTCATGCTCGGCCTCCAACGCACCCGGATCCTGCGCGGCGACCCAGCGAGCCAACGCCCGAGCGAAGTCCGGCCGCGACGCGACCCGCGCCATCCCCACCACCTGCT
>NZ_JABMCI010000006.1 GCF_013359775.1 Cellulomonas humilata | reverse complement strand
GTTCGGCGGTCCGCTCCTCCAGCACCATCCCGTCGCTCCCAGTGCTGGCCTCGCCTGGGCTGTCGGCCGCGTGGGTGGTGGTGCCGGGGCGTTCGCCGGTGGCTTCCAGGGCCAGGCGCTGGCGGTGTCCGGCTACCCGGTCGAGCAGCCCGCGCAGGTGGGTGCCGTCGGCTTGGTCGGACAGGTGCAGGAACCGGCGGGCGCGCTGGTTCTCGTTCGCGCGGTCCCGGGCGGCCGGGTCGAGCTCGGCGACGAGGCGCTGCACGGACCGGGTGAACGTGGGCGCGTCCTGGGTGGTGCCCAGGTGCACGATGGCGTCCTGCACGCCTGGGCTGGCCAGCGCGGCACTCACGGTCT